>NZ_JAFCLZ010000009.1 GCF_018130165.1 Bradyrhizobium sp. JYMT SZCCT0180 | reverse complement strand
CCCGCAAGCACCACGCCGTGATGCGCTACGTCACCCCGGACGAGTTCGCAGGATACGAGAAGGTCGCCTACACCAAGGGGTTCCTGATGGTGTCGGCGAGCCCGCTGACCCGCTCTTCGCATCACGCCGGCGATGATTTCGCCAAGCTGCAGGCAGCGCGCGCGGCGCGATCCCGCTGAGATAGCCGATGCCGAGGTTTTCAAGCAAGCGGCGGGCGCATCACACCGCCCAGCAGATGTTCGATCTGGTCGCCGACGTCGAGCGCTATCCGGAATTCGTGCCGTTATGCCATTCGCTGAAAATCCGTCAGCGCATGGCGCAGCCCGACGGCACCGAGATCGTGGTTGCCGACATGACGGTGTCGTTCAAGCTGGTGCGGGAAACCTTCACCAGCCGGGTGACGCTCGATCGTGCGAATCTGAAGATCCTGGTGGAGTATTTGAAGGGGCCGTTCAGCAATCTCGAAAACCGCTGGAGCTTCGAGCCCAAATCCGAAACCGATTGCGATGTCGGATTCTTCATCTCCTACGAATTCAAGAGCCGGATGCTGGCGATGCTGATGGGCACGATGTTCGACACCGCGTTCCACCGCTTTGCCGCGGCATTCGAGAAGCGGGCCGATGTGGTCTATGGAAAGCGGGCGTGACATGACGACATTGGAGCGCGTGGGATTCATCGGCCTTGGCGGAATGGGACGCGGGCTGGTCAAGAACCTCGTGGCCAAGGGCGTCGCTGTCACGGCCTACGACCTGAACCCTGAGGCGGTTGCCATTGCCAAATCCCAGGGAGCGTCGGCGGCGGGCGGTCTTCGCGACATTGGCGAATGCCGCATCATCATGATTTGCGTCAATGCCGCCGAGGACGTCGAGGCGCTGCTGATGGGACCCGACGGACTGCTCGCCCGCCCGGCGCCGAATTTCGTCGTCGTCGATCACACCACCGGCAGCCCGCAAATGGTCGATAAACTCGATCGGCTGGTCCGTGCAGCCGGCGGGCGTTATGCCGAGGCGCCGATGACGCGAACCCCGAAGCACGCGGACGCCGGCAAGGTCAACGTGCTCTACGGCGGGGAGGCCGATTTGCTCGGCGAGCTCAGGCCCTATTTCGAGCGCTATGCGGAGAACATCTTCCACATCGGCCCGCTCGGCCACGCCATCCGCCTCAAGCTGATCCACAACTACATCGCGTTTGCCAACGTTGCGGCGTGGTGCGAGGGGTTTGCGCTGGCGGCGAAGGATGGCCTCGATCTCAAGCAGCTGATCACCATCATCTCGGCCGCGGGCGGCAAGAGCGGCATGCTCGACCTCTACGGCCAGGCGACGCTCGACGGCGACTTTACCCCGCTGATGTCGCTGGCGAACGCCCGCAAGGATGTGCGCTATTACGCGCGCTGGCTGGAAGATGCCGGATTGCCGGGTTTCATGGCCGATGCCGTGCACCAGACCTACCGGCAAGCCGCCTTGCTCGGCCATGACGGCGAGTCCTGCACCGCCGTGATCAAGGCTTACGAGGCCGTCACCGGCGTCGAGGCTCGCGTCCGGCCGAACGATCGAAATCAAGGAAATTGAATGCCAAACGACTTGCGGAACGGAAGGACGAGGTGATGGACATCAAGGCACCCATGCGAACCGGCGGGCATATTCTGATCGATCAACTGGCCCTGCACGGCGCCGACACCGTGTTCGGTGTGCCCGGTGAAAGTTTTCTGGCGGCGCTGGACGGCATGTACCAGAACCAGCGAGTCCACTTCGTCAATTCCCGGCATGAGGGCGGCGCGGCCATGATGGCGGACGCCTATGGCAAGCTCACCGGAAAGCCCGGCATTGCCTTTGCGACGCGCGGCCCCGGCGCCACCAACGCCTCCGCGGGCGTTCATGTCGCGTTTCAGGATTCGACGCCGATGATCCTGCTGCTCGGCCAGGTCGGGCGGGACATGATGGAACGCGAAGCGTTCCAGGAAATCGACTACCGGCAGATGTTCGGGCCGATGACCAAATGGGTCGCCCAGATCGACGACGCGCGGCGAATTCCCGAATTCATCTCGCGGGCGTTTTATACCGCGACGTCCGGCCGGCCCGGTCCGGTGGTGCTGGCGCTGCCCGAGGACATGCTGACCGACGAGGCTGATGTTCCGGATGCGCAGCCATACAAACCGCAGACCGTTGCACCCGGCGCAGAAAGCCTGCAACAATTCGAGGAGTTGCTGGCCGCGGCGCGCAAGCCGTTGCTGATCGTCGGTGGTGGCGGATGGAGCGATAAAGCACGCCGCGACCTCGAAACCTTCGCGACCGCGCATGAGGTGCCCGTCAGCGCTTCATTCCGGTGCCAGGATTATTTTGACAATCTGCACGCTGCGTACGCCGGCCATGTCGGCATCGGCATCTCCCCGAAATTCGCCGAACGGATTCGTGACAGCGATCTGATCATTGCGCTCGGCGCCCGGCTCGGGGAAATCACGACATCGGGCTACAGCCTGTTCGACATTCCGCAGCCGAAGCAGCCGCTGGTTCACGTCTATCCGGATCCGGAAGAAATCGGCCGCGTCTATGCGCCGAAACTGGGCATCATTTCGGGGAGCGCGGCGTTCGCGGCTGCGATAGCCAGGCTGAAGCCGAAGCATCAGCCGCGCGGCGACGAACTCAAGGCGGCGCATGCTGACTATCTCGCCTTCAACGAGCCGACCCGTTCACCCGGCGATGTTCAGCTTTCGCGGATCGTGCGCGATCTCAGTGAGCGTCTGCCGGAGGATGCGATCATCTGCAACGGCGCCGGCAATTACGCGGTCTGGGTTCATCGCTTCTGGCGCTATCGGCAGTTCCGGACCGAGCTGGCGCCGACATCAGGTTCAATGGGATACGGCTTGCCGGCGGCGGTTGCGGCCAAGCATCTGCACCCGAACCGGCCGGTGATCGCATTCGCCGGCGACGGCTGCTTCCAGATGACCGGCAACGAGTTCATGACCGCGGTCGAAAATCGGCTGCCCCTCATCGTGATCGTCTGCAACAACGGTATGTACGGTACCATCCGCATGCATCAGGAGCGGCACTATCCCGGCCGGGTGTCCGGCACCAATCTGGCGAACCCTGATTTCGCCGCGCTCGCGCGTGCTTTTGGCGGCTTCGGCGCCCGGGTCGACCGTACGGAGGATTTTGCAAAGGCCTTCGACGAGGCGGTGGCGTCGCGCTTGCCGGCGATCATCGAACTCACGATCAGCCCGGAGGCGTTGACGCCGGCGGCTTCGCTCAGCGAAACCCGCGCCAAGGCGTTGGCCGCGGCGAAGTGATGAGGCGGATCGCTAGGATCTCGGGGGCCGTCGTCGCTTGACGGCGCTGCCCCGGGTCGAACGCGCGACACGCGGGCGGAGCCGGCTCACGGCCTCGCGGCGCGGCTTGACGGATGCCTGCGGTCCGCGCGCCAGCTCCATCAGCATGCGCAGCGCCTCGACCACGGAGCGCTGGCGCACGCTGGTGCGGCCGATGGCGCCAAAGCGATGTTCGCGATGCAGGATGCGGCCGTCGCGCGAGGCGACCGCGAAATGCACGAGCCCAACCGGCTTGCCGGGTGTGGCGCCACCGGGACCGGCAATGCCGGTGATGGAGACGGCCAGATCGACGCCTGCCTTCTCCAGCGCGCCGACCGCCATCGCGGTGGCGGTTTCCTTGCTGACCGCACCGAAGGTCGCCAGCGTCGTCACCTTGACGCCGAGCATCGCGCGCTTGGCCTCGTTGGAGTATGTGACAAAGCCGCGGTCGATGACGTCGGAGGAGCCGGGAATATCCGTGAGCGCGCCCGCGACCAGGCCGCCGGTGCAGGATTCCGCGGTCGCAATCGTCAGCTTGCGCATCCGGCACAGATCGAGCAGCGAGCGGGAGAGGGCGCGGGCGTCGCTGCCGCTCATTCTATTCGCTCCAGGGAAGACGGATGGTGGCGCTCGCGGTCGCGGCGATGCCTTCCTCGCGGCCGGTAAAGCCAAGCCGTTCGCTGGTGGTCGCCTTGACGGCGACGCGGGAAATGTCGAGCCCGGTGATCTCTGCGATGCGCGCGCGCATGACATCGCGCAGCGGTCCGATCTTGGGCCGCTCGCAGATCAAGGTGACCTCAAGATTGGCAATGCGGCCGCCACGCGCGGTGACGCGATCGACCGCATATTTGAGGAACTTGTCGGAAGCGGCGCCTTTCCACTGCGGATCGCTGGGCGGGAAGTGCGAACCTATATCGCCGTCCGCCAGCGCGCCGAGGATGGCGTCGACCATGGCGTGCAGGCCGACGTCGCCATCGGAATGGGCGAGAAAGCCGCGCGTGTGCGGCACGCGGACGCCGCAGATCATCAGATGATCGCCGTCGCCGAAGGCGTGCACGTCGTAGCCGGTGCCGGTCCTGATGTCGCCGAGCATGGCGCCGAGGCGGGCTTCCTCGCGGACGAAATCTTCAGGGGTCGTGAGCTTCATGTTCGCAGGATCGCCTTCAAAGGTCGCCACCGTCAATCCCGCCCATTCGGCGAGCGCGGCATCATCGGTGAAATCGCTGCGGCCCTCGCGCGCGGCGCGGCGATGCGCTTCGAGGATCACGTCGAAACGAAACGCCTGCGGCGTCTGTGCGATGCGCAGCCGCGCGCGGTCCGGTGTGGCCTCGACATTGCCGGCCTCACCAACCTGTTTGATCGTATCGGTGACGGCGATTGCGGGAACCGCAGCGCCGGTGCGGCCGGCGGCGTCGATCGCGCGCGAAATCACGGCCGGTGTCACGAATGGTCGCGCCGCGTCGTGGATCAGAACGATGTCGGGCTTCTCGCTGGCCAGCGCCTCGAGGCCGGCGTGCACCGAGGCCTGGCGCGTCGCGCCGCCATTGGTGGGTGTTTGATGGCGCAATCCGGCGACGGCCTCGTTGAAGACCGCTGTGTCGTCGGGATTCACAACCGGCTGCACGGCGAAGATTTCGGGGTGGCGGCAGAACGCTTCCATCGCCCGGAAGATCACGGTCTGCCCGCCAATCGTGCGGTATTGTTTGGGCCCTCCCGCGCCGGCGCGAAGTCCGCGCCCGGCTGCGACGAGGATGGCTGCTGTACGCTCAGGTTTCGGCATTTGACTCTGGTTACGGACGGATCGGGTTGAGGAGAGGGGAACGGGCCCCTGCGGCGCACAGCCCTTACCATGCCGAATGCGTAAAAACAGAGCGTTTCCCAATAGCTGTGGGAAAAGCAGTTTTTGTTGCAGTGCACTTGCACAAATGATAGAACTGTCTAAAGTGTAGGCATGGAACTTGACTGCACAAGATTTGTGCTCACAATATGCGCCGACAGTAGCAATGCCGCTGCTGCCAGACCAATGAGAACACCGTGACCGGCCTGGACGACCCACGCCCTAAGACGTTGAAGATAGGCGATATTTCCATCGCCAACCGGGTTCTCCTGGCGCCGATGTCCGGCATTACCGATGCACCCTTTCGGCGCCTTGCCGCCGCCCTTGGGGCGGGACTCGTCGTCTCCGAGATGACCGCCAGCGACGATCTCGTGCATGGCCGGCCGATGTCGGTATTGCGCTGCGAGGCGACCGGGATCGGCCCGCATGTGGTTCAGCTTGCAGGCTGCCAGACCCACTGGATGTCGGAAGGGGCGAGGATTGCCGAGGCTGCCGGCGCCGACATCATCGATATCAACATGGGTTGCCCGGCACGTCACGTGACCGGCGGCCAGTCCGGCTCAGCGCTGATGCGCGATCTCGACCATGCGCTCAAGCTGATCGACGCGACGATCGCTGCCGTCAGGGTTCCGGTGACGCTGAAGATGCGCCTCGGCTGGGATCACGGCTCGCTCAACGCCCCCGAACTCGCGCGCCGCGCGGAAGCCGCCGGCGTGCAGATGATCACGGTACACGGCCGCACGCGCTGCCAGTTCTACAAGGGCGAGGCGGACTGGAGCGCGGTGCGCGCGGTCAAGGATGCGATCACGGTGCCGCTCGTCGTCAATGGCGACATCACGTCGTTCGAGAAGGCGGTCAGCGCGCTCGAAATGTCTGACGCCGATGCCGTGATGATCGGCCGCGGTGCGCAGGGGCAGCCCTGGCTGCCCGGCCAGATCGGACGCCAACTGGAAACCGGAAAGTCCGAAGCCGCCCCTTCGCTGGCCGAACAACTCGCTCACATCCGCGCGCTCTATGACGAAGTCTGCCGCCTCTACGGTTTGCGCATCGGCCTCAAGCACGCGCGCAAGCATCTCGGCTGGGCGCTTGAGATCGCTGCCGAATGCAGCCGCGCGCCGGCGGAGACACTCAAGAGCTGGCGGCAAAAGATACTGACGTCGGAGGATCCGCACCGGGTACATCGATCGCTGCAGGACGCCTACGACGATTTTGCATGGAGTGCTGCAGCATGAATTCGGCCGCAGAACAACGCCGGCGACTGCCGTCCGAAAGCGATGCGATTCTCAATGCGCTGCCGAATCCGGTGCTGCTGATCGCGCCCGACGGGCGCATCATCGACGCCAACATCGCCGCCGAATCGTTCTTCGAGATTTCGACCCAGTTCCTGCAACGGCAGTCGCTGAAGGAACTGGTGCCCTTCGGCAGTCCGCTGCTGGCGCTGATCGATCAGGTGCGATCGAGCGGCTCGCCGGTCAACGAATACAAGGTCGATCTCGGCACGCCCAGGATCGGCGGCGACCGCCAGGTCGATCTTCACGTCGCGCCGCTGACGGAGCGGCCGGGCCACATCGTCGTGATGCTGCAGGAGCGCACCATCGCCGACAAGATGGACCGGCAATTGACGCATCGGAGCGCGGCGCGTTCGGTGATCGCGCTGGCGGCGATGCTGGCGCATGAAATCAAGAACCCGCTGTCCGGCATTCGCGGTGCGGCGCAATTGCTCGAGCAGGCGGCCTCGTCCGAGGACCGTATGCTGACGCGGCTGATCTGCGACGAGGCCGACCGTATCGTCACGCTGGTCGACCGCATGGAAGTGTTCGGCGACGACCGGCCGGTGGCGCGCGGTCCCGTCAACATTCATTCCGTGCTCGACCACGTCAAACGGCTGGCGCAGTCGGGCTTTGCCCGCAACGTCCGCTTCGTCGAGGAATACGATCCTTCGCTGCCGCCGGTGCTGGCCAATCAGGACCAGCTCATTCAGGTATTCCTCAATCTGGTGAAGAACGCCGCCGAGGCGGTCGCCGATCTCGGCAGCGATGCCGAAATCCAGCTTACCACCGCATTCCGCCCGGGGGTCCGCCTGTCGGTGCCAGGCAAGAAGTCGCGGGTGTCGCTGCCGCTTGAATTCTGCGTCAAGGACAACGGCTCCGGCGTGCCGGAAGACCTGTTGCCGAACCTGTTCGACCCGTTCGTGACCACCAAACAAACCGGCAGCGGGCTCGGTCTCGCGCTCGTCGCAAAAATCGTCGGCGATCACGGCGGTATCATCGAATGCGAATCCCAGCCGCGGAAGACCACGTTCCGCGTGCTGCTGCCGATGTTCAGCGCCACCAAGCAATTCGACCAAAGCAATCGCGATGACGTTTCGGGTACGCCGTCGCCTGCCTCACAGGCCGCAAGATGAGGAATAATGATGCCCGCAGGTAGCATACTTGTCGCTGATGACGACACCGCCATCCGCACAGTTCTAAACCAGGCTCTCTCGCGCGCCGGATACGAGGTGCGCCTGACCGGAAACGCGGCGACGCTGTGGCGATGGGTGAGCCAGGGCGAGGGCGACCTCGTCATCACCGACGTCGTGATGCCCGACGAGAACGCGTTCGACCTGTTGCCGCGGATCAAGAAGATGCGGCCGAACCTTCCCGTCATCGTCATGAGCGCGCAGAACACCTTCATGACGGCGATCCGGGCCTCGGAGCGCGGCGCCTATGAATATCTGCCGAAACCGTTCGACCTGAAGGAGCTGATCACCATCGTCGGGCGCGCCTTGGCGGAGCCGAAGGAGCGCGTGGCGAGTTCTGCCGACGAAGGCGAATTCGATTCTATTCCGCTGGTCGGCCGCTCGCCGGCGATGCAGGAAATCTACCGCGTGCTGGCGCGTCTGATGCAGACCGACCTCACGGTGATGATCTCCGGCGAGTCCGGCACCGGCAAGGAACTGGTCGCCCGTGCGCTGCATGATTACGGCAAGCGGCGCAACGGCCCCTTCGTGGCGGTCAACATGGCGGCGATCCCGCGCGATCTGATCGAGTCTGAGCTGTTCGGCCATGAACGCGGTGCGTTCACCGGCGCCAATACGCGGGCTTCCGGCCGGTTCGAACAGGCCGAGGGCGGTACGCTGTTTCTCGACGAGATCGGCGACATGCCGATGGAAGCGCAGACCAGGTTGCTGCGGGTACTGCAGCAGGGCGAATACACCACGGTCGGCGGGCGCACCCCGATCAAGACCGACGTGCGGATCGTGGCGGCGAGCAACAAGGATTTGCGCATCCTGATCCAGCAGGGCCTGTTCCGGGAAGACCTGTTCTTCCGCCTCAATGTGGTGCCGCTGCGGCTGCCGCCGCTGCGCGAGCGCATCGAGGATCTGCCCGACCTGATCCGGCATTTCTTCTCGCTCGCCGAGAAAGACGGGCTGCCTCCCAAGAAGCTGGACACGCTGGCGCTGGAGCGGCTCAAGCAGCATCGCTGGCCCGGCAACGTGCGCGAGCTCGAAAATCTCGCACGCCGGCTGGCAGCGCTCTATCCGCAGGACGTCATCACGGGTTCAGTGATCGACGGCGAGTTGGCGCCGCCGGCCGTGGCCTCGGGGGGCAATGCGCCGCTCGGCGTCGAGAATCTCGGCGGCGCGGTCGAGGCCTACCTGTCCTCGCACTTCTCGGGCTTCCCGAACGGCGTGCCGCCGCCGGGCCTCTACCATCGTATCCTCAAGGAAATCGAGGTGCCGCTGCTCACGGCGGCGCTCGCGGCGACACGGGGCAACCAAATCCGCGCCGCCGACTTGCTCGGCCTCAACCGCAACACGCTGCGGAAGAAGATCAGGGATCTGGATATTCAGGTCTATCGCAGCGGGGGGTAGCCCGTTAGATCTCTTCGAAATGCTGGTACAGAACGCTTTCGCGGCGGGCTGCGCCGCGGAATTGTCGCAATTTGGCAACATTGTGATATGAATGCATCAGTCCGCGGCAGGCGGACACAAAGTCTTTCAAATCACCGATTGCCGGAATGACCACCGCAGACACCTCGGCGCCTACGTTTGACCCGTCGCTTGCCCAATCCACAGGAGGAATCCTGCGGAAATGGGTGGCGCCGTTTGCGGTCGGGATCGCGCTGCTGTCGGCGTTCCTGACCTTTGTGGTGCTCAGCGGCCTGACGCCGATCGAACCTTCGCGCAACGTCGTCTACTCCTTCCTGCTGATCAATGCCGCGACCATCCTGCTGCTGGTTGCTATCATTATCCGCGAAGTCTGGCTGGTGGTGCAGGCGCGGCGCCGTGGCAAGGCGGCGGCAAGGCTGCACGTCCAGATCGTGGGTCTGTTCTCGGTGATTGCCGTGCTGCCGGCGGTGCTGGTGGCGATCGTCGCCAACGTCACCATCGATCGCGGTCTCGACCGGCTATTCTCGGGCCCGACGCGGGAGGTGATCCAGAATTCGCTGATCATCGCGCGCGCCTACACCTACGAGCACGCGCAGCTCATCAATGGCGACATCCTGGGCATGGCCAATGATATCGCCAACGCGTGGCCGTTGTTCGTGCAGGACCGGCGTACGTTTCTGGAATTGCTGACGGCGAGTGCCTCCAAGCGCAATTTGCCGGGCACCATGCTGCTCGACAAGGAAGGCAACGTGGTGGTGTCCGCGCAAACCGGCATCAGGCAAGCCTTTGCGACCCCGCCAAAGGAATTGCTCGACAATGTCGGCGAGGATAAACCCGAGATTTCGGTTTTCCCGGAGGAGAACTACGTCGCAGCGGTGGTCCGCCTGCGGGCCTTCGACGATACCTTTCTCTACGTCGCGCGCCTGCTCGATCCACGCGTGGTTGGCCAGCTGCGGCAGACCCAGGCCAGCGTCGCCGAATATGCCCAGATCGAAGCGCGCCGGCTCGGCATCCAGGTCGCCTTCGCGCTGATGTTCGCGGTGATCGCGCTTACGATCCTGATGGCGTCGGTGCTGATCGGGCTGAACTTTGCCAACTGGCTGGTGGCGCCGATCCGCAATCTGATGAGCGCCGCCAACATCGTCTCCACCGGCGATCTGCACGTCCAGGTACCCGTCCATAAATCGGAAGGCGATCTGGCCCAATTGGGCGAGACCTTCAACAAGATGACACAGGAATTGCGCACCCAGCGCGACGAACTGGTCAGCGCCAGCGAACTGATCGATAGCCGCCGCCGTTTCATCGAGGCGGTGCTGTCGTCGGCCAGCGCCGGCATCATCGGCGTCGATGCCTCCGGCAGTGTCGGCATCCTGAACCGTTCGGCGGAAAAACTCATCGGTCATGTGGAATCGGAAACGCTCGATCATCCGTTGTCGGACGTGCTGCCCGAGCTCGACGACATGATGAAAACCGCGCGCGAAGGCACGCAGAAGCTGGTGCAGGGCCAGATCACCATCACCCGCGACGGCCATGAGAGCAATCTGTCGGTCCGCGTCAGCGCCGAACAGACCGGGCAGTCGCGCGACAGTTACATCATCACGCTCGACGACATCACCGATCTGGTTTCCGCGCAGCGCACCTCGGCCTGGGGCGATGTGGCACGCCGCATCGCCCACGAAATCAAGAATCCGCTGACGCCGATCCAGCTTTCGGCCGAACGTATCCGCCGCAAGTTCGGCAAGGTCATTGTCGAGGACAAGGGTATCTTCGAGCAATGCACCGACACGATCGTGCGCCAGGTCGACGACATCAGGCGGATGGTCGACGAGTTCTCCCGTTTTGCGCGGATGCCGAAGCCGGTAATGGAAGGCGAGGACGTCGCCGATACCGTACGGCAGGCGGTTTTCCTGATGAAGGTCGGGCATCCCGACCTCGATATCGAGACCGAAATCAAGCAAGACCCGATTCGGGCGCAGTTCGACCGCCGGCTGATTTCGCAGGCATTGACCAACATCATCAAGAACGCGACCGAGGCGATCGAGCAGGTCCCGCCGGAGGAGCTTGGCAAGGGTCGTATCGATGTCATCGCCGCGCAGGAGAACGACGACATCGTGATCGATGTGATCGACAACGGTATCGGCCTGCCGAAGACGGCTCGCGCGCGCCTGCTAGAGCCTTACGTGACGACGCGGCAGAAAGGCACCGGGCTTGGGCTTGCGATCGTCGGGCGGGTGCTGGAAGACCATGGCGGCCGCATCGAGCTCAAGGATGCCTCTGATTTCCGGCCGGGGCAGCGTGGGGCCTGGATGCGGTTGCGCTTTGCCGTGTCCGGCCAGGCGCCGAAGGCCGAAGCGAAAGAACCGGCTGCGGCCGTAAAAGAGCAGGGCGGCGAAACAAAAGCGCCGGCTTCCGAAACCAATGAGGCGGCAAACGCGACTAATGATGAACCAAAAATCAAGGCCGCAACAGGCAACTGACAAGACAGGTGTAACCCATGGCCAGTGACATTCTGATTGTCGACGACGAAGCAGATATCCGGGACCTTGTTGCGGGCATTCTCGACGACGAGGGCTTCAGCACGCGGACCGCGCGCGACAGCGATTCGGCGCTCGCCGAGATCGCCAACCGCCGCCCCCATCTGGTGTTTCTCGACATCTGGCTGCAGGGCTCCAAGCTCGACGGCCTGCAATTGCTCGAGCAAATCAAGAAGGATCACGCCGACGTGCCGGTGGTGATGATCTCCGGCCACGGCAACATCGAGACCGCGGTCGCCGCCATCAAACGCGGCGCCTATGACTTCATCGAAAAGCCCTTCAAATCGGACCGCCTGATCCTGGTGGCGACGCGGGCGCTGGAAACGTCGCGCCTCAAGCGCGAGGTAAAAGAACTCAAGCAACTGGCTCCGGCCGCTAGCGTTCTGACCGGGCGCTCCGCCTGCATGAACCAGCTGCGCCAGACCATCGACCGGGCCGCCAAGGCCAACAGCCGCATCCTGATCGTCGGCCCTCCCGGTTCAGGCAAGGAGCTGGCGGCGCGAACGCTGCATCACGCCTCGAGCCGCGCCGAAGGGCCGTTCGTCGTCATCAACGCTGCGGCCATCACGCCGGAGCGGATGGAAGTCGAGATGTTCGGCGTCGAGCAGACCAATGGCGAACAGGCGCGCAAGGCCGGCGCGCTCGAAGAGGCCCATGGCGGCACGCTGTTCATCGACGAAATCGCCGACATGCCGCGCGAAACCCAGAACAAGATCCTGCGCGTGCTGGTCGATCAGACCTTCCAGCGTTCGGGCGGCACCGCCAAGGTCCATGTCGACGTCCGCATCATCTCCTCGACCGCGCGTAACCTGGAAGAGGAGATATCCGAAGGACGATTCCGCGAGGACCTTTATCACCGGTTGTCGGTGGTGCCGATCCGGGTGCCGCCGCTATCGGAACGCCGCGAAGACATTCCCGAACTGATCGACTACTTCATGGATCAGATTTCGATCGCGACCGGCCTGCCGAAACGCCAGATCGGCCAGGATGCGATGGCGGTGCTGCAGTCGCATGTCTGGCCCGGCAACGTCCGCCAACTCCGCAACAACGTCGAGCGGGTGATGATTCTGGCCGGTGGTGGGCCGGAAGCAATCGTCACCGCCGACATGCTGCCGCAGGACGTCGGCTCGATGGTACCGGCCATGCCGACCAGCAACAATGGCGAGCACATCATGGGCTTGCCGCTGCGCGAAGCGCGCGAAGTGTTCGAGCGCGATTATCTGATCGCCCAGATCAGCCGGTTCTCGGGCAACATCTCTCGCACAGCGGAATTCGTCGGCATGGAGCGCTCGGCCCTGCATCGCAAGCTCAAAGCGCTCGGGGTAGGCTGAGATTTACGCGAATTGGTATCCGGCAAGCAGCTGCGTCGATCCATGCATCTGCTTGAGAATATTCGTCTCTTTCCGGAGTTTTACGGAGAATGGTCACTAGGTTTCGCGTGGGTGGCGCGCGAACTGGCTTGCCTAAAAAGCGCGCCTGCCTTCTAATCATTCCGCCGAGCCGACCGGAGGGGGATCTCAGGGGAAGCCGGCGGCCGGGGCAGGCTCCGTGAGAGAGCAACAACCGGTTAAACAAAAAAAGAAGCACAAGACGGCGGGACAAAAACAATGGCGGCAGACCGCGCACAAAACCTACAAGACACCTTCCTAAATCACGTTCGCAAAACCAAAACGCCACTAACGATCTTTCTGGTCAACGGAGTAAAGCTGCAGGGGATTGTCACCTGGTTCGACAATTTCTGCCTGCTGCTTCGGCGCGACGGTCACTCGCAGCTTGTATACAAGCACGCGATCTCGACCATCATGCCGGGCGCTCCGATCCAGTTGTTCGAAGGCGGTGAGGATGCTCCGGCTTGAGAGTGACCTGATTGGAACCCCTCAATCGTGAAGGGGACGCCGACCGTCCGCGGTCGGCGGGGGGCAAACAGACCGGGCGGGTGATCGTCATCGGTCCTTATTTGCGTATGCGCCGCGGTGATGCCGATGCGCAGGCGAACGAGGCCGTGCGCGATTCCGAGGCGCGGCTGGAGGAGGCCGCAGGTCTGGCGCGCGCCATCGACCTGACGGTCGCCGATTCCCTGATCGCTCCGATCAGCCAGATCAGGCCCGCGACCTATCTCGGCAAGGGCAAGGTCGAGGAGATCCTCGGCCTCATCAAAGGCCATGACATCGAACTCGTGGTGATGGACTGCGCGTTGTCGCCGATCCAGCAGCGCAATCTCGAGAAGGCCTGGGACACCAAGGTGCTCGACCGTACCGGACTGATCCTGGAAATCTTCGGCCGTCGCGCCAAGACCAAGGAAGGTTCGCTGCAGGTCGAGCTTGCGCATCTGAATTATCAGCGCAGCCGGCTGGTGCGATCATGGACCCATCTGGAACGCCAGCGCGGCGGCTTCGGCTTCATGGGCGGCCCCGGCGAGACCCAGATCGAGGCCGACCGCCGCCTGATCGGCGACCGTATCACGCGCCTTGAGAACGAACTCAAGAAGGTGCAGGCGACGCGGCGGCTGCATCGCGCCGGCCGGCAGCGGGTGCCGTATCGTGTGGTCGCGCTGGTTGGCTATACCAACGCCGGCAAGTCTACGCTGTTCAACCGCCTGACCCGCGCCGACGTCCAGGCTGCCGACATGCTCTTTGCGACGTTGGATCCTACATTGCGCGCGCTGACCCTGCCGCATGGCGGCAAGGCGATGCTGTCGGACACGGTCGGATTCATTTCCAATTTGCCGACGCAACTGGTGGCTGCGTTTCGCGCCACGCTGGAAGAGGTGCTGGAAGCGGACATCATCCTGCACGTCCGCGACATCTCGCACGAGGACGCGGAGGCTCAGGAGCGCGACGTCGACGCCGTGCTGCGTCAGCTCGGGATCGACCCGGACGCAGGCGCGCGCATCCTCGAAGTCTGGAACAAGATCGATCGCTTTGATCCCGAGGAGCGCGACAACCTGCGCAACATCGCCGCGCGCCGGCCAGAAGAGCGGCCGTGCTTCCTGGTGTCCGCCGAAACCGGCGAAGGGATCGAGACGCTGCTGACCGCGATCGAGGATCGGCTCGCGGCCTTCCGGATGACGCTCGATCTATCGATCGACGCCTCCGATGGCGCCGGCATCAGCTGGCTGCATCGTAACGCCGAAGTGCTCACCAAGGAGCTTCACGGCGAGCGGTTCGACATGACGGTGCGGGTCGACGAGACCAAGCGCGACATCGTGGTGTCGCGGTTCGGAGCCGTGCCGCACGCGGCCTAGCTGGGTTGGGCGGGAAGCCGTCTAATCTCGATTAGGCCGCGAGGGCCACAAGCGACAGGGCGAACGCTGCCAGGCAGATCAGCACACGCGCCCGATGCCAGCCGGCCCAGCGCGCCAGCACGGCCGGCAAATCCTCGGGCGACACCGCGTGCCGTGCAAAGGCATCGTTCGCCGACCTGAAATAGACCAAATAGATCGCGACCAGACTCCACGCCAGAACGGCTGCGATGATCGCCGCGGTGGTGCGCGGCCCAAGCCCCTCGGATTGCAGCACGATCTGTATCGCGGCTAGCACAGCGGCCATTGGCGCAGCCGTTGTCAGCGGCGCAAAGAAGCGGTACAGGCGCGGTCCATAGCTTGGGTGCAGCGCGTAGAACGTGTCCGCAGACAGCGTGCGCCAGTAAGGCAGCAGCAGCCGGTCTTCGGCCAGCAACGCACCAGCGAGAAGGCCAAGGCTGGCGGCCGCCGCGAAAGGAAGCAGTTGGCTCACCAAACCGGTCAAAGGCATGGCCCCTCAATTGAGACAATATCGCGGGACGGTATCGGCCAGCTGATGCAGGTTCAAGCCTTCGCTGCCGTTATCGGCTCCGCCGGTTGCTCCTCGCCCTTGGCTTCATTCCACAGCGCATCCATCTCGGTAAGTGACGCGCCCTCGAGTGTGCGGCCTTTGGCTGCCAGGGCGCGCTCGATGTAGGCAAAGCGGCGTTCGAATTTCGCGTTGGTGCCGCGCAGCGCAGTTTCGGGATCGGCGCCGACATGCCGCGCCAGATTGACCAGGGCGAACAGGAGATCGCCGGTCTCGCTTGCGAGCTCCTCCGTATCGCCCTTGTCGAGCGCGGCCTCGATCTCGTCGGCCTCCTCGCGGATCTTGTGCAGCACGGCTCGGGGATCGTTCCAGTCGAAGCCGACGGTCGAGGCCTTGCGCTGCAATTCCATCGCGCGCGTCAGCGCGGGCTGACCAGCCTTGATGCTCGACAGCAACGATTTGGGTCCAGCCGGCTCCGGCGGCCTGCGCGCGGCGCGTTCGGCCTTCTCCTCGGCCTTGATGCGCTCCCAGGCGCTCTTGACGCCGGCCGGCTGGATGTTGCCGTCCTTGTCGGCGAAGACGTGCGGGTGCCGCCTTATCATCTTTCTTGTGACCGCCTCGACGACGTCGCCGAAAGCAAAGGCGTTCTGTTCCTCGGCCATACGCGCATGATAGACGACCTGCAGCAGGAGATCGCCGAGTTCCTCACGGAGATCGTCGAGATCGCCACGGGTGATGGCGTCGACGACCTCATAAGCTTCCTCGACGGTGTAGGGCGCGATCGTCGCAAAATTCTGTTCGAGATCCCACGGGCAACCGGTGACCGGCGTGCGCAGCGCCGCCATGATTTCGAGCAGCCGGGAAATATCGTGGGAAGGGGTCATGGGTATACCGACGCCGGGGAGAGGACAGACCTTGGCTTTATGCCGCAAGCGGCGGACCGATCCCAGCGGAACGCGCCGAAACCGGATTGATTTCCACCGATTGGCCTGCGCGCCCGGGAATGGTAATGGGGCTCCATGAGCGATCCGTTCCAATCCGAAACCGCGCTGGTGCTGTTTTCCGGCGGCCAGGATTCCACCACCTGCCTGGCCTGGGCCCTGCAGCGCTTCGCGCGCGTCGAAATGCTGGGATTCAGCTACGGCCAGCGTCACGCAATCGAGCTTGGGTGCCGGGATCGTCTGCTATCGGGCATCAAATCATTGCGGCCGGATTGGACCGCAAAACTCGGCGAGAGCCACACGCTCGAGATCCCGACGCTGGCGGAGATATCCGACACCGCGTTGACGCGCGATGTCGCGATCGCGATGGGTGAGGACGGGCTGCCCAACACCTTCGTGCCCGGCCGCAATCTGGTGTTTCTGACGTTTGCCGCGGCGCTGGCCTATCGGCGCGGTATCCGCCACATCATCGGCGGCATGTGCGAGACCGATTATTCCGGCTATCCGGATTGCCGCGATGAGACCATCAAGGCGCTGCAGTCGGCGCTGAGCCTCGGCATGGCCAAGCCATTCGAATTGCACACGCCGCTGATGTGGCTGGACAAGGCGTCAACCTGGAAGCTCGCGCATGAGCTCGGCGGAGCAGGGCTGGTCGATCTGATCCGCGAACACTCGCACACCTGTTATCTCGGCGAGCGCGGCGTGCAGCACGACTGGGGCTATGGCTGCGGCGAATGCCCGGCCTGTGCGCTACGCGCCAAAGGCTGGCGTGAATATGCCGGGCGCTAGCACTTTTGCGCTCTAGCCAGGGCGTGGACTCATTGGCGCGTAGCCAAATCCGGATTGATGCGAACTCTCGGCATGGTGGAGTCGGCCGGACTTACAACTGGTTTGACCCGACGTTGATCTCCTGTCCGCGTTTCTCCTGTGATATTAATCACGCAATCGGCCCAAATACGGCGGCGCGCTTTGTCGGATGACCGACATTGGTCGGACTCCGCGATGATTCTCCCGCTAAACCTGATTTCACAGAGCCCCGCTTGACGGGTCCATGCGCGACCGGCGCCACAACGGCGCAATGGAATTTCGACGGTCGCTATTTGGGCTGCGGGGAGATTTGGGTTGTCTCATTTTGTAGCGTCTGAAGGCGCGCTGGAAACCGGTGCGGCCGTTGTTGCGCGCAAGCGATCGATTAGCCGCTTTGCGGCGCTGACCTTGGCCGCGTTGTCCCGCCGCCTGCTGGGCACCAGCTCCATGGTGGCGCTCGGACTGGTCCTGGCGACATCGACGCCATCGCGCGCCATCGACTGGACCGGCGGCACCTCAACCGACTGGTTCATCGGCACCAACTGGTCGGCCGGCGTTCCAACCAGCGCGGACGTCGCGACTATCGACACGGTCGCGCCCAATGCCACAGTGGTCGGAGCGGCCGGCGCGCAGGCGAGCCTTGTCCGTGTCGGCAATTTCGGCACCGGCACGCTGACAATCCAGAGCGGCGGCAACTTGAGCGACGTCAACGGCTTCCTTGGCTACAATCCCGGCTCGACCGGCACCGCGATGGTTGATGGCGCCGGCTCGTCCTGGACCAATTCCGGCCCGCTCTATGTCGGCCCTGGCGGCACCGGCACGTTGACGATCCAGAACGGCGGCAAGGTGAGCAACGTCACCGGTGTGCTCGGCGACAATGCCGGCTCGACCGGCACCGCGACGGTCGATGGCGCCGGCTCGGCCTGGACCAATTCCGGCAACCTCTATGTCGGCAATTCCGGCACCGCCACGCTGACGATCCGGAACGGCGGCAAGGTGAGCAACGTCACCGGCCTTCTCGGCAACAGTGCCGGCTCGACCGGCGCAGCCACGGTGGATGGCGTCGGCTCGTCCTGGACCAATTCCACCGACCTCTATGTCGGCAATGTCGGCGCCGGCACGCTGACGATCCGGAACGGCGGCAAGGTGAGCAACGTCGGCAACGGCTTCCTCGGCATCATTGCCGGCTCGACCGGCACCGTGACGGTCGATGGCGCCGGCTCGGCCTGGACCAATTCCGGCTACCTCCATGTCGGCTATTCCGGTGCCGGCACGCTGACGATCGCCAATGGCGGCGCCGTCTCGACGACTTCGGGCATGCAGATCGCCAATTTTGCCGGCTCGACCGGCACGCTCAATATCGGCGCCGCCTCCGGTCAGGCCGCAGCCGCGCCCGGCACGCTGACGACCCCCTCGGTCACGTTCGGGGCAGGCACCGGCCGCATCGTCTTCAACCACACCGCCTCGAACTACAGCTTCGCGCCGATTATTTCCGGCGTGGGGTCGGTGACGGTGGAGAACGGCACCACGATCCTGACCGCAACCAGCACCTACAGCGGGCCGACCACGGTCAATGGCGGCACGCTGGCGGTCAACGGCTCCATCGCCAATTCGGCGGTGACGGTCAATGCCGGTGGCACGCTCGGCGGTAACGGCACCGTCGGCAATACCACCATCAACGCCGGCGGCGTGCTCGCGCCCGGCAATTCGATCGGCACGCTGACGGTCGGCGGCAATCTGGCGTTCGGCGCCGGCGGCATCTACCGCGTCGAGGTCTCGCCATCGGCCGCCGACCGCACCAACGTCACGGGCATCGCGAGCCTGACCGGCGGCACCGTGCAGACGAGCTTCCTGTCCGGAACCTATGTCCGCAAGAGCTACACCATCCTGTCGGCGGCCGGCGGCCTCGGCGGCACCACCTTCAGCAGCGTGAGCAGCGGCATGCCCGGTTTCAACGTCGGCCTGAGCTACACGCCGTCCGATGTGCTGCTGAACCTCACGGCCTCGCTTGGCCTCGGCGGAGCATTGGGCGGCACTCAGCAGAATGTCGCGGGCGCGCTCAACAATTTCTTCAACACTGGTGGCGCGCTGCCGCCCGGCTTCGTCAGTCTGTTCGGATTGAGCGGCGGCAATCTCTCAGCGGCGCTATCACAGGTATCGGGCGAGACCGCGACCGGCTCGCAGCAGACGACCTTCAACGCGATGAACCAGTTCATGGGATTGCTGACCGATCCCTTCATCGACGGTCGCGGCGATGGCGTTTCGGCGGGATCGTCGGCGGGCGCATCGGCCTACGCCTCGCAGGACAGACCGCGCTCCGGTGCGGCGCGGGACGCCTATGCGATGTTCACCAAGGCGGCCGTCATGGCCGATCCGTTCGCGCAGCGCTGGAGCGTGTGGGCGGCGGGCTATGGCGGCTCGCAGACCACGGACGGCAACACGTCACTCGGCTCCAACAACACGACCAGCCGCATCGCAGGCACCGCCGTCGGCGCCGACTACCGTATCTCGCCGAATACGCTGGCAGGCTTTGCGCTGGCCGGCGGTGGTACGAACTTCAGCGTCGTCAATGGCGGCTCTGGCCGCTCCGACCTGTTCCAGGCCGGCGCCTTCATCCGGCACAATGCCGGTGCGGCGTATCTCTCCGGCGCGCTGGCCTATGGCTGGCAGGACATCACCACCAACCGTACCGTGACGGTCGCCGGCATCGACCAGCTGCGCGCGCAGTTCAACGCCAATGCGTGGTCCGGTCGCGTCGAGGGTGGTTATCGTTTTGTCAGCCCAGGGATGGGCGGGGTGGGCATCACGCCTTATGCCGCAGGCCAGTTCACCACGTTCGAGTTGCCCGCCTATGCCGAGCAGGCGGTAACCGGCGTCAACACCTTTGCACTCGCCTACACATCAAAGAGTGTCACTGATACGCGCAGCGAACTCGGTCTTCGCACCGACAAATCATATGCGATGCCGGACGGAATCCTCACGCTGCGAGGGCGCCTGGCGTGGGCGCATGATTTCAATCCCGGCCGCAATATCGGTGCGACGTTCCAGACGTTGCCGGGCGCATCCTTTGTCGTTGGCGGCGCCGCGCAAGCCACGGACTCCGCGCTCGTCACGGCTTCCGCCGAAAAGAAATGGCTGAACGGCTGGTCCGTCGCCGGCACTTTCGAAGGCGAGTTCTCCCAGCTCACCAGGAGCTACGCCGGCAAGGGCGTCGTGCGGTATGCGTGGTGAGGTGACGACTTCCGGTTTTGATGGCCTAGTGAAATCCGAACGAGTGCGGCAACCACAGCGAGATCGCGGGGATGTAGGTCACGAGCATCAGCACCGCGAACATCACGTAGTAGAACGGCCAGATCTCGCGCATGATGTCGTCGACCGAAACCTTGCCGATCGCGCAACCGACGAACAGCGTTGTGCCCACCGGCGGCGTCAACAGGCCGATGCCCAGGTTGAGCAGCATGACGATGCCGAAATGAACGGGGTCGATGCCGAAGCTCTTGACTACCGGCAGCAGGATCGGCGTGCAGATCAGCAACAGCGGCGCGAGGTCGAGCGCGGTGCCCAGCACCAGCAGCATGATGTTGAGCCACATCAGCAGCACGTATTTGTTAGCTGAAATCGCGACGAAGAATTCCGTCATCTTCGCGGGCATTTGCATGATGGCTGCGATGTAGCCGAAGCAGGATGCGGTAGCGACCAGCGTCAGCACCATCGCCACGGTCTGCAGCGTCCGGTAGGCGAGCTGCGGCAGTTCCGACCATTTGTAGTCGCGGTAGATGAACATGGTGACGAAGAACGCCCAGACGCAGGCCACCGCGCCGGCCTCGATCGGCGTAAAGACGCCTGTCAGGATGCCGCCGAGCACGATCACAAGCGTCACGATGCCCCAGAGGGCGTCGACCAGCATTTTGGCGGCCTGCCGGATCGGCACCGGCTCGCCCTTCGGATGCTTGTCGCGATAGGCGTAGAACAAGCACAACAGCATCAGCGAAAAGCCCAGCAGCAAGCCGGGCAGGATTCCCGCCAGGAACAGGCTCGTGATCGAGACGACCCCGCCGGTCGCCAGCGAATAGATCACGGCGTTGTGGCTCGGCGGAACCACGATGGCCTGCAGCGAGGCGCTGATGGTGACGTTGGTTGCGAAGACACGCGGGTAACCCTTTTTGGCCATCTGCGGGATCATGACCGAGCCGATCGCGGACGTATCAGCGACGGAAGATCCGGAGATGCCGCTCATGATCGTCGTTGCAAGGATGTTGACTTGCGACAGCCCGCCGCGCATGCGCGTGAATCCGACGATGACGGCGGCAAAGTCCACCAACCGTCGTGCCATGCCACCCTCGGCCATGATCGCGCCGGCGAGGACAAAAAACGGAATGGTCAGCATCGATACCTTGCCGACGCCGCTGGACAGTTGCTGCATGATCGCGGCGACCGGAAGGTCGATCCACAGCGCGCCGACCAGCGCGGACAGCGCCATGGCATAGGCGATCGGCATGCCGATGGCGAAGAACACACACATGCTGAGAAGGAGAACTGCGATATCCATCGGACGTCCGTGCTGGAAGAGAAACGCTATTCGATAGGGACGTGAGGATCGCCGCCGCTTGACGGCGGAGGCCCGATGGTCAGCCGTTCGATCACGAACAGCAGCATCATCGCGCCGCTGACCGGGATCGGCAGGTAAGTGATGCCGACGGAAAGCCAGGGAAACTCATCGACTGAATTTCCCCAGGTCGCCAGCGCGAGCTTCATGCCCCACACCAGCATGAAAACCGCCACGGCACCCATCAGCAGTTCGCTGATCACGGCAGCTGCCCCGCGCAGGCGAGGGGGCAGGAGATCGGTGCCCACCGTCATGTTCATGTGGATGCGCTGGCGATAGCAATTCGCGGCGCCGATGAAGGTGATGCCGACCGTCAGCAAGACGGCCAGCGGCTCAGGCCAGGACGAGGCGCTGTTCAGGACGTAGCGGGTGTAAACCGCCCATGGAATGATCGCGGAGACCAGGACGAGCGCCACGCACGCAACCACGGCGCCGGTCCAGTAGACCGCATTCATGGCGCTGCGGAACAGCCCGGCGCCGGGATCGCCGGCCACGCCGGACTGCGTGCTCATCCGCCAGGTCCTACTTCACGGCGTCGATGCGCTTGACCATCTCGGCATATTTGGCGCCGTACTTGTCCCACACCGGCTTGACCGCCTCGCGCCACGGCTTCTTGTCGACGTCCATGATCATTTCGGTGCCGGCGGCCTTCATCTTGTCGATCGCGACTTTCTCCGCCTCGTGCCACAGCACGCGCTGTTCGGCCTGGCATTCCTTCGACAGTTTCTTGATCAGCGCCTGATCAGCCGGCGTCAGTTTCTGCCACGAGATCTTCGAGAACACGAGCAGTTCTGGAATGATCAGATGCTCGGTCATGGTGAAGTATTTTGCCACCTGGTTGTGGTTTTGGGCGATGAAGGAGGGCGGGTTGTTCTCCGCGCCGTCGATCACCCCGGTCTGCATCGAACTGAAGACCTGGTCGAAGCCCAGGGCGACGCCGTTGCCGCCAAGCGCGTTCATCGTATCGACGAACAGCGGGTTGCCCATCATGCGGACCTTGAGGCCCTTCAAATCGGCCATCGTCTTGATCGGCCGCTTGCTGTTGTAGATGTTGCGCGAGCCCGCATTCATCCAGCACAGTGCGATCAGGTTGGTCTTCTCGTTCGCCGAAATCTTCGCCAGCAGCTCGTCGCCGATCTCGCCATCGATCACCGCTTCCATGTGCTTGGAATCGCGGAACACGAACGGCATGTTGAAGACGTTGACGTCGTCCACGACCGGGCCGACGGCGCCGACGGAAATCCGGGCCATCTGCAGCGCGCCGAGCTGGGCCTGCTCGATCATCTCCTTTTCGCCGCCAAGCTGCATCGACGGGAACATCTGAATGGTGAGGCGGCCGTCGGTGGCGGTTTCCAGCTTCTTGCCCATGCGCACCACGGCCTCGACCGTCGGATAGCCGAGCGGATGAACGTCCGATGCTCTGATGACCATTTTGGTTTGGGCGAACGCGCTTCGCGCACCGCCGATGCCGCCTGTCGCAGCCAAAGCAAACGTCGCGGCGCCAGCTCCGAGAAAATCTCTTCGCTTCATGATTGTCCTCCCTCGATGTTTTATTTGTCGCTGCCGGCATCGTTGGCCGACAGCCTTATTTTCGTGAACAGACTATGCAGTCCGGATTGGCGAAGTAAACAGGGACCGATGCCGCGACAGATTAATTATTGGATCGAATGATCCATTGATTGGATGGTTCAGGCACCGTCGGCCAATCGCGGGCGATCGACACGTTGGAAATAACGGGCCTCGAAAGGCGCATAGGTGAGGCTAGCCGAAATCACCTGGCGCCAGCTCGATCGGCGCGCCGTGCGGGGTGCGGTCGGCAGCGTGATCCCAGGCATCGCGATAGCGGTGCAGGACATCCGACGTCGTGACGCCTTTGGCGGCGACGAGCGTCTCCAGCGTCGCCAGCCAGTGCTGGTAATAGGTCTCGCCGGTGTCGGGATCGCCGGCGGCCTGGGCGCGCTTGATCTCTGCGCCCAGAGTCTCTGCCCACTCCCTCCAGGTGAAAACCCCGGCCTCGTGCAGTGCCAGCGCCATCGCAAAGGCGCGGGCTTCCCAGGGCTCCCGGAACACCGGGCCATCCTCGTCGCGCGGCACGCCGGGGACGGCAACCGCCGCCCGCATCGCCTGTTGCGGGGTCAAATTCATCACACGCGCTCCAGATAGGATTCCCAGGCGTCGACCGAGATGCTGAGCGTCGGATCGGTGTCCTTGCCCCACAATTCAGGTCCGTCGAACCGCACGGTATAGAGCCATTGCGGGTTCTCGCCGACGCCGAGCGAATTGAGATCGGCGAACACGTGGCACCCGTGATTGAGCTCGATCGTGCCGAGATGCCCGCGGACATATTGCGGCAGCCGCGTATGTGTCTGCGGATGAATCTCCTTCATCCGCACCGTTTCGCCGACCGCGAACAGCGCTGGCGACGTTGCCGTGCGTTCGGTCGAGGCGCCACGCCGGATCGTCGGCACGACGTCCTGCGGGGGGAGGGTCTTTACGTCGGGCTTGGGCGGCGAGAGCACCTTGCCGGCCTTGATTTCCTCTGATGTCACCAGTCCGCGTTCGATCATCAACGTTTCCAGACCGGCGAGCCAGATCTGGAAATAGCTCTTGCTGAGGTAATCCTCGGGCGGGCGGTTTTCGCGCGCAAAGCGCGACATGTCGATGTTCCAGCCGCCGGGACGCGACATCGCGACCGTCAGCGCAAAGGCACGGCGCTCCCATTCGCCATGAAACACCGGCTCGTTCGGTTCGGGCACGACGGGCCCAAACCCTTTGGCGCCGCCCATGTCGTGCGCGCCGTCCATCAGGCGGTCTCGCCGGGCTGTTTCGGCAGTCCGGTGCCGATCATGCTGTCGCGGGTGACGAGTTCGGCCAGCTGCTCGGCGCTCCAGCCGTCGGTGCCTTTGGGCCGCATCGGCAGCACGAGGTAGCGGATTTCGGCGGTGGAATCCCAGACGCGGATCTTAGTCGTCTCGGGCAGGGCGACGCCAAAATCCTGCAACACGCCGCGCGGATCGGAGACGGCGCGCGAGCGGTAGGGCGCGGATTTGTACCACACCGGCGGCAGCCCGAGCACCGGATGCGGATAGCAGGAGCAGAGCGTGCAGACGACCATGTTGTGCTGGTCGGGTGTGTTCTCGACCACCACCATGTGCTCGCCTTGCCGCCCGCTATAGTCGAGCTCGGCGATCGCCGCCGTCGCATCCTTCATCAGCCGCACGTGATAGGCCGGATCGCTCCAGGCTTTGGCGACGACGCGGATACCGTTGCGCGGGCCGATCTTCTTTTCATACAGGTCAATCAGGAGATCGAGCGAGGCCGGATCGACATAGCCCTTTTCGGTCAGGATCGATTCCAGCGCGCGCACCCGCAGCTCGGTCTCCGACAATTCCGAATGGTCGTGATCGTGGTGGTGATGATGGTCGTGGTGATCGTGGTCATGGCCTGTCATGCGGCCAAGATAGTCGCAAAATCCGGGCTATGTCGAGGCGAAGACTCTGCTAGCATTTGGCCATGGGGATTGGGGCAGGGCGCATCGCAATCGCGGCGGCAGCGGCCATTTCGGCCTGGCTTCCGATTTGGCTTCCGGCTGGCGATGCGCGCGCCGCCAACGGCGCCTATGCGGTCGACGCCGCCGACGTTGGCGAAGTCGGATCCTGCAAGGTCGAGAGCTGGCTGCAGGCCGCAACCAGTACGGATTTTACGGCCGTGGCCAATCCTTCCTGCGTGGTCGATGTTTTCAGGCCGGTGGAATTGAGCATGCAGTCCGTCCGGTCGCGCGGCGACGGCGACTGGAGCACGAGCCTCGCTCCCAAGGCCAAGTGGAACTTCATCCCGACCGGCGTCGGAAGGTTCGGGCTGTCGTTTTATGCAGGCGGATCATTCGACGCATTGACCGGAGATAACCTCACCGCATTCGCGGTCGTGCCGGTGACGTACAGGCTGTCCGAGACGATGCGGATCAATCTCAACGGCGGCTGGATGTGGGACCGCATGGCCGATCGACATTACCTGGTCTATGGCGCCGGCTTTGACTGGAAGCTCACGGACACCTTGCAGTGGACCATCGAAGCGTTCGGCCAGGCCGGCCAGTCGGACGAGCCGAGCGCGGTCCGGCCGCGATTCCAGACCGGCATTCGCTACCGGCCCAACGATATATTCTCGGTCGACCTGATCTACGGCCACAACATATCGGGCGAAAACGCCAACTGGATCACGCTGGGCACCACGATCCGCTTTCCCGTCCCGGGAGGCAAACCCGACCACCAGCGTACGGGCCATTTGTGAGAAAAGTTTGAGCAGGCGCCGCCCAGGGGCCTAATTGCCTATCCATGGCCGTCGCCGTCCACAACGAGGGCCATCAACTGTGTTGCGTTCCCGATCGTGGCGAGCCGCCGATAGTAGTCGGTGGGTGGTCCGCCGCCAAGCTTCCAGGCGCCGTCATACCATCTGTGGAGCAACGCCTCCTGGATAGCCCGAACATCGCCCCTGACAACGGCAAGCCGAACGTCCTCCGGAATTGATCGTGCCGCGTTGCGTAGCTCGGCCTCGGTTTGCAATCTCTCAACTTCATCAGCCGAGCGGCCGCTTTCATCCCAGAAGAAAGCGGACCGCATCATGGGAACGATTTTGTCAGTCCACAAGAATTGCTTGCCTCGCCATGTCGCGTAGCCGGCGTGCGCAAGCGCTTGCATGAGATCCTGCACGTCGGGGTCGGCATCGAACCGCTCGCGCCCGGAGGATATGGCGCCGAAGTGGCCGGCGCACTCCAGCCAGGTCGTCAGGACTTCTTCAAACGAACACGATTCGATGAGATCCGACGAGACGCGCTCCGTCACCACGGCGGCAATCTTGCTCGCATCGACCGTCAGCATGAAAAAGCCGGCGTAGAGACAGCGGTGCTTGTCGTCCGTTACCGGGTTTCCCTCGCTGTCGATCGGTTGCGCGACGCCCAATCTAAAGAGGAGCACGCAGGCGCTTTCGAAGCTATTCAGAAAATGACCCCAAAATCTGCTTCCAGCGACGGCCCGCAAGGGCTCGGGTGAGCCGGGCAGCGCAGTGCGTGGTGGTTTGGGATGTTCCCACCTATCGACGGCATATCTCGCAATGCCGGCGGCGAGGGCGCCATAGAGTTCTGGGCTGTCCATGGGCGGAAGAGTAGGCCAACGGCATTAACGAAAATCCAGCACCACGTTGCCAGGCGTGGTCGTTAGACTGCGCGCCGACCGCCAACCGACGGTGCGCTTCCGCGCCACGCCTTCGGCACCACCATCCGCTTGCCGGCGCCGGGAGCCCAACCCGAACATAAGCACACCGGCCATTTATGAGCTAAGCTTGCCCGAAATAACGGGCAGGGAGACGCGCGTGACCAGGTTTGTCACCATTGAAAGAGGCCTTGGGCCCGATGGCCGTATCGCCGTCGTCCGCTTCGACCGGGGCGATGGCATCAACGCGATGTCGCCGGAGGCGATGCGCCAGCTTACCGAAGCCGCCCGCAGCTTTGAGGATGACGGCGCGACCTCGGTCGTGGTGCTAACCGGCGCCGCCAAGGCGTTCACGGCCGGCTTCGATCTCAAGGACCCCGAGGGCCGGGCGCGGAAAACCATGGACCTCGGGACCCTGCGCCGTCACCTGAAGCTCGGGCCGCGCCTGACGCGGGCCTGGCAGGACATGGAACAGATCACGATCGGGGCCATCGAAGGCTTCTGCGTCGGCGGCGGCGTCGCGCTGGCGGTGGCGCTGGATTTCCGCGTCATGGCCCGCGACGCCCATATGCGCGTGCCCGAGATCGGTCTCGGCATGAACATGAGCTGGCAGAGCGTGCCGCGCATGCTGCACCTGATGGGACCGGCGCGGACCAAGCAAGCCGTGATCCTGGCCGACCACCGCATCACGGCAGCCGAGGCTTATGAATGGCGGCTGGTCGAGGAGGTCGCCGAACCCGGCAAAGCGTTCGACGCCGCGATGGCGCTCGCCGCCAAGGTCGCGGCTCAGCCGCCGCTGTCGGTCGCGATGACCAAGCTGACCGTCAACCGGCTCACCCACGCGCTCGACGATCTCACCAGCCACATGGACGTCGACCAGTTCGCGCTGGCGAGCCTGAGCGAAGACCACAAGGAAGGCGTCGCGGCGTTCCTGGAGCGACGGAAGCCGAAGTTCAGGGGACGGTAGCCCATACCAAGAGGCCAAGCGCAAAATCACGAAAACAACCCCATGCAAAGAAAGGCCGGTTCGGCTGCCGTATACCCGTAATTCGCATAAGGTATATTATGGAATATTTATATCTACAATTAGATCAGATATTTAGCGAGAACTCCTTTCAAGCCAGGTCAGACTGGCCCGGTTTCTTCGATCCAGAACGCGGCCCCAGACAGATCGCAAAAACAAACGCATGACTGCTCGCGGCTGTGTCCCGAAAACCGATATTGCCGCGGCCGGCGGACGCTGCAATAAGCCGCCCCGGGGAGATCGCTCGCAATGCCCACGCAGCATCCGGTCCGTACAGGATTGGGTCTCAAGAACAACAACCCTCAAGGGAGAAACCAGATGAGCTTTTCACGACGCACGCTTCTCAAGGCATCCGCGGCATCAGCGGTTTTGGGTGGCATCGGCGCCCCGTTGGTGGCGCGTGCCCAGACCGCCGAATTCACCTACAAATACGCCAACAATCTCCCGGACGGCCATCCGCTGAACACCCGCGCCAAGGAGATGGCGGCGGCGATCAAGGCCGAGACCAATGGCCGGTTCGACCTGCAGATTTTCCCGAACAACCAGCTCGGTTCCGACACCGACATGCTCAGCCAGATCAGATCCGGCGGCGTCGAATTCTTCACGCTGTCAGGCCTGATCCTGGCGACGCTGGTGCCGGCGGCGTCCATCAGCGGCATTGGTTTCGCTTTCCCGGATTACGACACGGTCTGGAAGGCCATGGATGGCGGGCTGGGCGCTCACGTCCGCGGCGAGATCACCAAGGCCAACCTCGTGGTCATGGACAAGATCTGGGACAACGGGTTCCGCCAGACCACGTCGTCGAGCAAACCAATCAACGGGCCTGAAGACCTCAAGGGCTTCAAGATCCGGGTGCCGGTTTCGCCGCTGTGGACCTCAATGTTCAAGGCGTTCGATGCAGCGCCCGCCTCGATCAATTTCAGCGAAGTCTATTCCGCGCTGCAGACCAAGATCGTCGAGGGCCAGGAAAATCCGCTGGCGATCATCTCGACCGCCAAACTCTACGAAGTTCAGAAATTCTGTTCGCTGACCAACCACATGTGGGACGGCTTCTGGTTCCTGGCCAACCGCCGCGCGTGGGAAAAACTCCCGGAGGATGTCCGGACCATCGTCGCCAAAAACATCAATGCGGCGGGCGTCAAGGAACGCGAAGACGTCGCCAAGCTCAATGCCGGCTTGCAGCAGGAATTGGCCGGCAAAGGCCTTGCGTTCAACCAGCCCAATGTGACGCCGTTCCGCGACAAGCTTCGCTCGGCCGGCTTCTATGCCGAGTGGAAAGGCAAATACGGTGAACAGGCCTGGGAGCTGCTGGAAAAGTCCGTCGGCAAGCTGTCGTAGCCGGATAGGGGTCTCAGACCCCTATCCTGTCTTTGGTTCATGCTGTGGTGCAGGGCGCTGCGATGGCTCATGCCGAACTGACCGAGAACGTGACCGGCGAGGTGGTTGAGCCCCCTCGCCGCCGCTCGCTGCTCGCGTCCATTGAAAACTTCCTTGGGATGCTGGTTGAGATCCCGGCAGCACTCCTGGTGGTCGCCGAGATCGTCATCCTGTTCGCGGGCGTGGTGGCGCGTTACGGGATGCACCGGCCGTTGATCTGGTCGGACGAACTGGCCTCGATGCTGTTCCTGTGGCTGGCGATGCTGGGAGCTGCCGTGGCGTTCCGGCGTGCCGAGCACATGCGGATGACGGCCGTGGTTGCGAGCGCCAAGCCTGCGCTGCGCGCCTATCTCGATCTGGTCGCGACCTCGGCCGCGCTGGCGTTTCTCTTGATGATCGCCTGGCCGGCCTTTGAATACGCCTATGAGGAAAGTTACATCACCACGCCGGCGCTGCAGGTCACCAATATCTGGCGGGCGGCGGCGCTGCCGGTCGGCATCGCCCTGATGGCGCTGTTTGCGTTGCTGCGGCTGATACGGGCGGGCAACGTCCGTACCGTTTTCGCAGCCATCCTGTCGGTTGCGCTGGTCATTGCGGTGTTCTGGCTGCTGAAGGGCTCGCTCAGGCCGCTCGGAAACCTCAACCTGATCATTTTCTTCGTCGGCGTGGCCGGATTTTGCGTGTTCGCCGGCGTTCCCATTGCGTTCGGCTTCGGGCTGGCGACCTATGGCTATCTGGCGCTGACCACCAATACGCCGCTGATGGTGCTGGTCGGCCGCATGGACGAAGGCATGAGCCATCTCATCCTGCTGTCGGTGCCGCTGTTCGTGTTCCTGGGGTTGCTGATCGAGATGACCGGCATGGCGCGCGCCATGGTGGCGTTCCTCGCAAGCCTGCTGGGCCATGTCCGGGGCGGGCTGCATTACGTGCTGGTCGGCGCGATGTACCTGGTTTCCGGCATCTCCGGCTCCAAGGCCGCCGATATGGCTGCCGTCGCCCCGGTGCTGTTTCCGGAAATGAAGGCGCGGGGCGCCAAGCCGGGCGATCTGGTCGCCCTGCTCTCGGCCACCGGCGCCCAGACCGAAACCATCCCGCCGAGTCTGGTGCTGATCACGATCGGCTCGGTCACCGGCGTATCGATTGCGGCGTTGTTCACCGGCGGCCTGCTGCCGGGCGTGGTGCTGGCGATCACGCTGTCGGCGCTGGTCTGGTGGCGCTACCGCGACGAGGACCTGACCCACGTCGCCAGAGCCAGCGGCGGCGAGATCGTCCGGGCGTTCATGATCGCCCTGCCCGCCGTGGCGCTGCCCTTCGTGATCCGCTACGCCGTGGTCGAGGGCATCGCGACCGCGACCGAGGTTTCCACCATCGGCATCGTCTATGCCTTCGTTGTCGGCTACCTGATCTACGGGCTGTTGATCTACCGCAATTTCGACTGGCGGCGGATCATGCCGATGCTGGTGGAAACCGCGTGCCTGTCGGGCGCGATCCTGTTGATCATCGGCTGCGCCACAGGGATGGCCTGGGGCCTGACCCAGTCAGGATTCTCGCGGACGCTGGCGGCGGCGATGACCGGCCTGCCCGGCGGTTCGGCGACCTTCATCGCGGTGTCGATCGTGGCCTTTGTGATCCTCGGCAGCGTGCTCGAGGGCATTCCGGCCATCGTGCTGTTCGGGCCACTGTTGTTTCCGATCGCGCGTGCCGTGGGTGTCCACGAGGTTCACTATGCCATGATCGTTATTCTGGCGATGGGTATCGGGCTATTCGCGCCGCCGTTCGGAGTGGGCTATTATGCTGCCTGCGCCATCGGACGCGTCGATCCGGCCGAAGGGATCAAGCCGATCTGGGGTTATCTGCTGGCGCTGATGGTCGGACTTATTATTGTGGCGATCTTCCCGTGGATTTCGATCGGGTTCTTGTAGGTTCAATTTTACTGACGGGACAAAGCCGATGAGCGCAGCCCAAACTCCAGACCAAGGTCAATACAGCATCGGATTGGACAAGACGCCGGCGAATTACGTGCCGCTGACACCGCTGAGCTTCCTTGCACGCAGCGCGGCCGTTTATCCTGACGCTGTCAGCACCGTCTACGAGGGCCGCGTCTTCACCTGGTCGCAGACCTATGGGCGCTGCCGGCGCTTTGCCTCATACCTCGCCGGCCGCGGCATCGGCCATGGCGATACGGTCGCGGCGATGCTGCCGAATATTCCCGCCATGAACGAATTGCACTTCGCGGTGCCGATGGCGGGCGCGGTGCTGAATGCGCTCAACATCCGGCTCGACGCGCCCTCGATTGCGTTTCAGCTCGATCATGGCGGCGCCAAAATCATCCTGGTCGATCCGGAGTTCTCCGGCGTCATCGCCGAAGCGCTGACGTTGATGAAGGGGCCCAAGCCTTTTGTCATCGACGTCGACGATGCGGCATTTGCCGGCGGCAAGCGGATCGGCGAACTCGAATATGAAGCGGCGGTGGCGCAGGGCGATCCCGGTTTCGTTGCGCGCCTGCCCGGCGACGAATGGGACGCGATTGCGCTGAGCTATACGTCGGGCACCACGGGCAATCCGAAGGGCGTCGTGACCCATCACCGCGGCGCCTACCTCAATGCTGTCAGCAACATCCTGGCCGGCAATCTCGGCCAGCATCCGGTCTATCTCTGGACGCTGCCGATGTTTCACTGCAACGGCTGGTGCTTTCCGTGGACCGTCGCGGCTTCCGCCGGCGTCAATGTCTGCCTGCGCAAGGTGGACCCGTCGAAGATTTTCGAACTGATCCCCAAACATGGCGTCACCCACATGTGCGGCGCGCCGATCGTCTACAACACGCTGATCAATGCGCCGGACGCCCCGAAGGGCGCCAAGGCGCGGCCCGTGGTCGGATTGATCGCGGGCGCAGCGCCTCCCGTTGCCGTGCTCGAGGGTGCCGAGAGCATCGGCATCAAGCTGACGCATGTCTACGGCCTGACCGAGGTCTACGGCCCGGCGTCGGTCTGCGCCGAGCAGCCGGGCTGGGATGAACTGCCGGCCGATCAACGCGCCCAGCTCAAGCGTCGGCAGGGCGTGCCCTACCCGCTGCAGGAAGGCGTCACCGTGATCGATCCCGAAACCATGCGCGAAGTGCCGCGCGACGGCGAGACCATCGGCGAGGTGATGTTCCGCGGCAATATCGTGATGAAGGGCTATCTGAAGAACGAGAAGGCCACGAGCGAGGCGTTTGCCGGCGGCTGGTTTCACACCGGCGATCTCGGCGTGCTCGATGAGAGCGGCTACGTCATCATCAAGGACCGCTCCAAGGACATCATCATTTCCGGCGGCGAAAATATCTCCTCCGTCGAGGTCGAGGACGTCCTCTACAAGCACCCGGCCGTGCTGTTCGCGGCCGTGGTGGCCAAGCCCGATCCGAAATGGGGTGAAGTGCCCTGCGCCTTCGTCGAGCTAAAGGACGGCGCGACAGCGAGCGAGGCCGACATCATCGCGTTCTGCCGCGGCCACATGTCCGGCTTCAAGACCCCGAAGACCGTGGTGTTCGGCGTCATTCCAAAGACGTCGACTGGGAAAATTCAAAAATTCCTGCTGCGTAATCAGGTCGACTCGGCGAAGGCGATTTCGGCTTGAGTTCGTAGACCGTAGGGTGGGCAAAGGCGCCTAGGCGCCGTGCCCACCATCGTTTGTCAGATTTCCTCGAGAGTGGTGGGCACGCTTCGCTTTGCCCACCCTACGAAGCTACGCCTGCTCTCGCTTCACCGGCGGGTAATACTGCGGCGCCTCGGCCCGTTCGTACATTCCGTAGTCGCGCATGACTTCGAAGACGCGGAAATATTCCGTCGTGGGATCGGCAAATAGCCCCCCACCGAATGCGGCACCGCCCGCTTCGTTCGGCACGTCGATCAGGTGGGCATACTGACCTTCGCGATAGACGCTCGTGAACGCGTCACGGCGCCAATCGGTTGCGACTGGAAGTTCGGCGCTTCGCGATTCCGCCGCCAGCACATAGGTCGGCGGACGGCGCGAAGGATCGTTGTAGGGCGTCCGCTTCTTCGGCTGCCAGACAGGCTGTCCCGGCCTTTCTTCGTGAATGACCTGAGCGACGCGAATACGGTAGTCCGAAAAGACTTTCTCGCGGCCGATGGTCTGGACCTCGTGATGGTGGCCTTGCGCCCGCCAGGCCGTCAGAGCCGCCTCGTCCTGCCATATCTGGTAGGACAGCAACAGGTTTTCCTGTGTCAAACTCCTGAAGCGGTCAATGAAAAGACAGCCACCCATCGCCTCAAGCTCGGGCTTCAGTGAAGCGGCGAGATTGAGATACTGGTCCCGGCGCCCGGGCCTTGTCTGAACTCCGAAGAACAGGCCAATCATTACGCTACCCCTCTTTCTTCCCAACGTAGTCCGTTTGCTCCACCCGCTCCAGCGTCAACCGTCATGGGCCGGATCACGCCAGCCTGTAGAGGCTGCGCAGCACTTCATAATCCTGTTGGCGATGACAAGAAGCGGCGCGGCTTGAACCGCGCTGGGACGATCTAGCTCTTTCCGCTCGCCGGCGGCTGCTCGACGAAAACGACCACTGTTCCCTTCTTGACGCTCTTGCCCAGCAAGCCGGCATCCCAATTGGTCAGCCGAACGCAACCGTTGGATTCAGACTTGCTGACCGTGGAAGGGTTGGACGTGCCGTGGATGCCATACCCCTCCGCTGAAAGCCCGATCCAATAGATTCCCACGGGGTTGTTCGGGCCGGGTTTGATGTTGAACGCCTCTTTTGATTTGACGCCCTTGAATTTGTAGTCGGGATTATAGCGGTAGTTCGGATTGGCATCGGCGGACACGACCTTGAGCGTGCCGCTCGGGGTTGGCTTTTCCTTACTCCCGACGGTCGCTGGAAAGAATGCGACAAGCTCGCCGGACGAGGCAAAGACCTTGACGGTCTGGCGCGATTTGTCCACCTCAATCCGCTCAGCCTTCAATTTGGCGTCGTTGCCGGCCACGGCCGTGACCATAACGACTTCACCTGCCTTATCGAACTTCTTTCCGGGGTTCAGCGCTTCCAGCAGTCCCTCACTCATGTGAAATTTCTCGGCAAGGCCCTCGCGCGGGCTCACATAGCCAACAGTCTTGAGGTCCTGCATGGCTTCCATCCTGGCGGGAAGCTTTTCAAGGAAGGGTCCCTTAATATCGTCGCTGGAAATCTTGTACTCGATGACGACGGCGTCCGAGCTTGTCCCGGCAAGCGCCTGCCATACCTCCGGTGTCAGTGCCTGAGCCGGCTTCAAGCCCTTCGCCTCGGCGAAAGCCTTCAAGGCCTTCTGCGCGTTTTCGCCGAGCTTGCCGTCGATCTCTCCCGGAGAAAAGCGCGCGCGATCGAGCAGGACCTGAACCTTGACGACGAGCGGATCGGCTTTTCTTTCTGCCGGAGGTCTTGCAGATTCAAATTCTGCATTGTTGATCGATGCGGCGTCCATTCCGGCCGCCGGCAACATCAGCCAGACCCACAGGACCGGCGCGACCAACAAGCGGCGGATCATCTCTGCTCTCCCGAAACGGAGCTTTCGATGATAATCGGTTCGTGCCGACGAAGTTCCTCACGCCGCCCGGGCCTTAGCCCGCCCGCTCCAGCGTCAGGCGCATCCCGTCAAAAGCCGGAATCACGCCGGCCGGGAGGCTCTGGCGCAGCACCTCGTAATCGAGGTCGGAATGCATGTTGGTGATGACGGCGCGGCGCGGCCTGAAGCGCTCGATCCACGACAGGGCATCGTTGACGCTAAAATGGCTGGGATGCCCAGCGTAGCGCAGCCCGTCGATGATCCAGAGCTCGAGGTTTTCGAGGGCATGCCAGCTCTCCTCGGGAATGTCGTGGAGGTCGGGCGTGTAGGCGGCGTCCCCAATGCGAAATCCCAGCGCGGGAATCTTGCCGTGGTGAACCAGGAAGGCGGAAAGCTCCACCGGCCCTCCCTTCCCCTGTGTTGTGTGGCTCTCGCCGGCTTCGATCGAGTGACGCGTCAGGATTGGCGGGTAATCGCTGCCCTCGGGCGCGATGAAGCAATAGGAGAACCGCGCCATGATGTCTTTCGCGGTCGACTGATTGAAGTAGACGGGAATGCGGCGGCGCTGGTGCAGCACGACCGAACGCAAATCATCGATGCCATGGGTCTGGTCGGCGTGCTCATGCGTCAGGAACACCGCGTCGATATGGTCGACATTGGCGTCGATCAATTGCTCGCGCAGGTCAGGCGAAGTGTCGATCACGATCCGCGTGGTGCCGTGGGCGCCCGCGCGCTCAACCAGCAGCGAACAACGGCGGCGACGATTCCTGGGGTTGCTGGGATCGCAGGCGCCCCAACCCAGCGCCGGACGCGGCACGCCGGCGGAGGAACCACAGCCCATGATCGTCAGCGTCAGCGTCATGCGGTCGCTTTCGGCGCGGGTACCTTGGAGAACAGGCGAAAGAAGTTTTCGGTGGTCTGCCGCGAGATCTGCTCAAGCGAAACCCCGCGCGCCTCCGCCAGCACCTTGGCTACCTCGACCACGTAGGATGGCTCGTTGCGCTTGCCACGGAATTTGCCGGGCGCCAGATACGGCGCGTCGGTTTCGACCATGATGCGATCGGCCGGCAGTTCGGCGGCGAGTTCGCGCAAGGCTTCCGACTTCTTGAACGTCAGGATGCCCGTGAACGAGATCGAAAGTCCCAGCGCGATCGCCCTCATCGCCAGTTCGCGTCCGCCGGTGTAGCAATGCAGCACTGCACGAAACGGTCCCTTGGCCATTTCCTCTTCGAGGATGCGACCGCAACCTTCATCGGCGTCGCGGGTGTGAATGATCAGCGGCAGGCCGGTTGCGCGCGCGGCGGCGATGTGAGCGCGAAAGCCGCGCTCCTGCGCTTCCGGCGAGCCGTCGTCGTAGAAATTATCCAACCCCGCCTCGCCCAGCGCGACCACCTTGGGGTGCTTCGTCAGTTCGATCAGCTCGGCTGCCGGAATGCCGTCTTCCTCGTCGGCGTGATGCGGATGGGTTCCGACCGAGCAATAGACGTTCGGAAACCGCTCGGCGATTTGCAGCAGGCCGCCAAGCCGCCTCACCCGCGTCGAAATGGTGACGATGCGGCCGATTCCAGCGCTCTCGGCGCGCGCGACAATGCCGTCGAGATCCTCGGCGAAATCGGGAAAGTCGAGATGACAGTGGCTGTCGACGAGCATGGCGTTCGAACCGATCAATCTGCCTTTGGTTCGACGTAGCGCGGAAACACCCCGACCGGCGCCGGCAAGACTGTACCTGCGGCGATGCGCGTGGGTAGTGCCGCAAAATTACGCGACTTGATATCTTGGGGGATACCGAGGCTGTCCAGCAGCTTGCCGGAGGATTCCGGCATCACAGGCTGTGCCAGGATGGCGACCTGACGCACGACTTCCGCGGTCACGTACAACACAGTCTTCTGCCGCGCCGGATCGGTCTTCGCCAGCGCCCACGGCGCCTCGCCCGCAAAATAGCGGTTGGCTTCCGCCACCACGGCCCACACGGCGCTCAGCCATTGGTGGATCTGCTGCGTCGCCATCGCCGTGCGCGAGGCCTCCAGCATGGCGTCGGCCTGCGCCAGGATTGCCTTGTCGTTGTCGCTGAACTCGCCGGGCTCCGGCAGGATGCCGCCGAGTTGCTTGGCGATCATCGAAAGCGAACGCTGCGCCAGATTGCCGAGATCGTTGGCGAGGTCGGCATTGATACGCGCGACGATGGCCTCGTGGTTGTAGCTGCCGTCCTGGCCGAACGACACTTCGCGCATGAAGAAATAGCGTATCTGATCGACGCCGTACTGCGCCGCCATGGCGAAGGGATCGACGACGTTGCCGACGGACTTCGACATCTTCTCACCGCGGTTGAGCAGGAAGCCGTGGCTGAAGACACGATGGGGAACCTCGACGCCGGCCGACATCAGGAAAGCGGGCCAGTATACGGCGTGGAAACGCACGATATCCTTGCCGGTGACATGCAGATTGGCCGGCCAGTAACGCCGGAAGTCGGCGCCTTCGACATCCGGATAGCCGGCGGCCGTGATATAATTCGTCAACGCGTCCAACCAGACGTACATGACATGAGACGGGGAGCCCGGCACCTCGATGCCCCAGTCGAACGTCGTTCGCGAGACCGATAGATCCTTCAGGCCGCCTTTGACAAAGCTCGCAACTTCATTGAGCCGCTCGCGCGGCAGCACGAAGTCGGGCACGTCAGCATAGAGGGCGAGCAACTTGTCCTGATAGGCCGACAGGCGGAAGAAATAGGTCTCTTCCTCGGTCCACTCGACCGGCGAGCCCAGCGGCTCGCGGCGAACGCCATCGTCCCCGACGGTGGTTTCCGCTTCGTCGAAATAAGCCTCCTGACGCACCGAATACCAGCCGGCGTACTTGTCGAGATAGATATCTCCGTTCTTCTCGATCGCGCTCCAGAGTGCCTGGCACGCCCGCTTGTGGCGCGGTTCGGTGGTGCGGATGTAATCGTCATAGGAGATGTTGAGCGCGGCCATCATGTCGCGAAAGCGCGCGGAGTTGCGATCGGCAAGCGCGATCGGCGTGAGGCCCTCGGCGACCGCGGTTTGCTGCATCTTGAGGCCGTGCTCGTCGGTTCCCGTCAGAAACCGCACGTCGAAGCCGTCGAGCCGCTGAAAGCGGGCGATCGCGTCGGTGACCATCGCGGTATAGGCATGCCCGATGTGCGGTATGCCGTTCGGATAGAAGATCGGCGTCGTGACGAAGTAACTGTTGCGTGGCGTCGCCACCGCCGGCGTGGCAGCCTTCGGGCGCTTCGGCGCGGACGGCGGCTTTGCGGCCGGGACTATTTCCCTGGGCGCATTCTCATGCGTATTCTTGGGAGTATTGTTGGGAGTATTCTTGGGCGCGGTGGCGCGCTTCTTCGATGTCGTGTTCTTTGCGGATTTCTTCGACGATTTCTTCGCAGGTTTCTTGGCGGCCTTCTTCGCCGCCGACTTCTTCAGGGCTTTCTTTGCCGTCTTCTTCACGGATTTCTTGACGGCTTTCTTGGCAGCCTTCTTCGACGCCTTGCGCGATGTTTTGACAGCGCGTTTTTTAGCGCCCGCCTTTTTGGTGGTACGCGCAGGCGAAGACTTGCGGGCCTTGGCCTTCTTCTTTTTGGAGGTTTTCTTTTTAGCCTTCGCCACCACGAATTTCCTTTAAACGTTCAAATCAGATTGTCCGGATTATATCGAACGGAGCGTCACCGCGTGGCTTCCGCGAGCATCCCGAACACCGAGAAAACCAGCGGTTTTCGTTCCAGATTATACGATTCCGTATCGCGCGCGGCGCGGATGATCTTTTCCCATACCTCCGCCAGCCGTGCAAGGCGCGGCAGGTTGGCGTTGGCGTTATCCGCGCGCAGCTTTTCGCTGATCCAGCGATCGACGCCATCGACGAAGGCCGCAAGGGCCACGCGGTCGCTGCCGCCGAGCGCGTCGCCGAGCGCGTGCAATTCGCGCGGGTCGACATTTGGCAGGGTCGCCAGCAGCGCCGCGGTCCGTTGCTGCAGCTTGAGCGCATCGCCGCCGAGCAGCGTGACCGCGCGCGAGACACTGCCCTCCGCCGCCTCTGCCGCTTCCGCAAGCGCGGGATCATCGACCATCATGTTCCCAGCCTGTGCGGCGGCGTCGATAACGTCTACGGTCGCCAGCGGTCGCAGCGGCAATTTGCGGCAACGGGACAGGATGGTCGGCAGCGCCCGCGCCGGCGAATGACTGACGAGCAGGAACAGCGATCGCTGCGGCGGCTCCTCGAGAATCTTGAGCAGCGCGTTCGCCGCGTTAGGATTGAGCTCGTCGACGGTATCGACGATGCAGACCCGCCAGCCGTCGACCGCCGCGGTCGAGCCGAAGAACGAGATCGTCTCGCGCGTCTCGTCGACGGTGATGACGGTGCGCATCACGCCGCGGTCGTTGAGGCTGCGTTCCAGCACCAACAGCCCGCCATGGGCGCCATTGGTAACCTGCCGCGCAACGGGATCGGCGGGATCAACGGCCAGCGTCTCCGCGCGTTGCGCCGATGGCGACAGCGGGTTGGGATGCGTCAGCACGAACCGCGCCATGCGATAGGCCAGCGTCGCCTTGCCGATGCCCTGCGCGCCGCCGATCAGCCAGGCATGCGGAATGCGGCCGCTGCGGTAGGCGTTGAGCAGTGCGATCTCCGCATCGCGATGCCCGAACAGGTCTGGCGTTTCGCGGGGATGCCGGACCGCGGTGTCCTGCTCAACCTTGCGGGCACTCATGCGGAACTCGCCGTCGAGGAAATAGCGAACAGGTGATCGCGCAAGGCCTTCCAGACACGGGCGGCAACCACGTCCGTATCCGCATTGGCATCGATCAGCGCGCAGCGCTGCGGATCTTCCGCGGCGATCTGCTGGTAGGCATCGCGCAAATCCTGGTGGAACTTGACGTCCTCCGCCTCGAAACGGTCGGGCGCGCCGGTGCCGCGGCGGGCGGCAGCGCGCTTCAGTCCGACTTCAACGGGGATATCAAGGATGATGGTCAGGTCCGGCTTGAGGTCGCCGATGGTGACCCGCTGCATGGCGTTGAGCACGGCGGGCGAGACCTGTCCCAGCCGACCCTGATAGGCACGCGTCGAATCCGAAAACCGGTCGCACAGCACCCAGATCCCCTGGCTGAGCGCCGGCTGAATCACCGTGCGCACATGGTCGTCGCGGGCGGCGGCAAACAGCAGCGTTTCCGCCTCCGGCCCGAGCAATTTGCCCATGCCCGACAGCACGAGATGACGGATGATTTCGGCGCCCGGCGAGCCGCCGGGCTCGCGGGTGACGATCGCGCGCAGCTTTGCCGTTGCAAGGCGGTCGGCAAGTTTCTTGATCTGCGTGGACTTTCCGGAGCCCTCGCCGCCTTCGAACGAAATGAACTTCCCGCGTCCCGAAGGCCGGCTCACCGTTGCTTCGGCCATAATCAGAGCTTCTCTGCGCTCGCGCGGAACATGCCGATGACAAGCTCGCTGGCGCCGTCGATCGCCCGGCGCATCGTCGAACCGGTCGCGACCGCCTCCGCAGCATAGACCGGCGCCTCCATCGCTACATTGCCGCCGCGCCAGACCCGCACCACGCCGACCGGCTGGCCCTCGGCGACCGGCGCACGCACCGGGCCGCTATAGACCAGGCGCGCGATCAGTTTTTCGCTGCCGTTCTTCGGCACCATCACCTTGATCGGCTCGCGGCTCGCCAGCTTGACCGACCGGCTTTCACCGCCGAACACCTTGGCGTATCCGACCTGTTGATTGGCCGCGAACAGCGTCCGCGCCTCGAAATTGCGGAACCCCCATTCCAGCATTTTCTTGGCTTCCGACGCGCGATCGTCGGGGTCTTCAAGCCCGTTGATCACGACAATCAGCCGGATGTCGTTTTGGACGGCGGAGCCGACCATCCCGTAGCCGCCGTCCTTGGTGTAGCCGGTCTTCAGCCCGTCGGCGCCACTGAGCGAGTTCAGCAGCGGATTGCGGTTCTGTTGCCGGATCTTGTTCCAGATGAATTCCCTCTCCGCGAACAGCTTGTACATGTCCGGATAGGTTTGAATGATATGGCGCGCGAGGACAGCCAGTTCGCGCACTGTCATCTTGTTGGCGGGATCGGGCAACCCGTTGGAATTGCCGAAGGTCGACCTGGTCATGCCGAGCTCGCGTGCCCGCTTGGTCAAGAACTCGGCGGCAAAGATCTTCTCGTTTCCGGCCATCCCCTCGGCGAGCGCGATGCAGGAGTCGTTGCCGCTCTGGATGATCGCGCCCTTCAGCAGATCGTCGACCGAAACCTTGCTGTTGAGGATGGCAAACATGGTCGAGCCGCCCGCCGGCGCGCCGCCTTTGCGCCAGGCGTTTTCGCTGATGCGGTATTCGTCGGTCAGTTTGACCTTGCCGGTCTTGACGGCGTTGAACACCACCTCGGCCGTCATCAGCTTCAACATGCTCGACGGTGCCCGCAGCTCGTCGGCGTTCTTTTCGAACAGCACGCTGCCGCTGGTGCCTTCGATCAGGATCGCGGTCGGCGCGTCGCCGTCAAAACCGCCCTCCGCTTCCTTCTTGGCGCCCTGCACGCTGTTGTTGGCGGCGTAGACAATCCCGCCCCAGCCGACGGCCAGTGCCAGGGTGGCCGCGATCAGGCCCCGCCACGGACGTGCGGCCGCGGCGTCAGATTTGCGGGAAACGGGTCTGTCGGCAGCCATTGGCGATGTCCTGAATCCCGGCGTTCTAACAGTTGGAAGTATCGCAAACAACACAGGTTTTCGGACTTGTGGATCAACCGATCCAATTGCGGCGCCGACCGAACGACCGTATCCTTCGGGGGCGCTGCAATTTCCCGACAAGATACGAAAAACGGGGCGGAAACGCGATGCCATCCTCACGGACCATTTCTGCCAACGGGATCGAGTTGTTTGTGCTCGAGCAAGGTCAGGGTCCGCTGGTGCTGCTCTGTCACGGCTGGCCGGAATTGTCCTATTCTTGGCGGCACCAGATCCCTGCGATCGCGGCAGCCGGTTTCCATGTCGTGGCGCCGGACATGCGCGGGTTTGGCCGCAGCAGCGCGCCCGCCGAAATCGGGGCTTACAGCATCTTCGACAATGTCGGCGACATGGTCGCGCTGGTGTCGGCGCTGGGCGAAAAGCAGGCCGTCATTGTCGGCCATGATTGGGGCGCGCCGGTTGCCTGGCACGCGGCGATGTTCCGCCCGGACGTTTTTACGAAGGTTGCTGGCCTCAGCGTACCGCCCCCGTTCCGCGGCCGTGGCCGGCCGCTGGACAGCCTGCGTGACGGTGGAATCACCAATTTCTATTGGCAATATTTTCAGACCCCCGGCGTTGCCGAGGCCGAATTCGAGCGCGACGTCGCCTTGACCATGCGCCTGGTCCTCGGGCGCGGGGTGTCCGACCCGGCCGCGCTCTACGTCACCGAGGGCAAGGGCTTTCTCGGCAACATCGGCCCCGTCGTGAAGCTGCCGGATTGGCTCGATGAGGCCGACATCGCCTATTTTTCCAAGGTCTATAGGGAGTCGGGCTTCCGCGGCGGACTGAACTGGTACCGCAATCTCGACCGCAACTGGGAACTGACCGCCCCTTGGCAGGGGGCGCAGATCCATCAGCCGTCATTGTTCGTCGCGGGATCGAAAGATTCCGTCATCACCGGCCTGATCGGCGCCAAGCGCGTTACCGAACTGGAGCGGGTGCTGCCCAACCTGCGGCAAAAGCTGATCATCGACGGCGCCGGTCACTGGGTTCAGCAGGAACGGCCCGATGAGGTCAACGCCGCTTTGATAACCTTCCTGAAGAATCAGTAGAGCCCGCGCCCGCTCAGAACCTCGCTCGGGCCGCGCGGATCGATCGGCAGATACGCCGAGCGCGGCGTGGCCGCATAGCCCGGCTCGTTTTCGTAAGAGACCGCACGCGGATTTTCCAAAGCCCGGCCCCGGGTGCGGTTGGAGGTCGACATTTCCGAGGTCGCATTGATCGAGGCGTAGTCCGCCGACGTGTTGCCGAGGCTATAGGGCCGTCCCTCAGGCATCGGAACCTCGCCCCGGATCCGGCCTGCGGATGACGGCATCTCGGGAACGAACGGCCGGGCGGAAGCCACCCGCACCGTGGACGGTGACGGCGCCGGAACGCCGGTCCGCAAAGTTGCCATCAGCTGGCGATCGTCGGAACCCTCCAGGGGGGCCCGCCCAACATACTCAACGCGGACCTTGGCGACGCCATTGCTTTTGAAATCAAGCAGATCGGCCGCCTTGTTCGAGACGTCGATGAGGCGGTTGCCGTGGTATGGGCCGCGGTCATTGACGCGAACCACCAGCGATTTGCCGTTACGCAAATTGGTGACGCGGGCGTAGCTGGGGATCGGCAGGGTCGGATGGGCTGCGGTCAGCGAGAGCATGTCGAATACTTCGCCATTGGCGGTCAGTCGGCCGTGGAAGTCGTCGCCATACCAGGAGGCCATGCCCTCCGCGCGATAGTCGGGGTCTTCCTCGGGCACGTAGACCCGCCCAGCAACGGTGTAGGGTTTGCCGATTCGGTAGGTGCCGCCGCCCTTCGGCACGGGCTCGCCCATCGCCACCACCCGGGGGCTCGAGGAAACGCCGTACTTGGGATCGACGCGGCTCGCGAACTTGCCCGACGAGGCGCAATTGGCAAGGAAGAGACAGGCGCCCACGGCAGCAGCGCCACGCGCCACCCGGACCATCGATTTCGGCCGTCGAATCCCCATTTGCCCCAATTACCATTCCTACGGCCGCATGCCTACGTTGAGGCTGCATGGCCTGATTCCTTGATACGGCCCACCTCCGCACCAAGTCGTAAAGATATCGCAACCCGAACACGGCGGAAATGCGGTGCGCGCCGCCGTGGTGAATCAATGGTTGCTTCCGGTGTGGTCGCCTTGGGTTTGCCGTGGTCCCCCGGCGGTTTACGGGCTTCATTGTGACGATCGCCCATAGACCACCCCTGCCCTGTCCCGCTTTCAGACAATCTGTTGCACCAAATCATCACTCGGCCCGGATCTGTCGTTTCGGCCACTGAATCTTTTTGACTGTGCAACGTCGCAGTCGTTCTGTGCGTGCAGGGGCGCAAAGGATTTGTGCGATGATTGAGACGGTTACAGCAATTATGGGCCTGGTGAGCGCGGCGATTTTCCTGGCCCATGCGTTTGAAGGCTATCGTTCCCGGGCCTGAGTTTCAGGTCCTGCCTGGGGCATTGGCCCCGGGCAGAAAGACGCATCACCTCTTTCGAGGCGGGAGATTCGGAAAGCTTTAATAAATTCGGACGAGCATCCAGAGTGGCAGGTGTTTCATGCGCAACCACGATTTGGTCTCCAACGGATTCCTCGCACTGACCACGGCCAGCCTGGTGCTGCTGTGCTCGAGCTTGCTGGCTTTTGCGCTCGGCTAGGATCGCAAGCCCTCCCTCGCCCAGTGCGTTTCGCGGAACTCCTTGTGCGCCTCACCTTGCGCCATCAAAACGGATCATCCTTGTCCCCCGTTCGGATCACATCTCTGAATCGGAGATCGCCTTCGGTTTGGGCGGAACGAACAAGCTCAGGCCTGGTCAAATTTGCCACTCAGATGACCGCCATTTGCTCGAAGGCCCGTGGCTGCGTGCTGCTCACGGAATAATGCCTAGGTCCCGCCCCGCAGCCACCGGCCGAATGATGCCATAGCCGTAATCGTAGTTGGGCACAGCGCTGCCCGCAGGCAGCGCCGTCGCCTGCAACACCCCAATCATGGTTGCCGGATCCGTCGCCGTCGGCGGCCGCCGGGTTCGCAGCGCGGCGACGCACCCGGATGCGACAGCGCATGCTGTCGACGTTCCCGTGTCCGGCGCGAAGCCGCGTGGGCCCCGCTGGATCTTCGAGCCGAGAAACTGCGTGTAGGCGGTGATGTCCGGTTTCTGCGGAGGCATGCCGGCGATAGACGGCCCTTGCGAGGAATAACAGACGCGCACGTCGTTGACGTCACAACCGGCGAGCGTCAGCACTTCGTCATATGCGTTGGCGCCCATGATCGTTCCCGCCGTCAACTGCAGACACACAGCACTTGGGCAGCCGCTTCCGCAATTGCCCGCAGCGAAAACCACGTCAGCGCCGAATGCGTTGAGAAACCGGATGTACAGTCTGAAGATGTGATTGGGATTGTCGATGTAGCGCCGCGGGTCGGCGGGCGGATATTCGTCGAGGCTCGGATGAAATATGCCCCAACTATTGTTGACCACGAGCGCGCTCTGCGCAATGAAGCCGAGCGCCCAGCGCCAGAGCAGGACCCAATAACCGCGCATCATTTCCCCGATCGTTGCGCTGACGGTGTGCTCGCCGGCCGGCCGCCCAAGCAGTAGCGGATAGTCGAGCAGCGTCACATTCGGGGCAACCGCGAGCACGCCGTAGGCGCACATTGTGCCGTGACCGATGCGATTCCGGCCCGGGCTCGTCGCCACGGTCGGTGGCGTCCATGAATTGCCAACATCGAGCGCCGGGTTGAAACCAAGCTGCCTGGCGAGGTGCCGCCTGTAGATGCCGGTATCGACGATGGCGACGGCAACGTTCCCACCATCAAGGCCGTTGTCCTGCAGCGTCTCCGTGTCGAGGTCCTGCCGAACCGCATTCGTGTCGCCCGTGGCCTGGCTTGCGCCGTTGGCATACTGGCCAATTAGATCCGGATCCGACCAGACCGGTTCGCCATCGTTGAGACGCAATTTGGCGAGGCTGTCTGGAGCAACGTAGGCGCGGATCAGGAATTTCCTCGAGTTCGCCGGCGCGAGGAGTGCGTGCGCTTTTTCGCCCCTTTCCTTGATCAAGACCCCCGGTTGGTGATCGGCGCCGTCCCAGATCGGCACTGCGCCGAACTCACTGTCGATTAAAAATTCGAGCGTCGCGTTCTCGTGCGCGTAATCCCGCATCGTGTCGGCTGGGCTCTGGCCTTCGAGCAAGTCATTCGCGGCCTGGACGAGCGCGGGGTGACTATTGCGCTGCGCCAACACCCGTACATAGCCGATACCTTCCCCAGGTTTCATGGCGACCTCCCGGTCCCGTGGTTTAGGTTGCCCGCGATCTCACAGCCATTCGGCCTGCGCGAGCGCGAACGTGGCCGCGTAGAATGGGCAAGCCACGAGGAAAGGTTTCAGGGCGCGCGCTGCGTTCGCGCCTGCATCGATGTCCTCACGATAGTGCAGTCCAGCGATTATCCGGTTCATCCCAACTCGCGCGGCCAACGCTGCCAATGGCTGGGCGTATTGAGGCAGCAGGTCGGCCAGGCATGCGGACGTGAGCGTGCCAATGAGCGCGTGCCCGGCAGGATAGGCTGGGTGCCCCGGGACCGGGACTGGCGGATACAGCGTCGCGCAGACCTGGTTTGGACGCGGCTGGTACCAATAGGGCGGCGGGCCGCCGCCAGCCAGGTTCGGATATTGGAGTTTGAGCTGGACCATCGCGAACTCGCCGACCCGAGCCATGAGCTTGATCAGCAGGAACGTCTGCGGATGGGACGCGCGGCTGATGTTGAGAAGTTGCAACCAGCGCAGCTGAAAATTCTGGTTCTCCTCGACGATTTCGCCAAGCGCTTCCGGCCGCTCCGCGACGGCAAGCACCAAGAGCTGGTCGATCATCGCTGACGTAACCGGATAGGTGGGTGCCGGCAGCGCGACCGCCGTCTGCCAGTCTTGGCCTCCGATCCGCGCAGCCAGGAACTCCGGCAGGATCGCTATAGCGCGCAGATCGGGATCCCATTCAGCGTCCCTGAACTTCGCGTTGTAATCCCGCGGTATGACGATCTCGGCAAGGGGCCGGTCGGCCCGCATGGCAAAGACGGGCGTTCCATCGCCACCGCCCGAACTACCCGCCCAGTTTCCTCCGAACCAATTGCCACCAAACCAGTTTCCTCCGAACCAATTGCCCCCCATGACGGGACCCTCCTCTGGTTCGCTGCCAAATGCAGCGCGGTTTCAATCTGGCAAACCTGCCTGCCGTAAATGATCAATGAAGCGCTCCCGCAGACCTGCTCTGAAAGGGCATCGCTCACTGTAGGCCGAAAGTTTGAATCGAGGCTGTACGTCAAGAAGCGTCTTGGTAACGGTCCGCGCTTCCGCGCTTTGGCCCGTCGCGATATAGGCGGCTGCTAAGACACGCAGGTTAGCGGACAACCGTCCGTTCAGAGTTGCGGTCTTGCGTGCCCATACAACCGCCTCATCGTAGTTGCCATTGATATAATGCGCTTGGCCGAGGAACATCAGGTAAAAATAGGCCTGCGTGTCGGCTGGCGATAGACGCAATCCTTGTTCAGCGCGCTTAATCGCCGATTGACCTTCCTCAAGGTACCCGTACACGCCACTGCTAAGGGTCCAAGCCATAGCATTCCCGGGTGATGCGCTCAACGCCCTATCGAAGAGGTCGAGCGCTGCACCGTAGTCCTTGAACAATAGCGCCTTTGAGTGACCAAGAACGGCTAACGCGAAGCCGTCGGCCGGCGCACGATCGACCGCGGCAGCGGCAAGGCGCGCCGCTTCCGCCGCATCGGGACCTCCCTCGGCGCCCCAGCCTTGCGCGACATTATGAATGTGCCAGAGCGCTGCATAGGCATAGGCAGTCGCATAGTTCGGATCCGCGGTAATCGCGGCTTGTAGCAGCTCGCCTGCTTTACCGAAGTCATAGAAATTCATGCGATACATGAAGTCGATCGCCTTCATGAGCAACTCGTAGGCATTAAGATTGTCCGACCGCTTGTGGAGCGCCCGCTTCAGCTCGGCCTCCCGCACCTGAGGTGCGATGCTCCACACGATGCGCGTCGCAATGCGGCTCTGAAATTCGAACAGTTCGGATACATCCCCGTCATATTGATCTGCCCACAGCACGATGCCGGCTTCGACGTCCTTCAACTCAACTCCAATGCGAAGCTGCTTGTCGGCTCGGCGGATGCTGCCACTCAAGACGTACCGGACACCGAGTTCTTGGCCGATTCTCTGGCTGTCGATCAGACCGGTGCGATAGGGAAACGTGGACGTGCTGGAAATGACGAATAGGCCACGAACACTCTGAAGCGCGACAACGATCTCGTCGGCTGTCCCATCGCCGAAGTAATCGTCCTCCGGGCTCCCTCCCTGCGTGCGAAACGGCAGTACCGCGATAAAGGGAACCTTGGCCTGCCGACTCGCCCTGCCGCCACTCGGCGGTAAACGTTCAGCTTCTGGTAGCAAAAGAGAATAAGCATGCACAGGTCGCGACAGATGCTTGAGGCGGAGTAAGCCCAGGTCTTCTACTGAAACTTCGAGCCGGTCCTTGATACCCTGGTACATGTCGTGTGAAAGTACCACGCCGCCCGCCGGCGCTGACTGCTCGAGCCGCGCCGCTATATTGACGCCCTTTCCGAAGATGTCTTCTGATTCAACGATGGTCTGCGCAACGTTGAGGCCCATCCGAAACTGGATCTTCCGATCGTACCCCTCTCGGCTCTGCGCCGTGGCGACTTCGTGCTGCATGGCCACCGCGCACCGAGCGGCATCAAGCGAGGAATCGAACGAGGCGAGAAAGCCGTCGCCCGTATTCTTCACGATCTTGCCGCGGTAGGAGACGATGCACGGGTTGATCACGCCGAAGCGAAGTGTCCGCAGGCGGATGTGAGTAGTCTCCTCCGCAACCTCGGTTAGGCGAGCATAGCCAACAACGTCGGCGGCCAGAATAGCGAGCACGCGCCGCGTTGGCGGAACTTCGCCGATATCGGTTCCCGGATGGTTCACCGCATCACCGCACTTGTCCCGCGCTAGGCGAGTGGTGACAGTATAGCAGAACCAGCCGCTCCTGACATCGCCTGCTGATCGTCGATGAGCGAACTTAGATTTAGGAAAACATGGCAAGGGTAGTTGGACTATGCAGTTTGTGCCATCGCTTCCGGCGGTATTGGCAGGCTGGAAAAGTGGGCAACTGTATCCAACTTGGCGCGGCCCAAGCGATCTTCTTCAACCATTTGCCGTCGAGGCGGGAGATTCGGAAAGCTTTGATAAATTCGGACGAGAATCCAGAGTGGCCGGTGTATCATGCGCAACCACGATTTGGTCTCCAACGGATTCCTGGCACTGACCACGGCCAGCCTGGTGCTGCTGTGCTCGAGCTTGCTGGCTTTTGCGCTCGGCTAGACCCGCCGGTAGGCAACTGACGGGCCCAGTGCTCCGGCATCAACGCGGGGCGCATCCGACGAATCCTCCACTTGGCATTGAAGGTTGGCCGCCAATCAGCACTTGCTCAACATAACGTGCCGCCGCATGCGCACTGCGGGTTATCGCCCACCTCTCCGCCTGCGCGCAGACAAGCGATCTATCCAACCATCGCCAGGGTAATATGATTCCCGCTCAGGTGTTGCAGCGCGGTCACACACGCTTCCGCGCGATTTGATAGAGTGAATCGGGTCATACGATTAAAGGGTGCTGGGAATGAAGCGTTTGTTGCTTGGTTTGGTGATCGCGGTCGCCACGGTTGCATCAGCTCAAGCGGCGGATCTCGCGGCAAGGCCGGTAAAGGCTCCGATCGCCGCGTCGGTCTACAGCTGGACTGGTTTCTATATTGGCGGCAATTTCGGTTATGGAGTCGGGCACAATTCCAGCGAACCGTTCTTCGGCGCACCTCCGACCGACAGGGTAACACTCGCCCCGCGCGGCGTGCTCGGTGGCCTACAGATCGGATATAATTGGCAGGCAGGCAATTGGGTGCTCGGCGCCGAAGCCGACTGGCAGTGGACGGACCAACGGGATTCGTATTGCTTTAACTGCATCAGTTTCCCTCCTGGCGTTATTGGTCGTGGCGTCGCCCAGGAGATGCCGTGGTTCGGAACCGTGCGCGGACGGTTGGGATATGCGGCCGGCCCGGCCCTGTTCTATGCCACCGGCGGCTTGGCGTATGGGGAAATCCGGCAGACCCTGGATTGCTGTTTCGGCGCGCCGACCGCGACCGCGACGAATAGCAAGACCGGATGGACGGCCGGCGGCGGCGTCGAGGCCGCGCTGGCCGGCAACTGGACTGCCAAGGTCGAATATCTCTACGTCGATCTCGGCAGTGTTTCGAACACGCAGATCATCCCTCTCGCCTTCGGCGGTGGTACGCAAGTCGCCACCAGCGACGTGCGCAACCATGTCGGACGCGTCGGCGTGAACTATAGATTTGGCGCCCCGCCGGCCCCGGCAGCTGCGCCTATGTTCGCCAAAGCTCCCGTTCTGCTCGCCTACAACTGGACCGGCGCTTACGTCGGCGGCAATGTCGGCTATGGCGTCGCCCGCAATGCTGGCGTCCAGACCTTTGCACTTCCCAACGATCAACTCACCATCTCGCCCGATGGCGTCGTCGGTGGCGCGCAGGCCGGCTACAATTGGCAGTCCGGCAGTGTCGTGCTGGGTCTGGAAGGCGACTTTCAGTGGAGCGGCCAGAAGGACACGATCTGCAGACTATGCCAGCCGACGCTGGGCACGCTGACGCAGAATTTCACCCAGGAGATGTCGTGGCTCGCAACGGCGCGCGGACGGCTGGGCTATGCCGCCGGACCCGCGCTGTTCTACGTCACGGGTGGTGCTGCGTTCGGTGAGATCAAGACTACCATCAACCAGCAGAGTCCGCCCCTGAACCAGACATCGCAGTTCAACAGCACCAAGACCGGCTGGACCGTCGGCGGCGGCATCGAGGCCGCGCTCGGCGGCAACTGGAGTGCCAAGGCCGAGTATCTCTACGTCGATCTCGGCAACGTCACCTACACGGTAACCCAGCCTGGATTCGGCCCCCTCACGCTGGCCACTGACGTGCGCGATCACGTCGGACGCGTCGGTGTGAACTACAAATTCGGAAGCGGTCCGGTCGTCGCCAAGTATTGAGACGGCGAGCGAGCGGCGTTGGCAGCAACTTTCGCCCGGTCGACCACAAAACCTGCCTCGCATCGACCCGCGGACGACGTGCCCTGCTCTCTCGTCAGGAGCGTCATCCTCAAATTGGGTCCAGGTTCGCATTGCGTTCGACTCCGCCCTACGCTAAGCGACTGAAATTACTGGTTTGGAAGGGTGGCCGAGTGGTTTAAGGCACCGGTCTTGAAATACGCCCAGCCCGATATGGTCCCGTCTTGCCTGATACCGGTCTGTTTGTTTTTCCGGCGATTTCTGGCGGACCTTGTCCCGGTGAATTTGGCTGATTAGGTCTAGTCCTGCGCTGTTTGGGTCCAAACTTGGGTCCAGCACACGAATAGAAGGACAGGCGACGTGGGTGCATTCGTTTTTGGCCAAAAATGGCCCGATGAATTGGCTCGGGGCGGCAATACGTATTGGATCGGCTTCGACCACACGACAAGCCGAATTCAGCGGCCCGGGGTCTTCGTCCTGGGCAAAGAGTGCACGTCGATTGCCGAAATCGAAGCCATTGTATCTACGCTGCATCGAGAGCTTGACGAAGCGCTGAACCAGGCGCGCGAAAAGCTTGAACCGCAACCTGCAAGACAGGGCGAGTTCCAGGCGCAGGTGGGGCCGCAGCGTTCTGGCAGACGTCGCTAGAACATCGAGCGAGACCCCGAGAATGGCGAATGATGATCCGACCAGTCTTAGGATGGGCTTTGGCTACCACCAGGCCCGAGCCTCTGGCCTTGGCGGAGTGCGTACGGATCGATCTCCAAACCAAGTGAATAGGTACGTCAGCGCGAGCAAGGCTGCCCGAGAAATACAACGTGCTTGAGGCTGATCCAGACTGGCGCCCATTTGTGGCGCATTGGCTTCAGGCCGGTCTCGGAGCGCCCGAGGTTGCCTACATGCTGTCTCTGGCCCAAATCTATGCGCGCCAGACGGCGCGCGGGTTTTCCCTAAAGACCAAATCGCATTATCGCCCCTACATTTATTGAGACTTGCTTGCCGGTGCCTGCCGCCCGGGCACGTCTTGGCCAATGACGTTCCTTACCTCGGGGCGAAGGTCCGCCCCGCCACAGCGCCAAACGCTCCTGTGAATAGCGGGAGAAGGCCCGACAATCCTCGGTAGGTTCCATCTTCGCGTGTCAACGTTGGGGACACCCCGATTCGGAGGGAAGCGAAATGACTGCCGCGCCGGCTATTGATGAGATTTGGGCTCGAGACCGTCTTGGGAGAGCGGCAGATGCTGGATTTCTCAAATCGTTTCTCTTGAACCGCATTGTTGAGCGGGAGAAAGCTGGCCTCCCCGCCTCTTACGTCCTCAACATAGATGCTCAATGGGGACAGGGAAAATCGTTCTTTCTTTCCCGTTTCGGTCAAATGTTGCGGGGTGATGGATTCCTCGTTGCCGAAGTAAATGCCTGGCAGGATGACCATGCTGACGATCCACTTTTGTCCGTCATGGATGCGATCGACATCGCCGTTACTCCTCTGGTGAAGCGCGAGAGGCGCGCGCGAGACCGCTGGAACGAGGCCAAGCGAACTGGTGCCGCCATAGCAGTCGCGGCGGCCAAGGGCGCCACCATCCAAATTGCAAAAAAAGTCATCGGCTCTGGAATTGAGGAAATTGGCTCCATCTTGCAAACCGGTGTCCCCGCCGACTCCGACAAGGCCGCTGACGCATTAGCAAAGTCCTTGGGCGACATCCTAGACGAACAGGGCAAAGCCTTACTGGCTACCTTTCGCGAAGGGAAAAGGACCATTGCAAAATTTCGCGATAGCCTCTCCGAATTCCTCAAGGTGGCCGCCGCCAAGAATCAGCCGCTCCCTCTTTTCGTCCTAGTCGACGAACTCGATCGCTGCCGTCCTCCCTTCGCAATCGCAATGCTGGAGCGAATGAAGCACCTCTTCGAGATCGACCAGGTCGTTTTTGTCGTCGCCACAGATACGGTACAGCTCAGCCATTCAATCGGCGCCGTCTACGGCGGGGGTTTCAACAGCGGAGGCTACCTTTCGCGATTTTTCAATCGTACCTATTATTTCGATGAGACCTCAAAAGGGGATTTTGTCCATGGCTTGTTTGAGCAGATACCACTCGATCCCGCCAAGATTTCGCTTCCCGAAAGCACGGATATTCCAAGTTATTTGACCGGCGGCTTTGATTTTTTTGGACTGTCTCTTCGCGATATCGAACAGGTCTACGACATACTCCGGAGCGTCGTTACCGCATGGAATAGTCAGTTGAAGCTTGAAATGGCCGTCCTATTTCCCCTAGCAGTCGCGCATCAACAGAAGCAACATCTGGCGCTTGACGGCAACTTCGCCACGAGCCTCAACCGACTTGCGCAAAAACTGGGCGGAGATCAGTTCGAGTGGAGAATAGCCTTCAGGCCACTTCGACGCGGTGAACAGCCTGCAAGCGTTTCGGGCGTCACTCTAGCTAGCGATTTCGTTGTGCACTCCGAGCGAGGACTGAACAATCTAAACGATGAGGTGACGGCGCTGCACTCGAGATGGGTTGTTCAAAGGTTGCAGGAGGAGTTTATTATGAGTCCCGCCAATCGTTCGACCGCGGCAAAGGTGCCGTCAGCCATTCGGCGATATCCCGATATGGTGCGCAGCGCCGGCAGACTGCTGCCGCAACAATGACGACATGAACCACATCGGCCCGACCCTTAGCTTCGTGGCAAGAAACCCGCCGGTTCGCGCCGGCGGGCTAGACGATCGGCGAGCCTTAGTTGGAAGTGGTCGCGGCAGGACTCGCGTTTTCAATGCCCTCGCCTATCTAAACCGGATGCGTACGAGTGCCTTCGAACCCTGCATCCCGACCCGCGCCACCAAGGTTCCGACCTCCAAAAGCTGGATCCATGAGGTGAAGCACGATGGCTACCGGCTGATCGTGCACCGCGAGGGCAAGCGGGTGCGGCTGTTCACCAGGAATGGACACGACTGGAGCGACAAGTACCCAATGATCACCGAGGCCGCGCTGCGCATCCGGTCAACGTCGTTCGTACTAGATGGTGAAGCCGTTCTGCTAGCCATCGACGGCATTTCCGACTTCGACGGCTTACATTCCCGCAAGCACAATGACGAGGTGCAGTTCTACGCCTTCGACATGCTGGTGAGCGACGGGATGACATCCGGAAGCTGCCGCTGACCATGCGGAAGACCAACCTCGCCCGGCTGCTGGCGCGGCGTGTGGACGGCATCTTCATTTCGGACTTCGAGCGCGGCGAAATCGGGCCAGAACTTTTCCGGCACGCCTGCCTCATGGGCCTGGAGGAATTGGTCTCCAAGCTGGACGATCGGCCTTACCGTCCCGGTCGGTCTCCTCATTGGGTCAAGGTCAAAAACCCCGCCTCGCCGGCCATGAACCGCGCGAAGGATGCTTTTTCATGAACGTCTGGGTCTACGTCGATACCAGCAACCAGGTGGGAGACCCCGACCATCTGCAAATATTCGCCAGCGAGGCCGCAGCCGATGCATGGTTTCGAGATCATGATCCTGAGGGTGTGGCGTTCGAATATCCTGTCAAAAATAACGGTCCGAAACGCGCGTTCCCCTGATGGAGCGGCGCAAACGGCCCCGGCGCGGAGAACGCCACACCAAGGCCGCCAACCCTGAGCAGGGGTTTTCTCCCGGTCGGGGGCTGAGGAATCTACCGGGAGCGCAGAATCGATTCTTGGGGCGCTTAGGAGTTCCAAAGAAACGGCCCCAGCGTGCGCGGTGGGCGAACACTGGGGCCGGCATTTCCTCGAATGAAGCTCGGGGGGACGTTGCATCCATTCGGTCGTGCACAACTAAGCGATCCGGTCAGGAATTGTTCCGCTCCCTTAGCGGTCGGCTCATTTCGACATTCCTACGGAGGATAACGTCTCGGTGAACGAAACCGATTGCCTTCCCCCACGCAGTCGTCCGGAAACGAAGCTGGCGCAGTCTCACCGTCACAGGCAACAGGGGATTTTCAAAATGATTGCTCTCACAGTCACCGCCATTTTAGCCGTCTGTGCCGGAACATTGATCGCGCTGGCATCGAGCGATTTCGGCCCCGAACTAGTCCTCGCCGTTGTCAGCCTCGTATAAGTACGGCAACAAAGAAAAAGCCCCGCCTTCACCCGGCGGGGCTAGTGGGGTTGGTGCGTCTCGAAAAACGCAGGGCATACTTGCCGGTTTTCCCCGAGTCTCCATCAGGAGAACTACTGACTGGTCCGAACTAATTCGGGGCACCCCGACGCATGGTAGCCCCGCCTGCGCACCATCGGCACACAGGCGGGACAACTAGCTCGCCAACGTGTACGCCTTTCGGAGTCGTTCTTGGATTGCCTCTATGCGGCTTGCCCAACGGCCTGCCCTGGCATTGCGAGTCGTTATTGCTCGCCAACCTGCATTCGCCGTTGGCACAATCGCGATCGAGATCCCGTGAAGAGGAAAGTCGTCGAACGCCTGCAACTCCTCGTAAAATAACCATGCGAGATCAGTGCTCGAAATTTTGGTTTTCGCCATCCTTGCTGGCTCGCTGTTAATAAGGCTCGGCCGGTTTGAGCCGGGCACCGGTGATGAAAAGTGCTTAGATAAAAAAACAACTCTAGCGCGAGTGTCAGTGATTCAGCCAGCGTTTCCAGTCAAAATACGACCCGTAACAGCGCGGATACCCCACCCGTGCGCGCCCAAGCGCACAGGTGGGAGCACTATCAGATGCCAGCGAGGCACTTCCCAAGAATGGCAAAAGCAATGCTGCCAGGCGAGCATCGAGCCTTATCGATGCTCGCCTATGTTTGGCGGCGGACGCGCGAGGCAGAAACAGGTCCCGCGAGTTTGAAGCAGGCGCGGCCCGCGTACAGTCGGATCAGGCGCATTCGGTCAGCACCGGCTCGTTGCTCTCCCTGTCGCAGTCGTCGAGCTCGCGATCGTTGATGTCACCCAGGACGCCGCAAACCGTCCAGCCAAGGGACGGCTCTCCGTCCCCGTCCGGCTCCGCGCCGTCGTGCTCGTCCTCCATGTCTCTCATGCCACTACAGGCCCAGCGCTCTTGGTCCCCCCACTCTTGCCGCTCCAGCGAACCGAGGGATGGTTCGTCATCGCAATCGTCGCCCTCGGGATCGGCAACGTTAGAACCTTGAGGCCGGTCCTGATTGAATGACTTCGATTGCCATGGGGTGCGGCCCAGCCAATCGCCGCCGATCGTGACTGGCTCTAGAAAGCCTAGGGACGGCTCCGCGTCGGCGTCGTCGCCCTCGTCCTCGGGTTCGCAGTCGATCGCCATATGGTTCTCGGTGCTGTCGAGAAACCGGATCAGCCGGTCAATCTCGTCTCTGGCGTCCCTGCGGAGCTTGCCGATCGCTCGGAACAGTTGTTCGGGCGTGATGTCGGTCGGAAGGAAAAGCGAATCCTGGGGGCTCCTGGAGTCGCTGGCGGGGGTATCTGAAGACGTGTTTAGGGGTGGCGTGCTATGCACGCTGTCAGCCTGGGTCATTTGGATTCCAGTCCTTCGTGGCTCGGGTTAGAGCCGGGGCGGAAGTTACAGCTTCCCCTCGGCTCGGTTATTTGCTAAACATTAAATATGAAGAAGTCAATAGTTGCTAAACAGAAAAGCCGCGGTCGGCCTGCAACAGGCCAGACACCCATGCTGGGTTTTCGAGCTACAGACGAACTGCGCGGCAGAATTGTGCATTGGGCGGAGTTTCAGACCGACACACCGAAGCTGTCGGAAGCCGTACGCCGGCTGGTCGAACTTGGCCTAACCGTGAAGACGAAATCGGCGCCTTCGGAGCGACAGCGCGCGGCCCTCGCGGATCTCGCATCAAAAGCGATTGATAGTTTGACGGTTGGCACAGCTGACGGTGAAGAAAAGGCAAGCCGGAAGCGTCGCTTGATCAAAGGGCCGGAAGAATTTCGAGAAGCCCGCGTCGATCGCCCAAAGAAGAAGTGACGCCGATGGACGGAAAGATATTCAACAGCGAAGGAGATTACGTCGCCTTCGTCCGTGCGAATGCAATTTATGATCTATCCGGCAACAAGCTATATGAACTCAGGGGCCAAAATATCTACAAGACTACCGGCGAACTAGTAGGACATCTAAACTCGACAGGTGCGGACAAGCGGTTGGACAAATCGACGGACAAATTGTTTCCTAGAAGATAGATCGGCCGGCTCGTCGAACTGGGACTGAAGTCAAAAGGGAAATAGCTGCAGAGGAGTTGTCCGATGCGTAAAGCCCGCGATTTTGACGCTGTTGAATATCTGCTGATCGCGGGCCTTTCAGTCGTTTGGGGCGGCGCGGCATGTCTGGCAGTCTTAACGATGTGGGGCTGAAGGCGAAGGGGGAAATAGATGGACCTGCTTTCGTCGAAAAACTTCCCGCACCGGCTTGTAGAGCTCGGCCTCACCGTAGGAACGAAGGCCTCGCCCAGCCAACGGTTGAGAGTAGCGCGCGCCGATCGCGCCAAGGATCTAGCCGGGAAGACAATCGAAAAGATCATCGATCCCGCGGCAACGTCTGAAGAACAAGCCCAGCGCAGACGGCGGCTAACGAGAGGGCCTCCGGAGTTTCGTGAGGCTCGCGTTGATCAGCCGAAGGCCAAAGGGAAGTGAGCGCGGCGGGCAACGACGACAAAAGCCCGCTGATCGATCTCATTAGCTGCATCGTATGCAACCGAACGATGAAGCTCGAAAAAAGCTCCCCTGACGATGAAGGAAGAGACATCATTCAATATCGATGTGGACTGTGTAACAGAATTGAGCAGGTGCGATTATTGCGCCGAAGTCGAGATTCGACGGACTGATCCAGCGATTTGCCAAGCCCCCTCAGGGGCGGCTTTCGCACGATTGAGTTTGCCCTCGCTCGTTCACTTCGGGGCCTGAAGGCCTGGAGATGAAACCCATTCGTTGATATGGGATGCCATCTCAATCTGGCGCGCCCTGCGGATCAGGTCGTCTCGCTTGACGCCGCTCGGTATGCCTTCGGCCTCGCTGCGAAGGCGTTTGGCCTCCGCACTGCGAAAGCGTTTAGCCTTCTCAACCATGCGCTCTTCTAATGGTGCAGTTTGTGTGAAATGGCGTCGCTGCATCGCGCTGCTCCATTCCATTGAGAGGAAGGCGGGAGCGCGACCGGCGTTCTCATCACCGATGGAGGCCACTGGCGGTGCGGTGATCCCTTTCAACGGCCCGGACTTCTGTCCGGTTCCCGACAAGCACCGATTTAATGAAAGTTCCGGAGCGGCGGGCGCCCTGTTTCTGTGGCGCCACGATCGATATGGCGGTAACCGACCGTCACGTTCACGAAGCGCACATGGATTCGCAGCACGCATGAAGTTCAGCACTGACCGCCCCTATTCCGATCCTGAAAAGGCCGCGCGCAAGCTGCTTGAAATCGCCAACGCGACCGAGCCGGTAGACGGAAAGATTTACATCGAGAAGATAAACGCGCCGATGCTCTACCTGGAGCGCGCCACCCCGGCCGAATACAAAGCCGGCCTTGATCTGGCGATATCGCGCGGTTGGCTGGTGCTGCACGAGAGCGGCACCTTCGTGAAGTTCACGCCAGCCGGTGCGGAGCTGTTTGCATAGGCAAACCTGCGCGCAAATCGTGTTGATCTAGATCAATAATGCCTCAGCTCGGCCGGGTCGAAATCCCGGGATGAACCAGCGCCAGCAACGGGACTGGGTGCAACTCGCGGGATACGCCTCGCTGATTCTCGCGATGGTGGCGCTTGTTGTTGTTGGGGTTTCCCTGACTTCACCGTAGCCTTGAGCAGCTCAAAATGGCTTCGGCAGTCGCGCTTGCGCCGCCCGCGAAGCGGTTAGTTAGGACGGGTACCAATTGCCTCTCGACTCAGGGCGAATACCGCATCGGTCGCAGCCAAATCGGACCGCGCCAACGCTGTGCCACTGATGTCGACGGCGCTTAGTCATGGACCAAAATTTTTTTCGCTGTCGCTTAAAGAAACGGCCCCAGCCCTCGGGAGAGGCAACTGGGGCCTGGTCGGCTAGGGATTAGATAGCCTCATACGTCGGGCTGAGTGACGCATTGCAGACCTAAGTCTCGGCGGTCGCCATCGTTCCCTAATGTACCTGGCGCGGTACTGGTCCTGTTTCGACCCGCATTTGAAATAGTTCCTCCCCATCAAACTTTTCCCGGAGTGAGCAATAATGACCACTATGTCGGCTGCGGGACATGCCAGATTATCCCGATCACCGCACCGCCTTCGGCTTCCATCGGTGACTGAGAGTGTTGCGCTCCCGCCAGACCAAAAGGGATGCACATCACATGCCCCAACCCCATGCCCGTCCTGAACCGTCGCTGATTCCAATTGAGCGGCCCCGCTGCCCCCAATGTTCTAAACGAATGATGCTTACGAGCATCAGCCCGGCCTCAGAGGGTTATGACAGCCGGACCTTTGGATGCCCCAGTTGCAATCACACAATGATGCGCACCGCCCCGTGCGATTCGATGTCGGACAAGTCGGGCTGGCAATACAGCAGCCTCAAAGCCCCGGAGTGAAGTCCATGCAGCGCCGCCGTTTCAACCACAGCACGACACTTGAAGAACGCTTGATCGATTTGGCTCGACGGGTTCGGTCAGATGTGGAGACGCTTGCGCCATGCAGTGAGCGCGACGATTTGATCCAGAAGCTTCGCCAGATTGAAACGGCACTTGATATGAGCGAGTTCCTGTTGTTACCCACTAGCTCAAATCGCTCGTAAGGCCGCCTCAGTTGGCGGCCTTTTTTCATTCCTGAACCGCAAAAAGAGCGGCCCCAGCAGGGGCTGGCTGTGCTGGGGCCGCCCATTCCAGCCGCAACGCCGAAAAATGCGCCAACGGCGCCAAAATTAATGCAACTTGGTTGGATCGTCCCCGGCTACTTTGAAGTACCCCGAGGCCTTCGAGAAGCACGTTGCGCGCCCCGGAACCCCTGGGCCGGAACAAGAAGTGCAAATGTCATTCTAGGTTCAAAATATCAGCCTAACGTATGGTTTTTTGTAATGGACTAAAATTTTTTATCATGGAGTGAAATTGTGAGTGATGTGCAGGAATTTGATAGATTGGTCGGCGCTCGGTTCAAGATGAGTGAACTCGGAGCCACTCGATTGCGATCGCTGGCAGGCAAGACAGGGATCGTTGTCGAGGTTTCCCATCGGAATACGGGTGTCACCGTGCTGTTCGATGGCGCAAAAAGACCGAGTTGCCTGCACCGGGATTTTATCACGCCGATCTCGCGGTAACGCATCGGCATCGGCGCCGGACCGAACAACTCGACGAGACAGCTCCGCCGGCCCTAGCTCGGAGTCACCACCCCCATTGTAATCAAAGCGTCACAGACGTGCGGCAGGCTTAGCCCGCCGGGATTTAAAGACCCGGCCGGGGAAATGCCGATGCCGCCAGCGAATATACTCCGCTCTGGCCGGCGTTGTGCCGCATGAGAAGGAACTAAACCCCTCGTCAAGGGACGACAAATGATTGATCAACAGTTGACTCGCTTGCGTACACACCGCAGCAATATTCAACGCTATCGCAACCTATTGCAGACCAGCCTGACCGAGCTCGAGCGCCAGTTTGTCCAAAGGCGCTTGACCGAAGAGCAATCCAATCTGGAGAGGGTGGTCACTTCACTTCCGAACGGGGTGAAGTGCGCCCCGCCTCCTCTGGCTTAGCAAAGCGCGTCGCCAAGACCTTCGGCCTTCAGCTTTCGCTTCCTGTACGCCCTTTTCGGTTTGGGCGGCGGTGCCGGCGGATCGAAATGCTTTCGGAGTCGGTTGCTCAAGCTCACGGCCATGTATCGGGCCAGCGACGTTTCATGGAACAGATCGAGGCCGCGCATCGTCTCAACGATGGCGAGCAGCGGGATCGAATCGAACGCCTCAATCCAGGCCAGCCCTTTGTCCGTCCAATCCCGGCGACATGACATCACCGACGAAACGGCGCTGATAACCGGATCGATCAGCGCACCATCGTTTCCCTCGGATTCTACAATGGTACGGATCAACAGCGTGACGTGCTGCGGCCCCTGAAAATAGATCATCCTTTGTAGCCGATGACGGGCCGCCTCATCGATCGCGGGCGGCTCCAAGCTCGCAAGTAGCCCGGTCAATTGCTCAGCTGCCCAGCGCTCGCGCTCCAGCTTGTAGCCTTAGTCCACGATGGGCTCCAGGGCGCCGCTGGCACGCCCGGCTTTGGGGCGGCCTTCACTTCCCTCGACCCGTCTCCAGCGTAATCGACGCTCGGAGATTGTTCTTCGTGACGTGCGAGATTTCCCCGCGCTCGATCATCTTCGTAAGCCGCGAAACGACCCCCGCTTCCAGCGCTTGCACGCCGGCCGTGTCGAGATCGCCGGCACCGGCGCGAATCATTGCGCGATCGTCTTTGCTCAGTTCAATGGGCATGCTGTTCTCCGTTGTTTGAGTAGCCGGGCGACAGCGGTGGCTTCTGCCGCCCGGCTTTCGCGCTCTGCCCGTTGTTGGATGCCGGGCGCTCGCGGTCCTAAGCCGTTCGAACCAATTGCGGTCGTTGCGGCGTGTCTTCGCGTAGTTCTAGGGCGATATCGTCCGCCGCGACTTGCGCCGCCCTCGCCGCCGTCGTCAGCGCGCTTTCGATTTCGGTCAGTTCCTCGATCTCGGGTCCGTGACGCTTCTGCAGTGCGCCCCGCTCGAGTTCGGCGCGAAGCGCGGGGCTGATTGCCACCATGTGAGCTTTCGCTTCGAGCACGGCTTCTACAAAGAGCGGGTCGGCATCGGATCCAGCGAGGATGCTGACAGCCTGCTTGTGCGGCATCGTCCGCAAGATTGCCCGGGCTTCCGCCTTCTGAACTTCTGAAAACTTCGGTTCTGCGGTCCCCGGCTTGATGCTCGATCGCCGGGCGGCCAAAGCCTCATTCGCGGCCTGGAGTTCGGCCTTCGCCTTCTCCAGCACCGGCGCCACTAGCGCGGCATGGAATTTCTTGAGTTCTTCGCGAATGCCTGCCGTCGTGTAACGTCCGCTCGATTCCAGTTCCTTCTTCCGGGCCTGGAATGCGTCGCTGGCGGCCAAGGATGCATCATAAACTTCGTTTTCGAGCTTCTTGAGCGTGCCGTTCCTCTCGCTATCCCAGCACCAGGCGCCGACGCGAGCGCCTCGCACATACGTTGTGCGGCCGTAGGCTTGAACGCCGTGCAACTGAGGGCGGCCTCGCCAGTTCTTCGAATCCATTATCAGCGACATTGTCTCTCCTAGTTCCATGTGACGACGTGGCCGGGTTTGATTTCCTGGCCTTCGGGGAAAAGTGATTTGGGAAGCGCCGGCGCGGTGTTTAGTTTGATGCCGTCGGAAGAATAGCTGCCGAATTGCGCCGGTGCCGCCTGGTGGCGCGCTGACGTGAGATAGACCAGTACGCCCGCAACTGAGTTGGCGACGTCGTCCTTTGCGCCCGGGGCATGGTCGATGCTGTCGCGCCCTCCGCGTGCCGTGCGCCTCTCCAGGCCGTGCAGTTGCGTGATTAGCCGGCGATTGTCGAGAAGGTCGACCTCGCCGCTGTTCAGCCGCGGGAGGAAATCGCGATAGATTTCGCTCTTGGAGAGATCGGCCGGCCGATAGGCGATGCCCACTTTCTTGAAGGCCTCGGTAACCCACTCCGCCGCATACCTGTCCCCCCGGACACTCCGGATGCCGTAGCTCTTCAGCAGCGTGGCGAATTCGGCCACCGCGGCATCGGGCGAAAACGGCGCGGTGATCTCCCGCACCGCATCCAGCACCGCGAGTGAGGTTTTGCGGTCCGGTGCAAGCTGGCTGTGCCCGATTGCCAACGTCATGCTGTCAGAAGCACCGCCGGACGGGTCGACGAAGGCCGCATATTGGATGCCCTGCACGCGGGACCGCTCGAGCACGCCGGGCGATGTGCAGGCGTCTAGGGCCTCCTGGCTGACAAACGCGGCAATGTCGTCCCGGAACTCAGCCAGCCATTCCGCGCGCGCCGCCGCCGGATCTTCTTCCAGCGCGTCGGCGATGATCTGAGGGTCGATCGTTGGATTGAGAAGAGCCGTTGGCGCCTGGATGACCAGGACCTTCCCCGGCTTGCCGTAGTGGGCCCGATACTTCGCATGCAACAGTCCGGCTTTTCGATATGGGCTGCTGATCCCGATGATCATGCTGCCCGGCATCGTGGCCGTTCCTGGCTTCAGGGCTTTGTAGGTTTCAACGTCCGGAGTTGCGCTGCTGTCATCGCGCCAGAATGCGATCTCGTCCAGGATGGCGCAGAGCACCGGCCGCCCGCGAACGGCCCGGAAGCTGTTGGTCGAAACCGCGATGTCGATCTTGTTGTTCAGCTCGAATCCGTAGGCCGTCTCCCGCTCTACCATGCCCTGCAACAGCGGAATGTCCGTGAAGTATGCCCGCGCATAGTTCAGGACGATCTTCGCCTGATCCCGGTCATTTGCGAGGCACATAACGAGGGCTCGCTCGCCCGGCCTCAGCTGCCCGCCTTCCCTGAACAGCGCCGCTGCGTGGGCTGCAATGACGCTGGCGATGGAATCCTTGCCGCCTCGCCGGCCGGCCACGATCCAAAGCTCCTGCACCCGTTCCGCTGGCGGGTCGCGATCGGCAACCGAGCGAAAGAACGCGATCTCCTCGGGGGACATTGGAAGGGCAAACGCCGCCTTCAGGATGGCCCGCCATGCGTTCCACGTCACCCCGGGGAACCAGGGAGCGAACAGCGCGGGATCGTCCAGAGCTTCGATTATGTTAAGGGCCGCCGTCACGTAGCGCTCACTCCGCAGCCGCTTCTGCGCGCTCCGCCGCGCGTCTAGCGAGGTGATCCTGCAGGGTCGGTGCCGGAGACTTGCGCTTGCTGGCCTTCTCTCCGAGTGCGGACAGAATGCGCTTCGCGGTGCCCGTCAGCCGGATCAATTGATCGCCATCCACGGGGGTGCCGTTGACTAGATCGGACTGGAGCTTTTCGGCCTTAAAGGTCAGGGCCGCAGCCTGCCTGATCAGGCCGCGGTCGACCTCAGTCAGGCTTCCACCGACCTCCGCCTCATAAGCGCGGACCAAATCACGGAATCGACGCGCCGAACTGGATCGGCCGTCTACGTTTGTAAGCAGGCGCGTCCCGTTGGAGACCTTACTCCGAGTGGTGGCGCATGAGTTAGCGGTAGTATCGCGAGCATGTTGCATACCGAAGAGATGACACACACGCGCGCGATCACAAGTGGACGAACCCCCTGTGCCGCGGGCCTAACTGTTAACGAGCGTTGTGCGCTGTTGAGCGGTGTTATGGAGCGCTGAAGTATATTTTGGGCTTGGTCGGGAAAGCGCGGTGGTGGGGCCGTATCGCGGTGCTGTCGCTCACTCACTCGCGCCGCCCACCGCATCACCAAACCGGTGCCTAGTAGATCGGAACTGCTTGAATTTGTTGGGCGGTGCCGTCTCTTTCGCGCGCGCTGGACCCAAATCTGGACCCAACCGGAGGCCGGACGACCGCATTCAGCCCGCCGGCTCGGCTTTTTTCTTGCGGCTCGGCGTTTGCGTTGGGCGGACTTTGATCAGCTTCTCACGGGCCGTCGAAAGGATCTCGCTCTTAAAGGCAAAGACGGTACTCTTACCCGCGTGGTGCTTATAGACCGGGATCATTTCGTCCTGGATCTGCTTCCTGATTTGGCTAACGGTGAGGCCGCGCCACGCGGCCATTTGCTCATGGCCCTGCAGCAAGTCGCAGTCGCTGGCGGGGAGCAGTGGTCCGGCAGAGTCGGCGTTGGACGGAAGCTTCACGCTGCGTCCTCCCTACCCGAGATATAGATAGTAGTGGTGGTTTCCGCACTGACGCATGTAGTGGTGGTTTCCGCACTAAGAGATTCCGATTTTGAGTGTCGGTTATCGCCACTGAGGATTGGCGGTTTTCGCCACTGGGATTTTGTTTTGGCTGGGTTTGGTGCTTTTGCCTTACGAGCCGCGGCGGCGACTCCTTCGGCTTGTTCTTCCCCGACCTTCATCCATTCGTGGGTGCCGTCGCCGACGTCATGATCGCTGCGGCAGAATGTCAAGCGATAGAGGCTCGGCTTGCGCCATTCGGCGTTTCCGGCCCGCCCGCGTTCGGTGACCTCAATAAACCCAAGCGCTACGGCCTCCCTGACTGCGGGGCCGATCGCGTGGCGGTGGATCCCATAGCGTTCGAAGTCGTCATAGGTGACGGGAAGGCGTCCGTTCATCGTTCCACCGTGCCGGCACAGCTCAATGGCGATACGGTCAATCACCCGATGACCTGATAGGCTTAGGGCCCGATATGCGGGCGACTCCAACATATCGAGGCGGCGCGGCGAAAAGGCGGCTCCAATCGCCGTGCGTCTACGTCGCGACCTCATGCAGCGCCGTCCGACGCCGAGATGCCAAGCTGAGATCGGATAGCCGCTTCCATGCACCCTAATTCGCGGGCAATGGTGTCCTCATCGATGCCCCTGCGCCGCATCGTCTCCGCTTGAACGTCGAGCTGTTGTTGGATGTGCCGCTGCGCGGCATCTGGGCCGATCTCCGATGCGTACCTGACCTGGCGATCGATAAGCGGACGGCGCCGGGCCAGCGGGAATGGATAGATCACTGCGCTCATGACATCTCCAGTTCTGCTTTTTTGAGGATCCGGGCCGGCAGCGCCACCAGCACCGTGTGGGCGTCTGGCTCGATCTCGCCAGCGTATTCACGCGTGCATCGGAGCAGCGCTTCTTTGGTCCGGCAGTAGGACCGCCCGCGCCAATCGTCCCCCCGTGCCCTTTCTGGCGAGCCGCGGCGCTGTAAAATCCACTGCAGCCCGTCGCGGCACTCGATAACTCGCCAAGCGCTGTTCAGCACCGCTACGATACGCGGATAGTCGTCCGCCGTTTCGCGGTCGCTCATTTCGCGCCCGCGTCTTCCAGCATCCTGTGGAAAGCCAGTTTCGGCACCCGGATCAGTTTTCCGATCCTGATCGTGGGGATGTCACCGCGCTTTGCTGCTTCGTAGCTGCCGTTGCGAGTTAGGCCGAGCATGGCGCCGGCTTCTGGGACCTCGTAAACGAGCCTCCGATCTTGCTCATCGCCTGTCATCGAACGCGTCCTTCGCTAGTAGTGGTGAATTACGCCTACTACACGCCTATACGGTCCCGACCCGCCTCGCAAGCAAATAGTGGTGGACGACGCCCTCTATTCGTTCTATACCCTTCCGTCATGATCGGTGGCCTTAAGTCATACTTGCCGCGATTTTCCGAGATCGTTGGCATTACTCCAGCGGCGCTATATGAGCGGCAACGCGCCTTAATGCGGCTTGGATTGTTGGTTGCCGGCGCCGGACGTGGCCCAGGTAGTGGTGTAAAGCTGTCGGCCGACAGCCTCGCTGTGATGATTATCTCCGTCTTAGCCACTGAGAGTCTCTCCGACATCGACAAGCGTATGCTGCGCTTGTGCAATGCCCGGCCTAGTGAGGGGGAAAAGTGCGCTGTCACAGGTGCAGGAACCTTGCGACAGGCGGTGGCAACATTGCTCGCCGACCCCTCTTTTTCACGGGAGGGTGAGCGCATGCTCTTTTGCGGCGTTGAGGACTATCGGAAGGCTCAAATCGACTATTTTGAGCGCGGTTCGAATGTTCGCTTCACTGTGTTTGCGCTCAAGGAACGGTCGTGGCCGCGGATCACTAGGAGTGGACGCATAGACTCGGGGCTTATCCGCGTCATGGTCGACGACCTCGTTGCAGTTCTTCCGGCGAAATCCTTGAATCAAGAGGGCAAAGCATGAAGCGACCTCACGGTGACGGCGGCATCGACGAGCGCGGCCCGAACAAGTGGCGCCTACGCTACCGGGTGAACGGGAGGCGGATTTCCGTCGCCTTCTCAGGCACAAAAACCGAGGCTCGCTCGAAGCTCAGAAGTTTGCTGGATGCCGCCAGCAAAGGCGAGCACGTCGACCCCAGCAAGGTGACAGTGGGGCAATGGATTGATCAATGGATCCTTGCCGGCGCGCCCGGTCGGAAAAAGAAACGAGTCTCCCAGAGGACACTCGAGCGTTACGAGCAACTGTTGATGACCCACGTTGAGCCCGTGCTCGGCGCCCGCCCCTTGCAAAAGCTGAAGGCGGCGGAAATCGACAAGCTCTATATGGGCATGGCGACTGCCGGTGAGATCGCACCCCGAACTCAGCACCATGTGCACGTCGTTTTCGGTGCACTGCTGGCTACCGCGACGCGCAAGGGATTGATTGTCGCAAACCCCATGTTTCGTGTCGAACAGGTGCCCAATCCAGAAGAGCGGCTATCTGATGATGATCCGGCGGAGGATGCAGACGACGACATCGGCGAGGGACTGGACGAAGCACAGCTTGCAGCCTTAATTGCCGGCTTCAAACCGTCGTCCCTCTTCCCGGTGGTCGCGCTTGCCGCTGCCAGCGGGGCGCGTCGCAACGAGCTCCTGGCGCTCCGCTGGACCGATCTCGACCCGGATAAGAAAACCCTCAGGATCGAGCGTGCATGGGAGCAGACCAAAAAGTTCGGCCTGCGGCTAAAACCGCCCAAGACCAAGCGCGGGTTGCGAACCATCGAACTCGACGACGGCACCATCAAGATCCTGTTGGCGGAGCGCGAACGCTACCAGCGCTTTCAGGCGGGCATCCCCGACGGCGCCGCGGACGTGGACCTTAGCCTCATCCGCCTGCCCGCCCGGGCCCTGATGTTTCCAGGCGCCCCCGAAACGGGCGTAGAGTTCGACGTCTCGGTGCCGCGCAACCCCCGCAATTTCTCAAAGGAGTTCGCCCGGCGCGCGGGGCTGCTCGGCTTCGGAGCAACCAGATTCCATGACTTGCGGGGCATCCATTCTACCGCCCTCCTCGATGGCGGGATCCCCGTGCACATCGTTGCCCAGCGAATCGGCGATGACCCGGCGGTGCTGTTGCGGAACTACGTGAAGCGGAAGCGGACGAAGGCCGCCGATGCCTCTCTGTCGACCGCGATCGGCGCGCTGGCAGCTGGATTTCTTGGGTCCTGAGGGCGATTGGGTCCAGGTTGGGTCCCGTTTCCGGCCTGTTCTTGATCTTCTGGTCGCTAAGTGCTTGATACCGCTGCAACGGAAGGGTGGCCGAGTGGTTTAAGGCACCGGTCTTGAAAACCGGCGTGCCTGCAAGGGTACCGTGGGTTCGAATCCCACCCCTTCCGTCAAAATTAGGCGAATATCCGACCCATCCTGTTATCCTGGGCTTTTCATCCCTCAAGCTTTGGCAAGTGGCCATGAGTGATCTCGAAAAAGCGACGCGCGTGCTGGACGCCTTGAAAGCTGCCGAAGATCAGCCGGCGCAGTTGGCCTTGCCGATACTGAACGGACTGGTCGGCCTGGTTCAGGGAAGCGGCGAGCAGCCGCTGGAGGTCGAAGAGGCGCGCTCTGGCGCATTCATGGCGATTTGCGAGGTCGGCAAGGCGCTGCACCGCGGTCAGCCTGCGGACCAGCTTTGGTCGGCGGCGATCGGCGCTACGGAGCGCTGGATGTCGCTTGCGAAGTGAGGCCTCCCCCTCACCGCCTGAATCCTCAGGTTCCGACGCGTAAAGCTGAACCTTGCTTGCGCAGATAGGCAATGACCGAGAGTGCCGTGATGCGGCCGGTCTTGGGGTTTTCCGAGGGAATGTTCTCTATCGTCATCGAAAAGCGTGCGGAATCCGATTCCACTTCAACGCGGTGCACGTTTCGGGTCACGGTTGGATCGGCCCAGATCTGCAGCGTGGTCCGGTCGGGCCCAAGGCCCGCCAGCGACAGCGCCACGGCCACATTGAGATTTGCCGGGAAGCCCTTGGCGGCATCACGGGCGGTGCCCTCGAAAATCTTCAAGGGCTCGGTGATGCCGGCAATGTCGATGTTGTTTTCGACCAGATAGGGAGCCCCGGCGAGGCCGTTGAGCGGCTTTCGCGTCACCATCCTGACCGACTGGATATTGCCTTCCGCCGCGGCGGTGACCGCGTCGAGACCGATCAGCGCACCGGTCGGCACCACGATCTGGCCGCCGTTCTGCCTGGCCAGCGCAATGAGATCCTCGTTCTCGAGAAGCGCGCCCACGCTCAGGACGATCGCAGTTTTACCGCGGCTCACGAACGGGATGACAATCGATCGAACGAGCTTGCTTGGCGCGCACTCGATCACGATATCGGCCGCCGCGAAGAGATCGTCGATCGGCAAGACGGCGGGCGAACGCTTCAACTTGGCGAGAAAATCGCCATGCTTCGCCGGGTCCTGTGCCGATACCGCCGCGAGGACCAGACCGTCGATGCCTTGATCCAGGGCTTCCACAACCTTCCGCCCGATCGGACCAAGGCCGACGACGGCGACGCGCCGAGATGGGTTGGGCATCGTACGAACTCCCTGGAAATCGCTCACGTGTGCCCTGCATAGCATTTCCCGGGCGCGCGTCGAGAATGGCAACGCGGCCACCGGGACGTCAGAACATTAGCCGGGATGTTTCGGGGCGGCTCGCCAGAATCCTGGCCGCGTGCCTATCCGGGCACGTTTTGCTTGGGGAACATCAGCAGGGGCCGGAAGATGAACCGGCCATAATATTCGTAGTGCCGCTGGGTGGAGATCGCCAGTTTCAGGGGCGTTGCATAGCTGCCCTCGAACGTCAGCGACGGCGCCACCGTCCATGAGAACCCCGCCCCGATCGAAGCCAATTCCACGATGCCGGGGAATGTCGAGTACACCGCGCCCCAATCGGTGAACACATACGTGTCCAGGCCCTTGAGAATGGACGACCAGTTGTAGTGCAGTTCAGCGTTGACGTAGTAGCCGCTGTCGCCCGCCACCGCATTGGTGGGATAGCCGCGCACCGTGGTCGGGCCGCCGATCGAAAAGATCTGGTCGCCCGGCAACAGCTTCGTCGGCGAATATTGCCAGCTGCCCAAGAGATTGGCGCTGAAATTGGCAGGACCGACCCCCGTCGCTATCGCGCTGCCGGTATAGGTATTGAAGGTTCGGTTGCCGTTCAGAATGTAATCGTGCCATTCGATGTAGTTCATCGACGGCGAGACGGTGACGGAATAATTGTTGCCGGAATTGGTGAGCGAAAACCCGCCCGTGGATCGCTGATAGCGGTCGCTGGTGACCGCGACGGTGCTAAACCGGCTTACAGTATTGCCGTCGGTCTGGGCCGCGTTGAGCAGCAGCAGCCAATTCTGGGTAACCCAGGCCGGCTGGCTGAAATTGATGGAGGCCTGGGTCGACCGCCCGGTTACGTCGAGCGCGACGAACGGTCCGTCGATGATCTTGATCTTGCCTTGCGTGTAACTCAGGCCGACGCGGCCGCCCCAGGGGTTTACCGGAATGTTGTAGGCGACGTTGCCGTTCAGATTGCCGTCCGACCTCACCCCATAGAACGTCAGGCGATCATCCACGCCGAACAGGCCGTGACGCCGGTAAAACGCGCCGCCCTCGAACCGGCCGGTGTTCTGGACACCCTGATTGTCGGTAAATAATTGCAGCGTATCGGTGGGTGGTTCGAGCACGGCGAATTGCAGGTCGGTCAGGCCGAAGCTGGTCCCCGGCTGCAACAACGCCTTGATCTGCACGTCGTTGGTTCGATTGAACCAGATCACATCGCGGTTGAGCTTCGGCACATCGAGGACTTCACCTTCCGGCGCCTGGACGCGCGGCAGGATATAGGACGTCGACGTCTGCTTGTTGCCCTCGATGGTGGTCTTTTGCAGACGACCTTCCGTCAGCTTGATGCGAACGATCCCGCCCTTGGCATCCTGATCCGGCAGCGTCGCGATCCCCGTGACGATCCCGCGTTCGGCGTAGACCGCGTTGATATCGGCTACGACCTGCTGAAGTGTCGCGATGTCGGCGTTCTTGCCGACATATTTCTTCGCAATCTCGTCGAGCTCTTCGGGCGTAATGAACTTGGATGAATCGAACTCAAGCTTGCGCAGCAGGAATTTTGGACCACCTGGCTTCAGGGTTTGGGTCTTTTCCCGCTCGCCGCCGACCACGCCCGGGCCCTGGAGTTTGGGCGGTTGGCTCTGCCGCTCGAGTTGCTGCCGCTGGCGGTCGATGTCGGTCTGGATGGCGCCGGGGTTGACCTGCGGGGCGAGCTGCGCGCGCGCGGATGCATTGCACAACAGTGCAAGCCCGATGCCCAATGCTATTGCCTGCCTACGCATTGAAAACCTGTCGCCTTAGAACTGAACTACCGGATTGCCATTCTCCCTGGCATCCGCGAACCGATTGGCATTCCCTTTTGCGCGTCCATCAAGCCCGGTGCTGTTCCAGCTCGGACGGTTATTCTTGCGGCCTTCACGCTGGAGCTGCCGAAGCTTCCTGGCTTCCGTAAGCCCCTCAATATTCACAGCCGGTCCCGATCCGATCACCTCAACCGGCTTCGGGGTGAGCAGCGCCTCCAGTCTCGCGTTTCCGGCAAGGCCAAGCAGGTAGAACGTTTCGGCGCCGCTCTTTTGCGCCAACGAGGTGTTGAGCGTTTCCGTGCCCTCGGCGTCGTTCGCGATGTTGCGGATCGCCATCGAGCCGGTGAAGCTGCTGCAGCAGGCGTGCGAACCCACGTAGTTGGTCACGGTCGCCGAGATGTCGCCATTGTAGAGGACTACGTAGCTGTCGGTGACGTTGGCGTTACCGTTGTGGCTCATCGTGAACACGCCGCCCGGCTGGTAGAGCTGCAGCGTCGCCCAGTTCGACGGCGCCGGCGAACGGTTATCCAGCAGGATCCGTTGGGTCAGCGTCGTCAGCATCAGTTGGCCCGGCACGAAGCCGTTGACGACCGTGACGTTCGGCGCATCGGTGACGAAGTTCGCGTCAACGACCCTGAACTGGTTCACGATGATCGTGTCCGGATCGATGTTGAGATTGGCCGAGGTCGCGACGCCGCCTTTGTAACCGGTGACGTTCATGATCAGCGGGATCGACGGCGTCGATGGAATTTGCCCGCCGACGACGTTGATGGTGTTGGCGGCGAGATCCAGTCGCTTGACGACGCCAACCCACTTGATGGTGAGGTCGCCAGGCGCGGACAGCGCTACCGTATTGCCCCGGATCTGATCGAGGCTGATCGAGCCCGACGTATCGAAACGGGTGTCGCCATTGGCATAGACCGATCCGCCCAGGATTGACCCGAAGCTGGAGCTCAGATTGACGTCGCCGGCATCGCCGGGGATGCCATTGGCAGTCAGCTGCTTGAAGACGATGTCGCCTTGCGCCTGCAAAGTCTGGGTGCCGCCGCTAATCGCCGTTCCCAGCGTGATCCCGTTCGCCGTCGCGGTGATGCCGAGTGCGCCGGCAACGTTGAGGTTGGTCCAGTCGATCAGCGTTCCCTGCAGCAACGCGCCGCCGGTAACGGCCGTGAGGTTGTTGCCGGTGTTGCTGGTCGCCGCGATCAGGCTGGCGGAACCATGGGCATTGATCGAGCCGCCGGCTAGCTTGCCGGTATCGGCGTTGATGTTGACGTTCCCCGCGTCACCTGTGATGCCGCTGGTGGTGAGCTGGTTGAACGTCACGTTCTGCCTGGCGTGCAGCGTTTGCGTACCGCCGCTCTGTGCTGAGGCAAGCATGATGCTGCTGCCGGTCGAATTGACCCCCAGCGTCGTACCTGCCGTCAGAGCGGTCCAGTCGATCAGGCCGGCGGCCAGGAGCGAGGCCGAACCGGTCGTCGCCGCCAGCGTTGTGCCGGCGATGGTCGTGGCTGCCGTCAGCGAAGCCGAGCCATTGGCCGCGACCGAACCCGGCGTGGTGACGCCGCCGGCCGCGACGGTCTCCGCCAGGATGAAGCCGTTGTCGGCATTGACGTTGATGTTTCCGACGTCGCCGGTGATGCCGGTGGCGGCCAGCTGATTGAACGTCACGTTCTGGTTGGCGTGCAGGGTCTGGCTGCCACCGCTCTGCGCGGTCTTGAGCGTGATGCTGCTGCCGGTCGAATTGATCCCCAGCGAGGTGCCAGCGGTCAATGCGGTCCAGTCGATCAGGCCGGCTGCCTGGAGCGACGCCGAACCGGTGGTCGCGGCCAGTGTCGTACCGGTGATGGTCGTGGCCGCCGTCAACGAAGCCGAGCCATTGGCTGCGACCGAACCCGGCGTCGTGACGCCGCCGGCAACCACGGTCTCTGCCAGGATGAAGCCATTATCGGCATTGACGTTGATGTTTCCGACGTCGCCGGTGATGCCAGTGGCGGCCAGCTGGTTGAACGTAACGTTCTGGTTGGCGTGCAGGGTCTGGCTGCCGCCGCTCTGCGCGGTCTTGAGCGTGATGCTGCTGCCGGTCGAGTTGATCCCCAGTGTGGTACCGGTGGTGAGCGTGGCCCAGTCGATCAGGCCCGCGGCCTGGAGCGAGGCCGAACCGGTGGTGGCGGCCAGTGTCGTGCCGGTGATGGTCGTGGCTGCCGTCAGCGAGGCCGAGCCATTGGCTGCAACCGAACCCGGTGTCGTGACGCCGCCGTTAACGACCGTCTGCGCCAGGACGAAACCGTGATCGGCGTTGACGGTGATATCGCCGGGATCGCTGCCGGCGCCCGTCGCGCTGAGCTGGTTGAAAGTCACGTTGCCGTCGGCATGAACCGTCTGGCTGCCGCTGCTGGCGGCTGTGCCGACGACGATGTTGCTGCCGCTGGTGGTTGCCCGCGCGGTGAAGGTGCCGTTGGCGCCGGTCGCCGTGCCGGCCAGGACGCTGTTGAGCGTCAGGTTGCCGCTGCCCTGCACGTCCACGCTACCCTTGACGGCCGACAACAGGCTCGCCTCGAGGTCAGCCAACGCGCCGATATAGATGCCGCCATCGGTCGCCGTGGCGGCCAGGTATGGCGCGTTCAGGGTGATCCGCTGCGTCGATGTCCCGATGCTGTTGGCATTGAGCGCGACCCGGGCGTTGGCGCCTGAGGCCACCAGGTTGGTCTGGCCGTCGGCGTTGCTCAGGATCGCGCCTGCGGAGACGCCGCCGGCCGAAACCACGATGGACGCCGCATTGCCGGCCGCCGCATAGGACGCCGACGAGTTGAGCTGGCCGAGCGTGGCATCCCCCGTGTTCGCCACGGTGATCACGCCCGCGGCGTTGATGGCGGTGTAGGCGCCCATGGTGAGCGAGGCCGAAGCCAGCGTCACCGCACCGTTGGTGCTCTGGGCGACGACCGGATCGGTGCTGGTGCCGGCCGTGAACGTCACCGCGCCATTGGCGAGCAGTTGCATCAACCCGTCGCTGGTGATGTCGGCATTGATATTGAGCGCGCCAACCGACGTCTGCAGCGTCATCGCGCCGCCGGCGGAAAGCCCGCCGTAGGTTCCGCTCGTACCGATATTCAGGTTGTCCGACGGGGCCAGGATCGTCATGGCGCCGGCCGAAGTGCCGGTGATCGCACCGGATATCTTGACCTGGAGCGGCTGGGCCGTGGTGCCGTTGAAGCCGACATTGCCACCGGCGCGCACGTCCAGCGACGCGCCCGCAATATGGACTGTGGTACGGTCGGTAAACTGCGGCTGGGCGTAAATGCTGCCGGTCGCCGCGAACTGGATCGCACCAGCGGCGGTGACGTTGCCGAGGACGAGATCGCCGGTGGTCTGTTTCAGATAGATGCCGCCCTGCGCCGCCACGACCTGGTCGAGCTGGTTGGTCGACGGGTTGGCGAAAGCGATCTGAAGGGCGTTCGGATTGTTCGCCGGGTTGGTTCCGGCCGCAGGCGCCTGACCGATGTTGCCGGTTTCCGAGATCAGGGTGAGATCCCTGATGTTGCCGGAGATCACCGGCTGATTGGCAATGCCCGCGAAAATGTTGCCGACGGCATCGAGCTTGACGTCGCCGACACCCACGATCTGCACGCCGTTGGTCCGTGCCGCCGCAATTGGACCGAACGTTGCGTTGGCAATGCCACCCAGCTTCAAGTCGGACTTGCTGGCCAGATAGATATCGCTTTGCACCTTGGCGGCAACGGCGTCGAGCGGGTTCAGAACGACGTAGCTCTGTTGCGAGACGCTCACATTATACGTGATGACACCGGTCACCGGGTCGGTCGTCGGCGTCACCGTCAATTGCGACGGACCGGCCGAGGCCAGCAGGGCCTTCTGCACGTCCGACAACGTCGAGGAACCTGTGCTGCTGGTGAAGGAGAAGTTCTCAGGTCTGGCCAGGTTGCCGATCGAGCCGTTTGGCGCATACAGCATGACCTGCCGGCCGCTGACGTTCGCGGGCGTGAGTTCGCCGATCGGCGCCGGCGCCACTGCGGTGGCCGGATTGGCCGCGGCGCTCACGGTGTATTTGAGCTGGTCTTGCGTCCACTGCGAACCCGACGTGATCGTTGCGTAAAGCGTCGAACTGGTCGACAGCGAATAACTGAAATTCGGGTTGTAGGCCGTGAGCGACACGGTCAGATCCGGCGCTGCCTGCAGGCTTGCATTCGAGGCAAGGTTGGCGCCGAACAGCGTCGTGAGCGAATTCGAGAGCTGGGCCGCGGTCTTGATGCCGAGCAGATACTCTGCCCTCTCGAAGCGCGTCGTCGCCTCGGTCATCATCTGGGTGGTCGTGACATCAGCGGGATCGATGCCGAGCTTGGCCGCGACCTGGGCCTTGAGCACGGTGGTGCCGAGCGTCGTGAGCGCGTAGGTATTGCCGTCGGCGAAGGCCAGATTACGCAGCTGCCAATAGTCGTTGTAGGCCGCCTTGATCATCGACTCGTAGGCGGTGACGGAGGCCGCAGCAGAGCCGCTCACCAGGTTCAGATCCGTCCAGACACTCTGCAGGTGCGCGCTCTGCTCGGCGGTCAATCCGCCGGCCGACAGGCCGTTGAGGATGTTGGCGGTGTGACCATCGGATGCGGCGGCCGCCAGGAAGACCGCGCCTCCGGATGAAACCTTGCCGAGCCTGAGATCGCCGGTCGATTGCACGATATAGGTACCGGTCGAGGAAGTGCTGTCGAGAACCCCGCCGTCGACACTGCCGTTGACCAGAGTCGCTCCGGTGGCCTGGACCACCAGCGGATTGACGTTGGTCAGGACGGTCGCGCCGTTGCTGACGCTTGAAATCGCACCGATCGCGCCGCCCGTCGAATTGATCTCGATCGACTTGCCGACCACGACCGGGTTGGCGAAATTGTAGGGCGAACCCGAATTGATGTCGCCGGTCGCCGACAGGAATATGCTTCCTTGCGGCGCGCTGCCCGGGGTCGCCGAATTGGCCTTCACCTGACCGATCAGCAGCGATCCCTGCGCGGCAATGGCGATGTCACGGTCGATCGATGTTGCGTTCAGCCTGCCGCCATAGACCTGTACCGGTACCGGAGTCTTTGACCCGGCGAGCGAGCCGATGCCGCCGGGCGCAGTCAGCGTCACGTTGGTTCCGGAAATCAACGGATTATTGGCGGTCGCACCGACCGTAATGGACGAATTGGCGCCCGTCGCGGTGATGGTCGTCGCGCCCTGCAGATTGTTGATCGGCCCGTTGATCACGATGCTGGCGTCGGATGTCACCGCCACCGAGCTTGAGCCGCCGCCGTTGAAGTGAATGCCGATGTCGTAGGAAGCCTTGACAGTGTTCGTCAACGTCAAGGTCAGACGGTGGTAGATCTGCTGGAACCAATCGTACTGCTTGAGGCTGCCGCAGCATGCACCGCTGCCGGTGTTGAAGTTGTTTGAGTGGTACTCGCCGGTCGCCGTGATGACTTCCTGGAAGTTGGCGGTCTGCAACTGTCCGGTCGCAACGCCATTGACGACCTGCTGCACGTTCGAGACGAGGCTCGTGGTCTGTGTGTAGGGATAGGTCGGCGAGTTGGCCGAGACGCCGCTGAAGGTCCAGCCATAGTCGGCGGCAGTGCTGGTGACGGGACGCGTCAGCGTCGCGGTGTCGACCCATTGATAATATTGGTTGGCCAGCGGCTGGTAGACCACGCCCGAGGTTCCGCTGAGTCCGACCAACATCCCCGAATTGTAACCGCTCGCGTTGACGCCTGCGGTCCGATAGGTGCTGACCTGCTGTCCGCCCGGTGCCGCCGCATTGTAGACGTACCAGGTGGTCTGCTGCTTGAGCTGGTCGACGATCTGGATCACGCTTGCGGCGCTGACCCCGGTGTTGATCGTGTTGGTGACAAGCGTCGTTCCAGTCGTGTTGTTGACGGTGATCGTGCCGGCGCCGCCATTGACGATGATGTTGCCCTGCGGAGTGCCGCTCGTGGACGTGCTGATGATCCGGCCGTTCAGGTAGACATAGCCACCGGTGCCCTGCACCACGCTGTTCAGCACGATCTGGTCGGTCAGCACATTGTAACGCGCGCCGACCGGCACGTCGCCGCCGTTCACTATGTTCAGGTATGGGGTCAGATCGAGATAACTGCCGTGCTCCGCATTGCTCCGGGCCTGGGCGAGCGACAGGCCTGCCAGCGAGTCGGCGCGCAGGCTGTCGATGACGTTCCTGGCGTTGGTGCCGAGACTGACCGAGTAATTGCTGCTCTGTCCGCTCTGGATGGTTCCGTTGACGTTGAGCACCGACGCCGACAGGATGATCGCTTTGCCGATGGCAAACGCGTTGGGCGCCGCCGCCGTGAGGGTCGTCGCAGCGGTTACTGGCGTCACCGCCGCGGACTGGATGTTGATGACCTGGAAGAAGGCTGCGCAGCCCAAGCAATGGAACGGGCTTCCGTTGTCACCATACACCGTCTGACCGTCATAGGTGCTCTTCTCCCAGGGCCTGGTCGAAACGATGGCAGGATTGGCTCCCTCGATCTGAGCGAGGTTTCCAGGAATGCCCTCGCCTGCCGGCAGGAAGATCGCCGAGTAAAGCGAAAGGCCGTCATAAAACAGGTTGAGCATGCGCGCCGTGAACACCACGCTGTTCGGAACAGCAGCCGCGCTGCCGCTGCCGCCGTTGCAGCAATAATGCGTATACGGTTTGTAGGTGCCGTTGCCGGCAATATAGACCTCGCCTGGAACGTATTGGCCGTACGTTCCGAGCCACGTCGCCGCCGTCATGACGGCGGTCAGCGTGTCGGTGGGCCTGAACTGGACACCAGCCCACTGCGACGACACGACGCCATTGGTGTTGTAGATGCTGCCGACCCCGCCATTGAACGTGAAGGTGCCGTTCGGGACCACCACCTGGATCGTCGCCGCGTTGTAGGTCTTCGATGCGACCACGTTGCCAAGCGCGTTGGAGATGTTGAGCAGGCCGTTGAGGTTGGTGACCTCACCGTTGAAGTAGATGTCGGGGGTTTTGGTCAGCGGGATCCCGTTCAGATCGACGCCGAGGCCGGTGTTCGGGTCCTTGCGGTTATAGCTGGCGTTTACGGTGACGACCGGCGTCGAGCCAGTCAGATCCTGCTGGAATGTGATGCCGGGCGACGTGGCGTCGGTCGCCGCACCCGTAAAGACATTGTGACCACCGCTGACGCCAGTCACCGTCATCCTCGACACCGACATGAAGTTCAGGCCCTGGTTCTCGATGTTGATCGAGACGGAGTCGCGGGACGAGACCCGCGGTGCGGCCTTTCCGGCCACCTGCGTGCCGCTCATCGTATCGGCCAGGATCGAGACGTTGCCGCCCGAGACCATGATATCGCCGAGCGCGATCGATGCGCCGGCGACGTTGGCGGCGAACGGCGCCTGCTGGATCAGCGTGTTGACCTGGCGCTGGATATCGCCGGTCGGATCATTGGCATTAGCGATCGTGATGGTGGGATTGGTACCCGACAGCACCGTCTGCACGTCCGCCGTCGACAGCCCGCTCAACGTGGCGATCTGCGAGACGATGGTCTGATAGGGATTGAACCCGTTGACGACCGCGTACTGGATAGTCTGGTGATTGTACTTCTTGACCGTGCTGAAATTATTGGGATCGGAGACCAGTTCGAGGGTCAGCGCGTACGGGCTGGTCGTCGTTAGCGTCGGCGCGTTGGCGCCGACCGCAATGAGGATCGATTCCTGATTGTAGATACCGGCCACCACGACGCCGTTCTGCGAGATGTTGCCACGGCCCTGGGTAGCATCGCTGTGGTTGTCGTGGTTCTCGGTGCTGAACAGCGTCAGATATGGATTGTAATTGGTGCCCCTGCCGTTCGCTGATACGGCGCCTTTGGTCGCTGCAAGCGAGACGTTGTTCACGCCAAGCACCTGCGCGCCGCCGGCGATATTCAGGTCGGTATAGCTGCGCGCCGTCGCCGTGCCGCTGTATACGGCGGTAATCGGGACCAGGGCCTGGTTGTAGACCACGGTGGTCGCGTTCGCGCTCACCTGGCTGTACTTGCTGCCGTCGCCGGCCTGGCCGGCGGTGAGATTGAGCAGGCCCCAGGCCAGCAGCGTCGTATCGCCACTGACGTTGACGGTCTGGTTCGCGGTCAGCGAGGTATTCGTGCTGGCGCCGGCGCCGGTGATCGCGCCGTAGAGGTTCGCGTTGGCGTTGTTGTACGCGATCAGCGAGGACGCGGTGCCGATGAAGAGATTGCCGGCACTGAAGATCTCGGTCGCGTCGATGTTGACCGTGGCGTAGGCGTTCGCCGTCATGTTGGACCGGGCGCCGCCGCCGGCAAACAGGCCGCCCGCGGTCAGGCTTACGCTGTCGACGGTGCGCAGCGAGTTGTAGGCTTCGATGTTGACCTTGGCGGTTGATGTCAGGGGATCGTCGTTCAGGCTGAGGATCGTGCCGCTGCCGATATTCGTGGCCGACCTCTGGGTGACATGGGCGTCACTCACTGTCGCCGCTCCCGCGGCCACGCCGCCCGACCCTGCCCGCGCGCCACCGCCGAGTTGATTGACGATGTCGTTGGAGATGACGAGCATGTCGCCGCCGGCGGAATGGATGATCAGGTTCGATGCGGCGCCAGCAATCGGGTTGGTTCCGACCCCGGCCGTCGTGGTCGAGGTGATATTGTTGGTCGCGTTGCCGCCGCTGGCGCCGGCAAAGGACGCCTGGAAGGCGTCGCCATTGCCGGCATAATTTGTCTGGTGCTGAGCCTGGATATTCAGCCCGCCGAGGTAAAGCGTATTGGTCGCCGCGTTGCCGTAAAGGTTCGCGCGCGTCGTGGCGGTGTTGTTGATCAGCGCGGCCGCCGCGGCGCCGGCGATGGTGCCGCCCGAGCCGGCCGTCGCGCTGGACGCAAGGCTATCGGTGCCGACCGCGGTGATCTGCAGGATCCCGATATGGTTCGCGGTGGTGATCGCCCCTACCCCGAGATAGGCGTCCGTGGTGGCGTTGGATGTGACCTTGCTGATGGTCGCGCCCGCCGCGACATAGCCGGCCGCGATACCCGTCGCCGTCGCGTACTGGTTGCTGTCGTTCTGGGCGGCGATGATGAAGTCACCGTCCGGCAGGGTAATCCCGGTCCCGCCATAGGCACTGACCGTCGAGTTTTCCCTGGTCTCGGCGTAGCTGCCCTGGACGCCGATCAGCGATCCGCCGCCGCCCGCGATCGCACGGGCATAGATGCCGTTGCCGCTGCTCGGCGCCAGCGCCATGGCGGTGACGGAAACGTCGCCTCCGGTGAAAGTGGTACTGTTGCCGACGCGGGAGGTGACGTTGAGCGACGAATTTGCCAGCGCTACGGAGACACCGATCGCGCCGCCGCCGACGGCGACACCCAGCGAGGTCGCCGAGACGTCAGGCGTCGCCGACGCCGATACCAAGGTGCCGAGGCCGGTCGCGGACGTGGTGATCGCGGCGCTGTTGCCGATCTCCGCCAGCACGGTGGAGTCTTCTTTCGCGGTCGCGGCCGCGCCGGTGCCGGAGACGATACCGCCGGCGACCGCCGTCGCGGACGCCGACAAGGCCCCGCCTTCGGTTGCCGTGACGGCAACGGTCGAACTGTTGACGCTGGCGTTATCCAGGATCTTGGCGGCGACCGAACTGGACTTGGCGGTGGTGGCGATCGTAACGCCGATGGCTGCGATACCGCCGCTGCCGCCCCCGGCCGTTGCCGCCTGGGTCGAGGTGTCGCGCGCGCTCACCTGGACGCCGTTGGCGCCCGTTCCCGTCACCGTGCCGCCGAGTTGCGCCGTCACGGTATTGCTGACATTGCCGACCGCCACGGCCGCCTGGGCGCCGAAGTAAAGCGACAAGCCGCCGGCAATGGATTCGGTGTCAACGGTCTTGCCCGCGTAAGGCCCGGTGGTGGCATCCTTCACGACAGCTGCGACGCTGACGGTGGGCGCCGAGACGATGGCGCTCAGATTGGCGAGAACGCTGCTGTTGACGCTGGTCCAGCCGATGCCGGCGCCGATGCCGACATTCTTGCCGAAGCCGGCGCCGAGCAGGAATTGCTGCGCGGCATTGGCGCTGGTGGCGTTGACGTTGACCTGGGTGCCGGTGACGTTGCCGCCCGCGATCTGCGCCGTGACGCTGTCATTGCCGCCGGTCAGCACGGTGCTGATGTCATAGGTCGAGGTGGCGTTGGCGCCGCTCGGATTGCCGGCTGTACCGCTCGCGACCGCACCGCTGCCCTGGCTGGAGTTGGTTCCGGCGTTGGCGGCGGCGATGGTGCCGCCGAACTGTCCGGTCTGGTCGCCCTGCGTGTCGGCGTCGGCCGTGTTGGTGCCGATCAGGATGACGCCAATCGCCGCGCCAATGCCGACCGAGCTGCCGGCGCCCACGGTCACGGCGTAGGACTGCACTTCCTTGATGCTCTGGGCGTTGACGTTGATCGCCCCGGACGAGTTCAAATTGCTGTTGCGGGTCTCTGCGGTGGTCTGGCTCTTGAACACCAGCACGTTGGCGGCAGCGCCGACGCCGACCCCGCCGGTCGCAACCGACAGCGCGCCCGCGATCTCCCGGATGTAGACTTCCTCGTTGGCGTTCACCGTAACCGCGCCCGCAGTGGTGCCGGTCGGGGACGTCAGCGTGGTGTCGTAGATGCCGGCAATCGTGACGTTGTTGGCGATCTCGATGTTGGCCATGCCGGCGACAGCCCCGCCGCCGGTCGAGATCGCGCCGCCAACCGAAAACGCCTGGAAATCGTTGACCGTTCTTGCGTCGACCTCGAGCGCGCCGGTCAATTGCAGTGCCGTCGTATGCGCCGCGCTGTTGCCCCGGTAGTGGAACTCATCGCCGATATAAGCCAGGGTCTTGTTCGAACTGACCTGGACCAGGAACGCCGCTCCAATCGCAACATTGCTGCCATAGGCGCCGGAGCCGTTGGCGGACGCAATACCCGTGCTGTTCTTGGCCTTGACCGACAGTGACGAGGCGGTCAGGGAGCCGCCATCGACATAGGCTTGCGTGGTGGCATTGAAGACGTTGAGCCCGACCGAACCACTGTTGAAGCCGACCGCGACGGAGGACGCGTGCTGCTCGGCATTGGCCTTGACCGTGACCGCACCGACCGTCGGAGAAACCACGCCGCCAACGTTGGCCGTGCCGCCGACTTCGGCGTTGGTGATATAGGCGAACGTTTCGCGCGACATCGTCGTGCTGATGATGGTCGCGCCGCCGCCCGCGGTGCCGGTCGGCGCCACGATGCCGAGACCGAAGGTGCCGGAGTAAGACATGCTGCTGGCGGCGACGTTGATTTGCGGCAGCAACGTGGAACTGGTCAGGCGGGTGTCGATGCTGGCGCTGTCGATATAGGCTTTGGTCGAGCCCGACATCACGTTGACGATCGGGTTGATCATGATCGAAACGCCGCTGCTCGCGGCAAGGCTGGCCACGTTGGCGACGACCGCCTGGTGCGAACTGGCGACGACCGAAAGGCCCCGCACATTCTCACGCGCCTCGCTCAGGTCGGGCGTGTCGTCGGTCGGAGCGCTGAACGCACCGAGATCGAGCCCATACCGGAGTGTGCCGCTGTTGACCGACACGGTGTCCGACGAGCTGGTGCCGCGGGCATCGACCTTGGTGTCCGCGCCGCTGATATAGGCCGACGTGTTGCCGGTGATCTTGTTGGTGACGAGCGAGCCTGCGCCCCCGGCCGAGCCCTTCGAGATCGCAAAGGCGCCGGCGAAGACCGCAGCGTTGTCGGTGTTGGTCGCCAGCACGGCAACGCTGTTCTCGCCGATGACGTCGGCACCGCCGGAAATGCTGGCTGTGACATTGGTGCCCATCAGATTAGTGGCGACCGATCCGGCCAGACCGAGCTGTGACGACAAGGCGACACCGACAGCAACTGTCGAAATCGCGGCGACCGATTCGGCTGCGACGGCAACGCGACCGCTCGAAACCACCTTGGAGCCCGTTATTCCGGCGCTCACATTGTTCGAGATGTCGCTGTAGACAATGGCAAGGCCAGCGGCGCTGCCTCCCGTCGACACGCCGGCCACGGCCGCAGTCCCGGTAATTTTCGAGGTATCCTCCGCGATCACAAAGAGAATTGTCGAAGTAATAGTCGAATTCGTGGTGTTCGACTGCGCGTTGCCAACGGTCGCCGAAACCGTGTTACCAATCGAACTGATGGTCATCCCGGCCAGGCCCGAGAACTGGCCGTTTCCGCCACCAACACCGATTGCAACGGACTGGATCTCCGACGAGTCGGTCGCAGTCACCGAGACGGAGCCACTGCTTGAGGTCAGCAGCACGCCCGCGATGTAGGCTGAATGTGTCGTCGCGATATCGTCGTATACGATCGACGCGCCAACATTGTTCTTGCCAACCTGGATCAAACCGGCAATCGAAATGATGGCGGCGCCGGGTGCCTGTGGCGTACCCGTTGTGCCACCATTTAGAGCCGCGTAGCTGAAATCAACGCAGGTTTGAGGGCTGCCACTGGTTCCGCAATTGGATGATGCGAGTTGATTGTTGTTCGACTCTCTCACCAGATCAGACAGCGCGTTGTCGAGCGCCGAGATAGCCACACTATCAGCGGTCACAACGACGGCGCCGGTGACATTGATGTTTACGGTGGCACTGCTGCTGATATAGGCGGTCGTCGATGAGGTGATCTCGGAGACGACGATGGCGCCGCCAAGACCGTTGCCTCCGACTCCGCCGGATGCTCCGCCCGCCGCGATGACGCCGGCGTTATCCGACAGCACGGTAAGCGTGTCGTAATTGTTGATCGACGTCGAGCGTATATGCGCGTCGGCGGCCTTGCCGCCCGTCGGATCGCCAATGGAGGCGTAGGTCATCGTGACGCCGATGCCGCCCTTGCCGCCCGCCATATACAACGAGCCGCCACCGATCGCGATATTGCTGGTTTGATACGCGTCCACCTCGACCGAGCGCGAAGTGCCGCCGCTGACGCCGTTAATGGTGGAGTTTTGAATATAGGCATTCGCGCTGTCAGTGATAATGCCGACAGAAGCCGATACCGCGGCGGCATTGCCCCCCTGCGATCCGGCGATGGCAATGGCCACGACGGTTTGCTCGCCGCCGTTCAGTGCCTGCACCGACACCGACCTGTGGTTATTGATGGTCGTGTTATCGATATAGGCCAGAGTTGCGTTGTTCGACATCGCGGAGGCAATCGCACCGCCTATCGCGAGGCTGCTCGGCGAACCGCTTCCGGCGAGGTTGGCCGAAGCAGATCCCGATCCGTTGTTCAGTACAGTGTCGTTGAGCGCCTGAACCAGCGTCCTGGCCGTGGTGCTCGACGCATCGAAACGGTTGACCGTCACACCGGAAATAAAGGCGCTGGTACCCATGCTGACATCGCTGACCGACGAACTTCCGGCCACGTCGATGCTGAAGCCATCGGGTGAGGTCCCTGATTTCTGGCTGACCTTGCTCGCACCGGTAGCGATGCCAGCGGTTCCTCCGGTGGCGGCGTCGGTTACGGCTTCCGCCTTGTTGGCAAAGCTGGAAAATGTCGGACTTGTTATCGCGGCCGCGATTGAAGCGGCGGTGATGCGGCCTGCGGTAGTCGCGCTAAGCGCGAGGGTGTTGGCGGCGACTGTGCCGTTTCCACCGCCGTTACCCGAGAAGCGATCATTGTCGATGAACGGACCCGACCTGATATCCCAACGGTTGTCACCGATGTAGGCGGCGGTGTCGGTGTTCGCACCGAGATAGGCGACCGCTATGCCGACAGCGGAGCCGGCGCCGGCCGAGAACGCGCCGGCCAGAGAAATCATCGAAAGTTCCTGGGCCGCGTGAATATTGACCGTCGGCGCAGACACATGGGCTCCCTGCCCAATCGATGCGTGCGTGGTGTTGTCGACCAGCGCGATCGACGTGATCCCATTCAGTACCAGGGCGCCCGCAGCCTTGCCCGATGTCGGCGCCACACCGAAGAATTGGTCGGTCGTCGCCGCCTCGACGGCGATTTTGTTGGCCGCACCGAGTGAGGCGCCGGAAGCCACGCCGGCAATGGTATTGCTGGTAAACAGGACGAGATTGAGCGCACCTCCCAGCGAGGAGCCGCCTGACGAGCTACCCCAGCCGAGACCGAGCGCGCCGGTATTGCCGGCGGCATTGATAGAGTTCGTTGTCGTATTTGCAGCGATGGTCAGGTTCGCGCTGAAATCCTGTGTGTCGCCGCTGTTAAGCGGCACCGACCACGAGCCACTACCGCAAACCGCGATAGTACAGGTCGCGTTCAGGCTTGCGCCCGTCGCGACCCATGCCGAACCGGCGATCGCGACGGTCTCACCCGCAGTCGCGCTCGAGTTGGCGTAGCTGGTCAGGATGTTGCCGCCGACGCCGAGCGTGCCGTTGAGGTGGCTCAACACCTCGCCAAGGCCGGCCCATTTCAGCCAGGTATTGGTGATCGGCATATAGGTGTTCGCCGTCACGCCGATATTCGGTGCGTCTATCAAGGTACCGGCACCGATATAGGCATTCGAATTATGCGTGAATTTGCCCCATGCCACCGCCGCACTGACGGCGGTGGGTTCCGGCGTACCGCCGGGGAAGCTTGAGGCAATCGCAGAGGCCGTCGAATTGCTGCGGACGCCGATGTCGATCACGTTGCTGACGACGGCGACATTTCCGGTCGAGTAAATCGATGGCGCACCGCCGCTCGGATTTTGCGCGACCGCCGCCGTTGCGTTTTGGGTACTATTCGCGACCGACAACGCAGCCGCCGCCTTGAGACCCAGGTCCGACTGGAACAGCGTGCTCATCTGCAGCAAGAACAAATTGGCAGGCGCCGTAGCGCTGGGAAGCAGCGCACCTTGCAGGGCTCCAATCAATGCCGGCGTGCCGACCGTAGTCGAGGCCATGGTCGAGTTTGACTGGGTGTTGGATGTGGCCTCGACCAGCACGGAGCCGACCATTCGGTTTGCGAAGGTGCCGAGCGATGCGCCGAGCGTCGCCGTCGCGGTCGTGGTGGCATTGCTGATGGCTACCGCGCCGCCAACGCCGCCATTCAGCGCCGGGGTACTGAGGGCTACCGACGTCGCTGACGTCGAGAAACTGTTGTTGTTCAGCGCGCGCAGCGCGAAGCCGCCGGTCGACCCACTCGCCGTGCCGACCGTCAGGTTAGCGCCGGTCGCGACGTTCGCCGTCGTCGTGACGTTGGCCTCCGAATAGGCGACGGTCGCAACGACGAGTGCGCTGGTGGTCGCAGCCACCGCGGAAACCTTGAGCGTCGCATCGTTGATGGCGTTGATGTTCAGGCTGCCGCCGGCGCTGATCGTCGCGCCGGATGCGACATTGGTCGAAACGTTTCCTGAGAGGGTGCCGACGACCACGCCTGCGCCAACGGGCGAGAGACCAAGCAAGGTGCTGGCGATGACGGGATCTTCGGCGACCTCCTTGCCATTCGCGCTGATCGTAACATTGCCGGTGCCGGTAATGTTTGCGTGACTGTTGATGGCAACATTCGCCGTCGCGCTTGCGGCGACATATCCACCATTGAGGCCCAGGATCAAACCTGGAATGGCTTGTCCGAGAACTGCAAAATCGGACACGATGTTGCTCGAGAAACTTGATACGGCCTCCGACGTTGCGCTGATGTTGATCGCCCCGCCCGTGATCTGGCCGTCGATCGTAATGCCCGTCGTCGCGCTCGCGTGGCCGGATGACCGGTTGTCGCTCGCGGTCGCGTTGAGCGTGACGGCACCGCTGGTGAAGGTCGAGCCACCGAAATTGACGGCTTGAGCAAGGATCTTCGATCCCTGGGCCATCGTGATCGTCGGCGCGCTCAACGTGACGTCCCGCGAGTTGGCCTGCGAATTCTGCGAGGCGTTCAGTGAACGTGAATCGATGACGGCGGTTGCGTTCAGGGTGATCGAATTGTTCGCCGATATCTCGAATCCGCTGGCTCCGGAAAGCGCCAGCATCAACGAGGCGATCTGGGTGTTGTTGACGAACCCGGCGCTCCCGGCACTGGGATCGGCCGAGCTGCCGATGATGACGTTGTCCTGGTCGAAGGCAAACGCGGCGGCGCCCGCGGTGATCTGTGCGCCCGACGTGACGTTGAGCGTACGGGCCTGCAGCGCGACCTTCATCGTGCTGCCGGCGTTAATCACCGCATCGGCGTTCAGATTCAGCGTGTTGGCCTGAGCCGACAGCAACAACGTTGCGGAGCCGTTTACCGCCGCGATGTATTTGGCGATCATCGCATTCGACAACTGGCCGGCCTGGCCGTTGTTGGCGAGTACGTTGCCCCCGGTAAGCGAGGCGCCACCGACCGTCAGCGCGCTTTGGTTGAAGAAGAAGCCGACGGTGCTGCCGGTGATGCTCGCGCCGGTGGTTACGGTGATCGCTGGCCCGCTAAAATTAACGACACGGGTCGGATCGGCAATGATAACGGCCGTCGATCCCACGGTGATCGAGGCCTGGTCCGTACTGAAGCCAAGGAATGCACCCTTGACCGTGCCCGAAATCTTCAAACCCGAACCCGCGCCGAAGGCGTTCATGATGACCCGGCCGGAGGTAAAACTGGTGCCGCCGGCATTGACCGCCTGCGCAAGAACCTGCCCGCCGTTGTCAATGTTGATCGTCGGCGCGCTCAATACGATGTTTTCCACCGAATGTGCGTTCGAAACGGCGCCGTTCATCCGGCGGCCGTCGACAATACCAGTGGAGTCGACGGTGATCTGCGACGATGCGCTGAGCGAGAGAGTGGCGCCGCCGCCTAGTACGCCAGCGTAGCGGGAGATCGTGGCATTGGAGACAAAGCCGGCCGCGCCGGTGTTGGTGCTCGTGCTGCCGTTGCCGACGATCATGTTGGCGGCGCTGGAGAGGACGACCCGCGATGCAGTGATCTGCAGTGCCGTGTTGGTCAAAACCTGAGCGCCGCCATTGCTGGCCGCATTGATATTGATCTGGCCACCCGAAACGTTGGCAGTCAGAGCAACAGTATCGCCCCTGACATAGCTGCCCGCCAGCAGGTTCAGCGTCGGCGCATTCAACGTCACATTGACGGCGGTCCCGCCGTCGACGACGCCGTTTCCATTGATCGTGATCGAGTTGCTCGCCAGAAGCGTGAACGTTCCGGTGCCGTTGAGCGCGGAGATCGCGGCGGCGACGGTAGCATTCGACATGTTGACACCGGCGACGCCGGTGGCTGCGCCGACGACGATATCCGTCGGATCGAGGATCAGCTTGCCGGCATTACCGTTAGGCGCGGCAAGGTTGACCTTGACGCCGCTGTCGATGCTGACGATGCCGTCGGCGCTGAAATCAACGACAGCCGCGTTACCCTTGGCGGAACTGGCATTGATCCGGGCGCCGCTCTTCACGGTCAGGTCGCCGGTGGTCTTCAACGTGATGTTGCCGGCGTCGCCCGCCTTGGTGGCGGCGGTGCTCAGGCTGGCGTTCTTGCCGAGCTGGATATTGCTTCCGGCAGTGACCGTGATCGTGCTCGGCGTTGTGGTGCGGCTGCGCGCCGTCAGCCGTCCGGAGATGGTTGCATTGTTGACCGCGCCAATATGGATCGATCCGTTGCGGACGGTGATCGCGCTGGCGCTGCGCAGGCCCTTGGAATTGACCGAGGCCGCGAATTTGGAAGCGTGTTCGTGGTTGACACGCTCGCGCTGGCTCCTGGCACCGCCGACGAAGACGTTCTGGCCCGTAAGCCGGACGCCGTCCGCGGCGTTGATACGGCCGAGAATCCGGATGTTGCCGTCCGGCGATATCGGGAATGAGCCGTTCATCAGGCTGCTTACGGCAGCATTGTTGATCTGCCCGGAGGCGCCGATGATGCTGTCGGTGAATTCCTTCGACGGCGTGGAAACGTTCAGGCTGCCCACGTTGACGACGCCGGTCTTGCCGACCACGAAGCCATAGGGATCGGCGAAATAGACATTGCCGCCGATTTTGCCGTTCTGATAGGAGTTGAGCGTGCCGTTGACGTAAGCCGGCGCGTCCCTGACGATATTGATCAGGTTCTGGCTGCCGTTGGGCACCTGCAGGTTGACGGTGTTGCCCTGCCCCACGCCGAACTGCGAAAACGAGTTAAACGCGTTGGCGCCGGATACGGTGGTCGTGGTGATGTTGGTGACATTGCCCGACGTCTGCAGGCTCGTTCCGGTGCGACCGTCGGGAATGATCACGTTGGCCGTCTGCGCCTGAAGACCCGTGCCGAGCAACGGCAGGATCGTCATCTGCGCGATGCAGATCAACGAGACGAAACGCAGGCGCGAGAACCTGCGTAACGTCAGACCACCCTCGCTTCTGGCTGAGAGCGGCATACGCATGTCAGCTCACCTTCGCTGGTGACAAGATCGTGCGACCGGCGGCCATGCGTCGGGTTGATCCGGAGCGGGACGACATCAGAACTGACCGGGCGGGAGCTTGAAAACGTCGGGGCTCTTGGTGTCGGCCACATAGAACAGCAGCAGGCCGGTCGGGGTCAGGACCCGCTGGTTGTTTTCCTTGGTCTCGAACGTTCCCTGCAGCAGCAGGATCACCGATCGATCCTTGGCATCGCTGCCGCGAAACATCAGGACTCCGCCGGCGACGGGCGTGTTGACGGCGATGGTATCGGGCTTGAAGCCTTCGCCCAGGAAGTGGGCGCGGAGAATATTGGCATTCGAGAACAGCTTCTCCGGCGTCATCGCCGGATCCGTCCCTTTCGACCAGACCGTGCCGACCTGAATGAGCGTCTTCGACTTGTAGCCGAACACGTAGGATACCTCGGCGGTCCCGCCGCTCGGCAGCAGGTCCGGAACGGCAAGCAATACGCTGCGGGTCAGTTCGGCCGGATTGTCCTGCGACTTGATCGCATCCGGCTTGACGCCGAAATCCTTGGTGATCGCCGCGCGGACATCCGCCTCGTTCATGCCGAATTTCGAAGAACGGAATCCATCGATCGCTTTGGCGGATTTTTCATCGGTCGCCGCCGCTGCCGCCGGCACCGTTGCCTCGGCCTGGGCTGCGGGCCTTGGCGCCGGCACTGCCTTCTGTTGCCTGGGCGCGCCCTGCCCGTACGCCGGGCCGGCAACGACAGATGCGATACCGCAAAATGCCAGAAACATCGAAAACTTGCGCATTCCAAAACCTTCCGAAACACCAGACATAAACTTTAGGCAACGCCGCAATTCGGTAACCGGAAATTAGCAATTGGCCTCGTTACCCCGTATTAATACCGCGTTCCCCAAGCCGAACATAGCGGCGATGGGAGAATGAGCACCGATGGCTAATATCGACGCGGATGCGTGGCAGGCCCGACACGAGTGCGCGCTGATGTGGCATGCTGCTCACTTCCGACAGCCGAGCCAAACGCCATCAGAGAATTTTGGATTGGCGATACAAATCAGCTGCTTATAGCGACAGCGCCGCAAGCCTCTGTCGATGCCTGGGAAGGTTCAGGCCGGTGGCATTCAGGCGAACCTGTCGATCGTTAATGTCGGTGGCAGCGAGAATTCGAACGATGTCGATTCTCATCCAGCGCACGATCAGATCGCCGCATCTCTCACGCGGCGCACACTCGCGTGGCATCGAAAAATCGGGATTCGCCCACTCAAAAAAGCCAGGAGACGGCGCGGCCCCAGCTGCAGACTGCGAAGAAGCCGCGCTTGGCGCGCGGCTTCAAGATCGCGATGCGTATGTTGCGCCGACTTCCATTAGCTCAGCAGGAAGTTGTTGTTGGTCAGCGTGCCCGTGTAGCCCTGCAGGCTGACGTCCATATCGCTTGTCCCGTCACCATTGGTGTCGATGTGGAGCAAGTCATTGCCCGCACCCAGGTTCTGCAGGTACGCCGAAGCCTGGCCACCGCCCGCGAAGGCCCCGCTGTCGATATACTCGATGTGGCCAACACCCGACACGCTGATTCCCGAGAAGGTGAAGCTGTCGTCGTCGGCATCGAAGTTATGGATGGTGTCGGCAGCGCCGGCAGCGGAATCTCCGATGCTGGCAAAGCGGAAGTTATCGTGACCAGCACTGGCCGTAACCTCATCGGCACCGGTGCCCGCGGTGATCGTCGTGTTCCCGGACGCCGTGTTGCTTATCGTAATACTGTCGAAGTTCGAGCTACCGTCAATATTTTCGGTGTTGGCGACCGTGACGCCAAACACGTTCATGTTGAAGTTGACGGTGTCGTTGCCGTCACCCATATCGATCACATTCGCCGGGCTACCTTGCAACGTCAGGGTGTCGTTCGAGGAACTTCCGCTGAGGAGATTGACGTTCCAGAGATTGTCGAACGAGTTGTCGCCGGCGCTCAGGTTCAGGACGTTGGCGGTACCTTCTCCCATATTGACCGTAACGCCGGACACGGTGTTCAGCAGCGTAATCGTATCGTTCGACGGGTTCAGGTTGCCGGTAAAGTCGCTGGCACTGAGGTTCTCGACGCCGTTGATGGTAAGCGAGTTGGTGCCATTGGCGAGCGAGACCGAGTCGTTTCCTCCGCCCAGATCGATCGCGATTCCGGTGACGACACTGGTCAGGCTCAGTTGATTATCTGAGGCCGAGCCGTTGATGTGCTCGATACCGACGGCGGAGAATGCTGCGACGTTTCCGGCAAGGACGAGTGTATCGTCGCCATTGCCGAGATCCACGGTGGTTCCGTTCGCAGCTGCGATCGCACCGGTAATCGTCAGCGTGTCGCCGCCTATGGTTCCGTTCACGAGGTTGACATCGTAGATGTTCGTGAACGAGTTCGGGCCGGCAGCCAAATTCATCGTATTGTTGCCGTTGCCGAGCGAGATGTTTACGCCGATCACCGTGCTCAGCAGGTTGAGCACGTCATTGACGCCTGGCGCGGCGCCGAAGTCCGATCCGCCGATGCTATCTACTCCCGTGATATTGAGCGTATTCGTGCCGCCGGCAAGGTTGAGAGTGTCATAGCCTGCGCCGAGGTCGACGATCAGTCCATTGGCATTGTTGGTGAGATTGGCGAACTCGTCTCCGCTGGTTCCATTCAGGTTCTCGACCCCGACCAAATTCAGCGTGGCTCCTCCATTGCTGACGATGACGGTGTCGGTTCCCAAGCCGAGATTGATCTGACGGCCGAAAACATTGTTACCGACCCTCAAGAAGTCGTCGCCGCCCGAGCCCGTTATCCCGCCATTGCCACTAAGCAGCTGACCCGAGATATCGATCGGACTGACCGATGTACCCGACGATAGCAGCACAATGGCGTCGCTGAAATTCAGCACCTCGACATTGGTGAGCGAGTCCGTTCCGTCGCCATTTCCCGAGGTATTCGCAACCTGAATCGTCCCGGTGCCCGTTATGTTGTAGAGGTTCTGAGCGCCGGTGAAGGTCACCAAGTCGGTGCCGGCACCACCATCGATAATGTCGCTGCCACCCTGGCCGGCGATACCATCATTGCCGTCGCCGGCGTTGATGGTATCGCCGCCGCCGCCGCCGAAGAAGAACTCGTTGTCGTTGCCGCCGGTGATGGTATCGACCGAATTCGATCCCTGGACGCTGTTTACTCCGGTGAAGGTATCCGTGCCGATCGCCGTACCAGTCGCGGTTCCCGCACCACCCGTGAGGGTCACCGATATCCCTGCGGAAGATTGGGAGTAGGAGATGCGCGTACTGCCATTACCGGTGATCGTATCGTCGCCGCCGAGACCTTCGAACTGGTTGAAGGTGCCCGTGTTGCCGATACCCACAAAGCCGGTCGCCACGTAAGTGTCGCCAAAGTTGCTTCCGTTGACGCTATTGACACCGGTGAAGGTATCGTTGCCGACCGAACTGTTCCCGCTGGTGGTTCCCGCCTGAAGGTTAATGCTCACACCGTCGGTGGCATTGTTGTAAGCAAGCCGCGTGTTGCCGTTGCCGGTGATGGTGTCGTTGCCGCCGAGGCCTTCAAACTGGTTGAAGGTGCCGCTGTTGCCGACATTGAGGGCGCCCACAATACCAAAACCGGTGGCGACGAAGACGTCGTTGAAGTTGGTCGCTTGAACAGACTCGATCGCGCGAAGCGTATCGTTACCGACCGATGCGTCGCCCGTTACCGTACCCGCCGCAAAGTTGACGGTTATCGCGCCGGTCGAGAAATAGATGTTGTTGTAGGTTGCAATGTCGAAGCCGCCGCGGCCGTCGATCAAGTCGTCACCCGCCCCTCCGAAGAAAGTTTCGTTGATGGTGACGCTGTTGCTGCCGCGCAAGGTATCGTTGAACATCGACGCCTGAATGGCATTGACGCCAGAGAAGGTGTCATGACCGGTCGACGCGTCGCCATCCGCGATGCCGGTGCCTGCCGTACCGCTGCCAGGCGTGATACCGTTGTGTTGCAGGTCGACAACGACACCACCGGTCGCGTTGATGTAGGTAACCCGCGTAGCAAAGTTACCGATGATGTTGTCGTCACCTCCCATGCCGTTGAATTCGTTGAAGGTGCCGTTGGATCCGGCATTGGTGCTGGCGCCGGAGAAATTGAACGCATTGAACGTATCCGCCTCGTTCGAACCGCGCACGGACTCGACCGAGATAAGCGTATCCGTACCGACCGTCGTGGCATCGCCTGTCACGGTTCCTGCGGCCAATTGGACGTTGATGCCCCCGACCGCCAATGGGTCCAGTGCATAATCCGCGCGGTCGAAGCCGGCACGGCCATCGATCGTGTCATTGCCGGCGCGGCCTTCGAAAACTTCGACCGTACCGTTGGCATTGGTGCTGCCGAGCAACTGGTCGGCATGTCCGGACCCGACGACGGTCGCAAATCCCGAACCGACAAGGGTGTCATTACCATCACCGCCGGTTGCAGTGTGCGCCATGAGGTCGACGGCAACGCTGTTCACCGCGTTGACGTAGGAAATCCGCGTCAGCAATGCGCCCTGGCTGCCGACGGCGCTGGTGATGGTGTCGTCTCCGCCGCCACCTTCCAATTCGTGGAAGCCGACGGGGGTGCCCGCGATGCCTGTATCGCCGCTGAACCCTGCCCCGTTCAGCGTGTCGGCGAACGCACTGCCAACGATGCCTTCGATATTGAGGAGCGTGTCGCTGCCGACCCCTGCTCCCGACACCGTGCCTGCCGCGAGATTGGCAGTGATGCCAGCCGTCGCATCGCTATAGACTGCGCGATCGAGCCCCGAACCGCCGTCGAGCGTATCGTTGCCGTCAAGGCCCTGCAGCCGGTCGTTGCCGCCGAGACCCTGAATGAGGTCGTCGCCGGACGAGCCGGTCAGCGTGTTGGCGTTGGCGTCGCCGACGATAGCGCCGAAGATGAAGTCGCTCGCCACGAGGTTCGCGGCCGTCACGTTCTGCAGGGTGATGCTGTCGCTGCCGAAGGTCAGCACCGTGTTGCCACCGACCTGAGCCGCATGTGCCTGAACGTCGGCAATGCTGTAGATGCCGTTCATGCCTGTCAGGTCAATCTGCTTGCCTAAGCCGAGGACAAAGTCCGTGACGGTGTCCGCGCCGGTGCCGGTTGCGAAGACGAACTTGTCGGCTCCCGCGCCGCCGCTGAGGACGTCGTTGCCGGCGCCCCCGGAGATCGTGTCGTTGCCGTTCTGGCCCGAGAGATTGTCTGAGCTGGCGGTGCCAACGATGGTGTCGTTGAAGTTCGATCCGAAGACGTTGAAGACGCCGCCCGTGATGGTATCGGTGCCGACAGATCCGTCACCGGTGGCAATACCGGTTGTGAGATTGACGTTTACGGCTGCACTTGCATTGGCATACGAGATCTGGGTGTTGCCGTTGCCGGTGATGGTGTCGTTTCCGGCAAGGCCCTGGAACTGGTTGAAGTTGCCATTGCTGTCGCTGACGTTCAGTGCCCCCGCCTGGCCATAGCCGGTCGCCACGTACGTATCGTTGAAGTTGGTGCCTTGAACGCTCTCGATCGAGCGCAGCGTATCGGTTCCAACCGAGGCATTCCCGGTGACGACACCGAAAGCCATGTCGACGCTGACACCACCGGTCGTGTTGAACCCTGCGTAGAGCGCCGTGTCGAAGCCACCCCGGCCGTTATTGAGATCGTTGCCGGCCAGACCAAGGAAGACGTCGCCATTCGCGCTGCCAAGGAGAGTGTCTCCGAAGGCCGAACCGTTGACGCTGTTGACGCCCGTGAAGGTATCCGTGCCAACCGAGGCATCGCCGGTCGCCGTGCCCGCAGCAAAGTCGACGGTCACTCCGGAAGTCGCGTTGGTATAAACAAGCCGCGTGTTGTTGTTACCGGTGATGACGTCGTTACCACCCAATCCTTCGAATTGGTTGAAGGTGCCGTTGCTGCTGCTGAAGTTCAGCGCCCCCATGGCGCCATAGCCGCTCGCATCGTAGTTGTCCGCCAGCATCGTGCCCTGGACAGCTTCAATGTTGCGCAGGGTATCCGTACCGATCGACGCGTCGCCGGAGGCGGTGCCCGCTCCCATGTCGACGGTGACGCCACTGGTGACGGTGCTCAGGCTGTTGTAGCCCGCGGTATCAAACCCGCCGCGACCGTCGATGAAGTCGTTGCCGCCAAGTCCGGTAAGCGTGTTGCCGAAGCTGCTGCCCAGCAGCGTGTCGCCAAACATGGAGCCCTGGACGGCATTGACGCCGGTAAAGCTGTCGGTCCCTTCGGTGGCGCTGGTGGCGACACCGGCGACGGTAACCCCGTTGGTTGTTCCAGGCGTGCTCGTCTCGAGATCGACGCTGACGCTGCTGGCCGCGCTCTGGTAGTTGAGCCGGGTGCTGCCGTTACCGATGATCGTATCGTTGCCGGCCGCTCCGCCGAAATCGTTGAAGCCTCCGTTATAGCCGACATTGGCGCCGACGCTTCCAAAGCCAGTCGCATCGAATATGTCATCAAAGATGGTGCCGCGGGCCGCTTCGACGTTGCGGAGCGTGTCGGTGCCCACGGAGGCGTCGCCGGTCACAACCCCGTTTGCAAGCTGGATCACGATGCCCGACGTCGTCACCGGATTATTGTTGTAGTTGACCTGGTCAAAGCCGCCACGACCGTCGATGTAGTCGTCACCCGCGCGACCCTCAAAGGTCTCATAAGTGAAGAGCGGGTTATCGCTGCCGTAGAACGTATCGTTATGGTTCGACCCAATGATCGAATTGACGTTCGTGAGCGTGTCGTGGCCCACGCTCACATTGCCGTCAGCGGTACCCGCAGCCAGGTCCACCGTCACACCGCTGGTTGCGTCGATATAGGTGGCGCGGGTGGTCATTTGACCGAGTGCATTCACGGTGCCGATGATGGTGTCATCGCCGCCGCGGCCTTCGAAATCGTCCTGGCCGACAACGGTGCTAGGTACGCCGACCGAGCCCGTGAACCCGGCACCATTGAAGGTATCGGCGAAGTCACTGCCGGTGACGGCCTCGATGCCGGTCAGCGTGTCGCTGCCGACATCCGGGCCCGTAACGGTGCCGGCCGCCAGGTTGACCGTGATGCCGCCAGTGGCGTCGCTGTAATCTGCCCGATCAAAGCCGAGCCCACCATCGAGGCTGTCATTGCCGGCCAGACCTTTCAGCAAATCATTGCCGCCCAGGCCGTTCAGCGTGTCAGCTTCGGAAGTTCCAATCAACGTATTGTCGTCGCTGCCACCACTCAGGGTGACACCGGTCACGTCAGCCACGCCAATGGTGAAGTTCTTGTCGAAGGTGTTGCCACCGCCGTCCGTTACCCGGACCGTGATCTGATGCGAGGTTGCCGTTTCAAAGTCCAGCGCGCCGGCGACGACGATCTGGCCGTTGCTGACGGCGAAGCGGCCACCCGCATTGCCGGTCAATGTGTAGGTAGCGGAATCGCCCGCGTCCGGATCGACGTCCGAGAGCGTACCGACGACCGTTCCATTGGCGCTGCCCTCGGCGATCGTGTCGCCGCTGAGCCCGATATTGGTCGGTGCCTCGTTGACGTTGGTGACACTGATCGTGACCGCCCTGGTGCTGGACAGAGTCCCTCCGTCGGTCGCGACGACGTTGATGCTGTAGGAGTTCTTGAGCTCGTAATCGGCAGAATTCCTAAGCGTAACCTGGCCGGTCGCGTCAATGTCGAAAGCCGCGGCATCGGTGCCTGCCAGACTCCATGCGATCGTGGAATTCGGTCCGGCCGCATCCTGATCGCTCGCCACTGCCTGATAGACCACGGTGCTGGTTGCCGCGTTCTCGGCGACGCTGCCCGTCGCACCCGAGATTACCGTGGGTGCATCGTTCGCGTCGGTGACACCGATGTTAAACAGCTTGTCGTACGTTGCGCCGCTGGCGTCAGTAACGCGCACCGTCACCTGCTGTGATGCACCGGCCTCGTAGTCGATCGGACCGGCGACGACGAGATCGTTGCCGTTGATCGCAAACATCCCGTTGGGATTGACGACGCTGAAGGTGAGGATGTCACCGGCATCCGGATCGGTGCCGGACAAGGTGCCGACAACGGTTCCAGCCGTCGTGTTTTCCGCGATGGAGGACCCGACCAGCGAAATGTCTGTAGGCGTGTGGTTGACGCCGGAGGTGACGAAGTTGGCGTCGGTGAGCGTGCCGTTCAGGCCATTGAGGGTGATCTCCATGTCACCCGCGCCAATCTGCCCGTCACCGTCGACGTCGATTTGCAGAATGTTGCCGTTGAGGCGGGCTTCGGAATGGAAGTCCCCTGGCGAGCCGGTGAACACGCCGTTGCTGACGAAATGGATCTGCCCGGCCAGGCCAGCGACGTGATCGAGCACGAACGTATCGTTGGCGACGTTGAAGTCGTTGACGGTTTCGCCTCCCCCGATCCCGGCTTGCGCTGCGCTGGTGTAGCGGATGTTGTCCTGTCCGGCGCTGGCGGTGATGAAATCCGAACCCATCCCACCAGTGACCGTGGTCGTTCCGGAGGTATTGGCGATCGTGATGGTGTCGTTGAACGTGCTGCCGTTGACGTTCTCGACGTTCTTGACGGTGACGCCGGTGGCGATGACGCCAAGGTTCAGCGTGTCGATACCAGCACCGAGGTCGATGGTGCTGCCGGCGGCGTTCTCGAGCGTTGTGAGCACATCGGCCGACGCCGTGCCGTTGATGGTCTGGAGGCCGTAACCCAGAACTGAATTGGTTCCGGCCGCGAGGTTAAGGGTATTGTTCCCGTCGCCGAGATTGATGAGAATGCCGCTGACATTATTGAGCAATGTCAGCGTATCGTCGGACGGATTCAACCCGCCGAAATCGTTGCCGCTGATGGCTTCGACGTCCACTACGCCGACAGAGTTCACGCCGTTGGCGAGGTTGACGCTGTCGTTGCCGGCACCGAGATTGAACGTCACTCCCGTCACTGCGTTCTGCAAGGTAATGAAATTGTCGCCCGTTCCACCCGTTACGTTCTCGACGCCGGACAGCCCAAGGGTATTGAACGCATTGGTCAGGATCAGCGTGTCAGTTCCGTCCCCGAGATTGACCGTGGACTGAAACAGTCCGTTGACGACGGTAAGCGTATCGGCGGACGACGTGCCGTTGATGGTGTTGGTGCCAAAGGCGTTGACAAGCGAGTTGCTACCCGCCGCCAGATTGATCGTGTTGCTTCCAAGGCCGAGATTGATCGTGAGGCCGCTGACAAGGTTCGTCAGCGTGAGCGTATCGTTACTGGTCCCGACCTCGTTGACGCCGAGATTATCGACATTGACGACACTTACCGTGTTGGCGCCCATGGCCAGGTTAACGTTGTCGTTGTTGCCGGTGCCGAGATCGATCGCGAGGCCGTTGACGTTCGTGATCATGCCGACAAAATCGTCACCGCCGGTGCCTTTCAGGTTCTCCACGCCGGCGAGGTTGAGGTTGTAACCGCCGGTGATACCGAGCGTGATCGTATCGCCGGTACCTGCTCCGAGATCGATCAGGCGGTTGGAGAGCTGCTGCCCGATTGTCAAGAAGTCATTGTTCGAGCCGGTCGCTGTCGTGACCATCAGGCCCCCAACAAAGTTCAACCCTGTCACGTTGACCTGTGAACCCGAGGTGCCCGACGCCGTCAGCAGATAGCGCGCGCTGAACTGCAGAACTTCGACATCGGTGAAGGTGTCAGTCCCGTCAGGCCCGGAGATCGTACCCGTGCCGGCACCCGTGACGGTGACCGCGTAAGATGGATACGCGGCGGAATAAACCGCCATGTCGGCAAAGCCGCTGCCGCCATCGATTGTATCGTTTCCGGCGCCACCGGTGATGGTGTCGCTGCCCTCGCCTCCGTTGATCGTGTCGTCACCGGCGCCGCCATCGAAGATGTTGTTGGTGCCGTCGCCTGTGATGCTGTCGCCGAAAGCCGATCCGGTGATGCTGTTGACAAGGGTAAAGGTGTCCGTGCCGACCGACGAATTGCCGACAACCGTGCCGGTGCCTGCACCCGTGAATACGACGGTGACGCCAGCTGTTGCGTTGAAATAGCCCAGGCGCGTATTGCCATTACCGGTGATGTTGTCGTCGCCGCCGAGGCCTTCGAACTGGTTGAAGTTGGCGCTGCTGTTGCTGAAGTTGAGCGCACCCGCCTGACCGTACCCCGTCGCAATGAACGTGTCGGCGTAGCCGGTGCCCTGAATGCCCTCGATCGAGCGCAGAGTGTCGCTGCCGATCGAAGTGTCGCCAACCGTGGTGGCAACGGCGGTGCCTGCCGCAAGGTTGACGGTGACGCCACTCGTCCCCAGCCCGAGGCTGTTGTAGCTGGCGGTGTCGAAACCGCCGCGGCCATCGATAACGTCATTGCCGCCGAGGCCGGTAAAGGTATTGTTGAAGTTGCTGCCCAGGAACGTATCGTCAAAGACCGACCCCTGAACGGCGTTTACGCCGGTAAATGTGTCGGTGCCCTCCGTGGCGCCATTGGCGGAGCCGGCCACGGTCAGCGCGTTGGTTGCCGCACCGCTGATATCGAGGTTGACCGAGACGGCAGCTCCTGCGAGCGAATAGCTGATGCGGGTTGCGCCGTTGCCGATGATCTGGTCGTTGCCGCCGGCACCCGCGAAATCGTTGAAGGTTCCGGACGAGCCGATGTTGACGGCACCCGCGCCGCCAAAATTGCTGGCGTCGAACAGATCGTCGAAATTCGTGCCGCGCGCGGCTTCCACGGAGCGAAGCGTATCAGTCCCCACCGAGGCGTCGCCGGTCACGGTTCCCGCGGCCAGGCGGATCACGATGCCGGATGTTGTGGCCACATCGTTGTTGTAGGTGACCTGGTCATAGCCGCCGCGGCCGTCGATGAAATCGTCGCCGGCACGACCCTCATAGGTCTCATAGGTACCAAAGCCGTTGTCGCTGCCGCGCAGGGTGTCGTTGTAAGCCGAACCCCAGAGCGTCGAAATGTTCGTGAGTGTATCATGGCCAACCGACGCGTCGCCGTCCGCGACCCCTAGAGCGAGGTCCGCCGTAACAGCGCCCGTCGCAGAGAGGTAATTGGCGCGCGTTACCTTCTGTCCCAGCGCGTTGACGGTACCAATGATGGTGTCGTTGCCGCCTTTGCCTTCAAAATCGTTCTGGCCGATGCTTGATCCGGGAAGGCCGTTTACTTCCGCAAATCCGGTCGCATTGTAAGTGTCGTTAAAGTTGCTACCGACGGCACCTTCGATGCTTACCAGAGTATCGTTGCCGTCGGCACCAGACACGGTATGTGCGGTGAGGTTGACGGTAACGCTGCCCGTCGCATCGGCATAGGACGCGCGATCGTAGCTGTTGCCGCCGTTCAGGATATCATCGCCGGCGCCACCGGTCAGCGTATCCTTGCCGTCGTCACCATAGAGTTTGTCGTCGCCGTCGCCGCCAAAGAGCTTGTCGTTGCCGTCGCTGCCATGGATCGTGTCCTTGCCGCCAAGGCCGCTGAGCGTATCGTTGCCGTCGAGACCGTCGATGACGTCGTTGCCGCCGGCACCTGTGATCGTGTCATTGCCGAGCGTACCGACCTCGGAGCCGTCGGGATCGCCAACAGGAGCGTTGGAAATGGCAGTGGATAGGTTCGTGCCGGTGTTGTTGGCGATGGCGTCAGCAAAAGTGGCGCCGCCAGTACCCGCAGCGGCCGCCGCGAGTTGATCCGTTCCCTGTCCAAGTGCCACAGTAGCCGCTTGAGCCAGGCCCGTCAGAACTGCCAGCGGATCACCTGTACCGGCCGCGGCGCTGGCGATAGCTGTATTGGCCGCCGACACGACTTGCGTCGCGGCGTTGACTGCCGCGGGGTCCGCGTCCGGTGCCGCATTCTGGATAATCGAGGTCAAGGTTACGGTATTTGTCAGATTAACCGTACCGCCCGCTGCACCGGAAATCGCGCTTGCTACCGCGGACACAACATCCGCTCCTGTAGTATCCGACCCTGCCGCCGCGGTGATCTGCGCGATCGTCGTCTGAACTTGAATGCCTGCCGCCAAAATCTTGGTTGCGGCAGCAGCGCCGGAACCGCCTTCTGCGGCGGCAGCGACCGGATCGAATGTCTGCAGGTCGACGGCGCCAAGCCCGAACGCGTTCAGCACGGCGGTCTGCGCGATCGCGATGTCAGCCGCACTCGACGAGGCCGCCAGCGCCGCTACCAGCGTTGTCAGGGGTGTAATGACGGTCGAGCCGGCAACTGCGCTGAGTGTGCCGTGGAACGCCAGACCGGTGGAAACGTCGGTGCCGCCGAACATGACCAGCTTGCCGCCGCCCGCGCCGGTAATCGTAAATGTTCCGTCAGCCGCCGTGGTTGCGGATGCCTCCACACCAACGTCGAACTCGCCGTCACCGTCGTCGTCGGAGAATACGGTCGCGCCCGAAATGTAGCCGTCGACGACGCGCGAGCTGAATGAATCGGGGTCCGGCGCCACGTTGACGGTGACATCGATCGAGGTCGTTGCAACGCTGGCCCCATCGAAGGACCTGGCCGTCACATGCAGGTGGAACGGTCCCGATGCGCCGACGGTATTCGCCGTCCCTGGCTGCATCTTCAGACCGTCAAGCTGATCTGCGGGAACGAGCCAGTAATCACCGTCCTCGTTATAGACGCCGGCGGATAACACATAACCACCGGTGACGCCGCTGATGGTCACGGCACCGAGGGTCTCCGAACTGTCGGTGAGCGCCAGATGCAGATTGAGCGGAATCGCAGCGGTCGATGCATCCACGTCGATGGGGTCCAAAGGACCAGTGAGGGTCGGCGCGTCCGCGACGCCGGCCACGTGCACGGTCAACGTCTGCACGGCAGTCGACAGTTGCGAGCTTGTCGCCGTATCCGTGCTGGTTGCGGTGACCGACAGATTGATGGTGCCGGAGAAGTCGGACGCAGGGTTAAGGGCAAGGCCCGCCAGATCCGAACCGCTGAGGTGCCAGATGCTGCTGTCGCCGGCGTCGACCGTGCCATTGTTGAGCGTTGCACCGGCAGGAACGCCGGTGATGGTCAGAGACAAGGCCGAGCCGGAATCGACCAGCGCCGACGAGATCGACAGCGGAATCGCGTTGTCCTCAGCACCGTTGGCTGTCGCGACGCTCAGAGTCGGGGCATCCTGCGCGCCATGAATGTTGAAGCTTACCTGCTGGGGCGTACCGTCCAACGACGTGATCGTGAAGGTGTCGACATGGGTGGCGTTCGGGCCAAGCGACTGGGTGGCGCTGTTGGCGACCGAATAGGTGTAGGAGCCATCGGCACCAAAGGTCAGCGTGCCTAAGTTTCCGGCCACGCCGGTTGCGCCCGCCTGGAACGAGCCTTGGCCCTGATCGTCGTCGGAAACGGAGAGCACTCCGGAGAGGCTCAGATTGCCACCGACGACGTTTACCTCTTCGGTAACGTCGACAAGCACTGGTGTTCCGATCACCGCGGCATCGTTGCTGCCGTGAATCGTGAAGCTGAGCTGCTTGGGGGTGCCGTCCTGCGACTGTACCGTGAACGTATCGGTCCTGGTAACGCCAGCGCCCATCGACTGGGTGGCGCTGTTGGCAACTGAATACGTGTAGTCACCATTGGCGGCGAGCGTCAGTGAACCGAGATTCCCAGCACCCGGGCTGACACTGGTCTGGAACGAACCCTCGCCCTGATCGGCGTCGAAAATCGAAAGTGTGCCGGAGAGGCTCAGATTGCCACCAACGACATTGGCATCCTCGGTGACGTCGACGACGGTCGGCGTTCCGATTACCGCGGAATCATTGACGCCGTGGATCGTGAAACTGACCTGCTGGGTGGTGTTATCCAGCGACTTGACCGTGAACGTATCGACATGGGTGACGTTGGCGCCGAGCGACTGCGTCGCGCTGTTGGGGACCGAATAGGTGTAGGCGCCGTTGGCGCCGAGCGTAAGCGAGCCGAGAGCCGTGCCGACTGCTGTAACGGTGGTCTGAAACGAACCCTGCCCCTGGTCGGCATCGGTAACCAACAGCGTGCCGGAGAGCGACAGGTTGCCATCCTCGGTTACGTCGACGACCGCGGGTGTTCCGATCACCGCCGCGTCGTTGGTACCGTTGATTGTAAAAAGCACCTGCTTGGTTGTGCCATCCAGCGAGGTGACGGTGAAAGTATCGACCTTGGTGCTGCCAGCGCCCAGCGATTGGGTGAGGCCGTTGGCTACCGTGTAGGTGTAGCTGCCGTTGCTGGACAGCGAGAGCGTGCCGAGATTTCCCACAGCCGAACTGACCGTGGTTTGGAACGCGGCCTGCCCTGCACCATCGGAATCGGAGATCGAGATCGTGCCGCTCGCCGTAAGATCCGGCGTCGTGGCGTCCTCAGTCACGCTCGTAACGGTCGGGTTACCGATCACCGCAGGTTGGTTGGTAGAGGTCGGACCATGGACGACGAATGTGACCTGCTTGGTCGTGCCGTCAAACGAGGTGACCGTGAAGGTATCGATCTTGGTGCCGCCGAAGCCGAGTTGCTCAGCCGCGCTTTCCGGCACGGTGTAGCTGTAGGTGCCGTTGCTGTTGAGCGAGAGATTGCCGATATTGCCCGCCGCCGAAACCACCGTCGTTTTGAACGACGCCTGGTTCTGATCGACATCCGAGATCGAGATCGAGCCCGTCGCGCTCAACGTCGTCTGATTGGGATCGGCGGTAACGTCGCGATGGGTCGGCGTACCGATCACCGCAGCGTCGTTGGTACCGTGGATCGTGAAGGAGACCTGCTTGGTGGTACCGTCCTTCGAGGTAATCGTAAACGTATCGACCTTGGTGTCGCCGGCGCCGAGATACTGCACCGCGGAACCCGCAACAAGATAGCCGTAGCTGCCGTTGGGCATCAGCACCAAAGTGCCGAGCGCGCCCTGGCCACTGATCATTGCCGCCTTGAACGAGGCTTCGCCCTGGTCAGCGTCCGTAATCGAGATCGATCCGAAGGCATACAGGATCGGCTGGGTGGCGTCCTCGGTCACGTTGCTGACGGTCGGCGTGCCGATCACCGCAGCGTCGTTGATGCCGGTGATGACGAAACTCACCTGCTTGCTAGTGCCGTCAACCGAAGCAATCGTGAACGTTTCAGTTTTGGTGACGCCTACGCTGAGATAGCCCACGGCACTCTTGGCGACCGAATAGGTGTACGACCCGTCCGCGTTGAGCGACAGCGCTCCCAGATTGGTGCCTACCGAACTCACCGTGGTCTTGAACCCGGCTTGCCCCTGATCGACATCCGAAACCGAGATCATGCCGGTTGCCGTCAATGACGATCCGCCCGTGTCGGTCGTGTTGCGCACGGTCGGCGTGCCGATCACGGCGCTATCATTCTTGCCTTGAATTGTGAAACTGATCTGTTTGGTGGTGCCGTCAAGCGCCGTCACGGTGAAGGTTTCGGTCTTGGTGTCGTTGGCGCCGAGATACTGCGTGGCAGAATTGGAAACCGAGTAGGTGTACGATCCATTCGCGGCGATCGTCAGCGTTCCAAGATTGGCACCGACTGAAGTCACCTGCGTCTTGAAGGAGGCCTCGCCCTGATCGACATCCGAGATCGACAGCGTACCCGTGGACTTGAGATTGCTGCCGGAAACACCGGTATCCTCGGTGACCTGCGAATTGGTCGGCGTGCCGATCGCCGCGGCATCGTTGGTGCCCTTGATCGTGAAGCTAATTTGCTTGGTTGTGCCGTCGATCGACGTCACCGTGAAGGTCTCGACCTTGGTCTTGCCGGCCCCCAGATATTGAACGGCGCTGTTGGCGACCGAGTAAGTGTAGGTCCCGTCCGCGGCAAGCGTCAGCGTTCCCAGAGTGCCTGTGGCTTTCTTCACCGTGGTCTTGAAAAAAGCCTGTCCGGGGTTGGCATCGCTGATCGGGATGAATCCAGCGGCTGTCAGGAACGGCAAGCTCGCGTCTTCGGTGACTTCGTTGTTGCTCGGTGAACCAATGACCGCCGGTGTATTTGCCATAGCACTAACCCCACGAAAAATCGGTTGGTCTGACGTTGTCAGATCAATCCACTGCTTTTGATTGGTTGTTGTTCAAAGCCCCAACGGGCCTGTATGAGTTTTTCGAAATAAATTTTAGAATTGCTTTTGATGTAGTCTTTAGAAATCGTCGCGGTCAAGTCAAGCCACGCGTCAACAACAAAATAGCCTCCCCCAAATGGGTTAGGCGTTAACCAGTGATCCTACGTGACTTGATTGATCGTTACGCCGAGCAAGCTGACCAATTCCGCTTGCCGCTGCACTCCTGTTTTTTGAAACACTGATTTCAGGTGCGATCGAATCGTGTTCTGGGCTATTCCGGTTGTGGACGAAATCTGTTCGATGGATTTGCCTTCGGTGATCTGACTCGCCGTACGCGCCTCCGCCGGTGTGAGATCAAAAAGGGCCTGCAACAATGGCGACGCCGGGCTGGTGCTCGGCACCATCGACGTGATGAAAACGATCGACAAGGCTCCGGTGAAAACATCCCGTCCACCGCCGTGCAAGGGCACGACGTGGGCGACAAAAGCCGGGTCAGTCTTGGTAGCTCGGACCGGAATGGACCGGCCGATTCCATTGGAGGAACGCCCGCCGCGCGAAATGGCTTCCATCAACAATGTCTGAGCCGGTTCGGACGTGAATTGAATGAGGTTTCCCGCGCCGACGCGCACATGCCCCTTGCTGGCGAGGAAACCCGCATTGGCCGAGATAACGCGACCGGTGGACGCCAACGCCGCAGCCGGCAAGCCGATCGCCTCCAGCGTCGCGACCGTCGATATCGCCCGGTCCAGTCCCAGTCGCGCCGAGAGGACCGATGCCCGGGCAAGATGCGGACGCAAATGATCCAAAGTCTCCGCAACCGATCGCGGCACCGGCCCCTTGCTGTGAGCCTTCTCGATCGAGAACACCAGCGTGTCGCCGGCCGGTGAACGTATCGACGTTCCAACGCACCATCCAAGTCCACGGGGGCGTAACAGTTCGGTATAAAAATCGGAGGCGTCGATCTCCTCCATCGTCAACTCGTCCAGATCAGTCAGGAACCTCGGCTCGTCGATCGGAACGAGGCGCTGGCCGCGTGGATTGTCGAGATACCATTTGCTGCCGGTCCATTCCGCGATGAACGCCTCGATGGATCTGGATGACAGCCATCTGGGATCCCCAGGGCCAGCTGCGAACAGCAGCGTACCCTCGGCATCGGCAATTTCCGCCAGGCGATCGAGAATGGATCGCCATTTTTCCGGAACGACCGCCGCTTCATAGATCTCGTCTATGAATGGATCTATCGCCACTGCACCCTCACCCTTCTTTGCCCGCCGGCTTTACAAGCCAGTTCGTCCGGCATGAATGGATTGCCGGAATTTCCCGGTCAACTGCGATCGTCGATCATCGTAAGCAAGCACGATTAATTCAACCGTGCGGATCGCAGGCCGTTACCTTGTACACATCTCCCGCGAGTGAGTATGTCCAACTCTGGTAGCCCGACCATGCGGACGGCATCCGTAGTTCTACGTGATCTCACTGAAAAATCTGCTGTGGGTCTGTCGCCGTCACGGTCTCGAAAAGCACTGATCCATTTCCGGCAAGGCGGGTGAGCTCGGAAGTTCCGGAAACTTCCGCAGCAATAAACCCTGAGAGGTCTGCAGCCACCCCATCGACTTCAGAACGTTTGCTGCACGCGTCGGCGACGGAGCGCTGACCAGGGATTTCGGCAGCCATGACGGCGCGTTAGCTACACGTGGCCGGTCGCTGCTGTGACACATCCGGCTTTCGTCTTTGCCTGTTGAAGAATATAGATAATTTCAGGCACGGAAGAACCGGATAGACTCTCCCCACCCATCAATTTGGAATAACCCGTTGAACGCCCCTCGCTGCATCGCTTTTGTTGCCCTGCTCGCTTTCACCGCGCCGTTTTCCGCAGGCCCCGCCGTCGCCCAGAGCACGATGGCGGCGGCTGTCGCCAAGCCGGTGTCGCTGCCGGACATCGCGATCGGATCGCCGAAGGCGCCGGTGACCATCACCGAATACGCGTCGATGAGCTGCTCGCATTGCGCCGCCTTCGGCGAGAACGTCTTTCCGATGCTGCGTTCCAAATATATCGACACCGGCAAGGTCCGCTTCGTCTTCCGCGAGTTCCCGCTCGACGTCGCGGCTGCGGCGGCCTCGATGCTGGCGCGCTGCATCGCCAGGAACGATTCGGAAAAATATTTCGGTGTCATCGAGACCCTGTTCAAGCTGCAGGACCGACTGATCGCGCGGACCAAGGAAACGCTGAACTTGGTCGGCAAGCTGAACGGGATGAGCGAACAGGACGTGACGACCTGCGAGAGGGATCAGGCGATGCTCGACAAGCTCGCAGCGGATCAGAAATACGCCCATGAGACCCTCAAGGTGGATTCAACGCCGACTTTCTTCCTCAATGGCGAGCGGTTGAAAGGCTCGATGTCATTCGAGGAACTGGAGCAACGGATCAAGCCGCTGCTGAAGAAATAGCGCCGGCCCCCGCGCCTCCCCTTGTTCTGCGCTGCGCCGTCGTTGATGATGGCGTCAACAAACATAAAATCCGGGGGGCGTCATGGCGGCCGTTCTGCAAACCTTGCTTGCTGCCGCGCTGCTGCTGGGGGCCGTCCCGACTGTCTCGGCACAGGGCTATCCGAACCGCCCGGTGCGCGTGGTTGTCGGGTTTCCCGCCGGCGGCCCGACCGACGTAATCGCGCGGATGGTGTCGCAAAAGCTCTCCGATGCGCTCGGTCAGCAGTTCTTTGTGGAGAATATCGGCGGCGCCGGCGGCAACACCGCCTCCGGCCAGGTCGTCCGAGCGACGCCCGATGGCTACACCCTCATGGTCGTCAGCACCGGCTTTGTGGTCAATCCCAGCCTCTACGCCAAGGTGCCGTACGATGCCGTCAAGGATTTCGCGCCGGTAACGCTGGTGGCGGTTTCCCCGAACGTGGTGGTGGTAAACCCGTCGGTGCCGGCCAGGTCGCTTCCGGAATTGGTGCAGCTGATCCGTGACAATCCCGGCAAATACGGTTTTGCCGGACCCGGCGTCGGTTCGACGCCGCATCTGGGGGGTGAGCTGTTTCGGCTGGCGTTCAGCCTCGACCTGGTGCACGTGCCGTTTACCGGCGCGGCGCCTGCGATCCAGTCAACCGTCGGCGGGCACACGCCGATCGCTTTCACCGCGCTGCCGCCCGCCCTTTCGGCGGTTCAGGCCGGCCAATTGCGCGCGCTCGGCGTTGCCGCAAGCGAGCGCGCGATCCAGTTGCCCGACGTGCCGACCTTCGCCGAACAAGGCATCAAGGACCAGGAGGCCGACACCATAACAGGCGTCCTTGCGCCGGCGGGAACGCCGAAAGAGATCGTCGACCTGCTCTATCGCGAAATAGCCAAGGCAGTCGGGCAGGCAGACGTGAAGGAGCGCCTGACCGCGCTCGGATTCAAGCCGGTCGCAAACCGGCCGGAGGAATTCGGCGCCCGTATCAAGCTGGAAATGGAAAAATGGGGCAAAGTGGTACGTGACGCGAAGCTCAGGATAGAGTGACGCGTCGCTTCATTCCTGCGGTTCCTGTACGACATTCATGAACGTCAGGCCGATCCGGTTCTTCTTGATCCAGGCGACCCGGCACTCATGAACGATCGAGGAATCCTTCGCCATCACGAGGCGGAAGTGCTGCGGAACGAATGCAGGGTTCTCGACGTCGATCGCCGCACCCTCGAGCGAAATATTCCTCACCACGCAGCGCATCACGGAGCCGCCCGATGAGACATAGGCGGGCTCCTCGATCTCGGTTCGCGGATATTTTCGCTTTTCTTCCATACGTTCGGCCGTGGACATCGCTCGACCTATCTAAATAGACGCAAAACCTTAAGCAAATGGCGTGTGTGCACCGCAATGCGGTCGGCGACGATGGACCGCGACGTTCCGATTTGTGCGGAACGGCAGGATGGGCTTCCATCGCTTCTGCGCAGATGTGCTCCGCGTCTTCGTGGGCTTGTCGCGCGCGACGGCCCGGCGCATAGGCGGTGACAGCGTTCGTCTATCTGGGCTGCTGGTTCCTGATGGCCGGCATCGTGTATTATTTCATCGGCTTCGAGACCAGGAGCAAGTCGATCGAGCAGATCGACAAGGAACTGGCCGACGGGCTGAATATGTCGGCGGCGAGAGTCCGGCAGGCATCGCCTTGAATTCAATGCGTCGATGGAGGTTTGGATAATTTGATCGCGACTGCTGCCGACCTTGCCGGTGACCGGGCGATCATCGCCCGTGCCGAGGCTGTTCGTCCCGAGGTGGCGGCGGCCGGAAACGACATCGAGAATAAGCGCCGGCTGCCGCCGGCGTTGCTCGACAGGCTGCACGACGCGCAGCTGTTTCGTCTGTTGCTGCCGCGCTCGACCGACGGCATCGAAACCGATCCCGTCACCTTCTTCCATGTCATTGAAACCATCGCCAAGGCGGATGCCTCCACGGCCTGGTGCCTCAGCCAGGCCGGCGGCTGTGCGATGTCGGCGGCTTATCTCGATCTGCCGGTAGCGCGCGCGATCTTCGGGGATCCGCGTGCAGTACTCGCCTGGGGTCCCGGGCGTGTGGGCCTTTGCCTCCGGTGGTCGGCACGCGACCTGGCTCGGCGCGCATTGTCCGATCCTTGCGGCCGACGGCACTCCCAGGCTGGAAGCCAACGGTATGCCGCTGGAGCGGACCATGCTGGTGCGAACCGAGGACGTCGAATGGACCGACATCTGGAATACGGTCGGCCTGCGCGGCACCGCCAGCGACCAGTTCGCGCTGAATGACCTCTTCGTTCCAATGGACCATTCCATCACCCGTGAATTCGACCGGGAATGCCGCGAAAGCGGTCCGCTCTATCGCATGGGGGCCGGCACTTGCTACCAGGTCGGCTTTGCCGGCGTTGCCTGCGGCATCGCCCGAAGCACGCTCGACGATTTCGTCGAGGTGGCGCGCAACAAGGTGCCGCGCGGCGCCAAAGGCATCTTGCGCGACAACGCCGTGGTCCAGACCGGCCTCGCCCAGGCCGAGGTCAATCTGCGGGCCGCCCGCGGCTTCGTGCTGCAGTCGATGGCCGAAATCTGGAAGGACCTCGTCGCCGGCGCCAGCATCACCGTCGCGCAGCGCATCACCGTCCGCATGGCCGCCACGAATGCCATCCACAAGGCACGCGAGGCGGTCGACTTCGCCTACAACGCGGCGGGAGCCACCGCGATCTTCGAAGGCCACCCGCTGGAGCGCCGCTTTCGCGACATCCACACCGTAACCCAGCAGCTGCAAGGTCAGATCAGACATTTTGAAACGGTCGGCGCCTGGATGATGGGCGTCGATGTCGATCTCACCTTTGTATAAGGAAAACAAACCATGGGACTTGGCGGATTACAGCACTACACCATCGAACCTTCCGATCTCGAACGCACCAAGGATTTCTACTGCGACGTGCTTGGACTGGAGAACGGCGACCGTCCGCCGCTCGGTTTCCCTGGCTACTGGCTCTACTCCGGCGGCACCGCCACCGTGCACCTGATGGGTACGCGCGAGCCGCGCGAGGGCATCGTGGTGCGCGGCACCGAGAAGAAATACGAGGACACCGGGCGGCTTGACCACATTGCCTTTGCCGCGACTGACGTCGATGGCGTGCGCGAGCGCCTGCAGGCCAAGGGCGTAAAATTCCGCGAGAGCATCGTGCCGCGAACCGGTGATACGCAATTCTTTCTCTACGATCCCGACGGTGTCGGTGTGGAGCTGAATTTCGCGAAGGCGTAACCGGCCACCGCCGCGAGCAAGGTTCGACTATTCGGCCAGCCCAGCGCTGGCCGAACTTGTTTTAATTCCGGCTTTTTGATTTCGGCTTTGCGTTAGCGGTTCCCGACAAGGCCGCAAGTCAGCCATCAGTCGGGCGCGATCCCGTCAGGGTTTCTTCATCATTGCATGGCGATTGGAACCTGCCGCGCCGCTGCGGCAGGATAGCCGGGTGCCTCGCCTTTCACCTACCCCAGGGCATGCGTGCCCGGCTATTCGCCCAGGGGCAAACCCTCAATGATGGGGAAGCCGGCCCGGACTTGATCCGGGGCGGATGACGTTTCGTGCGAATGCGTCAGTTTTTCCGCGCTAATCCAGCCCGCGCTCGTGGCTCAGATTGACCATTTCCTGGATGAAGATCTTCTTCTGCTTCTCGTCCAGGCTTGCAAATAAAGGCTCGGCGGCATCGGCCACATTGCGCTGGTCCACCGCACGGTCATTGAGAAACTGGGCTTCGTTCCGCATCTGCTCGATGATGTCGTCGGGCGGATCGCGTTTGGCGCGCGCAATACGCAGATTGAGGCGATCGGCGCCATTATGGCCGAGATAGTGCATCGCACTGTTGAAGCCGGACCAGTTCTTCTCCTGCTCGGGCGTCAGATTCAATTGCTTCTTGATGCGCTCGATATTGGCGTCGCTGTTGGCGACGATCTGTTCGGCCGTGATTTGCGGTGCACCGGTCTGGGTCAGAACCTGCGGCTGCTTCGCCGCCGTCTTTGTGCCCTTGGCCGCCTTGCCGGATTTGGCGGCATCGTCCTGCTTTGCGGTATCGCCCTGTTTGCCAGCCTTCGCCGGGGCCGTCTGTTGTTGTTGCTGTTGTGCGCCGCCGGTGAGGACACCGGTCACACCGGTCACCACCCCCACGACACCGCCAATAGCGCCGCCAAGCACGCCGCCGACCGGTCCGGCCGCCTTGTTCCCCTCGCGGGCGCCCTTTTGGACGCCCTCAACCACCTGTGCCTCCACCGTGAGCGACGCGCTAAACAGCATAAGGGCGGCCACCCCAAGGGCTGCGCACAGTCTGAGCCGCGCGCGCAGCTTCGATGTCGGGCTGGTCATTGTCTGGTCTCCATGGTCGATCGTGAGTTTCCGGCGTGGTGGTGCTGGGCCAAGGACCGCGGCCGAATCCGATTTTATCGTTCTCGCGCCGTGCAAGTCTACCTGCCGCCCCCGGTCATCCCAGTGATGAAAACGGCGGCGTATCCCAAATTAGAGACGCGGCAGGGGAACCTGCGGCGCTATTTCGCATCCTCACCCTCACCGATGGGTTCGATAGGTGCAACGCAATATTCCGCGTCATGAGTCAGGAATGAGCGGTAGACAACGGGCTCACGGTCCTCGCTGCCTGCCAATTGCACACAACGTTAGTTCTAGAATCGCGCTTACGTGATTTCTCGACAGACGCTGGCAATTCTGCTCTGATCGTCAATAATGAAAAATCTGCGGCGTCCGAACGGAGCCGAATAAAAAAGCAAGAACGGGAATTTCTTCACATCCGATTGGCCCATCCAGGGAGGAACGCCATGACACGGAAGAAGCTTACTCGACGCCAATTCATTGCTGCGACAGCGCTATCATCAGCCGCACTCGTGACCGCACCCTACGTGCGCGGCGCGCATGCCGCCGGCAAGCTATCGATCGGATTTTGGGACCACTGGGTACCCGGCGCCAACAAGGCTTCTACCGATATTGTCAATGAGTGGGCCGAGAAGGAAAAGGTCGAGGTCACCATCGACTACATCCCGAGCCAGGGTAACAAGAACCTCCTGACGATCGCCGCCGAAGCCCAGGCGAAGTCGGGCCATGACATTCTGGCGATGCCGACCTGGTGGCCGCACGCGCAGGCGGAATTGCTCGAGCCGATGAATGACGTGGTCGAGGGGCTCATCAAGCAGAACGGCGAAGTCAACGGCACCGTCCAGTACCTCGGCAAGGCCGGCAACAAATGGCTGGGTGTTCCGGCCTGCGTCGGCAGCCAGATCAAGGGGCCGTGCTCGCGCATCGATCTGATGAAGCAGCACGCCGGCATCGACGTCCAGGCCATGTACCCGGCAGGTTCGGCGCCGAAAGCCGATGGCTGGACCACGGACACGTTCCTGAAGGCGGCGGAGGCCTGTCACAAGGGCGGCGTTCCCTTCGGCATCGGTCTTGGCGAGACCAGCGATTCCGTCGATACCGTCGGGGCGTTCTTCCTGGCCTTCGGGGCGGAGGTCGTCGATGCCAAGGGCAACGTCGTCGTCAAGAACGACAACGTGCGGCAGGCGCTCGAATATTACAAAAAGCTGATGGCTTTCCTGCCGTCGGACGCGCCGTCATGGGACGATGGCTCCAACAACAGGTGGCTGGTCTCGGGCAGAGGCGCCCTGATCATGAATCCGCCGAGCGCGTGGGCCGTCGCCAAGCGCGATGCGCCGCAGATCGCGGAGCAATGCTGGACCCACGGCTTCCCGGTCGGTCCGAAGGGCCGCTTCGCGCCGTTCCTGCCCTACTTCTGGAGCGTCTGGAGCTTCTCCAAGAACAAGGAGGCGGCAAAGAGCGTGCTGACGCGTCTGTCGCAACCGGATGCGGTCGAGAAAATGGTGGCGGCGAGCGGCGGTTACGACCTGCCAGCCTTCGAGAAACTGACGACTTTCAAGACATGGGCCGAGGAAGGACCGCCGAAGGGCACGCTCTACCACTATCCGAATCCGCACAAGCATCAGCTGCTTTCGATCTCGGCGTCGCCCGCGCCGCCCAAGGTCGCCCAGCAGATCTACACCCAGGCAACGCTCACCAAGATGTGCGTGCGCTTCTACCGTGGCGAGCCCATGGAGAAGACGCTGGCCTGGGCGGAAGGCGAACTCGAAGGCTTCATGCGTAGCTGAGGCGATTTCGCCGCCCCGGCCCGTCGGATTTCGGGCCGTGGCGGCGTGCATCCGCCTGCCGACACGATGGGAGCCGGTGCCGCGCCGGCTTCTCGACGAGGAAACCGCCCTGCTCTGAATGAAACTCGCGAGGAAGATGCATCATGGCTGATGTCGCGATTGAGCGTAACGCCGCTCCGCGAACGGCGCGCAAGCGCGCCAGTTTACGAACCGCCCTGAAGCGTAAATCGACCGCAGCCTTCCTCATGACGCTGCCGCTGATCCTGCTGATCTTGCTGCTCGTCATCTATCCCGCGTTCTACTCGCTGCATCTGGCCACCTTGAACAAGTCGATGCAGCGCTTCATCGGACTCGGAAATTTCCAGTTCCTGTTCAAGCGGGAAACCTTTTGGCTGGTGGTCGAGCAATCCTGCATTTTCGCGATCACCGCCGTCTTCTTCAAGGCCCTGATCGGCTTCATCGTGGCGCACTTCGTCCACAACATTCCGGCCAAGGGCCAGCGCAAATGGCGCGGCATGCTGCTGGTGCCCTGGGTCATCCCACCGGCCATGAGCACGCTGGCGTGGCTGTGGCTGTTCGATCCGTCGTACAGCGCCTTCAACTATCTGTTGGCCGGCGTCGGCGTCGACCGGATTCCATGGACCGGCGAGACCGGCTGGGCCCGCTTCTCGGTCATCCTGGTGAATATCTGGTTCGGCGCCCCGTTCTTCATGATCATGTACCTGGCTTCGCTGAAGTCGGTGCCCGATCAGCTCTATGAGGCCGCGGCCATCGACGGCGCCAACTGGTGGCAGCGGATCTGGTACGTGACGCTGCCGATGATGCGCAACATCATCGCGATCACGACGCTGTTTTCGGTGATCGTCACCTTCGCCAATTTCGATATCGTGCGCATCCTGACCGCCGGCGGTCCGCTGGACCGTACCCATGTCTTCGCCACCTGGGCGTTCCGCATCGGTATCGAGGGCGGCGACATTCCGCTCGGCGCCAGCGTCTCGCTGTTCATGGTGCCTATACTCGCAATCGCGGCAGTATTCATCCTGCGCGACATCAACAAACGCGGGAATGAATCCTGATGACCAGCACCGTCGTGATCAACAAGGCCGCCCCGACCCGCCCCGTCAAACTGCGCAGCATGAGCCGCGACCGCACCTGGGCGCTGCGATGGTCGTACTTCTTCCTCACCTTGTTCGCGGTGTTCGCGCTGGTGCCCCCGCTCTACATGGTGATTACGTCGCTGAAGACCAGCGCCGAAATCTCCGCGGCGACGAACCCGTGGTGGGTTTATCATCCGACATTGTCGAACTACGTCGAGTTGCTGACATCGAACCAGTTCCTGACCTTCTTCCGCAATTCGGCGCTGGTCTCGATCTTCGTCGTGACCATTACCATGCTGATCAGCGTGCCGGCGGCTTTTGCACTGGCGCGGATGCGGTTCTGGGGCTCGGCCACGCTTGCGACCGGCGTCTTCCTGACCTACCTCATTCCTGAAACGCTGCTGTTTCTGCCCCTGTTCAAGATGTTCGTGGCATTCGGCGAGCTGACCGGGATCCAGCTGATCAACAAGTGGTACGTGCTGCTGGTGATCTATCCGACGCTCACGGTGCCGTTCTGCACCTGGATCATGATCGGTTACTTCGCCTCCATCCCCAAGGAGCTCGATGAGGCCGCGATCATCGACGGCGCGTCCTGGTTCCAGACGCTGACGCGTATCTTCATTCCCGTCGCCCTGCCCGGCCTGATCGCGGCGACCATCTTCGCCTTCACGGTTTCCTGGGCGCAGTTTCTCTATCCGCTGGTTTTCACGACGTCGACGGATCAACTGGTGCTGCCGGTCGGTATCGTCACGACCCTGATCAAGGGCGACGTGTTCGCGTGGGGCCAGATCATGACCGGCGCCCTGCTCGGCGCTGCGCCGCCGCTGATCATCTACGCGTTCCTGATGGACTATTACATTGCCGGCCTCACCGCCGGTGCGACAAAGGGTTGAACTCATGGCTGACGTGACGTTGCGCAAGGTTGTCAAGAAGTACGACGACGTCGAGGCGGTGCGCGGCATCGATCTCGACATCGCCGATCATGAGTTTGTCGTGCTGGTGGGCCCGTCGGGTTGCGGAAAATCGACCACGCTGCGGATGATCGCGGGGCTCGAAGACATCACGGACGGCGATATCATGATCGGAGGCGACGTCGTCAACGACGTGCCGCCAAAGGACCGCGACATCGCCATGGTGTTCCAGAACTACGCGCTCTACCCGCACATGACGGTCGCGGAAAACATGTCGTTCGGACTGCGGCTGAAACGTTATCCGAAGGCCGAGATCAAGACCCGGATCGACGAAGCCGCGCGCATGCTCGACATCGTCGAACTCGTCGACCGCAAGCCGAAGCAGCTGTCGGGCGGTCAGCGCCAGCGCGTCGCCATGGGCCGCGCCATCGTGCGTAATCCCAAGGTGTTCCTGTTCGATGAGCCGCTGTCCAACCTTGACGCCAAGCTCCGCGTCCAGATGCGGATCGAGATCAAGAAGGTGCATCAGAAGGTCCGCACCACAACGGTTTACGTTACCCACGACCAGGTCGAGGCGATGACGCTCGCCGACCGGGTCGTGGTGATGAACCATGGCCGCATCGAACAGATCGGAACGCCGAACGAGCTCTATCACAATCCCGCCACCAAATTCGTCGCCAGCTTCATCGGCTCGCCGGCGATGAACTTCATTCCTTGCCGGCTCGAGGAATCCGGCGGCAAGCTGCATGTCCGGATCACCGACCGTCTCGCCTTCCCGCTGCCGCCGGCGCGCGCCGCCAGATATCAAGGCGTGTCCCGGACCGACAAGCTGCTGCTGGGACTGCGGCCCGAGCACATCACGGAAGCCAGCCCGCATCCGGAAACCGGCGTCGAAAACTTCGATGCCACGCTCGACGTCACCGAGCCGATGGGAATGGAGACGCTGATCTATTTTGCGCTCGAGGGCACGCAGGTCTGCGGCCGGGTCAATCCCAACGCCGGCGCGCAGGATGGCGCCCCGCTCCGATTGGCAGTGGACCTCAACAATATGCACCTGCTAAACGAGGTGAGCGGCGCCGTCATTTGACGGCGGAGACAACAGTCACCCAAGGGCAGGAAATGGCGACCAACAAGAAGAAAATCTTCGTCACGGAATCGATGTCACAGCAGGGGCGCGCGTTGCTCGACGCACGCGAGGATATCGAGCTCGTCGAGTTCCCCAACATGATCTCGCAACCGGATTTCCAAGCCAAGCTCAAGGAGCATGCGCCGGTCCATGGTGTCGCCCTCGGCGGTACGCGGTTCGGCGAAACGGAACTGGAAGCTTCCAGGGACATGTTGGTGGTGACCCGGATCGGCGTCGGCTTTGATGCCGTCGATGTGCCGGCGTTGAGCCGCCGCAAGGTGCCGCTGATGGTCGCGGGTACCGCGAATTCGCCCTCCGTTGCCGAGTGCGCATTGTTCATGATGCTGACATTGGCAAAACGGGCGGTGGAAATGCACTCCATCGTCAGGGACAACAAATGGCCGAGCCGGCTCGGCATGCTGCCCTACGATCTCTATGACAAGACCGTCCTGATCGTTGGCTTCGGCCGCATCGGCACCCGCACCGCCAAGCGCTGCCAGGCGATGGAAATGAACGTGCTGGTTTTCGATCCCTACAAGCCCGCGGCCGACATCAAGGCCGCCGGCTGCGAGCCTGTCACCGATCTCGACGCGGCGTTGCCGCGCGCCGACTTCGTCAGCCTGCATTGCCCGAAGACCCCGGAGACGGTCGGCATGATCAATGCCGCGCGCTTGGGGCGGATGAAGCCGACCGCCTATCTGATCAATACCGCGCGCGGTGGCATCGTCGACGAACCCGCGCTGCATGACGCGCTGCTGTCCGGCAAACTTGCCGGCGCCGGTCTCGACGTGTTCGAACAGGAGCCGCCGCCGGCCGGCCATTCGCTGTTCGCGCTTCCGAACGTCATCTTCGCACCCCATGTCGCCGGGGTGACCAGGGAAGCCGTCGATCGCATGAGCGAACAGACCGCACGCAATATCCTGAGCGTTCTCGACGGCGATCCCTTGCGTCAGAACGTCATCAATCAGGACGTGCTCTGACCGATCCGGCATGATCAAACCGGGCGTCCGCTGAACCATCGAGCGGCCGCCCGGGAAGTTCATACCGGCGCAATCATAAGGAAACCTTATTCCGCATGACGGGCTAAACGCCAGGTCCGCACCCGGCATAGCCGGTTTTGCGCCTGAACGGACAAAACTCAGCCTCATTCGGAAGCGAGGAAAAGATACCGGGCGGCAACGGGGACACCGATTCCGCAGACGGAGTTCGATCCGGAGGCCGAATCTTGAGCCAAAACGACCCGACCGACAACGCCTTGGCGGCGATCGCCAGCATTCTCGATCAGCCGCCCGTGATCCCCCGCGAGCGGGAACGGCCTGCCGTTGAAGAGGTGTCGGCCACCCCTCCGCCACTCGAAGAATTTCAACCGATCGAAGCACTGCCATCGCTCGCGGTTCCTCCGCCGCTTGAGACCGCCGCGCCGATCGAGGCCGCGCCGCCGCCTGAGGTCTTTCTGCCGTTCGAGGCCGATGGCTATTCCAAGGTCGGGCCCGGACCGATGGCCGCGATCCGTTTCAAATGGACGGTCCGCGAGGACGATGGCGAGTATTACGTCGATGAGACCATTGGCGAGAATTCAACGCCCATTGTCAGCGGACCGATGAACAAGGATGCCGCGATCCAGCTGGTCGACGACCGCGAAGCCGCGGCACGTCGCCGATTCGAGCAACTGAAAAGCGAAATGACGGGACGCGCCGCCGTCGCCAATCTGGTGCGCAAAGACAACGGCGAGGCGTAGCGGATCGCGCTATCTCGGCGGGCCCAGGAAATCCTTCTTGGCGAGATCCACGCCGGCGTCGCGCAGGATGTCGTAAGCCGTGGTGACGTGGAAGAAGAACCGCGGTGTCGGGAAGCACGTGCGGCTCGCCTGTCATCGAATGCACCGGCGGAGAGGAACTGATGTTTCGAATGCTATTTGGTCTGGGCATGGCTGCCCTGTTGACGATGTCAGCCCATGCCCAGCAGCCGGCCCCTTCCCGCCTCGACGACATCATCAAGCGCGGCACGCTGCGGGTCGGCATGACCGGCGACTACCGGCCCTTCAGCCATCTCGACAAGACGACGTCGAAATTCAGCGGCTTTGACGTCGACATGGCGGAAGCGCTCGGCAAGGCGCTCGGCGTCAAGGTCGAATTCGTCCACACCGCATGGCCGCAACTGATGAAGGATTTCGAGGCCGACAGTTTCGACGTCGCGATGAGCGGCGTATCGATCACGCTCGACCGGCAGAAGAAGGGCCTGTTCTCCACGCCGATCATGCGTGAGGGCAAGACGCCGATCGCCCGCTGCACCGACAAGGGCAAGTACGAAACCATTGCCGACATCGACAAGCCCGGCACGCGCGTGATCGTCAATCCCGGCGGCACCAACGAACGGTTTGCCCGCGCCAACGTCAAGAACGCGGAAGTGAAACTCCACAACGACAACGTCACGATCTTCGACGAGATCGCCAAGGGCAATGCCGACCTGATGATGACGGATTCGTCGGAGACATTGTACCAGCAGAAACTGCACCCCGGCGTGCTGTGCGCGGTGCATCCCGAAAAGCCGTTCGACTTCGCCGAGAAAGCCTATTGGCTGCAGCGCGACGTCGCGCTGAAAGCCTTCGTCGACCAGTGGCTGCACATTGCGAGAGAGGATGGCAGTTTCAGGAAGATCTACGCCGCCTGGTTCGACTGATCGGCCGGCAAAATATGCAATTTTCGCCGCAAATTGACCGTCTGTCGGGGCCAAATTAGGCTGCGCGGACGACATTGAACCAAAGCCGCTAGTACACGACTTATCATTTGAAAGTGATCTGGATCACGTTTTGAGAGCTGCCATTGCGTAGCTTCGGGGGTTGGGATTCCCTGCTCAGGAGGTCATCATGAAGAAGCTTCTGGCGATCGCCGCGTTTTTGCTGGCGAGCAGTGCGGCGCAGGCGCAGTACACCTTCGATTACGGCGGCCGCACCATTCGGATCGATCCCGATCGCGGCACCGTCCAGATCCCGGGCGTCTACGACAATACGCCGAAGGCCAAACGCTCGCGCAACGAGGACGCTGATCGCGATCGCCCGCGCAAACAGTCGCCGCAACAGGCGAAGACGGACTCCAGGACGCCACCCGACTCGGTCGCTCCCGCCGCACCTGCTCCGGCCGTGCCTGTCCCCGCCGAGCAGGCCGCTGTGCCGCCGGCCCCTGCACCCGTTCCTGCAGCTCCCGCACCGGTCGCGCCCGCTGAACCTTCGGCCGCCACGGTCGCCGTTGCTCCGGCGGCGGATCCGGTGACTGTGCCGGCCGCTCCACTGCCGCCCAGCGCACCCGCCCCGCACGTCCAGCAAGAGCCGCCTCCCGCGCCGAAGCCTGCGCCTGCCGTCGCCGCGGTCACGCCGCCGCCCGCCCCGCCGCAGGCGGCCCCGCAGGCGGCAAACTCACCGCTTGGCGTGTGGCTGACGGAAGAGAAGGAAGGCAAGGTCCGGATCGAACAATGCGGCCCCAATCTTTGCGGCTATTCCATCGACAAGAAGTCGAACCGCAACGGCGAGCAGGTGCTGATCAACATGAAGCCTGGCAAGGACAACAAATGGAGCGGCCGGATTTTCGATCCGAATTCCGGCAGCACGTATGATTCAACGCTCGCGATGAAAGGCTCCGACAGCCTGCGCGTTCAGGGCTGCGCCTTTGGCGGCATGTTCTGCGGCGGTCAGACCTGGACCCGCGTGAACTGACGCGCGAACGACGCACATTCAACCAGGGCCCCGCCTTCGCCGGCGGGGCTTCTTGTTTGCGGTTTGCCGTGTCGCTTCAGGCCATCGGGTTCACGCTTATGGGCGATGAACGGCAGGGCCCGAACAAGAAATCGCGAAAACAACCCCATGCAAAGTAGAATGGGCCGCGGCTAGCCAACCTGATCTGTTCCCGCTCTACCCGACCTTTGCCGCATACTCGGCGTCCGTGACCTTCTCCATCCAGGTCGCGTAGCTGCCGTCGAGTGCTTCCTGCATCGCGATGTGGGTCATGCCGTTGGTTGGCGAGGCGCCATGCCAGTGCTTCTCGCCGGGCGGGATCCAGACCACGTCCCCGGGCCGGATTTCCCGGACCGGCCCACCCACGGCCTGCACACGGCCGATCCCTGAAACCACGTACAGGGTCTGCCCGAGCGGATGCGAGTGCCACGCCGTACGCGCGCCGGGCTCGAAAGAGACGCGGGTGGAAACCAGCCGCGCCGGCGCCTCGGTGGCGATGATAGGATCCTGCCAGACCGTACCGGTGAAATAGTCGGGTGGAGCCTTGCGCGTCGGCCGCGAGCCGGAGACGTGGATATCCATGGCGTTACCTCGCTTTGTTGACGTTATTTCTTGCTCGCCGCGTAGCGCGCCTTGGTCTCGGCATTCATCGGGTAGAGGCCGGGCAGCGCCGCGCCGTTGTTCACTTCGTTGACGATCCAGGCTTCCATCCGCTCCTGCTCGGCGCCTTCGGCCAGGATGAGGTCGAGGAACGCTTGCGGGATCAACACCGCGCCGTCCTGGTCGGCGACCACGACGTCGTTCGGAAATACCGCAACCCCGCCGCAGCCGATCGGCTCGCCCCAGCCGACGAAGGTCAACCCGGCCACCGACGGTGGCGCCGCGTAACCATCGCACCAGACCGGCAGGCCGGTGCCGAGCACGCCCTCGACGTCGCGCACGACGCCGTCGGTGATCAGCGCCGCGACCCCGCGCTTGACCATGCGCGCGCACAGGATGTCGCCGAAGATACCGGCATCCTTGACGCCCATGGCGTCGACCACGGCAATGCAGCCCTGCGGCATCGCTTCGATCGCCGTCCGGGTGGAGATCGGCGAGGACCATGACTCGGGGGTGGCGAGATCTTCGCGCGCGGGCACGAAGCGCAGCGTGAAAGCCGGTCCGACCAGCCGCGGCTGTCCCGGGCGCAACGGTTTGGTGCCGCGCATCCAGACGTTCCGCAGGCCCTTCTTCAGCAGGACTGTGGTGATGGTGGCAGTGGACACGCGGGACAGGGTCGCGATCGCTTCAGGGGTCAGGGACATCGGTAAGGCAACGCTCCAATGGGAGGGATCAAAAGGTAGCGCATCTTGCGGGGCGCGGGCATCGCGTCAAGGGTTCGTTCGCAGCGGAGCGATCACAACAGCTTATCGCTGCCATGCAGATTAATTTATTGAACTTGCTCAATGATTTCGCACGAAGCGAATTCCACTGGCGCGCGAAACACGCTACAGCTTGATCTCAGCGCAAGAGTCCCTGAGGCAGTCCCTGAGGCAGTCCCTGAGACAGTCCCCAGCCAGTCCTGAGACAGATCCGAGGCAGTACCGAGGCCATGGCCGCGACGCTACCCCCGCCCCGCCTTTTGCCCAGTGGCGACAGCGCCATCACGGTGGAGTTTTCCCGCAACATCGATGATGCCGCCAACGGGCGGGTGCTCGCGCTCGACCGCGCGATGGCAGCGACGCCAATCGAGGGCGTCACCGAGACCGTTCCGACCTATCGCTCGCTGCTGGTGCATTACGATCCCGTGCGAATTTCATTTGAAGCGCTTGGCGAGCAGATCCTGGCGCTGGCCCAGCTGCCGGTACCGGAGGCGACAAAGGCCCGGCGCTGGCGTATCCCTGTGGTCTATGGCGGCGAGCACGGCGTCGACCTCGAGGACGTCGCCAAGACGCTCAAGACCACGCCCGACGACATCGTGGCGCGGCACGTCGCCGGAGACTACCGCGTCGCCATGATCGGCTTTACGCCGGGCTGGTCCTATCTCTCTGGCTTAGCGGCCTCGATGCAGATGCCGCGGCGGCAAAATCCGCGTCTGCTGACGCCGGCCGGCACGGTCTCGATCGGCGGCGTACAGACCGGCGTGCAATGCCTGGCCGGCCCGAGCGGCTGGCATCTGCTCGGACAGACTGCAGTCCGAACCTATCAGCTGCATCGCGATCCGACTTTCCTGCTGGAGCCCGGCGACGCCATTACGTTCGTGCCGGTCGACAGCAAAACCTTTGCCGAGCAGGACCGCGCCGCGGCAGCGGGCGAGATCGTGGCCGAGTTGATGCCCTCATGAGCAAGCTCGTCATCACCTCCATCGGCCCGGCCAGTTCGGTGCAAGACGGCGGCCGCCCCGGCTCGCAGCGCTATGGCCTGGTGCCGAGCGGCGCGATGGACCGGCTGGCGTTGGCGGCGGCCAACACGCTGGTCGGCAACGAGCTGTTTGCAGCCGCTGTCGAGATCGGCCCGTTCGGCGCCGCCTTCACCGCGCGCGGCGGTGCCGTTCGCATCGCGCTGTCAGGGGCGTCACGCAACGCCGACATCGCCGGACGCCCGGTTGCGATCGATACGTCGGCGACGCTGGCCGACGGCGAGACCCTGACGCTTGGCTTTGCCCGCAGCGGTTCGTTCAGCTACCTCGCCATCGAGGGCGGCATCGCCGGCGAGCCTGACTTCGGCAGCCTCGCCGTCAACGCCCGCGCCGGGCTCGGCAGTCCCTACCCGCGGCCGCTGCAGAGCGGCGACGAATTGCAGACGAAACCGGCCAGCGGCGCGCCGGAACGCCGGATCGAGCAGCCGGCCACGGCAGAGGCGCCGATCCGCATCGTGTGGGGGCCACAGGATGACGAATTCGGCGATGATGCCAAAAAGCTGTTTATCGACAGCGAGTGGAAGATTTCGGCGACCAGCGACCGCATGGGTTACCGGCTCGAAGGCTCCGTCATCAAGCATCTGCACGGCCACAACATCGTTTCCGACGGCACCGTGAACGGCAGCCTGCAGGTTCCCGGCAACGGCCAGCCGATCGTGCTGATGCCGGATCGCGGCACGACCGGCGGCTATCCCAAGATCGCGACGGTGATTTCCGCCGACTTCGGACGGTTTGCCCAGACGTCGGCCGGCCGCGTCTTTCGCTTCAAGGCCGTGAGCATGGCTGAGGCACAAGCCGCGGCAAGAAGGTTTTGGGAATTGCTGCGTTCCCTGCCTGACCGGCTGCGGTCAATCGAAAGCTTTGATCTCAACATCGACGCGCTGCAAGATGCCAACGTCGCCGGCTATGCCGTCAGCGCCGTCGACGCAACCACCTGGCAGGTCGCCTCGCCCGCGGACGTATCGGGACCGGACTAATTCAATATCCACTCACCAAGAAGCGGACCAGCACCATGACAACCATCGACCTCAACTGCGATCTCGGCGAAGGATTTGGCGCGTGGGAAATGGGCAATGATGCCGCGATGATCGAGCTTGCGACCTCGGTCAACGTCGCCTGCGGTTTCCATGCCGGCGATCCCGATATCATGCGTCGCACGGTCGAGCTTGCGAAGGCGCGCGGCGTCAGCGTCGGCGCTCACCCCGGCTACCGCGACCTGCACGGTTTTGGCCGGCGGCCGATGCCCGGCCTGAAATCATCCGAGATCGAGAACCTGATCGCCTACCAGATCGGCGCGTTGCAGGCGATTGCGACCGCGGCCGGCCACAAGGTCACCCACGTCAAGGCGCATGGTGCGATCTCCAATGTCGCCTGCGAGGACGACATGACCGCACGGGCGATCGCCAACGGCATCAAGGCGGTCGATCCCAATTTGATTTTCGTGGTGCTGGCCAATTCGAAGCTGGTGACCGCGGGAGAAGCCGCCAACCTGCCGATGGTGCACGAAGTGTTCGCCGACCGTGCCTATGAGGACGACGGCCAGCTGGTGTCGCGCAAGAAGCCGGGCGCGGTGCTGCATGATCCCAAGATGATCGCCGACCGGGTGGTGCGGATGGTGCAGGACGGCGCCGTGGTCTCGGTATCAGGCAAGGTGATCAAGATGCGCACCGATACCGTCTGCATTCATGGCGATACGCCAGGCGCGGTCGAGATCGGGCGCGGCGTGCGTCAGGCGTTGAAGGAAGCCGGGATCGCGGTCGCACCGTTCAAGACGGCGCACTGAAGTTTCAGTATCCGATCGCGGCGCCGTCGCTGCGCGGGTCCGAACCGCCGCTCAAGGTCCCGTCCTGCGATGAGATGGTGATGCCATGGGCGTGGCCGGCCATCTCCTCCCACGGGGCCCAGAGATGGACGGTGTGGCCCCGTTGCTCCAGCGCACGGATCGTGTCCGCGGGAAAGCGGTTTTCCATGTGCAGGGTATCGCGGGATTCGCCGAGGGCGAAGCGGCCGGAAAGGAACCGCGGCAGTTCGATCGCCTCCTGAATATCGAGCCCGTGATCGATCATCGCCGAATAGAGCTGCAGCTGGATCTGCGGCTGGCCATCCGCGCCCATGCAGCCCAGCACGCTGCAGAGCTTGCCGTCGCGTTTGGCCATCGAGGCGATCAGGGTGTGCAGCGGGATTTTTCGGGGCTCGAGCCGATTGGGATGATTGGGATCGAGCGAGAAGTACGCGCCGCGATTCTGCAGCACGACGCCTGTGCTACCCGCCACCACGCATGACCCGAAGCCGCCATAGAGGCTCTGAATGAGCGAGGCCGCGTTGCCGTCGCGGTCGACCGCTGCGATGTAGACGGTATCGCCGGCCAGGCTGCCGAATGACGGCACCTCATCCCATTTCAGTGCGCGCGCCGGATTGATCAACCGGCCCCGCTTGCGCGCGTAGTCCTTGCTGATCAGCGTTTCGACCGGCACATCAGCAAAGGCTGGATCTGCAAGCACCAGATCGCGGTCATGATAGGCAATCTGCTTGGCCTGCACCATCAGATGTAATCGGTCGGGTCCGAGCAGGTCCATGCGGTGCGGTTCGAGCGGCTCGACCAAATTGAGCATCTCGATCACGGTAAAACCCTGCGTGGGCGGCGGCGTGTTGAAGATGGTGACGTCGCGGTAGCGGCCGGTCAGCGGCATACCCCAACTCGCCTGTTGCGCCTCGAAATCTCCGGGCTGAAAGAAACCGCCTTGCGCTTGCGAGAAATGCACCATTTCAGCGGCGACGGGTCCCTCGTAAAAGCCGGACCATCCATGATCCCCGATCGCTTCAAGCGTCCTCGCCAGATCGGGATTGGTGAGCCTTGTGCCTGGCGCTGGCACCGCACCACCGGGTAAGAAAATCCCGGCGGCTTCGCGTTGCTGAACGAGATCGTCACGCATCATCTCGATGAAGCTCGCCAGCCGTCCGGTGACCGGAAAGCCTTCGCGTGCATAGCCGATCGCAGCTTCGAGCACGCGCCGCAGCGGCAGCCGGCCATGGGCCTCATGCGCCGCGACCCAGCTTGCAACCGCGCCCGGTACCGTCAGCGTCGCCGGAACGATCCCGCGCAGCGGGATTTCTTTCAGCCCTCTCGCCGCCATGGACGCCAGCGACGCGCCCGCTGCCGCCTTGCCGCCGCCGCTCAGGTAACTGATCTCTCCGCTGCGGCCGTCATGCGCGAGCCAGAACGCATCGCCGCCAAGCCCCGTCATGTGCGGATAGATTACCGCCAGCACGGCGCTCGCGGCAATCGCGGCATCGACGGCGGATCCTCCGGCGCGAAGCACGTCGACGCCGGCTGAGGACGCCAGCGAATGCGGTGACGTCACCATGCCACGAGGCGCGAGCGAAACCGGCCGCCCGGTGCGAATATCCAAATGCGTCTCCGGTTCTGGCGAACGCCGGCGATGTCGGCCTAGCCGCGGCTTCGCCGGATCATGTAATTGTCGTAGGTGGCTTCGCAGACCTGATGCCACTGATATTGCTCGTTGCGGAACGCCGTCATGGAGTCGTTCAGGGCTTTAAACTTGGTGTTCTTGGCCGCGACCTCGGCGAACAGCTCATTGGTCTCCTTGAAGCAGGCGTCGAGGATGTCGGTCGAGAATGGCCGAAGCTGCGCGCCGGCGGCGACCAGGCGTTTGATCGCCTGGGCGTTGCGGGTGTCATATTTGGCGGTCAGGTCGGCGGCCACCTGCGCCGCCGCGATCGTCATCATGTCCTGATAGACTTTTGGCAGCTCCGCCCATTTGGCGCTGTTGATGTAGAGAAAGCCGTTGGCGCAGCCTTCCCACCAGCCGGGATAATAGTAATAGGGCGCGACCTTCAGGAAGCCGAGCTTCTCGTCGTCATAGGGGCCGATCCATTCGGCAGCGTCGATCGTACCTTTTTCGAGTGCAGGATAAATATCCCCGGGCGGAATCTGCTGCGGCACGACGCCGATGCGGGCCAGCACCTGCCCGGCCACGCCGCCGACCCGGAATTTCAAGCCCTTGAGATCATCGAGCGTCTTGATCTCCTTGCGGAACCAGCCGCCCATCTGCGCGGTGGTGTTGCCGAACGGCAGGCCGTAGATGCCGTAGGGCTTGTAGAGGTCGTTCAAGAGTTCGAGCCCGCCGCCATAGGCGAGCCAGGCGTTCATCTGCCGCGTGTTGAGCCCGAACGGCACGGCTGTGCCGAACGCGAACGCCAGATCCTTGCCGATGTAGTAGTAGGACGCGCTGTTCCCCATCTCGACGGTGTTGTTGGCGACCGCGTCAAACACCTGGAACGCCGGTACGATTTCGCCCGGGCCATACACGCTGATCTGGAATTTCTGCTCCGACAGATCGGCCATGGCCTTGCTGAACATCTCGCACGCGCCATAGAGCGTATCGAGGGATTTTGGGAACGACGTCGTCAGCCGCCAGCGCACGGTTGGAGCGGACTGTGCGATCGCGGGCGCGCTGACAGCCGTTGCGGCGGCGGCAAGACCGGCACCCCTTAGAAGCTTCCTGCGGTTCATGGCCCATCTCCTGTTTGGATCGGATGCGAAACCAGTCGCGTGTCAGGCACAGCACGCCCCCTTCTCCCTGACGTCGCGGCTTGCGTCGTTGCGATCGGGCGGCAAATCCATCGCCGGATTCTCGGCGAAAAATCCGTTCGGCTTGAGGGCGAACCCGACATATTCGACCGGCATGACCGGAAAATCCTCGGGCCGGCAGACATGGGTCGCGCCAAAAGTGTGCCAGACCACGATGTCCTCGTTTTCGATTGCCCGGTTCTGCGCCACGTATTTCGGCAGACCGTCGCCGCCGGCATGCTGGTTCGGGAATTCGCCGCTGGCATAGCGTTCGTCAGGCGCATAGCGCGTGACCCAGAGGTGCTTGGTGGCAAAGCCGCCACGCGCGGTCATGTAACAGTTTTCCTGCGCCAGCATGACCGGCGCCGCGTGCGCCAGCAGCTTGTACCCGGTCGGCCCGCCGACGCTGTTGGTCTGGTTGGGATTGACGATCTTCCAGTAGCGCCCGGTGCGGCCGTCGGCCTCGCGGGCCGCATCCTGTTCGCACGCCAGCGTTCGCGCTGTGGTGTCGAACACGTTGCCGTATGGATTGTCCTTACCGAAGGGCCGTGGCTTGAATTCGTGCTCGGTGACGCTGTTGCGTTCGCCATCGACCATCATGTGCAGGCGCGCGTTGAAGAAGTGCTGGTGCGTCGGACCGCCCAGCCCTTCCGCGACCATGCCGCCCCAGGGATAGGCCTGGCCGGGCGCCACCGCCGCGGTCTGGATAATGCCGGTCAGCTTGACTTCAAGCTGGATCGAGCCGTCCTGATAGAAGTACCAGTAGAAGCCGTAGTCGTAATTGCCGACGGTCGTGAAGAACGAGATCACGAGACGGCGGGAGCGCCGCACCTCGAACGTCTCGTTGCGAAACTCGTAGTGCTTCCAGAGGATGCCGTAATCCTCCTCGTGCAGGCAGATCGCGTTCTTCATGACAGACGGCTTGCCGTAATCGTCGGCGACCGGCACATCGAAATAATGGATGTGCCCAAGGCAATCGCAGCCGAGCTCCAGCGCATTGGCGAGCTTGCCCAGACCGTACTCGCCGGCGTCGAACGCGCACTTCCAGAAATGGTTCGCGGTCGGGTCGGCATAAGGAACGATCATGTCGCTGACACTGGCCCGATAGATGATCGGTCGCTCGCGTCCGCTGTCGTTGAAGCCGATCTGATGCAGTACGAGGCCTTCTCGCGCCGTCCAGCCGACGCGGAACGACCAGTTCTGCCAGGAAACCTTCCAACCCTCGACGGAGAAACCAGGACCGTCTTTCTGCACGATGTCGAGCGGCTTGACGTCCTCGCGCATTTTCGGGATCGACGCGCGATCATAGTTGCGAGACCGCTTCGGGATCGGGACGATTTCCGACTCGTCCACGAGCTGCACGACCTTGTCCTCGATCAGGTCGACCAGCGCGACTACGCCCTCGATCGGATGGGCATAGCCATTGTCCTTGATATCGCGGCGCCAAAAGGAAACCCCACTGACGAGCCTGCGGCCCTTCTCGACGTCGCGGTCGAAATAACCGGCTGAGAACGGGTCGACCTGGACCAGCTCGATGTCTTCGTCCGTCAGCCCGCGACGCTTCATCGCGTGCCGCCAGCCGGCATCACGCTTGACGATGTCGCCGACCTTGAACACCTCCTCGATCGTGACTGGAGGCTGGCCATAAGGATGCGCCTTGGTCGGATGCTCGCGCCATGCCGTCACCTGCCGTGACCCGAGATCGACGGTTGCGACATGGGTCGCCCCGGTCTTGCAGTCGAACAGCGTGACCGCCGCCTGCCGCGCAAGCCGCATACCGGGCGTCCATCCCAGAATGTCGGCCTTGGCCGGTTCCTCCAACTGGATATGGGAAAAGCGGGTATTCGGGCCGAGCTGTTTGACGGTCCGCAGCACCTCGCATGCCAGCGTCACCTCGGCCTCGCTGAGCGGATCAAGAGGATGCGTGACGGCCATACCGGCCGGTTCTCTCGTCAGGTCCATATTCACACCTTGCAACATTGGACCGCACGTTAGGGTAACCAGGGTGCACCGTCTTGAATGAACCTGCCAGCTTTTCGACCTTGCCAGCCGGCCCGAATTCGGGCGACGGTGAGCCATCACCTTGTGGAACCGCATCCGCGATGCCGATCAGCGTCTCGACAGACCAAATCCACCCCGCCGAACGCCAGGCGTTCTGGACCGAGTCGATCTGCCGGTCATTCGCCCATGTCGATACCAGGCCGATCGGCCCGACGCTGCTCAGCGGTCGCTATGAGTTCGTCGAAGTCGGCAGCGTCAAGCTGGTCCGTTTCGACAGCAGCCCGCAATGCTACAGCCGCGACGCGAAGCTCGTCAGCAAGTCGGGCTCGGACGAATTCATGTTCGATTTCCAGCGTCGCGGGCGAAGCTCGATGGCGCAGGCCGGCAACGAAGGCACGATCGAGCCGGGATATGGCGTGCTCTATGACGCGCGGCGGCCGTTCGAGGATCGGCTCGATGGACCCGAACAACGTTCCGAAGTGCTGATCGCAACGGTTCCCGCCGCAACGCTGCTCCGGATGTTTCCGCAAGCCGAGCGACTGTGCGCAAGACCCGTTCCTCTGTCGGGCGCCATAGCGCGTTCGATCGCGGCGTTCATTCGCGCTGCCATCCGTCTGTCGGATGCGCGGCCAGGCCAGGCCGAAACGGATATCGCCGCTTATCTGTCGACCCTGCTTCGTCTCGCAACCGGTGACGACCACGGGCTTACCCGCACCGAGCTGTTCGGCCTGATCGACACCTACCTGAGGGGAAACATTGCAGCGATCCGGCCGGCCCCGGCGATTGCGGCCGCCTTCGGCGTTTCGGAGCGGACCTTGCATCGCGTCTTCGCCGACCACCAGACGACGTTTGAACGCCACGTGCTCCAGCTGCGCGTCGATCACTTTCGAGACCTCCTGCAGCAACCTGCCCTGTCGCAAACTTCAATTGCCGCGCTCGCCATGCAATGCGGCTTCGCCGACGCAGCGCACGCGACCCGGACGTTCAGGAGTTTCTTTGGCGTCACGCCGCGGGATTTCCGCGGCGCGATCCCTGCTCAGACTCAGATCGGATAATGCTGCGGACCGGTCTCGATGGTGATCCAGCGCAGTTCGGTGAACTCGGCGATGCCTGCCTTGCCGCCGAAACGCCCATAACCGGACGCCTTCGTCCCCCCGAACGGCATTTGCGCTTCATCGTGCACCGTCGGGCCGTTGACATGACAAATGCCCGACTCGATCCGCTTGGCGACCTCCATGGCGCGGGCGATATCGCGGCCGAACACTGCCGCTGACAATCCATATTCGGTGTCGTTCGCGACCCGCACGGCCTCATCGACGCTGTTCACACGCACTATACTGACCACCGGACCGAACGATTCCTCGCCATAGATCCGCATGACCGAGGTGACGTGATCGAGCACGGTGGCCGACATCAATGTCCCCTCCGACCTGCCGCCTGCGACGACGCGCGCGCCCTTAGCTACCGCGTCCTTGATCAGACCCTGAATGCGATCGACGGCGTCCGCGCCGATCAGCGAGCCCAGCGGCGTGCCGCCCTTGCGCGGATCGCCCGCCACCAGCGAGTCGGCCTTGGTCGCCAGCTTCGCGACAAAAGCGTCGGCGACCTTGTTGTCGAGCACGATCCGCTCCGTGGACATACAGATCTGTCCCTGGTTCATGAACGCGCCGAACGCGGCAGCGGCGACCGCGGCATCGATGTCAGCGTCATCGAGCACGATCAGCGGCGCCTTGCCGCCGAGTTCGAGCAGTGCCGGCTTGAGGTACTTTGCCGCCGTCTGGGCAATGATGCGGCCGACGCGGGTCGAACCGGTGAAATTGATGCGGCGCACCGCGGGGTGCGCAATCAGGGCCTCGATCAGATCGGGCGCATCTTCAGGTGCGTTGGTGATGACGTTGACCACGCCGGGCGGCAAACCGGCATCGCGCAGGCACTCCGCGATCAAACGGTGGGTGCCGGGGCAGATTTCCGAGGCCTTCAGAATAACCGTGTTTCCGCACGCGAGCGGCAGCGCCACGGCGCGGACGCCGAGGATCACCGGCGCGTTCCAGGGCGCGATGCTGAGCACCACGCCGGCCGGCTGCCGGACCGCCATCGCGATACAGCCCGGCTTGTCCGACGGGATCACCTCGCCCGAGATCTGCGTCGTCATCGCGGCGGCTTCGCGCAGCATCCCCGCTGCAAGCATCACATTGAACCCGGCCCAGCCGGCGGTCGCACCTGTTTCAGTCGCCATTAGTTCGATGAACTGCGCCGTCTTGGCTTCGAGCGCGTCGGCGGCCTTGAGCAATATCTTTCGGCGCAGACCCGGCCCGGTCGCCGACCAAGCCGGAAACGCTGCCGCAGCTGCATCGGCCGCACGTTTGGCGTCGGATATCTGCGCGGCGGAAGCGCGGGTAGCGACTTCGCCCGTGATGGGGTTGAGGCGGTCGAACGTGACGCCGTCAACCGCCTGGACGTCCTGGTTTTCGAGCAGCAGACTGATCTGGTTCATGGCGTGATCCTCCGTGTTTTCAGGTTGTTTTCGTGAATTTCAAAGCGCGCTTGCGACGATGCCGCCGAGATAGGCGCGCTGTACGGCATCGTTGGACATCAGCTCGGTCCCCGTACCGCTGCCGGTGATCTTGCCGTTCTCGATGAGATAGCCGCGATCGGCGATGGCGAGGCTTTCGCGCGCGTTCTGTTCGACCAGCAGCAGGCCAACGCCGCTCTCGCGCACCTTGCGCAGGCTTGCGAACAATTCGCGCACCAGGAGCGGCGACAGTCCGAGCGAGGGCTCGTCGAGCAGGAGCACGTCGGGATTGGACATCAGCGCGCGACCGATCGCGACCATCTGCTGCTCGCCGCCGCTCATCGTCCGCACCGTCTGTCCGAGCCGTTCACCGAGGCGCGGAAACAGCGACAGCACCCGCTCCCGCCGCGCCGCCTCCCCGTCACGCGCGCGCTTCGGGTTGGCACCCAGCAACAGGTTTTCCGCGACCGTCAAATCGGCAAAGATGCCGCGGCCTTCCGGCACCAGCGCCAGACCTGCCTCGACGATCTCGTGCGCCGGAAGACCTGCGATATCGCGCCCTGAAAGCGTGACGCGCTTGCCGGGAAGACAGGCCACGATGCCGGCGATGGCTTTCAGCAGCGAAGTTTTCCCCGCGCCATTGGCGCCGAGGATGACGACGATTTCGCCGCGGCCCACGCTCAAGCTTGCGTCCGTCAACGCGTGGTGCTGGCCATACGTGACGCCGATATTCGCGACCTCAAGCATTGGCGGGCGCTCCGAGATAGGCCTCGATCACAGCGGGATCGGACAGCACCTTGTCCGGCGTCCCCTCGGCAATCTTCCGGCCGCTGTTCATGACCACGCAGCGATCGCAAAGCGAACGGATCGCGTCCATGACGTGTTCGACCAGCAGGATCGACAGGCCTTCGTCCTTCAGCGAGCGGATCAGCGCAATGCCGATCAAGAGCTCCGAAGGATTGAGCCCGGCCAGCCACTCGTCGAGCAGAAGAAGCCGCGGCTTCAGCGCCAGCGCGCGGGCCAGCTCGAGGCGCTTGCGGTCGATATAGGTCAGTTCGGTCGCCATGCGCTGATCGGCATCTTTTAACCCGACCCGCTCCAACAACCGGATGGCGGCAGCGTCCATTTCGCCGCGTGCGAGGCGTGCCGGATGAAAAGCGAGGCCCGCCCTGACGTTCTCAGCGCAGTTCATGCCGTCGAGCACGCGGACCAATTGAAAGGTTCGCCCCAAGCCAAGACGCGCGATGCGATGCGTCGCCATGCCCGCAATGTCGTGACCGGCGAAGTGGATCGCACCGGAATCCGGACGCAGCACGCCCGAGACGAGGTTGAGCGCGGTGGTCTTGCCTGATCCGTTCGGACCGAGCAGCCCAACGATCTCGCCGGAGGCTACTGTCATATCCAGCGCATTGACGGCAACAAGGCCGCCGAACGCCCGGAGCAAGCCTTTGATCTCAAGAACAGTGGAAGCCGTCATGCTTTGGCCCCCTGCTCAATGCGCTGCGGCCGCCATTGCCGCCGGAAATTGTCCCACAGGCCGACGACGCCGGCGGGCAGCGCGTACACGATCAAGAGGAAGATGACGCCCATGATCAGCGTCGAGGCGGTCGGAAACCGCGCCGCCAGGAACTCGAACAGCAAGGTCAGCGGAATGGCGCCGAGCGCCGGTCCCCACAGCCGGTGCGCGCCGCCCAGCAGCGCCATGATCACGACTTCAAAGGAAATCGTGGCGTTGAAGGCGATCGACGGCTCGATATAGGTCCAGCGCGGCGCCATGATCGCGCCGACCAGCGTCATGAACACGGCGCTGATCGTGAATAGCGTCACCTTGGCAATGGTGACGTTGATCCCGCAATGTTTTGCGACGGTTTCGTCCTCGCCGATGATGCGCAGCGCAAAGCCGAGCCGCGAGCGCGCGATCAGCCAGCCGATCACGAACACCGCGACCGCCAGCACGAGAAGCTGCCAGTAGATATCCTTCTGGGTGATATCGACGAACACGTAGCGGCCGAGCACGCGGGACTTGTTGACTTCGAACCAGATCACGAGCTGGCGAATGAGTTCGGCGAGGCCAAACGTGAAGATCACGAAATGCAGGCCGCTGAGCCGCAGCGTGGAAAGGCCCACAATCACGGCCATCACCGCGCCGATCGCGGTCGCGATCAGCAGCACCACTGGCCAGGGCAGCAGCTCGCCGAGCACCGCCACCGTATAGGCGCCGACCCCGAAAAACGCCGTCGTTGCCAGCGAGACATAACGCGTTGGTCCGGAGAACAGGCCCCATGCAGTCGCCAGCACGGTGAATTGCAAAAGCCCGATCGCGAGAGCGAGGTAATAGGCGTCGACGTACGTCGGCAGCAGCGCCAGCACGGCGAGGCCAACGCAGGCCGCGAGCGCGGCGGCAAGGCGCATGGCGCTCATCGCTGCGCCCTCCCAAACAGGCCCGCCGGCTTGACCAGCAGCACGCCGAGGAACAGCGCGAAATTCACCGCCAGTGTCAGGCCCGGATCGACAAAGGTCGCGACCAGCGATTCACTCAGGCCCAGCGCAAGCCCGGCGACCAGACAGCCAAGCAGATTGCCGACGCCGCCCATGACGACCACGATCAGCGCCTTCATGGTGAAGATCACCCCCGATGACGCGCTGAAGGTCAGAAACATGCTGATCAGAACGCCGGCCGCCGCCACCAGCGCGCCGCCGAGTGCGAAGGCAAATGCGGAAGTTCTGACCACATCGATCGCCACCAGCTGCGCGGCCATCGGATCGACCGCAACCGCGCGGATCGATGTGCCAAGCCGGGTGCGGGTCAGCGCCAGATAGAGCGCCAGCCCGACCGCTACCGCCAGGCCGAACGCGATCAGCCGGTTCAAGGCGAGGATTTCACCGAACAGGCTGACCGGGATCGCGAGGAAGGAGTAGCTGAAGTAAGCACCGCCGAACATCGACAGCATGATGCCCTGCACGATGAACATCATACCGAAGGTCGCCAGAATGCTGTCGACTTCGAGCGCGCCCCGCGTTCTTGCCCGGCGCACCAATGGCGTGAGCAGGACGCGGTATAGCAACAGGCTCACGCCGAAACCGGCGGGAATGACGAGCGCCAGTCCAAGCAACGGGTTCAATGCCCATCCCGTGAACAGCCAGTAGGACGCAAAGGCCGCCGCGACGAGAAACTCGCCGTAGGACAGGTTCATGATCCGCGCCACGCCATATTGGAGCGTCAACCCCATGGCGATCAGCGCGTACATGCCCCCGAGCATCAGGCCGGTGAAGATGGCGTTCGTCATTTACTCAGTGCCGTCTGGAGCAATCGCCGATCACGGCGCCTTCCAGGCCGGCTTCGGAATAACAGGCGTCCGCGCGCCTTCGTTGGCGGCCGGTGCGACGCCGTAGAATTCGCCGTCCTGCCACTGCCCGACCCACCAATATTTGGTCGGCAGGTTGTTCTCGAACTTCACCTTGCCGATGATGGTGTCGAAGGTCCCGGTCTGCAGATCCTTGATGACGGCCTCACGGTCGATCTTGCCGACGCGCTCGATCGCCTGCTGCAGCATCTGCAGGCTGGCGTAGGTCACCGCACTGGCCCAGCGATCCGGCTCGGCGCCGTTCGCCGCTGACGCCTTGTGGCGCGCAAGATAATCCTTGATCGGTGCGCTGTCGCCGCTCCAGCCGCCGATCCCCATCACGCCCTGCGCATTGGCGCCGAACTTCTGCTTGAACAGAGGAAAAGCCGTGCCGACGCCGGTGTAGAAGATTTTTGGATTGAAGCTCGCGATCCGCGCCTGTTCGGTAATCCCGAGCGTATCCGGCGGATAGCTGAACGCGATGAAGACGTCGGGATTGAGCGCCTTGACCTCGTTGACAATCGGGCTGAGGTCCTGCGTGCCGACCGGATAGGTCTTGTCATAGGCCAGCTTGAAATTGGCTTTTGCCAGTGCAGGACGCGCCGCGCCCGACAGGTCGATGCCAAAACCGTCGGCGACGCTGACCATGGCGACGGTGTCGCCGATCTTGCCTTCACCCCGCAGCTTGACCAGGAGATCCACCAGCGTGTTGGCGGCGCCGGCGCTGGTGCCGAGCAGCCAGAAGCTGTTGGGCCAGCGTTTGGCCAGTTCAGGCGCGCGGTCGGTCACCGCGGTCGATGCGAGATGCGGATAGCCGGCCTTGTTGAGGATCGGCCCGACCGCGAGATTGAGGCCGGTGCCCCAGGGCGGCAGGATGAAGTCGACCTTGTCCTGGGTGATCAGCCGCTCGAGCGACCGCGCCGCTTCTTCGGCGCTGGAGCGATCGTCATATTGGACAACCTCGATCGGCACGCGCTTGTCGCCGAGCTTCAGGCCGCCCGCGGCGTTCACTTCCTTCACCCACATTTCGTAGTTCGGCAGCGTCGTCACCGCGGCGCCGCCGGCATTGGGGCCGGTGCGCGAAATCGCGTATCCGATCTTGACCGAGCTCTGCGCCAGCGCCGGCCCGTCGGCTGCGAAAAGGGCCGCCCCGGTGACGGCGAGTAATCCCGCTGCGAAGCGGGTGACTGATGACCCCATGTTCTCCTCCCAGAGACTTTTGCGTCCATCGCCTTGGAAGCGGCGTTCGACCGGATGCAGCCTATGGGAGTGCTCAGGCCATAGAATTGGACGTATCCGGGGATTGATTGTATCCTCCCGTCAAAGACCGCCTGCGACAAGCGGTAGATTGTCACGGTTGGGGGATGCCATGCAGTTGGGTTCGGTGCTGGAAGCCTTTGCGGAGAAGCCGATTCCGGCCCTCCATGCGGAGCGGTTTTCCGCCAGCCTTGCGCCGGCCCAATGGGTCATTCGTCAGCGCGGACTTCGCCGTTCCCATCTCATGGTGATCGAGGCGCGGCGTGGCGCCGTTGCGCTGCGCGGCACCCATGTCGCGTTTGAAGCCCCGGCGCTGCTGTGGCTGCCGGCAGATCTCGAGGGCGATCTGCAGGTCGAAGCCGGCGCGCAAGGTTATCTGATCGCGATCTCCGAAGATTTTCTCACCAAGACCGTCGCCGGCAGCGCCGAGGCGCTTCACCTCCGCCGCACCATCGACCGGCTTGTGCTCTTGAAGGCGGGACAGGTCGGCGAAGCGTTCAGCGCCGTGCTCCATGGCTGCGACGCGCTGGTGCGCGAACTGCATTCTCCCGGGCGTGGCAGTGCTACGATGACGTCATCGCATGTGCTGCTGCTCTGCCTGCATCTGTGGCGCTCCGTCATCTCAGGCGAGCCGCCCGACGAAGCCGCGCACCGGGGTGACGGCACCCGCCTGGTCGGAAATTTTCTCCAGATGGTCGAATTGCATTACCGCGATGGCTGGCAGGTCGCGCGTTATGCGGCCGCGCTGGGCGTTACCGAGGACAAGCTGCACGCCCACTGCAAGCGCGAGAAAGGCGTCAGCCCTCGCGCCGTCGTGCATCTGCGACTGATCGAGGAGGCCTGCACGCGCCTGCAGCAACTCGATCTTCCGGTCGAGCAGATCGGCTACGGTCTTGGATTTCGTGATCCCGGTTATTTCAGCCGGTTCTTTCGCAAGCACCAGGGCGTTTCGCCGGGCGTCTACCGGCGTCGTTCTCGACTGGAGCAGATGCGGCGCGGCGCGTCTTACGCGGCCTGGCCGTAACGTAACGTTTTCGAGCGCGGTATTATGGCGCAAACGCCACAAGAAAAATGAAGGGTCCACCGCCATCTAGGCGGCATGCCCCACGCCAAAATACTAACCAAGCAAGCCCTCTATACCCTCAGCCAACTGCATAGCGAGTTGGCGGGGAAGCTCTCCGCCAACCAGCGCGAGACCAAGCGGCTACGGCTGGCCATATTCCAGGTCGAAGCCGTCATGAAGATGCTCAGCCCGGACTTCAATATCCGGCTGATAGCGCCCAAGCGGCGGAATGTGGGCAACCCCTGGTTCAAGCGCGGGACGCTGGCTAGGGCCGTCATAGATACGCTGCGGAGGGCTGACGGGCCTATGACGGCCGACGATATATGTAAGGCGCTGCTGGCCGGGAAGACGCCAGCCGCCACCCGGAAGCAAGAGAACAACCTACAGGCGGCAATCTTGGCGGCCCTTCGGGCGCGCAAGGGCGGTGCGGTAGTTGCGGAAGGCTTCCCGCAACGCTGGCGTTTAACGTCAGGATGACGCCGCCTGAGTGGGGTGCCTTAAGTCTACGTCGATGAACTGGAGCATCCGGTCTGACAGTTGCCGCCTCTCAACCCAATATTGAGAGTCGGTAGGGTGATCTATCGCAAGCCACACTATCGACCCCCGCTCGGAAATCCCCGACGGCATTAGGTGAGATCGGTTCGGGTCGTCTTTATCGTACATGCTGTAATCGGGGGTGGCATCCAGCTCCGGAAACTGTTTCATCCGTATCGGGGCCTTCATTTCCTTATCTTTGGGAATCTCATATTTTTCGATCGGCATTCGCAATCGCTCAAAATCTGCGAACAGCGATTTGAAGTCATCACGTAAAGAAACGTCACGGGTTTGCAGCCCCACCTTCCGAGAGTGGGTCTCGCGCTGCCGGATAGACCGCAGAATTTCGTAGCCAGCCCCCACCCAAGTCTCAGAGAACGCGACTTGATAGGCATAGGCAAAATCAATTCCGTTGCCATCAGGATTAGTCGCGATCCGCTCCTGCAATTCGTCCTCTAAACACCGCAATAGCAGGTCTAGCTCGCCAAGCTTTTGGATATTGGCCCACATCCCGACCAAGCCCGATGGTGCCAGACGACCAGATAGCGAAGTCCAGCAAACGCTGGTTTCGTGGTACTTGGAACGAGCAATCGCGAACGCGGATTCTATGAACTGAGAAACAGTTGGTTTGATCTCAGGCATGGCAGCAGCCTCTAGGGCGGGCCATGCGTGCAGGCACCTGCACGGCCAAAGTTTACGGTCAGAAGCCCTTAGGAATTCCAGCCTGCTTTAAGACGGCATTGGCGGTATGCCGTGACTTGATCTTATTATCGACGGTGAAGCGGATGCCGGAGTGAGGGCTAAACCATATCTCATGGTCCCCTCGACCATGACGAACAAAATAGCAGCCAGCGTCCTCCAGAAGTTTTTTCAACTCCGGAGTGAAGCTGTTCATGCTGCTTGAGCGCCAACCCTAACTCGTCTTGAGTAACTGGCTATCACTTCAACGGGGATATCGAAGCCCTCGTCGTTGTCGTCGCAATCGTCCAAAAGGTCACGGATAAGATCGGGCAGTTTTGCGTCCAATTCATCTAGGCTGGACGCTTCGGTGACGAGGCCGGGAAGGTCTGGACTTTCAGCAGTCCACACTTTCACCTCGCTATCCCAAGTCGCTCTAACGACGATGAGATGGCCCATTTTAAAATTACCCCCTGCGGATGAGGTTTTCATCAAAGCAGTCCTTGTGAGTCATGGCAACCGTAGGCGGAGCAGGATGCCAGACAACGCTTTAAGCCTTAGTTAGTCGCGTCACACTAAAAAATAAGGCCCTTAGTTAGTATAACACATTGATTTGATGGACCATTTTGCTGGGTCGGGTTACCGAAACTTCATCTTGGGTTACCGCTCTTGTGGGCCACCTGTAGCCCAATAGGGTAATTTTCTCGCCCCAATGTGGTTTTTGCCTCACGCCTCCCGATGCCGCTGCCAGTAACCGGTGAAGTCCACTGACTTGCCGCGCTTCATTGCCAGCGCTGCTACACGGCTCACCTGATCGCCATTCGAGACGCGGCGGTTGTCCTCCCGCCATGACGACTCCTGCGCATAGCGCAGCAGGTACGCGCCAGCGATATGGTGGTGGATGCCGATCTCGGCACGGCGCAAGCGGCTGAAATATTCTTCAGCATAGTTCGTGCAAGCTCCGTCCAAGGAGTAGGCTTCTTGGTGATTGATTCGTTTCATTTCAAAGCGTTCGTGAAGTCCATCCCAAGAGGAGGCTTCGTCAGCATGAACGACCGTACCCTTGGCGATCCGAGCACGGATGAACGCGGCGGCTTGGCTTTCCGAGCCAAAAACTGCTGGCACAGAATTACCGCCCCGTTCACGGACGATAACTACGACCTTCCGTTTCCCATTTTGATTGCGGGCATAGCGGCGGTCGCGGCGATATTCTTTCTGATTTGCTGGCTTCACATAACCTCCAAAATAACCGCCATCTACTTCGGCCACCCGGCCTTCGCCGCCGACAACGCGACCCTTCATTTCCTCAGCCATTGCTTCACGTAGCTTGTGCAATAGGACGAAAGCGGACTTGTAGGAGAGGCCCAGGTCGCGGCTGAGAGCCAGCGCGGACTTGCCCTTCACTTCGTTGCAGAACACGGCAATGGCCGCCAGATAGCCACGCAGGGGCAGCTTGTGGCTGGCGAACAGTGTCCCGCTGGTGATGGTGAAATCCTTTTTGCAGCCCTTGCAGCGGAAGCGGAGTGCTCCATTTGGGCGGCGGGCTTCGTAGGCTTCGACCGAACCGCAGGACGGGCAAACCGGAGCACCATTCGTATCGGCCCAGCGGATAGCTTTGAAGGTCGTTTCGGCTTCCCCGTCAGTCATGCGGAAGACCTGAGCTAAGCTCAGGGTCTTTGCCGCTTTGCTGAGGAGGAAGTGTTGGGCCACGTTGTTACCTAACGAATACGATAGCTAACGAATATGATAGGTTTGACACTAGGTCAAGCGCAATCTATCATTTCCGTTAGGTAACATATTCGTTAGGAGGGGCCGATGGGCCTTGCAAAGACTGAGGAGGAATGGGCTACCCGCGCCAGCGCCTTCCTGAAGGCCAAAATGAAGGAAGCGGACGTAACCTATGCGGATTTAGCCAAAAGACTGAGGAAACACGGCCTAAAGGAGACCGAGGCCGGGATCACCATGAAGCTCAAACGGGGGACGTTCTCGGCAATATTCTTTCTGGCGTGTATTGCGGCCCTAGAACTCGAACAGGTAGTGTTGGAGGAAATCTAGGGGGCGGTAATGAAACGGCTGCGGTTTGGTTTGCTGTTTCTCATCGTTGCGCTCTATTTGCCAGTCGCGACCGCACTATCCCAAACTGACCATAACGCCGACGCTCAGAAGACCGAGCAGCCAGAGGCTATAAAACCCGATGCAAAGCCAGAGGGACCGCCGCCCTCTGCCCATAAACCCGAACGCAGCACCGAGGAGCGGGGTAAGCACGAAGAACACTGCGAGTATCGGGGGCCAGCTTGGTTCTCGGGCTTCTATTGTTTCTTCGCGCTCCATGACAAGTTTTGGGTCGCCTTCGGAACATTGATCCTTGCCGTAGGAACGGCAATCTTGGGCTTTGCGACAGTGTTCCTGTGGCGCGCTACGCGCCAGTTGGTTTTGGACGCCAAAGAAGCCAGCCAAAAGCAATTTACGGTCTCCGTGCTGGCTGCAAATGCCGCGAAAGAAACTGCCGATACCGCCAAAACCCAAGCCGAAGTGGCCCGCGACACCCTTTTCACAATGAGGGCGCAACTGCGGGCTTATCTCGTTGTTGAGGCGGATACGATTGAGGACTTTGAGACCGGGAGGGTCACAATGGGCCGCTTCTGGATTCGCAATGTGGGGCAAACCCCGCCGCGCGATGTCATTATGGCGACTGGCGTAGAGGTGGTCCCACGCGGACAAATCCCCACATTTGATGCCCCGCCTGCCGACGATCTCCGGGCGGAGCCAAATGCAAGAAGTGCCAATTTCTTCGAACAAATTTTGACCACGAAAGCCGCAACAAGGGTATTCCGCCAGGACGAAATAGACGCCGTTCTCGCTGACCGAAGCCGCGTCTGTGTGGGCGGTCGCGTTTATTACAAAGACATTTTCGGAGATGAGTGGCGCACGGATTTTCTGTACGTGTACTCCGGTCCAGAGACACGGACCATGATCCCGCAGCAGTACCAGTCCGGCAACAGGGCCACCTAACAGGATTGCGGCCAGCGCCGCGCGCGCCCACATGGCGCGCTCTATCTAATCAGGTTCCTCCCGGCCGCTTGTGGCGTTTGCGCCATAATACCGTTCGAGCGAAGCAAATCAGAACGGATGAACCGAGAGCGAGCTGAAGACGATGGCGGCGATGAGCGCAAACGAGCCGTAGAGCGCGGCGGTATGGAATCCGGTTCCGGTCCGGCGGGACAGGGAACGTGCATAGAGGTGCAGGCGGGCTTCCGCCGATAGTTCGCGCATTGTCGATTTCCAACGCAGCATGGGCTGCATATGGAATATCGTTCGCGCCAACTTGCAAGCGGGCCCGAAAAATAGTGATACGGCCCCTCCTCCGGACTCACTTTCCAGTGAAAAATTCTCTTGGCCCAATTCGGGCGAGAATTTTATTCGGGTCGATTTGAGCGAATTGGAACCCGCGGCGCTACGATTGTACCCCCATCAATAAACGTCCTGCTGGAACCTGCCCTTCTTCTTGAGTTCCGCGACAAACAGGACGGCCTCGTCGGTGGACCGGGCGCCGAACTGAGCGACGATATCGACCAGCGCGCGCTCGACGTCCTTGGCCATCCGCTTGGCGTCGCCGCAGATGTAGACGTTGGCGCCCTCGGCCAGCCACGTCCACACTTCGCGGCCGACTTCACGCATGCGGTCCTGCACATAGAACTTCTTGTCGCCGTCGCGCGACCACGCCAGCGACAGCCGCGTCAGCAGCCCCGACGTTTTCATCGCGTTGAGTTCATCCTGGTAGAAGAAGTCGCAGTCGCTGCGCTGATGGCCGAAGAACAGCCAGTTCTTGCCGGGCGCGCCGGTGGCGCGGCGATCATGCAGGAAGGCGCGGAACGGCGCGATGCCGGTGCCCGGCCCGATCATGATGATCGGAATTTTCGGATCCTCCGGCAGCGCAAAGCCGTGGGCCTTCTGCACGTAGACTTTGACCTCGTCGCCGGGCTGGATGCGTTCGGCAAGGAAGGTCGAAGCAAGGCCGAGCCGCTTGCGCTTGTTGATGACGTAGCGAACGCAGTCGACCGTCAGCGAGAGTCTTCCAGGCGTCGCGTTGTGCGAGGAAGAGATCGAATAGAGCCGCGGCTGCAACGCTTCCAGCGCTTCGACGAAGGCTTCGGGATGCGGCCGCACATTGGGAAACTTCTGCAGCACCGCCATCACATCGAGCGTCGCGGCATCGCCGTCGGGATCTTCACCTTGCGCCAGCGCCCTCGCCTTCTCACGCTGTGCGCCGCCGGTGAGGTAGGAGATCAGTTCGAACAGCGAATCCGGCGCCGGTGCCAGCGAGACATCGTCGAGCAACACTTCGCGCAAGGTCTTGCCGCGGACTTCGGTAGTGTGCGAGGCGCCGAGCAAGGCAATGATCTGATCGACATTGCCGAGATCGTTGCGGGCGAAGATGCCGAAGGAATCGCCGACGACATAATCGAGCCCGCAGCCCGACAGGTCGAAGTCGATGTGCCAGGTTTCCTTTTCCGATTGGCCCTTGTTGAGCAGATAGCGCCCGAGGAATTTGGCCGGCGCGGGATTGTCACGTGAACGGCCCGGCTCTCCGACGACCGCGGGCGCGGCAGCGGCAGGTGCCGTGGCAGCCGCCGATGGTGGCGCCGCCGGTGCCTTGTCCAGTTCCTCATACAGCGATTTCAGCATCCGGGCGGTTTCCTTGCCGCCGGGGACGCAGAGATTGAGCCGCGCCTCGGTCCTGCCGGCGATCGCGTCCGAATAGTCGTTGCAATTGTAGCCGCACTGGCCGCAGTCCTGCTGCGCCATCGCCGCCATCATCTTCCGCCGCAGCGGGCGGCCTTCCGCCAGCTTCATGCGGTCGGCAATCGGCATGGTCTGGTCGTGCCACGGCGCGCCGTCATCGACGTCGCCGCCGTCCATGACGGCGGCGCCCTGCTCGGCCGACAACGGCGTCGGCGCGTCGGACAAGAGACCGGCAAAGAATCCGTTCAGCCACGAGCGCTGCGCTTCGGAGAACGGCGCGCTGGAGGGAATGATCTCGATCTTGGGTGGCGGCGTGATCTGGTTCATGAGGAAACCTCAGCGTCGGCGAGCTTGCGCAGCGTCTCGCCGTCATGGCGGCGCGCAAAACTCAAAAACGTTTCATCGGGTGAAGCACGATTGGCGAGATAGGCCTTCAGCAGCCGCTCGACATAGACAGGCACGTCCTCCGCCATGACGTCGCGAAACACCTCCTGCCCGACATCGGCGTCCGGACCGAAGCCGCCGCCCGTAAAGACATGAAAGCCATCGACCGTGTCGTCGGTATCGCCGACCGGGACGCGCGCGCCGATCATGCCGATATCGCTGATGTAATGCTGCGCGCAGGAATGGTGGCAGCCGGTGAGATGGATGTTGATCGGCGTCTCGATCGGCGCCCTCGGATCGCACCAATCCGCGATCCTGGCGGCCGTGCGCTTGGTGTCGGCAAGGCCGAATTTGCAGCCCGCGCGGCCGGTGCAAGCAATCAGGCCGGCGCGGAGTTCAGAAGTCCCGATCGCAAGCCCGATCGCCTCGATTGCGGCCGTAGCCAGCGCAACCTTGTCGTCGGGCACACCCGGAATCAGCAAATTCTGCCAGACCGTAAGGCGGATATCGCCGTCGCCGAGATCCTGCGCGATCCTGGCGAGGCCACGCATCTGATCGCAGGTCACTTTGCCGAGCGGCAGAGCGACGCCGATCCAGTTCAGGCCTTCCTGCTTCTGCCTGTGCACACCGATATGGGCGGTGCGGTCGAAATTGGGCCGTGGCGCCAGCGCCTCCGCCGGCACGCGCGTAAACGCGTCGCCGAGTTTCTCCTCGACCAGCACAAGGAATTTTTCCATCCCCATGCCGTCGATGACATATTTCAAACGCGCCTTGAGCCGGTTGGTGCGATCCCCGAGATCGATGAAGACGCGGACAATGGCATCCGACACCCTGGTCGCATCTGCCGGCTTCACGATGATGCCTGTATCGGCGGCAAAATCCCGGTGACCGGTGATGCCGCCGATGCCGAGCTTGAACCAGACGCCGGGCTCGACGCCGAAACCGTCTTTCACCTCGACGGCGGAAAACGCGATGTCGTTGGTGTCTTCCAGCACCGCGATCTTGCCGGCGCCGTCGAAGGCGACGTTGAACTTGCGCGGCAATCCCGTCAGCGAACGGTCGTTGAGGACGTGATAGTGCCACTCGCGGGCGTATTCGCGGGTGTCGAGAATTTCCTGCGGATCGATCCCCGCCGTCGGCGTCCCCGTGACGTTGCGGATGTTGTCGGCGCCGGAGCCGCGCGAACACAGGCCGAGGTCCTGAATGCCTTCGATGAGCGCCACGGCGTTCTTCGGCGGGATTTCGCGCACCTGCAAATTCGCCCGCGTGGTGACGTGGCAGAATGGGCCGCACAGCTGTTCGGCGAGGTCGGCCATGCCGGCAAACTGCCAATGCTTCAAGATGCCGTTCGGGATCCGCAGCCGGCACATGTAGGAATCCTGCGCCGGCCCCACGTAAAACAGGCCGTAATAGCGCCAGCGGAAATTGTCCGCCGGCGACGGCCGCGCATCGACCAGCGCCTGTTGTTTCAGCCGCGGATAGACATCGAACGGATGCTCCTCGCGCTTCCACTTTTCCTGCTCGACGAGCTTCTTGCCGGCGGCGGTAACCCTGTCCTGTGCCTTGATGTGCGCGGCCTCAGGTCCGCTCGGCTCGGCATTCGCCTTGCCCGAACCGCCGCCGAGGCCGCGCCCGACCCTGCTGATCTGCAGGCCGGTGGTGAAGCCTTCGAGGTAGCGCTTCTGCTCGTCGGTAAAGTCGACTGTGAGCGTTTCCATTTTCATCTGACGTGACGAAGCTCCTGCGGCCACGATCGGTGGCGTCAACGAATGGGGTTTGACCGTTTGGAACTCGACGCAGCCGCGGTGCCGGGCTTTTGCTCCTGTTCGGTCCGACCAGCTTCGTTGCTGCGGAAATCCATCTTGGACTTGAGCCGACCGACATCCGCGTCGGTTTGGCTGCACTGCAACATACAAGTTGCGTGCCAAACCGATTGAGTAAAAAATATTCGAAATATCAGAGTGTTGGGATTTGGTTGGTGAAACTCTGAAGCTCGCTTCACAGCAACTTGGAAGGCAGCCAGTCTAATTATTAGGCAGTCAGTATGAGTGCCTAATTTTGCCTCATCTGGGTCAAGCCGTCACGGCTTCCAGCGGCCGATCTCGAACGCCGCCAGATGTCCGGCGATATCGTCGGGGGTGAAGGCGGGACCGGCAAAGGCACCGATCGCGTCCGCGCCGTTGCCCGACTTGCCAGGCTGTCCCATGGCCGCGTCATAGAGATCCGGCCTGAACACCTCCATAGCGGTCTTGAGCGCGTCCGGCCGCATCGCCGTCTGTCCCCAGCGCACCATCTGGGCGTAAAGCCAGGCGGCCTGGGCGGGATCGGGCCGCGCGGCGCCCTCGCGTCCGACCAGCAGATAGCGGCTGCTTTCGCGGATCTTGCCGTCGGGGGAAATCTTCAACCGGCCATCGAGCGTCCGCAGGATCACTTGGGCATCGACGCCGATATATTCCGGCTTTGCGAGGATATGCGCCGCCTCGCTGCGATTGTCCGGTTGCTCGATGAATTGCGCGGCGCGCGAGGCGGCCCGGATCAAGGCCGCCAGGACTTCCGGATTCTTGTCCGACCAGCTCTGCCGGACCGCGAGCACCTTTTCCGCGGCCCGCACCAGTATGTCGGAGACGAAATGCAGGATGTGACCGACGCCGAGATCGACGGCCACCGAATTCCAGGGCGCGCCGACGCAGAACGCATCGACATGCCCGTTGGCCAGGCTGTCCACCATGTAGGGCGGCGGCAGCACCACCAGATGGACGTCCTCGTCGGGATCGACCCCGCCCGCCGCCATCCAGAACCGGAGCTGGTAGTTATGGGTCGAGAACGGAAACGTCATGCCGAACGTCAGCGGCTCCGCGCCGGCCTTGCGCCGCGCCGCCACCACCCGGGACAGCGCCTGCGCCGTCACCAGCGGGTTGCGCGGGTCGCCGTCGATCTCGCCCATGATCGCCGCATGCAGCGCCGGCGAGATCGTAATCGCATTGCCGTTGAGCCCGAGATTGAACGGCGCCGCGATCGGCACCTTGACGTGGCCGAGGCCGAGACTCGAGGCGATGGCGACCGGCGCCAGCAGGTGCGCCGCGTCGAACCGGCCGATATTGAGCTTGTCGCGGACGTTGGACCACGACACTTCCCGCGTCAGCGTGACATCGAGCCCTTCGGCTGTGGCAAAGCCCTTGTCGACGGCGATGATCAGCGCGGAGGCGTCTACCAGCGGAATGAAGCCGATATGCAGCGGTGTGGTCATTTCAGCAGCTCCGACGCGGTCAGGATCGACTGCGCGATCTCGCCGATTTTCTTCTTTTCGCGCATCGCGGTGGACCGCAGCAGCACGTAGGCCTCGTCTTCCGTCAGGCCCTTTACCTTCATCAGGATCCCCTTGGCGCGATCGATGACCTTGCGTTCCTCCAACGCGGATTTGGTGCGGTCGAGCTCGTCCTGCAGCTTGGAAAAGGCATTGAAGCGCGAGATGCAGAGGTCGAGAATGGGCTTGATCCGCTCCTTCTTCAGGCCGTCGACGATATAGGCGGAGACGCCGGCATCGACCGAGGCCTGGATCGAGGCGGAGTCGCTCTGGTCGACGAACATCGCGATCGGCCGCCGCACGGCGCGGCTGACCTGGAACATCGCCTCCAGGACGTCGCGGCTGGGGTTTTCCAGGTCGATCAGGATGACATCCGGGTCTTCGGAATAGATCCGCGCCAGCAGGCTCTGCATTTCGCTGATATGGACCACGCGGGTAAAGCCCGCCTCCCGCAGCCCCTCTTCGAGAATGGCCGCGCGGATCGGGCTTTCGTCGACAATGACGATTTTCGGTGACGACTCAGCGCTCATCGATCAACTCTTAACCCGGCGAGCCCATCCATAGCACGTCATGGTCCCGCGCAAAGCCTTGTAATTGTGGGCAATTGGGACTAGCTCGTGCTGATCAATCAGGCAGATAAGATATGCAACAGGCCGCCGCGCCCAAGATCAGCTTTGTTTCGTTGGGATGCCCCAAGGCGCTGGTGGATTCCGAGCGCATTATCACGCGGCTGCGGGCCGAAGGCTATGAACTGGCGCGCAAGCATGACGGCGCCGACATCGTCATAGTCAACACCTGCGGGTTCCTGGACAGCGCCAAGCAGGAATCGCTCGGCGCCATCGGCGAGGCGATGGCGGAGAACGGCAAGGTCATCGTCACCGGCTGCATGGGCGCGGAACCCGAGCAGATCGAGGCCGCCTATCCGGGCGTGCTGTCGATCACGGGTCCGCAGCAATATGAGAGCGTGCTGGACGCGGTGCACCGGGCGCTGCCGCCGGTCCATAATCCGCATCTCGACCTGGTGCCGCCGCAGGGCGTCAAGCTGACGCCGCGGCACTACGCCTACCTGAAGATTTCCGAAGGCTGCAACAATCGCTGTAGTTTCTGCATCATCCCGAAGCTGCGCGGCGACCTGGTATCGCGCCCGGCGGGTGACGTGCTGCGCGAGGCAGAAAAGCTGGTCGCCGCCGGCGTCAAGGAACTGCTCGTGATCTCGCAGGACACGTCAGCCTACGGCGTCGATATCAAATATGCCGAAAGCCCGTGGCAGGACCGCCAGGTTCGCGCCAAATTCTTCGACATCGCAAAAGAACTCGGCGAGCTCGGTGCCTGGGTACGGCTGCAATATGTCTACCCCTACCCGCATGTCGACGAAGTCATCGGCCTGATGACCGAGGGCAAGGTTTTGCCCTATCTCGACATTCCCTTCCAGCATGCGAGCCCGGAAGTGTTGAAGGCGATGAAGCGGCCTGCAGCGCAGGAAAAGACGCTGGCGCGGATCAAGAAATGGCGCGAGCAATGTCCCGAGCTGACATTGCGCTCGACCTTCATCGTCGGCTTCCCCGGCGAGACCGATTCCGACTTTGCCTATTTGCTCGACTGGCTCGAGGAAGCCGAGATCGATCGCCTCGGCTGCTTCAAATATGAACCAGTCGCCGGCGCCTCCTCGAATGCGATCGGCAATCCCGTGCCCGACGAGATCAAGCAGGAGCGCTGGAACGCGCTGATGGCGCGGCAGCAGAAGATTTCGGCGCGCCGTCTGAAGCGCAAGGTCGGCACGCGGCAGCAGATCATCATCGACGAAGTCGGCCCGACCGTCTCGAAGGGCCGCTCCAAGGCTGACGCGCCAGAGATCGACGGCGCGGTCTATGTCTCAAGCCGCCGTCCGTTGCGGGTCGGCGAAATCGTCACCGCCAAGATCGAGCGTGCGGATCAATACGATCTGCACGGCAGCGTCGCGGGCTTCTGACCCTTCTGGTCAAGTCGACAGCCACGCCGGCACCCATCGTTCGGGCCGGGGCGCGCGGACAAGGTCGGCTCGCGCCTCTGCAATTGCGACGGGAACGTCATTGATCGCCGGACGCGTCTCATAATCGAAGCGCGGCAGGATGCGGCCATCGGCGCCCATCGAAAACGACATCGAATACCAAAGGCCGAGATCGGGTTTCGCCCGCCACATGTCGTCGCGCAGACCGCGCAGCAACGGTTCAATCGCGATGGCTTCCTCGATCGGCTGGCGGCCGCGATCCAGCACGCGCACCTGATATTGCTGGCCCGCCATCGCGACCTCGAAAATCGTGCGATCCCATGGCGTCTTGCCAGGTGGCCGGCGCGCAACCAGCTGGTCCGCCAGTCTGGTCATCGCCGGATGCGTTTCCCAAAACGCCTCGCGATCCCTGCACCATTTCTCCATCCATTGGCCGAAGTCCGGCAACCCGGTCGGCGGTTCCGTCAAACTCCTGAGGTCCCTCACACGGAAACGTTTGGCCAACCAGCCGGCGAGTTCGTGCGTCTCATCCTCTGCGTCTTCGTGCGGAGTAAAGTCGGTCCACACCACGTCTTCCTCAAATCGCTGGATTGCGATCTTGGCCAGCAAACCCTCGAGCGAAGCCGCGATGATTTCGTATTGGCCCTCGGAGCCCAGCACCACGATCGGCGCATTGGCGACGCTGACGCCGGCCCCATACCAGGCGCCGACGACCGAGCCTTCCGGCAACCGCGCAAACAGCGCGAATTGGTCGCGCAGCGGGCTGCCGTCGACGATCGGCGCATTGTCGGAAAAGTCCCCGACCAGCTCGTAGCAACCGGCATTGCCCCAATCGCGGCCTTTGAGCCAGCCCGCGAAATCAATCAGCAATGGCGGCACCTCGGTGCCAGGCGGAAATGCCCTGCGAATGCTCTCGATATCGATGGGATAGGAATAGTCGTCGGACACTGGGATGACCTTGTGCGGTTGGTGGGCCCGCCTTGGTCGGCTCCATTATCCAGCCGGTTCAATTGCGAAGCCTGGAAATGAACCGATCCGGCCGTTGCGGTCACAAAGGGAAACAATTTTCAGATTGGCAAAGCGGGCAGCGCGAGATCGAAGATGGCGAATTTCAAGAGCACTCAGATCGGCCTTGGCGCCGTAAAGGCCATGGTGTGTCTGTCGGCAGTGCTCACGGCCATGCCGGCTTTCGCGAAGGCACCGTCTCCCCTGGCGACGGCCCGAAGCTCATGCTTCAGCGGTGGCAAGGCCACTCCTGATCAGATCATCGCCGGCTGCACCGGCGTGATCGCGGCGAAAGGTACCAAGCCAAAAGACCTCGTCGGCGCCTTCCTCAATCGTGGCGCCAACTACCTCGCCAAGAACGACAGCGACCGCGCCATTGCCGATTTCAGCGAACTGATCCGGCGCAATCCGAAGCTTGCCGGCGCCTACACCAACCGCGGCGAAGCCTGGCGCCGCAAGGGCGAAGTTGTCAGGGCGATCGCCGATCTGGACCGCGCCATCGTGCTCAATCCGAAGGATTCATTCGCGTGGTTCAACCGCGGGATCACCTATAGCGACAAGGGTGAACCGGAAAAGGCCATCGCCAATTATGATCAGGCGATCCGGATCAAATCGAACGATCCCTGGTACTACAATAATCGCGGCAACTCCCATGGCGACATCAAGGAGTTCGCCCTCGCGATGGCCAACTATAATTACGCGATCAAGCTCGACCCGAAATTCGCGCTCGCTTACTTCAATCGGGGCACGGCCTATTCAAATCACGGAGACAAGGATCGCGCGCTCACCGACCTGAACATGTCAATCCAGCTCGACCCGAACTACGCCGCCGCCTATGGCAACCGGGCACGCTTGTTCAGGGACAAGGGTGACATCGACAGCGCGCTCGCCGACTTCGATCATTCGCTGCGGTTGGCACCGAATGAATATCGCGACGCCTATGCCCGCGGTATTGTTCACCTCGACCGTCACGACTTTTCGCGGGCGCTGTCCGACTTTGACCAGGCCATCCAGTGGAATCCGAAATACGCCGCCGCACTCAATGCGCGCTGCCTGACCCGGGCCATTGTCGGCCGGGCGCAGGAAGGCCTTGCCGACTGCGACGAGTCGCTCCGGCACCGGCCGGGCGACGCTCCGACCCTCGACAGCCGCGCGTTCTGCCACCTCAAGCTCGGCGAATTCGACGCGGCGATCGACGGCTTCACGGTTGCGCTCGGCGTCGATCCGAAGCTTGCTAACTCGCTGTACGGCCGCGGAATTGCCAAGCGGAAGAAGGGCGATGAAAGCGGCGCGCAGAGCGACATGGCCGCCGCCAGGGCCATCAAGGCCGACATCGCAGACGAATTCCGCGCCTATGGGATCGAGTGATGACCCGGCTCCCGCTTGACACGGCCGGCCATTCGGCTGTATGGGCCTGCGCCATGACATTGAACCGGACCATCCGCCGCGCAGCTTTCCGTCGTCGCTCCAGCGACGATGATGGGCTGCGCCATGTCCGACGACACCGCTGATCAACTAGTTCAGCAACGTTTTCGAGAAGGCCGCACCCGAAAAGTGCGGCCTTCTTGCGTTTCAGCCTGCCCTTCACCCAAACCCAACGAGGAGTTCGACATGACCAACGCTACCCAACCGTTCGACGCATTGATGAACATCACCGCGCGGCCGTCCACCGTCTTCGTCAAGGGCGAAGGCGCCTATCTGTGGGACGACAGCGGCAAGCGCTATCTCGATTTCATGCAGGGCTGGGCGGTCAATTGCCTCGGCCATTCGCCGGCCATCATCGCCGACGCGATTGCCGCGCAGGCAAAGCTGCTGCTGACGCCGAGCCCGGCGTTCTTCAACGAGCCCAGCCTCAAGCTCGCCAATGCGCTGGTCGCCAACAGCTGCTTCGACCAGGTGTTCTTTGCGAATTCGGGGGCGGAAGCCAACGAGGGCGCCATCAAGCTCGCGCGTAAATTTGGCACGCTGTACAAGGGCGGCGCGCATGAGATCATCACCTTTGTGGGCGGCTTCCACGGTCGCACGCTCGCCACCATGTCGGCGTCGGGCAAGAAGGCGTTTGAGCCGCTGTTCGAGCCCAAGGTCACCGGATTTCCCAAGGCGCAGCTCAACGATCTCGATTCCGTCAAGCGGCTGATTTCGAGCAAGACCGTTGCTGTCATGCTGGAACCGATGCAGGGCGAATCCGGCGTATGGCCGGCGACCGATCAATTCCTCAGGGAGTTGCGGGCGCTGACCCAGGAGCGCGGCCTGCTGCTGATCGTCGACGAGATCCAGACCGGCATGGGCCGGTCGGGAAAACTGTTCCACTACGAGCATGCCGGGATCGAGCCTGACATCATGACGCTCGGCAAGGGCATCGGCGGCGGCGTGCCGCTCGCTGCATTGCTGGCGACCGAATATGCGTCCTGTTTCGAGCATGGCGACCAGGGCGGCACCTTCAACGGCAACCCGCTGATGTGCGCCGCCGGCCTTGCGGTGCTCGAACACGTCGCAACATCAGGCTTCCTGAAGTCGGTGGTGGACACTGGTCTGTTTCTGGAAAGCGAATTGCAGAAACTGTCGGCGCGCCACGGTCTCGGCAACGTGCGCGGCCGGGGGCTATTGCTGGCGCTCGACCTCAAACTGCCGATCGGCGCCTCGATCGTCGCGCAGGCATTTGCGGAAGGCGTGCTGCTCAACTCGCCGCAGCCCGACGCGCTGCGGTTCATGCCGGCGCTCAACGTCACGCGCGAGGAGATCTCGATGATGATCGATTGTCTGGATTCGGTGCTGACCCAGATGGGAGCGGCGCGGATGGTGGCGTGATAGGCGGAGATTTGTAGGGTGGGCAAAGCGAAGCGTGCCCACCATACGGTCTCGCTGGGAAAGATGGTGGGCACGGCGCAAACGCGCCTTTGCCCACCCTACGCCAAAATCACGGCCTCAAAATAATCGCCCCGGTCGTCGCCCTGCCCTCCAGGTCGGTATGCGCCTTGGCGACGTCCTTCAGCGCGTAGGCGTGGTTGATCGGAACGTGCAGTTTGCCGTTGATGACGGCGGCGAACAACGTGTCGGCGCCCTCCAGCAGGTCACGGCGGGTGCTGACGTAATCGTTGAGTTTTGGCCGCGTCGCAAACAGCGAGCCGTGGTTGTTGAGCTCAGCGAGCGCGAACGGCGGCACCGGGCCCGAGGCGTTGCCGAAGCTGACGAACAGGCCGCGCGGCCGCAGGCAGGACAGCGAGCCCGGGAACGTGGTCTTGCCGACACCATCATAGACGACGTCGCACAGTTCGTTGCGGCTGATCTGCTTGACCCGCGCGACAAAGTCCTCCTCGTTGTAGAGGATGACGTGGTCGCAGCCATTGGCGAGCGCGAGGTCGGCTTTCGCCTTGGTGCCGACGGTGCCGATCACATGCGCGCCGAGCGCCTTCGCCCATTGGCAGGCCAGCAGGCCGATGCCGCCGGCGGCCGCGTGGATCAGCACGCGATGCCCGGGCTCGACCTTGAAGGTCTTGTGCAGGAGGTACCAGACCGTCAGGCCCTTGAGCATCAGCACCGCGCCCTGCTCGTAGGTGATGTGGTCGGGCAGCTTGACCAGCTTGTCCGCCGGGATCACGCGTTCGGAGGCGTAGCCGCCGAGATTAAAATAATAGGCAACGCGGTCGCCGGGATGGAAATTGGTGACGCCAGGACCGACCGCCACCACTTCGCCCGCGGCCTCATTGCCGGGGATGAATGGCAGCCCTGGCGCCTTGTAGAGACCGGTGCGGAAATACACGTCGATGAAGTTCAGGCCGACGGCGTGTTGGCGCATGCGGACCTCGCCCGGTCCCGGCGCCGGCACGTCGACGGCCTCATACACCAGGGCTTCCGGACCCCCTACCTTGTGCACGCGCACGGCCTTGACCATCACCTTGTCTCCCTCGGTATCGGCTTCAAGCGCCCCGGCTCGTGGCGGAGCGAAAGCCATCAAGGCCGTATTGTCAACTCGCGGGGGCCTAAACCCGCTGTTTGACGACTTTTTTGCGATTGCGCCGGGCCAGCACGTTGAACAATTCGACCGCGGCTGCGAACACGATGGCGAAATAGATGTAGCCGCGCGGGATGTGGAATTTGAATCCGTCCGCCACCAGCGCCACGCCGATCAGCACCAGGAACGCCAGCGCCAGCATCTTGGTGGTGGGGTGATCGGCCACGAACTTCGCCACCGGTCCCGACGAAACGTACATGATGAAGCAGGCGATCACGACGGCCGCGACCATGATCTCGATATCCTCAGCCATGCCGATCGCGGTGATGATCGAATCCAGCGAGAACACCAGGTCGACGACGATGATCTGCATGATCACCCAGAAGAACACGCTCGCGCTCGGCTTGGCCTCGGGCTCGGCCTCGCGCGCCTCCACTTCGGCGTGAATCTCATGCGTCGCCTTCGCGATCAGGAACATGCCGCCGCCGATCAGGATGATGTCACGCCAGGACAGCGTCACGGTTTTCACGGTCAGTACAGGTTCCGTCAGGCCGATCAACCACACCAGCACGCTGAGCAACATGATGCGGAACACCAGCGCCAGCAGCAAGCCGATCTGGCGCGCGCGATTGGCCTGCTCCGGCGGAAGCCTTGAGACGATCACGGACAGGAAGATGACGTTGTCGATGCCGAGGACGATTTCGAGCGTGGTCAACGTCAGCAACGCCACCCATGCTTCCGGGCTGGTCAGTAATTCCATCATGCCTTGAACGATTTCAGTTTGCGGATCACGGCATCGCTGCCGGCGACGTAGATGGCGATCGCACAGAGTCCGACGGTAATGGGAATGCCCACGACGAAGTCGCAGGCGATGGTGTAGGCCGCCAGCACGGCCCATGCTGCCAGCAGCCACAGGGTCAGCCAGCGCAGACGCACGACGCGGATCGGATGCAACACGTGGAACGGCGCGAAGGTCAGCGCGATCAGGACCGCTACGCCAAGAGTGGCAAGCACCGGCGATGGATGCAGCAGGAACAGATAGAATGCCGCGACGTTCCACACCGCCGGAAAGCCGCGGAAATGGTTGTCGGCCGCCTTCATGCGGCGGTCGGCAAAATAGAGCGCGCTCGAGGTCATGATGCCGATGCCGAGCAGCGGCGCCGCCAGCGGCAGCAGCAAGCCGCTTGCGGTGATGGCGTAGGCCGGAACGAACACGTAAGTGATGAAATCGACCACGAGGTCGAGCACGTCCCCGGACCAGTTCGGCTGCAGCCGCACCACGTCGAATTTGCGCGCGAGCGGACCGTCGATGGCGTCGATGATGAGCGCGACGCCAAGCCAGCCGAACATGGCGGCCCAGTGCTCGCGCACCGCTTCCAGCATCGCAATCAGGCCGATGCCCGCTCCAAGCGCCGTGAAGAGGTGGACGCCGAATGCGGCCGTCCGCATTCGCGTCGTAGCGGGAGATGCTATTGGTTCTTGAGTCTGGTCCATTGCTCCGGCAGTGCTAACAGGAATCGCCCCGATTTGCATACCGGCGGTTGCGGCGTTCCGCCGCGCAAATCGGTGGAAACATTTAAGAAGGTCAATGACTTGAAAATGCCGCCGCGAATGTCAATTGTTCCAATATGAACGATGCATCGCCAATTTATGACACCGTTGTGATCGGCGGCGGGCCGGCGGGACTGACCGCCGCCATCGCGCTGGCGGAGGCCGGTGCCAGGACCGCCTTGCTGGCCCGCCGCGTGCCCTATGCCGACAACCGCACCACGGCACTGCTGGGCGCCTCCACCGATCTGCTCGAACGTCTGGATGTCTGGCGCCGCTGCCGGGATCAGGCCGCGGCGTTACGGACCATGCGGCTCGTCGACGACACCGGCCGCCTGATCCGGGCGCCGGAAGTGCGGTTTTCGTCGCAGGAAATCGGCCTCGACCAGTTCGGCTACAATATCGACAACCGGACGCTGATGGCCGCGCTGGAAGAGCGCGCCGCCGAATTGTCCGGCCTGACGCGATTCGACGATGAGGCGGCAGCGGTCGATCCGCAGGATGCGATGGTTGCCATCCACACCCGTGCGGGCGGGTCGCTGTCGGCGCGGTTGGTGATCGGCGCCGACGGGCGGCAGTCCTTGTCGCGCGAGGCCGCCGGCATCGACGTCAAGCGCCGCGACCTGCACCAGTCGGCATTGACCTTCAACATCAGCCATTCAAGGCCGCACAAGAATATCTCCACCGAGTTTCATACCCCGCACGGGCCGTGCGTGTTCGTGCCCCTGCCCGGCAACCGCAGCAGCGTGGTGTGGGTTTCCGACGCAAAGGAAGCAGAGCGGCTGATGGCGCTCGGCGACGACGAACTGTCCGATGCTGCGGAAAAGCAATCGCATTCCATTCTCGGCAGCGTTCGGGTTGAACCCGGACGCAATCTGTTTCCACTCTCGATCGAGAGTCCAAAGCAGTTCGCCAGCCATCGCGTCGCGCTGGTCGGCGAGTCAGCCCATGTGCTACCGCCGATCGGCGCGCAGGGTCTCAACATGGGATTGCGCGACGCCGCCGACATCGCCGATATCGCCGGGCAAGCCCTGTCGCTCGGCGAGGATCCGGGCGCGCCGCAGGTGCTGGCGCGCTATCAATCCGCCCGCCGCGCCGATGTCGCCAGCCGGATGTTTGCCATCGACCTCGCCAACCGTTCGCTGCTCAGCGACTTCCTCCCCATGCAGTCGCTCCGCGCGGCGGGGCTGCACCTGCTCGGCTCGTTCGGCCCGCTGCGGCGGCTCGCCATGCGCGAAGGCCTCGCGCCGTCATGGAAGCGCGTGGGTTAGGCTGTGCACGCCTTGGGGCTTCTCTTGGTGCCTCCATAGAGGCACTAGATGTTCAAAGTTAGTGCTTATCCTCATCTACACTTTCCCAAAACTTCCCGTTGAAGCGAGACTCACGTAGCTGTTTGATTGGCTGATAGTCGCCAGGGCTTGTGTTCAGGGTTATCCCCGGCAGCAGAAGTGGTATCGTGAAGTCGTGCAAACTTGTCGCACGACGCATGATATTCTCGCGCGACAGATCATCCCCGCATTGTCTTAGCAAAAGGACCAATGCTGCAGCATATTGATAGCCGGCGGCTACAAAGGTGTCTTTCCCATCAGTATTCGGATTGTATTTCTGTACCCACTCAAAATATTCCTTCATGTCCGGATCGTCCTTCCACCTGGGGTCGGTCGGATCCTTCGCGAAGCTGGCTGATAAAATTCCGATCGCGTTCTCAAGTCCGGCTGGCTCGAGAACTCCCGAGATCGACTGAGATGTGTAGGTCAGGAACTGCAGCGGCCTCCAGGCCAGTTCGTTGGCTTTACGAATCGCCTGCGCCGCGAATTTTGGCCCGGCGGCAATGTAAAGAGTGTTCGCTCCTGATGCTTTCAGCGTCACCATCTGCGATTCGATTGTCGGGGCACCCACTTCGTAGGACAGTTCGCTGACAATAAGATGCTTTGCTCTTTCGCCCAGTCCATCCTTGAGCCCCTTTACATGCGCCTTCCCGTAGTCGTCGCTCTGATAGAGTATGGCAATCTTGGCATTGGGACTGTGCGCGAGGATGTATCTGGCATGCGTCTGCCCATCGAGTAGATAGGTCGGGATGATGCCGATCGACCACGGAAAATGTTCTGGATCGTTAAACTGTTCAGAACCGGAAAGCAGGAACAATTGCGGCACCTGGCGATCGTTGAGATATTTGCGCACGGCCAGATTTGCGGCGGTACCAAGCCCGCCGAAAATGACCGCGACGCCGTCTTGCTCCACCAGCCTGCGAGTCTGTTCGACCGTCTTCGGCGGACTGTAGGCGTCATCGAGGCTGATCAAGTTTATCTTCCGGCCGTTAACCCCTCCCTGATCATTGATCATCTTAACATAAGCAAGCTCGGCGCGGCCGATGGTACCCCACGCTGATACCGGGCCGCTGTAGGGCATGGTCTGCCCGATCTTGATCTCGTAATCGCTGACCCCGGGAGCGTATCTCTTCTGCGCCGTCGCAGAACCGATAGCGATGCCGCCGAAGATGATGGCTGCTGTCATCCATGTGCGTCGGAATTCCATCGAACCCTCCCTGGTAGCGGTGTTTAAGTAGCTGAAACGCATTCCCCCGATTCGACGAGCAAGGCCTTGGCCCGTTTGAGGTCGAGCGTGTTAAAGCCCTCGGTGAACCAACCGTAGATCGGCGCGAGAAGATCGTGCGCCTGCTGCGGTTTCCCCTGATCACACCACAGCCGCGCCATGTTTGTCGCCGCGCGCAGCTCCCAGGATTTTGCCTGCTGCTCACGCGCGACGCCGAGAGCACGCTCGAAATGCGCTTCGGCTTTCGCTGCATCGGGCGCTGGCAGCATCAGCGCAATTTTGCCGGCGACTCGATATGTTTCAGCCTGGCACCACTTGGACTTCGTTGTTTCCGACGCGCTCATCGCATCGCCAATACAGCGCCAAGCATCGTCAAACTGACCGAGCTCGGCGTGGCCGAGCGCCAGATATGATAGATTCAGTGGCATCCAAAGCGTTGAGCCCGTCCACCTCGTAGCGTCGATCCCGCACGAGATCATTTGGATTGCGTTCGGGGCGCTGCCGGTCAGCGCAAAGACGAAACCCTTAAAGATCGTACCCGCCGCCTTCCACAGTAATGTGCCTTTTTCGTCCGCCAACTTAACAACTTCATCAGCTTGCGCGATTGCTGCCGCGTAATCCCCGCACTGGATGCAGGTCAAAGGCACGTGGCTCAACGCAAACATCAGCGTAGTGGCCTGACCAATCGCACGCGCATTCTTGAGTGCACGGTGTGTGTCTGCGAGGGCAGCTTCGGGATAACCAAGCAACCACAGGGCCAACGCCCGAAATGATAAGATTGACACTTCGATGTCTTGTCCAAACCGCATCGCCAGTGGCCGATGCTCGGCTGGATTGTAAAGTGCGGCTCCCCGATCGTAATGCACCCTGGCCTCTGCGACGTCACCTGCGAGCAGCAGGGAATTGCCCATGATCCGATGCCCGATCATGAGCGGCACCGTCGCACCTTGCTTCTCCGCAAGAGCCAGGAACTGCCGCGCAAGCTCGCAGCAGATATCACCATTGAAGTTCACAAAACTCGCAACCCAGAAGCCATAGAGAACCGAAAACAGCAGTAATGGGTCGTCGGTAGACTCTCCGAGTGCCTCCGCTCGCTCGATAAACAGGCGCGCCCGATCGAGAGAAGCCTTTGTCTCAGGGGCCGCATAGCCTTTGGTGTGCATCATCGCATTGGCAAGCGCGACCTGGAGCTTGATTTGTTCACGGCGCAGCGCGGGCGTGGTAGGTAAGGTGGTAATCTGGTTGATGGCGCGTGTGAGCTGAGCCGCACCTTCGACCAGGGCCGAGCGCGCCAGTGACCGTTGCCCCGCCTCGCCCCACAGGCCCGCGGCCTTCTCGATCAGCCCGGCCTCGGTGCAATGATGAGCCAGCAGCTGCGGATGGGTTGCCACGACGTCCGCGAACTGGCCCTCAAGGGCATTGGCGATGCGGGCGTGAAGCGCGCGCCTCGGCTCGCGCAGCAGCGTGCCGTAGGCCGCGTCCTGCACAAGGGCGTGCTTGAACAGGTATGTCGCATGCGGCGGCACGCCCTGCCGGAACAGCAAACCGGCCGCAATCAGACGATCGAGCGCCGATCCGAGCTCCGCGTCCGGCTTGCCGGTCACTGCAGTCAGTAAGGCATACGAGAATTCGCGTCCAATTGCCGCCCCCTTCTGCGCGACCTCCTTGGCGGCGCCGAGCCGGTCGAGCCGCGCCATCAGGGATGCATGCAAGCTTGCAGGCACCGCCAAGGTGGGCGATGGAACCGCGGCGGCGGTCCGCCGTGCCTCGCCTTCGCTCTCCGCCTCCAGTACCGCCTTCGTCATCTCCTCCACGAACAGAGGGATGCCGTCGGCGCGCTCGATTATGTCCCGTCGGATGCCCGCCGGCAGCATCCGGCCGCCGACGATTCGGTCGATCAGGGAGACGATCTCGCGCTCCGCCAGCCGATTGATGGTGAGGGAAGTCACGTGAGGCCGCCCGATCCACGGTGGCTCGAACTCCGGCCGGAATGTCACGATCAGCAGCACCGGAAGGGCCTGAATACGTTCAACCACTAGACCGAGCACCTCCAGGCTCGTGGGGTCGGTCCAATGGGCATCCTCGAAGATCATCAGCACTGGGCTTTGCCGCGTCAGAGCCTCCAACTGAGAAACGAGTGCTTGCAGCGTTCTCTGCCGCTGTTGCTGGGGGGTCAGACCGAGCGCGGGGTAGCGGCCATCGTTGGGGAGCGACAGCATATTGGCAAACAGCACAATGTCGTGGCTCGACGTCGATGCCTGCGCAAGAAGGGTGTCGAGTTTGTCGCACTTCACCTGCGGTGCGTCGTCGTGCCTGAAGCCGGCGGCCCGTTCCATCTGACCGATGATCGGATTAAACGCGTTGTCCGTGTGCTGAGGCGAGCAAAAATAGCGCAGGCGCGTGTGCGGCTCACCGGCGAGCCGTTCCAGCAATGCGGCCGTGAGCCGCGACTTTCCGATGCCGGCCTCGCCCGAGATCAGCACGACCTGGCCTTCGCCGCCCCCTGCTCTGGACCAGCGCCGAAGCAGCAGTTCGCCTTCTTCGTCCCGTCCGACCAGAGCGGTCAGGCCCGTTGCGTGCATCGCCTCGAAACGACTTTCCACGGCACTCTCCCGGAGCGCCGCCCAGGCCCGCGCCGGGCCGACGATGCCCTTGAGGTCTTGTAGGCCGAGGTCCTCGAGCTCGAACAGATCGCCGAGAAGCCTTCGCGTGTTGTCGGCGATCACGACCATATTAGGCTCTGCGACCCCTTGCAGGCGCGCAGCGAAGTTTGGTGTCTCGCCGATAATACTGCGCTCCTGAGCCTCTCCTGATCCAATCAGGTCGCCGACCACCACCAGCCCAGTCGCAATACCGACCCGGGTTTGCAGTGGAACGGATGCCTGGAGTGCATTCACTGCCGCAACCACCTCTAGGCCCGCCCGCACAGCTTGCTCAGCGTCGTCCTCGTGCGACTGCGGATACCCGAAATAAATGAGCACGCCGTCACCCATGTACTTCGCGACGAAGCCGCCGAAGCGCCGCACGATCTCGGCGACGCAGTTCTGATACGCGGAAATCACCTCGCGCAAATCCTCCGGATCCAGGCGCGCGGAAAGCGCCGTCGAGCCGACCAGGTCGGAAAACATCACAGTAACTTGGCGGCGCTCCGCGAGGTCCGGCTGCCGCCCACCCACAGCTGTGCCGGCTGGTAGGCTGGCAGCTGCGGACGGGTGTTTCTCTAAATTTGCGAGATCTGCAATAGCGCGGAGAAGCTTGCGGCGATGGCCGAGTGACGCAACCCCGATCTTTTCGAGATCGGAATCATTCAGGTCACCCAGAATCGAAAGATCGATGTCGTTCTCAGCGAAGCAGCGCGTGTACCGCTCCAGGCCGAGACCCTTGAGCCAGTCCGCAACCTCCCGCATCGCAGCCTCCAACGCTCACGCTATGAGCTAAGGACCTTGGGAGCGAAGATCGGGAACACTATCCTGATAAGCTTCAGATCGCACCTCATTCATTAGGTCTTGGTAGCTGACCTACTGCGATCAGGATCGAAGCACGCGATTGTATGTTTGGCATTTCGTCATTTTACAAGGTACGGCCGGACCAAGTCGTAGGCCCAGGCGAAGCGAACATGTCCATGCTGGGTCATTCGCGTCGATTTGGCATGTCTGCGGCATGTCCGGTTAGGGGCAATCTCGGAAATGCAGGCTGATGAGTCCGCGCCCTGGTTAAGGCAGCGCCAGCCGTCCGCTCTGGATGAACCACATCACGCTGGTCAGCGTGACGACGGAGGCGAAGGTGCCGATCAGGACGGCGACCGACGCCGGCTCGATCCAGGTGTTGTTCTGCCGCGCGATCACGAACACGTTGAGCGCCGGCGGCAGTGACGCCATCAGGACCGCGGTGGCGGCCCAGGGCTGCGCGAACGGTCCGAACAGCAGCATCAGACCGAACACGATCAGCGGATGGATCAACAATTTGACCGCGATCACGCCGGGCACCTCCCAGGGCACGCGATCGAACGGGCGCAACGCGACGGTGACACCCAGCACGAACAGCGCCGTCGGTGCCGCGGCGTTCTGCAAAAACACCAGCGTGTTGTCGATCGCGACGGGGGGACGAAAATGCAGCGCCGCGGCAAGCGCGCCGGCGCCGGCCGACATGATCAGCGGGTTGAGCACGATCTGCCGCACCACGATGCCGAGCGTGTGCAGCAGCGAGCGATGCTCGCGATCGGTGAACGCGATCAGGATAGGTACGATCGAAAACAGGAAAATGCTGTCGCAACAAAAAATCAGCGCGGTCGGCGCCGCCGCCTTGGTGCCGAGCACGGCGAGCGCCAGCCCCGGGCCCATATAGCCGATATTGCCATAGGCGCCGGCCAGCCCGGCCAAAGTGGCCTTGCGCAGCGACAATTCGCCGATGACCCGGCCCGTCACAACGGCCGCGACGAAGGCGATCACGGTCCCGAGCGTGGTCGCAATCAGGAATGGCGGGTTGTTGAGTTCCGAAAACGGCGTCTTGGCCATGATGCCGAACATCAGGGCCGGCAGCGAGACGTAGAGCAGGAAGAAATTCATCCAGGCCAGCCCCGCCTCCGGCAGCCCCCTGGTCTTGCCGCAGGCAAAGCCGATGAAGATCACCCCGAAATAGGGAATCGCCAGATTGAGGATATCAGCCATGCAATGGGGGTCTTTTCTTCAACGTTTTCCGCGTGCTGGCGCCGGATGTGCCAGCTGGACTTGAGAGGTAATCAAGCTTTTGCCCCTAGCATCGGCCACAATCATGGTCTATTCGACGAGATATGATTAAAGCGCGCACCGCCAAATTCCAGATCGGTCAGATCGTCCGTCACCGGGTGTTTTCATTCCGGGGCGTGATTTTCGACATCGATCCGGTATTCAACAATACCGAGGAATGGTGGTTGTCGATCCCTGAGAACGTTCGGCCGCACAAGGATCAGCCGTTCTATCATCTGCTGGCGGAGAATTCGGACTCCGAATACGTCGCCTATGTCTCCGAGCAGAACCTGCTGCCCGACGAGTCCGGCGAACCGATCCGGCATTCGCAGGTCGCCGAGATCTTCGTCAAGGACAAGTCCGGCGGCTACCGTCCGCGCAATCCCTCGCTGAATTAGTCGCGTGTCCCGGACGCGGTGCAGCGTCCTTCACGCTGCTCCGCAGAGCTCAGATGCGCAATTGCGCATCGGGGGACCCATCTGGACCCCGGATCAGCAGCGCATCACCATAGCGCGTCAAAGACGCGCGTAAACGCGCTTTTGGCACTGCGCAGCATCTGGGGAACGACGACTGACTGGTCGTCCCCTGAACGAAAAAGGCGCCCGGACCGGGCGCCTTTTTGTTTGTCGATCGAAGCGGCGTTACTTGGCCGCCGGATTGGCATTGCCCGGCGCGCCGCCAGCGGGCGGGTTGGCCTCGAGCTTCTTGCGAGCTTCTTCAGCCCGCTTCTGCAGCTCTTCCTGCAACTTCTGCTGGGTCTTTTCGAATTCCTTGGGGTCGGTCGGCGGGCCGTCATAGGCCTTGGCGAATTCGGCGAGCGGCAGCGGCAGCGTGAGCGGCGCTCCGTTGGAGTTGATCGCCTGGACCACCAGGTTCTGGCCCTTCTTCAAGTTGGCCAGCAGTTCCGGGGTCACTTCGTAGTCCGACATGCAACCATTCTGGAAGCAGATCACATAGGGGCTCTGCGCCGGGGGATTGGCATCGACGATGACGCGGGTGCCGTGCACGAGCTGCATGCCGAGCGGCAGCGTCACGCGCAGGATCTTCTTCGGCTCGCCTTCCGGCTCGATGATGACGGCCGCGATGACCGGCTGGCCGGACTCGATGCGCCCGTCCTTGCCGGTGAAGCAGACCTGCTTGGCGCCGGCGTCCTGCCCCTTGAGGCAGAATTTGGTCCAGGGCGCATAGATCAGCTGGACCTGCTGGTCCTGCGTCTGACCGCCTGCGGGGGGAGCGCCGCCGGCAGCGGCCGGCGGGGCCGGCTGGGCGTTCGGGGCGGCAGGCGCCTGAGCCTTCGGAGCGGCTTTCGGGGCAGCCTTGGGAGCGGCCTTCGGGGCCTCCTTGGGCGCCGCTGCGGGGGCACCGGGGGCCGGAGCCGGGGTCTGGGCCTGCGCGCTCGCAACGAGCGCCGACAATGCCGTCGCCGCCAACAAGGCGGCAACCCGCCCACGCGGCCGGACGGCCAAAATACGGAAATTCATTGCGGAAAACCCTTTCTGAACGGGAGCGCCCGAAACCGCTGCAGGCACCGACACCTAGCCGTTTGGGCGGCTGTCTCCTAGTCAATTGAGGCGGATACGTGACAGCGCCACGCCCTGACCAATTGCACGCCTTCAATACAGCGGCAGACGAAAAGATCAATGCCGACAAGTATCTTTGGCTGCGGTCCCGGTGGACACCAAGGCCTATGGTCAAGGCCTATGGTAAAGCTCGCTGGTGTGTCATTCCGAATCAAATCCGCGCGTGCCGATGTTAGCCTTTGGACGTATCCGGCTTGGTATTCTCGCCAGCGTTGTGCTGGCGCTCGGCCTGGTGCCGATGGCGCTCGCGGGCAGGGCCCGCGCCGGTGAAAGCCATGCCATCTCCATGCATGGCGCGCCGGCCCTGCCCGCCGATTTTGCCCACATGCCCTACGCCAATCCGGATGCGCCGAAGGGCGGCCGGCTGGTCTGGGGTCTGCTTGGCACCTTCGACAGCCTCAATCCGTTCATCGTCCGGGGCCTCGCCCTGCAGCAGATCAGGGGCTTTGTCGTCGAGAGCCTGATGAGCCGCGGCAATGACGAGGCCTTCACGCTCTACGGCCTGCTCGCCAGGAGCGTCGAGACCGACGACGTCAGAAGCTATGTCACGTTCCATCTCGATCCCCGGGCGCGGTTCTCGGATGGCAAGCCGGTCGTGGCCGACGACGTGCTGTTTTCCTGGGCGCTGCTGCGCGACCGCGGCCGCCCCAACCACCGCCAGTATTACGCCAAGGTCGCCAAGGCCGAGGCGCCCGACCCGCTCACCGTCAGGTTCGATTTCGGCGGCGCGCCCGACCGCGAACTGCCGCTGATCCTCGGCCTGATGCCGATATTGCCGCGCCATGCCGTCGATCCCGAAACCTTTGAAGAAACCACGATGACGGGACCGGTCGGTTCCGGTCCCTACCGCGTCACTGCGGTGCGACCCGGCGCCAGCGTCACGCTGACGCGCAATCCCGACTATTGGGGCCGTGACCTGCCGGCGAACCGGGGCCTGTGGAACTTCGACGAGATACGGTTCGATTACTACCGCGAGTCCAACGGCCAGTTCGAGGCCTTCAAGCGCGGTCTGTACGATTTCCGCAATGAGGCCGAGCCGCTGCGCTGGCACGACGGCTATGATTTCCCGGCCGCCCGCAGCGGCGAGCTGATCCGCGACACCATCAAGCCGGGGATGCCGCAGCCGTCGGAGTATTTGGTGTTCAACACCCGCCGTCCGCTGTTTTCCGACGTCCGCGTGCGGCGCGCGCTGACGCTGCTGTTCGATTTCGAATGGATCAACCGCAACTACTTCTTCGGCCTCTATACGCGTGCCGGAGGCTTCTTCGCCGGGTCGGAATTGTCAGCCTATGGCCGCGCCGCCGATGCGCGCGAGCGCGAACTGTTGAAGCCGTACCTCGCGCATATTCCGCCTGACATTCTCGACGGCAGCTTCCGCCTGCCCATGTCAGACGGTTCGGGCCGCGACCGCGCGGCGCTGCGGGCCGCCCTCGCTCTGCTGTCCGAGGCCGGCTACGTGCTCGACGGCACCGTGCTGCGCCAGCGCGCGACCAAAACACCCCTCACCTTCGAGATCCTGGTCACGACGCGCGACCAGGAACGGATCGCGCTGGCCTACGCCAGAGACCTCAAACGCGCCGGCATCGAGGCCAGCGTGCGCGCGGTCGATCCGGTGCAATTCGACCAGCGCCGGCTCGGCTACGAGTTCGACATGCTGCAGAACCGCTGGGACCAGTCGCTGTCACCCGGCAACGAGCAGTCGTTCTATTGGGGCAGCCAGGCCGCCGATATATCCGGCACAAGGAACTACATGGGCGCAAAGGATCCGGCGATCGACGCCCTGATCGCGGCGCTGCTGGAGGCCCGCGAGCGGCCGGAATTCGTCTCGGCGGTGCGCGCGCTGGACCGGACCCTGATGTCGGGCTTCTACGCTATCCCGTTGTTTAACGTCGCCGAGCAATGGATCGCGCGATGGAATCGGGTAGAACGGCCTTCAACCATCGCTTTGACGGGCTACCTGCCGGAAACGTGGTGGCACAGACCGGACGCGCAAACCAAATGACGCAAGCCATCGATGTGACGCCGTGACCCAGCCAGCCGCTTCGCCCACGCTCGATACGTTGTTCAAGCGGTCGCTGGCACGGCAGCCGGATGCTATGGCGCTGGTCGATCCGCCGAACAAGCAGCGCGTCACCGGGCAGACGCCGAAGCGTCTCACCTACGCGCAGGCCGACCGCGCCATTTCCGCGCTGGCTGCGCATTTCATCGAATCCGGATTGCCCGCCAACTCCGTCGTCGCCGTTCAGCTGCCGAATACTATCGAATTCGCGCTGACAATTCTGGCCGCCTATCGCGCCGGACTGGTGGTCGCTGTGCTGCCCTTGCTGTGGCGGCAGTCGGAACTGACCATGGCGCTCAACCGCACCGCGGCGCGCGCGATCGTCACCACAAGCAAGGTCGATGGCATCGTCTATTCGGATCTGGCCATGAATGCCGCGGCCGAAGCGTTTTCGATCCGCCATGTCTGCGGCTTCGGCACCGATTTGCCGGAAGGGATGGCCTCGCTTGACAACGCGATCCTTCGGGAATCGACAACGGCGCGCGCGGTGATCCAGGATGGCCGCAAGGCGGCGCTGATCTCGTTCGATCTGACCTCGGACGGTTTCCGGCCCGTGCCGCGCGCCCACCTCGGCCTGATCGCCGGAGGGCTATCGGTCTCGCTCGAAAGCGACGTGCCGCAGGGCGCCACGATCCTGTCGGCGTTTTCGCCGATGTCGTTTGCCGGCCTCGCATCGACGCTGACGGTGTGGCTGCTGTCGGGCGGAACGCTGGTGTTGCACCATCCCTTCGACGAAGAAGTGATGGAGCAGCAGGTCAACGAGCATGCCTGCGACACGCTGATTGCCCCGGCCCAACTGGCGCTGCGGCTGGACGAACTCGACCTCGCGGGCAGCCTGCCCTCCCTGCGCAACGTCATCGGCTTGTGGCGCGCGCCGGAACAGGTGATGTCGAGCGCGTCCTGGTCGGCCCAGCAGGCAACGCTGACCGACGTCTATCTGTTCGGCGAAGTCGGTTTGTTCGGGGCGCGCAGGATTTCGGACGACGGTTCGCCGGCCCTGATCAAGTCAGGACCGCACGGCGCGCCGCGCGAACTGCCGGGCTCCTCGATCGCGGGCGACATCCTGCTGACGCCGCGGGGTACCCTGGGACTGCGCGGACCGATGATCCCGGTCGCGGCCTACGCGCCGCCGCCGCCACCCAGCGACTCGCTGATCGCGGCCCCGCCGCGCGATTACGTCGACACCGATTATTCCGCGCGGCTCGACCGCTCGACCGGCGCCATCAACATAACAGCGCCGCCGTCCGGCATCATGGCGGTCGGCGGCTACCGCTTCCTGGCGCAGGATCTGCAGGAATGGGCCCGGCGGCTCGGACAAGGCGCGCTGCTCACGGCATTGCCGGATCGCCTTAGCGGCCATCGGCTCGCCGGCCGCGCCCAGGACAACGCCCGCGCCCGCGACGCTCTGACGGAACTCGGGCTTAACCCGTTGATGGTCGAAGCGTTTCGCGACCGAGCCAACTCCACCTGAACGCAATCTGGCGGCTTGCGTTGACGCCACATTAAGCCCGGCAAACTAGGATCGCGCTCTCATACGTCGCGCGCTTGATCCGAGTTGTCAGATGTCCCAGCAAGGCCCGATCCTCGTCGTATCGACCGCAAGGCGGCCGTCGTTTGCCGCAGCGCTCGATGTCGCAAAGCTGTTTCCGGTCGTCGAGGCCGAATGGGCGGATGCGGTGCGCGCGGTCGAACAGATGCAGCCGGCCGCGGTATTGGCCGCCACGTCCGACGTAGATCCGACCACTCTTGCCGCATTGGCCGCGCCGATCGCCGCCCACCAACCTTACCTGCCGCTGATCGCGGTCGATCCGCAGGGAACGTTGCCTGAAAACGCCATTCCGTTTTTCCAGAGCCAAAATTCACAAGAACTCGGAGATTCCAGCCGCCTCGTCGCGCGCCTGCGCGCGGCGCTGCGTGTCCGCTCGCTGCACGCGACCGTGATGCGCCGGCTGGTGCCGGCCACCCGGATCGCGCTCTCGGACATCGACACCTTCCGGGACGCCACGGTGCTGCTGGTTGGCCGCGGCGGCGCCTACCCCACGCTGTCGGTCTCGCTCGGCGAGCAAACCGGCGTGGTCGGCGCCCTGAGCATCGAGGCTGCGGCGAAACATCTCAATACCCGCGACATCGACGGCATCGTGCTCAGCGAAGGCTTTAGCCCGCGCGTGGTCGATGCTTTCCTGACCGTGCTGGCGGAAGACGCCCGCTTCCGCCATCTGCCGGTGGTGGTGACGTCAGGCGATCTGTTGCCGGCCTATGAATTGCCGAACCTCGAAATCCTCTTGGGCGAGCCCGCACAAATGGTGGCGACCGCGTTGCCGCTGATCCGCCAGCATGCCTTCGAAGCGCATCTGAGCCGGACCCTGCGCTCGATCGACGCCGAGGGTTTGATCGACGCCCGCACCGGCCTGCTTACGCCATCAGCCTTCGAGCGCGACTTCGCCAGCGCCGTCTACCAGACCCAGCAACGCGGCGGCGGCCTGTCGGTCGCGCGCTTCGCCTTCGATCCCGCCCATCCCCGCGCCCAGTTCGACGGCGCGCGGATCATCAGCCGCCTGATGCGGCAGATGGATTTTGGCGCCGTTTGCGATGACGGATCGGTCGTGGTCGCCTTCGCCGAGACCGACCTCAAGACCGCACATACGATCGCGCGGCGGCTCTCCAGCGTGATGCGCCACACCAGCCATGGCAAGCGCGACACGCGCGCAGAACCAACCGTAACGGTCGCGACGCTGGACTCGAAGGATTCCGCGAAGGCGCTGCTCGCGCGCCTCGGCGAAGAGGCGCATCGCGCCGCGTCGTGAATGTTCTTCGGCTGTTGCGTTCCCCGGGCGCAATGCAGCATCAAAAGCGCGTTCACGCGCGTCTTCGACGCGCTATGGCGATGCGTTGCAGAACCGGGGTCCACATGACTGGCACGGGGCGGATGTGGGTCCCGGCTCTGCGGAGCAGCGTTGCACGCTGCGCCGCGTCCGGGACACGATCGAAACGCTACGCCGCCTTCTTGTTCTCCGCGAGATTGGCGAGCTGCCGCAAGATCTCCGTCGTGCCCATCAGCCGTTCTTCCGGCGTCTTCCATACCTGCAGGAACACCACCTTCATGTCGGGCCGCACCTTGGCGGCCTGGCCGTGCTGGCGGATGAAGAACACCAGCCGGTCCGGCTGCGCGAACTTGTTGTCGCGGAAGCTGATGACGGCGCCCTTCGGTCCGGCATCGACCTTCTCGACATTGGCCCTTCGGCAATAGGCCTTGATCGCGGCGACCTTGAACAGATAGCGCACCTCGTCCGGCAGCACGCCGAAACGGTCGCGCATTTCGGCGGCGAAATTGTCGATCTCCTCGTCGGTCTCAAGATCGGCGAGCCGGCGGTACAGCGACAGCCGTACCGCGAGGTCGTTGACGTAATCCTCCGGGATCAGCACGGGCATGCCGATGGTGATCTGCGGTGACCAGCGGTCGGCCGCGGGCTCGACCACACCGGCCTTGAGGTTGAGGATCGCCTCTTCCAGCATCGATTGATAAAGCTCGAAGCCGACTTCCTTGATGTGGCCGGACTGTTCCTCGCCGAGCAGGTTGCCGGCGCCGCGGATGTCGAGGTCGTGCGACGCGAGCTGGAAGCCGGCGCCCAGTGTCTCCAGCGACTGCAGCACCTTGAGCCGCCGCTCGGCCTGTCCGGTGATCTTCTGCTGCGCCGGCAGCGTGAACAGTGCATAGGCGCGCAGTTTCGAGCGCCCCACCCGGCCGCGCAGCTGATAGAGCTGCGCCAGGCCAAACATGTCGGCGCGGTGCACGATCAGCGTATTGGCCGAGGGAATGTCGAGCCCGGACTCGACGATCGTGGTCGAGAGCAGGACGTCGTATTTGCCGTCGTAGAACGCCGACATGATGTCTTCGATCACGGTCGGCGGCATCTGACCATGGGCGACAGCGACTTTCATCTCCGGCACGGTCTTGTCGAGGAAGTCTTTTACGCTCGCGAGATCCTCGATGCGAGGCACCACATAAAACGCCTGCCCGCCGCGGTAGCGTTCACGCAGCAGCGCCTCGCGGATCATCAGCGGATCATGCGGCGCCACGAAGGTGCGTACCGCGAGGCGATCGACCGGCGGCGAGGCGATGATCGAGAGGTCGCGCACGCCGGTCAGCGCCAGTTGCAGCGTACGGGGAATCGGCGTCGCGCTCAGCGTCAGCACATGGACCTGCGCGCGCAATTGCTTCAGCCGTTCCTTGTGGCTGACGCCGAAGTGTTGTTCCTCGTCGACGATCAGGAGGCCGAGATCCCTGAACTTGATCGCCTTGCCGAGCAGCGCATGGGTGCCGACCACAATGTCGACATTGCCTTCCGACAGCCCCTTCTTGACTTGCGTCAGTTCCTTCGCCGCCACCAGCCGCGAGGCCTGTGCGACATTGACCGGGAAGCCACGAAAACGCTCGGTAAAGGTCTTGCTGTGCTGCCGCGCCAGCAGCGTGGTCGGCACCACCACGGCGACCTGCTTGCCGTCGAGCGCGACCGCAAAGGCGGCGCGCAGCGCCACCTCGGTCTTGCCGAAGCCGACGTCGCCGCAGATCAGGCGGTCCATCGGACGGCCGCTTTCGAGGTCTTTCAGCGTGGACGTGATGGCGCCAAGCTGGTCCTCGGTCTCTTCATAGGGGAAGCGTGCGCAGAACTCGTCATAGACATGGGCCTGCACCGGCATTTTCGGCGCTTCGTGCAGATGGCGCTCGGCCGCGATCTTGATCAGTTCGCCCGCAATCTCGCGGATGCGGTTCTTGAGTTTTGCTTTTCGCGCCTGCCAGCCGCCGCCGCCCAACCTGTCCAGTTCGACATTGGCGTGGTCGGAGCCGTAGCGCGACAGCAGCTCGATGTTTTCGACGGGGAGGAACAGTTTGGTTTCGGCGGCGTAATGCAGCTCGAGGCAGTCATGCGGCGCGCCGGAGACTTCCAGCGTCTGCAGCCCGATGAAGCGGCCAATGCCGTGCTCGACATGAACCACGAGATCGCCGGCGGCCAGACTCGTGACTTCCGAGATGAAATTGTCGAGCTTGCGGCTCGCCTTGCGCGGCCGCACCAGGCGGTCGCCGAGAATGTCCTGTTCGCTGATGACGGCTACGTCGTCGGTCTCGAAACCGGATTCCATGCCGACCACCGCCAGCATCGCCTCGTTGCGCGGGGTCGCCTGCACCGTTCGCCAGGTGTTGACGCTGGTGAGGTTGAGCAGCTTGTGGTCACGCAGCATGCTGCCCATGCGGTCGCGCGAGCCCTCGCTCCACAGCGTGATCACGACCTTCTTGCGCTGCGCCTGCAACGCCAGCACGTGCGCCACAACGGCTTCGAACACGTTAACGGAGCTATCGGCGCGCTCCGGCGTAAAGTTGCGCCCCTGCCGTGCGCCGGCATCGAACACGTCAGAACTGCCGTCGGGCACCGCGAACGGCGTCAGCCGCGCCAGCGCGGCTTCCTCCAATCGTGTCGCCCACTCCACTTCGCTCAGATAGAGCCGGTCGGGCGGCAAAGGCTTGTAGATCGCGCCGCCGCCGGGATGCTCCAGCGCCTCGCGCCTTGCTTCGTAATAGTCCGCGATCTGCTTGAAGCGTTCCCGCGCCGCGTCCTCGCCCTGCGGTTCGATCGCGACCGGAGCGCCGTCGAGATAGTCGAACAGCGTGTCCATTCGCTCCTGGAACAGCGGCAGCCAGTGCTCCATGCCGGGATGGCGGCGGCCTTCGCTGACGGCTTCATAGAGCAGATCGTCGCGCTGCGGCGCGCCGAAGGTCGCGACATAGCCCATGCGAAAGCGGCGGATGGTTTCGGTGACCAGTTGGAATTCCGACACCGGCACCAGGTCGAGCGCGCGCATGTCGAGCAGCGTGCGCTGGGTTTCGGCGTCGAACGTGCGGATCGATTCCAAACTGTCGCCGAAGAAATCGAACCGCACCGGCTGGTCGAGCCCGGCCGGAAACAGGTCGAGAATGCCGCCGCGCACGGCGTATTCGCCGGGCTCGCGCACCGTCGAGGACCGGTTGTAGCCATTATGCTCCAGCCAGGCGACGATGGAGTCCATCGGCACGACGTGGCCGGGCGCCACCGACAGCGCCTGCGCCGCCACCACCTCGCGCGCCGGAACGCGCTGAACGATGGCGTTCACCGTGGTCAGCACGATCAGTGGCTTGTCGCTGCCGGCAAGCCGCGACAGCCGCGCCAGCGTGGTCAGGCGCTGCGCCAGGACGCCGCCATGCGGCGACACGCGGTCATAGGGCTGGCAGTCCCAGGCCGGAAACTGCATGACCGGCAAATCGGGCGCGAAGAACTCCAGCGCACGCGCCAATTGCTGCATGCGGGGACCGTCACGGCACACCACCGCAAGGCTCACCGCCGGCGGCTTCGGCTTGGCGGCGACCGCGCGTGCGAGATCGGCGACAACCAGCCCTTCCGCGCCCTCGGCGACATTGGCAAAGGTCAGCGCCCGGCCCGGGGCCAATAGCGCGGCAGGAGATTTCACAGGTGACTTCATGCGTCGTGGTCCACGGCGCGACGCGCCTTGATGCGATCGAACAGCGGGCTGGCGTATTCGGGATCGAGCGGCTTTTCGCCCGTCAGCGCGGCATAGAGATCGGGATCGGGCACCTCGAGCAGCCGTTCCAGTTCGGCCATGTCGGCATCAGACAGATCAGCGATCTCGGCATCGGCAAAGCGCCCCAGGATGAGATCCATCTCACGGGTGCCGCGATGCCAGCAGCGAAACAAAAGCCGCTTGCGGCGGTCATCGAGCCCATCGCTCGATCGTGTCGAACCCGTCATTGTCCCATTCCCATCCGAACGCCAAAAGCCCGGACGTGCCGGGCGGGGTTGATATAGCGATAGGAATGGCAGATGTCAGTACCTGTTCTGCGCTTCGCCGCTAGGCAAATCGTCATGGCCGGGCATAGCCGTCCAAAGGACGGCGTCGCTTACGCTCGCCTATGCCGGCCATCCACGTGTTGGCCACAAAAAAAGACGTGGATGCCCGGCAGCGCAGACAAGTGTACGTAGTCTGCGCCAGGCAGACTACTATGGCCGGGCATGACGATAGAAAACGGTCTTAGGCTTTCTAATGCGCCCTCCTCTGCTCAATCCGCTGTTTGCTCCGGTCACGACGCTTCCTGGCGTCGGGCCGAAGCAGGACAAATTGCTGCGCTATCTGCTCGGCCGCAGCGAGACGCCGCGGCTGGTCGATCTGCTGCTGCATCTGCCGGCCAGCGTGATCGATCGCCGCGCGCGGCCAAAAATCCGTGAAGCCGTGCAGGGAACCGTGGTGACGCTGGAAGTCACCGTCGATCGCCACCGGCCGCCGCCGCCGCGCAATTCGCGCGCGCCCTATCTCGTCTACGCCAGCGACGACACCGGCGACGTGGTGCTGACGTTCTTCCGCGCCAAGCCCGGTTATGTCGAAAAGCTGCTTCCCGTAGGCGAGAAGCGCTACGTCTCCGGCACCTTGCAAATGTACGACGGGATTCCCCAGATCGTGCACCCCACCAACGTCGTGGATGAAGCGGCCTTCGCGAAACTGACCGGCATCGATCCGGTCTATCCGCTGACCGAAGGCCTCGCGCTCGGCTCGCTGCGCCGCGCGGTCGCCCAGGCGCTGCAAAAGCTCCCCGAACTACCCGAATGGATCAGTCCGGAAGTCGTCCGCCGCTGCCACTTCCCGCCCATCCGGGAAGCGTTCACCCGTGTCCATGTCCCGGTCGAGCTCACGGACATCCTCCCGGATGGCCCGTTCTGGTCGCGGCTCGCCTTCGACGAACTTTTGGCGGGTCAACTGGCGCTGGCACTGGTGCGCGCGCAATTGCGCCGTCCGGCCGGTGACCGCCATGCCGGCGACGGCCATCTGCGCAGCAGGATCATCGACGCGCTGCCTTATGCACTTACCAAGTCGCAGCGCGACGCAGTCGCCGCCATCACCGATGATTTGCGCCAGCCGGTGCGGATGCTGCGGCTGCTGCAGGGCGACGTCGGTTCGGGCAAGACGGTGGTCGCCCTGCTCGCGGCCGCCGCCGTGACCGAGGCGGGCAAGCAGGCAGCATTGATGGCGCCGACCGAAATCCTGGCCCGCCAGCACATCAAGACCATCACGCCGTTGGCCGAACGGGCCGGCATGCGGGTGGCGATCCTCACGGGGCGCGAAAAGGGCAAGGAGCGGCGCGAAATCCTTGCCCAGCTGGAAGCCGGCGAGATCGACTTTTTGGTCGGCACCCACGCGCTGATCCAGGACGACGTGATCTTCAAATCGCTGGCGCTCGCCGTGGTCGACGAACAGCATCGTTTTGGCGTGCGCGAGCGCCTCGCGCTTACCAACAAAGGCGAGGCCGTCGATGTTCTCGTGCTCAGCGCGACGCCGATCCCGCGCACGCTGGTGCTGACCTATTTCGGCGACATGGACGTCTCGGAACTGCGCGAAAAGCCGGCCGGCCGGCAGCCGATCGATACCCGCACCGTTCCCAACAGCCGGCTCGACGAAGTCATCGACGGCGTCGGCCGTGCGCTCAAGGCGGGAAAACTGGTCTACTGGATCTGTCCGCTCGTGGAAGAGTCCGAGGCCGAGGGCATCGAGCACCTCACCAACGCCACCGAGCGGTTCGAGCGGCTGCAGCAGCGTTTTGGGGACCGCGTCGGCCTCGTCCACGGCCAGATGAAGGGCACCGAAAAGGACCGCGTGATGGCGCAGTTTGCCGTCCACGAAATCGGCCTCCTGGTCGCCACCACCGTGGTCGAAGTCGGCGTCGACGTCCCCGCAGCATCCATCATGGTGATCGAGAATGCCGAACGCTTTGGCCTCGCCCAGTTGCATCAATTGCGCGGCCGCATCGGCCGCGGGTCGGAGGCGTCCACCTGCCTGTTGCTCTACAAGGAGCCACTCAACGAGATGTCCACCGCGCGGCTGAAAGTGATCCGCGAAACGTCAGACGGATTCCGGATCGCCGAGGAAGATCTGAAACTGCGCGGCGAAGGCGACGTGCTCGGCATCCGGCAGAGCGGCCTGCCCGGCTACCGCATCGCCCGCTCCGAAGTCCACGGCCAGCTCATCACCCAGGCCCGCGACGAAGCGCTGCGGATCATGAAGGACAATCCGAAACTCAAAGGCGACCGCGGCGAAGCGCTGCGCTGTTTGCTGTATTTGTACGAGCGCGATGAAGCGATCCCGCTGATCGGGGCGGGGTGACTGGTTCTCCTCATGGTGAGGAGGCGCCCTTGCGCCGTCTCGAACCATGAGGCCACAGATGGGCCTGCATCCTTCGAGACGCGGCGAAGGCGCGCCGCTCCTCAGGATGAGGAGGAGTAGACGCCTGGCGCGGTGCCCTACTCCACCTTCGCCGGCTGCAGTGTGGCTGCATTCGCGGCGTTGGCGGCACGCGCTGCTTGCGCGGCCTGTGCCGTCGCGGCCAAGGCCGCGATCTTCTTCTGCGGATCGGAGCCGGGCTGCACCACGCCGCAGGACATGATCAGGGTTGCGGCGTCTTCGGCGCTCATGTCGATTTCGAGGATCTTGCTCTTCGGCACGTAGAAGAAGAACCCCGTGGTCGGGTTCGGCGCGCACGGCAGGAACACCGAAATGTGCTCGTCATTGCTGGGAAGACGACTGGAGATCTCCACGCTCGGCGATTGCGAGATAAGCACGATCGACCACATGCCCGGCGAGGGAAACTCGACCAGGCCGACGCGGCGGAAGCTCGACCCCTTCCCCGAGAACAAGGTCTCGAACACCTGCTTGACGCCGCGATAGATCGCGCGCACCGCCGGAATGCGGCCGAGCAGCCGTTCGCCAAGATCGACCAGCGTTCGCCCGATCAGGTTCGCGGTCAGAAAACCCAGCAGCGTCAGCGCCACCACGGCGATGACCAACCCGGAACCCGGCAGCCCGAAGGGCAGATAGGTTTCCGGCCGGTAGGCAATGGGCACGAACGGCCGCACCAGGCCGTCGACCCAGGTGACGAACCACCAGGTCAGGTAAAAGGTAATTGCGATCGGTCCGGCGACCACGAGGCCGGTGAGGAAATAGTTGCGAAAACGGGCCATTAGCCCGCGAGGGGCTTCCGGCGGGACGTCGGCCGGGTCGGACGGGGGCAGATCTTGGGGATTCATTGCGGTTCCAGGTCGCGGGGGCAGCCGGTCTTGTTCCAGCTAAGCCATCCTAGCAGGTTTTTGAAGGCCCGAGATGCCGGCAAGCACGCCCCTGCGGCTATTCGACCGTGACCGATTTGGCCAGATTTCGCGGCTGATCGACGTCGGTGCCCATGATTACGGCGGTATGATAGGCCAGCAGCTGCACCGGAACCGCATAGACCATGGGCGTAAAGGTCGCGGCCATGTCGGGCAGCACGATGGTGACCAGGGATTCGATGGTCGCCTCGGCAGCGCCCTTGGCGTCGGTCATCAGGATGATGTTGCCGCCGCGGGCGGCGACCTCCTGCATGTTGGAGACGGTCTTTTCGAACACCCGGTCATGCGGCGCGATCACCACGACAGGCATGTTCTCGTCGATCAGCGCGATCGGGCCGTGCTTGAGCTCGCCGGCGGCATAGCCCTCGGCGTGGATGTAGGAGATTTCCTTCAGCTTCAGCGCGCCTTCCAGCGCCAGAGGGTAGCTGGTGCCGCGGCCGAGATAGAGCACGTCGCGGCATTTGGCGATGTCGCGCGCCAGCTTTTCGATCTGCAGTTCGGTCGTCAGCGCCGCCGCCATCAGGCGGGGAACCTCGACGAGGCCATGGACCAGCTTGGTCTCGTCCTCGTCGGACAATTCGCCACGCGCCTTGCCGGCGGCAACGGCCAGCGCAGCCAGGACCATCAGCTGGCAGGTGAACGCCTTGGTCGAGGCGACGCCGATCTCGGGCCCCGCCAGCGTCTGCAGCACGGTTTCGCTCTCGCGCGCGATCGTCGAGGTCGGTACGTTGACCACGGACAGCGTGTGGACGCCCTGCGACTTCGCATAACGCAGCGCCGCCAGCGTGTCGGCGGTCTCGCCGGACTGCGAGATGAAGATCGCCAGATCGCCCTTGCGCAGCGGCGCCTCGCGGTAACGGAATTCCGAGGCGACATCGACCTCGACCGGCACGCGGGCGAGCCGCTCGAACCAGTATTTGGCGATATGGCCGGCATAGCTCGCGGTGCCGCAGGCGACGATCGCGATGCGCTGCACACCCCTGAAATCGAACGGCAGCGTCACCGGCAGCATCACGCGGTCAGTCGCCATGTCGACGTAGCGCGCCAGCGTATGGCCGACCACTTCCGGCTGCTCGTGGATTTCCTTGGCCATGAAGTGGCGGTAGTTCGCCTTGTCGACCAGCGAACTCGACGCCGTGTGCCTGATCGCGTCGCGATGAACGATCGCATTGTCCTTGTCGTAGATGGTGGCGCCCTTGCGCGTCAGCACCACCCAGTCGCCGTCCTCGAGATAGCTGACGGTGTTGGTCAGCGGCCCGAGCGCAATCGCGTCCGACCCCAGATACATTTCGCCGTCGCCGTGACCGATCGCGAGCGGCGGGCCGTTGCGGGCGCCGATCATCAGGTCATTGTCGCCGGCGAAGATGAAGCCGAGCGCGAACGCGCCGCGCAGCTGCGACAGCGCCGCTTTCACCGCTTCGACGGGGCCTACGCCCTGGCCGAGCAGATTGTCGACCAGATGCAGCACGATCTCGGTATCGGTTTCGGTCTTGAAGACCGCGCCCTTTTTCTCCAGCGCCTCGCGGAGTTCGCGAAAATTCTCGATGATGCCGTTATGGACCACGGCGACGCGTTCGGTCGCGTGCGGGTGCGCGTTGTTCTCGGTCGGCCGGCCATGGGTGGCCCAGCGGGTATGTCCGATCCCGGTATGGCCGGCGAGCGGTTCGGCCTCCAGCCGCTTTTCGAGGTTTTTCAGTTTGCCCTCGGCGCGGCGCCGCGCCAGATGGTCGCCCTCCAACGTGGCGACGCCGGCCGAATCATAGCCGCGATATTCCAGGCGTTTGAGCGAATCCACCAACTGCTCCGCGACCGGAGCGCGTCCGAGAATGCCGACAATGCCGCACATGCGGTTTAATATCCCCAAATCGTCGAAAAATTGCCGAAGCAACGCCATGTTCCCTTAACGGGAAACGCCGCCGCCCACCTACTCAATAATTATTGCGGATTGAGACAGTCTTAAGCGGCAAGATTAACGTCTACCATTGGTAAACGGCAGTCCGACGGACTTAGGCGAACGCGGCGCGGAGGGCAATGCGTCCTCCCTGCCCACCTCACCAAGCGTAGCGCACCACGCCCTTGCCGGCGTAGCTCTCGGTCACCTTCGAGAATTCGCCTTCAAACGTGCCTGCGATCGACCAGCCGTTGAGCCATTTCATTTCGGCGGAACCGGTCACCAGCGCCGCGTCGGCGGCTTGCCGCGCGCCATTGACGACGAAGCTGGCACCCGGCAGCGTCTGGAACGTGGCGCCGATTGAACGATCCGGGTTGTAATCATGCGCCCAGGCGGCGCGGCCGCGCAGCGTGAAGATGCCGTTCGGCACCGCGAATGATTTGTCCGTGCGGAGGCCGAGTTCGCTGCGGGTGCTAGTGACGCTCTTGGCGTTGTAGGCGAGTGCAAATGTGTTGGCGCCAACAATCGCCTGCTCGGTGTAAGCCGGCAGTTCGAACGTCGTGAACTGCCCGGCAGCGTATGGCGTCCAGCCAAAGCCTTGGCTGACAAAACGATAGCCGCCCTCGACGCGCCCCGACCACGCGTTGGCATTGAACTTCGCGCGCAATTGGTCGATGCCGGCGACCGTCACCGTGCGGTCGGTGGTGACATCCTGCCAGCCATAGGCGAGCGCGCCGGTGATATAGGCCGGACCGACATTGTGCCGGATGAACGCGCCGGCCTGGAACAGGTCGGAGCGACCGGAGCCAGCTCCGTTGACGCTGAAACTGGTGCCGCCGCCCGCCAGCGCGAAGCCAGCGAGCGTGTTCGGCGAGAGGCGATAGTCAGCGCCGACCGCGCCGGCCGCGAGGCTGCTGCGCGTGTTGTTCGATCCGAGTACCGTATTGCCGTCCGTGGTCTGCGAACCGCCAAAGCCTGCGGCCCAGACGCTCCAGCGTTGCTCGAAGTTTTGTACGATCGGCGGCGCCTTGGTGTAGATCGCCGCCAACGCATCGTTCGGCTTGCGTTTTGCCGCATAAGCCAGGCTATCTTCGGTATAGGCATTGGGATTGCCGCCACCGCTGACCGGATCGCCGCGGCCGGCGATGAACGGATCGGTCATCACCCCCATGAACTGGTTCATCGCATTGAACGTGGTCTGCTGCGATCCGGTTGCGGTTTCGCCGGAGACTTGCGAAAGCCCGGCCGGCGTCAGCGTACCGAACACCAGCGGGATGCCGCCGGTGGCATTGAAGAAGTTCGTCAGCGTATTGGCAACGTTCTGCTGGTTGCGGTTGAGGCCGCCAAGTTGCGCCAGCGCGAGTTGGAGATTGAGATAGGTATTATTGGCGTCGTAGCTCAGGCTCGACTGGAAGCTGCCGGGCAGATTGGTGTTCACGATCGATCCGAACGTGCCGCTGATGCTGGCGGCGTTGAGGATCGTGTACTTCTTCTGAACATAGCTGCCGGCCGCAAAATTCGCATTCACGGTCGCGCCGCCCAGCGTCGCGGTGCCGGTGACGTTGGTACGATCGGCGTTGGTTGGCGAGACCTCGACCAGATAGCTAGACGCCGCCGTGAACACGAGGCTGCCCTGCACGGTCAGGAGCCCGATCGAATTGCCCGGCGCCAGCGTGCCGCCATTGATCGTCGTGTTGCCGACCGTGCCGTTGCCGCCGAGCAAGCCGCCGGCATTCACGGTGGTTAGCGCCGACGACGCGGTCGAGCCGTTCACCGCCAGCAGACCTGCGTTGACCGTCGTGTTGCCGGTGTAGGTGTTGTTGCCAGTGAGGTTGAGCGCGCCGGCGCCGTCCTTCCGCAGCGCGCCGGCGCCAGAAACGACGCCGTCGAACTGGACCGCGTCCGAGCGGTTGAAGGCGAGCGTGCCGCTGTTCGCGACGTTGCCGAGGATCGAGCCGGTGGTGCCGCCGGCGCCGAGCTGCAGGGTGGCACCGGTCTGGATCGTCGTGCCGCCGGCATAGGTGTTGGTGCCAGTGAGGACGAGCAGGCCGGTATTGGGCACAACGAGGCTGTTGGGCGTCGCGACGGTGAGGGCTCCGGCGCCGGTGATCGGCCCGCTCGACTGGCCGCCGCCGACGAGCAGCGAGGGGCCGCTGATGACGACGGTGCCGGCCGACTGAAGATTGCGCACGGTCGCGCCGCCTGCATCGGCGAAATCGATTGTCGCACCGGCGGCGATGTTCGTGGCGGTTGCGAAGCTCGCGAAGAAATCGAGCGTGAAACTGTCGCCGCGCAACGTGCCGCCGAGGACATCCACCGTGAAGTTCGCCGCCACCCCGCCGCCGATGACGCCAACGCCGCCATCCAAGACCACCGTGCCGGTGCCGCCCGCCTCGCCGAATTGCATCCCGGCCGCGCCGACATGCAGGGCGAGCGCGCCCGTGAGCGTCAAGGTCTGGCCGTTGGCCGCGCTGATGCGGGAGGTCCCACCGGCGAAGACCTCGATGGCGTTTGTGAGCGTGCCGGTGATATCCGAGCGCAAGGCGCCAGCGGCGGTGGTGAAACTCACATTGCCGGTGCCGAGCGCGTCGGCGTCCCCGATCGCGAGCGTGCCGGACGTGATCGTGGTGCCGCTGGTGTAGGTGTTGGCATGATTCAGAATAACGGTGCCGGGACCCGCGATGGTCAATGCGCCGGCGCCAGCGACCAGGCCGTCGACTGTTAGACGCGCTGTGGAGCTCGCAGTGGTGATCACCGTATTGGAGTTCAGTTGCAGCGTTGTGTCGGAGCTAAAATCGTTTGTGAAATTGCTGCTCTGCACATTGATCGCCGCCGACCCAGCACTGACCTGCATGATCAGCGTACCCTGTTGAAAGTGATAGCCGCCGACGGCGACGGAACTATTGAGGTTCAGCGTACCGACCGTGAACGGACCACCGGTCAGATTAACGCTGAAGCTGACGCCGGGATTGACCGCGTCGAACGTCGCAGTTGCGTCGATCGCATTTGGAACGGTGGCGGGCGTCCAGTTGGCCGCGACGTTCCAGAATCCGATAGTGCCATTCCAGGTCTCTGCAGCAACGCGTTCGGTGAGAGCCACATTTGTCAGCACGGCGGCTGCGGCGCTGAACGCCCCCATCGCAATGGGGCGAACCAGCCGTGCGAGCGACCCCGCCAGTGCGGTGTCCGACTTGGCGCGATGGCGCGTGTTGAGCAGTTGGCGCGCCATCGCAAATTCCTAATAAATAACAGTCATGTACGACTCAGGCTTCAAGCCTATCGATGCGGGGGATCGGTAGCAACGCGACGGAACCGGGCCGACCGCTTTAAACGGTTGTGCGCCAATTGGGCAACAGCGGCCAATTGAACGAGGAGACAAGCGGGGTTTGCCGCGGGCGAACTAGCTTGTAGCGAGCGCCGTCGCCGTCACGCCTCACCAGGCGTAACGCACCACGCCCTTGCCGGCGTAGCTCTCGGTCACCTTCGAGAACTCGCCTTCGAAGGTGCCGGCGATCGACCAGCCATTGATCCATTTCATCTCGGCCGAGCCGGTGACGAGTGCAGCATCCGCTGCCTGCCGCGCGCCGTTGACGACGAACGACGCACCCGGCAGCGTCTGGAACGTGGCGCCGATCGAGCGGTCCGGATTGTAGTCATGCGCCCAAGCTGCGCGGCCGCGCAGGGTGAAGATGCCGTCTTGCACGGCGAAGGATTTGTCGGTGCGCAGGCCGAGTTCGCTGCGGGTGCTGGTGACGCTCTTGGCGTTGTAGGCAAGTGCAAATGTGTTGGCGCCGACGATCGCCTGCTCCGCGTAGGCGGGCAATTCGAATGTCGTGAACTGGCCGGCAGCGTACGGCGTCCAGCCAAAGCCGTGGCTGACAAAGCGATAGCCGCCCTCGACACGCCCCGACCAGGCATTGGCGTTGAACTGCGCGCGCAGACGGTCGATGCCGGCAACCGTCACGGTTCGATCGGTGGCGACGTCCTGCCAGCCATAGGCGAGCGCGCCGGTGATATAGGCCGGGCCGACATTGTGGCGGATGAACGCGCCGGCCTGGAACAGGTCGGAGCGGCCGGAGCCAAATCCGTTGACGCTGAAATTGGTGCCGCCACCGGCCAGCGCAAAACCCGCCAGCGTGTTCGGCGAGAGGCGATAGTCGGCGCCGACAGCGCCGGCGGCGAGGCTGCTGCGCGTGTTGTTCGAGCCGAGCACCGTATTGCCGTCCGTCGTCTGCGAACCACCAAAACCCGCGGCCCATACGCTCCAGCGCTGCGCGAACGCCGGGGCAACCGGCGGCGCCTTGGTGTAGATCGCTGCCAGCGCATCGTTCGGCTTACGCTTGGCAGCGTAGGCGAGGCTCCCCTCCTCCGCATACGCATTCGGATTGCCACCACCGCTGATCGGATCGCCGCGGCCGGCGATGAACGGATCGGTGATCAAGCCCATGAACAGGTTCATGGCGTTGAACGTGCTCTGCTGCGATCCAACGGCGGTCTCGCCCGAGACCTGCGTCAACCCGGCCGGCGTCAGCGTGCCGAACACCAATGGAATGCCGCCGGTGGTGTTGAAAAAATTGCTCACCGCATTGGCGACGTTCTGCTGGTTGGCGTTGAGGCCGCTGTATTGCGCCAGCCCGATTTCGAGATTGAGGTAGGCATTATTGGTGTCGTAGCTCAGGCTCGACTTGAAGCCGCCGGGCAGATTGGTGTTGACCGGCCCGTTGAACGTACCGTTCACGCCGCCGGTCGCGTTGAGGATGGTGTATTTCTTCTCGACATAGGTGCCCGCCGCAAAATTCGCATTCACGGTGGCGCCGCCCAGCGTCGCTACTCCGGTGACGAAGACGCGATCGGCGCTAACAGGCGATATCTCGACCAGATAGGTCGAGGCCGCCGCCATCGTCAGGCTGCCACTGACCGAGAGCGTGCCGATCGAATTGCCCGGCGCCAGCGTGCCGCCGGCGTTGACGATGGTGTCGCCGACAATCCCGCTGCCGCCGAGCGTGCCGCCGGCATTCACCGTGAAGGTCGACGCCGACGACATGTTGCCATTGACGCTCATCGTGCCGCCGTTGACGGTGACCGCGCCCGCGTAGGAACTGATGCCGGTCAGCGTCCAGTTCGAGGTGCCGGTCTTATCGAGCAAGGTCCAGCCGCCGAGGATCTTGCTGACGTTGAAGCTGTTGTCGGCGTTGCCCGCGAGGCGGAATGTGCCGCTGCCGCCGCCGAGCGCGTTGCCGTTCAGCGCGGCAGCCGCCCCGCTCATGATGAACGTATTATTGGCGCCGGTGAGAACTGCGGCGGTGCCGCCGGTCCCGGTGATGCTGCCGGTATTGGTGACGGTGGCTGTCCCGCCCGTCGCGATCAGGCCGATAGTGCCGGTGATCGAACCATTGTTCGCGATTGTATTGCTCGTGCCTCCGGCGACTGACACGCCGAAAGATGCCGTGCCAACCACAACCACGCCGGCGCCGACCGTGACGTTGATGTTGCCTGTTCCCGAAGCGGAGGAAATGCCGCTCTGGGCCCCCTGGATCGTCCCGGCGGTGACGTTCACGGTATTGAGTCCGGCGGCCGTGGAGGTGACGACGCCTTGGGTCACCGTCCCCGTCACATTGTTCGCGACGGTTGCGGTCGCCGTTCCCAGGCCGGACGCCGACACGAGCATGCCGACGGAGCCGGAAACGGTGCCTGCAGCCGCGACCTGCACATTGCCATTGCCACCTATGGCCGTTGCGAAAATGCCGAAGCCGCCGGTGGAGGTGACGTTGCCGACACCGCTCACCGTGACGTTGCCGCCGCCAACCGCGGAGGCGATGATGGCGGCGTTTGTGGCCGTCACGTTGCCGGTGCGGTTGACCGTGACGCTGCCGGAATTGTTGGTGCCGCTGACCTCCGCGGTGATACCGAAACCGCCGACGGCGTTGACGTCGCCGGACCCGCCCACCGTGACGGAGCCGTTGGTGCCGGCGAGGTTGTTGAGCTGTTTCGCTTCGATGCCGGTGCCCGCCGTGGCGGAAACGAGGCTGCCGCCGGTGACGGTGACGTTGCCGGTGCCGGCGTGGCTGGCGCTGATGCCCGAAGCGCCGGTGACGGTGCCGGAACGGTCGATCAGGATGCTGGACGCGTTCGTCGCCGTGAAGATGCTGGCAGCGATTCCGGCAGCGGCCGTGCCGGTGGCGCCGCCACTCCCGCTGATCGTGATGCCGCCGCTGGTGCCGCTATGCCCGACGACGATGCCAAAATCCGCGCCGGTCGCAGCGCCGCTGCCATTGACCAGGATATCGCCGCTACCTGCCGTCTTACTAGCCGAGATGCCTGAATTACTGGTGCTGAGCGCCGTCGCGTTGCTGGTGACCGTCACATTTCCTGCGCCGGCCGAACTTGCCGTGATCGCATCGGCTGCCCCGGTGACAGCGGCATTTCCGATATAGGTAACGGCGCCGAAGTTGTTGAGGAGAGTAACGCCGGAGCCGGCAATGTTGGTGATGCCAAATGTCGTGTCGTTGTTGTTGAAGGTCAGGCTGCCCGCCGCCGTGACGTTCGCGAACGCACCCCCAGCGTCGATCTTGCCGCCCGCATTGTTGTCGACGATGGTAGTGCCGTTAAAGGTCGTAGTGAGCGCGCCGGCGGTCGCCTGATTACCGGCATCGCAGGTCACGCTGGCCGTGCTCTCGCCGAGGCAGGCCGCTAACGCGCCCTGGGGATAAGCCACGATGGCGGCGACGAACGCGCCGGTGAAGGCCGTGCCGGCCAGCAGCGTGGTGCGGCGGCGCGGGGGAGAGAGCGTCGTGCAATCAGCGAATTGGGGTCCGTCCGGCCGCCCAACGAACCCCAAGAAGCGCATTTCAAATTTCCTAGCTAAACGCCTGCGGTCGACAGGACCGGCGCAGCCGTACCGATAACGAAAACGGTTAGAATCGGACTGTAGCAGCGCCGGATAACGCGCCCCCGGGTTTCATCGGGCTCTCGGTCGATTTGCCGGCTGGTGTGATGGCAGGGCAACAGCCGGTTGCAACTTATGCGGGCAACCGCCGAAGGAGACTGCACTACATGGTGGCGTTATGTTCGTCGAGCGATATCGCCGGGCGGTAAGTGCGACAAAACAACCCGACGGGCAAATCAATTACGATTTTCGGAAATCGTGTCAAGCCCCGAAATAAAAAATATTTCGCTTTCGCCGTCGGGCAAATCATCTCTACGAGTTCGCGTATCCCGTCCCACTCAGAGGGGCGTCGGCCGTCGTCACGACGAGGGGCGGGTTGCGGTGGACGTAACAGTTGCGATTGACGGTCGCGGCTGAAGCGTACGGCGAAAGCGTGTGGTCCTGGCGCCCGTAACGGCGTCAAGTCTTGCGGAGCGATCTGCGAGGCGACGGTGGCAATAGAGGCCGTCTCACCGGGGAGAGCGCGTCATAAGCCGTAAAGCCATTGCGCAGGGAATGTCGGATGTTCTCCGCTGCCCTGTATGCTCATGTGCAGCTTTCTTAGCACAATCGCACATGAGACCGCGGGTGCAGCGCGCATCCGGCATTCCCTGCGCCCTCTGAATTTCGGGGGGTAAGGAATTTCTGGCAAAGCTCGGGCGCAATGCGTCGCGAGAATGCGAAGGCATGTTTTGGATGATGGCGCCAACAACAAACACGGCTGTCGTCGCGGGCTTGACCCGGGACCCATAACCACAGGGAGAAGTTTTGCGGAAGGTATCTGCTATCGAGCCTTCACCGAGAGATCACGCGGTATGGGTCCCGGCCTTCGCCGGGACGACGACGACCAAGACGAGACGACGTCGCTCAACAACCTTCGCGCTTACCCCCTCAGCCTTCCTTCTTCGCCTTCGCCCGCAGCTTCATCTCGCGATACCTCGCTGCGCCGCCGTCGCGGTTGTTCTGCGGGCTGCGCTCGACGGCCAGCGCATCGTCGGGCACGTCCTTGGTGATGACCGAGCCCGAGCCGATATAGGCGCCTTTGCCGATTTTCACCGGCGCCACCAGCGACGAATTGGTGCCGACGAAGGCGCCCTCGCCGATGACAGTCTTGTGCTTGAAAAAGCCGTCATAGTTGCAGGTAATGGTGCCGGCGCCGATGTTGGAGTTGGCGCCGACATGGGCATCGCCGATGTAGGAGAGATGGTTGACCTTGACGCCGGCTTCGAGGTGAGCCGCCTTGGTCTCGACGAAATTGCCGATCCGCGCGCCATCGCCGAGCGAGGTACCGGGCCGCAGCCGCGCATACGGGCCGACGGACGCCTTCTTGCCGATCGAGGCCTGCACGATGTGCGAGAACGAATGGATCACCGCGCCGTCGGCGATGGTGACGCCGGGGCCGATCACCACGAACGGCTCGATGGTGACGTCGTTGCCGAACGTGGTGTCGGCGGCAAGATGCACGGTTTCCGGCGCGATCAGCGTTACGCCGGCGTCGAGCGCCGCCTTGCGCAGCCGCGCCTGCATGACAGCTTCGGCTTCGGCGAGCTGCGCCTTGGTGTTGATTCCGCGCACTTCATCCTCGCTGGTTTCAATCACGACGGCCTCCAATCCCATGTCCCTGACGAGAGTTACCGCATCGACGAGATAATACTCGCCCTTGCTGTTGGCATTGCCGATCCGCTCGAGGATCGAGAGCGCCTTCTTGCCGTCGAACGCCATCACCCCGGCATTGCACAGCGTCACCTTGCGCTCCTCGGCGCTGGCATCCGCATGCTCGCGGATCGCCACCAGGTGATCGCCTTCGATCAGCAGGCGGCCGTAACCGGTCGGGTCGGCGGCGCGAAAACCGAGCACGGCGAGGGCTGCGCCCTTCTCCAGCGGCGCGCGCATTCGCGCAAAGGTCTCGGCCGATATCAAAGGCGTATCGCCGAAGGCGACGATCAGGTCGTCGGCGCCGCGCGCCAGCGCCTCGCGGGCCGCCAGCACCGCATGCGCGGTGCCGAGCCGTTCGCGCTGGATGAAGGTCGCGGCATCGGGGCGTATCCGCGCAACCTCGTCGGCGACCACCTTGTGGTCCGGTCCGATCACGACGGCGACCGAGGCACCCGCGCCTTTCGGGGCGGCATTCAGCACATGCGCCAGCAGCGACTGGCCGGCGACGGGGTGCAGCACCTTGGGCAGCGAGGAGCGCATCCGCGTCCCCTCGCCGGCCGCGAGCACCACCGTCAGGCTGGATCGAGCAGTCATGAACAGTCCTCAAATATTAGGGCCAAACGCGCCGGCGCCGTCTTTAAGTGTTTTCGCTGTGAGTGGAAACCCGATTCGCCGTCCCGCAAAGTTCCGGATCCAAGATCATGGCAGAATTCCTGTTAATGTTTGACCTGTGATTCGGCAGGCCTCGGGAGGGCCAAGGACGTTTGGCCAAGAATTCCGACCATCGCGCTGGCGGCCTCGATACGGACAATACCGGCGGCGTGCTGAGCGGTTTGCTGGCCGAGGAAGAGGATCTCGACCGCCGCGCGCTGTGGCGGCTCGGATCGTGGGGCGTCGGTGCGGTGGCCGCAGTCGTCGTCGCCGTGATGGCCAACCAGACCCAGTTTGGATGGAAGCGCGACCAGATGGCCGCGGCCGATCTCGGCCAGCGCGCGCAGCAGATCCAGAATATTGCCAGTCAAACGGAACGCGAGGCGCGGCGGCTCGCAGCGGCCATCGATACGCTCAACAGCGATCGCGACCGGCTCTATACCCGCGTCACCGGCCTGGAACGCGGGCTGGACTCGGTGACCGGGTCCATCGCCCGCCAGAATTCCGCCGCGGCATCGTCCGCTGCGGCTTCGTCGGCCGAGCCCCAGGCTATCCAAAATCAGGCCGCGCAAACTCCCGCTCCCGCCGTGGCGCCGGTGGCAACGCAGACGGCTGCGGCAACGCCTGACAAACCCGTTGCCAATTCAATTGCTGCCGAGCCCGGCCCTGCGGCCGTTTCATCCATTGCCAAGGATTCCGCCAAGGAAACCACCAAGCCCGAGCTGCCGAAGATTGAAGCAAAGAAGACCGACCCGATAAGGTCTGAAGCCGCCAAATCTGAATTGGCCAAACCTGAGGCGGCCAAGCCTGAATCGGTAAAGCCTGAATCGGTAAAGCCTGAGGCGGCAAAGTCCGATACTGCGAAAATCGACACGGTGAAGATCGAGGTTGCGAAGGCCGACGCCGCGACGCCGGCGACGCCGCTGGTCGCCTCGCAGTCCTTCATGGCGCCGCCTGATCCGTCCGCCACCAAACTGGTCGAACCCACCAAGCCCCTGAGTTCGGTGATCGCAAGCCCGATCCCGGAAGTGATGGCGGCCGCACCTAGCACGGACGCCGAGGCGGACGAGGAAACCGGTCCGAAGGTTGCGATCCAACGGACTCAATTCGGGGTCGATCTCGGCACCGCCAATTCGGTCCCCGGCCTGCGCGCGCTGTGGCGCGGGCTGTTGAAATCGAAATCGAACGCGCCGCTCGCCGCGCTCCGCCCGATCATCGTGATCAAGGAAAGCACCAACGGGCTCGGCATGCAGCTTCGGCTGGTGGCCGGTCCCATCAACGACGCCGGAGCCGCCGCCCGGATCTGCGCCGTCCTGACCGAAAACAAGCGGAACTGCGAGACGGCGATCTTCGACGGCCAACGGCTGTCGTTGACCGGCGACAGCCCGGCGTCTGCGCCCGGGGCAAAACCCGCGCCGCGCCGGCGGGGTGCGGTGGCTAAACGAGCGGCCGTCGTCGTGGAGGACCCGGCAAAGAAGCCGGAAACAGCGGCAACGACCGCGGTCTCGTCCTGGTTCGGCAAGCGGAGCCAATAGATATTTCATTGCAATACAAGGGGTTGCGGCCAGACTCTGATCTGTTTTTGCTACCCCTTAATGTCCCGTGGTGGCTTGTCCCGGCGGCCATTCCCGACCATATTCGCCCCCCATCCAACCAAGCTCGAGAAAATGCCGCTGTGAAAAAAACTCCGTTCCGGCTGACGCCCTATCAGGTGCAGTTCCTGTTGGTGGTCGGCTTCGTCACCGTCGGCTACGCGCTGTATCTGCGCTATCTCGCGGTCGAGTTCTCGACCGTCGCGCTGGCGTGCGACGCCGGCTTGCAGACGATGATCTGCAAGGCCCGCACGCTCGCCACCACCCTGTTCAAAAATTCAGTGTTCGGCATCGTCGCCCTGATCATCGCGGTGCTTCACGTGATGCGGCCGTCGATCGTGCTGCTGACCGGCGGGCTGATCGCAGCCGGGCTCGGGATCGTGCTTTATAATGTCGTGCTGTCGGGGATCGCGATCGGGCTGCTTATTTTGGGATTTGCACGGCCCGCGCCCGCCACAGCGTAAGCGCGAGCAGCAAGTAGATCGCGCAGGTCCACATCGCCTGCCAGTTCTGCGCGCCTTCGTTCAGCCCGATATAGAGCGTGGTCACCACGAGCAGTCCGGCAAAGGCCGATTCAGCGATCGGGCGCGTGCCCTCCTTCGGCCGGTTGACCAGCATCAAGGCGGCAAACGGCACCACGGCCATGGTCAGCGAAGCGAACGGAAAATCGCGATAGCGCGGATCGAACGCAAAGCCGAGCGCGGTCTCCGCGCCGATCACCGTGGCGACGACCAGCGTCAGGCCGAGCAGCACTGACAGCACCGATCCGGTCCGGCCATCGCGCGGGCCGAGCAATTCGAGGAAGGTCGGCAGCGGCCGTCCGGACATCGCAGCGTTGGCGCAGAGCATCGGCGACGCGATCGCGGCCGCCAGCAGCGCCCCCCATTGCAGCCAGCCGCCGGTCCCGTAACTCTCGTAGAACATCTTGTCGGCGGCGACGCCGAGCAGCATGCCCGAGATTGTCGCCGAGGTGCCGACCGCAAGCCAAGCGGCAAGTCGCGGCTGCCAGGGCCGCCGCCGCAACGTCAGCCAGCCCGCGAAAAACACGAAAAAGCTGAGCGCCATGCCGCAGCCCATCTGCAGCTTCCAGAACGGGAAATTGCTGATGGCCTCGCCGGGCGGATATTTCACCGCGCGCTGCGCCGCGTCGATCAGGCCCCAATAGCCGCCGACGGTGCCTTCAAGTTGGCGCTTCCACGGCTGGTCGTAGGCCTCGATCAGGTTGACGCGAAAGCCTTCGCGCTTGGCGAGGTCGAGAATTTCGGAAACCACCCGCGCCTGGTTGGTGCGCGACGGCAGCGCGCCCTCGCGCATCCGCCCGGCGCTGGGCCAGCCGGTCTCGCCGATCAGGATCTCCTTGCCCGGAAAGGCGACCGCCATCCGCTTGCGGATCGAATCGACATGGGAGGCGGCAAACTTCGCGCGCACCGGCATGTCTTCCCAATACGGCAGGATATGAATCGTGACGAAGTCGACGGCGTCGTAGATCTCACGGTTGCGCAGCCAGAATTCCCAGACATCGGCATAGGTGACGGGAATGGTGACCTGCGGCTTGACCGCGCGGATATGGGCCGCGAGATCCGACGTCGTCATCTCGCCGCGCAGCAGCACTTCGTTGCCGACCACCAGCGCGGTAATGACCCCCGGATATTCCTTGGTCAGGCCGACCGCGACAGCGATCTGCGAATAGTTCTTGATCCGGTTGCTGCTCAGCCAGATACCCTGAATGACCTTGAGCCCGACCTTGGCGGCGATGGCCGGAACCTGGTCGAGCCCGTTCTCGATCGAATAGGTGCGCACGCAGTCGGTGATCTTGGCGAGTTGCGTCAGATCCTGGGTGATCTGTTCGGCATCGATATGCGTGGTCGGCACCAGCGGCGTCTGCTCGCCCCGGAACGGCGCATAGGAGACGCATTGCAATTTGGCGTTGGGATCGATCGGGGCGCGCACGAGCGTGATCGGGGTGGCCAGCCACCACCACAAAGCCGCGATCATACCTAGCGATGTCAGGAGAAGCGCCAGCGGCGTACGAGAAGAAATCGGTTCCATCCTCCGGGCGGGGACCGTCGATTAGCCGGTCACCGGCGTTCTGCCAAGAGTGATCTATCAGGAGGATAGACCTAATCCAAACAGCTGATCCAAAGAGCTGGTCCAGTGCTAGTCCAAAGGGCAGATCAAAGTCCTCCTCCACCTCTTCCCTGCGACGATTTTACCACGTGATGATAAAGTTGTGACTTTGCTGGACAAATTCCGAAATAACCGTCATGGGAATCCGGCAGCGTCTCCGCCGCAATGGAGACCTATTTGGACGGCAACTAGCCAAGCCATCACGAGCCGTGGGAATTGCCTTTTCGGTAATTCAGCGGCCATGTAACAAGTCGGGGAATGTATGCGTCGAAGTGGGCCTGATCTCAAAAGTGCGGTTTTGCGCCACCTCGCCGTTGCAGGCCTTGTCCTCCTGATCGGATCAGGCGGGGTTTTGGCCCAGAGCGGCACCCCCGCCCCGGACCAGCCCGGCAAGCCGGCGGCGGCTAGTTCGGCCGACGTGAACCGGGACAACCAGCGCAAGACCGACGAATTCGTCGAGGCCACGCAGGCCATCAACGGTCCGGCCGGAAACCCGGAATGCGTCTGGCTCGGCCGCCGCGTGGTCCGCCTGATGTGGCTGGACGACCTCGATACCGCGTTCCGGCACCTCGACCTCTATGACCGGTTCGGCTGCCCCGGCGGCCATGTTCAGGCCACCTTCCGCTGCCTGACCCGGTTTGGCGGCCAGATCGACCCCAAGGTCGCCGAAACCCTGTCGAGCCGGATCCATGCCTGCTGGATCAATCCCGGCGCCCAGCCCCAGGCGGCGGCAGCTGCCGCCAGCCCGGCCGCGCCTGCGGCCGCCGGCAATGCGGCGCCAGCGCCAGCCGCATCCCCCTCGCCGGCCCCCAGCGCCAGCCCCGCACCGGCGAAGTAAATCGCCAGTCGGATCAACGGCAACGCTCGCACGGAACGAACGGGATTATTCAGCGTTTGTTCAAGTCCGCGCCCTTAAAACGCCATGGCGTCATATCAGTTGTGAATTCGTGCGGCAGGATTATCCTTAATCTCGCCGCCGTGCCGGTCGAACCTAGGGGACGGGTTCGCTTTCCTCCCATTTTAGGCCCCGTATGGTTTAACCACCGATGCGTGCCGTCGTCGCCGTTCTGCTGTTTGTGACCGCAGCTCATGCTGCGTTGTGGGGTCTGTTCCAGGAAAAGCAGCCGGCGCCCGATTTCCGCGGCATTTTGCCGAGCGTCTCCTATGCGCCGTTCGAGGGATCTGCGCATCCCGACGTCGACAATATTCCGCAAGTCGAGAAAATCCGCGCCGACCTGAAGAAGCTGTCGACGATGACGCGCGCGATCCGCCTGTACTCCTCGACCGGCGGCGTCGAACTGGTTCCGCCGATCGCTGCCGAGTTCGGCCTCAAAGTCACCGTCGGCGCCTGGATCGACAAGAATTCCGACCGCAACGAACGCGAAATCGACGCGGCGATCAGCCTCGCCAAGCGCAACAGCAACGTCATCGGCGTCGTCGTCGGCAACGAGGTGATTTACCGCGGCGAGCAAAAGGTCGAGGACCTGATCGACCTCATCAAGCGGGTCAAGAAATCGGTCAATGTTCCCGTTACCACGGGCGAGATCTGGAACATCTGGCGCGACAATCCGGAACTGGCCTCGTCCGTCGACTTCATTGCCGCCCACGTGCTGCCCTATTGGGAAAACTTCACGGACAAGCAGGCCGTCGACCAGGCGGTCTACCTCTACCAGCTGCTGCGCGAGAAATTCCCGGGCAAGCGGATCGTGATCGCCGAATTCGGCTGGCCGAGCGCGGGCTATAATTTGAGAAATGCCGAGCCGGGTCCGTTCCAGCAGGCTTCCGTGCTGCGCAACTTCGTCGCCCGGGCCGACGCCATCGGCATGGATTACAACATCGTCGAGGCGATCGATCAGCCCTGGAAGTTCTTCGAAGGCGGCGTCGGCCCCTATTGGGGCATCCTGAACGCGTCGCGCGAACCGAAATTCGCCTGGACCGGCCCGATCGTAAACGAGAACTACTGGAAGCTCGCGCTGATCGCCGTCCTCGTCGGCATCCTGCTGTCGCTGCCGATCCTGCGCCTCGACCGGCCGACGGTCATGCAGGCCGTTATTTTGTCGGCCGCGGCAAACGGCGTCGGCGCCTGGACGGCCACCGTCTTTGCCTATTGGGATGGGCACTATTTCGTATTCGGCTCGGCCTTCGCGCTGACGCTGGGCCTGATTCTGCTGGTGCCGCTGGTCCTGATCGCGATGGCGCGAATCGAGGAGATTGCGGCGGTCGCCTTCGGCCGCGGCCCACGCCGGCTGATTACCAAGAGCGCGCCGCTGGCGCCCGCCACCATCGGCGAGAACGTCGCCTTCCCGAAGGTGTCGATCCACATTCCCGCCTATTTCGAGCCGGTCGAGATGCTGAAGCAGACGCTCGATGCGGTGTCGCGGCTCGACTATCCGAACTTCGAATGCGTCTGCATCATCAATAACACGCCCGACCCGGCGTTCTGGCAGCCGATCCAGGATCATTGCCGTACGCTCGGTGAACGATTCAAGTTCATCAACGCCGAGAAGGTGCAGGGCTTCAAGGCCGGCGCGCTGCGCATCGCGATGGAGCGCACCGCGGCGGATGCCGAAATCATCGGCATCATCGACGCCGACTATGTCGTGCATCCGGACTGGCTGAAGGACCTCGTCCCTGTGTTCGCGGACCCTCGCGTCGGCCTGGTGCAGGCGCCGCAGGAGCATCGCGACGGCGACCTCTCGCTGATGCACTACATCATGAACGGCGAGTATGCCGGCTTCTTCGACATCGGCATGGTCCAGCGCAACGAGTTCAACGCGATCATCGTGCACGGCACGATGTGCCTGATCCGCCGTTCCGCGATGGATATGGCTGGCGGCTGGTCCAGCGACACCATCTGCGAGGACACCGATCTCGGCCTGACCATCCAGCAACAGGGTTGGCTGACGCATTACACCAACGTCCGCTATGGCGAGGGCCTGCTGCCCGACACCTATGAAGCGTTCAAGAAGCAGCGCCACCGCTGGGCCTATGGCGGATTCCAGATCGTCAAGAAGCACTGGCGGCGCTTCCTGCCCGGCGCGAGCCGGCTTACCCCCGATCAACGCCGGGAGTTCTCGCTCGGCTGGCTGAACTGGCTCGGCGCCGAGAGCCTTGGCGTGGTGGTTGCGATCCTCAACCTGATCTGGGTTCCGATCGTGGCGTTTGCCGACATCGCCGTTCCCGACAAGATCCTGACGTTTCCGATCATCGCCTCGTTCGTCGTCTCGCTGGTGCATTTCATCGCGCTCTATCGCCTGCGCGTGAAGATCAAAGCCGGCCAGATGCTGGGCGCCATGATCGCGGCAATGAGCGTGCAGTGGACCGTGTCGCGCGCCGTTGCCCAGGGGCTGATCACCGAGCACCTCGCCTTTGCCCGCACCTCCAAGGGCGGCCTGTCGCGGATGTCGATCGAATTCCAGGCGTTCTGGGAAGCCGTGATCGGCGTGCTGCTGCTGATTGGCGCTGCCGTGCTGGTGGTCACGAACGGGTACAAGCAGGTGCACGAAATCTACGTGTTCGCTGCCGTGCTGGTGTTGCAAAGCCTGCCGTTCCTGGCCGCGGTAGCGATCGCGTTATTGGAAAACTCCCGCACCAACTCGTTCGCCTTCTGGCGCAACAGCGCGGTGCGGACGGCGGAACTGATCGGGATCCGCCCGGTCCGGCTGCCGACGGTCGCGCGCCCCTCCCAGCCGGTCGCATCCGAGATTCGCCGGGAAGCCAATTAACGGACGGTGAATCGATCGGCGCAGCCAGCTTGAAGAAGCCGGACTAACCGCAAGCCGAACCTCAGGAATTTGGATCGCACAGCCCATCATTTTCTGACGCCGGTGCTATTGACCCGCAGGGGTCCGCCCCCTACACAGCGCGTCGAGTGAGCGCGTAGCTCAGGCGGTAGAGCACGTGACTTTTAATCATGGGGTCGAGGGTTCGAGTCCCTCCGCGCTCACCATGTAATCAATTACTTATGTGATATTTTCGCTGTCGGAGGGTGCGCACTTTTTCTAACCTGTACACAACCTGTCCACATCTCGCGAGCTTTAGAGTTTGACGCCGTCACCATTGCGCTTAGTGCGATCGGCATCGTGGGGGCGGTGTTGGTCGTAGCGCTCTTGGCTTTGTTCGCCGTGGCTATCGCACTCACCGTCAAGGCTGAACAACACGGCGGCAGTGGGATCAAATAACCCTGCGTGCTTGGTGTTTCAGGGTCGTCGCTTTTGTTAGCGGTGTTAGAGTGTGCTCATGTCTAGCTTGAGTGCCTGCCGTGAAGGACTACCAACGCCAATTAGAAAAGCTCAGGGCCGACGCGGCCGAATGCAGACTGATTAGCGACCTGGCCACGGACCCGGCAAAGCGGGATCTGTTTGACCGGCTGGCCTTGCGTCTCTCAACCCTTGCGGATCAGGTCGAGCTTGCGATGATCGATGCGGTAAAGTCCGCAAGGGGCTAGTCCGCCGCGTACAATCGGAGCCTGCCGGAACAAACTAAGCCACCGTGTCTTCCCTCCTCATGGAGCACCGCACGGTCAAGTACGACGTTCGCCAGATCGAGCCTTCCATATGGATTTGGATTATCTTCACGGCTGACGCGAACCCAATAGTTAGTCCAGCCCGATTTCTGAGTAGGGAGAGCGCCGTCGATGCCTGCATCAACGAAATCAACAACGGCATCGAGCGCACCCGCACACGTGGGCCGTGACGAGCTTCACCCGACCGCGCGCCGTCGGCGCAAACGGCACCCGCGTGGTGCACGCCAACGCGGGGCCGCCAACCCAGTGGGGGTTTTCTCCCGGTTGGAGGCTTAGGGGCATACCGGGAGCTCAGAGTCGATTCCTAAGGCGCCGGATCGTTCCTGACGTCAAGAAGAAAGCCCGCGCCTGTTTCGACCCTCTGGTGGCCTCAGCGCGCTTCGCGCCGTGACTTTCTCTAGCGCAAGGAAAAGAAGAGCGCACAGACGAACCCATGCTCGGGTCAAAACCCTGGTCTCTTTCTCAGCTATCGCAGCGAAGAATTGGACCATGATCCCGGCAACGTAGTGAACGTCGCGCCGGAACCTACGCAGTCCCAAGCGGTACCTTGTCCTTGCGGCGACCGGCTCGGTGTTCACGGGATGCCTCATTCGGCTGATGTCCGTCATCCACAACGGACATGCCCCTCAACACCCCGTCATTGCCACTTGTTCCCGAAATTTTGCACTTGATGTCGGGGCCGTTTCCATGAAAAAGCCCCGCCGGTAAGGGCGGGGCTAAGTGGGTCAGCATCCAATACAAGGCCCGCGTGAGGGCCGCTGGCAGCGTATTAGCCTGACGAAGCCCCGCAAGAAGAACCCGCCGACGTGAACCGGCGGGCCTGACGCGGTGAGCATCTAGTTTGCCCAAGTAGTCGCGGCAGAGTCCAAAGCTGTTGTGATCTGGCCGCCATCGTTGAGGATCACTTGGGCTGCCTGAAACGCCGCCTCCGCAGACATCGCGATCTTAAGCACCGCGACCTGTTCGCGACCGCCGTCACCGGAGAGTGACGGTTGGGTGATGACGAAGACGAGCCGGCGGTTTGGGTCGATGCGATCAACGCGGCGGCCAACGCTTCGCAGAAGACCTCGTGCACGCCGTAAGTATCAATGGGGGTCGACGACATCATGTCCCTCCCCTTCCAGCTGGCCTGAGTTAGGGCCGAACGGAAGTTAGCGCTTCCCCTCGGCTCGATATTTCTGTAAACTTAAATTATGAAGAAGTCAATTTCTGTAAACAAAAAACCAGTTGGGCGACCCAAGAAGAAGGGTGGAGTTTACCCCGTGAGCGCCGTTCGCCTCCCGCCGGAGACCGCAAAAGCAGTCGACGATTGGGCGTCAAAGCAAATCGATGATCCAAACCGCTCCGAAGCAATCCGCCGGCTTGTAGAGCTGGGGCTAAAGGCGAAAGCGAAGTGAAAATTTGGAGCAAACAGAAAATTCAAATCTGGATTATTGTAGCTCTCGTTTTCGTCATTTGGGTGGTTTTGCAGAATCCCGCACGTTGGCGCTGAAAGCACAGAAGTGAACCGGCTAAGAAAGTATGTTGAGAGAATGCCAGATGGCCAAGAACTGCGTCTGGCTTACGCCATGTCGGAGTCCGCACTTCCTGACACGAGGCCTCGATCCCGCTGGCAGGAAATTACACCTTTTAACGCAGCCGACGAGGTCATGGCGGAGCCTGGGCTGAAGGACGTTTTCAAGGCCGCCATAGAGCGAGGTTTTGCGATCGTGCCGGAGAGCGGGCTGAAGGCCAAAGGGAAGTGAGGGCGGCGGGCAACGACGATAAGAGCCCGCTGATCGACCTCATAAGGTGCATCGTCTGCGACCAAACAATGAAGCTCGAAAAAAGCTCCCCCGATACTGAGGGCTGTGACATCATTCAATATCGCTGCGGCCTGTGTAACAGAATTGAGCTGGTGCGATTATTGCGCCGAAGTCGAGATTCGACGGACTGATCCAGCGATTTGCCAAGCTCCCCTCAGGGATGATCCGCGCACGGGACGCGCCGACCGCAAAACCCTCGATTGGGGGTTTTGGCGAGGGTCGGCTTCGCCCCCCCTTGCAATATAACGCGCTCGTTCCGGAGGAACGTTTCCCTGGTACTGCTTGTTGAACACCAGGGGCGTTTGGAGAAATAATGCAGGAAGAGTGTAATTCTAGTCCGGATCTGGGACTGGGTACGACTGTGCTAGCGGTAATGGGTGCAACTGCGTTGGTAGCTGTTTTCTTTCTCTTATCACCATGGAACGTCTCCCACATCGCAGACAAGGCCGCTCCTAGAACCGTGTACGTGGCTGCACCTCCCGATAGATGAGCAAGAGAGCGGCGCACCGATGACACCCGGGGTCCTTGTCGCCAAGCTTTGGGACCCGCGGACGAGCCCTCCGCGCGCTTGCTCGCTACACACTCTGATTGCGGAAAACTGCGGCCTTGTCGAGATCTTGGCTGAAGGGGCTAAGAAATGACGAAGACACCGGGCAAAGCTGAACCACAGAAGCCGATGAGCAAAGCCGAGCGCGAAGCGCGTAAGGCATTCCGCCACGTCGACGCCGAAAAGGCATTGACCGAGCACGAGATCGCGCAAAAGGCGTTCTCAAAAAACCGCGAGCGTCTCAAGGCCGAGCGGCTGGAGCGCGAGGCTGCAGCGCTACCGCCCACAAAAGCCCGACCCAAGGCGAAGAAATGACAGCTCCGAGTCCAGCGAGACGGCGTTGGACCTCCCAAGAGGAGCAGAATCTTGATGAGCTTCTCGATGCCGGAAAGGAAGCCGCCGAGATAGCTGTTGAACTGAATCGAACACGCCAAGCTGTCTATGCTCGATTGCAACGGTGGTACAGACGAGCAAAGCAGTTCGGCTTGTCCAACTCCGGCTGAAGATAAAGCGCTATCCCGAGTATGCCGCGACAGATACGAACCCTAGCGCTGGAGTCGTTTGTCTAGACGCTGCGAGCGCGCTTCAATGGGTCATGCCCTCCCTTACCCGCCGCCCTCACCCCGAACGCTCCGACTGCTGGCACGTCTTTCACGGTGACGTTCAGGTCGGCACGATCGCGATCCAGTCCGGCCTGCCGGTCAAAGCCAAACAATGGAGATGGGACGTCGGTTTCTACCCTGCATCGCGTCGGGGGCTTTCCCGCAGCGGTTACGCGGCCGCCTTCGAACAGGCGCGGGCCGGCTTCGAAGCCGCTTGGAAAGATTGTCTCCCGCGATGCACCGAGGACGATTTCATCGAGTACCGGCGCCAGCGTGCCTGGACGGCCTGGAAATACGCTATGCACGAAGCTGGCCTGCCGCTGCCGACGCAATCAACTAGTAGACAGGCACGGTGTTTCTGTGGCGCCGCGATCGATATAGCGGTAACCGACCGTCACGTTCACGATGCGCATATGGATTCGCAGCACGCATGAAGGTCAGCACTGACCGCCCCTATTCGGATCCTGAAAAGGCCGCGCGCAGGCTGCTGGATATCGCCAACGCGACCGAGCCGGTAGATGGAAAGATTTATATCGAGAAGATAAACGCGCAGATGCTGTACTTGGAGCGCGCCACCCCGGCCGAATACAAAGCCGGGCTTGATCTAGCGATATCGCGCGGTTGGCTGTTGCTGCACGAGAGCGGGACGTTCGTTAAATTCACCCAAGCCGGGACCGACCTGTTCGGCTAGGAACCAATTCGTCCTGCCGCGATTGACTGGGCGGCCGGGATCACGCCCGGCCGCGCCTTGCCACGGAAGGCTGTCATGGTTGTATCCTCACTACCCCGCTTCCTTGTTAGGCAAGACGGCAGCGGCACAAATTGGATGGTGTGGGACCGACTATTAAAGCGACCAGCTAGGCTTCAGGGCGAGGAGCTTGTGAAGCTGGCATTCTCGGCCGCTGAAGCCCTCCGGGATTCTCTGAACGCTGGTCGACCAAGCCATGGCTGACCGTCAGCACATTGGCCGCCGTTTACGTTCCAAAGCGTTCTTCACGGCGCTGAACTGTTCGCCTGAGAACGCGAAAAGCCGCCCCCTCAGTTATAGTACGCCCACAAAGGCAGAAACGATCAAGATTGCCGTCCCCACCGCTAGGATTATCACATCAACTATTACACGTCGCTTGGCAGATTCGGTCATGGCTGAGCCTCCATCCACGGGAAACCGCGTTGTCTGATCTATCGCGATCGAGCACTGTGCGTCAGCTCACATACATATCGAGAAAGTTCAACGAGTGCCTGACGGTTCGCAGCGCGAGTTTGACGAGCCGATTGAGACGCAAGACGGCACACAGCTACGCACTCTGCGCGAAGCGGTTGCCTATCTCGCAAAGACCGTCCCCAAATCAGAACGCGATATGCCGGCAGTCACGACCGCCGCGGAAATGCTGACGTATGCAGCGGAGCGCGGCACTGCACCATCGACAAGCGCAAGGGCCCGCCTCAGCAACGGCGGCGCGCGCCGATGGATTGCTGTGGACAACTGACCTTCGTCTTTAACTTTGTCGCCAAGGGCAACACTTGTTGCCCATTTACGCCTCACGAAACCGGAACTCCGTATCCTACCCTATGTGTGAAGGGGGGCGTCATGGAGCTATTTCGAGCTGAGAAGATTGCCACGGCTCGGGATCTATCAAACCATGACTGCCGCTTCTGCGCAGGAAGACTCACGCTTCTCAAAACGATCATGGAATCTGAAAGCGGAGTTGTCATTCATATGTTTGAATGCAGGCAGTGCGGAGAGCGCATTTGGACCGAATAGGTCAGCAGGCTGGAGCACATAGCCAACAGTCCGCCAACCCGCTGGGCGCCCCTCGGGAACGACAACATCCGCATTTGCGCCGACGAAAAAGCCCCGCCATTCCCGGCGGGGCAAGTGGGGTTGGCGCGTTTCGAAAAACGCGGGGCATTGCTGCTGCAAGTCGGTTCAGCCCTTGCGAACCAGTTCGGATCACCTCGAGTTAGTGGTGATCCAAGTCGCTTGAAGGACAGAAGCGGCGCCCGCACCGTCGGCTTTGCAATCGCATACGCTGTGGGAGTGGCCGCGGGTGTGATGCCCGCGGGTTATTTGCGCCGGCTTTGATGGCAAATGAAAAAGGCCACAGGCGTTGCGCGCTGCGGCCTTGCCGGGAAAATTGTCTGAGGGTGATGGGCGAGCCAGAACTGATGTTCGCAGTGGGTGCCGCCAGCACGGTGATGCCTGGGATTGTCCAAACAAAATCGAGCGGTCGCGCCTGCATCAGGATGGAGCCTGGTCCCACCCCGCACCAGCAACTAACCGAAGTTACGAAATCCCCACATCAGGATTCCCAACGTCACCACGAGAATGCACAGGCTGCCGACGGCCACCATGAGGAAGACCTCCCAGCCGGAGAGGCCTGCCTTTTTGGCTTTGACTGCCCCGACGCCCAGCAAGACAAACAACAGTGGGGCGACCAGCAGTGTCATTTGCGCTTCTTCGGCGCCTGAACCGGCAGATCGAGCACGCCAAACAATGCGAGCAGCAGGGCAACTTCTTCCTTCGAGCCAACTTTAATCATCGTCATCATCTCCTGTTCGAAGGTTAGTCGGCCTAAGATTTCGAGGGGTTCATGGCGATTTGGTTTCGCGATTGTTTCAGCTGTGTTTCGTCGGCGGATTTCTGAACAACCGGTAATGTGCCTGGATGGCAGGCCCTCAATAAAGAAAGGGGGACTCGGGGCCCTGTTGAGGTGTTGGAACGGTTTTTCCCGAAGCGGGTTCTCCGAACGGAGGCCTAACATGACCAAACCCCAGATCGTCCGCGTTTGGCGCGGGAGGACTACTCCAGACGTGGCAGACGAATACGAGGCCTACAATTACGAGGTCGGCATCAAGCCGCTGATCGAGAAGGCCCTCGCCGTCCAGACGTTCAGGGAGGACAGACAAAACGAGACCGAGTTTGTCACCATCTCTTATTGGGAGAGCCTGGAATCGATGAGCAGGTTCACGGGTGGAGACCCATCCAGGATTCATCACCTGGAGCGCGACAAGGATTTTCTGATCGAGCTTCCGAAGTCAGTTCAGATTCTGAAGATGCGGCATAGCCACGGAATCTAGCGCCCGTCCTGCGGACCCATTCAGAACACGCAGTCGGGCAAAAACCGTAAAAGAACCCACCACTCCGGCGGCCTCCTTCGTTCGTGATTTACGTCACATCTCCGTTGATCGCGATCCGCCATGATCGGAGCCTGCCGAGACATCGCAAAGATGGTGCGAGACAATGACCAGCGAAAATCGCGAACTGAGCGTTGAGGAACTAGGGTCCGTTGCGGGTGGCGGGCTTGTGGACAATGTCTTGCCCGAAACCGAGGCGAGCACGGCCGAGTTTCTGAAGAGATTTGGCGAGGGCGCCCTGCGGTTCAATGCTTTCATCAGCAGCGCCACAAATCAGGGCCCCGCGGTCGCGAATCAAGGGTAGTACCCGGCACGAAAATGGGCTCACCGGCATGGCCGGCGAGCCCAGAACCACCAGCGTTACGCGCTGGCTGGTCGAATCAGATCAGCATTTTTGCCCGTTTGAAAGCCGGCACTGGCCGCTACCGGGCTGGCTCTTTGGGTCTGAGGCCTTCTGGGCCTGCGCAAGCGATCCCCCGACGAAAACAGCGAGCGCAAACGCAATTGCAACGATAGCTGAAAAACGAACCATCAAAACCTCCCTATTGGAAATGCCACCTCCGCCCCCGCGGAGACTGGCGACCCGAAGTGTCACGATAATCGTGAGGCCGGTCAAGCCGAGTGGCCTCCCCCAAATAGATGAGGATAGCGGCCCATATCCCCATGCAACGCAGCAACGCATGTGCGGAAATCAGCGAAGCGAAACCGACCTGCCGGAGTGGAGACGTAGCTATTAAACCGGAAAGCGAACGGCGTCCCCTAACCGGCCTTCACCACATCGTCTGCCGCGCGCGCTCCGGCCATTCACGGTCGTATTTCTCGCCGCCCACGGTGTTGTTGCTCATCTCGGCCAAGATATCGCCTGGCGTCGGCAAGGTCTTCGGATCGACGCGCTTGTCGGGATTCCAGAGATCGGCGCGGACGATGGCGCGGGCGCACTGGAAATAGATCTCGTCCACTGTCATGACGATCACCGTGCGCGGCGCCTTGCCGTCCATCTTGAACGACGCCAGCAGCTCAGGCTCGGCGGAAACATGCGCGCGGCCGTTGACGCGCAGCGTGCTGCCGGAGCCCGGTATCAGGAACAGCAGCGCCACCCGTGGGTCGCGCACGATATTGCGCAGGGAATCGCAGCGGTTGTTGCCACGGCGATCCGGCATCATCAGGGTCTTCTCATCATGGAAGCGCACGAAGCCCGGCAGGTCGCCGCGGGGCGAGCAATCCAGCCCCTCCGGCCCGCAGGTCGCCAGCGCCACGAACGGCGACTGATCCATCAGCGCCCGATAGGACGGGGTCACGCGGTCCGCGACCTTGACCGTCGAAGCATCATTCGGAAAGCCATAGATGGCCTCGAGTTGTTCGATCGTCGAGACTACGGTCATCGCTTCTCCGGATTCTCTTTTTGACGCGTTTTCTTCACGCGAACCGCTATCCACTTCGCTTGAAAACGCTATCTACTCGTCCCACTTCTCACCCTTGATCGCGCGCACCAGCTGACGCGCGTGAAACTCGGCGCTGCCGGTGTTGACGATGGTGACGTCAGGCGCGGCCTCATCCACCGTCCGGCTCAGCCGGTGCTCGATCCTGCCGTCGCTGCCACGGTTTCGCATCGCCAGGCGCTCCGCCAGAACGTTCGGCGGCGCGGTGATCAAGATCACCGTGACGTCGGCATAGGCGCGGCGCATCGCTGAAATAATGGTACGCGAAACATTGGCGACAACCGTGTGCCCGGCGCGGATTTCGTCGTCGATGGCGCGCGATATCGCATAGCGGTGGCCGTGCGCTTCCCAGTGCATGGCATATTCGTCGCGCGCCAACGCCGCCTCGAACGTGCCGGCGCTGACCTCTTCATTGTCCTCGGAGGCCGAGGCCTGCCGCGTGATCACGCGGCGCGGGAATGCGATGGAGCCATCATCAGCGCAGGCCGCCTTGGCAAGCCCAAGCAGCGTATCCTTGCCGGCGCCGCTCGGCCCGACCACCAGGATGAGCCGGCCCGGTCCGATCGCGTCCGCATGGCCCGTCGATGTCGTGAGTATGTCGGTCATGCCACACGCTGCCCTTCCCGCCAGACGCTGCGCACCACCGGGATGTCGCGCGCCACATGCACCCTGATCAGATCGGCGCGTTTGCCGACCGCGATTTCGCCGCGGTCCGTAAGTCCCACCGCCTCGGCAGGCGCCTTGGTGACGGTGCGAACGGCAGAGGCGAGATCAATGGCAGGAACATGCCGCGGCAATTGCAGGGCGGCCATCAACAGGCTCGAGGGAATGTAGTCGGACGACAGGATGTCCAGCAGCCCCTCGCGGGCGAGATCGACGGCGGCGATGTTGCCGGAATGCGAGCCGCCGCGCACCACGTTCGGCGCACCCATCAGGATGCCGATGCCGGCCTGGTGCAAGCCGCGCGCGGCTTCCATCGTGGTCGGAAACTCGGCCACCGCGACCCCGTCGCGCACGGCGTCGATGACGTTTTCCTCCGTCGTGTCGTCATGGCTGGCGAGCGGTATCGCGTATTGATGCGCGAGGGCCACGATCTCGCGCATATTGGCCGCGGCATAGGTCTTCTGGTACACAAAGCGCCGCTCGAACAGCACGTCGAGCTCGGCGTCGGTCTTGCCGCCGTTCTTGCCGCGGTAATAGTCGCGCAGCTTTCCTTCATCGCGGAACTGGCGCTGCCCCGGCGTGTGGTCCATCAGCGACATCAGCCGGATGTCCGGCCGGTCGATCAGCTCCTTGGCTTCCTCGACGACGCTGGGCATCGGGATTTCGCAGCGCAGATGCAGGAAGTGATCGGCACGCAGCAGATTTTCCTCACGCGCCGTCGTGATCGCCTTGGCGAGCACGCCTGCCCTGCCGTCGACCTCCTCGGCGCCGTCCTCGCGCCATACCCGCAGCGAGTCCAGCACGGTGGTGATCCCCGAAGTTGCCAATTGCCCGTCATAGGAGACGACCGCGGCGATCGGATCCCAGAACACTTTTGGCCGCGGCACGTAGTGCGCTTCGAGATGGTCGGTGTGCAGCTCAATCAGGCCCGGCATGATGAGGTCGCCGGCGGCATCCTCCGCTCGCCCGGGGGCATCGCCCTCGCCGAACTCGGCGATGCGGCCATCAGCAATGGCGACCCAGCCGCGCGCGATCACGCGATCGGCGAGGACGAGGCCGGCATTGCCCAAAATGGTTTCGTGCTTGGTTGCGCTCATCTCACTTCTCTTCCCTATGCCGCCGAGGCAAACGACGTCACATCGACGATCCGGTCCGCGATCAAATGGCGGATCTCGTCGTCATGGACGATCGCGACCATCGCCACCCCCTGATGTTTCTTCTGATCGATCAGTTCAACCACGACGGCGCGATTGGCGGCGTCGAGCGATGCCGTCGGCTCGTCCAGCAGCAGGATCGGCAGATCGGATATGAAGCCGCGGGCGATATTGACGCGCTGCTGCTCGCCGCCCGAGAACGTCGAGGGCGGCAGCGCCCACAGCCGCTCAGGGATGTTCAGCCGGCGCAGCAGCGTGCCGGCCTGCTCCCGTGCCTCTGCACGGGCGATCCCGTTCACGATCAGGGGCTCCGCCACGACGTCGATGGTCGCCACGCGCGGCACCGCCCGCAAGAACTGGCTGACATAGCCGATGGTGGAACGGCGCACGCTGAGCACCTGTCGCGGCTCGGCGGTGGCGAGATCGATCACGGTGCCCTGGTGGCGGATGCCGATCCGTCCGCCGTCGCAGCGGTAATTGCCGAAGATCATCTTCAGGATTGAGGATTTGCCGGCGCCCGACGGTCCCGACAGCACCACGCATTCGCCAGGCGCGACGTGAAACGAGACCCCGCGCACCACGGGCAGTTCGACGCCGCCCTGCAGATGCATGGTGAAGGTTTTTTCGGCGTTGGTTATGTCGATCATCGCGGTCATTGGCCTAACTCATGCCGGCAAAATCGAGGAAACGAGTAACTGGGTGTAGGGTTCGCGGGGATCGTCGAGCACCTGATCGGTCAATCCGGTTTCGATGACCCGGCCACCCTTCATCACCATCACGCGGTGCGACAGCAGCCGCGCCACCGCAAGATCGTGGGTGACGACGATGGCCGCGAGGCCCAGCTCGCTGACGAGGTTGCGCATCAGGTCGAGCAGCCGCGCCTGCACCGATACGTCGAGGCCGCCGGTCGGCTCGTCCATGAACACCAGCCGCGGTTCGGTGACGAGGTTGCGGGCGATCTGCAGGCGCTGCCGCATGCCGCCGGAGTAGGTCCGCGGCGCATCGTCGATGCGGTCGGTGTCGATCTCCACCCGCTCCAGCCAGGACGACGCGGTGTCGCGGATGCGGCCGTAATGATTCCAGTCCACCGCCATCAGCCGCTCGCCGACATTGGCCCCGGCCGAAACCGCCATCCGCAGGCCCTGCGCCGGGTCCTGATGCACAAAGCCCCAATCGGTGCGAAACAAGAAACGCCGCTCGGCCTCGCCAAGCGCCGCCAGATCGCGCAGCACGCCGTCGCGCATCCGGTACGAGACGCTGCCCGCGGTCGGCGCCAGTTGCGCCGACAGCAGTTGCAACAGCGTCGACTTGCCCGATCCGGACTCGCCGACCACGGCCAGCACCTCGCCGGGATAGAGCGCAAAGGAGACGTCGCGGCAGGCGACCAGCTTCCCATAGGTCTTGCCGAGGTTTTCGGCGAGCAGCAACGGTTGATCGTCGAGGGTTTGCTCAGCCATGCGCCCTCTCCTTGTGCGGCGCGGCGCTCTCGCTGCCGCGATGCCCGGCCAACTGGCGGCTCTCGCAATAATCGGTATCGGAACAGACGAACATCCGGCCGCCCTTGTCGTCGGTGACGATTTCGTCGAGGTAGGAATCCCCGGCCCCGCACAGCGCGCAGGGCGCGTCGAACCGGTAGCGCGTGAAGGGATGATCCTCGAAATCGAGCGAAACCACAGTCGTATGCGGCGGGATCGCGTAGATCCGCTTCTCGCGGCCAGCGCCGAACAATTGCAGCGCCGGGCAATTGTCCATCTTGGGATTGTCGAATTTCGGTGTCGGCGACGGGTCCATCACGTAACGCGCGTTCACCTTCACCGGATAGGCGTAGGACGTCGCGATATGGCCGAAGCGCGCGATGTCTTCGTACAGCTTGACGTGCATCAGGCCGTATTCGCCGAGCGCATGCATGCGCCTGGTCTCGGTCTCGCGCGGTTCGAGGAAGCGCAGCGGCTCGGGGATCGGCACCTGATAGACCAATACCTGCCCGCCATGCAGCGGCGCTTCGGGAATCCGGTGCCTTGTCTGGATCACGGTGGCATCAGCGGTCGCGGTCGTGGTCGCAACGCCGGCGGTCTTGCCGAAGAATTTGCGGATCGAGATCGCGTTCGTGGTGTCGTCAGACCCCTGGTCGATCACCTTCAGTACGTCGTCGGGCCCGAGGATCGCCGCAGTCACCTGCACGCCGCCGGTGCCCCAGCCATAGGGCATCGGCATCTCGCGGCTGGCGAACGGCACCTGATAGCCGGGAATTGCGATCGCTTTCAGGATCGCGCGGCGGATCATCCGCTTGGTCTGTTCGTCGAGATAGGCGAAATTATACGTTGGCGCGTTCATTCCGCGGCCTCCTGCATCGGCGGCGCTTCCGTGGCCTCGGCGAACTCCTTGCGCAACTTGCGCAGCAGGCCGAGTTCGGATTGGAAGTCCACGTAGTGCGGCAGCTTGAGATGTTCGACGAAGCCGGTCGCCTGCACATTGTCCGAATGCGACATCACGAATTCTTCGTCCTGGGCCGGCGCGATCACTTCCTCGCCAAGTTCGCGGGCGCGCAGCGTGCGGTCGACCAGCGCCATCGACATGGTTTTGCGCTCGCTCTGCCCGAACGCCAGCCCATAGCCGCGCGTAAAACAAGGTGCCTCGGTGGCCGAGCCCTTGAACTGGTTGACCATTTGGCATTCGGTCATCGCGATCGCGCCGAGCGGCACGGCGAAACCGACATCCTCGGCCATGAATTCGATCTCGACTTCGCCGAAGCGGATTTCGCCGGCAAACGGATGGTTGCGGCCGTAACCGCGCTGCGAGGAATAGCCAAGCGCCAGCAGAAAGCCTTCGTCGGCGCGCGCCAGGTTCTGCAGGCGCAGGTCGCGGTCCGCCGGGAAACTGAGCGGCTCGCGCGTGAGGTCTCCGACCGGCGTCTCCGCATCCGCCTCAGGCGACGGCTCGATCAGGCCGTCCCGGCCCAGAATGTCGGTCACGCGCGGCGTCGCGGCGAGCGAGGCTTCGCTCGTCTCCGGTGTTTCCGGCGAAAACCCCTCGGCGAGCTGTGGGTCCAGCAAACGATGGGTATAATCGAACGTCGGCCCGAGGATTTGCCCGCCCGGAATGTCCTTGAAGGTCGAGGAAATCCGCCGCCGCACTTGCATCGCGCCGGTATCGACCGGCTCGGTGGCGCCGAAGCGCGGCAGGGTGGCGCGGAACGCGCGGACCAGGAAGATCGCCTCGATCATGTCGCCACGCGCCTGCTTGATCGCCAGCGCCGCGAGCTCGCGATCGTACAGCGAGCCCTCGGTCATGACCCGGTCGACGCCGAGCGATAACTGCTCGGAGATCTGGGACAGCGAGACCTCGGGAACGTCACGGTCGCCGCGCCGCTCATGCGCCAGCAGCCGATGGGCGTTCTCGATGGCGCGTTCGCCTCCCTTGACGGCAACGTACATAACTAGCCTCCTCTCGCGACCAGCCGCGTGGTGCGCGGTATCGCGACAATCGCATCGTCATGGACCAGCACGACATCGATGCCGCGCGGAAACAGCGCTACATTGATGGCAAGCCGTTCGAACAGATCATGCGGCTGGATCGCGGCCTGCAGGATCGCAGTGCCGTCGATGCCGGGGCCGCGCAGTTCGAGGGCAGGACCCTGCGTCAGGCTGTCGACCTGCAGGATCAGCGTCGTCGAACGATCCGGGTATTCATTGCTGCCGAACGCGAAGCGGTCTAGCGGCGGAAGCTCGCGCGGACTGCCGATCAGGGCAAAGCTGCTGATCGAGGAATCCGCGATCACAGGCGCGCTGGTGTGGAATTTGAGCCATTTGGCAACGTCCGCCGTTGCCGACATCCGGCTGTCGAGCCAGATCGGCGTATCATGGTCGAACAGCGTCAGCGCAATGGCCGCGGTGCCGCGCATCATGGCAGCCGGGGTACCGGCAACGGCCGTAATGCGCTGCACGCTGCCGGGACGGGCTATCGCATCCATCACCGTGCGGAAGGTCGATTGCGCCGACAGCACCTTGTCGGCAAATCCTGCGGGCAGTTCGGCAACCGTCGTCATCAACCCTCTCCCCGCACCAAGGTGTAGAAATCAACCCGTGTCGCCGCGGCCTCGGCCGCCTTGCGGTTCCGTTTCGCAGATATCGCAGCGCGCAGCGGCGCAATCACCTTTGTCTCGACGAGGCCGGCGAATTCATCCGACTGCACCATGGCGTCGCACAGCGCGATCATCCGCGCCTTGTCCCGGTCGCGGCCGAGCGTGTAGCCGAAGCCGACTTCGCCGGTCGAAAGCCGCACCGCCGCACGCGATACCGTGGCCTCGCCAAGGTTGAAGGCAGCGCCATCGCCGCCGATACGGCCGCGCACCATCACAAGGCCGTTTTCCGGCTCACGCAGATTCTCGTGAGCAGGCAGCATGATCGCCGCCAGACGGCGAGATATCTCGGATGGATCGGAATGCGTCAGCACCGCCATAACCGCCTTGCGCTGCGCCTGCTTGTCGTTCTCGGTTGCCGTCATATCCACCTTGCCGGAATCAAGTTGTCTATGCTAATAGACAACTTCATAACCAAACGCCATGACTGTTTGGTGACAACAGGGTTGTTTTTTCGGATGACCGTCCCGGATATATTCACACCATGAGCATGCAGGATGCGGCCACCGGTGTGGCGTTGTGGCGGCAAGTCGCCGACGGGATCGAGCGCGGCATTGCCGAGGGCCGCTTCGCCGCGGGTGAAAAGCTGCCGGGCGAGATGGAGATCGCCGAGACCTATCGGGTCAACCGCCATACCGTGCGCCGGGCGCTGGCGACGCTCGCCGAACGCGGGCTGGTGCGCGCCGAGCGCGGCAGCGGCACTTATGTCGAGACCCAGCGCCTCGCCTATCCCTTGCGCTCGCGGACACGGTTTTCCGAAATCGTCGGCGCCGGCGGCCATGAACCGCGCGGCCAGTTGATCGAGGCGTCCGACGATGTCGCTACACGTGAACTGGCGCGCGAACTCGGACTGAAGACGGGCGCACCCTTGGTCCGGATCGAAGCGCTACGGCTGGCCGACCGGACGCCGATCTGCGTAAGCACCTCATGGCTCTCCGCCGAGCGATTCCCCGACGCGGGACAGGTCTTCGCCAGCGTGCGCTCGATGACCAAGCTGGTTGCGCATTACGGCATCCGCGATTACCGCAGGTCTTCAACCCGGATCACCGCCGCCATAGCCGACGCCAGCGACGCCGCACGGCTTGATCTCGCGCTCGGCCGCCCGGTGCTGGTGGTCGACAGCACCGACGTCGATCCCGACGGTACGCCAATCGTGACCAAGCGCTCGCGCTTTGCCGCCGAACGCGTCGAATTTTTGGTCGACAATACGTAGATCGCACCTCGTAGGGTGGGCAAAGCGAAGCGTGCCCACCTCTCAGCATCCGAGACAAGAATGGTGGGCACGGCGCAAGAGCGCCTTTGCCCACCCGCACCGCCATCAAGCCACCGCGCGTTTGCCTATAATCGCAAACCGCAGCTTGCTGGAAATCCAGTCGATCGCGGCCACCGCCACCAGGATCATCAGGATCAGGAATGAGACTTTCTGCCATTCCAGCACCCGGATCTGCTCGGCGAGCTGCAATCCAATGCCGCCGGCGCCGACGATGCCGATGATGGTGGCCGAGCGGGTGTTCGACTCGATGAAATAGAGCACCTGCCCTGCGATCACAGGCAGCACCTGCGGCATCAGCCCAAACCGTATTTCGTGCAACGCATTGCCGCCGGAGGCCCGGATGCCCTCGACCTGCTTCTTGTCGGCGGCCTCGATCGCTTCGGAGAACAATTTGCCGAACGCGCCAAAGTCCGCCACCGCAATCGCCAGCACGCCCGCGAACGGCCCAAGCCCGACGACGTTGATCCAGACCAGCGCCCAGATCAGCGTGTCGACACCGCGGATCGAATCGAGAAAGCGTCGAACCGGGAAGCGGAAGATACCCGACGGAACGATGTTCCTTGCCGCCAGCAGACTGACCGGAAGCGCGAGCAACGCGGCAAGGGTCGTACCGAGCATCGCGATCGACAGGGTTTCACCGAGCGCAACGAGATAGACCGGGAGCGAACCGCCGGGATCGGGCGGGATCATCATCATCGTGATCCAGCCGAGTTGGCTTAGGCCTGCCAGCATCCGCGCCGGCGAAAACTCCAGCTCGACCAGCCCGAACACGAAGATCCCGAATGCCGCGAGCAGCATCGCGGGGATCGCGAGACGGGAGGAAGCCGGCCGGTCGAAGACTTCGGGATAGCGGCCGCGCAAATCCCCGGAGTCCGGTGCCAGCAACCGTGTCATGCCCGTGCCTCCTTGCCGAACAGCCGCCCGCGCGCCCATCCGGTGCCGATATCGATCAGGAACACGGTGACAATGATCATCAGCAGGATCGCGCTGACGTCGGAATAAAAGAATTTCCTGACCGCGACGACGAGTTCCTGGCCGATGCCGCCGGCGCCGACGAATCCCATCACCGAAGCGCCGCGCACGTTGATCTCAAAGCGCAGCAACGTGTAGCTGGCAAAACCCGCCGCGACCTGCGGCACGACGGCGAAGCGTATGCACGATATCCAGCTCGCACCGGTCGATCGCACCCCCTCGACCGGCTTCATGTCGATGTTCTCGACGATTTCGGAATACAGTTTTCCTAGCGCGCCAACCGAATGGATCATGATGGCGATAACCCCGGCCATCGGCCCGAGACCGAACGCAATCACGAAGATAAGCGCGAACACGATGTCCGGAACGGTACGGCAGAACTCCATCAGGCGACGAATCGTAAACCGCAGCCATGGCGCCGGCGAGGTATTTTCGGCGGCGAGAAAATTGAGCGCAAAGGCGAGGATCGCTCCGGCCAGGGTGCCGACATAACTGATCAGGACGGTCTCGCCGAGCAGCGCCAGCCATTTTTTCCAGCCCCAGAACCACTCGCCGATATCGGACCAGACCCGCGCGCCGCTCTCCAACGTGCCGATGCGGTCGAAGTAGCTAACGAAATTTCCGATCTTGTTGACGAACGTGACCGGATGAACCTCGGCGCCGATCGCGGCGATGACGAGAACCGCAAAGAACACCGCTGTTGCCAGCGTCATCCGCAGCCGCTTGCGCGCCACCGCCGCACGATAAGCGTCGTTAAGCACCTGGAGTTGCTGGGCTGGAAGGATGGATACGGCTGATGTCATGGTAGGCTGCTGTGCCGGTTATGTCCTGAACGGAAAAAGGCCGGGTCGCATGGACCCGGCCTGGTCTCGCTCCGCCGATCGATCAGGACGCCTTCTTCTTGCGAAGGTTGTCCACGAACTTGATCAGGTCGATCATACCGTCCCAATCCTTTGTCGTGGCGGGGTTGAAGGCCTTTTTCTGGCCGTCGGAAAGACGGTCGAAGGCGGCCTTGTCCTTGGTCGGTGCATCCGCGAACGCCTTGGCGATGCCGGCCTTCAGGCCGTCCGGAAGGTCCGAATTATAGGCATAGGGCCCATTGAGAATGGGCGCGGATTTGTGGACGATCCGGAAATCCTCCTTCTTCATCGCTGTGCCGTCGGCGTTCTTCAGCATGCCTTTGGTCAGCATCTGGGCCAGCGTGGAGTCGTTGTCGGTGGTCCATTGATTGGCGGCGACTTCGACGGTGCCCTGCGTGAGCGCCAGTATGGCGTTCTCATGGCTGCCGCTGAACACGACCTTGCCAAAATACGTGTCGGCATCGGAGATGCCCAGCTTGTCGAGTTCGAAGCGCGGCACGTTGTTGCCGGACGTCGAATTCGGATCGACCAAGGCGAGATTCTTGCCCTTCAGCTGGTCGATGTTCTTGTACGGGCTCGACGCCTTGACGAAGAACACCGAGTAATAACCCGTCGAGCCATCGGCATTGATGTCGTTGGCGAACGCATCGGTCTTGACGCCGGTCATCCGCGCGCGCGCGAACGACGCCGAGCCGTAGCTGGCGATATGGATGTTGCCGGAGCGCTGGCCTTCGATGACGGCGGCGTAGTCGTTGGCAATGCGCAGCGTGACCTTCACGCCGAGTTCCTTGGAGAGATAGGCGACGAAAGGCGCCCAGCGCTCGGTCACGCCAGAAGCGTTTTCCGCCGGCACGACGGCGAAGGTCAGTTCCGGATATTTGCCCTTCCAGTCCTGCGCAGAAGCGCTGGAGGCCGAAAACGCCAGCGCGGCCGCGCCGGCCAGAACGATACGACGGTTGATCATGGTGTGCCCTCTTGTTGTGTTACGCATTTTTTGGCCGTTTGCAGGTTTGCAAGCGGCCGCCCTGTTACAGAAGAAAACGCTCAGGCCGCCGCCGCGGTGCCCAGCTCCGGGACGGCAGCACCGCCAGGCGCATGAGCGGGTGCCGCGCCCATGACGTCGTTGGCTTCGAGATCGTAAAGCTCGCGCGCGATGAGGTCGGTCAGCGTCGCCGGCGCCCCGTCGAACACGATGCGGCCCGCGGACATGCCGATCAGACGGTCGCAATAGGTTCGCGCCAGGTCGAGCGAATGCAGGTTGCAGATCACGGTGATGCCGAAATGCTTGTTGATGCGCAGCAGCGCATCCATCACGATCCGCGTGTTGCGTGGGTCGAGCGAAGCGATCGGCTCGTCGGCGAGAATGATGTCCGGCTCCTGCACCAGCGCACGCGCGATCGCGACCCGCTGCTGTTGACCTCCGGAGAGCTGGTCGGCGCGCTGGGCTGCAAGCGAAGCCATGTCGAACTGCTCGAGCGCCGACATCGCCAGCGCCTTGTCCCGTTCGGGCCAGGTTTGCGTGAGCGAACGCCAGGACGGAATTTCGGCGAGCCGCCCCATCAACACATTGGTCAGCACATCGAGCCGGCCGACCAGATTGAACTGTTGAAATATCATCGCCGAGCGGGCGCGCCACTGCCGTAAATCCTTGCCGCGCAGCGCGGTGACGTCGACGCCTTCGAACAGGATGCGGCCTTCGGAAGGCTCAGCGAGGCGATTGATCATCCGCAACAGCGTCGACTTGCCGGCGCCGGAGCGGCCGATCACGCCGACGAAGCTACCAGGCGCGATCGAAAATGACGCATCATCCACTGCGGCTTTTGTGCCGAAACGGCACGTCAAACCTTCCACCACCAGCATGCAATGCTCCAGAATCCCACTCGTGGATCATCGCTAGCGATTGGACTTTACAGTTGTGTGACAATCACGCTGCGGTGCGGCGTCGTCCACACCCTCATCGCGCATGCGATATCCGTCATGCAACCGTCACGAAGATGTCATCATGCCCGTTGATGAGGTGCCATCGTGACACCATCTTTGTCGCGGAGAGACGCCCGAATGGCCGGCAAAATGCTTTCAGTCGACCCGACCGTCGATCCCACGGCGAAATTGCACGACACCCGGCTCGGTGCCTATTGCGAAGTCGGCGCGCGCACGATCCTGCATGAAGTGTCGATGGACGACTATTCCTACGTCGTCAACGACGCCCAGATCACCTACACTTCCATCGGCAAATTCTGCTCGATCGCGGCGATGACCAGGATCAATCCGGGCAATCATCCGATGCACCGCGCGACGCAGGCGCACTTCACCTACCGGGCCAGCGCCTATTTTCCCGGCGAGAGCGACGACGCCGAGTTCTTCGAATGGCGGCGCGCGCACCACATCCATATCGGCCATGACGTCTGGATCGGGCATGGCGCGATCATTTTGCCCGGCCGCAACATCGGCACCGGCGCAGTGATCGCCGCCGGCGCGATCGTGACCAAGGACGTCCCGGCCTACACCATCGTCGGCGGCAATCCAGCGCGGCCGATCAAACGGCGGTTTTCGGAAGAGGTCGCCGGCCGGCTCGCCGAGCTTGCCTGGTGGAATTGGGACCATGAGACGCTGCGCTGCGCCCTGCCCGATTTCCGCAAGCTCACGGTCGAGGATTTTCTGGCAAAATACGAAGCAGGCGCGGGCTCCGTCCGCGCGCAGATCAGGCATCAGGGTGCAGCATCGTGACTGACATTTTCATCGAGGGCGGCCGGGCCCTGCTCGGCCACGAAATCCACGAGACCTCGCTGCGGATCGCGGGCCGTGACATCAGCGCCATCGGCGCCGACCAGGGCCGCGCTTCGCTGGGTATCGACGCCGGCGGCTTGCTGGTGCTGCCGGGGATCGTCGATCTTCATGGCGATGCGTTCGAACGCCAGATGATGCCGCGCCCGGGCGTCGATTTCCCGATCGACGTCGCCCTTGGTGACAGCGACCGCCAGGCGATCAGCAACGGGATCACCACGGTCTATCACGGCACGACCTGGTCGTGGGAGCCGGGCCTGCGCTCAGGCGACAACGCAAGGCGGCTCTTGGAAGCGATCGAGTCGATGCGGCCGCAGCTTTCGGCCGACACCCGCTTCCATCTGCGTCACGAGACCTACAACCTCGACGCCGAGGCCGAGATCATCGAGTGGCTGTCGGACGGGCGCATCGACCTGTTCGCGTTCAACGACCACATGGATGGTACGGTCGCCAACCTCGACAAGCCGCAAAAGCGCAGCCGCATGGTCGAACGCACCGGGCTTTCGAACGAGGCGTTCGATTTGCTGGTGGCGAGCGTCGTTGGCCGCGCGCACGAAGTGCCCGCCTCGATCGCCCGGCTGGCGAAAGCGGCGCGTGACGCCAATGTGCGCATGCTGTCGCATGACGACGAAAGCCCCGAGATGCGGAAGGCGTTTAGGGCGCAGGGCGTCGGCATCGCCGAGTTTCCGGTCAATGAGGAAACCGCGCGCGAGGCGGCTGAGGCCGGCGACTTCATCGTGTTCGGCGCGCCCAATGTCGTCCGCGGCGGCAGCCATACCGGCTGGACCAAGGCGTCCGACATGATCGCCAAGGGTCTGTGTTCGGTGCTGGCGTCGGACTATTATTATCCGGCGCAGCTATTGGCAGCGTTCCGTCTTGCTGCCGATGGCGTGCTGCCGCTGGCCGAGGCCTGGCAGCTGATATCCTCAGCCCCCGCCCGTGCCGCCGGCCTCACCGATCGCGGCGTGCTCGCCGCCGGCCAGCGTGCCGACATTATCTTCGTTGATGACAAGGTGCCGCTGCGGCCGCGTGTCGTCGCCGTCATGGCCGCCGGACGCCTGGTGCATCTGACAGAGGCTGGCCGCCTGCGCAGTCCCTCAACGGCGCCGCGCAAGACGGTTGCGGCCGCCTGACGCGCCGAGTCTTTTGTCTTGACGCGTTTTCTTCACGCGAACCGGGCTCCACTTCGCTCGAAAACGCTTTAGTCTGCACCGATGTCGAATTATCCGCGTTACGCGATCTACTACGCCCCGGCGCAGGCCAGCGACCTCAATCGCTTCGGCGCGCAAATGCTTGGCTATGACGCCTTCGGCGGCGAAGACCTGCCGTTTCCGGAAGACGTCGCCAGCGCTGCACCGGATTGGCAGGACCTGACGGCCGATCCCCGCAAATACGGCTTTCACGCCACGCTGAAGGCGCCCTTCTCGCTGGCGCAAGGCAGGACGGAAGCCGAACTCCTCGCGGCGTGTGCCGCCTTCGCCGCAACGGCCCGCACGATTCCAGTCATCAGGCCAGTGGTCGGTTCGATCAGTGGCTTCATTGCGGTAATCCCGGCTGATCCGCCGCGCGATTTGATCCGCCTTGCGGCCGACTGCGTCAGCGAATTCGATACGTTCCGTGCGCCGCTCACCGAAGCGGACCGTGCGCGCCGCAATCCTTCCCGACTGACATCGGCGCAGCGCGCCCATCTCGACCGCTGGGGCTATCCCTATGTGATGGAAGAGTTTCGTTTCCACATGACGCTGACCGGCCGGCTTGACGCAAACCGGCTGGAGACCGTTCTGGCGATGCTGAGGAATCGTTTTTCCACCCTCGGCCTCGAGACGCTCGCAATCGACCGGCTCGCGCTGTTCCGTCAGGACAGTGCGGATTCCCGCTTCCGGATCGTCAGGCAGCACGTCCTCATGCCAGGCCAGGGTTAGACGCCGCCTTTGCCGCAGCGTCAGATGTGTTGCGACAGCACTTGCTTCTGCCGTCCATCCGGACGCGGGTCGATATCCACCGACCATAGATCCCGATTATCGACATCCTTCAAGGTCACCGTCATGACCTCCGATCGGCCATCGATATCGACGCGGCCGAAGAACTGCAAACCGAAACATGGCGCGAGGTTTTCGCCCTGCTCCGCGCTGCAGCCCTTTTGGAACGCCACCGCCGGTCCGAACGTATTGTCCAGCGGGGCCGGCGCCCAGGTCCCCGCATGCAGCGGTCCGGAGACGAACTCCCAGAACGGCTCGAAATCCTGGAATACCGCCCGGTTCGGATGGTAGCGATGCGCAGCCGTATAGTGCATGTCGGCCGTCAGCCACACCGTGTTGCTGATACCCATGCGCTTCATGAAGGACAGCAGATCGGCAATCTCGCATTCGCGCCGCTCCGGTGGGCCGTCGCCAAGCGCGATCGCATCCTCGCTGATCAATCCGATCGGCATGTCGGCGGCAATGACCTTCCACGTCGCATCGGACGCCGTCAGTTCACGCTTCAGCCAGGCCAGTTGCGCCGGGCCGAGAATGCAGGTGTCGCTGCGGTCGTCGCGATTATTCCACGTCGAATCGCGATAGCTGCGCATGTCGATCAGAAAGACGTCGAGCAGCGGCCCGTAGGCGACCTTGCGATAGATCCGCCCCGCCTGCCCGGCCAGGTTGCGGATCGGCATGAATTCATGAAACGCGCGGGCCGCCCGCGCCACCAGGCGGGAGCTGCCGTCTTCGGCGTAGCCGGTCTCGTCGGCGGTGCCGATCGGTGCCCAGTCATTGGTGACTTCATGATCGTCCCACTGCGCGAGCATCGGCACTTGCGCGTTGAAGGCGCGCAGATTCTCGTCGAGCAAGTTATATTTGTAGTTGGCGCGATACTGCGCGAGGCTGTGGGCAACGACGGATTTGTCTTCGGTGACGATGTTCCGCCAAAGGCCTCCGTCCGGCAGCTTCAATTCGGCTTCGATCGGACAGTCGGCGTAAATGTGATCGCCGGAATGGATGAAGAAGTCCGGGCGGTTTTCGAGCATGGTTTTGTAGGTCCGCATGCCGCCGCGGGCGAGATCGATGCCCCAGCCCTGGCCAGCGGTATCGCCCGACCACACGAACGAGACCGCGTGTCGCACTACCGGCGCAGTACGGAAATGGCCGCCCTGTGCCTCACCCGAAATCCCGGACTCGCCGATATCAGCGAAACGCACCCGGTAGAAAATATCCTGCCCCGGCGGAAGGCCATCGAGCAAAAGCTTCGAGGTGAAGTCATGCTCGGGCAGCGCTTCCGACGATGCGACGCCAAGGATCGACTTGAAGCTCTCGTCGGTCGAGCACTCCACCTGCATGCGCGCGGCGCGATCGGCCCTTGCCCATATCACCGCGGAATCGGCCGAGACGTCGCCTGACGCGATCCCGCTGGCGATGTGCGGACGATCCGCGGCGCGGCTCAGATAAGGTCTGGCAACACTTCCCAATGCTGCGACCGCGGCAGTGGATGCGGACCGAACCAGCAATTGACGTCTGGTCAAGCCTTGTCCGGTCAAGTCTTGCTTCGCGCGTATTCCAATCGGCATTCAAAGCATCCTCGTCGAATCGCGACGAAGGGTGCCCGTCCAAATTGACCGCAGCCCGAAGGTTTTGCGACAGTCGGATGAACCGCGCAGCAGCTACAGAATGAAGGTGTTCGCAATCTCAGCGGTGAAACGATCGCCGTCGGTTGCTGAGCGGAGGTGCGGATGTGTGGGAGGTAGACGAGGCCCGGAGTGCCTAGGAGTCCGGGCCTCGTGAGCCTCCAGTGGAAAGGCGTTCACTGTGATGAGCGACCACCCTGCCCCCCGCTGTTAGCGAGGCCGTTATAGATTGCGAAGCCGCGTGCCGCTAACCCGGACAAATACGGATGTTCAGATTACGATCATCGTGCGCTGCGTGAGAGGACCGCCAACGCAAAGGTTGCTAGACGCATCGCCGCACGCCTTGTGCCGCCAGGAGCATTTCAAATGAAGACGATTTTATCCGCGTTGATCGTGCTTGGACTATCGCTCGCCGCCGCGCCCGCTTTCGCCGCCGACAACCGCAACGTTTCGGTCATCAACGAGACCGGCTATGCGATCAAGTTTTTGGGTTTCAATTCGCCCGATGACGGCCTCGACGAATGGGAGAACGAACTCGACAAGACCCTGAAGAACCAGGACACCGCTTACGTCGAATTCGATGAGGACGAGGACGACGGCTGCGTCTGGAACATCAAGGTGGATTGGGCGAATTACGATGAATCGGTGCTCTGGAAGAACGTCAATCTGTGCAAATTCAACGTGCTCAGGCTGCGCTACGATTCCGGGACCAAGACGACGTCATTCATCGCGGAGTAATCGATTGGTCGCGTGATGCCGCCAGGATCGCGCGCAAAAATCACGCGCTGGCGCAGCGGTGCATTAAACGCAGGCAGCATTGCTTACAAAATCGTCTTGCCCGGGACTGTTCGATAGGGCTGATTTGACATGGGTCCTTGGCGCGACACCTGGGCACCGCCCGGCCTCGCACCATCTTTCCCATACGCCCCCGCCGATCCTCAGGGCCGGCGGGGGTTTTCATGTTGAGGGTGCTGGATCGGCACCGGTCGGCAAGAATGCCGTGCCCTTGGGCAAGCCCCACGCATCGCAATCAAGCCTGCCGCCCGAACATTCTGGAAGAGAATCGGCCATAAAGCGTTGAACTTGCGTCCCGTTCTGAATCGGAAACCGCATTCCGCGAGGCGAAACGTGCATTCTCCGCATTTTCCCTGGAATAACTGGCCCCCCGCGGTGTTCCGGCCTCCGATGCTGGAATTTGTCATCTTCAAGCGCCGCCGGAACTTTTGCTGGCAAGTGCGCGATCAGAGCGGGAAAATGATTGCAGGCGGACGGGAGAAAACCCGGCCCGCCGCCCGCTACCACGCGTATCGCGCCTTGTTCCTTGTGCTTTCCACCGGCTGGAAGGCGAGCGATCTGCAACCGCATTAGGCGCGATGGCATTGCCTCGCAGCGCGCCGCTAGCAGCCCCGGCAGATCCCGGTGAACGTGCTGGTCTCAACCCGGCCGCGCGGGCGTACGGGCGGCCTCTTTGACCTTGCCTGGCGCGGAACGGTGATCCGTTGTGACGCGCCCGCATAGGGCGGCACGACCACGCGCGAACCCGACGGCGACGCGTTGACCGAACCGGAACCGGTGATCGGCACCATCGTGTTGGTGCCGGGCGGTGGGATCCGGGAGGCGTTTCCGATTCCGCTGGGGTCGCCGACCACGCTGGGATTGGCCGGACCGTAGGGTATGCCGCTGATCGCGGAATTGCCCGCTCCGGCCGAGCCGGCAGGCGGCGGGAACTGCGCGAACGCGCTGCCGGGCGCGATCAGGCTGACCAGCATTGCGAAGCCAACAAGCGCCGGATGGCGGGACATTGAATCTCCAGGGAAAGCTGCGGACCCAACGTATATGTGGGGCGCGCTCGTTCCGAGGGTAAGGGTCGCGCCCGTCGTTTCCCGGAGTAGGTTTCCGTTAACGAATCAGACCTAACTAGGGGGCGATCACATCTGGAGATTCGGCGGCATGAACCAGCCCGTAATCCTTGATAATGATATCCGCGCCCTGCAGGAATGGCTGCGCTCGGCTTGGCAGCAACTCGCCGATCCCTCACTCACCACCTTTACGCGCCGCGAATTGCGCAATCAGATGAAGCAATGCAGCGCCGACCTGCGAACCCAGCTTCAATTGGCGGCGACGCGACTGTCACAGCCGGTCAAGGACCAGCCCCGCCCCCCCGGCAGGCCGGAGCTTCGCATCTGACTTGACCCTTGTCCCTTTGGCGATCACGCCCAACCGGCGGCGCGCGGGCCTGATCGGACGCGCGGATTGCAAGGCGAAGTCGGCCAGGAAGCTGCCAATGACGAGAGTGACAGTTTTCTCGGCGGCCTTGTGCGCGCTGCTTGCGTCGTCGGCATCGGCCCAAAGTCCGGCCCCCACCGCGTTCAAGGTGATCTCGCCGATCTTCGGTCAACTCGTCATGTTCAGCTTGCCCGCCAGTTTCGCGACGGTGTTCGAGAACACCAAAGGGACGAACTACGTCCGCGAGGCTGTGCTGAAGGGCGAGACGGTCAAGAGCTGGACCCAGATGATCACCGTGACCGGCGCCAAGGGGGCCGCCGGCAACGCCGGGGTTTCGCCGGAGAGCTTTGCGGGCTCGATGGTTGGTGGGTTCAAGTCGGCCTGTCCCGACACCTTCGCAGCGCAAGGATTTGGCGCGACCAAATTCGGCGATCAAGATGCATATGTCGCGGTGGCAAGCTGCGGCCGGGTCGAAACCAGCGCCGACAAACACAGCGAAACCACGCTCATCGTCACCGTCAAAGGCAGCGCCGATTACTACACGGTGCAATGGGCCGAACGCGCGCCGGCGGCAGGGCGAGGCGCAATTGACGAGACCAGATGGCTGGCGCGGTTGCGCCAATTGCAGCCGATTCGTGTCTGTCCGATCGTGCTAGGCGAGCCCGCGCCCTACCCGAGCTGTGCCAGCAGGAACTAACTGCGGCCCTCGGCACGCCGACTTGCACGGCGCGCCCTTTCGTTGATAACCCTGACTGTTGATAACCCGGACTAGCCGACCCCGGCGGCGGGTCTGATGGCTTTGGTGTGCTATCCGCATATCGGCCTGACTAACGACGGACGGAACATATGCGGATCACCCTCGTCGGTTCCCGCCATTTCGGCGTGACGACCTTCACCATGCTGCGCAACCACGGCGTCGAAATCGCGAGGATCGTCGTCCACGATAACGAAGATCGGCTGGCGGCCGCAGCGAGGGCTGCTGGCGTTGAAGTCGTCGTGCAGGCCGACGCCAGATTCGTCACCGCGGCGGAAATCGCCCCCGACAGCGACCTGATCGTGACCGCCCACAGCCACGCCCGCATCACCCGCGAGGCGCTGGCCGTCGCCAAGCTCGGCGGTATCGGCTACCACCCCTCGCTGCTGCCCCGGCACCGCGGCATTGCCGCGGTCGAATGGACCATCAGGGAAGGCGATCCGATTGCGGGGGGCACCATCTACCACCTCGCCGACCGGATGGACGCCGGCGCGATCGCGGCGCAGGAGTGGGTTTTCGTCAAGAAGGGCGAGACCGCACGCGAGCTCTGGGAGCGCGCGCTGGCTCCCCTCGGCCAAAAGCTGCTCGGCGAAGTCATCGATTACGCCAGGATCCACAAGACCCTGCCCGCCCGGCCCCAGGACGAGCAATTCGCCACCCTCGCGCCAAAGCTTTCCGACGCCAAGCACTGACCAAAAGGGGGAATATCCGGCAGTTTCAGCCAGTTAAGCATTCCGGCCCCGAATCATGGCCCGAAAAGAGAGCCCAATATGCGCTTTTATTCGTTCCGAGGCCGGAACCGGATTCACCTTGATGTGTTTGAGTTGTTGGGAACTTTCTGCGTTATTGCGGCGCACCAAAGTTTGAACACATTGTGACCGGATAACGCGCTCATCACACACAATTCGGGGAATTGATCCATGCGTTCCAACCGCATCAGCAAGCTGTTTTTGACTTCGTTTCTTGCCATCGCTGCCTTCGCGGCCGCTCCCGCCGCCGCCCAGCAGCCCTATGACGGGCTTTGGCAGGTTACCGTCGTCACCAAAACCGGCACTTGCGATGCGCGCACCGCATCAACCGTCACCGTCAGCGACGGTAAGGTAACGGGGTCCGGCGCCCCGGTTTCCGGCACCGTGAGTTCCGGGGGACTTGTGCGAGTCTCGATCAATGGTGCATATGCGAACGGTCAACTCAGTGGCAACTCCGGATCGGGGAAATGGAATGGGGCATCAGCTGGTGTACCGTGTAGCGGTCGATGGGAAGCGTCCCGTCAGTAAGACAAGCCGAACATCAGAATTCTTCGCCTATCCGCGGCGGCTGACAGTTGCAGCCGTCGCGTTTTTTATGACTTCGCTTGCAGTCCCAGCAAGTTACGCCCAGTCCTCCGGGCCCTACGCCGGCATGGCCGGCAAGTGGGCCGGCGCCGGCACCGTCACGCTGGACGACGGATCGAACGAACGCATCCGTTGCCGCGCGGTCTACGACGTTGCGGGCCCCAAGATGGACATGAGCCTCACCTGCGCGAGCGACGCCTATAGGTTCAACCTGACGGCCAACGTGGTCGACCAGGGCGGCGCGATCGTCGGGCAGTGGAGCGAAACCAGCCGCGGCATCACCGGCAGCCTGCAGGGCCGCGGCGGCGGCGGCAACTTCCAGGTCACGGCCGCCACCGTCGGCTTCAACGCCAACATCGCGCTCAAGACAGCCGGCAACAAGCAGTCCGTCAGCATCCGGGCCGACAGCCAGTTCCGCGCCGCCAATATTTCGCTTTCGAAGTAAACCGCAGCGGTCCGCGCCCCTGTCGCCAATACCAAATCGCCCGCTGAAGAGCGGGCGATTTTCGTTATGAGCGGTATTTGCGGTGACTAGCCGGTTTTGGGCGTCCCGAGCCTCGCAGCAGTATCCTTGATGGTCTTTGCGATCAGCAGGGCCTGTTCCTTGTTGAAGGCAAAATCCTGCACCCCGTTATGGGTCGTGAGCGATAGCACCATGATGTCGGGTTGCGCTTCGGGCCAGCCGGTTGCGAAGGCCGTCACGAAACTCGCTGAAGTCGATCGGGCTTCTGAGGTCGAGCGGTTGGTCATGATCTTATGTTTCCTGTGGTGTTCGAGCGCGCCTTAAGTCCGAGTCAGGACTTGGGCACTTAAGACTTGGGCACGTAAGCGGTGACTTCGAGTTCGACCTTGGCCCTGGCATCGACCAGTCCGTCGATATAGAGCAGCGTCGATGGCGGGAAGTTGCGACCGAGCGTCTCCTTCCAGGCCGCGCCGATGCCGGCGCCGGCCGCTTCATATTCGCTGCGGCTGGTCAGATACCAGGTCAGGCGAACGATATGTTCGGGACCAGCCCCTGCCTCGCCAAGCAGCTTGATGACCCGCTTGAGAGCCGTGCCGACCTGGGCGGCCATGTCGGGGTGATAATCGCCCTTCTCGTCGCCGCCGGTCTGGCCGGCCAGCACGATCCATTTGCCGGGACCATCGACCTCGACACCGTGTGAAAAGCCGCGGGGTTTCGACCATTCGGCCGGTTGTAGGATACGCATGGATAAGTCCTCCTGAGACGGGCCGATCCTTAGCACCGATCCAGCACGGCCTCCCACAGCGAAATTGGCGTCCACGCATCGCTGCGTCCGCAGATTTGCACGTTGCAAATCGCCGAGCGCTCGCCGATACCCGCCTGCCCCTCTAAGCCAGCCAACTCAGCCGCGAGCGCATGGACCGCACACCTTCCAAATCACTGGCCGCGCTGTGGATGTCGGGCTGGCTCGCATTGATGCTGATCATCGTGGTCGCTGGCCGCGAGGCGATGCGGGAACTGAATGTGTTCCAGCTGATGGAGATGCGCACCATCCTCGGGTTCTTCATGCTGTATCCGCTGATCCGGGCCAGCGGCGGGTTCTCGGTGTTGAAGACCACACGGCTGCACATGCATGTCGTGCGCAACATCATTCACTACGGCGCGCAACTCGGCTGGTTCTTCGCGCTGACGCTGATCCCGATCGGTCAAGTCGTTGCGATCGAATTCACGATGCCGATTTGGACCGCCATCCTGGCGGCAATGTTTCTCGGCGAACGCATGACGGTGTGGAAGGTCGCCGCCATTGTGCTCGGAGTCGTAGGCGTCGTGATCATCGTTCGTCCCGCCACCGGCGAGGTCAATCCGGGACAATTGATTGCGCTCGCCGCCGCCGTGGGCTTCGGCGTTTCGGTCGCGATGGTCAAATCGCTGACCCGCACCGAACAGGCGGTCGCGATCATCTTCTGGATGCTGGTGGTGCAATCTGTGGCCGGATTTTTTCCTGCGCTCTATGTCTGGAAGTGGCCTCCGGCCTATATCTGGGGCTGGGCCGCGGTGATCGCGTTTTGCGGCACGTTCTCGCATTACTGCATGGCGCGAGCATTGCGGCATGCCGACGCTACAGTGGTGATCCCGATGGATTTCCTGCGGGTTCCCCTGACCGCGACCGTCGGCTGGCTGGTCTATGCGGAGCGGCTCGACCTGCTCACCGTGCTCGGCGCCATCCTGATCCTGGCGGGCAATTTGCTGAACCTGCGGCCGGCCAGTCCGGTTCCCGCGCGGGCAGCAACCTGAATTGGGATTTTACCCACCAAATTGTGATCTGAATCTCATGAGATCTTGGATAGATTCAATAGTTTAAGAACGAATCATACGGCTCCCGGATCTGGGCAGACGGCCCATTTTTCTGGCGCGGTGTGTATTTTTTTCGTGTAACCTGCGGCCAACGTTGCCGCCGAAATCTTTTTCGATTCTGCCAGGGGGATTTTTCTGATGCGCTTCCCAACCCTTGTCCTTTCCCTGATCTGCATGGTCTTCACCGCCGGCGCCGCCAGCGCCGAGAGGCGGGTTGCCTTCGTAGTCGGGAACGGCACCTACAAGCACGTCGCCGCGTTGCCCAATCCATCGATCGACGCGAAGGCGATGGCGGGCGCGTTGCGCAATGTCGGTTTTGAAGTGGTCGAAGGCTCCAACCTGACCCGCGACAAGATGACGGAAAAGCTGCTCGACTTCGGCAAGAAGGCGCAGGGCGCCGACGTGGCCGTGTTCTTTTACGCCGGCCACGGGATCGCCGTCGGCGGCACCAATTATCTGCTGCCGATCGACGCCGACATCAAATCGGAAATGGACGTCAAGCTTGGCGCAGCCATCAATATCGACCTTACGCTCGACCAGACCATGAGCGATGCCAAGGTCAAGCTGGTGCTGCTCGATGCCTGCCGCGACAATCCGTTCGCGGCCAAGATCAAGTCCAACGCGCCGTCCACCCGCAGCGTGTCGGTGCAAACCGGCCTTGCCGAAATGAAATCCGGCGAAGGCACGCTGATCGCGTTTGCGACCGGCCCCGGCCAGACCGCGCTTGACGGCAAGGAAGGCGGCAACAGCCCGTTCACCCGCGCGCTGCTCGCCAACCTCACCCAGCCCGGCGTCGAGCTTCAACAGGCGATGACCAAGGTCCGCGCTCAGGTCCAGGAGGAAACCAACAAGGGTCAATTGCCCTGGGGCAACACCAATCTGACCGGCGCGGTTTACCTGAACGGTGCGCCCGCGCCTGCCGCGCCCGGAACCGCGCCGGCGGTGGCCGCCGCTGCACCGGGCAGCGACGTCGAGCTCGAGTTCTGGCGTTCGATCAAGGATTCGAGCAAGCCGGAAGAGCTCAACGCCTACGTGGCTCAGTATCCCAACGGTCAGTTCAAATCGCTGGCGCTGGCACGGATCGCCTCCCTTGAGAGCAAACCGGACAATGCCACGCGCAACCTGTCCACCGGCATCGATCCGGCGACGTTCAAGGACGAAGCGAACCAGGTCACCGAGGATCAGATCGGCCTCGACAAGGGCCAGCGCCGCGACATCCAGCGCCGCCTGAACGGTCTCGGCTTCGACACCAAGATGTCCGGCACCTTCGATGCACCGACCCGGGCCGTGATCACGCGATGGCAGGCCGCCCGCGGCTACCCCAAGAGCGGCTACCTCAACAGGCTGCAACACAAGGCCCTGCTCACCGAGATCGTGGCGGCGCCGCCGACCGCGAGTTCTGACGAGGAGCGGCCGAAGCGCCGCGCTACCAGCGGCGGCGGCCAGCAGCAGGCACAGCCGCAGCCGCAGCCTCAGCCTCAACGCCAGTATCAGAGTAATCCCGATCCGGCCGGCGCCGGGCGCTTCATCGGCGGCGTCGTGGGCGGCATGCTGCGCTAAGCGCTCAAAGACAATTCACAGCAAAAAGCCCGGGATCATCCCGGGCTTTTTCATTCGGAGCTGGGGTTGGACAGCCCCAAGCAATCCGCGCGGCCTTCGGCAAGTTTGACGAATTTGTCGCCGCCCGACGTCAGCCGGCACATCTCCACTTCCTTGCCCGCGGGCACCGACTTGGCACAGGTGATCTGCGGATTGTTGTCGTATTTGGTGGTCGAGAATCGGCACGTGACGATGCAGGAAGCGTGGCTGGCGAGCGGGTTCGTCATCGAGATGCTGGCGATCTCCTCGCCCGGCAGGATCGTGCAGGTGAACGGCGCCTGATCCGCCATCGCCGGATCGGCGAGGCAGCCGCCGATCGCCAATCCGACGCAGCTCAAGGCAACGAGCCGGAAGCGGGCCAGGACGGGACGCATTCGTGCGGATCTACTCGCGGGGTCTATTTGCCGGCGGCCTTGCGCAGCGCCGCGTTGATCCGGTCCTGCCAGCCGGCGCCGCCTTCCTGGAAATATTCGAGCACATCCTGGTCGATGCGCAGCGACACCAGTTCCTTCACGCCGGGAAGCGCCGTCGGCTTCGGTGGCGCCTCCACCACCTTGGTGGTGGTGCGCTTGAACGCCGCCTCGGCCTCGCTGCGGGCGTCGTTCAGGGTCCTCGGCCGTCTCGGCTGGTCCGCCATCGCTAAATTCCTTCAAACAATACGGTCGACAGATAACGTTCGGAGAACGACGGCACAATGGCGAGGATGGTCTTGCCGGCGGCCTCCGGCCGCTTGCCGATCTCAAGCGCGGCGGCGATCGCTGCGCCCGAGGAGATGCCGCCCGGAATGCCCTCGTTGCGCGCCAGCGCGCGCGACATTTCGATCGCGGTCGCCGAGTTGATCTTGACGATTTCGTCGATCACGGAACGATCCAGAATGTCCGGAATGAAGCCGGCCCCGATGCCCTGGATCTTGTGCGGCGTGTGCTGTCCACCCGACAGCACCGGGCTTTCCTCGGGCTCGACGGCGATCACGCGCAGCGAAGGCTTGCGCGGCTTCAGCACCTGGCCGACGCCGGTGATAGTGCCGCCGGTGCCGACGCCTGCGACAAAGAAATCGATATTGCCGCCGGTGTCATTCCAGATTTCCTCCGCGGTGGTGCGGCGGTGAATTTCGGGGTTGGCGAGGTTCTTGAACTGCTGTGGCATCACGGCGTTCGGCGTCGTGCGCACCAGCTCTTCGGCGGTCGCGATCGAGCCCTTCATGCCCTGCGCCGCCGGCGTCAGCACGATCTCGGCGCCGAGGTAGGCCAGCATCTTGCGCCGCTCGATCGACATCGATTCCGGCATCACCAGTTTCAACCGGTAGCCTCGCGAGGCCGCAACGAAGGCCAGCGCAATGCCGGTATTGCCGGAGGTCGGCTCGATCAGCACGGTGTCGGCGTGGATCACGCCGGCCTTCTCCATCGCGATCACCATCGCCGCGCCGATGCGGTCTTTGACGCTTGCCGCCGGGTTGAAATATTCGAGTTTAGCTAAAATGGTAGCGCTGACACCGTGGGCTTGCGGCAGTTTGCGCAAGCGGACGATCGGCGTGTCGCCGACGGCATCGACGATGCTGTCGAACACCCTGCCCCGTCCGGGACGGTGCACTGCACCCGTGGCTGACGATGCCTCCATCACAACGCTCCTATGGTGATAATATGCCCGGAATTCAGGGCTCTCTTACTTAGGAGGTGGCCGAGCTGATGCGCAAGTCCGAAACGTCAGAGTCAAAATTCGCTGCATCGCAAAATCGAAAGTTCGCCGATAACGTTGTTCCAACGCATTTGTGTTGCGACAACGTCAAATAAATCGGTTTATACTTTCGTCGTGAGTTGAGCTTCCGCTTCAGATCGCCAGGAGGTCACGATGCCAGCAGTTGCTGAAGTCCTGTCCGTCGCGTCTAGGCCCGACCCGCGTGGCTGTGATTTACCGACCTGCCCGGTATGTGCGGATTCCATGGTGGCCGCGGAAGCTTCCGCCTACATGTATGACAACGTCATCGGTTATCTCTGGACCTGCGATACCTGCGGTTACGGCTTCGTGACCAAGCATTCGATCCGGAGGTTCGCCTGTAACTGAGGTCCCTTACCTCGGAGCAATGTCACCGCGCGCCCATTCGGCGCGCGTTTGTATTTTGAACGCTTCAAAGCTTCCGTTGCCGATCGCGTCCCGCATGCCCTGCATCAGACTCTGATAGTACGCGATATTGATTTCCGACAGCAGCATGGCACCCAGGGTCTCGCCCGACCGCACCAGATGATGCAGGTAGGCGCGCGAGTATTCGCACGTCACCGGCCACGTGCTCTCCTCGTCCAGCGGCCTCGGATCGTCGGCGTGGCGGGCATTGCGCAGGTTGATCTGGCCGAAGCGCGTAAACGCCATGCCGTGCCGGCCGTTACGGGTCGGCATCACGCAGTCGAACATGTCGATGCCGCGCGCCACCGCCTCCAGCAGATCCTCGGGCGTGCCGACGCCCATCAGATAGCGCGGACGATCCTGCGGAAGCCGGGGCGCGGTCTCCTCGATCATGGCCAGCATCACCGCCTGGGGTTCGCCGACCGCAAGGCCGCCGATCGCGTAGCCGTGGAACCCGATCTCTACCAGTCCGCGCGCACTGGCGTGTCGCAGCCCGGGCACGTCGCCACCCTGCACGATGCCGAACAGCATGTAGCCGGAAGGCGCACTCTCGAAGGCGCGCTTTGAGCGCTCGGCCCAGCGCAACGAAAGCTGCATCGCGCGTTCGATGTCGGCACGTTCAGCCGGCAGCCGCACGCATTCGTCCATCTGCATGGCGATATCAGAGCCGAGCAGCCGCTGCACCTCGATCGATCGTTCCGGCGACAGTTCGACCTTGGCGCCGTCGATATGCGAGCGGAAGGTCACGGCGTGCTCGGTCACCTTGCGCAGCTCTGAAAGCGACATCACCTGGAAGCCGCCGGAATCGGTCAGCATCGGCCCCTGCCAGCCGGTGAACTTCTGCAAGCCACCAAGGGCTGCGATCCGCTCGGCCCCCGGCCGCAGCATCAGATGATAGGTATTGCCGAGCACGATATCGGCGCCGGCATCGCGTACCTCGCGCCAGTGCATGCCCTTCATCGCGCCCGCGGTGCCGACCGGCATGAAGGCCGGCGTACGCACCACGCCGTGGGGGGTGGAGAGCCGGCCGAGCCGGGCCTGGCCATCGGTGCCGAGCAGTTCGAAATGATTGGGTACGTCCATGGGTGAGCTTATGGCGTAACAGACGCGCCCTGTTCAACAGGCCATTCGGCCCCGTTTGGGCCGATTTTCGCTCCAAAACCCGTTGACGGCGGCACAAGTCTCCCGCATAAGTCCGCCCCATGAACGCGACCACCAAACGCACCGCAAAAACCAAAGCACCCTTGGGGGGCTCGGGAGCCGTGCGCGCGTAACCTGACGATCGCATCATCTGAACCGAAGCCCCGCCTGAAAAGGACCGGGGCTTTTTTTATTGCCTGCAGCTTACTCAAACCAAAGGAAAGACGAACTTGAGCAACGATCCAGTAGTGGCCATTGTCGGCGTGACCGGCGCCGTCGGGGCCGAATTCATCGCCACCATGGACAAGCGCAATTTCCGCGTCGGCAAGCTGAAGGCGCTGGCAAGCGCGCGCTCGGCCGGCCAGACCATCAACTTCCGCGGCGAGCAGGTGGTGATCGAAGAGCTCACCCCGCACTCCTTCCACGGCGTCGACATCGCCCTGTTCTCGGCCGGCGGCAGCATTTCGAAGAAGTATGCGCCGATCGCGGTGAAGTCGGGCGCGGTCGTGGTCGACAACTCGTCCGCCTTCCGGATGGACCCGGATGTGCCGCTGGTCATTCCCGAGATCAACGCGGACCGCATCCGCGACCACAAGGGCATCATCGCCAACCCCAACTGCTCGGCGATCACGGCGCTGGTGCCGCTGTGGCCGATCCACCGGCAAAACCGCATCAAGCGCATGATCATCTCGACCTATCAGGCCGCCAGCGGCGCCGGTGCGGCGGCGATGGAGGAACTGAAGGAATCGACCCGCGCCAGCCTCGAGGGACGGCCGTTCACGCCAAAGGTGATCCCGCTCCCCTACGCCTTCAACGTGTTCAGCCACAACACCGCGATCGATCCTGACACCGGCTACAACGACGAAGAGACCAAGGTCATCAAGGAGACGCGGAAGATTTTCGAGGACGAGAAGATCGCGATCGGCGTCACCTGCGTGCGGGTACCGGTGCTGCGCGCGCATTGCGAGGCCATCACTTTCGAATGCGAGCGCCCGATCTCGGAAGACGACGTCCGCGCGATCCTGTCGAAGGCGCCGGGCGTGAAGATCGTGGACGATCGGGCGAAGAATTACTTCCCGATGCCGATCGACGCGTCAGGCCAGGACGACGTGTTGGTCGGCCGCATCCGCAAGGATCTCAGTGATCCCACAGGCCATTCGATCGCGATGTTCGTCTCGGCGGACCAGCTGTTGAAGGGCGCCGCGCTGAACGCGGTCCAGATTGCGGAGCTGTTGCCGCAGCGCGCGATGGCGTGACGTGAACGCGTGGGGTAGGTTAGACGCCGCTAACCGACCCCACGCTTTTGTGCGCGAGGAGATCGCTGATGATACGGCTTTACTACTATCCCGGATTCATCAGCCTCGTTCCGCACATATTGCTCGAAGAAATCGGGGCTCCGTACCAGCTCATTTTCGTCAATCTGAGCGGCGGCGCGCACAAGGGACCCGATCATCTCCGACTGAATCCAAACGGTTTGATCCCGGTCCTCGTGCAGGATGACCTGGTCTTGTACGAATCCGCAGCTATCTGCCTGCATTTGGTCGATACCCATCCGGGTTGTGAGCTGGCTCCGGCCATAGGGACTGGCGAACGCGCACACTTTTACAAGTGGCTGTTGTGGTCCTCGAGTACGTTACAGCCAGCATTGTCGATGTATCTGCATCCCCATAAATGGGCCAACGATCCAGCCATGTTCCCCGAGTTGCGAACGTGTGCTGAACAGAAGGTGTATGGCTTGTTCGATTTGCTCGACGGTGCGCTCGAAGCTCACGGCGGCCCGTGGCTGTTGGGTGATGCTTACTCGGCAGTTGACGCGTGTGCGCTGACCCTGTGTCGATGGTCACGTGGAATGCCGCGTCCGGGAGCAAGCTGGCCCCATGTCGGGCCGTACTTGAATCGCATTCTGGCCAGACCTGCGGTTCAACGCGCGCTGCAACAGGAGCATTTGCAAGAACCCTGGCTTTGACCGATCGCATGCCGTCGAGTTGACGCGCCTTCCTTGCGTCGCCGGAAATGGGAAACTCCTGACATCGATGAGGAGTGCGTCGCGCCTGCTGGCTTCACGGCGAATCGTTGGTAAAGTTCGCGATCGCTACCGAACTTGAAGGCTGACGATGCCGAAGCGAAGCTGGGCGTATCTCCTTGGGCTGGTCTTGATCTGCGCGATAGCCGGATCGGGGTACTATTATTACAAGAGCAAATGCCACGGCATGGATGAATGCGCCGCTCAAGCCGCCGAAGGCCGGGAGCGGGACAAGCCGAGCGAGCCGCGTTGATCGACCTATGAAAGACCGACAGACCGCAGTGGTGGCGCGTTTCCTGCGCCCCTGGGCACGCCACAGCGCACATGTGTCGGTGGGTTCGCTGCGTTCTGGCCACCCTACGCCCTGCGCGAATATGCCCATAAACCCGGCCTGCCTTTTGCTTTCAAATGCTCCCGCAGCGTAGTAGCGTTTGGGCTGGTCCCCCGGCGACGACAGGACGTGTCACCGGGGGATAGTCGTCAAAGCGGGGCTGATTTGCTGTTTCCGACCGATCTCGCATCGTTTCTCGATCTCATCCGCCAGCACGGCGATGCGGCCTACAGTCTCTTGTTTGCTTATGCGGCCTCGCACAGCCTGCTGCTAACGCTGTTCGCGGGCTACGCCGCGCATGCGGGCGCACTGAATTTCGGCACGCTGATCATGGTTTGCTGGCTCGGCACCTTCACAGGTGACGTGATCCGGTTCTGGATCGGGCGGCGTTATGGCACACGCTGGCTCGGATCGTTTCCGAGGCTGGAACGTGCCGTCCAGATCGCAGCCCGACTGGCCGACCGTCACTATGCCTGGATGATCCTGTTCCATCGTTTTCCGCACGGCATTCGCGGCGTCGCGGGCTTTGCGTATGGAATATCGCAACTGCCCTGGTCTACTTTCCTGGCGTTCAATTTCGTCGCGGCGGGACTGTGGTCGTGCACGGTGGTCTCGGCCGGCTACGCTTTCGGTCAGGTCTCGGAGAAAATGATGAGCGATGCTTCCTCCGGCGTGGCCTTCGCGCTGCTGGTCGTGTTCCTCGGCCTGTCCTGGTTCTTGAGCAAGAAGCTCGAGCGCGCCGTCGAGCGAAGCTAAGCTAAAGCGTTTTCGAGCGAAGTGGATACCGGTTCGCGTAAAGAAAACGCGTCAAAAAAAACAAGAGCGTCGATCACTCCCGCGCGCGAAACAACAGGCACGCATCGCCATAGGAATAGAACCGGTAGCCGCCGGCGATGGCGTGCGCATAGGCCTGCTTCATCGTCTCCAAACCGCTGAACGCCGACACCAGCATGAACAGTGTCGAGCGCGGCAAATGGAAGTTGGTCAGCAAAATATCGACCGCGCGAAAGCGATAGCCCGGCGTGATGAAGATCGCGGTCTCCGCGCCAAACGGCTGGATGGTGCCGTCCTCGGCGGCCGCGCTTTCGAGCAGCCGCAACGATGTGGTCCCGACCGCGACGATGCGGCCGCCTTTGGCGCGGGCGGCATTCAAGGCGGTGGCTGTCTCGGCCGAGATCAAGCCCCATTCGGCATGCATCCGGTGTTCCGACGTTTCTTCCACCTTGACCGGCAGGAAGGTCCCTGCCCCGACATGCAGCGTTATCCGATGCAGTCCGACGCCGCGCTCGCGCAGCGCCGCCTCCAGCGCCGGCGTGAAATGCAGCCCTGCGGTGGGTGCCGCGACCGCCCCTTCATTGGCCGCGAACATGGTCTGGTAATCGGCAGCATCGCGATCGTCAGGCGTGCGCTTGGAAGCGATGTAGGGCGGCAATGGCGGCGTACCGAGGTCGGCGATCGCCTGATCGAGCGTGGGTCCATGAAACGAGAACGACAGCGTGATCTCGCCCTCCTCGCCCTTCGCCTCGACCTCGGCATCGAGATGGCCGAGCAGGCAGACCTTGCCTTCATTGCCGAAGCGCACCACGTCGCCCGGCGCCAGCTTCTTGGCCGGCTTGACCAGCGCCCGCCAGCGCGAGCCGTCGAGCCGCTTGATCAGTGTTGCCTCGATCTTCGGTTCGGTCTCGCGACCGATGCGGCGTCCCCTAAGCTGAGCCGAAATGACCTTGGTATCGTTCACGACAAGCTGGTCGCCTGGCTGCAGCCAGTCCGGCAGTTCGGCCACGGCCCGGTCGTGCAACACGCCGTCCGGCTGCACCACCAGCATCCGCGCTGAATCGCGCGGGCTCGCCGGTCGCAGCGCGATGTTGGCGGGGGGCAGTTCGAAGTCGAAGAGATCGGTGCGCATGGCGCAATGCGCTCCAGCGTAACCCAGGGACGTCAGATGCGAACCACAATGCGCAATTGCGCATTGTGGAATCTCGAGATTCCGGATTGCCGTGCTTTCGCACGGCCTTCGGAATGACGGCTGATGATCAGCCCGCGTCGGCCGCCATCGTGGCCTTGACGATCTTGTCTGGGTTCTGCACCGGCTCGCCGCGCTTGATCTTGTCGACGTTCTCCATACCGTCCGTGACCTTGCCCCAGACCGTGTACTGGCCGTTGAGGAAGGACGCGTCGTCGAAGCAGATGAAGAACTGGCTGTCGCCGGAATCCGGGCTCGCCGCGCGCGCCATCGAGGTGGTGCCGCGCACGTGCGGCTCCTTGTTGAATTCGGCCTTCAGCTTCTTGCCGGAACCGCCGGTGCCGGTGCCGTGCGGGCAACCGGTCTGCGCCATGAAGCCCTCGATCACGCGATGGAACACGATGCCGTCGTAAAACCCTTCGCGCACCAGTTCCTTGATGCGGGCGACATGGCCCGGCGCCAGATCCGGGCGCATCTCGATGGTGACGGGACCCTGCGTGGTCTCAAGGATCAAAGTATTTTCTGTGGCTGCCATGCTCTTCTCTCATCAGGTTTGGGTGGACGTTTGCGGGTTCGAAAAGGGATCGCCAGAGGCCGGCCGGCAACGGCACCGCCCAGTCCCTCGGTAAATGGCAACGGCGTACAGCGTTGCAATGTTTCCATCACCGCGATGCGGTATTTGAGCCGGTCGTTATCGCTGGCGTGTTCCGATTCATAGGTAATCTTGGGCTGGCCGAGAATGGCGCCGGCGCGGTTGAAGCTGACGACCACGGTGATGTCGATCGGGTTGGCTTGCGACAGCGGCGGCGGCTTCCAGCACGAATGCAGCCGCACAAAGATGTCCTTGAGCGTGTCGAGTTGCACCGGTTGTGCCGAGGCCGGCACCGTCGATGCCAGGCACAACAGCAGCGCGGCAAACCCGAGGAGCGGCTTGCTGCGCGACGTTGTCATCGCTCACTTGATGTCGGATGCGACTTGCACCTTCACCATCTTGTCTGGGTCGGTGACGCTGCCACCTTGCGATCCCGGCGGCGCCTTTTTCAGCTTGTCGACGACATCCATGCCGGACACGACCTCGCCGATCACGGTGTACTGGCCGTTCAGGCTCGAGCCTTCCGCGAACATGATGAAGAACTGCGAGTTCGCGGTATCGACGCTGTCGCCGCGCCGCGCCATGCCGACGATGCCGCGGGTGAACGGCACCTTGGAGAACTCCTGCTTTAGGTTCGGATATTTCGAGCCGCCGGTGCCGTTGAAGTTCTGGCCGTCGCCGGTCTGCGCCATGAAGCCGTCCATCACGCGATGGAACGGCACGTTGTTGTAATAGCCCTCGCGTGCGAGCTGCTTGATGCGCTCGGCATGCTGGGGCGCGAGGTCGGCCCGCAGCTTGATCACGATGCGGCCTTTCGTCGTGTCGATCACGACCGCATTGGCCTTGTCGAGATTGGCCGGCAGCGGCTGGGCGATCGCGGGAGCCGCGCAAATCAGCGCGGCGACAAAAGCAAGAATGCGGATCATGAAAACTCCGGGATCGAATGAGTAAGGCGTTGGGAGCGCGCGAGGCGCGCTAGCCGGCGAATTTGGCCTTGAGCTTGGCTGCGATCGAGGGCGGCACGAACGCGGAGAAGTCGCCGCCCATGCCCGCGATTTGGCGCACCAGTGTGGCGGTGATCGGGCGGACCGCGGGGGACGCCGGGACGAACACCGTATGCACCTCAGGCGCCATGGTCTGGTTCATGCCGGCGATCTGCATCTCATAGTCCAGGTCGGTGCCGTCCCGCAGGCCCCGAATCATGATGCTGGCGCCGGCCGCCCGGGCCGCCGTGACCGTCAGATTGTCATAGGTGCTTGTCTCGAAGGTGCAACCGGCTTTCTTGGCGATCGGCGCGCAGACCGCCTTGAGCATCTCCAGGCGTTCTTCGGTCGAAAACAGCGATTTTTTGCCGGGATTGATGGCAACGGCGACGATCAGATGGTCGCACAGGGTGACGGCATGCTGGACCACGTCCAGATGGCCGTTGGTGACGGGGTCAAAAGAGCCGGGATAGAGCGCGATACGGGGCATAGAACCCTCCTAACCCGCCCCGGGCGGCCCGGCAAGCGGGCCAGTTTGTTGTTTTGACGCGTTTTCTTCACGGCTACCGGTACCCACCCCGGATCGAGCCCGGCGCAGGCTTCGCTCGAAACCGCTCCGGTTCCCCGCAGACCCGCCTTTTTATTTGGGATCGGCCAATGAACCACTTTTGGGGTCGGCGCGTCTGCTTAGGCGAGCCGGCAATGTTTCGTCCCACCTGGGCGACGAAACAAAACTCGGCCCGGACGAAACCATTTTCGGGCTTGGCGAAGACACCCGGAAACGCCGCCTGGGTACACATCCATCCAACGAAACGACGGGCCGAACGGCCCATGACAGGGGACCGTCATGATCAAGGCACTTACCGCAATCACCTTTGCCGCGCTGATCGCCACCGCATTGACCATTTTGCCCGGTTTTGCCCCCTCGGTTGAAGCCAGCGTGCCGCAGGCGCTTGCGAAGGGTGACCGCCTCGACATCCGCACCGTCGGCAAGGATTGCTCGCAGCAGGCTTGGCCGAATTTCGAGGCCTCCTGCCTTCGCGCCGCCGGTTCCAAGTCGTTGATCCGGGAAGCTCGCCTGGTTACCGCCGACCGCACCCCATAAGGCTCGTCGATCCCACCAATTTAGTCGTCAGATTGCTCTGATTTGAAGTCCTCGGGATGCCCCCCCGAGGACTTCGGCGTTTCAGGAAGCCGCATCCGTTTTAGGGAAGGATCATTGCTGCGATCGACGCGCTCGGGCCCTGTCGTCCCAGCGGCTCAGCATTTGAGCCAGATCGCCATGCGCCTGTTTGGTAGGAGCCTGGTTGGTATTCGCAGGGCGCGGCCGTCCCGCCTCTACGTAGTTCTTCCATCTGCGGGCGCTCTCACGCCGTTTTCGGGACATGCGGTCACGCGTATAATATCCAGCAGCGTAAGCCACCCCGAGCAAAACCAGAATAGCAAGGACGTCCAGCATCTCATGTGCTCCGCGCGCAGGGCCTGAGGGGGCCGGACAGACAATCGGACATGATCAAGCAATCATCCAGATCATGAGCTTCCAGAACGACAGACCGAGCAAATACAACCACCCCGTCATCAAGGGAACGACGAGCGCAGCGTAAAGTGCGGCGACAAGGACGCTGCCGAGATCGGATCGGCCCGCACTCTCTACACGGCTTTCCGCGACTTTTGGGTGACGCGGTTCGACATCGATCGTGACGCTCGGATATGCCGACATGACTGAGTTCCACCTTGATCGACCACCAGCCGGCGGTCGAGTTAGCGGCGACCTTTGGCGAAAGTTTGGTGCGGTGGAACCAGGCTCTGGAATGCCGCAGCGTCACCAGGCATTCCATCGAATCCGCTTCCACCATTCGCGAGGATAGCTCTCAATCTGTCATATCGCGGCAAGGTCGGACGGCGTAACTTAGCCGCACAAAGCGGTATGTCCACGAGCACGGCTACCCCGGGGCACGCCGCCCTCGTCACCGGCGCGCCCACATATATCGGCAACCAACGCCGACCGCCTAACCAGACCGAACGTCGGCCTGATCCTGACTGATTTCTCTTGAGGATTGGAGACGAAAGCCATGAACGAGCTGCTTGCGAAAGTTCTCGATGCGCACGGCGGTCTGGAGCGCTGGCAAAGATACAATAAGGTCGAGGCCACCATGGTCACGGGCGGCGGCCTCTTTCCCCTCAAAGGCCTGTTGCAGGATAGCAATCCGCGGCGCATGACCGTGTGGCTGCATGAGGAGCGCTCGTCCGTCACGCCGTTCGGGGCTCCCGATCAGCGGACCATGTTCACGCCGGATCGGATCGCCATCGAGAAGCTCGACGGTACGCTGGTCGCCGAGCGATACGCGCCTCGGGATTCGTTCGCCGCCCATCAGATGCACTCACCCTGGGATCCGCTGCACCGTGCCTACTTCAACGGCGAAGCCGTGTGGACATATCTGACGACGCCATTCCTGCTGGCGATGGATGGGGTCCGTGTCGAAGAGACCGAGCCCTGGCGCGAGGGGCCCGAGACCTGGCGCGTGCTGCGCGCCCGCTTCCCCGGCTGGATGGAAACCCACTGCATGGTGCAGGACTTCTTCTTCGGCGAGGACATGATGCTGCGCCGTCATGATTACAGCGTGAACATCGCGGGCGGCTTTCCGGCCGCGCAACTCACGTCTGCGCATATCGAAGCCGGCGGTATTCGCCTTCCGAGCATGCGGCGCGCTTACGCTCGCGGTCCCGATCGCAGACCCGTCACGGACATGCTGCTGGTCTCAATCGACTTCAGTGCGATCGCCTTCACGTAGTCATCCGCCGGTCGAGGCCGCCGAGGTTGAGCACCGAGGTTCCACATTGAAACAAAAATTGATCGAATAAGGCAGAATAACGGGGATATTTCCCAAAAGCGTCTTGATTTTCCGCTCCGCTTTTTCTGGGGCGCGTTTTGTTTGATGGGTAAGAAGACATGACCGATCAACAATTGACAGTTCAGGCAATTAGCGAAGCACAACGCATACTGGAAGATTACCTTCGGCCCTGGCCGCAGAACAATGAAACTATCCTCGACAGCTTGGTGGAAGTTCTCGGCCGCCCCGATTTGGTGGTCGCTGTAAGCCGCTTGCAGCAACAGGCGCGCAAATGAGGAAACTCCCACCAATCGCCCTGGCCGTTTGGATTGCTACGTTCTTGCCAGTTGGGATGCCAGACGCGCAGGCCAAACAACAATGCAGCGCCGCGACGCCGTCAAATACGCACGGGCGCTGGTGGTCCTATCGTCTGATCGATGGACGAAAGTGCTGGTACGAAGGCAAGCCCATGCTGTCGAAAGCGTTGCTGGAATGGCCCAAGGAAGCATCCCCGCAACCCGTTTCCGCCGCAAAAGTTACAACCGCAGCCACAGAGAAGTCCGGCAATCCATTGGACGCCCAAGCCTGGGCACTGAAGGACTTTGATACTTTCGAAGCGCGATGGCGCGAACGGGTGAGCATGCAATAGGCACTGCCGCCAAAGGCAAGGTTTTAAGCACCGGTATCTCGCCAACGCGCCACAGACATTTGGTTCTTGGCGACTGGGAATATTGCTCGTCTTTCAACCAAGCGGAAACCAGCCATGCGAACGGCTGCAGATTTCAATCTCTTTTACGCGACCCCTGACCCCTGGCATATTTCCCACGCGCAATTCAGGGACAAGGTGTTGCGCCGATGCCTGAAGCCATTCATCCGGGACAAATCCGTTCTTGAACTCGGCTGCGGCGAAGGCCACTTGACGCAAGCTATCTTTGACAAAGCACGATCGGTGGTTGGCATCGACATCAGCGACGTAGCAATCGCTCGCGCCAAATCGCTAAGCCTGCCAAATGCCCGATTTGAAAGCGCTGATTTCTTGCAAGCCTCATTCGAGGGGTACGACGTGATCGCAGCCCTCGAATGCGTCTACTATCTGTCCCTGCCGGAGCGGGAAGCGTTTTTGGAGAAGGTCGCCAGAGAGCACTCCGGCAAGATACTTTTGCTTTCGGGTCCAATCGTCGACTACAGAAGACACTTCGGTCACAAGCGATTGATGTACGAGTTCACGGCTCTGGGGTTCGCTCCCCTCAGACTTCATAACCTGTCCGTCTACTGGCATCCGCCTTCATCTCGAGTTATCGCCGGCCTGATCAAGCTGCCACTTGGATACACCTTGCTTGATTGGATACCGGAGCCGATGATCTATCAAAGGCTGTACGCGCTTCGAGCACCGAAGCAGCGCTGACTGGATTGTTCGATAACCCGACAACGCGACTTCATGTGGTCTCTGCCGGAACAAGCAACTCGTCGACGCACGCGACTGCAGTGTCCGAGTTGGGTCATTGGCGGATGTAACCGCGCCCTTTCGCCATGAGGTGGCAAGATGAACGAGCTATCGCTAGTCAATGACAGCCTTCTGAAGCAACGCCTCACTGAGCTGGACTCAATAGCGAGCTGGACGCCGCATATCCTTTCGGACCTTGAGCGATTTGTTCGCACCGCCGGCGACTATGATCTCTTTCGCGTCAATCCTATTAAATACGCGACAGCTAACGGCCTATGTGAGTCCGAAGGAATCGAGCTATTTGTGTACGCCGCGAAAGTCGGCCTGTTCGAGATGCAGTGGCTGCTCACCTGCGCCTATTGCCCGCAGGTTGCAGGCAGTTTTCGGGAGCTAGACCAGGTCCACCCACGTTTCCAGTGCGAGTTCTGCAATGCGCTCAACGATGTGGCGCTCGACGACTACATCCAGGTCACGTTTACGATCTCGAATGCCGTCCGCGATATCGTATTTCGTCATCCTGAGATGCTGTCCGTGGAGGACTACTACCTGCGTTATAACTTTTCCAAGGACTTCAAGCCTCCGCACGGAATGACGCACGAGCAACTCGTCGCAGCACTCTCACGGGGATTTGCCGATATCGAGGCCAATCAGCAGAGCAGGTTCGAATTTGACGTAACCGCCGGCCGTTTCGAGGTGCTCGATCTCAGCCACAAGCTGCTTCTGGTTTTCTTTGCGAACGGTGAACCGGCGGAACCCCAGGCGACGCTAGTCCGGCTCGAGTCGGGTCGGTTCATAGTTCCCGATCGGTCGACTGGGCCGAGAGAAATGAGTCTTGGCGACGGGCGCTTTGCGTTTCGACAGACGACCGATCTTAGCCCCGGCAAGCACACCATTCAGATCGAGAACCGCACGAGCGATCGCGGACGCTTCTGGTTCCTCCAATACCCCTACCAGTTCGAGCCCCATCTGGTCGAATATGAGCCGTTTCTTTCCGGCAAGCGGCTGCTGCTCACCCCGTGCTTCGGCGAACTCTACAAGACACAGTTGGTGGATGAGCGGGAGAGCCTGGCAGTCTCCGACATCACCTATCTGTTCACCGATCTAAAGGATTCCACCCCGTTGTATGAAAGCGTTGGCGACGTGAATGCCTATTTTCTCGTGCGTCAGCACTTCGACATCTTGAACAAGATCATTCGGGAGCGATCTGGTACCATGGTCAAGACGATCGGCGATGCTGTCATGGCTGGCTTCGAGCGTCCGAAGGACGCTGTTCTCGCGTCAATCGAGATGATCGAAGAACTGTCACGGTTCAACCAAACTGCTTCACGACCACTCGGCCTCAAGGTCGGTGTGCACAGAGGCAGAGCCATCGCCGTAAGGCTCAACGACCGGATGGACTACTTCGGGCAGGACGTGAACATCGCCGCCCGCGTGCAAGGTCTCGCCCGCGTCAACGAAATTTGCCTGACGGAATCGGTGATGGAGGCTCCCGGAGTCAGTGACATCGTCAAAGGACGACCGGCGTCGCGCGACTACGAGAACTTGAAGGGCATCGGCCAGAAGATGGAAATTTATCGGATTGAAATCTCTCCGGTGTAGAAACGAACGATCGCTGGCCCGCTTCGCGGCAGGCCCGCAAGCTGCCAGACCGACATACCGCTTGTCGGCATCAGGCTGGCGCGCCCGACACGACTAACGAGCGTCCAGCAATCCGACTTCCGTCAGGCTCACCTCAAACCGAATCCGGCTCCACTGAAATGAGACCGCGCCCTGACAGGGCGCTAGCCGCCATTCCCGTTCTCGCCATTCTCGCCGTCGTCACCGATATGCTCGACGGAGACGACATGCTCGTCCTCGGCGGTGTCGAACACGATCACGCCTTGCGTCGAGCGGCCGGCGATGCGGATGCCCTCGACCGGACAGCGGATCAACTGCCCCTTGTCGGTCACCAGCATGATCTGGTCGCTATCCTCGACCGGGAACGACGCCACCAGCTTGCCGTTGCGGTTGTTGACCGACATCGCGACGATGCCTTTGCCGCCGCGCCCCGTGGTGCGGTATTCGTAGGACGAGGTGCGCTTGCCGAAGCCGTTGACGGACACGGTCAGCACCACCTGCTCCTGCGCCGACATTTCGGCATAGCGCTCCTGGGAGAGCTGGAGCGTACCTGAAATTTCCTCGGCCTCGACATCGGCGGGCTCCTCAGTGCCGGTCTCGCCGGCCACCGCGCGGCGCATCTTCTGGTACGCCGACCGCTCGTCCGAGGTGGTCTCGACATGGCGCAGGATCGACAGCGAGATCAGCTTGTCGTTTTCGGCAAGCGCAATGCCGCGCACGCCCATCGAGGTGCGGCCGGTAAAGACGCGCACATCGGTGACGGGGAAGCGTATGCACTGGCCGCCGGCGGCCGTCAGCAGCACGTCGTCGCGCTCGGTGCAGATCTGCACGTCGACGATCGCCTCGCCCTCGTCGAGCTTCATGGCGATGATGCCGGAACGGCGGACATCGACGAAGTCGGACAGCTTGTTGCGGCGGACGTTGCCGCCTGTCGTGGCGAACATCACGTCGAGATTACCCCAGGAGGATTCATCCTCCGGCAGCGGCATGATGGTGGTGATGCGTTCGCCCTGCTCCAGCGGCAGGATGTTGATCAGCGCCTTGCCGCGTGCGTTCGGCGCCGCCATCGGCAGCCGCCAGACCTTTTCCTTGTAGACCTGGCCGCGCGAGGAGAAGAACAGCACCGGCGTATGGGTCGAGGCCACGAACAGCCGGCTCACAAAATCCTCGTCGCGGGTCTGCATGCCGGCGCGGCCCTTGCCGCCGCGGCGCTGCGCCCGGTAGGCCGACAGCGGCACGCGCTTGACGTAGCCGGCATGCGAGACCGTGACCACCATGTCTTCGCGCTGGATCAGGTCTTCGTCCTCGACCTCGTCTTCCTGCTCCATGATGACGGTCTTGCGCGGGGTGGCGAAATCGGCCTTCACCTCGGCGAGCTCGGCCTTGACGATGGCCTGCACCCGCGCACGCGAGCGCAGAATCTCGAGATAGTCGGCGATCTCCACCGCGAGCTTGTCCAGTTCCTCGGAAATCTCCTCGCGGCCCAGCGCAGTCAGGCGCTGCAGGCGGAGGTCGAGAATGGCCTTGGCCTGCTCGAACGACAGCCGCGCGGTACCTTCAGCGGTCATCCGGTGCCGGGGATCGTCGATCAGGGTGATCATCGCCTCGACATCCCGCGCCGGCCAGTCCCGCGCCATCAGGCTGTCGCGGGCGGTGGTGGGATCGGGCGAGGCACGGATCACGCGAATGATCTCGTCGATATTGGCGACGGCGATGGCCAGACCGACCAGGATGTGGGCGCGGTCGCGGGCCTTGTTGAGCAGGAACTTGGTCCGGCGCGTGATGACCTGCTCGCGGAACGCGATGAACAGCGTCAGCAGGTCCTTCAGGTTCATGGTCAGCGGGCGGCCGGAATCCAGCGCCAGCATGTTGGCCGGGAAATTCGATTGCAGCGGCGTGAAGCGATAGAGCTGGTTCAGAACGACGTCCGGCACCGCTTCGCGTTTCAGTTCGACGACGACGCGGAGGCCCTCGCGGGACGATTCATCGCGCAGGTCCGAGACGCCCTCGATCTTCTTCTCGCGCACCAGTTCGGCGATGCGCTCCACCATGGTGGCCTTGTTCACCTGGTAGGGAATTTCGGTGATGATGATCGCTTCGCGGTCCTTGCGGATGGTGTCGATCGCGACCTTGCCGCGCATCACGATCGAGCCGCGGCCGAGGTGATAGGCCGAACGGATGCCCTGGCGGCCGAGGATGATGCCGCCGGTCGGAAAATCGGGGCCGGGTACGATGTTGATGAGGTCGTCGATCCCGAGCGCGGGGTTGTCGATCAGCGCCGTGCAGGCGTCGATGACTTCGCCGAGATTGTGCGGGGGGATGTTGGTCGCCATGCCGACGGCGATGCCGCCGGCACCGTTGACCAGCAGGTTCGGGAACTTGGCCGGCAGAACCGACGGCTCTCTCTCCGAATTGTCGTAGTTGGCCTGGAAGTCGACAGTGTCCTTGTCGATGTCGCCGAGCACGGCGAGCGCCGATTTCGTCAGGCGCGCTTCGGTATACCGGTAGGCTGCCGGGGGATCGCCATCGACCGAGCCGAAGTTCCCCTGCCCGTCGATCAGCGGCACGCGCATGGAGAATTCCTGCGCCATCCGGACCATCGCGTCGTAAATCGACTGGTCGCCGTGCGGATGATATTTACCGATCACGTCACCGACGACGCGCGCGGATTTGACGTATTTCTTGTCCGGCGTGTGCCCCTGCTCGTACATCGAGTACAGAATGCGGCGGTGCACCGGCTTGAGGCCGTCGCGGGCATCCGGCAGCGCACGCGCCACGATCACGCTCATGGCGTAATCGAGGTAGGAGCGCTTCATCTCGTCCAGAATGGAAACGGGACGAATATCGGAAGGCACCGGCGGCTCGCCGGGCTTGTTCTCATCGTTGTCAGACAAAGGGGGATCCGGTCAGTTCTAGGCTGGGAATCATATAGCGTATCGGGGGGCTTTTAACCACCCCAAGCCGCTCCCGGCCAGCTGTTTTTCCCTTCGTTTTTTCATGGACTTACAGGACCCGCGGCGCCTTTCTGGCAAGCCAGCGCGCCAGCCATTTCCAGGGCACCGATGCGGCCGTCTCCGGGATGAAATTTGCCTCGTCGAAACCGGTGTTCCCTGCTTCGCCTATTGGCCGAAAACCACCGCGTGCATGATCCGCCCGGGAACGAAGGTGAACAGCCCCGCAACCACCAGCGCGCCGGCAAAGATCGAGATCATCGTGATCTTGTGGCCACGGACCTTGTGCCGGCGGGCGTACCAGACGCCGAGCGCCAGCATGATCGGCGTGAAGATCGACAGCAGATGGATCGGGCTCCAGGGACCCAGCAACCTGATCTCGTGGATCCAGAACGAGGAGATCGCGACAACGGCCATCAGGCCGACCCAGATCCAGCCCAGCGTCCGGTGCGGCAGCGTTCCCTTCGGGGCCGCGAACTGGACCACGCCCAGCGCGAACGCCGCCATGGCCGCAAAGGCATGAAGCGGGATCGCGGGAGCAGCCTCCAGCAGTGGCGCGAGCGACATTTGAAACTCCGGGATCGTTGCGGGACCCGGTCAAACGAGCCTTCGCGTCATGCGGCCCATCCTTGCAGCAATCTTTCCACCGTCAAGTTAAATCTTTCCAGTGTCAAGTTGATGGCAGCGCACTTCCACCACCGGATCAACGGGCTATCGTCCCGCCTCAAAAATTGCCGCCAACCCCTTAGAAGCGCACGATTCCGCCGTGGCCGGGCTTGTCCCGACCATCACGGCTTCGTTGCTACGCAAGATATGCGGATGCGCGGGAAATCTGACGCGAAGAACTGCTTCGCGCTCCACCCAGGCAAGACGATCCGGTTAGAGCACCCTCCCGACGGAGGCCTTCACCTTAGAACGGGATATCGTCGTCCATGTCGTTGTTGCGCCCGGTGCCGGCGGCGACCGCGCGGCGCGGCGCGGAAGTGGCCTGGCCACCGCCAAAATCGCCGCTGGAATCGTCGGAGCCAAAACTGCCACCCCCGCCGCCGGAGCGGCCGTCGAGCATGGTCAGGGTCGAATTGAAGCCCTGCAGCACCACTTCGGTCGAGTATTTCTCGACCCCGCTCTGGTCGGTCCATTTGCGGGTCTGCAGCGCGCCCTCGATGTAAACCTTGGCGCCCTTCTTCAGGTACTGCTCGGCGACCTTGCAGAGCCCTTCATTGAAGATCACCACGCGGTGCCACTCGGTCTTTTCCTTGCGCTCGCCGGTACCCTTGTCGCGCCAGGTTTCCGAGGTCGCGATGCTCAGATTGGCGATCGGCCGCCCGTCCTGTGTCCGCCGGATTTCCGGATCCTTGCCGAGGTTTCCGACCAGGATCACCTTGTTCACGCTTCCCGCCATCGTCGCTCTCCACTCAAAATCGGTACCAAAAAACTGCTGCGCCACCGCTGCGATCGGCCGGCACGGGCCGCCCGATTGGCCGCCTCATCCACATCAGGGACATTTGAGACGACCCTATACGCCCGATGGCCGCCCCGACTTAGCGATCCCTCGGCAATCCAGCGGTTATCCACATATAGCATCGCCCGAGGTATTGTTCCAGTTTTGTTCTGCGCAACCTCAGGTCATCCACACCCTGCCGGTATTTCGGTATTTGCTGCGTGCCCGGGGGCCGCGTCCAGCCAGAGTTGCGCGGCGGATTTTCTGAACAAATCATTACCTTGAATCGCCCTCACTTCGCCCGCGAGTGTTGCATTTCAGAGACGGCATTTCCGGTTGAGCTAGCGTATGAATCTACCCAACGGCGCGGCGCTCGCGTCTTGGACGAAACGCTTCGGGACCAACGAGAAGCGAACAAGGACTGGGGACTTTTGAAATGAAGAAGTTTTTGCTTGGTACTGTTGCTCTCGTTGCCTTTGCGGCTCCCGCTGCTGCGGCTGATCTCGCTGCGCGTCCTTACACCAAGGCGCCCCCGATGGTCGTGGCCATCTACGACTGGAGCGGCTTCTACATCGGCGCCAACGGTGGTTGGGGTTCGAGCCGCAAGTGCTGGGACATGAACAGCTTCCTCGGCGTTGCGGTTGCGCCGGCCCTCAACGAAGGCTGCCATGATGCAAGCGGCGGCACCGCCGGTGGCCAGATCGGATATCGCTGGCAGTCGAGCGCTTGGGTGTTCGGCCTGGAAGCTCAGGGCAACTGGGCTGATTTCAAGGGTTCGAACTCGAGCCTCCAGCTCATCGCGCGCAATGAATCGAAGGTCGAGGCCTTCGGCTTGTTCACCGGCCAGATCGGCTACGCCTGGAACAATGCGCTGCTCTATGTGAAGGGCGGCGCTGCCGTGACGAGCGACAAATACGCCGGCTACACGCTTGCTGGCTTGGCATTCGACAGCGCCAGGGAAACCCGCTGGGGTGGAACGGTTGGTGTCGGCCTCGAGTACGGCTTCGCCCCGAACTGGTCGGCTGGCGTCGAATACAACCACATGTTCCTTGGTCACCGTGACGTCGGACTGTCATCGACTGGCCTGCTGTTCGCTGCGGGCGCTGCGAGCCGCACCGACCGCATCAGCCAGGACGTCGACGTCGTCACCGTCCGCGTCAACTATCGCTGGGGCGGCCCGGTCATCGCGAAGTACTGAGCTTCGCTAAAATCCAAAACGGAATATTGAAAAGGCCGGCCTCGCGCCGGCCTTTTTGTTTGCGGTTTGTCGGCCGCTCCGCTGCCACCTGCTGCCATTGCAGTTCCCAGGCAACTCCTTGCAAAACAAACCGTTGATGGCTCGCTGCGAGCACTGGAAATCCCGCGCCGTTCTTCCTACGTTCCAGCTTTCTGCCATCGGCGCCCGGCCTAGGTCTTCCCTGGCCATGCGCGCCCAACGTGGCGCGCCTCCACGCGCCTGGAAATGCCGATATGGATGAAGTGCTGAGGGCGAAGCGCCAAACCAACGCCGGCTCGGGAACGCGCGCGATTACGATCCGCGGCGCGCGCGAGCACAATCTGAAAAACATCGACGTCGAGATTCCCCGCGACAAGCTCGCGGTGTTCACGGGCTTGTCCGGCTCCGGCAAATCCTCGCTCGCCTTCGACACCATCTATGCCGAGGGCCAGCGCCGCTACGTCGAGTCGCTCTCGGCCTATGCGCGCCAATTCCTCGAGATGATGCAGAAGCCGGATGTGGACCAGATCGACGGCCTGTCGCCGGCGATCTCGATCGAGCAGAAGACGACGTCGAAGAACCCGCGCTCGACCGTTGGCACCGTCACCGAGATCTACGACTACATGCGCCTGCTATGGGCGCGCGTCGGCGTGCCCTATTCGCCCGCGACGGGCCTGCCGATCGAGAGCCAGCTGGTGTCGCAGATGGTCGACCGCGTGCTGGCGCTGCCGGAAGGCACCAGGCTCTATCTGCTGGCGCCGGTCGCGCGCGGCCGCAAGGGCGAATACAAGAAGGAGCTCGCCGAATACCTCAAGAAGGGCTTTCAGCGCGTCAAGATCGACGGCAGCTTCCATGAGCTCGCCGAGGCGCCCACGCTCGACAAGAAATTCCCGCACGACATCGACGTCGTCGTCGATCGCATCGTGGTCCGCCCCGACATCGGCCAGCGCCTCGCCGAAAGCTTTGAGACCGCGCTGAAACTGGCCGAAGGGTTGGCGGTCATCGAATACGCCGACGCGCCCGCGGCTGCCGAGGAAAAGAAGTCCGACAAGAAGACCGCAAAGATCCACGACAAGAGCGGCCCGGAACGGATTCTGTTCTCGGAGAAATTCGCCTGTCCGGTATCCGGCTTCACCATTCCCGAGATCGAGCCCCGGCTGTTCTCGTTCAACAACCCCTATGGCGCCTGCCCGGCCTGCGGCGGCCTCGGCGTCGAGCAGCATATCGACGAGGACCTCGTCATCCCCGACAAGGAGCTGACCTTGCGCAAGGGCGCGATCGCGCCCTGGTCCAAATCGTCCTCGCCCTATTACATCCAGACGCTGACCGCGCTCGGCAAGTTCTACAAGTTCACGCTCGACACCAAGTGGAAGGACCTGCCGAAGAAGACCCAGGCAGCGATCCTGCACGGCTCCGGCGACGACGAGATCAAGTTCTCTTATGAGGACGGGGTGCGCTCCTACGACACCAAGAAACCGTTCGAGGGCGTCATCACCAACCTCAACCGCCGTTTTCGCGAGACCGAGAGCGAATGGGCGCGCGAGGAGCTGGCAAAGTATTTCTCCGACATCCCCTGCGAAGGCTGCCACGGCTACCGGCTGAAGCCGGAGGCCCTGTGCGTCAAGATCGGCGGCAAGCATATCGGCGAGATCAGCGAACTCTCGGTGCGCCGCGCCGGCGAATGGTTCGAGAGCGTGCCCAAGGCGCTCAACGCCCAGCAGAACGAGATCGCCATCCGCGTGCTGAAGGAGATCCGCGAGCGGTTGTCGTTCCTGCTCGACGTCGGCCTCAATTACCTGACGCTGTCGCGTTCGTCCGGCACGCTCAGCGGCGGCGAAAGCCAGCGCATCCGCCTCGCCTCCCAGATCGGCTCGGGTCTTACGGGCGTGCTCTATGTGCTGGATGAACCTTCAATCGGCCTGCACCAGCGCGACAATGCGCGGCTATTGGAAACGCTGAAGCGGCTGCGCGACCTCGGCAACACCGTGATCGTGGTCGAGCATGACGAGGACGCCATTCGGCTGGCCGATTTCGTGCTCGACATAGGCCCCGGCGCCGGCATGCATGGCGGCCACATCGTCGCGCAGGGCACGCCCGCCGAGGTGATGGCCAATCCGAAGTCGCTGACCGGCAAATATCTCACCGGCGAATTGTCGGTGGCGATCCCCGAGCGCAAGCCACCGAACCATCGCCGCACCATCAAGGTCATCAACGCCCGCGGCAACAATCTGAAAAACGTCTCGGCGGAAATTCCGCTCGGCCTGTTCACCGCCGTTACCGGCGTCTCCGGCGGCGGCAAGTCGACGCTGCTGATCGACACGCTCTACAAGGCGATCGCGCGAAAACTCAACAACGCCAGCGAGGGCGCCGCGCCGCACGACCGCATCGAGGGGCTGGAGCATATCGACAAGATCATCGACATCGACCAGTCGCCGATCGGCCGCACCCCGCGTTCCAACCCTGCGACCTATACCGGCGCCTTCACGCCGATCCGCGAATGGTTCGCCGGCCTGCCCGAAGCCAAGGCGCGCGGCTACGAGCCCGGGCGCTTCTCCTTCAACGTCAAGGGCGGCCGCTGCGAGGCCTGCCAGGGCGACGGCGTCATCAAGATCGAGATGCACTTCCTGCCCGACGTCTACGTCACCTGTGACGCCTGCAAGGGCAAGCGCTACAACCGCGAGACGCTGGAAGTCCTGTTCAAGGGCAAGAGCATCGCCGACGTGCTCGACATGACGGTGGAAGAAGCCGCCGAATTCTTCAAGGCCGTCCCGCGCGTCCGCGAAACTTTTAAAACCCTGCACCGCGTCGGCCTCGACTACATCCATGTCGGCCAGCAGGCCACGACGCTGTCCGGCGGCGAAGCCCAGCGCGTCAAGCTGGCAAAAGAACTGTCAAAGCGCGCGACAGGACGCACGCTCTACATCCTGGACGAGCCCACCACGGGCCTGCACTTCCACGACGTCGCGAAACTGCTGGAAGTGCTGCACGAGCTGGTGTCGCAGGGCAACACGGTGGTCGTGATCGAGCACAACCTCGAAGTCATCAAGACCGCCGACTGGGTCATCGACCTCGGCCCCGAAGGCGGCGACGGCGGCGGCGAAATCGTCGCCTGGGGCCCGCCCGAGGACATCGTAAAGGCGCCAAGGAGTTACACCGGCAAGTTCCTGGAGCCGGTGCTGAAGCGGGCGGCGGGGAAGCCGAGGAAGAGTAGCGGGGCGAGTGAGGCGGCGGAGTAGACAACCAGACGTGAGGAGAGCCATTTGAGCGATACGCTCACTCAGATTCAGGCTCTCGTGACGCGGAGTTTGCTCCGCATTTCCGATCACGGCTATGACGAACTCGCCAAGGATGATATATCGGTAACTGAGGTACTGACTGGTATCGATACCGCTGTTGTTGTCGAGGATTATCCGGCGGCAATGCGAGGACCTAGCGTTCTCGTTCTACAGTGGGACACTTTTCGGAGGCCGGTTCATGTGGTTTGGGCAATCCCCAAGGATCAATCGGAACCTGCGGTACTAGTCACGGCATACCGACCCGACCAAGAGCGATGGTCATCTAACTTCATGCGACGGAAGAAATGATGCTCCGAAAAACCATCAAACTCATTCACGAAGGCCGCTATGCGGCAGAAGTCCCGGTTGAGCTCATCGAGGACGATACCGGGTGGTCGCCATACCTTTCCTTGGAAGATGCACAGAAGCTTGATGCAGTCCGGCTGGCGTTGCGCAGAGGTGAAATCGCGGAAGCCGCAAAGCATGGCCGGGTATTCGAATTGACGCCAATTTCCGCTTAGCAGGTTAGGCCCGTGCCTAGCCCGATTTACACCTTATTCCGCAATGCGATCCTGGCCGAACAGCAGGTGGTCTGCACCTATGAAGGCCGCCATCGCGAATTGTGCCCGCATATCCTGGGTCTCAACAAGCGTGGTGAGGAAGTCGTGCTGGCGTGGCAATTTGCCGGACCAAGCAGCGGCAAGCTGCCGCAGTGGCGGTGCCTGCGGCTTGCCGACGTCAGAAATGCCAATCCGCGTAACGGGCCATGGCACGCGGGAGGCTCTCACCGTACCGAGCAAACTTGCGTCAACAGCATCGACCTCGACATCAATATTCACGTGCGCAAGCTGCGGTAGCGCGGCCGGCCGGTGCCCCGGGCGTCCCTTTGCAGTAACGCGCCGCTCGCCCTCGCTCTACACCGTCCAATAATGCGGATGCGGGTACGATTTTGAGCGGTCGCCCCAGTCGAAGCCGTCTTCGTCGAACTCGGACGGGCCGGCGCGCAAATCGTCCAGCGTCAGCTCGACCACGAAGGCCTGGCGCGCGGGATCAAACCTGAGGGCGTCCCACCGCACCGGATAATGGTGATGGGTGGCGAGCAGCCCGCCGGTTCTTATCACGGCATACGCGACGGTTCCGCGCACCTTGTCCAGCATCAGTCGTTCGATCGTGCCGAGTTTTGCGCCGTCTCGTCCGTAGACGTTCGCGTGCTCGACGCGATCACTGGGCACCAGGGTATGCGGCATGGCATCCTCCCTGTTTTTCTCTGTTCTCCAGCCAAATGTAGCACCAATGAGCCGGACATGCGCGCGCCCGGCAGCCGCGGCGCACGGACGCATGTAGTATGGGTCGAGCGCAGCGAAACCCATCAGTCCCGCGCGCGGAGGGATGATGGGTATCGCGGAGCCTGTCATCGGGCGCGCATTCGCGCGACCCGTTGGCTCCACCCATCCCACGACCTCTACCGTCGCAAAAACATCCCGAACGCCCGCGGCCCGTCGCCGACCTTGATCTCACCGGTCACCTTCAGCTGGGCCGCATCGATCACGCTGATCGAGTTGCTCTCCCAGTTCGCCACGATGATCTGCTTGCCGTCCGCCGTCGCCGCGATCCCTTCCGGATAATCGCCGACATTGATGCGCTTGACCGGCGCAAGCGTTGCGAGGTCGAACACGCTGACGGTGCCGTCATACTGGTCGCTGACGAAGCCGCGGCCCTGGGCAAGTGCGACCGCGTAGGGGCGCAGGCCCGTCTTCACGCGTCCGATTTCGCTGCCGGCGGCGATGTCGATCACGGAGACGTCGTTGGATCCGACATTGGCGGTGTAGGCCCGCCGGCCGTCCGCATCGATCGTGATGCCGAACGGGCGCGTGCCGACCTTGATGACCGCCCGGCGTTCGCGCGTCGCGGTATCGATGACGGATACGCTGTCGGCATCGCGGTCCGCCGACAGCAGCAGCCGCCCGTCCGGTGTTACCGCAAGCCCCGACGGCGATGCGCCGACCGCGATATCGGCGACCACGCGCTGCGATTTCGGATCGATCACCCGCACCGCCGCGGCGTACCAGTCGGCGACATAGACCGCGCCGCCATCCGGCGCCACCGCAACACCGAGCGGACCGCCACCGACATTGATCCTGCCGACGACCTGGCGGGCGGCGGCGTCGACCACGGTGAGCGCCTTGGCGTCGGGGCTCGTCACATAGGCGAAGCGTCCGTCCGGCGTGATGGCTACCCCTGCCGGCTTGCCGCCGATCGCGATGGTCGCAACCGGCCGCGACGTCGCGAGGTCGACGACCGTGAGATTTTCGCTGAGCTGATTGGTGACGAACGCCTCCTCGGCCCGGGCGGCCCAAACCGTGCCGATGCTGGCGACCGCAGCCGCCAGAACGACATAGCGTTTTCCAGCGAAACCCTGCCCCGCACTTGATGCGGGGTGGACCCGGTTCGCGCTCAGAAAACGCGTCAAGACAAGACTCTAGCCCGCACGATCAGCTTCCGCTTTCGACCTTCTTCTTGAGCGCCTCGAGGCCAGCCTTGTAGAGCCCGCTCACCGCCTTGATGGCGGCCTGGTCGCTCAGCTCCGGCGGCGGATCGTTGTTGGGAAAACCGCGGTAGAACGCGCCGGCCCACTCCAGGCTGCTTCCCTTGCCGTCGGCGCTGGGCGTGACCGTCAGGGTGGACGAATAATTGGTGACCGGCAGCACCTTCACGTCGACGGCCGTGATCCGGTAGGAATAGGTCATCTTCTCGGCATCGTACTTGTAGAGTTCCTCATCGACGGTCGCACCACCAGCCAGCGTCAGACGCCGCGTGGCCTCGATCGCGTTGCCTTTCGTGCCCTCGGTCTTGCCGACCGGCGGCAGCCAGCTCATGTCCTGAAAATTCCCGATCGCAGCCCAAACCTTGGCCGGCGGCGCGTTGATCTCGATCGATTCCCGAACCTTCTGGCGGGTCGGCCCGTGCGCCCAGGCCACCCCCATCACTGCCAGCGCCGCCACCACGGCCCCCACCTTCGCGGTCGTCGTCCTCATGTCGTTTCCTCTTGGTCGTTATGGCCGCGCAGGCGCGCGGCGGCGTTATGGCAACGCATTTTCATACCAAAGGAGGCTGGTTTGTGGCGCCGCCGAAACGCGCGGCGTATTCCACCTGGGGGCACCGCCCGTGCGCAATACACCTCGCTATCGCGCCCTACTTCTCCCGCTTCTCCAGCGACGTCGCGATCCGCTCCAGAAACCCGTTCATCCGCCGCGTCTCTGCGACCTGCTGCTCGTAAAGCTCGATCATGGTCGAGCCGGACGATCCACGCGCCTGCATGCCGTTGCGGCGCGCGAACCAGAACCACACGCCGATCAGCAACACGAACGGCAGCCACGCTACCGCGAAGATATCCATTCATTCATGACAAACGTCTCCGATTTCACTTCCGATCGCCAGGCGGCTTGATGATTGTAACGCACGGCGCAAGGGCGCATGGCCGGTCAAGCCGAAGTGCCCGCACGACCTTTGTAGCGGCTCGGCGCCTCGACGTTCACCGCCCCTCACCCGGTCGAGTCCACCAGGATGGCGATGATGCCGATGAGCGGCACCAGGAATGTGATCGCCTGCCAGAGCGAGCCGTCGATCGACCAGGCGCCGTAGATCTCGCGGCTTCCCGGAATTGGCCTCGCAACCGGCAGCGAGGACGGCCGCTCGTTCCGGAACGCTTTCCATCGCGCCTCGACCGGCTCGCGAACCTGTTTGGGCGGAATGGAGAACAGCTCGTGATGCAGCACCATCTGCATCGACGAACCCTTCGGCGATTCCTTGGGCGATTCCTTGGGCCAGAACACCTGATCCCAGCCGCCGTGGTGATACCTGTCGACGAGCCACTCTGCCAGCTCACGCCCGGGGCCCATCATGAAGCCACGCTTCGGCAGGATGTGCGCCTCATAGAACTCCTGCGATATCACCACGACCGTCAGGTCCTGATAGCGATAGGGAATGCCCGAGGCGGGCATCGTCTCAAGCGCCTCGACGCCCCGCACCTCGTGCCATGGGATAAAGAGGTCCCTGAGCCAGGTAGCGTGGAAGGCGATGCCCGCGGGCGAGAGCATCAGCACCGGCCTTGCGGGCCTGAGGTGCCGGTAGAGCGCATGGGTGATCCAGCCGATGCCGCCGGCGATCAGCATCCAGCCGAACAGGTTTGTCGGCAGCTTTGTCCACAGGCCCGGGTGGAAGAAATCGGCGGGCACGTTCCAGACCAGCACCATCACAGCGAGAACGACGAGCGCAGCGGCCAGCAGCCGTGTCGCCATCGTGCGCCCCTCGAACATCCGCTCGAATGCGTAAATCGCCAGCGCCACAACGGCCGCGGCGGCCATCAGCAGGCCGAAGACCGTCGGAACGCCCGCCCCCGGCGGCCTCGGCTCGACATAGACCACAAAGGCCAGACCGGTGAGGCAGAACAGCAGCGCCAGCGGCATTCTTGCCATGGCCCATCGGTCCCGGCTGTATTCGACGATGCGGGAGATGTCGGCCGGCGCTGGCTCCATGAGTGGGGGTTCCCAACCGGATCGGGCAAACCAGGACGGAAGTTCGCAAAAGAGCCCGCACGATCTTTGTAGCGCTTCGCCGTCTCGACGTTCAGCGGCCCTGCCGAAGATATGTCGCGGACATGCCGATGACGCGAACGACCAGAGATTGGGAGTGCAGCGTGGCCGGACTTCGAATGTGCCCGAAGTCACAGAGCACCGCGACCGCTTGGCGTAGCCCCTATCATCGCGGCGGGAATGGTCTCGCCCAGACAAAGAGGGGAATGACATGACCAATCTGAACAACGACATTCGCGAACTCACAACGGACGAACTGAATGGCGTCAGCGGCGGACGGTCCGATCTTGGGCAGCAACTTCAGCTCGCGCTTCAGGAAGCGAACAACATCTATACGCGGACCTCGAAAGCTCAGTCGGACATGAGCTCAAAATGGTCCCAGACCCTCGACGGCATCGCCCAAAATTTGAAGTAACGAGTCCAGAGGTCGCCCACGCCTCCTCCGTCATTCCGGGGCGCGCCTCTTGGCGCGAACCCGGAATCCATCAGGCGGCACAGGCCGACGCCCGATGGATTCTCTGATGTGCAATTGCACATCATGGCTCTCGCTACGCGAGCCCCGGAATGACTGCCTAATTTAGACGCCGTCCTATCCTCGTCATTGCGAGCGCAGCGAAGCAATCCATATCGCGTCAAGTCGAGGCATGGATTGCTTCGCGGAGCCTGTCATCGGGCGCGCATTCGCGCGACCCGGTGGCTCGCAATGACGGCGTGGGACAGAAGTGCGACAAATTAACCCGACGGGCAAAATTCCACTTTCCTCGTCGGGCAAATCATCTCTACGAATTTGCGCATCCCGTCCCACTCAGAGGGCGTCGGCCGTCGTCACGACGAGGGGCGGGTTGCGATGGACGTAACAGTTGCGATTGACGGTCGCGGCTGAAGCGTACGGTGAAAGCGTGTGGTCCTGGCGCCCGTAACGGCGTCAAGTCCTTAAGGGAGCCAACGCTTCCGAGGGACGACGGTGGCAATTGAGACCGTCTCACCGGGGAGAGCGCGCCATAAGCCGTAAAGCCATTGCGCAGGGAATGTCGGATGCTCTCCGCTGCCCTGTATGCTCATGTGCAGCATTCTTATGCACAATCGCACATGAGACCGCGGGTGCAGCGCGCATCCGGCATTCCCTGCGCCCTCTGAATTTTGAGGGCAAGGAGTTTCCAGGTAAACCTCGGGCGCAATGCGCCGCGAGAACGCGGACGTATGTTTACCCGTCATCCTGAGGTGCGAGCGTAGCGAGCCTCGAAGGATGAATCGGCCACAGCCGGGCCGTCGCCCTTCGAGGCGCGCAAGAGCGCGCACCTCAGGATGACGGGTTGAGAGCTGAGCGCTTCACGCGCAATGACGGCGGCGGCTGTTTGACATCTGAATCAGCAACAGGCGCGAGCCCGCGAGTGCTCCCACGCTGATCAAATCACTTCGAGCACCAGCTCCATCGTCATCAGCACCGGATTGTCGCCGCGCATCAGCCGGCCTTCGGCGATGCCGCCGAGATAATCCACCAGCGCGATATCCAGCGTCGCCTCCAACGTACCGTCGGCGGTCGACGTGATGGTGCCGGAACGGATCGCAAGCTCGGTCGCGAACGGCACGACGGATCGGCCATCGGTGAACTGCGCGCCGATCGTGCTGCCGACCCCGCCATGAATGCGGGCCTGAAATATCCCGTGCTGCCGGCAGAATGCTTCCAGCGCGCAGGCGAAATCCTGGTTCGGCCGCAAGCGCAGCGCAAAGGCCCGGCTCGTGGCGTCGGCACCGGTCGCCTCGCGCGGCACCGGCCCGAACAATTTGAAATTGGTCTCGCTATCCACCTCGGCGGCAAAGGCAGCGCCATCGATCCCGAACGCTTCCACCGCGAACGGCTCGGCGACGATACTCTCCTCGGGCAGGATATGACCGCCATGCAGGTCGCCATCGGTCTCGGTCCACAGGCCGTGGCAGTGGAAGAACGGCGCACCGTCGCGCTCGCCAAGAGTCATCGCCGCGAACTTGAGCTGCGTGATGCCTTCGGGCCGGAACGTATCGCTGTAGAACGCGGCATTGGCGCCGGTCTTCGACAGCGCCGGCATCACATAGGCAAACGGCCCGAGCGCCCCGCCCCGCATGCTCAGCACGCCGCCAGCAAATCCGGCCTCGGCAAAGCCGCGACGCGCAGCTTCCAGCAGCGGCAGGCCGGCTTGGAGCGTGAAGGAGAACGCGCGGCCGCGCGCCTCGACCCACTGGATGCGTTCGGGGTTCGGAGGACCGGGCTGCGCGATGCTACGCATCGCCTCGGGCGCCGGCCGATTTGCCTTCGCCGCCGTCATCGTGGCGCGTCTTCCTTGGTGAGGTCGAGCAGCCCGCGCGCCTCGAGTTCGTCGCGCACCAGCCGCTTCGGAATCTTGCCGTAACCGGATTTCGGCAGCGCCTCCCAGAAGAAGAAGCGCTTCGGCATTTTGTAGCGCGGCACCTTCGGCGACAGGAACGCGGCGAGCTCGGCTTCGGTCACCGCGGCGGCCCCCTCGCGCGGGACGCAGACGGCAACGCCGACCTCACCCCAGAACGGGTCGGGCACCCCAAGCACGGCGACCTCGCCGATCCCGGGATGGGTCAATATCTTCTCCTCGACCTCGCGCGGATAGATGTTCGATCCGCCCGAGATGTACATGTCGGAGGCGCGGCCGGTGATGTAGACGAACCCCTCCTCGTCCATATGGCCGAGATCGCCGGTGCGGAACCAGCCGTCGCGAAACGCCTTCGCGTTGGCATCAGGATTGTCGTAATAGCCGGCGAACACGGCGGGGCCGATCACGCAGATCTCGCCGGTCTCGAACGGCTTGAGCTCTCGCCCGTCATCGCCCTGGATCGAGACCTGCATGCCGGTGCGCTCGAAGCCGCAGGTGCCGATCCGCGCCTGCGGAGAGTCCTCGGGGTCGTGCAGATTGGCCGGCATGACCGTGATGTTGCCGGTGACTTCGCCGAGCCCGAAATACTGCACCAGCACCTTACCCAGCTTGTTCAGCGCGGCCTTCTGGTCCTCGCGGTACATCGGCGCGCCGGCATAGATGATGAAGCGGAGCGAGGAATGATCGTAGCGGTCGACCGCGGGATGCTCGACCATCATCTTCAAAATGGTCGGCACCGTAAAAATGTTGCTGACGCGATGCGCCTCGATCAGGCGGAACGCCTCGTTGATGTCGAACTTCTCCGACGGCAGCAGGATGGTCGGCACGCCCCGTGCGGCCTGCACCAACTGGTGCACGCCGGCGCCGTGCGACAGCGGCGCCACCACCAGCGAGGCGTCCTGTTCGGTGGTGCCGGGCATCAAATCGGCGAGATGGTTGGTGACCACAAAGGCCATCTGGCCATGGGTCAGAACTGCGGCCTTGGACCGGCCGGTCGTGCCGGAGGTGAAGAAGAACCAGCAGGGGTCGTTATAGTCGACCGCGGTATTGGCAAAACTCTCGCCGGCATGCGCCGCAATGGCGGCGCTGACGGATTGCTCGCCAAAGGCGCCCTCGCCGATCCGCCAGATGAACTCCAGCGCCGGGTTGGCGGCCGCGGCGGCGTGCTCCGGGAAATCGCCGTGGCACAAAAAACCCTTGGCGCCGGAGGCGGTGGCGAGATAGGCGACCTCGTCCGGCATCAGGCGGAAATTGGTCGGCACCCAGACCACGCCGAGCCGGAACGCCGCAAACATCGACCAGAACATCTCGTCGCAATTTTTGGAATGCACCAGCAGCCGGTCGCCCTTGACGAGGCCACGCGCCGCCAACGCTGCGGCCAGCGCCGAGACGGCGCGATCGATCTCGCGCCAGGTCCAGGTCCGGTCGCCATAGATAAAACCGGTGCGATCGCCATGGCGGCGGGCGTTGTGGGTCACCAGATGCGCCAGATTCATCATCCGGTTCGACATCCGCACGAGGCCGCCGCGCGGCGCGGCTGTGGTTGCGGTTCCCGTCATGTCGGCACCGCCGCACTGCACAAGCCAAGCAAAATCATCATCGTTACGCTTCTCAAACCTGATCTGAATGTCCCGGCCCGGACGTTAGCAGAAAGCCCGGCCTCTGCCAGCGCGTCCGGGCGTCCCGGTTCCGGCTGCGAGCTTATAGACGCGGCTGCAGGGCTGGCTCATGGTGCCCTCAGCCAAAAACGCCGTTGGGAGATCATGATGGCCAATGAAAAAGGCCCGAACATCAAAAAGAAGCAGAAATGCAAGAATTGCGAGGGCAAGGGCCTGGTGAAGAAGGGCGACAACGTCGTGAAATGCCAGCGCTGCAAGGGGACCGGCGTGCGCTGACCTCCCGATTTTCCTGAACCGTAGCCGTGGCCGATCCGGCAGGTATTGGCCGCCCCACCTCGCGGAAGACCAGCGGACCTGCCGATCGCGGACCGGCAGGTCCGTGGCAAGATCTACTGCGGATGGTTGGCGAGTTCCTGGTCGGTCAGGCGCCAATCCTGCCACAGCTGAAGCGCGCCGAGCAGAGCCACGACTGCGCCGAGTATCGCGTGCCAGGCCGGGAGAAACGCGTCGCCGGAATAGCCGAAAATCCACGGTGAAGCGATCAGCCAGAGCCCGAGGACGATCTCCGCCACCTCCTCCCAGCGCTGCAACGCGACATATTCCAGCTGGGCGAGGCCGAATACCAGCATGCCGACCACGAACGTGTTGAGGATCATGGTGCTGCGATCGGCAGTCATGACCTCGTTGGCGGGCTGCAGGGGAAACCAGGGCGACACCACGATCAGCACGCCAAGCAGCATGCCGAACCAGTCTTCCCACGATCGATGCTTACTGAAGAAACGAAAGTCCGACATAGTAAACCTCCCTGGAAAAAGAGGCATACGTCAGCGGCCGGCTATCCCTGACATCTCCGATCTCGAACCATATCCGGCCGCATCGGGGCGTATGTCTTGCAAAAGACGTAGGTACACCCTAACCGGTTGCAAGACCACGAACCATCTATTGGACTGCGCCAAGTTGCTGCAGGCCCTCGCGGGCGGTGCGCAGGCTGGGGTTGATCTCCAGGGCTTTGCGGAAATCCGCAATCGCCCCCGCCTTGTTGCCCAGCCGCATCTTGGCCTGGCCGCGGTTATTCCAGGAATAGGCGTCGGCCGGATCGTATTGCAAAGCCTTGTCGTAATCGGCAATGCCGCGCTTGGTATCGCCCTGGTACAGCCGGATCATGCCGCGGTTGCGCCAGCCCCGGGGATCGGTCGGCGCGATTTTCGCCGCCGCGCCGTAATCGGCGGCGGCACGCTCCAGTTGCTCGGTATCGCGGTAGACATTGCCGCGGTTGATATAGGCCAGCACGTCAGGCTTCAGCTTGATCTGCACGCTGTAGTCGGCGATCGCACGGGCCGTGTCGCGCTTGCGGTGATGGAGATAGCCGCGATTGCCATAGGCGATGGCGAGCGACGGGTTGTGTTTGATGGCGGCGTCGAAGTCGGTCAGCGCGCGATCGAGGTCGCCTTTGCCGAACCATGCGTCGCCGCGGTTGTTGTAGGCCAAAGCGAAGGTCGGATCGATGCGGAGCGCCGCGTCATAGTCGGCCATGGCGTGATCGAGATCGCGCTTGAAGGCATGGACCCGTCCGCGATTGGTGTAGGCGCAGGCATAGTCCGGATCGAGCTTGATCGCCTCATTGAGATCGGCCATGGCGGCGTCGAGGTCACGCTTCTCGGTAAGGCCGTGGCCGCGGTTGCAATAGGCGCCGGCGAGCCTCTTGCCGGTCTCGGTCTTGCCATCGATCACGACGCTGCAGGCCGTCACCCTCTCATTCGGCGCCGTGGTTGTGCCGATGCAGGCCTGCCAGTTCCGGTCACCTTCCGCCGACGCCGCGGGCGGTTGCGCGAGCATCGTGGCGGCACCCAGCAACGATGCGGTCAGGCAGGTCAAAATGCGCATGTTGTCACCCCGGCAAGCGATTTTCCCGTTGGTCGCTCGTTTGCATCACCGGGTTCACATGCCTAAAATGCTGTGAATTGCATGGAACCTCTCGCATGACCGTCCGCGACAACAAGGCCCAAAACCGCTTCGAACTCGACGTCGAGGGCGCGGTGGCGTTTGCGAATTATCGGCTGACCCCGTCGGCTGTCATCATCACCCATACCGAAACGCCAAGGGCGCTGCGCGGCCGCGGCATTGCCTCCGAACTGGTCAAGGGCGCGCTGGAATTGATCCGCGCCGACGGCCACAAGGTGGTCGCCGGCTGCGGTTTTGTCGTCGACTATCTGCAGAAGAATCCGCAGTTCGCTGACTTGACGGCCTAACCTCTCGTCGTCCGGCCTTGAGCTCAGATGCGCAATTGCGCATCGGGGGACCCATACCGCGTGATGCTCGTTTGGCGGAAGGTCGCTAACGCCAGCATTCTCACCGATAGGCCGCGGCGTATGGGTCCCGGCCTTCGCCGGGACGACGACCTAGACAATCTTGATCGACATATCCGGCAGCCCTTCCAGCTTGCACAGCAGCACGTCACCCTTCACGACCGGACCGACATTTTCGGGCGTGCCGGAATAGATGATATCGCCGGCCTTCAGCTCGAAGGCATCAGACAATTTGGCGATCTGCTCGGCGACGCTCCAGATCATGTTCTGCAGGTTGGAGTTCTGCTTGACGGTGCCGTTCAGCGCCAGCGAGATTGCGCCCTTGGTGAAATGGCCGGTCTTGGCGGCGGGGTGGATCGGGCCGAGCACCGCAGAACGGTCAAAACTCTTGCCGATCTCCCAGGGCTTCTTCTCGTCGCCCAACGCGCGCTGCAGATCGCGCCGCGTCATGTCGAGGCCGAGCGCATAGCCATAGACGTGATCGAGCGCCTTCTCCGCCGGGATGTTGGTGCCGCCCGACTTGAGCGCTGCCACCAGTTCAACCTCGTAGTGATAGTTCTTGGTCAGCGAGGGATAGGGATGATCGGCGACGCTGCCGACCGCGACGTTCTGGATCGCATCCGTCGGCTTCTGGAAAAAGAACGGCGGTTCGCGGGTCGGATCGGATCCCATTTCACGCGCATGCGCGGCGTAGTTGCGCCCGATGCAGTAGATGCGGCGGACCTGATACACGTCGGTCTCGCCGACGATCGGAATGGTCGTCGCCGGTACCGGAAACATCGACTTCGGGCCGGCCTGCGCCGCGGCCGGAGCGCTTGCCGCCGCCCCCGCCAGCGCGATCGCCCCCGTCGTTAGAATGGTTCTGCGGTCGAGGTTGTTCATGATGATCTCCTTGGTTCGCGTTTCTCGTTCAGGCTGTCTCTACAGCGTTTCCGCACAAATTGCATGGCACCTGCGCTTTGCTGCATCGCAGTGAACCGCGCCGCCGCAGCTTGCGACCAACGGCCATCAGCACCGCAACGGTGCCTCTCACATCCTGAATAGGAAAAGACCATGTTGATCTCTCTGATTGCCGCCATCAGGCGATACGCCCGCTACCGATCCGAACTCGCGAGCATGAGCCAGCTTGACGATCGTATGCTCCGCGACATCGGCATCAGCCGCGCCGATCTTGCTAACTCCGCCCCGCGCTACACCGGGCGCCGGCCGTATCCCTGAACGATCGCTCTGTCGCGCATTCCAAACAAGAAGGCCCGCGTCACCGCGGGCCTTTTGTCTATTGATCAGAGCGAAAGCGTCAGTGCTTGATCTCCGGCGGCAGCTTGCCGCCATTTGCGGCCAACTTGGTCATCACCTGCTTGTGCAGCCAGATGTTCATGCTCGCCGAATCGTTGCTGTCGCCGGTATATCCGAGTTCCTTGGCGAGCTCCTTGCGCGCCGTGAAGCTCGAATCGATGTCGAGCGCCTTCATCAGATCGACGATCGAGGTGCGCCACGCCAGCTTCTCGCCCTTGTCGGCCACGGCCTTGTCCAGGATCGGAGCAACATCGATCGTTGCCGCAGGTGCTGCGGATCCGCCGGCGGCAGCTCCGCCTGCAGCAGCTCCGCCGGAAGCTGGCGCCGCGTCTGCCTTAGTGCCGAAGATCGCGCCCATGATTTTTCCGAAAATGCTCATCGTTGGCTCCCAGTGGAATTTGAATAGGTATGTCGCTAATGGCACTGTTTGACCGGCAGTACCAGGCCGGGCTCGCCTTGTAGTTTAGCCAGCGAATTGTGGCTTGCCAATGAAACATTCACCGAAGCGTGAGTGCTATTGTCCCGGTTTGGGAGTACGCTGGTGACTCAGTTCGCGACATGGCCAGTTGTTCTTCCCTGTCTTCGCGTCTGGCCTGATCGTGATCATGTTTGGAAACGGCACGTTTGCGCCCTCCAGCGAGCGCAGGATGCGGCCGCCAGAGGGAGACGACGACCATGGCGATTCCAATTCAAGACACCTCATATCAAGGCAATGTCACATCACTGACGCAGAGCGGACAGGAGACCGCGAACGCGCCAGTGATCCGAACCATCGGCCTTTCCGATTTGCACCGGGCCTTGCAGCTCGGCTGGGAGGATTTCAAGTCCGTTCCAAGTCACGCCGTTATCCTGTGCGTGATCTATCCCGTGCTCGGACTGGTGCTGGCGCGCACGGTGCTTGGCTACTCGGTGTTGCCGCTGTTGTTTCCGCTGGCCGCAGGCTTCGCCCTGCTCGGCCCCTTCGCAGCGCTCGGCCTGTATGAGATGAGCCGCCGTCGTGAGACTGGCGCACAGGCGTCCGCGTGGGATGCGCTCGAGGTGCTGCGCTCACCCTCGTTCGGTGCCATGCTCGGGCTCGGCGTCCTCCTGCTGGCATTGTTTGTGACCTGGGTAGCCACCGCGCAGGCGATCTACATCGCGGCGTTCGGCTATGAGGGCGCGACGGGCATGCAGGATTTCGCGACGCGGGTGCTGACAACGCCGCAAGGCTGGTGGCTGATCGTGGTCGGCTGCGGCGTCGGCTTCCTGTTCGCCCTCGTTGCGCTCTGCATCAGCGTCGTATCGTTCCCGTTGATGCTCGATCGTCACGCCGGCGCTGCCGACGCGATGGTGACGTCACTGCGCGCGGTCGCGCGAAATCCCGTGCCGATGGCGGTCTGGGGTTTGATCGTGGCGGTGCTGCTGGTTGCAGGAACGCTGCCGTTCTTCCTTGGCCTTGCCGTCGTCATTCCACTGCTTGGCCACGCGACCTGGCATCTTTACCGGGAAACCATTGAACCGGAACTCAATCCGCAGCCGCTTCCGCCCCGCGCGCCGCGCGAGCGCAAGCCCGCAGCGGACTTCCCGGCCAATCTGTTCCCCTGGCGGCGCAAGGAAGGCGCATAGGCCTTGCAGCAAGTAGCGAGATCAAGCCGCCGGTCGGCTGTCGACCGGCGGTTTGGCGTCCATTCATACACGCATCGCGCAAGGCCAATCCAGGCAGCCCCGGCCTCGGCCTTCGGATTAAGAATTGCCTATGAATTGAGCGGCCGTACCGATGACACGTTTGTGTCAGCGCCCACGAAATGGCGGCCTTGTTTTGGCCGCTGTTGCTCCGAACATTCGGTGTGGTTTCGAGACTAATGTCGATCATGAATCGACTTTGGAGCGAACGACACTATGACCTCTCGCGTTTCTGTTCGGACTTTGGCGCTGGCTGCACTGCTCCTGACTTCGGCAAGCCCATCGATTGCAGCCCCCTGTGGCACAGGCACGTTTGAGGGCTGGCTCGACGACTTCAGGAAGGAAGCCGCGGCGAAAGGAATTTCGCAGTCGGCCATTCAAGCCGGACTGACCGGCGTGGCGCTCGACAAGGCCGTCATTGCGCGCGACCATTCGCAGAAGGTTTTCAGCCAGAGTTTTGAAGAGTTCTCCGGCCGCATGGTCCCGCCCCGGCTCGCGCGCGGCGCCAACATGCTCAAGCAATATGGGTCGGTGCTCGGGCGCATCGAACAGGCCTATGGCGTGCCCGGCGAAGTGCTGGTGGCGATCTGGGGCCTGGAGACCGATTACGGCGTCAACATCGGAAAATTCCCGACGCTGCGCTCGCTGGCGACGCTGGCCTATGACTGCCGGCGCACCGATTTGTTCAAGGCCGAGTTGATGGACGCGCTCCGCATCGTCGAGCGCGGCGATATCGCCCCACAGGATATGCGCGGCGCCTGGGCCGGTGAAATCGGACAGACCCAGTTCATGCCGTCGTCCTACATCAAATATGCGGTCGATTTCGACGGCAACGGCCGCCGCGACCTGCTGCGCAGTGCGCCTGATGTGCTGGCCTCGACCGCGAACTACCTTGCAAGCTATGGCTGGCAGCGCGGCAAGGATTGGGAGCCCGGCAGCGCGAATTTCGCCGTGATCCAGCAGTGGAATAAGAGCGAGGTCTATTCCAAGACCATCGGTTATTTCGCGACGCAGCTTGCGCGTGCGCCTTAATGGGTCGGGAAAATCGGAGGGCCAGGCACCAAGGCAACAGGCCCTCCGCCGGATACGTCTACTTCGCCGTACCTATGTGCATCGCCTTGCTCAGATGCGCGCCGCAGACGCCCATCTTGCCGCTCAGCATAGCGTCCTGAGCCAGGGCGATTTCCTTCTGCGCGACAATCTTGCCCTCGCCGTCCGCCATCGCTTCGATGGCGGTCTCGGTCTTTTCGAGGTTGGGACCGCTGCAGCCGGCGTTCACCTTGGCGGCGTTTGCGGGAGCGATGGCGTAGGCAATGGCAGCCATTGCGGCTGCTGCGATTAATTTATTGAGCATGTTGTTTTCCGTTTTCTGTTTTTGACAGCACCAGCGTCATTGCCGGAATCTGCGCGACGATTGTTCGCTGGTCGCAGAGAATTGAGGAATAAACTTCGCGCGAGGTGCTGAGCGCAGCATGCAATGCGCTTATGCGAAACGACGCTTTTCATTACGCCTGCGTAATTCATTACAGCTGCGTAACGACGCGGTGCAGCATCTTGATCGATGCAGCGGCGCGCAGATCGGGCGTTCGATCTCTCCATGGTGCGCGCGACGCCGATAGCGATGATCAACGCATGTGGTGTGACGCTGCGTTCAAATCGGGAGCGGTGTTCGCACAGTCTTCGTCTAGCGACACACCAAGATAACTGTCGTCACCACGAGCTGCAAAAGTCATCAGCGGTCGCCAGCCGCAGGACAGTGTCGGCGGGTGCCGGCTGCTGGGCTAATGCCTCAGCTCGTGGCGCGTGCCACAGTCGCGCGCTTGCGCCTAAGTCGGACGCCTAACCACCATAGAGTGATTTCATATTCATTATTAAGCCGAGGACTGCATGCGAATCGCGCATACGAAGCAGGGACGCGATCTGAATTTGTGCAGGTCGACCAACCCTTGATTTCTGATGCAGGAGCATCACTTTATGAGGATGTAATAGTGAGCACCGAAATTTCATCAACTATATGATTTTACGCAGATAATTCATATGAATTGAGATCGGAACCGGCCTTCTCGCCGATCGATCGAGCACCGGTGCCGAAGGGTTAATCAAACCTTACCCAAGCCATGCGTTTCTCGCTTAGCTGCAACGCAACATCGGAACTTCTGCACTGCAAAACATCAGCTATATTCATTTCAACGATGAGGCTTTCCTCCAAGGGCTGAATCGTAATTTCAAGGAGACTACCATGTTACTCTCGCTCATCCGCATGATCCAGGCGTTCCGGGACTATCAGCGCAATGTCAGCGAACTGTCCCAGCTTAGCGATCGCGAACTGGCCGATATTGGCCTTGATCGTTCGGACATTCCGCGCGTTGCAGCCGGGACCTACACCAGCTGATCCTTTGTCAGCCGCCTGACGAACGGATAACGCCCGCCTCGCTGCGGGCGTTGTCGTATCTGAGTCTGGATTACTGTTCTAAAAACGCCATTGCCGCAGGTGCACTTGGCGAGAAAACGCGCTAACCCTGCGCGCATGACCGCAGCCAAGAATCCAACTAACACCGTCCATGTGATTGGCGGTGGCCTCGCCGGCTCGGAAGCCGCCTGGCAGATCGCCAATGCCGGCATCCCCGTGGTCCTGCACGAGATGCGCCCGGTACGGATGACGGAGGCCCATCAGACCGAAGGGCTTGCCGAACTCGTCTGCTCCAATTCATTCCGCTCCGACGATGCCGCCAACAATGCGGTGGGCCTGCTGCACGCCGAAATGCGCCGACTGGGCTCGCTGATCATGCGTTCGGCCGACGCCAACCAGGTGCCCGCCGGCGGTGCGCTCGCGGTTGATCGCGACGGATTTTCGGCCGCCGTCACCCGTGCGCTGCACGAGCATCCTTTGATCGAGATCGACCGCACGGAAATCGCCGGCCTGCCGCCGGCCGACTGGGGCAACGTGATCGTGGCGACCGGCCCCCTCACCTCGGCGCCGCTGGCGGACGCTATTCGCGAACTGACCGACGAGAACGCACTGGCGTTTTTCGACGCCATCGCACCGATCGTGCACAAGGATTCCATCGACATGTCGGTGGCCTGGTTCCAGTCGCGCTACGACAAGGTCGGACCCGGCGGCACCGGCGCCGATTACATCAACTGCCCGATGACCAAGGAGCAGTACGACGCGTTTGTCGCTGATCTGTTGGCCGGCGAGAAGGTCGACTTCAAGGACTGGGAGACCAACACGCCCTATTTCGACGGCTGCCTGCCGGTCGAAGTAATGGCGGAACGCGGCCACGAGACGTTGCGCCACGGACCCATGAAGCCGGTCGGCCTCACCAATCCGCATAACCCGACCGTGAAGGCTTACGCCATCGTACAGCTGCGCCAGGACAACAAGCTCGGCACGCTCTACAACATCGTCGGCTTCCAGACCAAGCTGAAGCACGGCGCCCAGCAGCGCGTGTTCCGCACCATTCCCGGGCTCGAGGGGGCCGAATTCGCTCGCCTCGGCGGGCTGCATCGCAACACCTTCCTGAACTCGCCAAAGCTGCTGGACAACCAATTGCGTCTGCGGGCGCAGCCGCGGCTGCGCTTCGCCGGCCAGATGACCGGCTGCGAGGGCTATGTGGAATCCGCCAGCATCGGATTGATCGCCGGGCTCTACGCCGCGGCCGATGCGCGCGCGCAGTCGCTGGCGCCGCCGCCGGCAACGACAGCACTGGGATCCCTGCTCGGCCACATCACCGGCGGTCACGTCGAGACCGTCGACGCCGGTCCGCGCTCGTTTCAGCCGATGAATATCAATTTCGGCCTTTTCCCGCCGCTGGCCAGCCCGCCGACCAAGAAACCCGACGGGACGCGGCTGCGCGGCAACGAGAAGACGGTCGCCAAGAAGCAGGCGATGAGCACGCGGGCGCTGGCCGATCTCGACCGCTGGATCGCCGATCATTTGCGCGTCGCGGCGGCGGCGTAAGATCATGGCTTTGCCAAAGGATGACGCCGCGGTTCTGTCGGCGCGCTGGACCGAAGGCGTTCTGTTGAAGCGCGACGTGTTCTCGACCGTCGAGCGCGGGCGCTTCAAAAGCGACGCCGGCGAGGTCGATGCGGTGTTGCGCCGGCTCGATCAGGTGCCGGTATGGTCCTATCTCCTCGCCCGCCATCTGTTCGCCCGCGAGCGCCGCGCGCTGGCGCTGGCGCGCGACCTGAATGTCGGCCCAAAATTGCTGTGGGCCGGCCGGCAGGCGCTGGTGCGCGGCTTCATCGATGGCGTCGCGCTGCAGATGGCCAAGCCCCACGGCGACCTCGGCTATTTCCGCTCGGCCAAGCTGGCGCTCCGAAAACTGCATCGCGCCGGCATCTGCCATAACGATCTTGCCAAGGAGCAGAACTGGCTGCGCGGCAGCGACGGGCAAGCCTATCTCACCGATTTCCAGCTGGCCGCCTGTTTCAAGACCCGCAGCCGGCTGTTTCGCATCGCGGCCTACGAGGATCTGCGGCATCTTCTCAAGCACAAGCGCAGCTACGCGCCCGCGGCGCTGACGCCGATGGAGCGCAAGATCCTGGCGCGCAAGTCCGTCGTCGCCAGCGTCTGGCTGATGACCGGCAAGAAGGTCTATCAGGCCATCACCCGCGGCCTGTTCAATTTCACCGATCGCGAGGGCGGCGGCCGGCGCCTGGTCAATGACGCGCCTGTCCTGATCGAGATGATCCGGAAGAATCCAGACGTGCGCGAGGCGGCCATCGTCGCCTTTGCCGACCGCCGCACCGGCGTCGGGCTCTATGCGTTCGTCGAGGCGGATCAGGTTGCGCTGGAAAAGCAGTTGCGCAGCGAGCTTGCCTCCGCCAAGGGCGTCAAACCGCCGGAGCATATCCAGGTCGTGCACGCGCTGCCGCGCGATGCCGCCGGCAAACCGCGCACCGAGATCCTGCAACTCGTCGCGATGAACCAGCTCGACCTGATCGAGCCGATGATGAAGAACGACACCGACCGGGCTTTCCTGAAGGACATCCTGGAGAGCCGCAAGAATTTGCGGGACCGTTTTAATTTTGAAGCAGCCGATATGGATTCGCCGAGGCCTCATCCAACCGGTGTCATCACCCGCGAAGGCGGGTGATCCAGTATTCCAGAGACGACAGCAATCAAATTGAGAGGCCGCGGCGTACTGGATCGCCCGGTCAAGCCGGGCGATGACACCGTCCTAGCCGCCGAATTCCGCCGTCCGCGACGCGCGCCACAGCGTCCAGAGCGTCCGCAATCGCGACGGCGGCCGCGGCTGAAACGGATCGGAATCCGCCCGCGACATCCACTTCAGGTCGCGGCGGACCAGCGCCAGCGGCAGGAATACTGGCCTCACTTCCGGTGGCACGCCGGCGAGCAGTTCGAAGGCGGTGTTCAGGTGCTCCCGCGCCTCGCCGATCAGTTGGTCGGTCGCCGCACGCGCCTGCGGCGTCTGCTTGCCAGAAAACACCTCTTCCATGCCGCTGCCGTGTTGCTGCAGCAATTGCAGCGGCACGAACAGCTGGCGCCGCGCCGCATCCCACGGCAACTTCTCGACCACCTGCACCAGGCCCTGGGCGAAACCGGCGTGTCGCGCGAGGTGATCGACCGCTTCCGAGGGGCGTGACGCGATGCGCCCGGCCAGCGAAAACAGCGCCGACGAAGTGTCGTTGATATAGCCCTCGAGTGCCGCCATCGACGGCATCGGGTCGTTGTAGAGATCGAACTGGTGTTCGTCGATCAGGCGGGACAGCGGATCAACCGGCAGGCGGTAGTCGCGGATCACCTGCAGCAGTTCGGCGGCGACCGGGTTGCCTTCGATGCCGCCATGGCCCGCGCCGGCCAGCATGTCGGTCCACCATTGCAGCCGCATCTCGCCGGGCAGCGGCTGGCTGACCTGCTCGCGCACCCGTGATATCTCGGCATTGAAGGCGTAGATCGCGAGCAGCGCGCGGCGCTGGGCCGCCGGCATGAACAGCGTCGATGCGTAGCGGACGAAATCATGGGTGCGCACCAGATCGGCGCAGAAGCCGGCGGAATCCCCTGATGCCTCGCTTGCGCTCATGGCACCGCGATCAACGCCGCGGCAACGCGCCGGCGCTCACCCATCATGATGTTGTAGGTGCGGATCGCCGCCCCGGTCTGCATCGGGTCCAGCACCACCCGCACCGCGCGCAGCGCCTCGCGCAAATGTTTCGGCGGGATCCAGACGTCGGTGCCGGTGCCGACGACCAGCGTATCGATCGCATTGGCTGACTTGAAGACGCGCGCCAGCGAGTGCTCATCGATTTCATCGGGCTTGGTGACATCCCAGGCCCAGATGCCGTCCGGCAGGCACAGCAGCGAGCCGCGATGCGACATGTCGGCGAACGCGAAACCGCCCTTGCCGTAGGCCTCGATCGGCGCCGACCTCGGAAAATGCGGAGCGTCCGAGGTACCAGTCATGCTTACTTCTTTTTGGGCGTATCCGGCGCGTCGCGGTGCTCGCCGACGCCGAGATAGATCAGGATCGGCGCCGCGATGAAGATCGAGGTGTAGGTGCCGACCAGCACGACGCCGAACATCATGACCGCCGTGAAGCTGTGGATCGCGTGCCCGCCGAACAGCAGCAGCGCCAGCAAGGCCAGCGTCACCGTGACGTGGGTGATGATCGAGCGCGACAGCGTCGAATTGATGGATTCGTTGAGCAGTTGCGGCATCGGCATTTTCTTGTAACGCCGCAGCATTTCCCGGATCCGGTCATAGATCACGACCGTGTCGTTCAGGGAGTAGCCGAGAATCGTCAAAAGCGCCGCGATACTGGTGAGGTCGAAATCGACTTGCGAGATCGACATGAAGCCGATCGTCAGCACGATGTCGTGGACGTTGGCGATCATGGCGCCGAGCGCGAACTGCCATTCGAACCGGAACCAGAGATAGATCAGGATCGCGAAGATCGCGAGCATCAGGCCGAGCATGCCGTAAGCCAGCAATTCGCCGGAGACGCGAGGTCCCACCACTTCGACGCGGCGATACTCCACGCTGTCGCCGAGGGCGCTGCGGACTTTCGTCACCGCATCCTGCTGCGCCTTGTCGCCGCCGGGCTGTTCGGCAACCCGGATCAGGACGTCGGCCGGGCCACCAAACTGCTGAAGCTGAACCTCGCCGAGGCCGAGATTGCTCAAGGTCGCACGCATCGTAGCGATGTCGGCGGAGCCCGACTTGGACTGCACCTCCAGCAGCGTTCCGCCCTTGAAGTCGATACCGAAATTCAGGCCGTGGGTGAAGAACAGGATGATCGCCACGATCGACAGCGCCGCCGAGATCGGAAAGCTGATGCGGCGAAAGCGCGTGAAATCGAAATGCGTATCGTCAGGCACGATCCGCAGCGGCGGCAGCAGATCGAATATGGCGACCACGGTCAGCACGGCAATCAGGATGCCAAGCCCGATGAGGACGAATTGTGTTGTCAAAGCCGACTCCGCTTCAAATTGGCACGGTCTTCGGCCGCTTCCATCGTACCCAGCCGGCGACGATCAGGCTGGTCAGGGTAAATGCGGTGAACACGGTGGTGATGATGCCGATGCCGAGTGTCACGGCAAAGCCGCGGACCGGCCCGGTGCCGATGTAGAACAGCACGGCGGCGGCGATGAAGGTCGTGATGTTGGAGTCGAGAATGGTCGACAGCGCGCGCCTGAATCCGGCGTCGATCGCCGAAATCGCGGTGCGGCCGTTGCGCAACTCTTCGCGGATGCGCTCGTAGATCAAGACGTTGGAGTCGACGGCGATACCGACCGTGAGCACGATGCCGGCGATGCCCGGCAACGTCAGCGTGGCATTCAGCAGCGAAAGGATGCCGAAGATCATGGCGACGTTGATGGCGACCGCGATATTGGCGAACACGCCAAACAGGCGGTACGTCACCAGCATGAAGACGATGACCAGGATCGAGCCGACATAGGCGGCGAGCTCGCCCTTCTCGATCGAATCCTGACCGAGGCCCGGACCGACGGTGCGTTCCTCGATGATGGTCAGCGGGGCCGGCAGCGCGCCGGCGCGGAGCAGAATCGCCAGATCGTTGGCGGCCTGCACCGTGAAGTTACCGGATATCTGGCCGGAGCCGCCCGTGATCGGTTCCTGGATCACCGGCGCCGAGATCACCTTGCCGTCCAGCACGATCGCGAACGGTTCCTTGACGTGTTCTGTCGTTGCCGCCGCGAACTTCCGTGATCCGGAGCTGTTGAACTTGAAGGAAACGATCGGCTGGTTGGTGCGCTGGTCGAAGCCCGGCTGGGCGTCGATCAGGTCGCCGCCCGAGACCAGCACCTGCTTCTTGATCACATAGGGCTGCGGATACTGCGGGTCGGCGCTGGGCAGCAGCTCCGAGTCCGGCGGCACGCTCCCCCGTTGCGCCTGGTCCGGTGGCACCGTCAGATCGACCATCCGGAATTCCATCTTGGCGGTCTTGCCAAGGATGTCCTTCAGTCGGGTCGGATCTTGCAGGCCCGGCACCTGCACCAGGATGCGGTCGATGCCCTGACGCTGGATCAAGGGTTCCACCGTTCCAAGTTCGTTGACGCGGCGCTCGACGATCTGGATCGATTGTTCGACCGACTGGCGGATGCGATCGGTGACCGCGGCCGGAGGGACGGTCAGCCGGATCACCCCACCGCCACCGTCAGCAACCTCAAGGCCACGCTGGCCGCTCGACCCCAGCAAGCCGCCAAGCGGTTGCGACAGTTCACGCAGTTTGGTCAGCGCGGTCGGCACATCCGTGTCTTTGGTGATGCGCACTTCGACGACATCGGCACGGGCACTGAGGCCGGTATACTGGATCTTAGCCTCACGCAGCACGCGGCGGACGTCGTCGCGCACCTGGTCGAGCTTTTCCTTCTTGACGTAATTGGAGTCGACTTCCAGCAGCAGCGACGAGCCGCCCTGCAAATCGAGGCCGAGCACGACGTGGCGCTGCGCCCATTTCGGCCAGGTCTTGACCTGCGCCTCGGGGAAGAAGTTCGGAACCGCGCACAGGCACACCACCAGCGCGGTCAGAATGATCGCCAGCGCCTTCCACCGCGTGAAATACAACATCGAGTTGACCCGTCAGATCAGGAGTATGCGGAGCGCAAATCAGCTCGCGGACGTCTCGTCCTTGGCGGTTTCGGCCTTTTCCTTGGCCGGCTCGCCCTTGGCGCGGACGCCTGAAATCATCTGCCGCATCTGGCGCACGCGCACCCCGTCGGAGATCTCGAACTCGATCTGGTCGTCGTCGACGACCTTGGTCACCTTGCCGACCAGGCCGCCGGAGGTCACGACGGTGTCGCCGCGCCGGATGTTTTTCACCAGTTCGGCATGGTCCTTTATCTTCTTCTGCTGCGGTCGCAGAATCAGGAAGTACATGATGACGAAGATCAGCGCGAACGGCAGCAGCGACATCAACATGCTGTTGGCATCGCCACCGGCTGCAGCCTGGGCGTACGCAGGGGTAATCAGCATTCGAACAATCCTCGTGAGACGGGAAACGACCGGCGACGCAAGCGTCTGGCCGGTCCGGGCAAATTCGCGCGGACTATAGCGGCGGCCGTCCCAATTGCAACGCTGCCAGCCCCCTCATTTAGGCCGCTTGCGGGAGCTTCCAAGGCCCGTTATGGCTGCGCGGTCAGGAACAGGGAAAATGTCGAAAAAGTCCAAGAAAACAGCGGCTCGCGCCACCTCCCAAGCAGGCCGGCGGAAGCCCGCAAAAACCGCGACAAAACGTCCGGCAACCCCCTCGAACGACGCCGCCGCCGAGCGCATCGCGGACGCGCTGGAGGCCATCGCGAGCCACCTTTCCGCGGCCTCCCCGGCCAACTCGGGACCTGAGTCGTTCGGGGCTGCGGACGCCTTCGTCTGGCACCCGGACGGGCGGCTGTCGCCTGTGCCGCGCGTCAGCCGGGTCGACCTCGGATTGCTCAAGGGGATCGACCTGATGCGCGACATCCTGATCGAGAATACCGAGCGCTTTGCCGACGGCCTGCCCGCCAACAATGCGCTGCTGTGGGGCGCGCGCGGCATGGGCAAGTCGTCGCTGGTCAAGGCCGCGCATGCCGACATCAACCTCAAGCGCAAGCCGGCCGACAGACTGAAGCTGATCGAGATCCATCGTGAGGATATCGAGAGCCTGCCGGGCCTGATGGACCGGGTACGCAGCTCCTCCTTCCGTTTCATCGTCTTCTGCGACGACCTCTCCTTCGACGGCAACGACGCCTCCTACAAATCGCTCAAAGCGGTGCTGGAAGGCGGCATCGAGGGACGCCCGGACAATGTGATCCTCTACGCCACCTCGAACCGGCGGCATCTTCTGGCGCGCGAGATGATCGAGAACGAACGCTCGACCGCGATCAATCCCGGTGAAGCGGTCGAGGAAAAAGTCTCGCTGTCGGATCGCTTTGGCCTGTGGCTCGGCTTCCATCGCTGCAGCCAAGACGAATATCTGGCGATGGTCCGCGGCTATTGCGGCCACTACGGCATCAAGCTTGCCGACGAGCAACTGGAGCGCGAAGCGCTGGAATGGTCGACGACCCGCGGCTCACGCTCGGGGCGCGTCGCCTGGCAGTTCACGCAGGAGCTCGCCGGGCGGCTGGGTGTAAGGCTGACGGGGATGTAGTTCGTTACGCGCGAATTGCACGCGACTGTCGTCCTCCGCGAAAGCGGGGGACCCAGTACGCCGCGACCTCTCGATTCGATCGCCAACGTCTCTGGAATACTGGATCGCCCGGACAAGCCGGGCGATGACAGCGGAGTTTGTGGACGCTTCGTGAGGCCTAAAGCCTCACGCCCCGTTCAGGAATTGAAGCGGGTCAACTGGTGAAGATCCTTTGCGGATCTCGAAGTGGAGTTGCGGCGACCCCACCTCACCCGATTGGCCCGACTTGGCAATAATCTGGCCGCGCTTGATCGTGTCTCCGCGCTTCACCATCAGCTCACTCGCATGGGCATATGCGGTGACGTAACCGTTGGAGTGCCGAACCAGAATGAGATTGCCGTAACCCTTCAATTCATTGCCCGAGTAAGCGACGACGCCGTCTTCGGCAGCCTTCACCGGGGTGCCTTCCGGCACCGCCAGATTGATGCCGTCGTTGGCCTTGCCGTTGGTCTTGGCGCCGTAGGTCGTGATGACCTTGCCGCGCACCGGCCAGCGGAAGGTCGGCAGCGCGCCAGTGGCTTCGCTCGACTTGACCGCAGGCGCTTCGGCCGCCGGTTTTTCCTCGACGTTGACGGTCGACTGCGCCAGGCGCGCGCTTTGCGGCTGTGCGGCAGGTGCAACCGGCTTGGCGGCAGGCGCTGCGACCGCCGCGACTTGCTGCACGGGTGCAAGAGGCTGCGCCGCAGGTGCGGCGGCGGTCTTGGCGCCGGGCACGGTCAGCTTCATGCCGAGGCTGAGCTTGGCCGATGTGTCGAGGTTGTTGGCCTTGGCGAGATCCGCCACCGGAAGGTTGTTGCGGCGCGCAATGCTCATCAACGTGTCGCCGCGATTGACGACGTGCACGCTCGACGGCCCTGCCACGGCCGCGACCGGCTTGCTGGCCGGCGGCGCTACTGCCGGTGCGGGTGCCGCGGCAACGGTCTGGCGCGGGATGATCAGTTGCTGGCCGGGCGACAGCGCGCGCGGTCCCTTGTAACCATTGGCCTGCAGGATCGCGGCCGGCGCAACGTTGTAGCGCTTGGCCAGGATATCGAGCGTGTCGCTGGTACCGACGATGATCGTGGTGCCGCCATGCGCGGGCGCAGCGGCAACCGAGCGCGGCGCAACGGTGGCGGTGGTCTCAAGCTTGGGTTGGCCCGGCGGGGTATAGGACGAAAGCCCGCGGCCTCCGCCCGACACGCCGTTGCCTGCGGCCGGATAGGATCGCGGCGCGTTCACCACCGGCGGCGGTGGCGGCAAGGCGGACGACTGGTATTGCGGCTGCGACTGATACGGTTGAGTCTGCGGCCGCGAATATTGCGGCAGCTCGCGACGTTCGACCTGGGGCGCCGGCGCCTGCTGCACCGTACCGGTCGCGTCCGGCTGATAGTTGAAGGGGTTTGACAGAGTGTTTTGCGAGAAGCGCGTCGACATATCGGCGCTGCAGCCGGCAAAGCCAAACGACATCAGCGTCAGCACCGCCACCTGCGGTACGCGACGCGAGCGAAGCAACTCGACGACACGGGACATGGTTACTCACTCATACGCAACTAAATACTCTTTTGAGTAAACACGTCCCGAGTAAATAACCGCTTAACCCTTCAAATAAGATGTTGGCGGGAACCGCCAATCCGTGATGGCTACAGTTCGCGGGCAATCCCCGGCAGCGCCGGCACGAAGCGCACGTCGACCAGCGCCTTGCGGTCGAACCCTGCGTCAGTCCTCGTGACGCGCAGCAGAGTCTGGACACCCTGGTGGGGTCCGATCGGTGCGATCAGGATGCCACCGGGCTCGAGCCGCGCCAGCAGCTTCTCCGGGATTTGCTCCATCGCCGCGGTCACGATGATGCGGTCGAAATCCCCGGCACCTGGCGGGATATCGAAGCCGTCGCCAAGCAGGACCTCGATATTGTCGTAGCCCAGCTTTTCCAGCCGGGCGCGCGCGCTGTCGGCCAGCGTCCGGTACCGCTCCATGGTCAGGACGTGCTTGCAAAGCCGGGACAGGATCGCGGCCTGGTAACCGGAGCCGGTGCCGATCTCCAGCACCTTGTGTTGCTTTTGCAGCTGCAATTGCTCGGTCATGTAGGCGACCACGAAGGGCTGGCTGATGGTTTGCCCGCAGGCGATGCCGAGCGCGCTGTCGCGATAGGCATGGCCGCGATCGGCCGCGGTCACGAACATCTCGCGCGGCACCTCTTCCATGGTGCGCAGGATGGTCTGGTCGCTGATCCCCCGCCGCCGCAGGGAGAGCTGGAACATCATCTTTTCGGGCGGTTCTTGCGACATTAGCGACTCAAGGGTCACGGCTGGCCATTCATCTAGTGCTTCGGCAGAGATTGGATGCAATAGCCAGCAGAGTTTTAAGGAAGAATTTCCTCAAAAATGGGTTCCGATCGCGGAACCACGGTCCGGGAACAGCGTTAGAGCCCGGAAAATCGGGGCTCTTGACGGGCGGGCCGCAGACCTTGGTCTATCCCATCTTGTCGTTGCGCCGACTGGTGTTATTTGCGAACCTTGAGCTCGGGAAGGGCAAGGATTCCATCATGATAGCGACGCGGCCGCAGGGCTGTTCAGTGTTTCTCGTCGAAGACGAGGTCATGATCCGGATGATGGTCGCCGACATGCTCGAAGAGCTCGGCTACAGCGTCGCCGCCGAGGCCGGTGAAATCAGCGAAGCCGTCAAGCTGGCCCAATCGACCGAGTTCGATCTCGCCATCCTCGACGTCAACGTCAACGGCAAGGTGATCACGCCGGTGGCCGAACTGATCAAGGCGCGCAACCGGCCCTTCATTTTCGCGACCGGCTACGGCTCCTCGGGCCTGCCCGAGGAATACCGCGATCGCCCGGCCCTGCAAAAACCGTTTCAACTGGAAACGCTGGCGCAGATGATCAACAACGCACTGAAGAGCGCTGCGGCCTAGCCGCTCTATCCACGCACCCTGCCCGTCATCATCCGCGAAAGCGGATGATCCAGTATCCGAGAGACCGTCGATTGAACCGCGACGCCGCGGCGTACTGGATACCCGCGTTCGCGGGCATGACGCTTCGCGTCACTTCAGCGTCATCGTCAGTGCTTCCGAAAACGCTTCATCGGTGCGGTCGAGCCGCAGCGGCGTCACTGAGACGTAGCGCGCAGCCAATGCGGCGAGGTCGGTGCCTTCGGCCGGGGTGTCCAGCATTGCGGCGCGTTCGAAGCCGATCCAGAAATAGGGATTGCCGCGGCCGTCATGGCGCTCATCGACTTTCAGGAAGCCGAGGTTGCGCTTGCCCTGCCGCGTGACGCGGATGCCCTTGACCTCGTCAGGCATGCAAGCCGGAAAATTGACGTTGATCACGGTGTTCTTGGGCACGCCGGCGTCGATCACCTTGCGCACGATATCCGGCCCGAATTTCACCGCCGTGTCCCACAGCGGCGCGTGGCGCGTGTCGACGGAAAATTCCTGGCTCAGCGCGAAGGACGGGATGCCGAGAATAGTTCCTTCCAGCGCACCGGCGATGGTGCCGGAATAGACCACGTCCTCGGCGACGTTGCGGCCCTTGTTGACGCCCGACAGCACGAGATCCGGCAGCTTCTTGCCGAGGATGTGGCGCGCGCCCATGATGACGCAATCGGTCGGCGTGCCGCGCACCGCAAAATGGCGCGGGCCGACTTCGCGCAGCCGCAGCGGATCGTTGAGCGACAGCGAATGCGAAACGCCGGATTGATCGAGTTCGGGCGCCACGATCCAGACGTCGTCGGACAGTGCACGGGCGATTTCCTCGACGACCTTCAGACCGGGAGCGTGAATGCCGTCGTCATTGGTGCAGAGAATGCGCATCCGTCAAATGCCTTCCGGTTCGATTCGAGCCCGTTTCTTGTTGTCGGGCGCCGTATTATCCGGCTATCGCGGCCGAGGCAAACCGGCACAATACGGTCACTGCCGCACCCGGACGCGCCAGGGACGAACAAATTTTGCGTAGCCTGAAAACAGCATGTGGAATTTCGGCGGCACGGGCTCAGCCGCCTCGGGCTCAGGTGTTGGGATCGCAATTGCCTGCAGTATGACGGGCGGAGACGGAGTCGGTTTAACCGGATCAGGCTCTCGAGGCCGGGGCTCTTCCAGCTTTGCGATCTGAGGAGGCGGCTCAATTGGTGCAGGCGAAACCGGCACAGGCGCCGGCGCAACCGGTGCAGCCGCCTGACGCACCGTCGGCGCAACAGGCGGAGCCGGCGCGATCGTTTCCGGCTGCACCACGCTGCCCGGAGGAAACCGCTTCCGCGCCACCTCGAGGCCCTTGTCGAAATCCGCGACGTTGAGCCATTCTTTGGCTCGCATGGTTTCGATCAGCGCCTCGTCCCACAATTGCGGGACCTCGATATCAAAGAAGCCCTTCAGCTTCTGGTCGATCAACTGCATCCCGTGGCCGGTAACTGCCCATTGCCGGCCGATCCAATGGATGTTGCGATGCAGGGGCATTTTTCGACTTTGCTATTTGTCGTGCTCGATGACTTTGTGGCCGCCCATATACGGCTGCAGCACGTCGGGCACTGCAATCGATCCATCCTGCTGCTGATAGGTTTCCATCACAGCAATCAGCGCGCGACCGACCGCGGTGCCGGAGCCGTTCAGCGTATGCACGAAACGCGGCTTGCCGTCCGGCCCGCGATAGCGCGCATCCATGCGCCGCGCCTGGAAATCGCCGCACACCGAACAGCTGGAGATTTCGCGGTAGGCGCCGCCGTCGCCCTGCCCCGGCATCCACACTTCGATGTCGTAGGTTTTTTGCGCGGAGAAACCCATGTCGCCGGCGCAGAGAGTCATGACGCGATAATGCAGGTCGAGGCGGCGCAGCACTTCCTCGGCGCAGGACAACATGCGCTCGTGTTCGTCACGGCTGGTTTCCGGCGTGGTGATCGAGACCAATTCGACTTTTGTAAACTGATGCTGGCGGATCATGCCTCGGGTATCACGGCCGGCGGCGCCAGCTTCGGCGCGGAAGCATGGCGTCAGCGCCGTAAGACGCATCGGCAATTCCTTGTCGTCGACAATGGATTCTCGGACAAGGTTAGTGAGCGATACTTCGGCGGTGGGAATGAGACCAAGACGTTCACTCTTTAAGCGGCCATCATCTGGAGCCGCCAGCAGTTCGCCCTTGATCGCCCAGAACTGATCATCCTCGAATTTCGGCAATTGCCCGGTGCCGAACATCACGTCGTCGCGCACCAATAGCGGCGGATTGATCTCGCTGTAGCCGTGCTCATTGGTGTGCAGATCGAGCATGAATTGCCCGATCGCACGCTCCAGCCGCGCGAGGCCTTTTTTCAGCACGACGAAACGCGCGCCGGACAGTTTCGCCGCCGCCTCGAAATCCATATAGCCGAGCGCGCCGCCGAGATCGTCATGCGGCTTCGGCGCGAAACCGTAAGTGCGCGCCTTGCCGAACACCTGACGCTGCACGTTGCCGTGCTCGTCGGCACCGTCCGGCACCTCTTCGAGCGGCAGGTTCGGAATCGCGGCCAACTCCTTTGCAAGCTCGTCGTCCGCCGTCTTTGCCGCAGCTTCGAGCTCAGGCATCGTGGTCTTGAGTTCGGCGACCTCGGCCATCAGCTTCGATGCACGCGCCTCATCCTTTGTCTTCTTCGCGTCGCCGATTTCCTTCGAAGCCGCATTGCGCCTTGCCTGCGCCTGTTCGGACGCCAGGATCGCCGCGCGGCGCCTTTCGTCGATCGCCAGCAGCGACGGCGACAGCGGCGCCAGGCCACGGCGCTTCAGTCCGGCGTCGAAGGCTTGCGGGTTATCGCGGATCGATTTGATGTCGTGCATGGCGGGTCATTCCTGAAATTCGTCAAATGCCAACGCAATACGTTGACATTTAACGGTGCGCTTCCCGTACCACACCCGTCATCACCCGCGAAAGCGGGTGATCCAGTATTCCAGAGCAGCGGCGATGGATTCGAGAGACCGCGGCGGACTGGGTACCCCGCTTTCGCGGGGTACGACGACCCCCTACTCGGCCGGATTGGCCGCGGGCGGCGGGGTCGCGGAGGGTGGCGTGCCGGTCGCGGCCTTGGCTGCGGCGGCGGCCCGCTTCTCCACCAGGGCGACCGCGAGGATCGAGCCCTCGTAGAGAACCAGCAAGGGCAGCGCGAGCGAGGCCTGGCTCAACACGTCGGGCGGCGTCAGGACGGCCGCAATGACAAAGGCGACCACGATGAAATAGCGCCGCTTTTCGCGAAGCTGCTTTGCGGTGAGGATGCCGATCCGGCCCAGCAGCGTCAGGATCACCGGCAGCTGGAACGCGATGCCGAAGGCGAAGATCAACCCCATCATCAGCGACAGATATTCGCCCACTTTGGGCAACAGCTGGATCTGCGCGGTCTCGTCGCCGCCGGACTGCTGCATGCCGAGCGAGAAGCGCACCAGCATCGGCAGCACGATGAAATAGACCAGGAGCGAGCCGAGCACGAAGAAGAACGGGGTCGCCACCAGATACGGCAGGAACGCGCCGCGCTCGTGCTTGTAGAGCCCGGGCGCCACGAATTTGTAGATCTGCGTCGCGATGATCGGGAACGAAATGAAGCCGGCGCCGAACAGCGCAAGCTTCAACTGGGTGAGGAAATATTCCAGCAGCGCCGTGTAGATGAACTTCGAATTCTCGGGGCCGGCGACCCAGACGAACGGCCACACCAGCACATTGTAGATCTGCTTGGCGAAGAAGAAGCAGAAGATGAAGGCTATACCGAACGCGAGCAGCGCCTTGATCAGCCGCGAGCGCAGCTCGATCAAATGGTCCATCAGCGGCGCTTTGCTGGCCTCGATGTCTTCGTCGCTCATGACGCTTTGGCGTCCTTGAGAATGTCCGGTGCCGCGGGCGCGATGTCCTGCTGCTGCGCGGCCTGAACTTCACGCGTGATGATCAGCGGCTCGGAGGCCGCCTGATGGGTTTCGGCCTCGACGAAGGTCTCGGCCGTCGGGGCGGCCGGCGTGGTCGGCGCGACGATTTCCGGCGTCACGGTTTCACCGATCGAGGTTTCCACCTGCGAATTCACGGGCTTGTCGATGTCCCCGATCTGCAAGGCGTCACCGACGTCCTTTTGCAGCGAGGTCATCAGATTGGTGGGAGACATGCCTGTCGCGACGTCCTTGACCTCGTCAAAACTCTTCTTGAGGTCGGCCATTTCGGCCTCGCGCATCGCTTCCTGGAACTGGCCCTGGAATTCGGAGGCCATCTTGCGGGCCTTGCCCATCCATTGCCCGACCATGCGCAGCACGCCCGGCAGCTCTTTCGGGCCGATGGCGATCAGCGCGACAACCGCGATGACGACCAGTTCACTCCACCCGATGTCGAACATGAAACTTTCCGCTTACGCGACCCCGCCCCAACCAAATCTCAATAGCAAGATTTGGGGCGGCGCGCGTCTTTTCTCAACCAGCGTCCATGACTTCTATGGGCATGGCTTCAATGGGCACCGGTCCGCGCCGAACCGGCGCGTTCAAGCAAACCGTCAGACAGCCTTGCTGCCGACATCGGTGCGAGCCGCCGTCGGCGCCGCATTGTGATCGATGGTCTTGGTCGGCTCGACCGCGGGCTTTTCCGCAGGCTTGTCATCGTCCTGCAAGCCTTTCTTGAAGGACTTGATGCCCTGCGCGACGTCGCCCATCAGGTCCGAAATCTTGCCGCGGCCGAACAACAGCAGGACCACTGCGATCACGACGATCCAGTGCCAAATGCTAAGCGAACCCATCCTGCAACCCTCCAAAAGAGACGGCCGGCATCCGGCCCAAGCTTTGCCGGAAGGTAGGCCCGGGAGGTGTCAAAAACAAGGACCCAAGCCGCGGCAAATCGCTGTCGCAGCTACGTATTATTGCTACCGTTAATCCGTTTTCGAGGACCAACCGGCCCCTAGCGGAACAGGCCCCGAACCGGGCCCGTTTTACTTTGCATGGGGTTGTTTTCGATATTTTTGTCCACGCCTCAGCTTTCGCTGGGGGTCTCGGGCTCGGCCGCGGGCGCCAGCAGGAGTTCCAGGGTGTCGCCGGCATCCAGCGGATCCTCGTCCTCGCGCAGCGCCACGTCGTCCGAAGGCGTCGGAACGCTGAAGCCGGAAGGCAGCCGCGAATCCAGCAGGCCGGTGCCCTTCAGCTCTTCCAGGCCCGGCAGATCGCCGAGCGCTTCGAGGCTGAACTGCGACAGGAACCCATCTGTGGTGCCGAAGGTCAGCGGACGGCCCGGCGTCTTGCGGCGGCCGCGGGGACGGATCCAGCCGGTCTCCAGCAACACATCCAGCGTGCCCTTGGAAGTGATCACGCCGCGGATTTCCTCGATCTCGGCGCGCGTCACCGGCTGGTGGTAGGCGATGATCGCGAGCACCTCGATGGCCGCACGCGACAGGCGCCGCGTTTCCGTGCTCTCCCGCGTCATCAGCCACGACAAATCGCCGGCGGTGCGGAACGTCCACTTGTTCGCGACCCGCACCAGATTGACGCCGCGCGTGGCGTATTCCGCCTGCAATTGCGCCAAAGCGACCTTGACGTCGACGCCGTCGGGCATCCGCTTGGCCAGCGCGGCCTGATCGACCGGCTCGGCGGAGGCGAACAACAGCGCTTCCAGCAGCCGCAATTCTTCGGGCCTCGCTTCGGGCTCGTTCGTGGGATCGACGGAATGTTCCTCGGCTTCTTCCATGCGCTTTTCCGCGAGGCTCGCCATGGCTAGGTCTCCTTCTTCCACTTACTCGACCGAGAGATCCGAGGCGGACATCGCCCCGGACGCTTGCGGCTGACGCTTACGAAAATACAGCGGCGCGAACGCCTCTTTCTGGTTCAATTCCATCTCACCTTCCCGCACCAGCTCGAGCGCTGCGGCAAAGGTGGAGGCAAATACCGTCGCCTTCTGCGAGGGATCGACAACATAACTGAGAAGAAATTCGTCGAGGCAGCTCCAGTCCTCGGCCATGCCGACCAGCCGCTCCAGCGAGGCGCGCGCTTCCGACAGCGACCACACTGTGCGCTTGGCCAGATGTACTGTTGCCAACACCTTCTGTTGACGCTGCGTGGCATAGGCCGTGAGCAGGTCGTACAGGGTCGCGGTGAATTTGGGGTGGCGAATTTCCGCGATCGATTCCGGATTGCCGCGCGGGAAAATATCGCGCTGGAACTGCGGCCGGTTCATCAGCCGGTTGGCCGCCTCGCGGATGGCTTCCAGCCGGCGCAGCCGGTTGGCCAGCGCGGTCGCCATCTCCTCGGCGCTCGGGCCGTCGGGCGTCGCCGGTTCGGGCAGCAGCAGCCGCGATTTCAGGAACGCCAGCCAGGCCGCCATGACAAGGTAGTCGGCCGCGAGTTCGAGGCGAATCTTTCGCGCCGCCTCGATGAAGACGAGATACTGGTCGGCCAGCGCCAGGATCGAAATTTTGGACAGATCGACCTTCTGTTGCCGCGCCAGCGTCAGCAACAGGTCGAGCGGACCTTCATAGCCCTCGACGTCGACGACCAGCGAGGGCTCGCTGTCGGTGCCGTCAGCGGCGGGCCGTCCGGTCTCAAACGATAGAATCTCCGCGGTCATACCGTCCCTACCCGATCCATCAACGCGTCCAGTTCAGCCCGCGCCGCCTGCCGGTCGAGCGGAAGAGGCGCTTTTCGCGAGGCCAGCGCCCGGTTGGCGCGATTAAGTGCCTCGCCCGTCAGTTCCGGCGTCTCGGCTGCGACATCGCGCATTTCGTCGAGCTTGCCGTTGCAATGCAAAACCATGTCGCAGCCGGCGTTGACGATGGCTCGGGTCCGCTCGGCGATCGATCCCGCCAATGCATTCATGGACACGTCATCACTCATCAACAAACCTTGGAACCCGATTACGCCGCGAATCACCTGCTGGATGATTGTCGCAGAAGTCGTCGCCGGATGGACGGGGTCTAGCGCGCTAAACACAACATGTGCGGTCATCGCCATCGGCAGGTCCGCCAGCGGTTGAAAGGCGGCAAAATCGGTCCGATCGAGCTCTTCCCTCGTCGAATCAACCGTCGGCAGCCGAAAATGGCTGTCCGCTGTGGCCCTTCCATGGCCGGGAATGTGCTTCAGGACCGGCAACACCCCGCCCTGCTCCAGCCCCTCGGTGACGGCACGGGCGATCGCGGCCACTTTGCCCGGCTCGGTTCCATAGGCCCTGTTCCCAATGACGGCGTCAGCCCCCGCAATCGGCACATCTGCGAGCGGCAGGCAGTCCACCGTGATTCCGAGGTCGATCAGGTCGGCTGCGATCAGCCGTGAGCTCAAACGGGCGGCCTTGAAGCCCAATTTGGAGTCAATGTCGTACAGCGCCCCAAAGACGGCGCCTGGCGGATAGACCGGCCAATGCGGCGGTCCGAGCCGCTGCACCCGCCCGCCTTCCTGATCGATCAGGACCGGCGCATCGGCGTTTCCAACCAAATCGCGCAATTCGCCAACCAGCGAAGCAACTTGCGCCGGGGTCTCAATGTTGCGTTTGAATAGGATGAAGCCCCATGGCAGCTCGGCACGGACAAACGCGCGCTCGTCAGCGCTCAATTCCAGTCCGGATATGCCTGTGATGAATGCACGGCTGCTCATGGGGGCCGATTAGGCCCCTCACAGCTCCCGGGTCAAGGAAACGGCCGTTAATTCTTGAGGATGACGCACTGTCCACCGGCGGTTTTCAGGTTGCCGCACAGCTGCGCCGCCTCCTCCTGCGAACCAAACGGTCCGACCATCGAGCGGTAAACGACGCCCTTATCGCCAAGATCCGCCCGCCTGATCGAAGCCGAACGCGTCCCCAGCACGGATGGATACTTGCCCTGCAGCGCCCGGTAGGAAGCCAGCGCATCGGCCTCGTTCTTCTGCGAGGAGACCTGGACGAGGTATCCGACGCCGGAAGGCGCAGCCTGCGCCGGATTGGTTCCGGCGACACGGGTGGGCGCCGGATCGGGCGCTGCGCCGCCTTGCGGCGTCAGCGCGAGCGGGCCATTAGCGCTGGCGTTGGCGGATGCCGGGTTGCGCGGCGCCGCAGTCGGGGCTGGCGCCGGTGCGGCCGTACGGGCAGCCGGCGCGGGCTTTGCCGCCCCTGCAGGAACGCCACCATTATCGGCATCGCCCTTGACGGCAAGGGTCTTGACCTTGCGCGGTTCATTGTTCGGCAGGGAGCCGTTCGCGGCGGTCGCTGGCGACGGAGCGGCTGGAGAGACGCTTGCGACCGAGGGCGGGCTGCCATTCTGGTTCAGCGGCGGAAACACCACGCGCGGGCCGGACCTAGAGTTGACGTCGACCGGAGCCTCTTCACGCGAAACGATCTTTTCGCCGCCATCACCGGGCACCATGCGGTCCGGTGTCTTGCCCGAGGCGCCATCGCCGGGCGTCGCCATGACCTTGGTCGGGCTGTTGTCGGCCTTGATGATCGGCGGCTCGCCGCTGCGCGGTGAACCGACATAGGTTCGATAGGCGAAGGCAGCCCCCGTCCCGACCACGGCCAGCGCCAGAACGGCGGCGACCGTGATCAAGCCGTTGCTGCGCTTGCGCGGCGGCTCCGGCTCTTCCTCATAATCACTCTGATAGGCGTAGGGATCATCCGGAAACGCCGGATCCCGCGCAAATTCATGCTGGCCGGATTCCAGCTGGCCATACAGCGCGTCGTCATACCGCGAGGGATCCACCGGCTGCTCGTCCGCGTATTGCTGCGCCGGCGCGTGATGGTCCTGTTCATGTGCCGCCGGCTGCTGAGCCGCGTAGCGGTGCAAGGGATGCACGGGGCTGGGCTGATATTCCGGCTCCGGCTCTTCGTATTCCTGTTGTGGTGGCGGTGGCGGCGCATCGTGCCTGGCGCGCTGCATCCATGGCGGCGGGCCCGCGGCCACGTTGACCTCTTCCTCGTCCACGGCGTCGTATTGCGGGCGCACGTTAGCCCGCGACTGCAGCGGGTGCGGGGTCTTGGCGCCGCTGCTAAACGGATCGGACTGCCCGATCAGCCGCGCCAGTTCCGCCAGCGGATCGCTGTCGCCCCTAGCCGGGGCAGCCGGGTTCGCGCCGCGATCATCGTCGGCGTCGGAAGGAAAAGGTCGTTCCTGATATCGATTAGCCATCGTGAAGATGCATCCCCTTCGGGACAGCGCCAACCCGCCATGACCATACGAGCCATGAATACGAATTGGCTCCTGCCAGATACCCTCACAATCCCCATTGCGAGGGCCTATGCCCCTTGCCTACCGCATCTCGGTCGGAGCGTGGACGCCGAGAACGGCTAAGCCCGATGCCAGAACCGAGACGACGCCCTGGACCATTGCCAGTCGCGCCCTCGTAATGTGTGCATCATTAGTGATAATGAAGCGTAAATAGGGCAAATCCCGCCCCCTGGTCCAAAGCGCGTGAAATTCACTCGCGAGATCATAGAGGTAAAAAGCGATTCGGTGGGGTTCATGCGCCACCGCCGCCGCCTCGATCATCCGGGGATAGAGCGCCAGCTGCTTCAGCAGGCTGAGTTCCGCAGGGTCCGTCAGCCGCTCCACCGCGGCATCCCCGAGATAGGCCGCCCGGGCGGAATCGCTCTCCGGCAGGTCGGGAACCATTTCCCGGGCGTTCTTGAAGATCGAATGGCCGCGGGCATGGCCGTACTGGACGTAGAACACCGCGTTGTCCTTGGACTGCTCGATCACCTTGGCAAGGTCGAAATCCAGCACCGCGTCGTTCTTGCGGAACAGCATCATGAAGCGCACGGCGTCCGAGCCGACCTCGTCGACCACCTCGCGCAAGGTGACGAACTCGCCGGAGCGCTTTGACATCTTCACAGGCTCGCCGTCGCGCAGCAGCTTGACCAGTTGCACGATCTTGACGTCGAGGGCCGCCTTGCCCGAGGTCACGGCCTTGACCGCGGCCTGCATGCGCTTGATGTAGCCGCCATGATCGGCGCCGAACACGTCGATCAGGTTGGTGAAGCCGCGATCGAACTTGTTCTTGTGGTTGGCGATGTCGGACGCGAAATAAGTATAGCCGCCATCCGACTTGATCAGCGGACGATCGACATCGTCTCCGAATGCGGTGGCCCGAAACAGCGTTTGCTCACGGTCCTCGTAGTCGTCGACTACCTTGCCTTTGGGCGGCGCCAGGCGGCCTTCATAGACATCGCCTTTGGAGCGCAGATAGTCGATGGTCTCGGTGACCTTGTTGTTGCCGGTCTCGATCAGCGAGCGCTCCGAGAAAAACACATCATGCTTGATGTGGAGCGCTGCGAGATCGCCCTTGATCATCTCCATCATCATGTCGATGGCCTTGAGGCGCACGATCGGCAGCCAGGCGTTTTCCGGCATCGCCTTGAGCTTGTCGCCGTATTCGGCGGCAAGCTCCTGCCCAACCGGCACGAGATAATCGCCGGGATACAGGCCTTCCGGTATCGCACCGATGTCTTCACCGAGCGCTTCGCGGTAGCGCAGATACGCCGAGCGGCCGAGCACATCGACCTGCGCGCCGGCGTCGTTGATGTAATATTCGCGCGTGACGTCATAGCCAGCGAACTGCAGCAGGCTGCACAAGGCATCGCCGAACACCGCGCCCCGGCAATGGCCGACATGCATCGGCCCGGTCGGATTGGCCGAGACATATTCGACATTCACCTTTTCGCCGCCGCCAATCGCGCTCTGGCCGTACGTGACACCCTCGCGCAGTACCGTGCGCAGCGCATCGGCCCACACCTCTGGCTTCAAGGTGAGATTGATGAAACCCGGCCCGGCGACTTCGACGGAGGCGATCAGATCATCCGCGCGCAGTTTCTCGGCGAACTTGTCGGCGAGATCGCGCGGCTTTGCCTTGGCTTCCTTGGCGAGCACCATCGCGGCATTGGTCGCCATGTCGCCATGGGTCGCGTCGCGCGGCGGCTCGACCACGACGCGGGAGAAATCGATGCCGGCGGGCCAATTTTCTTCGGCCGCAAGCGCGGCACAAATCCTGTGCACGCGCGCGAGCACATCGGCAAAAAGATGCGGAGAAGTGGGTTTTTCGGCCATTTTTTCTAAGTTCCTGGGCCGCCGCCTAACGCAAATCCGGGGTCGAGTCAAAAAGCCTTTGGTGCTCGATCAGGGCGAAGCGGTCGGTCATCCCGGCAATGAAATTGCCGATCCGGCGGGCACGCCCGGCTTCGGTCTCCTGCTCGGTACCCTCGACCCACTCGGCCGGCAAGTCGCCCGGCGACTTCTGGTAGCGCGCGAACAGGTCGAACACGATCTGCTCCGCCTCGCCCATCACCCGCATCACCCGCTTGTGGCGGTACATCCGCAGCTTCAGGAACGCCTTGATCTCGGCCTCCTCCGCAGCCACTGCGGGAGGAAACGCGACCAGCGGCTGATTGTGGTGGCGCACATCATGGGCCGATTGCGGCTTGGCCGCCTCGAGCCGCCTGCCTGCCTCGGCGACGACAGCCGAGATCATGTAGGAGATCAGCTCGCGCACCAATTCCGCCCCGCGCCTGACGTCATCGAGATCAGGATAGTGCTTGCCGATGTCGGCGATGATGGCGGCCGTGAGCGGCATCACCTTGAGGTCGTCGACGCCAAACAGGCCCGCGCGCAGGCCGTCATCGATATCGTGGGCGTCATAGGCGATGTCGTCGGCGAAGGCTGCAACCTGGGCCTCCAGCGAGGCGTAGGTCCACAGCTCAAGATCATATTTGCGGTTGAAATCGGCGATCCCGACCGGAATCCCGCTGTCGCTGTAACGTCCGGCCGGGTCCCCGCTCCGCATCGTCAGCGGGCCGTTGTGCTTGACGATGCCCTCCAGCGATTCCCAGCTCAGATTGAGCCCGTCGAACTCGGGGTAGCGATGTTCCAGCGAGGTCACGACGCGCAGGGTCTGGGCGTTGTGATCGAAGCCGCCATGGGCCGCCAGGCATTTGTCCAGCGCCCGCTCCCCGGCGTGGCCGAACGGGGGATGGCCGAGATCGTGGGCCAGCGCCAGCGTCTCGGTGAGGTCCTCGTCGAGCCCGAGCTGGCGGGCCAGCGCGCGGGCGATCTGGGCCACCTCCAGCGAATGGGTCAGCCTCGTGCGGTAATGATCGCCTTCATGGAACACGAAGACTTGAGTTTTGTGCTTCAGGCGGCGGAAGGCGGTGGAATGGATCACCCGGTCGCAGTCGCGCCGGAACGGGCTGCGGGTCTTGCTCGGCGGCTCCGTAAACAGCCGGCCGCGGCTGCGATCGGGATCGCAGGCATAGTGCGCGCGGGGGGCAGCCATTCCGACCGACACGTTTTTTTAGTCCTTATCCATTTGATTCTGCGAGATTACATACTTAACTATGGGGAGCGCGGGATACCAAATGAATTGGGTATGACGCCTTCGACCGGAGACCACGCATGACCACTGCCATCACCGTCAGCGAGCGGGCCGCCCGCCGCATCGGGCAAATCCTCAAGACCGAGGGCGACGGCGCCATGCTGCGCATCTCCGTCGAAGGTGGCGGCTGCTCCGGCTTCCAGTACAAGTTCGATGTCGAGCACGCCCAGGCCGAGGACGATCTGGTGATCGCGCGCGAGGGCGCGGTGGTGCTGGTCGATCCGGCATCGGTGCCGTTCCTGGCCGGCTCGGAGGTCGATTTCGTCGACGACCTGATCGGCGCGTCGTTCCGGGTGGTCAATCCGAACGCCACCGCCTCCTGCGGCTGCGGCACCAGTTTTTCGATCTGAGCGACATCAGCGCGACCTAACGCTTGTCGGCGAACAGCGCCTTCGCATTGCCGCTCGCGATCTGCTCGGCGATTTTTGGCGATAGCTGTGCCAGCCATGCGCGATAGCTCGCCATGATCTCACCATAGCTCGCCCAGCGCTCCGGCACCCAGGTGTCCGAACCGAGCAGGAAGCGATCGGGATAGCGTTCGAACAGCGTCCGCCACTCAGCCGTCAGCTTGCCCGCGCCGTCGGTGATGCCGCTGCGATACGACAACTCTCCCCACAGCTTTGGGTATTTCGACAGCATCACCGTGACGCGATCGGTCGACAGCCCAAAGCCGGTATGCGCCCAGATGATCCGGGCCTTCGGATTGTCCCGCATCAGGATCTCGACCGCCTCGTCATCGGCATGGGCGTGCAGGTAGAGGTCGTTGGCGACGGCAAAATCGACGGTCTTCTTCACCCACTCGTTTTCCGCCGACTTGCCCGACAGATGGAATTCGCCGATGCCGCGGTAATAGCCGCGCTTGAATTCGTCCTGCACGAGATCGAAGATCACGGGATCGCCGAACCAGCTCTGGATATCTGACCGGACGCGGTACGGCCGGATGAAAGGCACGACCTGCAGGCCCTCGGCCTTCGCATCCACCAGCGCATGCGTTCCGCTGTTCGGGCGGCTGGTCGCTAGGATGCCGGTGACGCGATGCTTCTTGAACAGCGCGAGCACCTCGTCGAGCTGGTAATAGGGCTTTGGTTCCCAATTGTAATGCAGATGCGCGTCGAAGATTTCGATCGGCTCGGCGGCGACCGCCCTCGTCCCGGCACTCCACGCAAGCGCGATCAGGACAACGACGCATCGCAAGGCGGTCCGCATTGCCCGCGCCGGGACCATTACTCGGCCGCGACCACGTGCGGCCGCTTGTCGTCGCCGGTTTCTTCGAGCTGCGGCTCGAGCCGGCGCTTCAGGCGGCGGTCGATGCGGTCGAGATAGATGTAGATCACCGGGGTGATGTACAGCGTCAGCAGTTGCGACAGGCACAGACCGCCGACCACGGCGACGCCGAGCGGCTGGCGCAGCTCGGCGCCCGCGCCGGCGCCGAGCGCGATCGGCAGCGTGCCGAAGATCGCGGCGAACGTCGTCATCATGATGGGGCGGAAACGCAGCAGCGCGGCTTCCCGGATCGCATGTTCTGCACTGAGGCCGACGCTGCGGCGCTCCAGCGCAAAGTCCACCATCATGATGGCGTTCTTCTTGACGATGCCGACCAGCATTACGATGCCGATCATCGCGATGACCGACATCTCCATTCCGAACAGCATCAGGGTCAGGATCGCGCCGATGCCGGCCGACGGCAGGCCGGAGATGATCGTGATCGGGTGGATGAAGCTCTCGTAGAGGATGCCGAGGATGACGAAGGCAGCGAACACGGCGGCGAGGATCAGGACGCCCTGCCCGCGCAGCGAATCCTGGAACACCTGCGCCGTGCCGGAGAAGCCGGTGGCGATGGTCGCCGGCAGATTGGAGCTCTGCTCGAGCGTGGTGATCTTGTCGACCGCATAGCCCAGCGAATAGCCGGGCGCGAGGTTGAACGAGATCGTCACCGCCGGCTGCTGCGCCTGGTGGTTGATTTGCAGCGGCCCCACCGTCGGAACCAGCTTTGCCACCGCCGACAGCGGAATGGTCTGGTTGTTCTGGGTCTTCATGTAGAGCCTGGACAGGTCGGACGGATCGACCCGGAACTGCGGCTGCACTTCGAGGATGATCTGGTAGTCGTTCGACGGCATGTAGATGGTGCCGACCTGACGCGAGCCGTAGGCGTTGTAGAGCTGGTTGCGAACCTGGTCGACGGTGACGCCGTAAACGGCGGCCTTCTCGCGGTCAATGTCGACCGTCATCTGCGGGTTCTTGATGTAGAGATCGGTGGTGACGTCGAGCAGGCCCGGCACCTTCTCGATCCTGTCGCGCATTTCCGGCGCCAGCCGGTACAGCGAGTCGGTGTCGCCGCTCTGCATCACGTACTGGTATTGGCTCTTGGAAATCCGCCCGCCGATATTGAGGTTCTGGATCGGCTGGAAGAACGCCTGCATGCCTGGAATCTGGCGGGCCTTGCCCCGCAGCCGCCCGATGATCGTCGTGAGGTTGTCGCGTTCCTTCTTCGGCTTCAGCGCGATGAACAGGCGCCCGTAATTCGCCGTCGCGTTCGGTCCGCCGGCACCGACGGTGGAGTTGATGTATTCGACCGCGGGATCGCCTCTCAGCACCGCCACCAGCGCCTGCTGCCGCTCCTTCATCGCATCGAAGGACGTGTCGGTCGCGGCCTCGGTCACGCCGATCAGGAAGCCGGTGTCCTCCTGCGGAAAGAAGCCCTTCGGCACGATCATATAGAGGTAGACGGTGCCGCCCAGCGTCGCCAGCGTCACGGCCAGCATCAGCGCCTTGCGCGCCAGCACCCAGTCGAGCGTCCATTCATAGGCACGCAGCCAGGATTCGAACATCGTCTCGAAACCGCGAAGCACGATGTTCGGCTTCTTGTTCGGGTCGTGCGCCCGCAACACGCGCGCGCACAGCATCGGCGTCAAGGTCAGCGAAACGAATCCCGACACGATGATCGCGACCGATACCGTCACCGCAAACTCGCGGAACACCCGGCCAACGATACCACCCATCAGCAGCACCGGGATGAACACGGCGATCAGCGAGAAAGTGATCGAAATGATCGTGAAGCCGATCTCGCGCGCGCCTTTCAGCGCCGCCTCGAACGGCTGCATCCCCCGCTCGATATGGCGGACGATGTTCTCCAGCATGACGATGGCGTCGTCGACCACGAACCCGACCGACAGGGTCAGCGCCAGCAGCGTCATGTTGTTGATCGAATAGTCGAGCGCGTACATCACCGCGCAGGTGCCGAACAGCGAGATCGGAACCGCCAGCGCCGGAATGAAGGTCGCGGACGCCGAGCGCAGGAACAGGAAGATGACGAGGATGACCAGCACGATCGCGATCAGCAGCGTCTCCTCGACGTCGGCGACCGCCTGACGGATGGATACCGAGCGATCCATCAGCACGTTGATCGACACCGATGGCGGGATCTGCGCCCGGAGCACCGGCAGTTTGGCCAGGATGCCATCGACCACCGCCACCGTGTTGGCGTCCGGCTGTTTCTGGATGCCGAGCACGATCGAGCGCTCGTCGTTCAGCCAGGTTGCGATCCGCTCGTTCTCGACGCTGTCGTAGATCTTTGCGACCTCGTCGAGCTTGACCGGCGAACCGTTGCGCCAGGCCACCACGATCTTGCTGTAGTCGGCCGCCTTGTCCATCTGGCCGGAGGCCTGCAGCGCGACGTCCTGCTTCGGTCCGTTCAGCGTGCCGACCGGGGTCGACGAATTGGCGGCCGAAACCGCGGCGCGGATGTCCTCGAGCGACAATCCGCGCGCCGCGGCGGCTTCCGGATCGGCCTGGACGCGAACGGCGAACTTCTGCGCACCGTAGACACTGACCTGCGCGACGCCCGGTATCTGCGACAAGGTCTGGCCAATGGTGATTTCACCATATTCGTTGACCGCCGACAGCGGCAGCGTCGGTGAACCAAGCACCACGAACAGGATCGCGAAATCGGCCGGGTTCACTTTTCGGAAACTCGGCGGGATGCGCATCTCGATCGGCAACCGCCGTTGCGCGATGGTCAGCGCCGTCTGCACGTCGAGCGCGGCGGAATCGATGTTGCGGTTGAGATCGAACTGGATCGTGATCGAGCTGGTGCCCTGCGAGGAATTCGACGACATCGAGGAGATGCCGGCGATGGTCGAGAGCTGGCGCTCGATGACGCCGGCCACAGATGATGCCATCGTCTCCGCGCTCGCGCCCGGCAAGGTCGCGGTCACGGCGATCGTCGGGAAGTCGACCCGCGGCAGCGCCGATACCGGCAGCAGGCGGAAGCCGAAGATGCCGAATGCAATGATCGACGCCGTGATCAGCGTCGTCATGACCGGCCGGCGGATGCAGAGCTCCGAGAGCGTCATCGGCTACGCCCCCGCCTTCTTCGTCCGCGGTTCGACCCGCGTTCCGTCCGACAGCAGCAATTGTCCGTCGACCACCACGCTTTCGTCGCCGGCGAGGCCTTCTGAAATCACCGACATGCCCTGCGAGGTACGATCGACCGTGACCGATTGAACCTTGGCGGTGCCGTCCTTGACGACGAAGACGAAATTGCCGCTCTGGCTGCGCTGCACGGCGACCGTCGGAACCACGATCGCATCTTCGCTGCGGATCGTCAGCCTGGTCGCGACCAGGGTGCCCGGCCACAAGGTCTCATTCTCGTTGTTCATGATACCGCGCACGGTGACCATGCCGGTGGTGGCATCCACCGTGTTCTCGACCATCGCAACCTTGCCGCTTTCCGAGCGCTGATGACCCGGGATCGTCGCGGTCACCCCGGATGCCCCCTTCGCCATCGACTCGCGCAGATCGACCAGCACGCGCTGGGGGACGGCGAAAGTCACGTAGACCGGCGCCATCTGGTTGATGACGGCGAGCGCCGCGAGATCGGCCGGCCGCACGAAATTGCCGACCTTGACGTTGGCGGTACCGACCCGGCCCGAGAACGGTGCGCGGATCGTGGTGTAGCTTTTCTGGACCTTCAGATTGTCGAGCGCCGCCTGGTCGGCCTTGATGGTTCCAGCCAGGATGTCAGCCGTGGTCTTGGCGTTGTCGAGATTGACCTGCGTGGTGGCGCCCTTGCCGATCAGCTCGCTGTAGCGCCGGACATCGCGCAGCGCGCCTTCGAGCTGGGCCTGGTCCTTCGCCAGCACCCCCTCGGCCTGCTCGATCTGGGCGTCGATCTGGCGCGCATCGAGCGTGAACAGCAAGTCGCCTTCGTTGACCTTGGCGCCGTCCTGGAAATGGACCGACACGATGGTGGTCTCCAGCCGCGACTTCAGCGCCACGCTGGAGATCGGCGTGACGGTTCCGTTGGCATCGACATCGACGGGCACGGACTTGCGCTCCGCCTTCGCCAGTTCGACCGAGACCATCCGAGGGCGCTGCGGCCCCTGTGCGCTGGCGTTGCTCCCCATCCACGACGAGCGGGTTGTGTAGGCCGCGATGGCGACGATGCCGATAATGCCGGCAAAAAGTATCCAGTTACGCTTTTTCATAATTTTTCACGTCCGCCGGTCCGCAAAGGGCGGGACAGCTGCTCCCGGCCCCCTTGACGGCGACTTTTACGCCTTATTTCTAGATAGTTATCACAGCCTCGCGGCACATGGTATGCCACTGCAGCGAAAATGTGCGATTACAATCCGGGCTTTTGCAATGCGTATTGCTACGTGGAACGTCAATTCGGTTCGGCAACGGATCGACCATCTGCTGACCTGGCTGAAGGACTGCGCGCCTGACGTCGTCTGCCTGCAGGAAATCAAATGCATCGATGACGCCTTTCCGCGGCTCGAAATCGAGGCGCTCGGCTACAACGTCGTCACCCACGGTCAGAAGACCTTTAACGGCGTTGCGCTGTTGTCGAAGCTGCCTTTCGAGGAAACCAAATCCGGCCTCGCCGGCGACGACGAGGACGCCCATGCCCGTTTCCTTGAGGGCGTGATTCCCCTGAAGAAGGGCGTGCTGCGCATCGCCTGTCTTTATTTACCCAACGGCAACCCGCCAGATACGGACAAATATCCCTACAAACTCAAATGGATGTCGCGGCTTCTTGAATACTCGAGGGAGCGACTTAAAGCGGAGGAGCCGCTGATCCTGGCGGGCGATTTTAACGTCATTCCGGCGGCAGCCGACGTTTACAATCCCTCCGCCTGGGCCAAGGACGCCTTGTTCTTGCCGGCGACCCGCGAGGCCTTTCAATCCCTCCTCGGCCTCGGCCTGACCGACGCGCTGCGCGCCGTGAACGACGCTCCCGGGCAATACACGTTCTGGGACTATCAGGCCGGGGCCTGGCAGAAGAACTGGGGCATTCGGATCGACCATTTGCTGCTGTCGCCGCAGGCCAGCGACCGGCTCACCAATGTCGGCGTCGATAGCTACGTGCGTGCCTGGGAGAAGCCGTCGGACCATGTCCCGGTCTGGGCCGATCTCGATCTCGAAACCGCCTGAGCGAATTGGCGCCGCTCAAGGCAAGCCGCGGCAGCAACTAAGAGGCCGCGGGAATCAGTCCCGGCGGCCCTGCACCCAGTGCTCGAGCATCTGCAGCGCCATGGCGCGGTCGTCGCCAGAGGCTTTCGACATCGCCCGGGTGTAGCTTTCCTTGATCCAGGCCTCGTCCGGCGTCGCACTCTCGCTCGCCAGGGTCAGCCACATCAGCCCCCGCGCGCGCTGCGGCGGCAGCCGGTCGCCGTTGAACAGCATCTGTCCGAGCAGCGCCTGCGCCTGATGCTGGCCCTTCTGGGCGGCCAGACCAAGCCAGCGAGCGCCATAGCGGAAATCTTCCCGCGAAGCGTCCGGGGTCTTCAGATAGAGCCGCGCCAGGTCGTACTGGGCGTCGGCATTGCCGAAATAGGACGCGGCATAGGAGAACATCTCCCGCGCCCGCTCCCGGTCGACCTTGACCTTCGAATTGGGAATGCCGTTGAGATAGTACCGCCCCAGCGCCACGAACGCGTTGGCCACGATCGTCGCCTGAGGCGCCGACGGGCTATCCTCGGCGTGCTGGTTGGCAATGCGGCTGAAATATTCGAACGCCCGCAGGTCGTCCTGGGTGACGCCATCGCCGTTGGCATACATCCGGCCGAGCTTCCACTGCGCCACCGGATGACCGCCTTCAGCGGCGTATTGCAGGGAGGTCAGCGACGGCGCAGTGGCGGCGGCCGCCGCGGTTGCCGGCGGAATCGCCTTTTTTGCGCCTGGAATACCCAAGGCCTGGGCGTTCAACGCCTGGGCGGCGGGCTGGGAAACCACGGGAAGAGCGGCATCTTTGGGATTTACCGGCGCACCATCGAACGCGAATCCGGAGCCTGCCACCGGCGCGGCCCCTAACATCAACGCAAGAATGATACGCCTAGATGTCCGCATAACACTGTTTCTCGTGCGCACCGTCTGGATGGGAAACAGCGCCACCCATCGCCTGCCCGGTCCTTTGGGCGTCCTTCCACAGCGCAGCCGATTTGAGGTTAGTCGCTCGGGACTGCCGTTTGGTCTCATGTTCAGGGGCGTCGGCGCCGGTCAACTTTACGTTAAGACCCTCCGCGGCGTTCTCTTCGCGGTCCAAGCCGCGGACAGAACTTGAAAATTCAGAACCTGGAAATCTCGGCTTCGACATGCCCGCGACCTTCACGACCGCACCTTCCTGCGCAAAATCTTTTTGGCCAACGATACCGCCCGAGGCGGCCATCGGCTTTACGCTCTTGAGGTTTTCGGCGATCGTCCGGCCCGTGGCGGTAAGGCAATTCCCGCGCAGGTGGCCGTTGTCGAGCAGCGTCTTCATCAGAAGCGATATGCTCCCAATTTCCTGTATGTCTTTGGCAACATAACGGCCGCTCGGCTGCAAACCCGCGGCACACGGAGTCTTTTTGAAGATTTCCCCCGCGAAGATTTCGGCGAGGTCGATCGAATCGAAATGGACGCTGCATTGATCGGCGACAACAGGCAGGTGCGGTGCAGCATTGCCGGCGCCGAAGGAAGCCGCGACGACAGCGGCATAGGCTTGCGCGCGTGCGGGACCCGCCGTCACATGACAGCTCGGCAGCCTGTCCTTGATGTTGCTCCTTGCGTCCATCGCGAACCTGTTTCCCCAGCCGACTCGTCTTGGCGAGCGCTGTGGCCATCAGCCTATGAAGGCATGATTTCATGCAGGGGTGTGGCTAAAAAGCGGCGCAGGCAATAGCTGGCTGCTTTGACGGTTAAATGTTCAGGAACTGTTGCGGCCACGCAACAATCGTGGCAAGCGGGCAACGATCGATGGCACAACGCGCACAGGCTGTGGAACGAAATTTTCGCTACCCTTGCTTGGCGCCACCCGGGCCGCGTGTTTGCCTGATCGCCCTCACCGGCAGCCGATCGATCGCGCGCAGGCCGGGCCGCTTGCGCCATTTGATTTCGGATGGATCGACTGCCAGCGTCAGTTCGGGCCAGCGCCGGAACAGCGATTTGAGCGCGCATCGGCCTTCGATCCGCGCCAGCTGATGGCCGAGGCAAAAATGGATTCCGGTGCCGAACGCGATGTGTCGGTTGGGCCTGCGCTGCAGGTCGAGCCGCTCGGGATGCGGATTGGCTTGCGGGTCCATGTTGGCGGCGGCGAGCATCGCCATGACCTTTTCGCCCTTCCTCACCTGCACGCCGCCAAGATCGACATCCCGGCGCACATAGCGCGGCTTGGTGAATTGCACCGGCGTGATGAAGCGCAGAAATTCCTCGACCGCCAGATCGAGCCGGCTTTCGTCCTCACGCAGCCAGTCGCGCAGTCCGGGATTCTTCAGAAGCTCGAACGCCGATCCGCTGATCAAATGGGTCGTGGTCTCGTGGCCGGCGAACAGCAGCAGGAACACCATCGACACGATCTCCTCGCGGCTGATCTTCCCGCCGTCCTTTTCGACGCGCACGATCTCGGCGATCAAGCCCTGCCCGCCTTGCCGGCGAACGGTTTCCAGATGCTGCTCGACATAGCGCCGCATGGCAAAAATCTTCGGCATCATGCCGAGGAAGCCGAGCGCACCGGTGAAGCGGGTAAAGCCGCTGGCCCAGGCGGTGAATTTGGCGCGGTCGGCGAGCGGCAGCCCGAGCAGTTCGCAAATCACCGACAGCGGCAGCCGGCGCGCAAAGCGCTCGACGAGATCAGCCGGACTGCCATCGGCGAACAATTCATCGGCAAGCTGGTCGCCGATGGCCTGGATATGCGGTTCCATGTCGAGCACGGCGCGGCGGCGGAACGCTTCATCGACGATGTCGCGCAACCGCTTGTGGTCGGGCTCGTCCATCGACAGCATGCTGTTGGCGAGCGTGCGCACGATGCCCGGCATCCACCATTGCAGCCCGGCGACATTGCCATCGTCGCGGCGGATGGTGAAGGTCTCCGTATCCTTCAGCACCTGATCGGCGAGCGCTTGCGTGGTCGTGGCCCACACCTTGCCGATGATCGGAAAGCGCACCTCCACCACCGGCCCGGTACTGCGCAGCTTCTCGATCGCGGTGGCAGGATCGCGAAAGAACTCCTGGCTGGTGAAGTCTGCCTGTAAACTCATGCGCGGTTCCTTCGCTGCGGTCCGATGCCCGATATGCGAGCTCGAGGCAATAATTCCAGACCCAGTGAGTAACGTCATTGCGAGGAACGATAGCGACGAAGCAATCCATGCTTCCCGCGCGGAACGATGGATTGCATCGCTCCGCTCGCAATGACGGCGACGGAGCGGCTCCGCACAATGCTGTCATCCCCGCGCAGGCGGGGATCCAGTACGCCGCGGCTTCTCGGATCTGTCACGGACGCCTCTGGAATACTGGATCACCCGCCTGCGCGGGTGATGACAGCTGAATGTGGGTTCGCGTTCTCGCGACGCATTGCGCCCGAGCTTTGCCAGAAATTTCCTTGCCCTCGAAGATAGAGGGCGCAGGGAAGACCGGGTGCGCGCTGCACCCGCGGTCTCGTGTGCGATTTGCACTAAGTAGGCTGCACACGAGCATACAGGGCAGCGGAGAACACCCGGCCTTCCCTGCGCAATGGCTTTACGGCTTATGCCGTGATCTCCCCGGAGACGAGTTCTTGGTTGACTCCGTCACCA
>NZ_JAFCLZ010000008.1 GCF_018130165.1 Bradyrhizobium sp. JYMT SZCCT0180 | reverse complement strand
TGCACACGAGCATACAGGGCAGCGGTGAACACCCGGCCTTCCCTGCGCAATGGCTTTACGGCTTATGCCGTGATCTCCCCGGAGACGAGTTCTGGGTTGACTCCGTCGCTATCGTTTCCGCTCACGCTTCTCCGACAGCTTGACGCCGGCAACGGGCGCCAGGACCACACGGTTTTGCCGTACGCTTAATCCACGCCCATCGTCTCAGCGTAAACAAGCGTCCATCGCAACCCGCCCAACGTCCGTGACGACGGCCGACGCCCTTCTGAGTAGGACGGGATGGCGATAGATGCGCACTGATTTGGGTCGACCGACAACAGAAATATTTTTGATTTACAGAACTTTCCTACTTGACATTATTTCCGTAAATCAGAACTGATTTGCCCGTCGGGTTGATTTGTCGCACCCGGGCCGGAAAATAGCGCTTGCTCGCGAAGCGACGCAGCAACCTCGCTCGGGCGGATATCAAAATACACACTGAAGAGGATCGACTACAGTCTGCGAATGCTGCGGCGCGTGTCCGATGGTTCCCGCTGAGCGGACGTCGACCGGCAGGCCGGAGGCAGCGCGAATGCCCCAAAGCGGGCATTGGACCCCACCCAAATATACTTCCTTCGACCGCCGACAACACCTTCCACGCATCGGGCTTGGACAGATAAACTTCCCCGGCATCCTGATCCTGGGAGGCGGGCATGAGACGGCGCGCGTTCATTGGGCTCATCGGCGGCGCGGCCGTGTCTCCAATCGCTGGGTGGGCGCAGCAGCCAGCAAAGATGAAGCGGCTCGCACTAGCTGACCCTGCGCTAAAGGTTGCCGACATGCGGATTGGAGGCGACCCGGGTTACACGTCGGGTCTTCAGGAACTCCAGCGCCTTGGTTATATCGAAGGTCAGTATTTGATCATCGACCGGTTTTCGGCTGACGGGAAAGGGGAATATGGCGACCTCGTAACCAAAATCATCAACGCGCATCCAGACGTGATCTTTGCTTTGGGTACGTCGATCACACTCGCATTGAAAGCGGCGACTAGCACAATTCCCATCGTTGCCATGACTGGCGATCCGATTCGATTTGGAGTGGTATCCAGCCTGTCGCATCCAGGCGGAAACGTTACGGGGGTTAGCGTTGATGCTGGCGTTGAACTTTGGGGTAAGCGTCTTGAACTGCTTGCCGAAGCCATCCCAAAAGCTCGCAACGTGCTTTTCGTCTCAACGCAAGCGGGTTGGGAGGCTGCGGGCGGCAAGGAGACGCGGGAGGTAGCTCAAAGGCTCGGTATTGCGTTAGCGCATGCGCCCGTATCCACTCCGGTCACTGAACAGGCATACAGCGACGCTTTTCAAGCCATCCAGCGGGATCAAGTCGATGGACTTGTGATTGCAAATATTACTATCGCCTACGCTCATCGCTTTCTTCTCGTTAAACTCGCCCAGCAAATCGGTCTCCCGACGATGTTTGTTTTTCGCGAGCAGGTGGAAGCCGGAGGATTGATGTCTTATTCCATGGACCACAAGAACGCCGTTCGGGTCGCTATTGCGCAGGTGGCCGAGGTATTGCGCGGTAGCAAACCAGGCGAGATGCCGTATGTCCAAGGGACGCGATACGAGTTTGTGATTAACCTGAAGGCCGCAAAGGCAATAGGTCTCACGATTCCTCCGGCATTACTCGCCCGCGCCGACGAGGTGATCGAATAAAGTCGCCTATTGGCACATTTGAGACATGACGGTCGGCTCTCATGATGTCTGCTGACTGGGGTGGACCGGAAGATGCCGGTCAATCGACAAACCGCCGCGATCGACCCGACGCGGAAACCGAACGTCCAATCATCGCTGATGAACCATTTGTTCTGCGACCCCTACTAAGGGACACATAAACGTCCGGAGAATGGCGTCGGTTGTTCCGGCTGCTCCGACCAACGTGCGGAGACCACGTGCGATGCAGATGCGCTTTTCAGCATACCGGTTGTTAGCTTGCATGGCCGTGGTGGTTCTCGCCGGGTTGCCGAGAGTGGCCGCCGCAGACGAGCTGGATTTCTGCATAAAGCTGTCAGATGACCTCGCGGTCACAGCGTGCTCGCGCGCCATCGACTCGCACCAATACACAGGGCGAAGCCTCGCTCGGCTGCATGCGCGTCGCGGCGGGGCGTACCAGGCACGGGGTGACCTCAACCGCGCAGTGGCTGACTACAACGAGTCGATGCGGATCGATCCGACGTATCCGGCTGCCTACAGCAACCGCGGCAACATCTGGTTCCATAAGGGCGACTTCGACCGGGCCATCGCGGACTATACAAAGGCGATCCAGATCGATCCGAAATACGCGGTCGCCTACGCCAACCGCGGCAGCGCCTTGGGTTCCAAGGGCGACCTCGACCGGGCCATCGCGGACTTCGACCAGGCGATCCAGCTCGACCCGAAAGATGCTGAGGCGTACTACGGCCGCGGCCGCGCCTGGAGCGCCGGGGGCAAATACGACCGGGCCATCGCGGACTATAACCAGGCGATCGAGCTCAATCCGAAATATGGGAGCGCCTACGTCAACCGCGGCAGCGCCTGGGGCAACAAGGGCGACTTCGACCGGGCCATCGCTGACTACAACGAGGCGATCCGGCTGGATCCGAAAATTGCCAAAGCCTATTACAACCGCGGCATGGCGTGGGAGAAGAAACGCAGTCTGCAAGCGGCATTGGCCGACTTCAAGATGCACGCTCAACTCGCTCCGTCCGATCCAGACGGCCAGGCGGCTGTGAAACGCGTATCGAACGCATTGAGCAAGACGACGGGGCGGCGCTGATATGGCTTGACGTCTGGAAGTGGCCATTCCGGCCAAGGCAGCAGGCCAGATAATGTTCCGTTCACAGGGGTGGAGCGGACCTCGTCAAGGCGAGCGCTGACTTCCGGAAATGACCCGCAACGGACATCGGCCAACGCCTGCCATAGCGAAACTGATTTCGGCTGCTACCAAAGTGTCGTTCGGGCAGCTACGATGACGTCGCCTAGTTAAAGCCTGGGCACGCACACCCCGCTCATTTGGACCGCGCGGGCGTGTCGGCGCTGAAAGGTTAAGGCATGATCCGCCCGGTGTTCCCGATCTTGTTCGCAGCGCTGGCGTGGCCCGCTTTTGCGGCGGAGAACCCCTGCCAGACCATTCAGAAGGATCCAGCGTTCACGACCTGCTGGCGCGAGGAATTCAAGAAGTCAGAGGCGGAGGTTGCACGAAGGTTGCGCGTGCTGGCCGAGCGCCACCGCAAGGACGAACCTGATTTGCATGGACTGATGACCAAGGCTCAGCGAGCGTGGCTGGTCTGGCGCGAGGCAGCCTGTCGTGTCGATACCTACGAGTCGAAAGGGGGAGCGGGTTTTAGCGTCTATTGGGACCGGTGCCGGATCAAGATGAACGAAGCGCGCAGCATTGAGCTGCAGCATATGATCGATAATCCGTAACGGCCCGCCACTCAAAATGCGATATGGGCCTGCAGCTCATTAGCGGACATCGTTTCTTAGCGGCGGTCCGCCTATCGCAACTGCGTCAATAGCTCGCGCGCCCCCCGCATCGCGGCAGCGCCCTACCCCGCTCAGCCCTTCTTCGATTTAACGCGGAAGATCACCGGCACGGTAAAGCTCAACCCCTCGTCCGCGATCAGCGGCGGCGGCGCGGGCACGGGATCGGAGCGCCGCACCATTGAGAGTGCGGCCTCGTCGAACGCGGCGTCGCCGGATCCCTTTTCGATGCTGACCGAAAACACGCGCCCCATCCGGTCCAGCGTGAAACGAACAGCGATTTCGGCGGCCTGCTGCGCGCGATCCTTTGGATATTTCTTGTGTTTGTCGAGATGCGCGCTCAGTTCCTTCTGCCAGGTCGCACGCACGCGGCGCGCCGTCTCGCCGCTGCCGATGGCCGGTGCGATCGAGCGCGGCCCCTCCGGGATCGCCTCGGAACTGGGGGTGGCGGTTGCTTCCGACGCGACCGACGAGGCCTTCATCCCGCTCGACAAGAGCGTCTGTCCGATGCTGAAGAAGACTTGATCCGGCGGATGAGGGTTTCAAATGAAAATGCCGGCGAGTGATCGCCGGCATTTTTGTTTCGCATCCATTCCATCAGATTGAGCAATTACTTCGGCTTGTTGAAGTTTACAGGCAAAGCAAAGGTGAACTGATCTTCGGTGAGACCTGCCGGTGGGCGCGGCACCGGGTCGGAGCGGCGGACCATCGAAATCGCCGCTTCGTCATAGGCGGGATCGCCGGACGACTCCACTACGCTCACGGAAACCACGTTACCCAGGCGGTTGAGCACCAGGCTCAACCTGACCGATGCCGCCTTCGCCTTGCCGGTCGGAAACTTCTTGTGCAGTTCGAGATAGGCGCTGATCTTGCGTCCCCAATCCGCGGTGAGGCGCCCCTTGTCCTTGCCAAGTCCCTGGTTGACGACTGTCGCCTTTTCAGCGACGCGCGCATCCTCGATGGCCTGTTGCGCGAAGGCTTCCGAAGCCGCCTGTTCCGCCGCCGCCGTGGTCTGCACGGCCGCAGGTTCCGGCTCCTCCTTTTCCGGTTTCTTCGAGTCGTTTTGCGTGACGACCCGGTCCGGATCCTCCGTCTCGGTTACCTCCGCCTTCGGAAGATCGGTTTCCTTTTCGACAGCCTTCTGGTCGGGTGCCGCCTGCGAAGCGTGCGCCGCTTCCGATTCCGGGCCCGGCGGAAGCTCCGAGACTTCGGTGGTTGGAGACGTCAGGTCGAGGCCGATTTCCACCCCCTGCGCGCCGAGATCTCCCCCCTCGTCGTCCGACTGCAAATGCACGATCGCCAGTGCGGCCCCGCCGACATGCAGCGCGAGCGCAACGACTGCGGCAAAGATCCACAGCCGGCGTGATGGCCTCTGCTCGTCCAATTCAGACATCGATCATCGTCACTCAGGGCGTCGGACTGGCTGCCGGCGCAGGGGCGTCGGGAGCACGCTCAAGCGCCACCAGCTTCACCTTGGTATAGCCGCCCGCGCGCAGGATTTCCATCAAGCCAAAGAACTCGCCATACGGCACAGAACGGTCGGCGCGAATGAAGATTGGACGATCCTTATTGCTATCGGGCATCGCATCGAGCGAACGGATAAGGTCGACCCGTTTGACCGAGTCTTCACCGATCGCAATCGTCAGATCAGGCTTGATACTCACGTAAGTCGGCTTGTCCGGTTTCTTCTGCGGGATCGCCGTCGATGTCGGCAGGTCGATCGGAAGATCGACGGTCGACAGCGGCGCCGCCACCATGAAGATGATCAAGAGGACCAGGATGACGTCGATGAACGGCGTGACGTTAATCTCGTGCGATTCGGCAAAATCGCTGTCGTCATCAACGTCGCTGTCTGCGATCGAAGCGCCCATCGCCTACTCCGCCGCCGCGCGGGAATGCGAACCGCCGACATGGGTACGATCGAGATCGCGCGACAGCAGCCGTCCAGCGGCGCCCGACGCTCGGCCGACCAGTTCCAGGTAGCCCTTGGTCACGCGCGAAAAGTGATTGTAGATGATGACGGCGGGGATCGCGGCGACAAGACCGATCGCGGTCGCTAGCAGCGCTTCGGCGATACCGGGCGCCACCACGGCCAGATTGGTCGTCTGCGATTTCGAGATGCCGATGAAGCTGTTCATGATGCCCCAGACCGTGCCGAACAGTCCGACGAAGGGCGACGTCGCACCGATGGTGGCGAGCAGGCCCATGCCGAGCCGGATCCGCCGTGCCTCGGCGCGCACGATCTCCGAAAAGCTCGACGCCGCGCGCTCCTTGATGCCGGCGTCGCTCGAGATACCCGCCGACAGGCGCGCTTCGCGCATCGCGGCCGCGAGCAACGACGACAGCACGTTACCCTTCGCGCCCAGCGCGAACTGCGCTTCCGCAAGCGAGCGGGAGTCGCTGATCTTTTTGAGCGCATTGCGCAGCTTGCGCTGAATGACGGTCATCTCGATCATCTTGGCGATGAAGATGGTCCAGGTCAGCAGCGAGGCAAAGGCGAGACCGATCATGACGGCCTTGACCAGCACGTCCGCCGACTTGAACATCGACCACGGCGACAATTCGCGGAGCTCCGCAGCGGCGGCCTTCAGCAGCCTGTCACGCTCGGCCGGCGCCGCGGTGGCTTCTGCAGCCGGGGATGCGGCTGTTGGCGCTGCGGCCGCCGACGGCGCGGGAGTCTGAACGGCCGGAGGTTGTGCGGGCGGCTGCCCCGCCGCGGGAGCTTGCTGAGCCGCAGGCGCGGTCGGCGCTGCGGGCGCCATCTTCTGCTGGGCCGACGAAGGCGCAGTTGACGACAGCATTGCCAATGCGGCGATTGCAGCAACGGTGTTTCGAACAATCAAGAAATTCATGCTTCGGCCCAGTAGCGAATTAGGTTGTGATAGATGCCGTCAATTTGACCGTTTCAGGGTCATCGCCCCGGTCGCATTACCAAGGCCTCGACGTCTCAAGATCGAGAGCCAGGCTGCGGGCGTGGTCATCCCGTACCATGCTCTGCAGCCCGACAAAAGACACCACACGCATACCTCGTGCGAGATGCAAACTAGAAGCACCGTAAACAGCGGGGTCCGGGCCCGGAGCCTCGTTTCAGGGAACCATCGAAGGCCTCGTGTGCCGGCTTGAGAGGCTTAGATTTGAAGGGTTCTAAATCGGAAGAGCGGCCGCCAAATGGGCACATCACCGCCCGCTCCCAACGCGGCGATGTTGAAACTTTTCACCACTGCTTTGATCGCGTCCGGAAGTCGGTGAGTCACAACCTGCTCGCGCGATCTGGAGGACATCCAGTGGCGTTTCAAAATGTTTCGAAAAGCGTGATCGCAATTGCGGGAATTCGACGAGCCGCCGATCGCGGTGCACGGGATATTATCCCGAGTCTCATCAGGAGTTTTTCCCGCCAAGACTCTCGATACATTCACCGCGACAGACATTCACCGCGGCGCAGCAGGCGCGAACGCCCGGCGAGTTGCGCAATCGGCAGGCATTGCGAAGCAACCTTCTTGATCAAGCTGCGAGGCGATCAAACCTTTCCAATTGTTTAGGATTCTTCAAGTCTTAGTGTGTTTACACCCAAACGGCGCGCATATTACACCGGACTTCGCTGGGAACGCTTTGAATACCCTCCCGAACCCAAGAAGCCTGCATGTCCAAATCGCGCGCGATCCGTCTGTTATTGCTGATCGGTGCAATGGCCGGGCTCGGCTATTTCGGCTGGCAGCGTTTCCATGGCGAAGACCACGCCGCCCAGGCCGCCAGTTCCCAACAGCGCACACCGACCCGCGTCGCCGTCAAGACCGCCGCCGTCGAGAAGGCCGATTTCCCGGTCTATCTGACCGGCCTTGGCACGGTGCAAGGCTTTAATACTGTCCTGGTCCGCACCCGCGTCGATGGCCAGATCAACCGGATCGCCTTCCAGGAAGGTCAGTTCGTCAAGCAAGGCGATACGCTGGTCGAGATCGATCCGCGGCCGTTCCAGGCGGCGCTCGATCAGGCCAAGGCCAAGAAAGCCCAGGACGAAGCCAATCTCGCCAACGCCAGTCTCGATTTGCAGCGCTTTACCAAGCTCGGCGAATTCGCAACCCGGCAGCAGACCGATACCCAGCGCTCCACCGTCGCGCAGCTGACGGCGCAGATCGAGGCCGACACGGCAGCCATCTTCAATGCGCAAACCCAGCTCGACTACGCCACCATCAAGGCGCCGTTCTCCGGCGTCGCCGGCCTGCGCCAGGTCGATGTCGGCAACATCGTCAATGCCGCAACCCAGACCGGCATCGTGACCATCGCGCAGATCGAACCGATCGCCGTGATCTTCACGGCCCCCGAAGACCAGCTGCCCGAGATCAAGGCTGCGCTTGCGGTGGCGCCGCCGGAGACGATCGCGCTGTCGACCGACGGCAAGCGCGTGCTGTCGACGGGAACGCTGGCGCTGATCAACAACCAGGTCGACACCACGAGCGGCACGATCCGGCTCAAGGCGCTGTTCGACAACAAGGACCATGCGCTGTGGCCGGGCCAGTCGGTTTCGACCCGGCTTTTGATTGCGACGCTGAAGGACGCCACCGTGGTGCCCGACGATGCGGTTCAGCACGGACCCGACGGCCTCTACGCGTTCACGGTCGACCAGGACAACAAGGCTGTACTACGAAAGATCAAGGTGACGCGGTCGATCGACGGGCGCTCGGTGATCGATGAGGGATTGTCGCCCGGCGAGCAGGTGATCACGGCAGGCCAATACAAGGTTCAGCCGGGCACGCTGGTTTCGACCGCGGTCGCAAGTTCGGACCCGGTGCAGGCCAAGGTCGGCCAAAAATGAGCGGCGGAATCTCCGCGCCCTTCATTCGCTACCCCATCGGCACCTCGCTGATGATGGCCGGCATCCTGTTCATCGGCCTCGTCGCCTATCCGCTGCTGCCGGTGGCCCCGCTGCCGCAGGTCGATTTTCCGACCATCCAGGTCTCCGCCAGCCTGCCGGGCGGCAGTCCGGAGACCATGGCCTCGTCGGTGGCACAGCCGCTGGAGCGCCAGCTCGCGCAAATTCCCGGCATCGCGCAGATGACCTCGACCAGCTATCTCGGCACGTCGGCGGTCACCATCCAGTTCGATCTCAACCGTTCGATCGACGGCGCCGCCAACGACGTGCAGGCTGCGATCAACGCCGCCGGCGGTCAATTGCCGAAGAACCTCCCCTCGCCGCCGACCTATCGCAAGGTCAACCCGGCGGATTCGCCGATCCTGCTGCTGTCGGCGACGTCGGAGACGCTGCCGCTGACATCAGTCAGCGATGCCGTCGACACCCAGCTCGCCCAGCAGATCAGCCAGATTTCCGGTGTTGCCCAGGTCATCATCGGCGGCCAGCAGAAGCCCGCGATCCGCATCCAGATCGATCCCGCCAAGCTCGTCGCCAAGGGCTTGTCGATGGAGGATGTGCGCAGCCAGATCGCGATCACCACCGTCGACAGCCCGAAGGGCAATATCGACGGCGCCACCCGCGCCTACACCATCTACGCCAACGACCAGCTGCTCGATTCCAAGAACTGGAACGACGTCATCATCGCGTTTCGCAATGGCGGTCCGCTGCGGGTTCGCGATATCGGCCAGGCCGTCACCGGCCCGGAAGACGCCAAGCAGGCGGCCTGGGCCAACGGCAAACGCGGCGTGTTCCTCGTCGTGTTCAAGCAGCCCGGCGCCAACGTCATCGACACCGTCGACAAGATCAAGGCGACGCTGCCGCGGCTGGTCGCGGCGATCCCGCCTGCGATCAAGATCGAGGTCATCAGCGACCGCACCCAGACCATCCGTGCCGCGGTCGAGGACGTGCAGTTCACGCTGCTTCTGACCATCGCGCTGGTGGTGATGGTGATCTTCATCTTCCTGCGCAGCTTCTGGGCCACCGTGATCCCGACCGTCACGGTGCCGCTGGCCCTGCTCGGCGCCTGCGCGCTGATGTGGGTATTCGGCTATTCGCTCGACAATCTGTCGCTGATGGCGCTCACCATCGCCGTCGGCTTCGTCGTCGACGACGCCATCGTGATGCTGGAAAACATCACCCGCTACATCGAGGAAGGCGAAACGCCGATGGCCGCCGCCTTCAAGGGCGCCAAGGAAATCGGCTTCACCATCGTTTCGATCTCGATCTCGCTGGTCGCGGTGCTGATCCCGCTGCTGCTGATGGGCGGCATCATCGGCCGGCTGTTCCGCGAATTCGCGGTCACGCTGGCGATGACGATCTTCGTATCGATGATCGTGTCGCTTACGCTGACGCCGATGATGGCCTCGCGCTTCCTCAGGTCGCATCATGAGACCAAGCATGGCCGCTTCTACCAATGGAGCGAAAGCGCGTTCGACGCGATGCTTCGCGCCTATGAGCGCGGGCTCGATCTGGCGCTGCGCTGGAAATTCACGACGCTGATGATCTTCTTCGCGACGCTGGGATTGTCGGTCTACCTGTTCGTGATCATCCCGAAGGGATTTTTCCCGCAACAGGACGTCGGCCTGATCACCGCCACCTCGGAGGCCAGCCAGGATATTTCGTTCGCCGACATGAAGCGTCACCAGGAGGAACTCGGCAAGATCGTGATGGCCGATCCTGATGTCGCGACCATCGCCATGAACATCGGCGGCAGCGGCAGGGCCGGCAACAACGGCAACATGTTCATCACGCTGAAGCCGCGCAACGAGCGCAAGGCTTCAGCGCAGGAAATCATCGCCCGGCTGCGCCCCAAGCTGGACAAGGTCGAGGGCGCCCGGCTCTATATGCAGGCGGCGCAGGACGTGCGGCTGGGCGGCCGGCCGACGCGAACCCAGTTCGAATTCACGCTGCAGGACGCCAATCTGGCCGAACTGAACGAATGGGCGCCGAAGATCCTGGCGAAAATGCAGACGCTGCCCGAACTGCGCGACGTCGCGACCGACCAGCAGACCAACGGCACTACGGTGGAACTGAAGATCAATCGCGACACCGCCTCGCGCTACGGCATCCAGCCGCAATTGATCGACGACACGCTGTACGACGCCTTTGGCCAGCGCCAGGTGACGCAGTATTTCACGCAGCTCAACAGCTATCACGTGATCCTCGAAGTGCTGCCGGAATTGCAGGGCAGCATCGACACCCTGAACAAGATCTATGTGAAGTCCCCGACGACAGGCGACCAGGTGCCGCTGTCGACCTTCGCGAAATGGACCAGCGTGCCGGTGCGGCCGCTGTCGATCAGCCACCAGGGCCAGTTCCCGGCGATCACGATCAGCTTCAACCTCGGCCAGGGCGTGGCGCTGGGCCAGGCGACCAACGCGATCCAGAAGGCGATGGTCGATATCGGCGCGCCGACGACGCTCAACTCGAGTTTCCAGGGCACCGCCCAGGCCTTCCAGCAATCGCTCGGCACCGTGCCGCTGCTGATCCTCGCGGCCCTCGTCGTCGTCTATTTGATCCTCGGCATTCTCTACGAAAGCTACATCCACCCGATCACGATCCTGTCGACGCTGCCGTCGGCCGGCGTCGGTGCGCTGGCGATCCTGATGCTGTTCGGATTCGATTTCAGCCTGATCGCGCTGATCGGCATCGTTCTGTTGATCGGCATCGTGAAGAAGAACGGCATCATGATGGTCGATTTCGCGATCTCGGCCGAGCGCGACGAGCAGCTGGAGCCCGAGGCCGCGATCCGAAAGGCGGCGCTGCTGCGTTTCCGCCCCATCATGATGACGACGATGGCAGCCCTGCTCGGCGGCGTGCCCTTGATGCTCGGCACCGGCACCGGATCGGAAATCCGCCAGCCGCTCGGCTATGCCATGGTCGGCGGCCTCATCGTCAGCCAGGCGCTGACGCTGTTCACGACGCCGGTGATCTATCTCTATCTCGACCGGCTCTCCAATGCCTTTGCGCGCTGGGGACGACCGGCGCATCCCGATCGCGAAGCCGATCCGGAACAACAGGGCGCGGTCAAGCAAGCCGCCGAGTGAACCGGCTTTGGGTGTGATGGATTGCCGATGATTTAACCCTGCGGGCGGTCCGGCCGGCGAGTTGCTTGACTTTGCGCCCCTGACGGCACATCCGAGAGCGACATATTCCGGAGCCGTATCAGTGAAAATTTCAGCAACGCTCGCATTCGTCGTCGCCGTTACGTTTGCCTCGCCCGGCTTCGGCCAGGCGCCGCAGGCGCCCAAGGCCAAGGCAGCGCCGCGTTCAGCCCAGGCAACGCCATCGCCGACGCCGACCCCGCAGGCAGATGCAGCGCCCGCCAACACCCCCGCCCCTCCCGGCTGGGTCGCGCGCTGCTCCAGCCCAAGCCGCGACGCGCCGCTCGAATGCGCCGTCGAACAAAGCGCGGTTCTGACCAAGACCGGACAGGTGATCGTGCTGCTCAACATCCGCGTCGCCGGCGACAACCGACAGCCGATCGCCATCATCCAGTTGCCGCTCGGATTAAACCTGCCGGCGGGCGCCAAGCTCCAGGTCGACGACGGCAAGGTTTCGGATCTGCAGATCCAGACCTGCGAGCAACGCGGCTGTTACGCCAACAGCCCGATCCCGGCGGATATGCTGGCGGCGATGAGAGCCGGCAAGCAACTGAAAGTGTCGTTCCAGAACATGGCCAAGGAAAGCATCACCATTCCGATGCCGCTCGCCGACTTCGCCCCGGCCTACGACAAGATCAAGTAACAGCGCGTCCATCGCTCAGGCGACGGCCCCCGGCAGCGGCAACTCCGCTTTGACGGCCACATAGACGGTGTTGCTGGCATCGTGATCCCCGCGCCAATTGTCGAAAGTCACGACATGGGTTGTCGAGGTCGCAAAGGCGCCGGCCAGCACACGCTCGAACGCATCGTCGGGTGGATCGTTCGACCACAGCGCGAATACCCCGCCCGGCTGCAGATGGCCGGCGAGCCGCGCCAGCCCTTCCGGCTCGTACAGCGCGGCGTGGCGCGGATGCAGCAGCTTGCGCGGCGAGTGATCGATATCGACCAGCACGGCATCGAAACGGCGCCCCTGTGAACCCGCATCGAACCCTTCCGCAGAGGACGACATCGCAAAGAAATCGCCATGGGCCAGACGGCAGCGCGGATCGCCGGTGAGTTCCTTGCCGAGCGGCAGCAATCCCTGCTCGTGCCATTCGATCACCTCGGAAAGCGCATCGACCACGATCAGTGAGCGCACGCCGGCGTTTTCGAGCACCGCGCGCGCGGTGTAGCCGAGCCCGAGGCCACCGACCACCACGTCCAGATCCGCGCGACCCTGCGCCGCGAGGCCGAGCCGCGCCAGTTCGATCTCGGCCAACGTGTACTGGCTCGACATCAGAAACTCGTCGCCGAGCTTGATCTCATAAACATCGACATCGGACATCGGCCGCCTGCGCCGCCGCAGGCTGAGCACGCCCATCGGCGTCGGGCGGAAGTCGAGTTCTTCGAACGAAAGGCTCATCGGCCAAGGCCTGACTGCGGCCCGGCCGCGTCTCAAAATACCGGCGGATTTGCCGGGCCCCATGCAACAACGCCTTCCCCGCGCGCTTGCCAAGGGCTGATGGTACCGAGTAGAAGGGCGCCAGTTCGCCGGATTCTTCAAATCCGGACGCGAGCATTGCCAGACGACTACTAAGCCATTGATGTCGTTGAGCAATTCTTGGGGAATGGTGTAACGGTAGCACAACAGACTCTGACTCTGTTTGTCTAGGTTCGAATCCTAGTTCCCCAGCCAGCCTCGCAATACCTCAAGGGCTCTGACGCCTTAAATCGACCGATCTGAATGCCGGCAGCTGTTTCGACGAGCAGTCCCACGGGCTCGGCCTACCCCTAAGTTTAGCGGAGCTCCTGCAGCCTGCTGCGCCCACCTGCCGCATTGGCATACAAAAATCTGGAATACATAATACTGTCTACCACGATCCCGAGGAGCGGATTGAGGGTCTGTATCCGCTGCGTCATGTCTCTGCCTGCCGAAAGGAAGCGGGAGTGGTAGGCGCCGGCTAACGATCACCTAGGGAATTGCACACCGCGTTTCGCGACCGCCGCCGGACGACTGTCCGCGGCCAAACACCGAGACGGCGTCACCTTCGGGCAAGCGCCGCCGACCCGCCCCTCCGGGGCGAATCATAAAATTGATATGGGAGGACGCCCTTGAGCACTTCGAGTACCGCTTCCGCCGCCGCCTCGACCACCACTTCGATCCGCTGGCAGCAACTGATCGCCGGCATCGTCTGCATGGTCGCCGCCGCCAATATCCAATACGCTTGGACCCTGTTCGTCCCCGAAATCAGTAAGGAATTCGGCTGGTCACGCGCCGCGATCCAGACCACCTTCACCATCTTCGTCGTGGTGCAGACCTGGCTGGCGCCGATCGAAGGCTACTTCATCGACAAATACGGCCCGCGGGTCATGGTGTTGATCGGCGGCCTGTTCACCGGCCTGTCGTGGATCGTGAACTCCTATGCCGACTCGCTGACCCTCTATTATGTCGGCGCGGTCATCGGCGGCATCGGTGTCGGCTGCGTCTACGCCACCTGCGTCAATGCGGCGATCAAGTGGTTCCCGGACAAGCGCGGTCTCGCGGTCGGCCTCACCGCCGGCGGCTACGGCGCCGGTTCGGCCCTCACCATCCTGCCGATCGCCAACATGCTGAGCACCAGCGGCATCTCGGAGACTTTCTGGTTCTTCGGCCTGCTCCAGGGCGGCGTCATTATGGTTGCCGCGCTGTTCCTGAAGGCTCCGACCAAGGACGCGGTGAAGGCGTCCGACAAGGTCCCCCAGTCACGGCGCGACTATACGCTCCCCGAGGCGCTGCGCGCCCCGGTGTTCTGGGTCATGGCCGCGATGTTCATCGGCACCGTCACCGGCGGTCTGATGGCGGTCGCCCAGCTCGGCGTCATCGCGCAGGACCTCGGCGTCAAGGACTTCAAGGTGAACCTCTACTTCATCACCATGGCGGCCCTGCCCTTCGCGCTGATGCTCGACCGCGTCATGAACGGCATCTCACGTCCGCTGTTCGGGTGGATCTCGGACCATATCGGCCGCGAAAGGACCATGTTCATCGCCTTCACCATTGAAGGCCTGGGCATCGTCGCGCTCGGTACCTTCGGCCACAATCCGTGGGCGTTCCTCATCCTCTCGGGCGTCGTGTTCCTGGCCTGGGGCGAGGTCTACTCGCTGTTCTCGGCCACCGCCGCAGATACCTTCGGCACCAAGCACGTCGCCAAGATCTATGGCGTGCTCTACTGTGCCAAAGGCGTCGCGGCGCTGCTGGTGCCGCTCGGCAACATCCTGATGGAAGCCACCGGCACCTGGTCCTCGGTGCTCTTCACCGTGGCCGCCATGGATCTGTCGGCGGCGTTGGCGGCGCTGTTCGTGCTGCGCCCGATGCTTCTCAAACACCACGCCGCCAATGCGGAATGGGCGAAGACGAACGGCATCACACTGGTGCCGGCCGCGGCTACCGGCCACTGACCTAACTCGAAAATGAGGGGCCTCCTCCAAGAGGCCCCTTCCCTCACACCGGCGGCGTGCCGTGGGTATGAAACGACTCGATCGTCTTCAGCCCCCAGGCCTGGCCTTTTTTCCGCTCTTCCTCGGTCCAGACGATCGGCTTCCAGTCGGGTGCCAGGATGAGACGGGCGCCGGCGTTGGCGACCTCGACGCGGTTGCCGCCGGGCTCGTAGACATAGAGGAAGAAGGTTTGCTGGATCGCGTGCTTGTGCGGGCCGGTCTCGATGTGGATGCCGTTCTCCAGGAAGATGTCGGCGGCGCGCAATATCTCTTCGCGGCTGTCGAGTGCGTAGGTGACGTGATGGAAGCGGCCCATCTTGCCGTAGTGATCGCGGGTGTAGGCGAAATCGTAGCTCTTGTTGCACATCGTCATCCACATCGCAGCTTCCGTGCCGTCGTTGAGCACGATCTGCTCGGTGGTGCGCAAGCCGAGATAGTTTTCGAAGAACAGGCGGTTGGCCTTGATGTCGACCGCGAGGCAATTGAGGTGGTCGAGCCGGCGCACATTGACGCCGCGCGCCGGAAACCGCTGCGCCTGGTTCTTCAGCGCCGGCTTCAGTTCGGGCGGCGCCTGGTACCACTCGGTCTCGTAGTAGAGCTCGACAATATGGCCGTCCGGATCGCGGCAACGGAACGCCGGCCCCTGCCCCATGTCGCCGTCGACCCAGCCGATGTCGAATCCGGATCCCTTCAGCGCGGCGACGCGTCGCTCCAGCGCCTGCGGGCTGCGCGCGCGCAACGCCATATGCTCCATGCCCGAGGTCTTCGACGCCGTGAGCTTGAGCGAATAGCGCTCGTAATCGTCCCAGCCGCGCAAGTAAACCGAGTCACCCTTGCGGCCGCTGACGGTCATGCCCATCACGTCGACAAAGAATTTTTCGCTTTCTTCCGGCTTCGGCGTCAGCATTTCCATGTGGCCGAGATGGGCAAGGTCGAAGATCGGCTCTGGGGTCATTGCGTTACTCCTGATGACCAATAAATTCTCGGATCGTCATACCCCGCGAAGGCGGGGTATCCAGTACGCTGCGGCCCTTCCGTCGACCGAAAGTTCACGGAGTACTGGATCATCCGCCTTCGCGGATGATGACAGCGTGCGGATGCTACCAGAGCGCTCTGGTCACATCATCGAACAATTCGTCCACTGCACAGGCACGCGGAATAAGCCCCTGCTGCGCGCAATAGCCGATGATCAGCTCCAGCGAACGGCGCATCTCATCCACCGAGAAACGTGGCGCGGCGGATGATGCCTTGGCCGACTCCGCCAGCAGCCGATGCACTTCCCGCACCGCGTCCGGATTTTTCTCACACAGCGCCCGGCTTACCACCACCATGTGGTTGATCGGCACCACCTTGTGCTTCGCGGCCCAAGCCTTCTCCTCCGTGGCGACATCGGCGAACAGCGGTTTCAAATCCGCATGCTCGGATTTCTCGCCGAGCACCGCGTCGAGTTCACCATCCACAAGCATCTGGATGATCTGCTTTCCGGCCGGCGCCCGTTTGGTCGTGTCCTTGAATTCGGCGACATGGGCGTCCTCGAAGGTCACCCAGTCGATCGAATTGAGGTCGACGCCGTAATCATTGGCGAGGATGCCGCGCAGCCAGGCGCCGGTCGTGGTGGTAAAGGAGCGGATACCGACGCGCTTGCCGGCAAGATCCTGCGGCTTCAGCGCGCCCCGCTTGGCGTTGTACAGCGCATGCCCATGCTGGAAGCGCGCCATCACCACGGTCGGAAGCAGCACCATCGGCTTGTCAAAGCTCTTCGCCATCAGACAGGTGACGATCGCCATCTCGGAGACGTCGAACGCCGCCTCGCGGACCATGGGCTTAAAACCCTTGTTGGTCGGCGAATAGTCGATGAAGTCGAACTCGACGAGATCCGACTTGAGCGCGCCACTCTTCAGCGCTGATGTCCCCGGATGATCGCCGAGCAAAGTGCGAAGGCGCATTCTCATCTCAGTCGCTCTCCGGCTCGTCGATATAGACAAGGCCGGCCTTCGCCAGCGGTTCGCGCATATTGTACATGTCGAGGCCGAGGACGCCGGCAGCAAGCTTCTGGCGCTTGCCGTCCTCGTCGGCGTGGCGCTTTTCGCCCTTGGCAACGACGTCGGCGGCATCTTTCCGCCTGACGACGACGACGCCGTCGTCATCGGCAACCACAGCATCGCCCGGCACTACGTTGATTCCGGCGCAGACCACGGGAACGTTGACGGCGCCCAAGGTCGCCTTGACCGTGCCCTTGGCGGAGATCGCCTTCGACCACACCGGAAAACCCATCTCGCGCAGCGCCTTGGCATCGCGGACGCCGGCATCGATCACGAGGCCCCTGACGCCGCGCGCCATCAGCGAGGTCGCCAGCAAGTCACCGAACATGCCGTCGGTATTGTCGGTGGTGCAGCCGACCACCAGGATGTCGCCCGGCTTGCACTGCTCCACCGCGACATGGATCATCCAGTTGTCGCCGGGCTGCGCCAGCACGGTCACCGCCGTGCCCGCCGCCTCGCCGCCGGCCCACACCGGACGCAGATATGGTTTCATCAGGCCAAAGCGGCCATAGGCCTCGTGCGCAGTGGCGACGCCGAGCGCGCCGAGGCGGTTCACGAGATCAGCATCGGTGCGCTTGATGTTGCGGACGACGACGGTTTTCATGCCAGTTCCTCCACCGCCATCGGGAACAGCCGCTGATAGGCCTCGCCATAGGTCATGGCCTTGCCGGAATTGCGGCCACCCTGCATGCCCCGCTGCAATGCGACGCGCTCATAGTACGCCCACAGGTGTTTCTGCGCGGCGAGAATTTCAAAGGTCTTGCGCTTCTGCTCCCAGACCTCGTCGATGTTGAGGATCACCTGCGGCTTGAAATTGCACATCTCGGGCTGGTGCGGCTCGAACAGGAACACCGGCGGCGCGGCGTAGGTGTACTTTGCGCCGGGCTTGTGGCCCATCGCCTGCGCCACCACGCGGGTCTCCTGCGCGAAATGCGCGGCGTTGGGATGATCGAAATTGTAGGGGTCCTCCAGCGCGTGGGTGAGCACGAAGGACGGATTGAGTTCGCGGTAGATGTCGACCATGCGGTCGAAATGCGCTTCGGTGGTGCGCAGCGGATAATCGCCGGCATCGAAGAATTCGATTTCCGCGCCCAGCATCTCGGCGGCGCGCTGCGCCTCGTCGCGCCGTCCCGCCTTCACCTTTTCCAGCGTGGCGCCGGATTCCTTCCAGGCGAACTGGCTCTCGCCGCGTTCGCCGAACGACAGGCAGGCGATCTTGATGCGGTAACCTTTTTTGGCATGCAGCGCGATCGCACCGCCCGCGCGCCAGACGAAATCGCCGGGATGCGCCGTGACCACGAGGCCAGTCTTGTTTGCATTGGTCATTGCTGTTTCCTCTTTTGCATTTCCGGCTAGAGCCTTTTTCCGTTCCGATGAAATCGGAACGGGCTCTAGATTATTGATCTGACGCGTTTTCTTGACGCGAACCGGTGTCCACTTCGCTGGAAAACGCTTTACTGCTTCTCGATGCCCGCCCGCTCGATCACTCTAGCCCATTTCTCGATATCGTCCTTCAGCCGCTGCGCGATTTCCTCCGGCGTGGAGGCCTTGGCCTCGATACCGAGCTCGAGCGCGCGCTTCTTCAAGTCGGGCGTGTCGAGCACCTCGCGGAGCGCCGCATTGAGCGTCTTGATCACCTCCGGCGGCGTGCCCTTGGGTGCAAAAATGGCGTTCCAGGACCGCGCCTCGAAATCGCCGCCGCCGGCTTCCTTGACCGTCGGAACGTCAGGCAGGAACGGCGTGCGGACCGAACCCGAAGTCGACACCGCCGTCACTGCCTTATCTGATATGTGCGACTGCACCGCCGTGTAATTCTCGATTCCCATCTGGATGTCGCCGCGCAGCAGCGCGATCAGGACATCGGGCGAGCTGCGGAACGGCACGATTGTGACATCGACGCCGGCAGTGGATTTGAACAATTGCGCCGAAAGGTTTTGCGTCGAGCCGACATTGATGGTGCCGACATTGAGCGCGCCGGGTTTTTCCCTGGCCGCCTTGATCAGGTCCGCCAATGTCTGGTACGGCGAGCCGGCCTGGGTGACGAGGATGAAGTCGAAATAACCCATGCTCGAGACCGGAACGAAATCCGTGACCGGATTGAAGCGAAGGTTCTTGAACAGGGATACCGAGATCGCGGTGCCGTTGCTCAGCAGCGCCAGCGTATAGCCGTCGGGAGGCGACGACAGCACGGCGCGCGCGGCGGTGATACCGCCGGCGCCCGGCATGTTCTCGATGATGAAGCGCTGCCCGAGCTTTTCACCAAGCTTCTCCGTGACGATCCGCGCAGTGACGTCGGCAACCCCGCCCGGACCGAACGGGAGGATCAGCCGCACCGGCCGGTTTGGATAGTTCTGGGCGCAGGCGATCTGCGGCATCAGCAGCGATACTGCCAACACAAATGCGCCTGCGATCGATGTGCAGCGGCCGTTCGACCTAAAACCCTCGGGCTTGACCGTCATCGTCGATCCATCAGAACTCAAACAGCCGCGCGGGATTGTCGACCAATATTTTCTGCTGTAGCTCGGGCTCCGGCGCGAACAGTGGAATGAGGTCGACCAGATCGCCGTCGTTCGGCATCGCCTTGACGTTGGGATGCGGCCAGTCGGTTCCCCAGATCACGCGATCCGGCGCGGTCTCGATGATACGGCGCGCGAACGGCACCGCGTCGTGGAACGGCGGACCGCTGGAGGATACCCGCTCGCAGCCGCACACCTTGACCCAACATTTCTCGTCACGCTGCATCAGCTCGATCAGGGTCCGGAACGGCAACTGGTCGAGACCGTCGGCGGCCTTCACGCGCCCCATGTGATCGATGGTGTAGCGCACCGGCAGTTTTGCCAGCAGGTCGGCGTATTCGGGCAGATCGATCGCATCGAAATGCAGGTCGATGTGCCAGCCGAGCGGCGCCACCATCGCGACGATTTTGTGGAACACCGCCATATCGGGCACGCCGCCGAGATGGCGCACGAAATTAAAGCGGCAGCCGCGGAAACCGCCGTCGTGAAGCTCCTGAAGGCCGCGCTCAGTGATGGTATCGTCGATGTTGGCGACGGCGCGAAAGGTCCCGTTGCTGACAGCGATGGCATCGAGCGCAACGCGGTTATCGGTGCCGTGCACGCTGGCATTGACGATGACGGCCCGGCCGATGCCGATCTTCCTGTGCAGCGCCCTGAAATCCTCCAGCGGGGCATCCGGCGGCGTGTACGGCCGCCCCGGCGCATACGGATACTTATCGCCCGGGCCGAAGATATGGGTATGCGCATCGCACGCCAGCGGCGGCAGGCGGAATTTCGGCGTCCGCGTATCGCGATCCGGGCCGGGAATCGTTGGCTTCGACATCATGCTCTCATGGGATGCGTGAGCGCGAACCGGCCGGGGCTTTCCTGGCGCCGGCTTTCGCAACGGGTTCCGCGGCCACCTGGGCGTTGATGTCGGGCGCCTGCAGCGAGGCGACGGTGGCGGAAACCAGTTGCTCGATCGCCTCGGCCATGTCGGCGCCATCGGCCTCGCCGCGCGACAACCGCGTCACCCGCTCCGGATTGACCAGGGTGTAATAGAGCGCGCCAAGCAGGAACTGGGAGCGCCAGACCAGCGTCTTGCGCGGCAGATGCGGCAGGCTCTGCTCGATCGCTTCGATGAAGGCGTTGGTGGTGTCGTCGAAGATCTCCGCAATGATGCGCCCGACCACGGCGTTGCCCTCGGCAGACATCACCGCACGCAGCCGCGTGAACCGCGCGCCGCCGCCAGCCAGATCGCTGCTCGACGAAAACGCCGGCTGCACATAGGCGCGCACGATCGCCTCCAGCCGGTCCTGCACGTCGCGCACGCGTCGCGCCGCCACCAACAGCTCGATGCGGCGCTTGTTCATGGGACCGCAATGCCGCTTGTAGATTTCGAGCAGCAGGCCGTCCTTGCTCTTGAAATGATAGGTGACGCTACCGGGGTTGGCGCCCGCCTCCAGCGCGATGTCGCGGATCGAAACCGCGTTGAAGCCCCGGGTCGAGAACAGGCTCTCGGCCGCGCTGAGGATGGCTTCCCGCATATTGGGATTGCGCGTCATGAGGGTTTGCTTTCCGCTTTTTCTTTTGTACAGATGTACAAATTATCAGGCCCAGTCAACAAATATATCGATGGCACCGGAAAAACCCGGCGCCGGCGCGACTGGAGCGGAAGTCACGGGAGAGCGGTATGGCTGGATGGCGCCAAGTCATTGTTGCGGTTCTGGCGGTTGCCGCGCTCTTTGCCGGTGGCGCCATGGCGGGCGACGCCGAGATTCGGCAGACCCTCGCGCCGAGCGGTGCGCTGCGGGTGGCGCTGTACACGGGAACGCCGACCTCGATCCTGCCGGATCCGACGTCGGGCGGACCAAAGGGCGTCGGCTACGATCTCGGCAAGGAACTCGCGAGCCGGCTCGGCGTGCCCTTTGAGCCCGTCGTTTTTTCCAGGAATGCCGAGGTCCTTGAGGCGGTCAAATCAGGCAAGGCTGATATCGCCCTCACCAATGCGACGCCCGCGCGGGCGAAGGAAATGGATTTCGGCCCGCCCGTTTTTGAAGTCGAGCTCGGCTATCTCGTGCCGAAGGGCTCGGCGCTCACAGCGCTGGCCGAGGTGGATGCAGCGGGCATGCGCGTCGGCGTCACGACTGGAAGCTCCTCGGACGCCACCCTTACGCGCGACCTGAAGAAGGCCGAGATCGTGCGCGCGGCAAATTTCGATGCGGCGATCGAGATGCTGACCGCCAGCACCCTCCACGCCTATGCCACCAACAAGGCCTCCCTGTTTGAGATGTCGGAGAAGCTGCCGGGGTCAAAAGTGCTCGACGGCCGCTGGGGCGTCGAGCGTTTCGCAGTCGGCGTCCCCAAAGGACGCGACGGCGGGATGGCGTTCATCCGGCAGTTCACCGAAGCCGCGAAATCGGAAGGCCTGGTCAAGGCAGCGATTGCGCGCGCGGGGCTGCGCGGCGCGGTTACGCCGGAAACCCAGAATTAGCGGCGTACGCCGCCCACTTCCAACCATCGATCCGGACAAGAAGGATTTCCTGCCATGCTGATGTCACGCAAACTCTTCCGTTCCGTTCTGGCCGCGGCGCTATTCTCGCTGGCCGGTACGCAGGCCAACGCCGAAGGTTTCCCAAGCAAACCAGTGCGCATCCTGGTGCCCTATGCCGCCGGCGGCGCGGTCGATGTCCTCGCGCGCACGGTCGGCCAGTCGCTGTCGAAGATCTGGGGCCAGCAGCCCGTGATCGAAAACCGGCCCGGCGCCGGCGGCACCATCGCTTCGCAGGCACTGACCCAATCCGCCCCCGACGGCTACACCCTGATCCTGGTTGCCAGCGGCCATCCGCTCAATCAGTTCTTCTATCCAAAGCTGCCGTACGACACTTTCAAGGATTTCACCGCGATCAGCGAGATCGCCGCGTCGCCGCTTGCCATCGTCGTCTCCAGGAACAGCCCCGTGAAGAATCTCGGGGAGTTGCTGACGATCGCCCGCGAGAAGCCTGACGCCCTGTCCTATGGCATGTCCGGCAACGGCACGTCGGCGCACCTTGCCGGCGAACTGCTCAACTACATGGCCAAGGTGAAGATCCTGGCGATTCCCTACAAGGGCGGTGCGCCCGCCCTCACCGCCGTAATATCAGGCGAGATTCCGATCAGCGTCAATCCATTGCCGGAGGTCGTCGGCCAGCTCGAGGGCTCCACGGTGCGCGCACTTGCAGTGACGACGGCGCAGCGCGCCAAGGCGCTGCCGGATGTCCCGACGGTCGCGGAGTCCGGCTTGCCCGGCTACGACGCGTCGGTGTGGTGGGGCTTTCTCGGACCCGCAGGCATGGCGCCGGAACTGGTGACCAGGATCAACACCGATCTCAAGGCCGCTCTCAAGGACCCGGCGGTCCTGACCGCGCTGGAAAAGATGGGCGCGACGCCGGTCGGAAACTCACCGCAGGAATTCGACGCATTCATGCGCGCGGAGGCCGCCAAGTGGGCGCCGGTGCTCAAGGAAGCCAACATCAAGATGCAGTGAGGCGCCGCCAACGCGACGCCTATCGCGCATTGGCCGGGGCATGCACCGGCCACAAATCGGCGCGCCAGTGCAGCATGATCGCCAGCATCAAGGCGAGACCGACCGCCGCGTACAGCGTTCCCGTCGCGGCGAAGCCGATCTCGTCGATCAAGCTGCCTGCGGCCAGAAGGCCGAACGGCAAGCCATAGATCACCATCATGCGGACGCCCATCACCCGGCCGCGGAAATTCTCGGCTGCCGTGCGCATCAGGATGACGGCGATCGAGATCATCGCGAGGCTCTGCGAGAAACCGGCGATGACAAGGCAGACGATCGCGGTCGGCACCGTCTGCATCTGCACGAACAGCAGCAGCGTCGCGTACCACAATACGGTCGAGGCAATCATGAGCCGCGCCACCCTTATGCCGTGGATCAGGCTCAGCACGATCGAGCCCGCCAGCGAGCCGATGGCGAAGCTTGCCGAGAGATAGCCGAGCCCGGTCTGGTTGGTGCCGTAGATCGCCTTGGCGACGTAGGGCAGCAATCCGTTGGTCAGCGGATAGGCCGTGAGGTTGGCGAGGAACGCGACCCACAGCGCAGCGCGCATGCGCGGTGTGGTCCAGCAATAGGCCACGCCCTCCATCAGGTCGCGGAACGGCGAGGGCCGCAGCGCCTCGCCTTCGGTATCGCCGGCCGGATGCGGCTTGGCCGGTGCCACCACGCACAGCGTCAGCACGGTCGCGACGAGATAGAGACAGACGATCGCCATATAGGCAGATCCCATCCCGAGCGCGGCGAACAAACCGGCGCCGCTCAGTGCGCCGGCAATGCGCGCGGTATCCATCGTGGTTCGGGAGATGCTGATCGCGCCGATCAATTGATCGCGCGGCATGATGGTCGCGACCAGCGCGCCGCGCACGCCGAGGTCCGACGGACGGACGACCCCCATCAGCGCCGCGACGATAAAAACAAAGAGTGGACTGAGATGGCCTGACAGCGCCAGCGTCATCAGCACGCTCGCCAGCACCGCGTAGCACGCGCGCATCATGGCCAGGAGATCGCGGTGGCCGATGCGGTCGCCGACGACGCCGAACATCGGCGCGACCAATGTGCCGATATAACCAAGGGAAGCGAACACGGTGAGCAGCAGCACCGAACCGGTCTCGACCAGCACGTACCAGCCGAGGATGATCATCTCCATCTCGAACGCCCACGAGGTGAGCAGATCGGCGGGCCACTGGAAACGATAATTCCGGATCCGGAACGGAGCGAGCGCGGAAGGCCGCGCGAAATCGCTCAAGACTCGCCGTCGCGATTCATCGCGTTCCACCCTGCCCTGTTTCTTGTTCTTTGCTAGAGCTTGGATAGCGTGCAGGTATTGACCGTGTCAATTAAGATGGCGACAGCTCTGCAGCAGAGGCATGGCTATCCCGCGTCGCGAAATACCAAGGCCTGGACGAACTGCCGGTGTCGCGGCGCCCCCTCACTGAATTTCCGCAAGATAGAGGCTGGGATCGAAATAATCCGTGGCCGGTTTCGCATTCGTAACACCGGCGCCGGCCATGAAGAAGTCGCTGACCTGCTGAAGCCATTTGACGACCGTGCCGTCGGAATAGAGCCGTTTCCACTCCCGCGACGAAAACATCTTTTGCGCCCGGAGCGCTTCGGTAATGTCGGCAACCGTCGCATGGCGGTAGTGGTTCTTCTGCAAAGCCTGCGCCGCAGCGGCGCTGTTGCGCAGGATATAGTCGTTGGCGTCCGCCCAGCCGCGAATGATCCCGCGAAGCACATCCCTGTTGTTGCCATAGTAATCATGGCGCGCGACCCAGCCGCCAACGACAGCCGATTGCGGATAAAATGCCGACGCATCCACCAGTTTGACGGCGCCGGGCACTTTCTCGCGAACCGTGATGTTGAAAGGCACCCAGAGCGCAACCGCCGGGACCTCGCCGGAAATGAACGCAGCTACTGCCGCCGACATGCTGCTGTTGCGAACCTCGACCTCGGAAATGTCGATGCTGTTGGCGCGCAACGCGCGATCGAGAAAGATGTGAGCGGTCGTCCTGGTGGTCGTCGCAATGGGTTTGCCCCGGAGATCAGCGAACGTGCGGACGCCGAGGTCGGGCCGCACCCATAGCTGTGCCGTGGCTACTTCGATGTCGTTGATCAGGAATGCACGGCCGGCGCCGAGCGCCAGATAGTTCGAGATCACCCCGCCGGCCGACAGCACATCCACCTCGCCGCGCGCCATGGCCTCGAACACTTCAGGCCCGGTGTTGCGTTCGACCAGTTCGAAATCGATGCCCTGCTTGTCGAACGAACCGCGGTCGAGACCGGTAAATATCTGGCCATCGACGGCGACAACATGCAGATACCCGAGCCGGACTCGCGTCCGCGCCTGCACAATCGCCGGCGCCGCAAGGCAGGCGCCTGCCGCCAGCCCACCGGCCAGGACCTGACGCCTGTTTACCTGGCCCAGTATGCGCCTCATTTGATCGCTCCGGCCGGCGTTGCTAGACGCATCCCCTGCAGCCCGGCACGAAGCTGCTCGGCATGGTAGCGCGCAACGCCGTCGCCGGGATACAAAGCGAGAAAATCGGTGACCCATACCAGCGCTGCGGCCGGCTGCTCCTTCCGGATCGCAGCGTAGACGATTTCCCAGCGCTGGCAGAAGGCATGCTCTGAAGCTCCGTCCGTCTCGCCACGCAGTTCAAAGATCCGCACGGCTTCCGCGAATCCCTTCGGCCTGATCTCGTCGACGCTGCGGAAGCTGAAACGCCCTTCGACGCGCTCCTTCACCGCGACGCTCACCAGCACTCGCGTGCCGTAATTCTTGTTGAGCCCTTCGAGGCGGGCAGCCAGATTGATGTTCGCGCCGAGCGCCGTGTAGTTCATGCGGTCGGAAGAGCCGACATTGCCGACCACGGCATCGCCGGCATGCAGGCCGAAGCGGGTGCCATAGGCCGGCCAGCCGACTTCGCGGAACTGTTCGTTCAATTCGCTGTTGCGCCTGAGGCAGGCCAGCACCGCCTCACAGCCGTGAACGACGTGATCGGGATCGTCATCGGGCGCATTCCAGAACGCCATCACGGCATCGCCGATGAATTTGTCGATGGTGCCGTGATGTTTCATGATCGTCTCCGATAGCGCTGCGAAATAGCGTGAGGTGAAGATCATGACGTCGGAGGGATCGGCCTTTTCCGTCTTGGCGGTGAAATCGGCGACGTCGGTGAAGAGCACGGTGACTTCCCGCCGCGTGCCGCCGAGTTCGATCGACGCTCCGGACTCGATGAGTTGCCGCACGATCGGCCGCGGTACGAAGCTCGAAAAATTGCGGACCGCCGTTCGCATCGTGTATACCGAGCGGCCGAGTTCGTTGATCTCGTCGATGACCGATCGAAGTCTCGGGCGATCCGTGAGCCGAAAGTGCTGGATGTCGTCGGTCTGTTGCGCGAGGTTTCGCAGCGACCGCGCGAGCATGGAGCCGAGCCAGATGGCGAGCGGCAGCATGCCGAGCACAAATCCGAGCGCCAGCAAAAACAAGCCCCTGCGTTCCGAGATGATCTGCGCAAAGAACTCGTCGAGCGGCGCGATCACCGCGAGCTTGATATTGGCATTGCCCGCCGTCTCGACGCCGTGGAAGGCAGCGACATAGCTGCGCCCGGCGTCGTCCGCAAAGAACTGCTGGGAAGCGCCGCCCTTTCGCCACGCCCCGACCGCTTGCATGAGACCGGGCAGCTTGATGGCATTCATCCAGGGCAGTTCGTCGCCGCGTTCCGGAATTTCGTCCATCAGCCGGCTCATCTCGGGATGGCCGACGATCCGATCGGAATCGTTGAACAGAAAGGCAAGCCCGGAATTGCCGAGCCCCTGTTCGCCCAGCATCGCCTCGAGGCGATTGAGCAGGAGATCGGCCGCCACCACGCCACGCCGGCCTTCCTTCAACACCGTCCGTAACGTGTAGCCGGGCTGTCCGGTCGCAAAGAACACATACGGCCCGGTGAGCAGCGTTTTCTCGTCCTTGAATGCCTCGACATACCAGGGACGCTGGCGCGGGTCGTAGCTGGTCGGTGCCTTGATCTCCGCTACCTGGATCAGGTTCTCCGAAAGGAACAATGTGACAGGCGACGACGACGCTGCGCCGGTGCGGGAAATGATCACCACCCGGAAAGCGGCATCCTCGTCCACGCCGAGGCTGGCACGGAAGGCCGGCTTGGCGCGATCGATCACGTCCATTTCCAGGAACGAGCCGTCCTCATAGCCGACATAGAGATTGAAAATCTGGGGGTTGTTGCGCAGCATCGAGGCCATCAGGCCATAGAGCCGCGAATTGTCCTCGATTTCGGCCGATTGAATCGACGGCAGGCCTGCGAGAATTTCGAGGCTGTCGCGCACGTTGCGAAATTTCGAATCGATCCGGTCGGCGCCGAGCTGCGCCACCTTGTCGATGAAGGTGCTCGCCGCCGTTTGCGTGATCCGCGAAACGCGGCTGAAGCTGAGATAGACCAGCGTCAATCCGACAAACAGCACCACAGCCACGAACAGCGTAACGATCGAGGTACGAAACCCGATACGCATCTTGTGCTGTTCTTCGGAACGGTTGCTGGTCATCTCTGGACCTCCAGCTCCGTCTTCGGGATTTCGCAGGCGGACGCTCCGCAACGCCTGACATCAGAACACCTTCGCATGGCAACTATTGAGAACTGATTAGGACGGCAACCTGCAGCGGTGGCACAAACTGCATATTGGTTGTCCCGAAATGCAGCATTGGAACAGTCTAACCGGCAAGGCCGCGTGGCGATTAAGTCACTACCCAGGAAAAACCTTCGGCCGTGCGGGCCGAACCCTAAATGAGGCGCAAAACCAGCTTTGCCTTCTTCTAGAATGAACTGTGTTTTGGCGCCTTCGGGAGAATCCAAACGATGGATCGATGGTCGCAACAAGCGCTCGCAGTCTTGACGTTCACCGCGATCGCTTTGGTGCCGGTTGCTGCAAAGGCGGACAACGGCGGCATCGGGTTCTGGCTGCCGGGCACCATGGGCAGCCTCTCCGCAGTGCCTGGCCAGCCCGGGATGAGCTATACCTTCCAGTATATTCATCTCGACGCCACAGCCGGCGGAGGCAAAGCCCTCCAGAACAATTCCAACATCGTTGCCGGGCTGCGCGCAAAAGCGGATGTCGGCGTATTCCTGCCGACCTACACTTTCGCGACACCTGTGCTCGGCGGCCAGCTGACGATCGGTGCGGCGACCGTGCCCGGCAATATCGGCGTCGATATCAACGCGACGCTGACAGGGCCGCGGGGCAACACGATTTCCGGCTCGGCCTTCGACAACCGGGTCACCTGGGGCGACGTGTATTACATCGGTACCCTGAAGTGGAATTTCGGCGTCCACAATCTCATGACCTACGTGTTCGGCAATATACCGACCGGTACCTATGATTCCACCCGCCTCGCGAATCTCAGTCCCGGTTTTGTCGCGGTCGATAGCGGCGCCGGCTACACCTATCTCAATCCGAAGACGGGCCAGGAGTTTACGGTGGTCGGGGGCTTCAGCTTCAGCGGCACGAACACGGCTCTGGATTACCGCAACGGCATCGACTTTCATGCCGACCTGGCGGCTTCGCAGTTTATCGGCAAGAGCGTTCACGTTGGGGCCGTCGGCTATGTCTATCAGCAGGTCACCGGCGACACCGGCACCGGCGCAAAGCTCGGCGCCAACAGGGGCACGGCAATCGGCATCGGCCCGCAGATCGGTTTCTTCTTTCCGGCGTGGGAAGGCTACACCGGCTATCTGAACCTGCGCGGCTACGCGGACGTCTTCACCGAGAACCGGCCGGCGAATGCCACATTCATGGCGACCCTGAGCTTCACGCCGGCCGCTCCGGAGAAACCGGTGACGCCGCGCGGACCAAGGCACCTGAAGTAGGTTAGAACGGATTGACATAGTTCAATATCGCGACCTGGCGCAGGATGACGCGCCGAATGACGTGCGTTGGTTTCAGATGTTCGGTGTAGATCGCAGCCGTGCCTGTCGAGCCGGCCGGCAGCCTCCGCGCGACCTCGGCATCATCAAGCTTGATGCGCACCACGAACGGCGCGGCTTCAATCGCTTTGGGCATGACGGCGGTGCCGGACGCCTGCGCCTGTCCCGTGGCAATGGCCTGCAGTACGCCTTCCACCCTGCCCGCGTAGATATGACCGGGTGCAAACTTGAAGGTTACTTCAGCCTCCTGCCCCGGCTCGACATGGCGTGCATCGATCTGGTTGATCTCGACACCGATGATGGTGCCTGATGTGTCGATGAACGCCATCACAGGCGCCAGCGGCAGGTTGGCCACGCGAGCGCCCTTGCGCAGCGCGAGGTTGGTGACATAGCCCTCGCCCGGCGCACGGACGGTGGTCTTGTCGAGGTTCCACTGCGCCGCCTCGAGCTGACCCTTGAGCTGGTCGACCTCGGACTGCCGCTGCTCGACATCGAAGCCGCGGCCGGAATCACGCTCGAACAGTTGCGTCATCTGGGCCAGGCGCGTTGCCGAGAGTTTCAGCTGCGCTTCGATCGTCCTGACCTGCGCCTGGTACGGCACGGGATCGATGCGGAACAGAACATCGCCGGGCTTGACCGGCGTATTCGCCATGACGGGAACGTCGAGCACCTCGCCTGCGACATCGGGCACGATCGAGACGGCATGGCGCACGACCAGCGCCGGGCCCTGCGGCGCGCCCCAGCCCATCGGAATGAACAGGCCGAGGTTGAGCAGCAGCAGCACGATGAAGGGCGACCCCTTCCAGAACGGATTGAAGCGCACGATGCCGAGCCGCACGATGGCGAACAGAAAGACCAGGTAAGCCGCCATCAGCGCGATCATCATGGCCGTGTCTCCGCGCGCGGACGCGGAATGTCGACATAGGCCCAGATCAGCGCGACCGGCCACAGCGCAAAACCGCAGATCAGCGTGATCCAGCCGGCCACCGTCACCGCCTCCGCCCATGGATGGTTGCGGCTCCTCGCAATGTGCCCCGGCAGCCCGCCGGCGATGCAGAACACACCGACCACGCAGGCAATCAGGATGATCAGCACGATCCAGGCGAAGATGTCGTAGCCGTTCATGTGCGATCCTCGCTCATTGCCGCACCACGGCCGGCGGCGCCCAATTGCCTTCGAGGAATACCTCGCGCGGTGAATAGAGCCGCATCAGCAGCGTGAACGGCGCCTTGCCGACCGGCAGCCAGTTCGCCTCCTTCTCCTTGCCTGGGGACTCGGCCTGGATGTAGAGGTCGACGGAGCCGTCGGCGTTGGCGATCAGCCTGTCGCGGTCGCCGATGGCCTGCCGTTTGATCGGATTCGGAATGAAATAGCCGTCGATGTCATAGGCCGTCACCGACCAGAAAGCATCCACAGGCGGCAGCTTGGCCTTGTCGAAGTGCAGCACGTAGTTGCTCTTGCCGTCGAGCGGCTGGCCCTGGCTATCGCTGGACAGCGATGGATAGACCGCGTCCTGCGGCAGGTTCTCTCCGACACAGCACTGCGCGATGGCGGCGCGATAGAGATAGTCCGTGCCGTAAGTTCCGCTGCGCGTGGTGTAGATCCAGCCCTTGCCGCCGATACCGGCGGCCTTCTTGCCCTCGGCGAGCACCAGCCCCCGGCCGTCGGCATGGCCCTTCTCGAACGCCTGCCGAATGTTCGCCGGACTCTTCGCGAGATCAAAGCTCTGGCCGACCTTGAAGCCCGTTCGTTCGAGGCGATGGACGATGGGATAATCGACCTGATTGGGAGGGTTGTCCTTGAGCAGCTCAGCGAACCTTCCGAAGTAAGTTGCCGCGTCCATCTTGTCCACCACGTCGGGCGGCGCCGCCTTCATGTCGATGGCGGGATCGACCTTGCCGTTGGGCGGCACATAGCTGCTTTTGCCTCGCGCAGAGAGCGGCCGGAGCTTCATCGCGTCCTGGACCTTGTGGACGTTCGAATAGTCGGCGACGCCGTTCGTCTGCGTGCGGCCGATGATCCACACATAGCGCGTGGGGCTGCGGATCACCTCCAGACCCGCAGGCGCGGTGCCTCGCCATTGCGGTCCGACCACGAGGAAATCGCGCGCTACGTTCCTGCCGGTGGTGCGTGTGCCAGGCACGGCGAATACATCCGTCCAGAGGCTGAGCATCGGCAGCATGAAGTAACGATCAGCGGCCGGCACCGATAAGACCATCGGCTCGGCCTTCAGGTCGAGAACGGCCGCCGAATACAACGTGTCCACATTCGTGCGGATCACGATCCTGTCGTCGGCGTTGGGAAAGTGGCGTGCGTGATGGAACTGGTTAGGCGGCCCATACGCATCGCCATCGACGGCCTGAGCAAAATTACCAAGCTTGCGCACGGTAGCCTGCGTCAGCATCAGTGGATAAGCGTAAACATAAGCGTCCTTGGCGATCGCGTAGGCCTCCTGCTCGGTGACACCTTGAGCAGATGCCGGGCCCAGCGACGCTACCCATGCAAGGGAGATCAGTCCGAAGGCGGCACGTTTCACAGTCAAACTCCTAATGCGCAGATAGCCGATGCCTGGTCCCGCAAGACAACCGGGATTTACGTTGTGGTCGTTCACCTGCGTCTCCTAACCGACACGCTGCACCGCGGGCGGCGTCCATGACCCCTCCGTGACTTCCGTCTTCGGCCAGTAGGCTCGGACGTAAAGCGAGAAATCTCCCTTGGGAGCAGGCAGCCAGTTCGCGCGCTGTGTGGGATCGGCCGGCGCCTCGGCCTGCACGTAGATGGTGAGCGAACCATCGCCGGCAGGTTTGAGGTCCTTGTTCTTGGTGCCGACCGAGAAGCGGTTAATCGGGTTTGCCACGAAGAAATGGTGTTGATTGTAAATCGAGAGCGACCAGAAGCCATTCACGGGAGGCGTGCCGTCTTTCGCGAACGTGACCGTGTAGCGGTTGGCGTTGTTGAGCCGTGCCCCCGAAGCATCGAGGTCCTGATAAAAATACTTCGTTTCGTTTGGCGAATTTACCAGGATGTTCGATTTGGCAACCGCTGTACGCGTAAAATAGTCCGTCCCGAACGCGGACTCGTTGGAGATAGTGCTCCAGTTGTGAGGCAATTGCTGGCCGTAGTTACGGAACTGGAACAATGGATTTACCAATTTCTCTTCGGCGTCTTTGGCGGCCTCAATCATCGCATGTCTTACTTTTGGATTATCTTTGGCGGCAGCCAGCACGGCGAGCAATTGCCCGTAGCGTGCTTCTTCGCCGGGCAGCGGCGGCGCATCGGCGAGTACCATGGGAAGCACGTCGAAAAACTTTTCAGGAAGCACCCAGCGCGTTTCCTCTTCGCCGGGAGGCGCGCCGGGGACTTTTGGCAGCTTGCTCCACTCGACCCTTTTCGCACGCCCGTCGTACTCCGCGACCGGGTACATCGCGATACCGGTCAGCACGTCCTGAATAGCGCGCTTGTCTTCCGGCGTGTCGTTCTGGGCGATACGTGGCGCGACAAGGCCTGTATTGCTCGACGCGCGGAATACGCGGGTGATGCCCTTTGGCACTTCACTGTTCCAGTCGGGCCCGACCAGGAGGTAGAAGCCGGGCGTGGTGCCGTACATCTTGCCGAGCTGAACGAAGCTGTCGGTGCGCAAATCGACGATTTGATAGACCCAGAAGCGATCGCCGAAATCCGGCACCTGAACCACCACCGGAGTAACATCCAGCGCCACCATCCCGAGGCCGTAAACCACATCCTGGTTCGGGCACGCGACATTGCGCTCTTCCGGATTGACGTAATCCGTGAGCATCGTGAGGCGGTTGAGCGGCGCCTCGAGCAACGGGCCGACATACCGCTGTTCCGTCATCTTAGAGAATGCAAGCCGGCGGTTATAAGTATTGACCAGCGGCCATGCCCAGAAGAAGGCGTCGCGCGCGACGTGGGCGGCGTAAGCCTCAGTGATCTTCACGCGTGCGTCCGGCCCCGGTGGCAGCGCGCGAGCCCATTCCGGCGACGGTGGCAGAGGCTGTGGGTTCAGCGATGAATTTTGCGCACGTGCCACAGTCGGGGTCGAAGCAGCGGCGAGTGTCGCCCCCGCCATGAGCAGGTTGCGCCGATCGAGTCCTGAATCATTTGTACTGCTCATTGTATACTCTCCTGTTCGATCAGATTCCGGCTTCCACCGGAATCGCATTGAGCGCACGCCGCACCGTGTTGAACGCCAGGATCGCGCCCGCGAAATATGCTGCTATGAAAAGCGCCTGCCCTAGCAGCCATACGTTCTTTCCGGTTGTTACTGGCGAGTAGTAATAGCTCGGCCAGATCGCATCGAAGACGAAGTAGCCGGGGGTAGCCGACGGCGAAAACGCCGAGCAGCCCGACGATGCAGAACCAAAGCGCCGCCGAGCCTTCTGCCGCCGGGTGTTTTGGCGATACCCGCGCGGCCAGCATCAGCGTGAGACCCATTGCCACCATGCCAAGCCCGCCGGCCTGCACGGCTGCGACCGACAGCGTCCATGGGCAGGCCCACCACAGCGTGATGTTCTGCTTGAACAATTCGCCGGTTGGCCAGCGTGCGCCGGCACAGTAATGCGCGATGATCCCGAAGGTGAGGAACACACCGAAGATGAAGAGGCCGAGAACCTTGCACCGACTGTCATCGCTCCCTCCTTTTCCGTCACCGCTTGATCAGCGGCGGTGGATAGTAGGTGCCGTTCGCCACGCCTTCCGTCGGCCGGTAGAACCGGAAAGTCAGTCGGTACTTCTGCCCCTTCGGCGTCGGCAGCCAGTTATTGTCGGGCGCGTCAGCCGGCTTCTGGTCGGCGAAGTAGAGCGTGAGTGAGCCGTCGGGATTGTATTTCACGCCGGACTGATTGTTGAGCAGGAACCTGTTGAGGGGATTGGGCAGCACGCGAAAACGGTGACCATCGACGGCGATGACCGACCAGAAGAACGTCGCGTACTGAGCCGGCAAGCCATCCCTGGGGAAGGTCAGCGTATAGACGTTGTCACCGCTTAGCTCGGCTCCGGCCTGATCGAGGCTACCTCGATAGTAGAGAACTTCCGGCTTGATGTTGGCCCAGATGCCGCCATTGTCGACCATGGTCCGCGCCAAATAATCGAGGCCGTATTCCCCGACGACACCGGGACGCGCCCAGCCATTCTGCACCGTTCCGTGGCCGATGATGGCGCTGGCCTTGCCGATATCGCCGAAAGCGCGGGTGCGGATGACCTGATCGACGCGCGCCCGTTCGGCCGGGTCCTTGACGGCCTTGCCAATATCGCGGGCGTTCTGGGCCAACGCTTCCAGCCCGACGCTGAGATCCGGTTCACCGTCGAGCGCGATGTCGGCAACCTCGAAGGCTTCGACTCCCGGCAACTTCTCCAGCTCGAATATCGGCGTTTTGGGAATTTCCGGAAGTTTCGGCGTGCCTGTTGCCCGAAACTTGAACTGGTGTTGCAAGGCGATAGCAGCGTCCGGATGGGAGCCGAGTTCGACCCGCGCAAGCACGCGGGAATATTTCACCGGCAGATCGATGCGCGTTGCTCCGGCAGGGATCGCGACATTCGAGCCTCTGAGACACACGGCGAACTCGCCGAACGGCCGCTTGGGAAACAGGCGCTCATTGATATTGGCAATGGTCTCGCCCCAACCGTTGAGGAAGTGGACCGTATAGTAGCGGCCCTCGACTTTCGGCACGCTGACGATGGTGCAGCTGCTTTCGTCCACCGCTACCCACGCTTCGGAGTAGGCCACGTCGAGGTTGGGGTTCGGCCAATCCACAGCGCCGGGCTTGCGATGCACCAGTTCATTCCATTTGAAACCTTCCTGGAAGTCGAGCTGCTGCTGACGCGTTACCAATAACCGGCCAAGCAGGTAGATATAGGCGTCGCTGATATCCTGATCCGCGATACGGGCGGGTTGCGCCTGCGCGTTTGCTGCCATCGCCGTCGCAAGAAACAGAGTAGTTGCCGCAGAAATAAGTCCGGTCATTACGTGCTACTCCTTTTGATGCCTTCATCCGTTCATGGTTCGAACGCGAAAACCCTCTTCCAGTCCCGCTTCATGTCCACGACGGTCCATCCCTTCGCCTTCGCCTCCTCCCACGCCTTGTCGAGCTTTCCGATCTTCGACGGGCGGTCGTAGGCATATTCCCGCGTGCTATCTGTGTGGTGGACGATGCCGGCAAAGCGCGGGCCGCTTCCCGCCATGGTCCATTGCAGCATCTGATGGTCGCCGTCCGAATTGCCGAAGGCGAGGATCGGGCGGCGGCCAATGATCATGTTGATGCCCGACGGCTTGCCCGGCCCGTCGTCGATGAACTGCACTTTCACCGTCTTCAACAACGACGGCTTGCCAGCGGCGTCGAGCCGGTATTGCGTGACGCCGGACGAGCCCACCACCTGCTCGGGCGGAATGCCGTAGGCCTTCTCAGCCCACACCCGCATGAACTCGACGCCGCCGCCGGACACGATAAAGGTCTTGAAGCCATTGGCGCGGAGATAGGCCAGCAGTTCGACCATCGGCTGGTAGATCAGTTCGTTGTAGGGCCGGTTGAAACGCGGATGTCTTGCGGTCGCGAGCCAGTCGGCGACGGACTTTGCGAACTCGTCCGTGGTCATGCCACTATGCGCCGCGGCCACCAGCGTCAGCACGCCCTTCTCGCCTTGCTCCGCCAGCGCCTTCCTGTCACCGGAAAGGAACGCCTTGAACGGCTGCTGGCTTTTCCATTGCGGATGGCTGGGTGCCATCGCTTTGACGCGATCGAACGCAAAAACGGCCTGGAAATACTCCGGCTGCTCGCACCACAGCGTGCCGTCATTGTCGAAGACGGCGATGCGTTGTTCGACGGGGACGAAGTCGGCGTCGCCCTGTGTCGTAACCCGTGCAACGAAATCGGTGATGGACTTTTTGACGGCGCCGTCGTTCCAGGACGGCAAAGGGTCCGACGACGGCTGCGCCCAGGCAGCGCCGATCGCTGAAACGGCGAACAGTAGCGCCAACAGGCTGCGTCGGTTCAACATCGCTGATACCTCATGCCGGCCTCAACGGCGGTCCTTCGCGCTGCCGCTGGCGCACTTCTTCCAGGTCGCGATCGAGGAAGTAGTTGAGGAAGGTGCGGATCAGCGCAATCGCGGCGATCCGCCCGACCGCTTCCCAGCTGGTTGTGATCGACGTCTCGATGATGTCCGCTGCAAGCTGGAATGTCAGTCCGGCGACCAGCCAGCGGGCGTAGCGGAGCCAGATATCGCGCCGTTCGTGCCCCGACGGCGAGCCCAGCATCGCCCGCAAACCGCCGACGAAAGCTTCGACCGTGCCAACGACGATGATGACGAGCGCCAGCGCATCGATGATGACGATGGCGTTCTCGGTTGCAAAGATTAGCCATTGTTTCATCGGGCGCAGTCCCGGCTCAAGGGGGGCAGACCCAGGGGGCGGCACCATGGCCGCCCCCTGCATTGTCGCCTAACGGTTCGCGCCGCTCGCCATGCTCGACATCATCTTCAAGGCGTCGTCGATGGTGAAGGTGTTGGGCGGCTGGATCGCGGGGAACTCCTTGAAGGTATCCGCGAATTTTTGCGCAGCGATCTGCGCCATGTAGATGAACGGAGCATGCTGCATCATCCACTCCCAATAGCCGTTGGAAGTGACGGTTGCGAACTCGTAGGGATCGGTGCGCAGATTATACAGCTTGACCCCGCGGAGACGCACGAACGGATCAACCCATACCGCCATGGTGCCTTCGGTGCGCTGCTCCATGAAGTTCATCTTCCAGTTATCATAGCGGATCGAGAGCACGTCGCCGTCGTCGCTGAAGTAGAAGAAGAGTTTTCGCGGGCTCTCCTTCGCTTCCCCCGTCAGGTAAGGCAGCAGATTCACGCCATCGATGTGGTTCTTGTAGGTGCGGCCTATCGCCTGATAACCCTTCTTGCATTTCTCAATGATCTCAGGTTCGCCCGCCATGGTAAGGAAAGTCGGGAACCAGTCGTGATGCTGCACAATGCCGTTGGCCACCGAGCCAGGCTTGATCCTGCCGGGCCAGCGCACGAGTAGCGGCACCCGGAAGGCGCCTTCCCAGTTGGTGTTCTTTTCAGAGCGGAACGGCGTCATGCCGCCATCCGGCCAGGTGTTGCGGTGCGGTCCGTTGTCGGTCGAATACTGCACGAAAGTGTCGTCGGCGAGACCGGCCCGGTCGAGGAAGTCGAGCAGCTGACCGACATTCTTGTCGTGGTCGATCATGGTGTCATGATAGCCCGACTGCCAGCGACCCGCCTGTCCCTTGCTCGACGGTTTTGGATGCGTGATGAAATGCATATGCGTCGTGTTCACCCACACGAACCAGGGCTTGCCCGCCGTCTCTTGCCGCTTGATGAAATCGATGGCCGCGGCGACAAAATCATCGTCACAGGTTTCCATGCGCTTGCGGGTAAGCGGACCGGTATCTTCGATCCTCTGCTTGCCGACCTTGCCCCAGCGCGGCATGTCGGTGGAATCATCCTTGTCCGTTGCCCATGACTTGAGGACGCCGCGCGGCGCAAAGCGCTCCTTGAAGCCGGGTACATCGGCCGGATAGTCGTCCATCTCCGGCTCCTCCTCGGCATTGAGGTGATAGAGATTGCCGAAGAACTCATCGAAGCCGTGGTTGGTCGGCAGCATGTGATTGAGATCGCCGAGATGATTCTTGCCGAATTGACCGGTGGCATAACCCTGGTTCTTCAGCGCAGCCGCGATGGTGATGATTTTTTCGTTCATGCCGATCGGCGCGCCGGGGAGCCCGACCTTCGACAGACCGGTGCGGTAGACGCTTTGCCCGGTAATGAAGGATGAGCGGCCGGCGGTGCAGGACTGTTCACCGTAGCTGTCCGTGAACAGCATACCTTCCTTGGCGATGCGGTCGATATTGGGCGTGTGGTAACCCATCAATCCGTGGGTGTAGCAGCTGAGATTGGACTGGCCGATGTCGTCACCCCAGATGACGAGGATGTTGGGCTGTTTTGCCTTAGCCATTTTTGCACTCCCATTTTTGTTGTCTGGAACGCTGCCTTGATCGGCTGTGTGCTCTCAACTTCTCGGCATCAGCGCCTCGACTATCTGGTCGACGGTGAAACTCGCCGACTTCTGACGCGGAGGGAACTCCTTGAAGCTCTCTAGCCATTGGTGAACCACTGCCTGCGCGGCATATTGCAGGGGAACGTGTTCCACGAACCATTGATTGTAGGAGAAGCTCTCTTCGCCGCGCTCGAACGGATCGGAGCGCAGATCGAAGAGCTTGGGGATTCGCATTTTCGACAACGGTTCGCGCCAGACGTCCAGACCGGTGCTGCGTTGCTCTGCGAACACCATTTTGTACTGGTTGAAGCGCAGCGCCATCAGCTCGCCGTCGTCGCTCCAATAGATGAAGCCCTTGCGCGGCGATTCCTTTTCCTTGCCGGAAAGGAAGGGCAGAAGATTGAAGCCGTCGAGATGGACTTTGTAGGTCTTGTCCCCAATGTTGTAGCCCTTCTTCACCTTCTCCACGAGACCAGGCTCGCCAGCGACCGCCGCGAAGGTCGGGATGAAATCCTGCAGGGAACAGATATCGTTGATGACGCGACCGGGCTCGATAACGCCTGGCCAACGCATCACACAGGGAACGCGCCAGCCCCCCTCCCAGTTGGTGTCCTTCTCGCCGCGGAACGGCGTCGCGCCGCCGTCGGGCCACGACAACACTTCAGCCCCGTTGTCGGTGGTGAAGACGACGATGGTGCTGCCGGCGACGCCAAGATCGTCCACTTTCTTCAGGAGCTGACCGACAAAGCCATCGAGCTCAACCATGCCGTCCGGATAAAGACCGTGCCCGGTCTTGCCGACGGATGACTCCTTCAGATGCGTAAACACGTGCATCCGCGTCGTGTTCACGTAGCAGAACCACGGCGCGTCCTCCTTGTTCTTCCGCTCCATGAAGTCGAGCGCCGCACCGACGAACTCTTCATCCGCGGTTTCCATTCGTTTCCGGGTCAGCGGGCCGGTATTCTCGATCACTTGCCTGCCGACCCTGCCGAATTGGGGATCGACCGTCGGATCATCCTTGTCGGTGGCCTTACACCTTAGAACACCCCGGGGACCGAACTTCTTCCGGAAATTCGGGTCCTTTGGATAATCGGCATACTCCGGCTCTTCCTCGGCGTTGAGATGATAGAGGTTTCCAAAGAACTCATCGAAGCCGTGCACGGTCGGCAGGAATTCGTTGCGGTCGCCGAGATGGTTCTTGCCGAACTGGCCGGTGGCATAACCCAGATTTTTGAGGAACTGCGCGATGGATGGATCCTCCGCCGACAGCCCAATCGTTGCGCCGGGCATCCCGACCTTGGTGAGGCCGGTGCGGATCGGTGCCTGTCCCGTGATGAAGGCGGCGCGGCCGGCGGTACAACTCTGTTGGCCGTAGAAATCGGTGAACATCGCCCCTTCTCTGGCGATACGATCGAGATTGGGCGTGCGGTAGCCCATGACACCATGGTTGTAGCAACTGAGATTGAACCAGCCGATATCGTCGGCCATGATGAAGAGTATGTTTGGTTTTCCCGACTTCGCCATGCTTCAATTTCCTCTATTGCGCTTGTTGCTTTTCACCTTTTCGTCTTCAGCCTCGTCACCCAAACGGTCCGACCTGAAACAACATGCTGACGATGGCCGCGATGCCGATGAACAGCAGGATCGCCGCGGTGATCAGCGTCAACGACACCGGAAAACTGCTCTGGGCATGAATGAGACCATCCGCGGCCATCGCCGCCCGCTCGCCGCGCAGGTGGCCCATGAACTGCAGGTGGTAACCGATGCCGCCGATCAGCATGAGGATGCCGAGCGCCACCAATGTAACGCCGAAATTGCGCGCGGCGCCTGCGTGCGTGATGACATTGTGGTCGCGCATCTTCTCGAACACCTGATAGATCGTGAATCCGAACGAGATCAGCGAAAGCGACGTCCGGATCACCGACATCAATGTCCGGTCCGCACTCATGCGCGTTCGCTGAAACGACATGCCGGTACGCCGCGAGGACAGTTCGACGGAGATCACATCGGAACCGGATTTGGAGCTTACGCTTTCCATCATTGAACGCCTCTGAACTACAGCAACGCGCCGGTACCCTTTCGCGCGAACCACCAGATGGCGGCGCGCTCGACGATCCATCGAAAGATGAAGTAAGGGATGACCGCGAGCAGGATCGCCATCATCAACGCTTCCGCAGGGTAGAAGCGATCGAGCACCTTGAACTGATAGATCATGTCCATGCTGAGCCCGAGCAGCACGACCCGCGCCGTGGAGATCGCGCCCTCGCGCAATCGTCCCGCAGACGCGTTGTTGTCCCACCACGCCGACCAGAAGAATGATTTGTGACCGAGCCGCGCATCCCTGATGCCATCAGGCAGCGCCGCCAGCGCGGCCATCACCGGCTGCAGACAGAAGCGGAACGTCATCGGACCATGGATGCGTTCGAAGATGTCCGCCCAGAACCGGCGATGGATTTCGGCCGACCATCCGTACCAGGTGATCCCAAGGACCAGCAGCACGACCGACAGCGCAACGGCGAGCCAGGTCAGGGCACGCGCAAACGCCGAGGTCGGAGCTGATGTCATTTGACGTCCCTCACCACACACCGGAACCCAAGATGGCTGGTCGAGGTATCGATCGCCTCGGCATGTCGCGCCGCCGGGCGATAGCGGCGGCAATAATTCGGTGCGCACAGATGCGAGCCGCCCTTGATCACCTTGCGCGGGATCTTGATGTTCGGCTGGCGGGGGTCGTAGCTGCCCTCCTCCCGCCCTCCGCGCGGATTCTCGGGGATGCAGCACGCCTTTGGCGCGTCGGCTTCGTGTCGGGGCGAGTACCAGTCCGAGGTCCATTCCCAGACATTGCCGATCATGTCGTGCAGGCCGTAACCGTTCGGCGGAAACGTCGTCACCGGCGAGGTGCGCTCGTAGCCATCCTCATGGCGATTGTGCAGCGGGAATTCGCCCTGCCAGGTATTGGCCATATGCACGCCATCGGGAGTAAGCGCGTCGCCCCACGCGAATTCGGCGCCATCGAGCCCGCCGCGCGCCGCGAACTCCCATTCGGCTTCGGTCGGCAAGTCCTTACCCGCCCATCGCGCATAGAGCAGCGCGTCCGAGTAAGACACATGGACGACGGGGTGATCGTTCAGGACGTTGATGTTGCTCCTGGGCCCGTACGGATGCCGCCAGTTGGCATCCTTCATGAACGACCACCACTGGCTCCAGTCGCGCAAATCATAGGTCGAGTGCGGCCGCTCGAACACGAGAGAACCCGCATACAGCATGTGCGGCAGGGCCCCAGGATAATGCTTCGGATCGGGCGGGATTTCGGCAAAGGTCTTGTGCCCGGTCTCGATCACGAACCGCTTGAACTGTCGATTGGTCACCGGCGTGCGGTCGATCCAGAAGCCGTCCACCGTCACGCGATGTACCGGCGCTTCCTCAGGATAATGTTTGTCGGAGCCCATTCGGAATGTGCCGCCGGGAATGCGGACCATGTCGGCGGTCCGGCCATCTTCCGACGGCGTGTCGCCCTGCCGGATGTCGGTTTGCAGCAGCGTCATGGCCCAACTCCTGACGTGCGCGGTTACGGGCAAACGTCCCAGAAGCCCTGCGTCTTGCTCGGATCGGAGTAGTACCAGCAGTAACCCGGCGCCGGCGGTGAGCCGGCATAGGCTGCGGCGGAGGCTGCGGCGACGAATCCGATCGCCGCACCGGCGGCGATCGCGCCGCCCGGACGCCAGGAATAATGGGCGGGACGCACCCAGCCGCCGGGGCGCGCAACACCGGGACGCACGACCGCGCCGCCGCGGACCACGGTCCGGCTGGCCGCGTTGCCACGCGGACCGACGACAGTTGTCCGGCGCACCGAGCCACCGGCTCGCGCGCGGACTTCGGTCACCAGATTGTCGTGCTTGAGTTGCTGTTGCTGAAAGCTGGAGGGCGCTACCATCATCGCCGATGCCGGTGAAGGCGTCAGGGCAAGGCAGGTTGTGAAGGCTAGCGCGCAGAGCATTCCGTTGGGAGCGTTAGCCAGATCGATGAAGCGGGTTCTTGTTGAGCGCATTGGCGGCCCTTTTTTCTTATTGCAGCCGCTCGCCTCGTGGTTGCGCACGGCAGACGTAGATCAGTCAGCCCCTCTTCCCTTTTCCGCGCAATTGTCGTGCGCGGCGGATTGGCGCACAGTCTCCGCCTCTTCAAAGGCTTACGAGACGCGAAGCATTGGCGCTCACGCAGGCTAGATGAATCTCGAAGCCATGTGATGTGCAGTTTGTGCCAATCTGCAAAGGCGCAACCTCAGCCTTAATGGAGACCTTCGCAAACCCATCAATGCATCGATCGAACTGCATGCCGTTCTATTCAAAACTTTAGACAAAGATTCTCATCACGACCGCAAGCGTCGCGCGAGCCTTCTTGCAACAGCGAAACCGACGAAATTCATTGTGAGCGCGCAAGAGTTGTGGCTAGATCGAGTCGGGGACGGGGCATCGAATGGGGATGCCAAAACATGAGCGGGCACCTGGCGGTCAACACCTCCAGTCTGGACAGCTTCGAAGGCCTTCACAACGCGATCAAAGGATCGCATGTCGAGGTGACACAACTCGGCCGTGGAAAGTTTCGAGGCTCACTCAGTCACGTCGGCATCGGAGACTTCTCGCTCAGCATCGGTTCGTTCTCGGTGGGCGTTCGAACCCAACGCGTTTCGACCGACGACAAGCTCGTTATCGGGATGCTGCTCAATGCCGACGACCGGGTTACCCACTGGTCCTTCGATATGCGTCCGGCGGACGTTCTGATCATGCCCCCCAGTACCGAGCATGACGGAATTTTCCATGGCGCCGCGGCCTATGCCGCGATCCGTCTCGATCTTGCCGAGGTCCCGTCGCTGTTCAGGGGCGAAGCAAGATTGAGCGACCCCGCCGCGTGGCTCAACAAGAACGTCTATCAGGCAGACCCTTCGATCGGCATGGCGGCGACACGGCGATTGCCGCTGATCATTTCCCGTCTGGCGCGTCAGCAGACCGCCTTGTCCGACACCGTCGCCGATTTCTGGAAGCGCTCGATCATCGACGCCGTGAGCGGAACCATCGTGCAATCGCTACCGCCTGACACCAGAGGGCTTTTGCCCTCGGCGACGCAACTGGTCGGGAAAGTCGACGAGTATCTCGAAGCCGCCGGCCTCCGCCCCGTCCATGTTTCCGAAATCTGCGCCCATCTCAACGTGTCGCGACGGACTCTGCATCGCGCATTCTACGACGTTTTCGGTTTGGGACCGATATCGTTCCTGCGTCACAAGCGGCTTTGCGCCATTCATTCCGTTCTGAGGGAAAGCGATCCTGCGGCGGTCACCGTCGCGCAGGTGGCGATCCGGCACGGCTTCATCGAGCTTGGACGCTTTTCTCACTATTATCACTCGCTGTTCGGGGAGTATCCATCGGAAACGCTTGGCGGCCGCGGGTTCCGCGCGCGCAAGACGATCGATAAAAATTTGTCCGAACCTGATCCGGTCGGGATTAACACCAACTAACCGATCGCTTCCGCGAAATCGGCTGGCGTCAAATCCGGCGACTCACGCCGCCGATACCACCTTGCCGCGGTGCGAGAGCAACAGCCGCCGAATGTCCACGGCTGTTATCGCGGGGCTGAACAGAAATCCCTGTATCTCGGTACAGCCGAGAATGTACAGCAGGTTTCGTTGCTGCTCGGTCTCGACGCCTTCCGCTGTCGTCGTCATGTCGCTTGCGGCCGCAATGTTCACCACCGCCTGGACGATCGACGACGAGGCGCCTGCGCTGGCCAGATCCCTGATGAAGGAGCGGTCGATCTTGATCTTGTCGAATGGAAACCGCTGCAGATAGCTCAGCGAGGAATAGCCGGTGCCGAAATCGTCCAGCGCAATGCGTACCCCGAGCTTGCGCAACTGATGCAGCATCTGAAGCGCGCCGTCGTCGTCGCGGATCAGCACCGCCTCGGTGATCTCGAGCTCGAGCCTGGATGCGGCGAGGCCCGAGGCAGCAAGGGCCGCCGCCACGTTGAGCGCCAGCGTCTGGCTCCGGAACTGAACCGGTGAGACGTTGACCGCGACGCGGATCTCCGCCGGCCAGTTGGCAGCCTCGGCGCACGCCGTGTTGAGCACCCAGTGACCGAGTTCGTTGATCAGGCCGGTCTCTTCCGCGACCGGAATGAACTCCGCCGGTGAAATCATGCCGCGTTCGGCGTGGCGCCATCGCAGCAACGCCTCGCAGGAGGAAACCTTGCCGTCCTCGAGATTGAGCACCGGCTGATAATAGACCTCGAGCCCGCCATCGGATATCGCCTGACGCAATTCGAGTTCCAGGACTCGTCGCGCCTTGGCGCGGGCGTCCATACCGACCTCGAAGAAGCGGTAGGTCCGCCGTCCGTCGCCTTTGGCGCCGTACAGCGCGAGGTCCGCGTTCCGGAGCAACTGGTCGAGATCGAGCCCGTCGCCGGAGGCGAGCGCGATGCCGATGCTGGCATCTGTCGTGATCAGGTGGCCCGCGCACTCGAACGGCGCCCTGATCGCCGCGTAAATTCCTTCAACAAGTTGAATGCTTTCCGCCTGTTTCTTGATACCGGTTTGAATCACGGCAAACTCGTCACCGCCCAGCCGCGCCGCGACATCTGTTTCCTTCAGGCACAAGCGCAGCCGTTCGCCCACGCCCTTGAGTAACTCATCACCGATCGCATGGCCGAGGGCATCGTTAACGCTCTTGAATTCGTCGATGTCGATATAGAATACCGCCAGCTGTTCGCCCGGTCGGACCGCCTTCAACGCCTGTTCCAGTCGCTCGCGAAACAGCAGCCGGTTGGGCAGGTCGGTCAGCCCGTCATAATGCGCCAGATGGGCGATTTTCTCGTCCGCGCGGGTGCGCTCGGTGATGTCCTCGATCGTGGCCACCCAGCCGCCCGCGCTCAGCGGCCGGTTGACGATCTCGATCGCCCTGCCGCCCGGCGCTTCCGTGAGTTGCCGCGTGGCTTTGCCGAGCGACACGGTGCGGATGATGGCATTGCAGAACGCGTCGACATCGCCGTCAAAGGATCCGGTTTCTTTGCGGTGTTCGATCAAGCGATGCATCGTGCAGCCGGGTTTCGCTACATCCGGCGACAGGCCAAACATATCAATATAGGGCTGGTTGCAAATAACGATACGCGCCGATGCGTCATAGAGAACAAGACCTTGCGGAATATTGTTCACGGCAACGGTGAGCTGGCGCCGTTCGGTCGCGAGCCGCTGCTCGGACAATCGATGGCGCCTCAGCAGTAGAGCGACGACGAGTGCGAGGATCGCGACGAGGGCAAGCAGTACGCGTTCGCGAAGCTCCCACGCCGATGTCGCCACGCCAGCCGAAATCGCCACGGCGATCAGGACAGCACAAAGCGCCAGGCGCCTCACCGTCCCGGTTCTCTCTACAGGATTCGCAGAATCGCCCGGCATGTAATGGCCGCTATCGAAAGTCACCTGGTCCGTCCCAGCGTGACATCGTTACGCACGACAAATGGAAGGCGGGTTACAACATGCGGTTAGCAATCGGTTACCGCGATACGCGGACTGATACTTGATCTCGAGTCCGGTACCGGACGTTGCCGGCCCGATCAAATCCAGCCTCTCCCCGATGTGGTAAACGAATGATTAATCCGGAGCCAATCGCACGCGCGCGCACAAATGCAAAAAAGCACTGATTTTGCTGCACAACTGGCGTGTTTGGCCATGGCAGGCGCCTGTTGCAAAACGAAGCCTGACCGGGATGCAACAGATTTAGCCAATCTGGAACCACGCCGGTTTAACCGTTTCGCTAGTCCCGGCCGCCCATAATGCGGCCAGACCAATCTCATGACATGCCAGGTTCAACATCGTGACATCCTTCGGACGTGTGATTTCGGTGCGCGGCTCCCTCGCCCGGGTCGGACTTCTTGCGGTAAGCCAGATGGCTACCTCGGAAGTACGCGCCACTGTCGGCCGCTTCATCAGCATCCGCTGCGCAACTTCCACCATCGTCGCCATGATCACCGACGTAACCTGCGAAGATCTGCCGAGCTCCGATAATTACATTGCCAGCGCGGGCGTCGACCTGCTCGGCGAAATCCTCGGCGGCGATCGTCCGAAATTCCAGCGCGGCGTCACCAACTATCCGACCATCGGCGATGCCGTCGAGCTGATCACCAATCAGGAACTCCGCACGGTCTATGCCCCGACCGGTTCGGATCAGATCAATGTCGGCACGCTGCAACAGGACCGCTCCGTCATCGCCTATGTCGACGTCGAGGAAATGCTCTCCAAGCATTTCGCGGTGCTCGGCTCCACCGGCGTCGGCAAGTCGACCGGCGTGTCGCTGCTGCTCAACGAAATCCTCAAATCGCGGCCGAACCTGCGCATCTTCCTGCTCGACGTCCACAACGAATACGGCCGCTGCTTCGGCGACCGGGCGCTGGTGCTCAACCCGCGGAACCTGAAACTGCCGTTCTGGCTGTTCAATTTCGAGGAGATCGTCGACGTCCTGTTCGCCGGCCGCCCCGGCGTGCCCGAAGAGCTCGATATTCTCGCCGAAGTCATTCCAATGGCGAAGGGCATCTACACCCAGTACCAGAACGCCGACCGCGTCGGCCTGAAGCGGATCGATCCCAAGGCGATCGGCTATACCGTCGATACGCCGGTGCCGTATCGCCTGGTCGATCTGATTTCGCTGATCGACGAGCGGATGGGCAAGCTGGAAAATCGCTCGTCGCGCATCATCTATCACAAGCTGATCTCGCGCATCGAAACCGTGCGCAACGACCCGCGCTACGCGTTCATGTTCGACAACGCCAATGTCGGCGGCGACACCATGGCTGAGGTCATCAGCCACCTGTTCCGCCTGCCCGCCAATGGCCGGCCGATGACCATCATGCAGCTCGCCGGCTTCCCCGCCGAAGTCGTCGATTCCGTGGTGTCGGTGCTGTGCCGCATGGCGTTCGATTTCGGCCTCTGGAGCGACGGCGTCTCGCCGCTGCTGTTCGTCTGCGAAGAGGCGCATCGCTACGCCGCCGCCGACCGCAATATCGGCTTCGGCCCGACCCGCAAGGCGGTCTCGCGTATCGCCAAGGAAGGCCGCAAATACGGCGTCTATCTCGGCCTCGTCACGCAGCGTCCGGCCGAACTCGACGCCACCATCATCTCCCAGTGCAACACGCTGTTTGCGATGCGCCTTGCCAACGACCGCGACCAGGCGCTGCTGCGCTCGGCCGTCTCGGACGCCGCCGCCAATTTGTTGTCGTTCGTGCCCTCGCTCGGCACCCGCGAAGTGCTGGCGTTCGGCGAAGGCGTGGCGCTGCCGACGCGGCTGCGCTTCAAGGAAGTGCCGATCCATCAACTGCCGCGCAGCGAGGCCACGATTGCGACCGCACCGTCGGTCGCCGCCGGCCACGACATGCATTTCGTCAGCGCCGTGCTGGACCGCTGGCGCGGCGCGACCTCGCATCGCGACGTTCCCAACGATCCCATGATCAACGAACGGCCCGCCGCACGAACGCTGGAGCCGCGTTCTGTCGAAGCGCCGATGCTGCAGCCGTCGCTGGGCCTGGATCCCGACCGCTTCTCGCTGTTGAAGAAGCCGCTGCGCTGAGGGGCTGCGGCGGCATGCGGGCTGATCGGGACAGCCGAAAGGCCGACCCGGTGCCCTCCAAACTAAAATATCGAAAACAACCCCATGCAAAGAAAGGAACCCTATGGAAACAAAGGGGTTCGCTGGCATGGATGCTGACCCACAAAAACATTTTGACACGTCGGGCAAATGATCGGCACTACGGTGCGGATAAAAAGCAAATGCCTGACGGTCGCTTTTTCGCTCGGGTCGAGCGGTTGACCAAGCGTTCCCTTTATTCGGACTATGCCCAAAGCCTAGGTTTTCGATTCAACCCCTGCTCGCGGTCGAATACAACTTCGTCAGGGCCATTGCAGAACGCAATCGACAGCGGCCAGATCAACCATTTGCATATCCCATGATGACTACGAAAAAAACGTCGATGCGAGCGCCGTTGACAACCGAAGCGCTAGAACGGTTGACGGCAGATGATTTCGTGCGGCTGAAGTTGACCGATGATGAAATGGCTCGACTGCGCGAAATCAACAAGGCACGAGAACAGGAACGTTTAGCGAGTGTCGCCCGAATTCGCGCGGAGGCTGCTCCCCTTTTTGCGGAGCTACAGACAGCCGGATTGAAGATTCAATCGGTAGGCGATTTGATTGCTGTGGCTGAAAGATACGAGGCGGCTATTCCTGTTCTTTTGAAGCATCTACAGATGCCATACTCGGATGTGTTTAGGGAAACCATTGCTCGCTCTTTAGCTGTTCCCGAAGCGGAAGTTCGTAAGGCGTGGCCGATGCTGGTCGAGGAATACCGCAAGGCCCCAATTGGTTGGGGCATCAAGGGGCCGGGTGATACCAAGGAATTCCGGCTCGGTGCGAAGGATGGCCTGGCTTGTGCGCTATCGGTCGCGGTCACGGACGAGACGCTGGAGGAGCTGATCGCGATCGCCAAAGATCCCAAGCAAGGCAAAAGCCGCGTGCTGCTGTTGTCGGCTTTGAAAAAGCGCAGGGACAAGAACCCGCTGGCGAAGCAGGCAATCGCCGAATTGGCGAACGATCCCGACCTTAAAGATGAAATCGCATCTTGGCGGAAGCGATAGTATCGTTGATGGTTGACAGCAAAAGCCGGTGCCGAAGCCGGCGGTTCGGCGTACTTGCCGACATGACCGGCTATGGCGCAACTTCATCGCCGAGGCAGATCCACGCAAACCTCAAACCTACTTTGCGCCGACGCGGCCTTGGACTAAGGTTTCGGTTCACCGCATCTCGTGGCCGAACCGGATTTCTTCATGACCCAGCCAGCCGCAAAACGCTTCCCGACGCCCGCCCTCGACAAACTGCCGGAAGATATCCGCAGCCGTATCCTCACCGTGCAGGAGAAATCGGGCTTCGTTCCCAACGTCTTTCTGACGCTGGCCTACCGCCCCGACGAATTCCGCGCGTTTTTTGCCTATCATGATGCGCTGATGGAAAAGGACAGCGGCCTCTCCAAGGCCGAGCGCGAAATGATCGTGGTGGCGACGTCCAGCGCCAACCAGTGCCATTACTGCGTGATCGCCCACGGCGCGATCCTGCGCATCCGGGCCAAGAACCCCGTCATCGCCGACCAGATCGCCGTCAACTACCGCAAGGCGGACATCACCCCGCGCCAGCGCGCCATGCTCGACTTCGCCATGAAGGTGAGCCAGGAGGCGAACACGGTTTCCGAACAGGATTTTGCCGAGATCGCCGGCCACGGATTCTCCGACGACGACATCTGGGACATCACGGCGATCTCCGCGTTCTTTGCCCTGTCGAACCGGCTGGCCAACGTCACCGCGATGCGGCCGAACGACGAGTTCTACATGATGGGGCGGCTGCCGAAATAGCCCGCGGTCGTCATGCGCAGGTTCCATGAGACTCTGCGGGGATGGGCCTGCGTGGATGCGCACCAACATTTTATGTTGGAAGCACGGCCGGCATGCTAAACAGGACCACAACCTTGCGGACCGACTGCAGTGAAGCCCCAGCTGCCCATACAAAGGGATGACGAGCACGTCGTGGTCAAATTCCGGCCGCGCACCTCGGCCCATCCCCCCAGCCGGCGGGACGACCCTGCCGCGGCCAATGCCCAGCCGCCCGCCCCGACCAATGCCCAACCGGCGGCAAACGATCTGTCCCGCTACGAACGGTCCCGTGACGAGCCGGACGACTTCCGCCATCGCATGCTGGCCAATGTCGCCGCCTTGTCCTTTACCGTGGCGCTGACGGCGATCGGGATCTGGCTCGCGGTCAGCATTGCCGATCTGCGCAAGACTCAGGATTGCGTGCTGATGGGACGCCGGGACTGCGCCCGGATTTCCGTGATGCCGCACAGTTAGAAGGCAGGCCTAAACGGCCGTTTTTGCCTATAAATCGGTCCACGGTGGGGTTGCCAACCTCCATTGAACTCAAGGCTGCGCTCCGATATACGGGCTCTCGACTCCGGCCGGGGGTAAAACGCCGCGCCCGCCTCCTCCTAGCCGTCCCGGATTTATCTCCAGTATATCAAAGGCTTAATGATGTCTTCTACATTCGATCAGATCGCCAACATTATCGCCGAGACTTGCGACATTCCGCGCGACACGATCAAGCCGGAGAGTCACGCCATCGACGATCTGGGCATCGACAGCCTGGACTTTCTCGACATCGCCTTTGCGATCGACAAGGCGTTCGGGATCAAGATGCCGCTCGAAAAATGGACCCAGGAGGTCAACGACGGCAAGGCCACGACCGAACAGTACTTCGTGCTGAAGAACCTCGCCGATCGTATCGACGAACTGGTCGCGGCCAAGAACGCGGGCACGGGCGCGTAACCGCCCACCATGGACCTTGATTATTTCAAGCTGATCGACCGTATCGTCGACCTCAATCTCGGCGAACGGACGATTGTGGTCGAAGCCCAGGTTCCGGAAAAGCACACCATTTTCGAGGGGCACTTCCCCGGCTTTCCAATCATGCCCGGCGTCTTGCTGACCGAAGCGATGGCGCAGAGTTCGGGCTGGCTTTTGCTCGGCGTGTTGAAGTTCGAGCGCATGCCGTTCCTGGCCATCGTCAAGGAAGCCAAGATGCGGGGTTTCGTCAGCCCCGGTCAGTTGCTGACGATCGAAGCCAAGGTCGAGCACGAAGGTTCCGGCTTTGCGGTCACCAAGGCCAAGGGCCGCATCGGCAAGGACTTGAAGTGCAGCGCTGAAATAACCTTTGGCCTTACCCCATTCCCCGACCCTGCGTTTCGCGTCCACATGGATGCGATGGCCGAAAAGATCGGGTTCCCCATGCAGGTGCTGAAGCATGACTGAACCCACGGCATCGGGTGCCAAGGAAGTCTGGATCACCGGCATCGGCATCGTGTCCTCGCTCGGTGAGGGACTGGACGCGCATTGGGATGCGCTGAACCAGAAGCGCATCAATGTCGACGACAAGCGCTTCGCGCCTTACATCGTCCATCCCCTCGCCCCGGTCAGCTTCGACGCCCAGATCCCGAAAAAGGGCGACCAGCGCCAAATGGAAGCCTGGCAGCGCATCGGCACCTATGCCGCCGGGCTGGCGCTGGATTCCGCCGGCGTCAAAGGCAACCAGGAAATCCTGGGACGGATGGACATGATCGTGGCTGCCGGCGGCGGCGAGCGCGACATTGCCGTCGACCTGGCGATCATGAACGCCGACGCCAAGGGCAATTCGAGTCCGGCCTTCCTCAACGAACGGCTGATGAATGATTTGCGGCCGACGTTGTTTCTGGCCCAGCTCTCCAACCTGCTCGCCGGCAACATCGCCATCGTCCATGGCGTGTCCGGAACCTCGCGCACCTTCATGGGCGAGGAAGCAGCCTCCATCGATGCGGCGCGGATCGCGTTGGCACGAATCGAATCCGGACAGAGCGAGATCGCACTGGTCGGCGCCGCGCATAATGGCGAGCGCCCCGATCTGCTCATCCTCTATGAATTCGGCGACTTCAATCTGACCGAGAAGTACGCTCCGGTGTGGCAGCGCGACGACAAAGGCGGTTTCGCGCTCGGCTCCGCCGGATGCTTCCTGGTGATGGAATCCCGCGAGCACGCCGAAGCCCGCGGCGCCAAGCCCTACGCCCGGCTGACCAAGGTGGTCGCCGACCTCGCCCAGCGCAAGCAACCCGGCGCGGTGACAAAATCGCTGGAAGCGCTGTGGCCGAAACTCGGCGTCACCGGCGATACCGGCAACCTGATTACCGGCGCCACCGGCGTCGGACCGGTAACGTCGGAAGAAAAGGAATTCCTGCGCCAGCATCCCGGCTTTGCCGTGCGCGCGACCGGGACGATGTTCGGCCACACGCTGGAAACCCAGTTTCCGCTCGGACTGGCGCTGGCGGCACTGTCGCTGTCGCGCGGCGCGCTGTTTCCGCCCAACGATCCGACCGGGCTCGAGGTTGAAAAGCCTGGTGTGCCGGACCAGATTGTGGTGCTCGGGGCCGGTCACTGGCAGGGCGAAGGCATGGCGCTGGTCGAGGCCATCAAGTAGCGCGTGATCCGGAACCACATCGCTGTTCAGGCGGGATCACGCCGAGACCATGAAATGAGCGCGCGAGCGCTTGCAGTTGCGGCGCAGCATCGACGGGGGAAACATGTCAGCACCACGCGATAAATTCGGCAGGCCGATCGTCGTCGTCACCGGCATGGGCGTCGTGACGTCGCTTGGCGCCGGCAAGAAGGACAACTGGACCAGGCTGACCGCGGGCGAATCCGGCATTCGCACCGTGACGCGCTTTCCGATCGACGGCCTGAAGTCGACGATGGCCGGCACGGTCGACTTCGTCAGTGTCGATCCGGTCTCCTCGACGGGGCTGACCGAGCAGCTGGCCAAACTGGCGACCGAGGAAGCGCTCGAACAGGCCGCCATCGGTGGTAAGGCCGACTTTCCCGGGCCGCTGTTCCTCGCGGTGGCGCCCGTCGAGGTCGAGTGGCCGCAGCGGCTGGAACTCGGGCGCGCGATCGGAAAGACCGATTTCGGCTATGAGGACATGCTGCGCGTCAGCGGCGGCGGCCGGTTCTCGGCGTTCCATCACCGTTTCATGTTCGGCTCGGTGGCAAGCCATCTGGCCGAGACCTACGGCACCAAGGGCTCGCCGATCTCGCTCTCGACCGCCTGCGCGTCCGGCGCGACCGCGATCCAGCTCGGCGTTGAAGCGATTCGCCGCGGCGACGCCGACGCGGCCCTTTGCGTGGCAACCGACGGCTCGGTCAATCCGGAAGCCCTGGTGCGGTTCTCGCTGCTGTCGGCGCTATCGACGCAGAACGATCCGCCGCAAGCAGCTTCAAAACCATTCTCCAAGAACCGCGACGGTTTCGTGATGGCGGAAGGCGCCGGCGCGATGGTGCTGGAAAGCTATGAGTCCGCAATGGCGCGGGGCGCAAGGATATTGGGCGTCGTCGCCGGCTGCGGCGAACTGACCGACTCCTTCCATCGCACCCGCTCCAGCCCCGACGGCAAGCCGATCATCGGCTGCATGCGCAAGACGCTGGCGGATGCCGGCCTCGAGCCGGAGCAGATCGACCATATCAACGCGCATGGCACCGCGACGCCGGAAAACGACAAGATGGAGTACAACACCACCGCCGTCGTGTTCGGCGATCATTTGCCCAAGATCCCGGTGTCGTCGAACAAGTCGATGGTCGGGCATACGATTTCGGCCGCCGGCGCGGTCGAGGCGGTGTTCTCGCTGCTGACGCTCGAGCATCAGCGGATTCCGCCGACCATCAACTACGAGGTTCCGGATCCGGCCATTTTGTTCGACGTCGTCGCCAACAAAGCGCGCGACGCCCGCGTCACCGCCGTGATGTCTAACTCGTTCGGCTTCGGCGGGCAGAATGCCTCGCTGATCCTGACGCGTGAACCGGCCTAGCAGCTGCGTGGCCTCTTGTTTTGACGCGTTTTCTTGACGCGAACCGGGATCCACTTCGCTTGAAAACGCTATCGTAGTCCCCATGAACCGCCTGCTCCTACGCACCAAGGCGCGCCTGCGCGACGCCGCCAAGCCGGCCACGGAAGCCGTCGTGGGCGCGCTGACGATCGCCCTGCTGCGCACCACGCGCTATTTCGATCCGGACAAGACCGCCAATTTCTTCGGCCGCGTCACGCGCTTCATCGGCCGCAGGCTGCGTGAGGAGCGTATCGGCCGCGAGAACCTCACGGCCGCCTTCCCGGAAAAATCACCGGAAGAGATCGAGAAGATCCTGGCCGGCGTCTGGGACAATCTTGGCCGCATCGGCGCTGAATTTGCCCATCTCGATCACATCTGGGATTACGACGTCGATCATCCGGACAAGCCGAGCCGGATCGAGTTCGGCGCGCGGACCAAGCAGATATTCGATACGCTGCGGGACGACGGCAAGCCGGCCATCATCTTCGCGAGCCATCTCGGCAATTGGGAAATACCGGCGCTCGGCGCCGTCGCGCACGGGCTCGATTGCGCGATCCTGTTCCGGCGGCCCAACAGCGAATCCGCCGATCGCGCGATCGAGCGGATCCGCGCCGTCAAAATGGGCACGTTGATTCCGGCCGGCCGCGAGGCGCCGCTCAAGCTCGCCGAAGCGCTGCAAAACAACCAGCACGTCGCGATGCTGGTCGATCAGTATTTGACCAACGGCGTCGAGGTCACCTTCTTCGGCCGCAAGACCAAGGCCAATCCGACGCTGGCGCGGCTGGTGCGTCAGGTCGAATGCCCGATCCATGGGGTGCGCATCATCCGCCTGCCCAACCATCGCTTCCGCGCCGAACTCTCCGAAGAGGTCAAGCCGGTGCGCGATGCATCGGGGCAGATCGACATCGCCGGCACGATGCAGGCCGTGACCTCCGTCATCGAGGGCTGGGTGCGCGAATATCCGGACCAGTGGCTGTGGCTGCACCGCCGCTGGCGGTAGGCAGCTTCGTAGCCCGGATGAGCGAAAGCGATATCCGGGACTTTGCGACACCGGCCCCGGATATCGCGGAGCCTGTCATCGGGCGCGCATTCGCGCGACCCGTTGGCTCATCCGGGCTACAGCTTGTTTAACCGCCGAACACCAAACCGAGGCTCCACGCCTTCATCGCGACGGTCGCCCCCAGGACAAAGATGATCTGCAGCAGCGTGCGCGTTGAAAAGAACGTGAGGATGTTGGTCATGTGATGCTCCCGGCGGCAGCTATAGAATCTGCCTCGGGTTCCGGCAACAGTAGCGCAGCAGAATCCGGGATCTTACGGCATTGCCCCAGGCAGCCTCAGGCGTTGATGTCCGCATAGGCGCCGGCGGACCCCTGCAGAACTGAATAACCCGTCTGCCGCTGGGCGATGGCCTTCTGCCCTTCCGCCTGCATCCCCTCGAAGGCCGCATCCAATTGCTGGCGAGTATAGCTTGTCGATACGCTCTGACGTGGCCGCCATGCGGATTGCGTGATCGCTGTGGAAGCCTTCTCGATCGTTCCTCCTACGGCCTTCGCGATACGTTCCGCGCGCGATTGCGCCAGATCAGGGCCACCGTTCAGGCCGGGCGGATCCTGCAGGTCTCCGACCGTTGCCGCAGCGGCGTTCGTCATCACCGACGACCCGCCGTTATAGAGGGTGGCAACGATCTTGCCGTTGACCTTGACGGTCGCATAGACGTTTTGCGGCGCATTGTCGGGCACATCGGTGGCGGCGGCGGCGTTAGCGGCTTGCGTCGCTAACCACATCATCGCCATCCGGTCGCGCAGCTCGGGATGGTCCTTGATCGAGACGGCCTTCAGTCCTGATGTGTCGAGCTGCTTCAGGTCCGAAACCGGAATACCCGGCTTCGCTTTTTCCGAGCTTGCATCTGCCTCGGGCACAGGTAACGCGTCGGCCCGCGTCAACACCGTCGTCGATAAGGTTTGCGCGGGACGCAAATAGCTCCCGGCACCAGCCATACTCGTAATCATCGATACACCCTTCCGCAGCAACAAGGGTGGAAGCAATCACCGTGCCAAGCGGAAATGCCTGAAACTGCTGGTGTCCTGTCCGCGAAAGAAGTTTCACACCGGAAAATCTTGCCGACAACGGCATGTATTTCCACGCACGTGTATCCCCTCCATTACCGACGGCACCCTACACGTTTCCTCCGCAAGCAATGACCCATACGCGCGAATGCTCGCTGCCGATGGCGCCTGCGAGGACCGCTCCCATCGCCAACGCTCCGCTCGGCTCCGCCCGGATGCCGCATGTCTCGTGGAGCAGCGCCATTGCACCCTGCACAAGCTGGTCATCGACCGCACACACCCGGACGTTCGACCGTTCCAGGATTTCGAATGCGCGCGTCCCGATCTGACGCGAGCGCAGCGCATCGCATATCGTATCCCCTGAAGGTTCGATCCGGACCGGCATCCCCGCTTCGCGTGCCCGGGCATATCGTCGGTGGGTGGCCGGCTCGACAACATAGATCGCAGCGGAAATAGACCGCGACCGCAGCGCAAGAGTCACACCCGCAGCCAGTCCGCCACCACCGCAGGCCACGACCACCGCATCGGAAGCAGTACTGCTCGCCTCAATGGCGGCTGCCACCTCGGAACCAAGCGTATAGCTTCCCGCAATCATCTCGATATCTTCGAAGGCATGCAGGTTACGCCAACCGCGTCCTCGCGCTTCCATCTGCGCACGTGCAGTCAACTCCGACCGCTCGGCGAGCTTTATCTCAGCTCCGGTTTTCCGCGCCTGATCTCGTTTGAGATCTGGTGCGTCGCTCGGCATCATCAGACAGGCTGGTTTGTTGAGCACCTGAGCCGCCAAACCAACCGCGATTGGAAAATTTCCGGCTCCGGCAGCAACAACACCTCGCTCGGCGTTTCCTACCCCAAGTACGGCACCGCGAAATTTGAACGATCCGCTGCGTTGAACGGTCTCATCCTTGACGTGGATCATCCGCCCGACCTGCGCGTCCAGCACGGGCGAGGTTCGCAAAGGAGTCTTTAGTGCGTGGCGAGCAATGAACTGGAGATCGCCGGGGGACGGAACGGCCAAAGGACCAGGCATTAGCGGCAAATGCGAATGAACATCGCCGCTTATCGGGCGAATTCAGATCTGTGTCTAATCAGCTGTTGTGACGGTCCGACTTTTCTCGTGAAGGCTGACCCGTAATATTTCGCCGCGCGATCGTGCCGATAGATTCTACTTCCCGGTCTTCACCCGGGTCCATAGCCGGTTGATGATGCGCTGGGTCGCGGGATCGCGAGCGTTGATCACGAACAGCTTTTTCTGGATCGCCTCATCCGGATAGATGTTCTTGTCGCCCAGGATTTTGGGATCGACCAGCTTCTGGCTCGCCAGATTGCCGTTGGCGTAGGACAGGAAATCCGAGTTCTTGGCCGCGATCTCCGGGCGGTAGAGGTAGTCGATCAGCTGATAGGCTTCCGCGACGTTCCTGGCGTCGGCCGGGATCGCGAGATTGTCGAAGAACATCTGCGCGCCCTCTTTCGGGATGGTGTAGCCGATCTCGACATCGTTCCTGGCCTCCGCCGCGCGGCTGCGCGCCTGCATGATGTCGCCCGACCAGCCGACCACGAAGCAGATTTCACCCGACGCCAGCGCGCCCAGATATTCCGACGAGTGAAACTTGCGGACATACGGCCTGATCCTGGCGACGAGATCGGCTGCCTTTTCCAGATCGGCCTGCTTGGTCGAGTTCGGATCGATACCGAGATAGCTCAGCGCCGCGGGCAGGATGTCGTCGGCGGAATCCAGCATGTGGATGCCGCAATCCCTAAATTTTGCGAGGTTCTCCGGCTTGAAGACGATGTCCCAGCTGTCGATCTTGGCGTCAGCGCCCAAAATCTTCTGCGCCGTTTTGACGTTGTAGCCGATCCCGGTGGTGCCCCACATGTAGTTGGCGCCGTAATTATTGCCGGGATCGTAGGTCGCGAGCTGGTTCGTCACCACCGGCCAGGCGTTGGCGAGGTTGGGCAGTTTCGACTTGTCGAGCTTGAGGAAAACCTTGGCCGTGATCTGGCGCTGCAGGAAATAGCCGGTGGGAACGACGACGTCGTAGCCGGATTTTCCGGCGAGCAGCCGCGTCTCCAGCGTCTCGTTGGCGTCGAACGTGTCGTAAACCACCTTGATGCCGGTTTCCTTGGTGAAATCCTCCAGCACGCCGGGCGCCATGTAGTTCGACCAATTGTAGAAATTGACCGTGCGCTCTTCAGCCCGCGCCGGCGACAACGACAGGATCGCGGCAACCGCGGCAATGAAACCGACGACATTGCGGGTCCGCTCGCGCATCTCGTCTACCTCTTCCGGCGGTGTACCGCGTCCGACAGACGCTCCAGCGCGGTATCCAGCGTGGCGTCCTTCTTGGAGAAACAGAAACGCACCACCGACGTCACGGCATCCTGTTCGTAAAAGGCCGACACCGGGATCGCCGCGACTTTGTAGTCGTTCACGATGCGGTGGCAAAACTGCACGTCGGTCTCGTTGAGTCCGAGCGGCGACAGGTCGACGGTCAGGAAATAAGTGCCTTGTGATTTCAGGACAGGAAAGCCGATGCTCTCGAGCCCCTTGGTCAGGCGATCCCTGCTCCGCGCCAGTTCCTTGCGCATGTCGTAAAAATACTCGGCCGGCTTGTCGAGACCGTAGGCGACGGCGGCCTGCAAATTGGGCGCCGTCGTGAAGGTGAGAAACTGGTGCACCTTCGCGGCCACGCGCAGCAGCGGTGGCGCGGCGCAGACAAAGCCGATCTTCCACCCCGTCAGCGAAAAGATCTTGCCCGCGCTGCCGACCTTGATGGTGCGGTCGCGCATGCCGGGGATCGTGATCAGCGGGATATGCTCGCGGCCGTCGAAGGTAACATGCTCCCAGACCTCGTCGCAGATCGCGATGGTGTCGAACTCCTGGCAGAACCTCGCCAGCAATTCGAGGTCCTCGCGCGGATAGACCACGGCAGCCGGATTGAGCGGGTTGTTGAACAGCACTGCCTTGGTCTTGTGGTTGAAGACGCTGCGCAGCATCTCCTCGCTGAGCCGCCAGTCCGGCGGCTCGAGGCGCAACAGCCGCGGGATGCCGCCGGCCTGCCGGATGATCGGCAGGTAGCTGTCATAGACCGGCTGGAAGCAGACGACCTCATCGCCGGGCTCGACGACGGCAAGAATGGACGACGTCAACGCCTCGGTGCCGCCCGACGTCACCATCACTTCGCTCATCGGATCAAGCGAGAGGCCGTGCCAACGTCCATAGTGAGAGGCGATCGCCTGCCGCAGTTCCGGAATACCCATCATCGACGGGTATTGGTTGTAGCCGTTGATCGAGGCGTCCGCGGCGGCGCGCCTGATATCCTCAGGCCCGGGATCATCAGGAAAACCCTGGCCGAGGTTGATGGCGTTGTTGTCGCGCGCGGCTTGCGACATCGCCTCGAAGACGGTGACGGGAAGGTCGGCGAAGACCTTGTTCATGGAGGTCATTTTTTCAAAGCAGTCCCTGGAAAACTCAGCCGCCGGCCTTGGTCTGCAATCCCGCAGCCTTCCAGCCGATGATGCCGCCCGCCAAATGCTTGTCATAGGGAAGCCCCGCGGCCTGCGCCGCCAGTGACGCCGTCACCGAGCGCTTGCCGGAGCGGCAGGCGAACACCACCTGCTTGCCCTTGGGGTCCGGAATGGCCGCCGGATCGAACGACTGCAGCGGAACCACCACGCCGCCGGGATAGGCTTCCACGGCGACCTCATTCGGCTCGCGCACGTCGACGAGCAGATAGCGTCCCTCCGCCATCCCCTTTGCGACATCTTCCGGCGTCAAATCGTGCACCTGATGGTCCGCCACGTAATATCCTCCCGACATCCTGCTTTGAGGGGTCCCGCCCGCCAGCCGGGCGCCAAACTCGCCTCTGGCGCGGCGAAAATCAAGCGCTGCGAACGGTTTAATGGGCCACCGAAACGGGGTCACGCGGCCCCCGCGCATGGCGCCATTTATTCTCTCGCGGCGGTGTTTTCAGGGCAGAAGTTGCCTTGCTATCGGCCAGGCCCCGACCGGCGTTTGCGGACCGGTCACCCTGTACCCCCGTCGCAGGTAGAATCCCTTGGCATTTGTGCTTGCTTCGGCGCGAACCACCTCAAAGCCGCGTCCACGCATCAGCGCTTCGAGCCGATCAAGTAACCCGGCGCCGACGCCTTTCCCGGCATATTCGGGGGCCGTGTACAGCCCCTCCAGGACGTCGCCGTGGATGGCGCCCCACCCGGCCACGACACCATCCAGTTCGGCAATCCAAATTTCCAGGTCGCGCAGCTTCCGCTCCATTCCGGCAGGCGCGAGCTTCTTCGCCCACGCCTCGGCGTCCGCGACCGGCATTTTAGGCGGCGCCAGTTCAAGGATCGATCGTCGCCGCACCTCGAACAGAAGCGCCGCATCGTCGAACTTAGCCAGGCGGTGAATGGCAGCAGCAGCCATGTGACATGTGATCCAGCGGCGGGACGCGAGTCTCGCGCGCGGACGTTATAGCAAATCGCAGCGCCTAGATCGTCACCTGCGTTCCCACCTCGACCACGCGCCCGGTCGGGATCTGGAAATAGTCGGTGGCGTCGTTGGAGCTGCGGCTCAGCGCGATGAACAAATGATCCTGCCAGCGCGGCATGCCCGAATGCGCGGCCGGCTTGAGCGCGCGGCGGGACAGGAAAAACGACGTCGCCATGATGTCGAACTGCCAGCCGAGCTTGCGGGCGAGCGCCAGCGTTCGCGGCACGTTGGGCTGCTCCATGAAGCCGAACCGCAGCGTCATCGTGGAGAAGGTCTCGCTCAGTTGCTCCATCCGGATCCGTTCGGAATCATCGATCCGCGGCGTCGGCGCGGTTTCGATGGTGAGAATGACGTTCTTTTCGTGCAGCACCTTGTAATGCTTCAGGCTGTGCATCAGCGCGGTCGGCGCGCTCTCGGGGTCGCTGGTCAGGAACACCGCCGTACCGGGCACCCGTTGCGGCGGCCGTTTTTCCAGCATCGCCGCCAGCTCGACCAGCGGGAATTCCAGCTTGCGCGATTTCTCGAACAACAGCCGGCTGCCGCGCCGCCACGTATACATCAGCAGCATCACGATGCCGCCCAGCGCCAGCGGCACCCAGCCGCCTTCGAACACCTTCAGCAGATTGGCCGCAAGGAAGGTGAGATCGAGGAACAGGAACGGCGCGATCAGCGCGGCGGCCGCCACCGCCGACCATTTCCAGACCCGCCAGATCACGACAAAACCCATCATCGCCGTGACGACCATGGTCCCGGTCACGGAAATCCCATAAGCCGAGGCCAGTGCGCTGGAGGAGCGGAACAGCAGCACTAGCAGAATCACCGAAATGAACAGCAGCAGATTGATGCGCGGAATGTAGATCTGGCCGGAATGCGACTCCGAGGTGTGGCGGATTTCAAACCGCGGCATCAGGCCGAGCTGGATCGCGGTGCGCGTCAGCGAATAGGCGCCGGTGATGACGGCCTGGCTCGCGATCACGGTCGCGAGCGTAGCAAGCGCCACCATCGGGATCAGCGCCCAGTCCGGGAACATCAGGAAGAACGGGTTCTCGATGGCCTTGGGATCTCCGATCAGGAGCGCGCCCTGCCCGAGGTAATTCAGCGCCAGCGACGGCAGCACGATGGAGAGCCAGGCGGTCTGGATCGGCCGTTTGCCGAAATGGCCGAGATCGGCGTAGAGCGCTTCCGCGCCGGTGACGGCGAGAAACACCGCGCCAAGCGTCACGAAGCCGATCACGCCATGATGGGTCATGAAGGAAACCGCATGGAACGGGTTGAGCGCCAGCAGCACTTCGGGATGACGCATGATCTGCGGCAGAGCGGCAACCGCGATGACCGCGAACCAGACGCACATCACCGGCCCGAAGAACGTGGCGACCCGCGCGGTGCCGCGCGACTGAACCGCGAACAGCACGATCAGAATGATCACCGTGAGCGGCACGACATAGTGGTCGAATGTCGAAGTGACGAGCTTGATGCCTTCGATCGCCGACAGCACGGATAACGCCGGCGTGATCACGGCATCGCCGTAAAACAACGCGCCGCTGATGATCCCGAGCAGTACGATCGCGGCGGCGCCCTTGCTGTTGCTGACGCCGCGCTGCGCCAGCGCCATCAGCGCCAGCGTTCCGCCTTCGCCGTTGTTGTCCGCACGCAGCAGGATGACGACGTATTTCAGCGTCACCACGACGACCAGCGCCCACAGGATCAGCGAGAGAACGCCGAGGACCGCCTGAGGATCGGCGCTGCTTGTGCTGCCGCTCGCGGCCACAATGGCCCCGCGCAGCGCGTAGAGCGGGCTGGTGCCGATGTCGCCATAGACCACGCCGATGCAGCCCAGCATCAGCGCCTTGAAGCCGGCGGTGCAGTGCGCTTCCCCATGCCCGTTGGCCGCGGGCGCTTCCGCCGCGGTAATCGCAATCTGGGATGACATCGGACAGGCCCCGGGTTTTGCCGCACTGCACAATAACGAAGTGCAGGCCTATACTCCTGTCGCGAATGCATAGGTTAGCCTGAATTCAGGCCTCCGATATGCATTCCGCGCATGGGTTCTAGGAAGCTAACAGACCGAATTTTCGTTAGATAATCAGATAGTTACCTGAGTTCCGACCTCGACGACGCGACCGGTCGGGATCTGGAAATAGTCGGTGGCATCGTTGGCCGACCGGCTCATCGCGATGAACAGGTGGTCCTGCCATTGCGGCATTCCCGACTGCGCCGACGGCTTCAGCGAGCGCCGCGAGACGAAGAACGACGTCGCCATGATGTCGAACTGCCAGCCGAGCTTGCGGGCGATCACCAGCGCCTTGGGCACGTTCGGCGACTCCATGAAACCGAAGCGCAGCCGCACGGTGGCGAATTTTTCGCTGATGGTCTCCATCTTGACGCGTTCGGCCGGATCGACGCGCGGCGTCTGTGCGGTCTCGATCGTCACGATCACATTGTGCTCGTGAAGCACCTTGTTGTGCTTGAGATTATGCAGCAGCGCCGTGGGCACGAAATTCGGATCGCTGGTCAAAAACACTGCAGTGCCCTTGACGATGTGCGGCGGACGCTTTTCGAGGCTCTTGATCAGGTCGATCAGCGGCACCTCGATGCGCCTCGTCTTGGCGATCAGGATCGCCGCGCCGCGGCGCCAGGTCCAGATCATCACCGCCATCGCCACCCCGAACAGCAGCGGCACCCAGGCGCCTTCGAGCAGCTTCAACAGGTTGGCGGTGAAGAACGCCATATCGACCACGACGAGCGGCAGGATCAACGCGGCCGCTGTCGCCGCGCGCCAGTTCCACAATTTCCAGATCACGACAAAGCCCATGATGCCGTCGACGACCATGGTGGTGGAGACGGCGATGCCGTAGGCCGACGCCAATCCGCTCGAGGTGCGGAACAGGAGCACCAGCAGGATCACGCCGAGCAGCAACATCCGGTTGACCCGCGGCAGGTAGATCTGCCCGGCATGGGTCTCGGAGGTGTAACGAACCTCGAACCGCGGCAACAGGCCGAGTTGCACCGCCTGCCGCACCAGCGAATAGGCGCCCGTGATCACCGCCTGGCTCGCGATCACCGTGGCCGCCGTCGCGAGCACCACCAGCGGGAGCAGCAGGATTTCGGGGGCCAGCCGGTAGAACGGGCTTACGATCGCCGCCGGGTTGGACAGCACCAGGGCGCCCTGCCCGAAGTAATTGATCAGAAGCGCCGGCATCACCAGATAGAACCATCCGGCCTGAATCGGCTTGCGTCCAAAATGCCCGAGGTCCGCATACAGCGCCTCGCCGCCGGTCACCGCCAGAAACACCAGGCCCAGTGTCACCAGTCCGATCATGCCGTGCGAAAGCACGAACTGGATCGCGTAATAGGGATTGATCGCCTGCAAAACGGTGGGATCGTCGCTGATGTGGATGAGGCCCAAAATCGTCAGCGTCGCGAACCAGACCACCATGACCGGTCCGAACGCCGACGCGACGCGCGCGGTGCCGCTGCTCTGCACCGAGAACAACAGCACCAGAATAAAGATCGTCAGCGGGACCACATAATGGTCGAGCGCCGGCGCGACGAGTTTGAGACCTTCGACCGCCGACAACACCGAAATCGCCGGCGTGATCATGGAATCGCCGATGAACATCGAGGCGCCGACGACGCCCAGCGCCATCAACACCCAGCTGCGCCGGCCCAGCGCCCGTTGACCCAGCGCCATCAGGGAGAGCGTGCCGCCCTCGCCATGATTGTCGGCGCGCAGCAGCAGCAGCACATATTTGACCGTCACGACGATGAACAGCGACCACAGGATCAAGGAGAGTACGCCGAGCACGATCTCGCGCGACACCGGCCCGCCCGCTGCCGCATGGGTTACGGCTTCGCGGAAGGCATACAGCGGCGACGTGCCGATGTCGCCAAACACCACGCCGATGCTGCCCAGCGTCAGGGCCCAAAAGCCTGAGGTGACCTGCCCCTCATGGGCCTCGGTGGATGTGGCGCTGACAGTCATGACGCGGGAAACACGCTCTCAGTTATTTGCTCAGTTATTTGATCCGGGCGGCTATCGACGCTTCTGCGTCGCCTGTCAATCATTGGCGAGCATAGCACCGCTGGGGGTGCGGCACCCAAGCAAAGCAAATTTCATCACACTATGCGAGAGGTAAGATAGTAGTTGTGACGAATTACGGCTTCAGACCAGGTGGAAGCGGTGGATTTTCGCGCATTAATGTGATGGTCACGCGACGGTTTGCCGGCAACGTCGGATCATCGGGAAACAGCGGTTGACTGTCGGCCTTGCCGGATACGGCAAAGACGTGCGACGGCGGCAGGCCCTCGCGCTCCAGAATCTGACGCACCGTGTTGGCGCGGTCGGCCGAAAGATCGAACGCGCCATAGTCGCTTCGCGCCGGCAGGAAACCCGCCGCCGTATGACCGACGATCGATAATCTCAACGGCGTCGCCTTCAGCGGAACCGCGAGCTTCTGGATCAGCCGCCGGGTGCGGTCATGGGGCACCTTGGAGCCATCGGCAAACATCGACCGCCCTTCCTGATCGACGATCTCGAGATTGAGGCCCTGGCTGGTCTCCTCGAACATGATGTGCTTGGACATCTCGGTCAGTTCCGGCAGGTCCTGCAACGCCTGCCGCAACGACGCCGAAGCCAGCGCGAACTCACGATCGACCGCGATGCGGGCGCCGCTTTCGCGGGAACGCTCCTTGTCGTCCGGGGTCGGCGTGGCGGAGGATTCCTCCGGCGAAATGTGAGCGGTGTTCTTCAGCTTAGGCCGCGTCGGCAGGCCGTCGGATTCGACGATGCCGGAATAGCGTACTTCGGTCTGCACGCCGAACGCTTCCCGCATCGAGCCGGCGACGATCTTCAGCTTGTCCTTGTCCTGGCTGGAGAACGCGACCAGCATCACGAAGAAGGCCAGCAGCAACGCCATCAGATCGGCGAACGTCACGAACCAGCCGTGACCGCCATGTGCCTCTTCGCGTTTTTTCTTGGCCATGCTCTATATCCGCGCCTGGATGCTGCCGAAGGGTCAGGCTGGCGCCAGTTCGCCTTCCTCGTGGCGATGCTTTTCAGGCAGATAGGCCAGCAGCATCTCGCGCACCAGCGCCGGGCTCTTGGAATCCCGGATCATCAGGATGCCGTCGATGATCAGCGTGCGATTGGTTTCCTCGTCGAGCAGCTTGCCATGCAGCTTGTCGGCGATCGGCAGACAGATCAGGTTGGCGACCAGCGCGCCGTAGAGCGTCGCCAGCAAGGCGACGGCCATGAAGGGACCGAGTTTCGAAGGATCCTGCATGTTCGAGAACATCTGCACCATGCCGAGCAGCGTGCCGATCATGCCGAACGCCGGCGCGCAATCGCCGATGGCGCGATAGATCTTCGAACCTTCGTTCAGGTGCATCAGGAAATTGTCGCGATCGCGCTCGAGGTTGTCGCGGATGAATTCGAGATCGTAACCGTCGGCGACGTAGCGGATTCCCTTGGCGAGGAACGGCTCGTTGGTATCGACCTTTTCCAACCCGACCGGACCCTGCTTGCGGGCGATTTCGGCGATGCGGGCGAGTTCATCGACCAGGTCGCGCGCCGACAGACGGCTCATCGTGAAGGCGAATTTGGCGCCGAGCGGCATGCCATGCAGGATCGCACTGAGCGGAAACCGGATCAGCGTCGCCGCGAACGAGCCGCCGAAAATGATGATGACGGCGTGGATGTCGTAGAACATCCGGAAATCGCCACCCATCAGAATCAGCGTGCAGAGCACGATGGTGCCGGCGACCAGGCCGAGGAGCGTGGTGATATCCATTCTGAACTCCGACGCGTACGCGAACTACCGCCCGTGCTGGGCGGTCGCTGCCCATAAGGGCCGCGCAAACTGAACCCTACGTCGGCGCTGTTAAAGACGCGTAAAGGTTAAGCCGCGGCTGTGCCGTACAATTGCGAGGGCCGGCGTCCCGGGCGCGGAAATCCGTCCAGTATCGGCGCCAATTGCCGGATCATGGGCCCTGGCGCGATCGCAACCTTTCGCTAACCATAATGCGCCCGCCATCGCGGAGCGCAGGGGCAGTCAGTTCAATCGATCAGCTCGCTCGGTCAGGTCACTGCGCCTGCACACCGATCCCGGCCGATTTGATGATCGGCCACCACTTGTCGATCTCGGCCTTTTGGAATGCGGCCAGTCCTTCCGGCGTCTGCTGCGCGCGCGGAGCGACGTCGAGCCCGAGCTCGGTAAAGCGTTTCTGGATCGCCGGATCAGCCAGCGCCTCGACGGTGGCCGCGTTGAGCTTGGCAATGATGTCCTTTGGCGTTCCCTTCGGCGCCCAGAAGCCGAACCAGCCCGACATGTAAAGTCCGGGCACGCCGGTCTCGTCCGCCGTCGGGATATCCGGCATCGAGGCGGAGCGCGCCACCGACAGATTGGCCAGCGCCTTGATCGCGCCGGCGCGGATTTGCGGCAGCGCCACCGCACCCTGCACGACCAGAAGATCCACCGTACCCGCGACCAGATCGGTCATCGCCGGTCCTGCACCGCGATAGGGAATGAACTGCACCTTCTGCTTGGTCAGGTTCTCGAACATCACGCCGGTAACATTGGCGGCCGCGTTCTGGTTGACGAAATTGATCTTGCCGGGATTGGCCTTCATCCAGGTCACGAGTTCGCCAAGTGTGTTCGCCGGCAGATCCTTCTTGGCGACCATCAGCTGCGGATTGTTTGATATCAGCGCGATCGGCTCGAAATCCTTTTCCAGGTCATAGTCGAGCTTGTAGATGATGCTGCCGACATGGGTGTCCCATTGCCCGATGTCGAAGGTGTAACCGTCCGGTGCCGCGCGGGCGACACGACCGACGCCGATGCTGCCGCCGGCGCCGCCGACATTTTCGATCACGATCGATTGGCCGAGGTTGCTGCGCATCCGCTCGGCCATGATCCGGGCGGCGGCGTCGGTGGATCCGCCCGGTGGAAAGGGCACGACGAGCGTGATGGGCCGCGACGGATAGCTCTGTGCATTCGCATCCGCGACGCTGGCAATGACAAGCAATGACAGCGCCGCCCAAAAGGCTCTCATGACGTCTCCCCCTCGTCTGTGAACGGCCCCGGCTTTTGCCGGTGGCCTTTTTCGTTAGTGTATTTCGGCCGAGCGCTTCAGCGCTGCTTTCAGTTTCTCGAGTGTGAAGTCCGGGCTGCGCGCGATCTCCAGGATCGGAGTCTCGCGACGGGCACAAAGTTCGCACGCATCCGGCACCTTGGCGGCGATGTCGTGCGGGATCACGATCGCGCCGTGGCTGTCGGCATGAATGAGATCGTCGGAACGAACGGTCATGCCGGCGACGCGGACTTCGCCGCCAAAATTTTCCGCGTGCACCCACGCGTGCGACGGGCCGATCGAGCCAGCCAAGGCCTGGAAGCCCGGCGCCCATTGCGGGATGTCGCGGATCGAGCCGTCGGTGATGACGCCGAGACAGCCGAGCGCCTTGTGCACGTTGCTTTGCACCTCGCCCCAAAACGCGCCGTAGCCGACGTCGGGGCCGTCGATGTCCTGGATCACCGTGATGCGCGGGCCGTGGCCGGTGCCCATATACTCGTAATACTCGATGCGCCGCTTCGATGCCTCCTCGGCCGGCAGGCTGGACTTCAGGACCGAGCGGATCGTCACCGTGCGGGCATAACCGACCATCGGCGGCAGATCGGGAAACGGGCAGACCAGCGGCTTGGTGGTGTAGCCGATCAGCCGGCGCTCAGGCGCCACGATCTCCATCGCATTGCAGATCGTCGGCGTGTCGTAGCGGGCCAACGCTTCAAGCACGGAAGCCGGTAGCGGGGCGGAAGCGGACTGGGTCACTGCGTTTCTCTCCTGATTTTTGGGCCGGAATTTTGGACAGCCGGATATCGCTAAGCCCTATAGCCGAGATTGGGGTCGAACCCAACTCGGCCAGCGCTCATGGCAGCTATCTTGCCAGCTATCTCGGCAGTTCTATCGGAAGTCGCGTGGCGGCTCAGTTCAGCCGCGCCGGCCGGTCGTCATGCTCGGCGTCGGTCGGAGCCGCCGGGAATACGGCTGCTGGACCGGCAGGTGCGGCGGCATCGGTGGTCGCAGCCGCCAGCGCGGCAGCGGCGTTTCGCTCATGATCGCGATAGGTTTTCCAGCCCCATGGCAGGCTCAACAGATACAGCACGGTCCCGACCGAGAGAATGTACCAGGGATAGCTCACGAGCAGCGCGATGAAGAACACCACCGAGACGAAAACCGGCAGCACCATTTCCGGCGGCACGCGCATGCGCACGGTCTTGCCGGAGAGCACCGGCAGCCGCGACACCATCAGGAATCCGATCAGCAGCGTATAGAAAGCGGTCAGTATGGCCGGCGGCTGCGGGACGCCCAAAAACACCAGATAGATCGGCAGCATTACGGTCAGCGCACCGAGCGGCGCCGGGACGCCGGTGAAATAATTTGCCGCGAAGGCGGGCTTGTTCGGATCGTCGATGCTGGCGTTGAACCGCGCCAGCCGCAGGCCGCCTGAGATCGCATACACCATGGCTGCGATCCAGCCGCCATTGCCGAGATCATGCAACTGCCAGAAATACAGCATCAGGCCGGGCGTGACACCGAAATTGACGAAGTCCGCGAGGCTGTCGAGTTCGGCGCCGAATTTCGACTGGCCCTTGATCATGCGCGCGACGCGGCCGTCGACCCCGTCCAGCACCGCCGCGAAAACGATCGCCGCAACCGCAAGCTCCATGCGGCCTTCGATCGACAGCCGGATCGCCGTCAGCCCGGCGCAGATCGCCAGCAACGTGATGAAGTTCGGCACCAGCATCCGGATCGGAATCGGACGAAACCGGCGGCGGCGCAATTCCGGAGATTTGGGATCGGGTGTCATCATGGCTCGCCAATATATAGCAAGTGCCAGCCTGCGCCGCCATTGTGGCGGCCGGCAGGCGCCTCAGCCATTTGGATGGTTAATCGGCGCGGAAGGTCCGCTGCTCGCTGGCGCCGCCGAGATCGGCCAGCACGGTCTCGCCGGCCACCGCGGTTTGGCCCTCGGAAACCAGCGATTTGCCGCCTTCAGGCAAATAGACGTCGAGCCGCGAACCGAACCGGATCAGGCCGAACCGCTCGCCGGCGCCGATCGTCTGCCCCTCGCGCACGAACGAGACAATACGTCGCGCCACCAGGCCTGCGATCTGGACCACACCGATGCGGCCATGGCCGGCGGTCGAGATCACCAGCGAGTTGCGCTCATTGTCCTCGCTGGCCTTGTCGAGCTCGGCGTTAATGAAGGTGCCGGGCCGGTAGGCGATGCGGTCGATCCGCCCCGCCACCGGAGCGCGGTTCACGTGGCAGTTGAACACGCTCATGAAGATCGAGATGCGCAGCAGCGGCCGGTCGCCGAGACCAAGCTCGGCCGGCGGCAACACCTGAGAGATCATCGAGACCCGTCCGTCGGCCGGCGACACCACGATGCCTTCGCGTACCGGGGTGACGCGCACGGGGTCGCGGAAGAACAGCGCGCACCAGACCGTCAGGATCGTGCCGATCCAGCCGAGCGGCGTCCAGATCCAGAACAGAACCAGGCTAGCAAGCGCAAAGCCGCCGATGAAGGGATAGCCCTCGGGATGAACAGGCGGGATTTGCGCGCGGATGGAATTGGCAATCGACATCGAGGCTCACTATTGGCTGGCCCGGTCCCGTTCTCAAGGGATCGAGCTGTATTTCAATTATTCCGCAGCGGTGACCAGAGGATCCTGGACCGGCGGCGGGGTGCGGTTGGGCGCCTCGTTGTCGTCGTCGATCTGCGCGAGTTTCTCCCGCGCCTCCTCGGCTTCGCGCTGCCTGTTCCACATACTGGCATAAAGTCCGCCGGAAGCCAAAAGCCGGGCGTGCGTGCCGCGCTCGGCAATGCGGCCCTGATCCAGCACGATAATTTCGTCTGCGCCGACGATGGTCGAGAGCCGATGCGCGATCACCAGTGAGGTGCGGCCGCGCGAGACCCGCTCGAGCGATTCCTGGATTTCATGTTCGGTATGACTGTCGAGCGCCGAGGTCGCCTCATCGAGCACCAGGATCGGCGGCGCCTTCAACACGGTGCGCGCGATCGCGACGCGCTGCTTCTCGCCACCGGACAATTTCAATCCGCGTTCGCCGACCTGGGTCTCATATCCCAGCGGTGACATCCGGATGAAACTGTCGATCTGCGCCAGTTGCGCGGCCTCCTCCACCTCCGCGTCGCTGGCGTCCCAGCGGCCGTAGCGGATGTTGTAGCGGATGGTGTCGTTGAACAGCACGGTGTCCTGCGGCACCATGCCGATCGAGGCGCGCAGCGACGCCTGGGTGACGTTCCTGATATCCTGGCCGTCGATCAGTATCTGACCGCCGGAAACGTCATAAAGGCGGAACAGCAGCCGCGAGATCGTCGACTTGCCCGCCCCCGATGGCCCGACGATCGCAACCGTCTTGCCCGCCGGCACCTCGAAGCTGAGGCCTTTCAGGATCGGACGCTCGGGGTCGTAGGCAAACCGCACGTCTTCGAAACGCACATTGCCCGAACCGACCACCAGCGGCACGGCGCCCGGGATATCCTTGATCTCGGGGTTGCGCGACAGCACGCTGAACATCTTCTCGATGTCGATCACCGCCTGCTTGATCTCACGATAGACCATGCCCATGAAATTGAGCGGCTGGTACAACTGGATCATCATGGCGTTGACCATGACGAAGTCACCGACGGTGTTGGTGCCGTTGCGCACGCCGATCGCGCACATCAGCATGGTCGCGGTGAGACCGAGCGTGAAGATGACCGCCTGCCCGGTGTTGAGCACGGCGAGCGACGTGTAGGTCTTCACGCTGTTGTGTTCGTAGCGCTCCATCGAGCGGTCGTAGCGCGTGGCCTCGCGCTGCTCGGCGCTGAAATATTTTACGGTCTCGTAGTTGAGCAGCGAGTCGATCGCCTTGGTGTTCGCCTCGGTGTCGGAATCGTTCATCTTGCGGCGGATCTCGATCCGCCATTCGGTCGCGATGTAGGTGTAGTACATATAGATCACGACCGTGACCGCGGTGACCAGCACGTAGCGCCAGTCGAACTGCCACAGCAGCACCGCCATCAGCAGCGACACCTCGACGATGGTCGGGATCAGTTGCAGGATCACCATCCGCACGATCACTTCGATACCGGTGCGGCCGCGCTCCAGCACGCGGGTCAGTCCCCCGGTCTTGCGCTCGAGGTGGAAGCGGAGCGACAGCTCGTGCATGTGCACGAAGGTGATGTAGGCGAGCTTGCGCACCGCATGCATCGCAACGCGCGCGAAGATGCCGTCGCGCCACTGCGTCAGCACCGCCATCAGCACCCGCACCGCGCCGTAGCTCGCGGTCATCAGCAAGGGTGACGCGATCAGCCACAGCGTCCAGTTCGACGGTTCCACCGGCGCGCTGCCGTGGCCGTTGAGCGCGTCGATCGCCCATTTGAAGGTGAAGGGCACCGTCAGCGTCGCGAGCTTCGCGACCAGCAGCAGCACCATCGACCAGACCACGCGCATTTTCAGGTCGGCGCGGTCGCCGGGCCAGATATAGGGCCACAGATGCGCCAGCGTCCCGATCAGGGTCGCCTTTTCGAGGGAGGAGCTATCGGGCAGTGGCGCTTCGTCGGCTCGCGAATCAGTGTCGGCCATGGATCAAGCGCCCAAAATTCTGATGGCGCGCCCGTTCGCCGCTACATGGTTTGCGTTGATCGTCATTCTGCTCGTCATATAGAGCGTTTAAGCGCCGCGTACAGCCTTGAAAGGCAAAACTTTCTCCGGTTTGCCCGCATTTCGGGTTCAAAACCGCTGTGGCAGTATATTCTCGGACTTGAGCTTTCTACGCTGCAGTGCCACATAAATTGCATGAACCAAATCAAAACCGTCTGCGTCTATTGCGGCTCCGGCTCCGGCTCGAACCCCCGTTTCGTGGAAGCTGCGATCGCGCTGGGCAAGGTGTTCGCCGAGAACAGTATCCGCCTCGTTTATGGCGGCGGATCGGTGGGCCTGATGGGCGCGGTAGCCAAAGCCGTGCTGGATCACGGTGGCGCCGTTACCGGGATCATTCCGGATTTTCTCGCCAACCGCGAGCGCATGAATCCGAACCTTACCGAACTGGTCGTCACGCCTGACATGCACGAGCGCAAGCGGCTGATGTTCGAACGCTCCGACGCATTCGTCGCCCTTCCCGGCGGCGTCGGCACGTTGGAGGAACTGGTCGAGCAGATGACCTGGCAACAGCTCGGCCGGCACACCAAACCGGTGCTGCTCGCCAACATCGACGATTTCTGGGAGCCGCTGATCGCGCTATTGACGCATATGCGCGCCAATCAGTTCATCCGCCCTGCCCTCGACGTCGAGGTCCTGAAGGCCGAACGCGTCGAGGACGTCCTGCCGCGTCTGCGCGCCGCCGCAGCTCTTGCCCCCGCGGGCACCCAGGAGATGGCGCCGGACGTCGCGCGACGGCTGTAGAGGCTTGCGCCTTCACTCACTCGGAAACGTCACCGCCTCGATGCGGTTGCCGTCGGGATCGATCACGAAGGCTGCGTAATATTTCACCCGGTCGTGTGGACGCAACCCCGGCGCTCCGTCGGAACGGCCGCCGGCGCTCAGCGCCGCGCCATGAAATGCGTCAACCGCATCCGTGGACCGCGCGCGAAGGCAGATATGGACGCCGCTCTCCGGCGCCACCGGCGGCATGCCGGCGCGCAGATTGATCCAGAATTCGGGATAGGTTTTGCCGAAGCCGATGGTCGCGGGGCGCGTCACCAGTTGTGACAGGCCGAGCGCGGCAAGTGTCGGTTCATAGAAGCGCGCCGCGCGTTCGAGATCGGCAACGCCGACGGAGACGTGATCGAGCATGAATGAGCCCCCATTTCTCAACGTCATTGCGAGCGAAGCGAAGCAATCCATCGTGCGGCAGAGGAACCATGGATTGCTTCGTCGCTACGCTCCTCGCAATGACGTCGATAGAGTCGACGCCAGTAACCCTCACACCGGCGCGCCTGATTTCACCAGCTTGTAGACCACCGAGTCCATCAGCGCCTGGAACGAGGCGTCGATGATATTCGGCGACACGCCGACCGTGATCCAGCTATCGCCGTTTTCATCCTCACTCTCGATCAGCACCCGCGTCACCGCCTCCGTGCCGCCATTGAGGATACGAACGCGGTAGTCGATCAGCCTCAGGCCTTCGATGTATGTCTGGTACTTGCCGAGGTCCTTGCGCAGCGCGACGTCGAGCGCGTTGACGGGGCCGTTGCCCTCCGCGGCCGAAATCAGCCGCTCGCCGGCGACATCGACCTTTACCACCGCGAGCGCCACCGTGACGCGCTGGCCGTTGGAATTGTAGCGCTGCTCGACATTGACGTCGAACTGCTCGACCCGGAAATACTCCGGCACTCGCCCGAGCGTGCGCCGCGCCAACAGATCGAACGACGCATTGGCGGATTCGTAGGCGTAACCGGCCGCCTCGCGCTCCTTCAGCTCCTCGACCAGCCGCGCCAGCTTCGGATCGCTTTTCTCGTAAGGGATGCCGGCGCGGTCGAGTTCGGCCATCACGTTGGAGCGGCCGGCCTGATCGGACACCAGCACCTTGCGATGGTTGCCGACCAGTTCGGGCAGCACGTGCTCATAGGTGTGCGGGTCCTTCATGACCGCGGAGGCGTGGATGCCGGTCTTGGTCACGAAGGCGCTTTCGCCGACATAGGCGGCGTGGCGGTTCGGCGCGCGGTTCAGCATATCGTCGAGCGTCCGCGACACCTTCATCAAGGTCGCCATTTTCTCATCGGTGACGCCGATCTCGAAGGCGTCCGAAAATTCGTTCTTCAGCCGCAAGGTCGGGATCAGCGAACAGAGATTGGCGTTGCCGCAGCGCTCGCCGAGCCCGTTCAGCGTGCCTTGGATCTGCCGCGCTCCGGCGCGAACCGCGGCGAGCGAATTGGCGACCGCCTGCTCGGTATCGTTATGGGCGTGGATGCCGACATTGCCGCCGGGGATATACTTGATGACATCGCCGACGATGGTCTCGACCTCGTGCGGCATGGTGCCGCCATTGGTGTCGCACAGCACGACCCAGCGCGCGCCGGACTCGTAAGCAGCCTTAGCGCAGGCCAGCGCGAACTCGGAATTCTCCTTGTAGCCGTCGAAGAAGTGCTCGCAATCCACCATCACCTCGCGGCCGGCGGCCTTGGCGGCACTGACGCTGTCGCGGATCGAGGCGAGGTTCTCTTCGTTCGTGGTCTCGAGCGCGACGCGAACCTGATAGGCCGAGGCTTTCGCGACAAAGCAGATCGCATCCGCCTTGGCTTCGATCAGTGCCGCCAGCCCGGGATCGTTGGAAGCCGAGCGGCCGGGACGGCGCGTCATGCCGAACGCGGTGAAGCGCGCATGGTCGAGCTTCGGCTTGGTCGCAAAAAATTCGGTATCGGTCGGATTGGCACCGGGATAGCCGCCTTCGACATAGTCGATGCCGAGTTCGTCGAGCATGCCGGCGATGATCTGCTTGTCATGCAGCGTGAAGTCGACCCCGTTGGTTTGCGCGCCGTCGCGCAGCGTGGTGTCGAACAGATAAAGGCGTTCGCGGCTCATTGTGGCGCTCCCGGCGCGGCCTCGGCCAGCGTCTTCTGCATCGTGGTATTGGCGAGCCATTCACCGTTGATGGTGACGGTGTTGCGCTGCTTGCCGACGTAGCCGCGCTTCAGGAAGAATTCCTGCGCGTTGTCGCTGACGTCAACGGTAAGAATCTTGGCACCCCGCGCGCCCGCCAATTTTTCCAGCGCATCACACAGCATGGCGCCGACGCCCTGCCCCACTGCGCTGGGGTGCACGAAGAGCATCTCGATGTGATCGGCGCCCTTCAGGGAGGCAAACCCGACCGGCGAATTCTGCAGCGTCGCGATCAGGGTCAATTCACCGGCCCGCTTCTTGCCGAATTGTTCCTCATCATCGGCCGCCGACGCCCAGGCCTCCTGCTGCGCCTCGCTGTAATCGTCGCCGGTCAGTTCCTGGATCGCGGCAACGAAGATCGCCGCCACAACAGGGGTATCCGCCGCAAGAAACGGCCGTAGTGCAGGTTTGGGCAACGACTGTCCCATTGCGTCAAAACACTCCGAACAATCTCAGCACGAGCACGACCGCAGCAACGATCACGGCCCATTTGATGAAGATGTAGTAGCGCCAGTGCTTTGGGAAAGGCGTATCGGGTCTGGTCATCACGCAATCTCCCATGTGGTCACGGGTTTACCGTCGGCGTCCTTGCCGTCCTTGATGACAACGCCCATGGCGGCGAGTTCGTCACGGATCCGATCGGACTCTTTAAAATCCTTTCGCGCCCGAGCGGCGGCTCGGTCCACGATCAGCCGATCGACCTGCGCCGCATCGATGCCGCTCGCCTGCTGTTTCCGACCTTTCCAGTCGGCCGCGCTCACGGACAGGAATCCGAGCAGCCGAAGCGACGCGGCAAACTCGCCGCGTTCGCGCTTCCCCCCGGACGCCGCTGCGTTGCGCAGGCCGTGCAAGACCGCCATGGCCTGCGCCGTGTTGAGGTCATCATAGAGGGCTTCGGTCAGGGCCGGCGACGGCTCACCGGCGTCGGCATCGGCTGCGACGGCGTACCAATCGTCCAGCGTCCTGGCGCTTTCTTCCGCCCCCTTGGTGGTCCAGTCGAGCGGCGACCGATAGTGCGTCTTGAGCATGCTCAGGCGCAGCACCTCGCCCGGCCAATCGGCCAGCATCTCGCGGATCGTGAAGAAGTTGCCGAGCGACTTCGACATCTTCTCGCTCTCGAGCTGCAGGAATCCGTTGTGCATCCAGACCTCAGCCATGCGGTCGGAATGGAAGGCGCAGCAGGTCTGCGCAAGTTCATTCTCATGGTGCGGAAACACCAGGTCGATGCCGCCGCCATGGATGTCGAACTTCTCGCCGAGATGTTTCCAGGCCATCGCCGAGCATTCGATGTGCCAGCCCGGGCGGCCTTCCACGGTGATACCGGCCGGCGACGGCCACGACGGCTCGCCCGGTTTGGACGGCTTCCACAGCACGAAGTCGGTGTTGTCGCGCTTGTAGGGCGCGACGTCGACGCGTGCGCCCGCGATCATCTCGTCGAGCGAGCGCCTCGACAAGGCGCCATAGCGCGGCATCACCGAATTTGCGGCGTTCATGGCCTGCGGCGAGAACAGCACGTGGTCTTCGGCGGCATAGGCAAAGCCGCCGGCAACCAGTCTCTCGATGATCGCCCGCATCTCCGGGATATGCTCGGTCGCACGCGGCTGCACGGTCGGGGCCAAGCAGCCGAGTGCGGTGACGTCGTCCTGATACTGCCGATAGGTGGTTTCCGTGACCTTGCGGATTGCTTCGTTCAGCGGCACGCCGGGATAGTCGCGCGCGGCGCGCACGTTGATCTTGTCGTCGACGTCGGTGATGTTGCGTACATAGGTCACATGATCGGCGCCATAGCGATGGCGCAGCACGCGAAACAGCACGTCGAAAACGATCGCGGCGCGGCCATTGCCGATATGGGCGAAGTCATAGACCGTCGGTCCGCAGGCATACATGCGGACGTTATCGGAATCGAGCGGCGTGAACGGCCGCTTCTCCTTGGTCAACGTATCGTAGAGGCGTAGTTGCATGGGAATCCCGTACCTTGCGGCCGGGCGTCCAGTGATCTCATTTTGAGAAAAGACGGCCTCAGCCAGCGAATCGCTAGCTAATAATCTCGCGGCAAATGCTGCAGATGGCGAGGAAACCGTTCATGGTTCCACCATGTCCCAGCCCGGGGGATGCCGTCAAGGCCCGCCTGCGGCCGTTTTTGAGCCAAATTCGCCGCTAGATGCCCGGCAACCGGCTCATGGTTAATCATTATTAAGACTTTGGGCTTATCTGAGAGCGGCGATCCCTTTTCCTTATTGGGTGCCCCATGCGAATTTCAGCAGCATTTTTTACCAGCGCATTCCTGCTCACCGCCTCGGCCGCTTATGCCGACAGCCGCGTCTTCATCATTGCCAATCAGGCCGACGGCTACGGCATCGACCAGTGCCTCGCCAAGGGTGACAAATGCGGCGCCCATGCCGCCCGCTCCTATTGCCAGTCACGCGAATTTGCTTCCGCCACCGCCTACCGCCGTGTCGATCCCGATGAAATCACCGGATCGGTGCAGAGGGGCGGAAACGACAGGTGTACCGGCAGCGGTTGTGACGAATACGTCGCCATTACCTGCCAGCGCTGACCCGGATCGCCGCAACGGGCCGTTGCTGCATTGCCACACCGGCGCCGCGGAAACGACGTGACGCTGCCCCGAGAAGCAGCTATCAGATGCGGCCTCGGCCGCACCATGCCGCCTTGGCCGCGCCTTTTCGGCTATAAAGCCGCGCGGATTCGTTATCGATGGCTGGACATGCCCCTGACGCTGACTACTCCCTTCTCCCGGTGGATTTTGACCTGCGCCGTGCTGCTAGCTGGCATCGCCGCGACGGATTCGGCTGCGGTCGCACAAGCCGATCCCGCACAATCCAATATGGACGCGCTCGCACAAATGCCTCCCGGGGCAGCGCCGCCTCCGCAGCAGCAGGGCGCGCAAGCCAACCCGATCTGCGTCCGGCTTGAAGGACAATTGGCGGCCGTCGACCGCGGTGCCAGCGGCGGCGATCCTGCCAAGGAAGAACAAATCCGCCGCTATCAGGATGCGGCAACCAAACAGCAGGCCGAGCTTGACCGCGTCACGATGCAGGCCAAGCGGATGGGCTGCGAAAGTTCCGGCTTCTTCTCGCTGTTCAACGGCCAGTCGGCGCAGTGCGCGCCGGTCAATAACCAGATCCAGCAGATGCGCGCCAATCTCGAGCAGATGACGACCAGCCTCGAACGGTTGCGCTCGGGCGGCATCGGTGGCGCCGACCGCGAAAACCAGCGCCGTTCGGTGCTGACGGCGCTGGCGCAGAACAATTGCGGCCCGCAATACGCCGCTGCCGCGCGCAGCGGGGGCAGCTTCATCGACAATCTGTTCGGCAACAACACCATCCCTCCGCCGAGCGCCGATCTCGGTGCGCCATCCGGCACGTTCCGCACGGTCTGCGTCCGCACCTGCGACGGCGCCTATTTCCCGGTCTCGTTCGCCACCTACCAGGCGCGCTTCCAGGACGATGAGAGGACCTGCAAGGCGCTGTGCCCGGCAACGGAAGCATCGCTGTTCACCTATCGCAATCCCGGCGAGGACATCAACCAGGCGGTCTCGGTCAGCGGCCAGGCTTACTCGTCGCTGCCCAACGCCTTCAAATTCCGCACCGAGTTCAACCCGTCCTGCGCCTGCAAGGCCGCGGGCCAGACCTGGTCGGATGCGCTGAAATCGATCGACGAGAAAGCCGCCGCCGAACAGCAGGGCGACATCATCGTCACCGAAGAGAGCGCGAAGCGGATGCAACAGCGCGCAATGCCTCAGCAGAAGACGGCCCCCGTCGCCAAGAAAGGCACGGCACCGGCAGGCACGACGGCCGCCGCGCCGGCTCCTGCAACTCCGACGCCAGCCGCCGAGTCAACCGGCACGACGGACGAGAAGAAGCAGATCCGCACCGTTGGGCCGACCTTCATCCCGCCGAAACAGTAATTACCCGTCGAACACATCAGCCGAGGCGCGCCCCGCGCGGGCGACCAGTTTCTCGTCGGGCGCCGGCAACGCCTTGCCGTTGTCGCGAAAGCGGTTGGTGATGGGATAGCGGCGGTCGCGGCCGAAATTCTTTTCCGTGACCTTCACCCCCGGCGCCGCCTGCCGGCGCTTGTATTCGGCGACGTTGAGCAGCCGGTCGATCCGCGTCACCACATCGGCCGGGAAACCGGCCGCGATGATCGAGGCCAGCGGCTCCTCGCGCTCGACCAGCCGTTCCAGGATGCCGTCGAGTATCTCGTAGGGCGGCAGCGAATCCTGGTCGGTCTGGTTCTCGCGCAATTCCGCGGTGGGCGGGCGGACGATGATATTGACCGGAATGACCTCGCCCGACGGTCCCAGCGCGCCGTCCGGCTTCCATTCGTTGCGCAGGCTCGACAGGCGGAACACCTCGGTCTTGTAGATGTCCTTGATCGGATTGAAGCCGCCGTTCATGTCGCCATAGAGCGTGGCGTAGCCGACCGACATTTCCGATTTGTTGCCGGTCGTGACCACCATCGCGCCGGTCTTGTTCGAAATCGCCATCAGCAGCGTGCCGCGGGTGCGCGCCTGCAGGTTTTCCTCGGTGATGTCGCGCGGCAGGCCGGCGAAGGTGCCGGACAATATCTTCTCGAACCCGTTCACGGCGTCCGCAATCGGCAGCACCTCGTAGCGGAAGCCCAATGCAGTCGCGAGTTTTGCCGCATCGTCGAGCGACACCTGCGCGGTGAACCGGAACGGCAGCATCACGCCGCGGACACGCTCCGCGCCGAGCGCATCGACCGCGATCGCCGCACACAAGGCCGAGTCGATGCCACCGGAGACGCCGAGCAGCACGCCGGGAAAACCGTTCTTGCGGACATAGTCGCGCAGGCCGAGCACGCACGCCGCGTAATCGCCCTTGTCGCCTTCGATCAGCGGCACCACCGGTCCATTGCAGCGCCAGCCGTCGGCGCCCTTGGTCCAGATCAGCGTCGTGATGTTCTCCTCGAACGCCGGCATTTGCGTCGCGACGGACAGATCGGCGTTGAGCGCGAACGATGCGCCGTCGAACACCAGTTCGTCCTGGCCGCCGATCTGGTTCAGATACACCAGCGGCAGCCCGCTCTCGGTGACGCGGGCGACCGCGATCGACAGCCGCAGATCGTTCTTGTCGCGCGCGTATGGCGAGCCGTTCGGCACCACCAGAATTTCCGCGCCGGTCTCGGCGAGACACTCGACGACGTTTTCATATTCCTCGGATTCTTCGAGCCAGATGTCCTCGCAGATGGGGACGCCGACCCGGACTCCCTTGACCGTCACCGGCCCCGCGGCGGGCCCGCGTGCGAACAGGCGCTTTTCGTCGAACACGCCGTAGTTGGGCAGGTTGGCCTTGAAACGAAGTGCCGTGATGCGGCCGTCATCGAGCACGGCGCAGGCGTTATAGAGCTTGCCGTCCTCCACCCAGGGCGTGCCGATCAGGACAGCCGGACCACCACCCGCGGTCTCGCGCGCCAGCTCTTCGACCGCCGCGCGGCAGGCCGCCTGGAACGCCGGCTTCAGCACCAGGTCTTCCGGCGGATAGCCGGTGATGAACAATTCCGGCAGCACCAGCAGATCAGCGCCGTCGGCTTTCGCCTTTTCACGCGCGGCGCGCGCTTTCGCGGCGTTGCCGGAGACGTCGCCCACGGTCGGGTTCAGTTGGGCAAGTGTAATTGTGAATTTCGGTTCGCTCATACGCCAATGGTGCCTTGCACACGCCGAAACTTCAATCGCCGCCTTTAGAACGCGCCTATGCGTTCGGCGATGGCAAACAGCCAGAACGCGCCGGACATCAACAGCGCCACGCCGACCGCGGCCGATCCCATGTCCTTGACCCGTCCGATCTGCGGATCATGGTCGGTGGTGAGCCGGTCGGCGAGCTTTTCGATCGCGGTGTTGAGGATCTCGACGACGAGGACGAACGCCACCGCCGCGACCAGTTCCACCCGGCGCATCACGGTGGCGCCGATCAGCCAGGCCAGCGGCACCGACAGCGCCAGCGCAAACAGTTCCTCGCGGACGGCCTGCTCCGACCGGATCGCAAAAGCGAGGCCGTTACGCGTATTGATCGTGGCGCGCCAGAGTCGCAGCAAGTCAGAAACCCGCTGCGGCCGGTATCGGTTTGACCTTGCCGGCGCGTTCCTGCTTGAGCAGTTCGGCGATCAGGAAGGCCATGTCGATCGATTGTTCGGCGTTCAAACGGGGATCGCAGACCGTGTGATAGCGGTCGTTGAGATCCTCGTCGGTGATGGCGCGGGCGCCGCCAATGCACTCGGTGACGTCCTGCCCGGTCATTTCCAGGTGAATGCCGCCGGCATGGGTGCCTTCCGCCTGATGGATGGCGAAGAATGACTTCACCTCCGACAATATCCGGTCGAACGGGCGGGTCTTGTAGCCTGAATTCGAGCTGATGGTGTTGCCGTGCATCGGATCGCACGACCAGACCACGACGCGCCCTTCCCGCTGCACCGCGCGGATCAACGGCGCCAGATGATCGCCGACCTTGTCCGAGCCGAAGCGGTTGATCAGCGTCAGCCGGCCGGGCTCGTTGTCGGGATTGAGGATGTCGATCAGCTTCAGGAGTTCATCGGGCTTGAGCGACGGACCGCATTTCAGGCCAATCGGGTTTTTGATGCCGCGGAAATATTCGACATGGCCGTGGTCGAGCTGGCGGGTGCGGTCGCCGATCCAGATGAAGTGGCCGGAGGTCGCGTACCAGTCGCCGGTGGTGGAATCGACGCGGGTAAAGGCCTGCTCGTAGCCCAGCAGCAGCGCCTCGTGGCTGGTGTAGAAATCGGTGGCGCGAAGCTCGGGGTGGCTTTCGAGATCGAGGCCGCAGGCGCGCATGAAATTCAGCGCGTCCGAAATACGATCGGCCAGTTCCTTGTAGCGGCGTGACTGCGGCGAATCCTTCAGGAAGCCCAGCATCCACTGATGCACGCTGCCGAGATTGGCAAAGCCGCCGGTCGCGAACGCACGGAGCAGGTTGAGCGTCGCCGCCGACTGCCGATAGGCCATCAGCTGGCGCTGCGGATCGGGGATGCGTGCCTCGGGCGTGAACGCGATGTCGTTGATGATGTCGCCGCGATAGCTCGGCAGCTCGACGCCATTGATCTTCTCGGTGTTCGACGAACGCGGTTTTGCGAATTGCCCGGCGATGCGGCCGACCTTCACCACCGGCAGCGCGCCGGCATAGGTGAGAACGACGGCCATCTGCAGCAGCACGCGGAAGAAGTCGCGGATGTTGTTGGCGCCGTGCTCGGCAAAGCTCTCGGCGCAATCGCCGCCCTGCAACAGGAAGGCTTCGCCGGCGGCGACGCGCGCGAGCGATTTTTTCAAATTGCGGGCTTCACCGGCAAACACCAGCGGCGGAAAGGTAGCCAACTGAGCCTCGACATCAGCCAATACCTTGGCATCGGGATAATCGGGCACCTGCAGCACCGGTTTGGCGCGCCAGCTATCGGGTGTCCACCGCTCGGACATGACGTTAACTCCTGAGCAAAAACCGCGACTTACCCGCGGTCACGAAGGGCCGGGTTATACACAGGGCGATGGCCAACCGCCATTAGATTTCCACCTGCCCCGTCAAGCCCTTGCGGGTCTGTCCGTCAAGCCTTGCGGGCCCTCCCGTCAAGCCCTTGCAGCAAAAGCCTAATTCGCATTTGTTAGGGCCAAATCGCGCAAAGCGAGGAAGGAAATCGCGGGTGGCCGAGCTGGGGCTGGACGACGTATTCATCGACGATATCACGCTTCCCGCGGCGGATGGCTATCCGCTGGGGGCGACGCTGTTTTTGCCGCGCGGAGCCAAGCGCCACGCCGTGCTGATCAATTCGGCGACCGCGGTCCACCGCAAAGTCTATCGCGGCTTTGCCGGCTACCTCGCCAAGCGCGGCTGCGCGGTGCTGACCTATGACTACCGCGGCACCGGCGATAGCAGGCAGAAGTCGATGACCGGCTACAACCAGCCGAAATCGCTGGTCGGCTTCAAGGCCTCGATGTCGGACTGGGCCGCGCAGGATGTGACCTCCGCGGTGGCCTGGATGCGTGAGCGCTACAAGGCGCTGCCGTTTGCCTATGTCGGGCATTCCTTTGGCGGCCAGGCGCTGGGCCTGCTGCCCAACAACACCGAGATTTCGCGCGCGCTGTTCATCGCAGCCCAGGCCGGCACCTGGAAACTGATCGCGATGCCCGAGCGCTATCGCGTCTATGCGATGCTCAATGTCGCTGTCCCCCTCACCCGCGCGTTCGGCTACACGCCGGGCTGGCTCGGGCTCGGCATGGACATGCCGAAGGATGTATTCCTGCAATGGGTCTCCTGGGTGATGAGCCCGCGCTACATGTTCGACGACAAGAATCTGGCGGCCTTGCAAAATTTTCCGAACTACAAAGGCGCGTTGCGCGCGCTGTGCATGTCGGACGATCCCTGGGCGACACGGCCGGCGGTGGAGTTGCTGTGCTCGGGATTTACGGCCGCAAAACCCGAGATCATCACGGTGACGCCAAAGGACACCGGCGCCAGCAAAATCGGCCATTTTGGTTTCTTCCGCCCCGAACATCGCGACACGCTGTGGCGTGGTGCGGCTGAATGGATTGAAGCGGGGTAGCTGCGCCGAATTCCGGTTGTCATCCCCGCGCAGGCGGGGATCCAGTACGCCGCGGCTTATCGGTTCAATCATCGGCGTCTCTGGGATACTGGATCACCCGCCCCCCGTGCGCAATTGCGCACTCGGGCGGGTGACGACAACTGAGTATGGGTTAGCATTCTCGCGACGCATTGCGCCCGAGCTTTGCCAGAAACTTCCTTGCCCTCGAAAATGAGGGCGCAGGGAAGACCGGGTGCGCGCTGCACCCGCGGTCCCGTGTGCGGTTTGCACTAAGTAGGCTGCACACGAGCATACAGGGCAGCGGAGAACACCCGGCCTTCCCTGCGCAATGGCTTTACGGCTTATGCCGTGATCTCCCCGGAGACGAGTTCTTGGTTGACTCCGTCGCTGCCGGTTCAGCTCGCGCTTCTCCGACAGCTTGACGCCTGCAACGGGCGCCAGGACCACACGGTTTTGCCGTACGCTTAGTCCGCGCCGTCGTCTCAGCGCAAACAAGCGTCCACCGCAACCCGTCCAACGTCCGTGACGACGGCCGACGCCCTTCTGAGTAGGACGGGATGGGCGAACACATACTTCTGATTTTCGTTCTGGTAAACCGAAATATTTTTTATTTTGGGGCTTGACATGATTTATGAAAATCGGAACTGATTTGCCCGTCGGATCGTTTTGTCGCATCTCTCCGTCATTGCGAGCGCAGCGAAGCAATCCATATTGCTCCAAGCCGAGGCATGGATTGCTTCGCTGCGCTCGCAATGACGAGGAGAGAACGACATCTAAATCAAGCCTGCCTCCCGGATGTCGCTTCGCTCACCCGCGCTACGCTGCTTCGAGATCCTGTGCTGACTGTCACAGACGCCAGACGCTCCCCTTGGCATTCTCATCCCCATCGACGGACGCTGTTGACCGTCACGCAAACCAAAGGGAGCATGAAATGAACACCACCGAAGTTCGCGAACTGATTGCTGCCGAGCTGGACCAGGTTTCCGGCGGAGTGGATGGGACGGGGAACTGGAAGGGCTGTGTCAATGGCCCGGCTGGCGAGGGCGTCTATCCCTGGTACACCAGGTGCGACTACACTAACGCCGAATTCGTCAGAGACATTATCCGCTTTGGCGGTGGACGGAGTTGAGAAAGGGGGCGGACTTTCCGCCCCGCTTCAATTCAAAAATTTTACGCCATACGTCTTGCCGCGGCGCCAGACGACCTCGCAGGACTGATGCTTCGGGCGTTCGCGCACCAGCGCCAATCCAAACTTGTCGCGGACATCGATCGCGACATCGGTCACGATCCTTGCGCCGCCCGGCGACACGTCAAGTACGAAGCATTCGCGGTTGGTCAGGCCGTCGTCGACCGTCATCCAGGCTGGCTGCTTGTGCAGCTGCCGTCGCGGTTCGCGCACCACCTTTGGCTTAAGAGAATCCATCGTCACGGGTGACATCCGTTGGATCAGCAGATCACCAACTTGAAGGCGAGGCCGTAAGGTTCCCTTAGCGCGTTAACGGCGCATTGAATCGAAGTTTACGGATTTGCGGCCGCGCGCCATGGGGACGACCGGCATTGTGACGTCGGTCACAGTCTCTGACCGGCCGCTGTGGTTACTCCATCACCATCGCAAGTGGCTTTGCCACCAATGAATGGAGACTGACATGAACACCGACAATCGCGAACTCAACGTCACCGAACTCGGCGCCGTGAGCGGCGGCATGAAGTGGACGCCCGGCACCAAGAACCCCGACGTGATCGACGCCCGCGGCGGTCAATTGTCGTTCCTCGGATTGACCTTCACCTTCGACATCAACGGCAAGGTCAGCAGCTACGGCCCGAGGCCGTGACCCGGCGCGGCGCGGCGTGGATACCCCCACGCTGCCGCCGCCTTGAGGAACTGATGTTGCCTTAGGGAGTTTTATTTCCATGACCGAACCATTGCCATTGCTTATGGAAAATTCGATCCAGATCGCCTGGGATTATCTAGAGGGGACCGGCGAACTCGGCGATGCCGAAGTCGCAGCGCGCTTCCTGACGGATGCCGTCGAGACCCTGATCCGGCGCGGCGAAACGCGAAAGCTGATGCTCGCGAACCGGGCGATCGACGCCTACAAGCGGTTCAAAGAAGAGCGCCTGTTGTCGCTGGTGTCCTGACCCCACCTGCCGACGGCAGCCCGCATGAGCACCGCGATATGCGGGCTCGCGAGCACCGCGATATGCGGGCTCGCGAGCACCGCGGCATGCGGGCTGATGGGTGCTCCGGCCTTCCCTGTGTGATTCAGCGCACGGTTGATCCTCACAACGACGGCTAGCCTGCCTGCATGACGCGCGATCACCGCGTGTCCTTGCGACACAACGGAGCGGGACAATGACCAACGAAATCCGCGAACTGAATCTGAACGAGCTTGCGTCCGTCAGCGGCGGCACGGACCCCCTTCGCCTTCTGGCTACGGTATCGCATTTGCAGGCCCAGAATGCGAACGACGCGATGTCCGGTGCGTTGGCCAGCGCCCTGGGCGGCGCAGGCGCAAAAGGCCCGTCGCGCAAGATTGGCTGACAGCAGGTAGCCGCATGAGCCGCGCGATATGCGGGGACCAAGACCCGGATGTCGCGTTGCTCATCCGGGCTACGTCTACGGCGACAAATTAGACGAAGGTGCTGTCGCCGCCGTGGGAACCAACGCTTCGATTCAAACTTGAATCTGCGTTCCACGGAGTGCCCAAGCCATGACTGGAATGCCGTTAACCGTGCCCTATGGCGCCGATCAAACGCTCTATCTGGTGATGGATACGTTCGGCCCGAGGGATTTGCAGCTTCAGAATCCGATCGAGCGCCCCGATCTCGATACCGTAATCAACGATCTGATGCTGGCGCGCTTCAACAACCCGGTCGGAATCTACGCCTTCAACACGCTTGAGCACTGGACCGCCGACATCTCCAAAAATGTCGCAGAGGAAATTCAGTGCCGCTGTGATATTGAGGGAGCTCCGGTGCCGGCGCATCTCGAAGACTTTGTTGCAAAGAGCCTGAGCGACGTTCGGACCCGGAAGCCCTAGATGGATTGGAAGCACCAATGAATTGGGTTTACTGGAATACGTTCTGGTCGCTGGTCGTCAGCTCGATCTGGTTCATGACCATCGTCTCGCATCCCGACTCCGTGGTCGTAGAGCGCCATCCTCCCAAGCCGCCTGCCCGATAGCGCATAAAATAGGCACTGCCAAAAAAGCAGCAACTCCGCTTCCTGCGGAATCCCGGACACGCGTGCAGCGACCGAAAATGCCGAGCATCAGGTGCGTGGGCCAAGGTTCGGCGGAAGATTGCATGAACGCCCCTAACGCCTGAATGTGCTGGAGGATTGCAGGCGGTCAACGCCGAAACGTCGATGCAGGGAAACGCAATGACACCGTAGTGATACGGAAGACAAATCACCCGCAAATCATCTATGCACTTACGATGGAAATCGCCCTCACCGTCATGCTCGCCTTCGTCGGCATCGCCTCCTGCGCGGTCGTGATGATCAGGATGTGGGGCCCGGAGGCATTGGCTTTCCGAAAGCGGTCGCGGGATACGAAGTAGCGAGACGCTGGTCAGGCGCAGGCGATGCATGCGCCGACGAAATGAAGCGTGCGGCGGCCTCCCTTTTGCCGTGCCACCCGCTACCTTGTGATCGTCGAATTTCATCAAGTCGTGAGCCGCTGGTTGCTCCACGGCCAGGGAAACCTTCGCTGCCTCGCGCGTTTGTTTGCAGGGGAATACGGAGGACGGCCGATGCAAGCTCTGGTTCCAGCCATGATTCCAGCCCTGGCCCTGAGCGGAATGGCGTGCCTGATGTTGTCGTCATCGGCCGCATCGCAAACACGGGCGCAAGGCGCGGATGCTTCCGCCGGCCAGCAGGCGTTCAACAATGCGTGCCGGACCTGCCACACGGTCAAGGAGGGCGATAACCGGCAAGGCCCAAATCTGCACCGGATTATAGGACGGAAGGCAGGATCGCTGCCGGACTACGGCTATTCCAGCGCCATGAAGGAGGCAGGCTTCGCCTGGGACGCCGACAAGCTCGAGCGTTTCATGGCTAACGCCGATGCGGTCGTGCCAGGCAACACCATGAAGCCGTATGGCGGTCTCGCATCGGCGGACGAGCGGGCAAAGATCGTTGCCTACTTGCAGTCGGGCACGACCGGTCAATAACAGGCGGGAGGGAGTGCCCCGCGTCATGGTCACCAGGGTGGTCGAACTCACCGGCTATGCCGGGGTTCGGCATGTCCGGGTGTCGCTGTCCGGTGCGCGGATGGCTCGATGGAAGAAATACGCAAGACTGAGGCGCGCTGCTTCACGTGTGGACCTCTCATAACTACATTGACCTGGATCAATACTGCCGGCGGTCCAAATGCACCGGTGTTGTGCCGACTTCGAGGAAACTCCAATGCGCACTTTGGCTTTGACGATTATGACGATGAGTATCGTCCTGGCAGGCGGGCAAGCCCGGGCTCAGACATATGGCCCAGGTTTTTACGGTCCCCAGGCTTATGAGAGCGTTCGGAATAGCTACTGCTTGCAAGGGCGAGTATGGGGCTATCCGGGGAATTGCCAATTCTCCAGCTACGCCCAATGCATGGCCACAGCGAACGGTACCGACGCCTATTGCGGGATCAATCCCCACTACGCTTTCGCACTCCAGCGGCGCGGCGACTATCGACCCCGATACTGAGCGGCAGTGAAGCAATGTCGCTTCAGTAGCGATGTCTCGTCGGCAGCATCGACCTCGGGACGCGCGGACCGCTGGCCGGTTCATGCGCGCTCATCCGGGCTACGCGCGCCCTACTCCGCCGCCGCTTCCCGCACATAACGCGCCGTCGGCGTTCGCATCGTCACCAGTTCTTCGGCCGCGGTCGGATGCAGCGCGATGGTGGCGTCGAAATCGGCCTTGGTCGCTTTCATCTTCACGGCGATGCCGACGGCCTGCGTGATCTCGGCGGCGGCCTCGCCGACGATGTGGCAGCCGAGCACGCGGTCGCTCGTGCCGTCGACCACGAGCTTCATCAGCACGCGGGTGTCGCGGCCGGACATCGTCGCTTTAATGGGGCGGAAATCGGTCTTGTAGATATCGACGTGGCTGAACTGCGCGCGGGCTTCGGCTTCGGTGAGGCCCACGGTGCCGACTTCGGGCTGCGAGAACACCGCGGTCGGGATGGTGGCGTGATCGACCTGCACCGGGCGCTTGCCGAACACGGTGTCGGCGAAGGCATGGCCCTCGCGGATCGCCACCGGCGTCAGATTGATGCGGTGGGTGACGTCGCCGATGGCGTAGATGTTCGGCGTTGAGGTTTTCGACCAGGCGTCGACGGCGATGCCGCCGTTCTTCGGATTGATCGCGACATCAGCGGTCTCCAGCCCGAGATTGGCGACGTTGGGATGGCGGCCGATCGCGAACATCACCTGGTCGGAGGCGATGCTCGACCCGCTCGACAGGTGCGTGGTGAATTCCTTGCCGTGCCTGTCGACCTTGCTGATGGTGCAGCCGGTGATGATGTTGATGCCCTGCTTTTCCATCTCCGCGCGCACATGCTTGCGCACGTCCTCGTCAAAACCGCGAAGGATGTTGTCGCCGCGATAGATCACGGTGACGTCGGCGCCGTAGCCCTTGAAGATGCCGGCGAATTCGAGCGCGATATAGCCGCCGCCCTGGATCACGATACGCTTGGGCAGTTCGGTGAGGTGGAACGCCTCGTCCGAGGAGATCACGTGCTCGATGCCGGGAATTGCCGCGCCGTGGTTGGGCCGGCCGCCGGTCGCGATCAGGATGGTTTGCGCGGTGATTTTCTTGCCGTCCGACAGGCGCAGCGTGTGGGCGTCTTCCAGCACCGCACGGGTCTTCACCACCTGCGCGCCGGACTTCTCGACATTGGTCGTGTAGATGCCTTCGAGCCGGGCGATCTCCTTGTCCTTGTTGGCGACCAGCGTCTTCCAGTCGAAGGAGATTTCGGGGATGGTCCAGCCGAAGCCGGCGGCGTCCTCGATCTCGTGACGGACATGCGAGCCGATCACGAACAGCTTTTTCGGCACGCAGCCACGGATCACGCAGGTGCCGCCCATCCGGTATTCTTCGGCGACCATTACCTTGGCGCCGTAGCCGGCCGCGATGCGCGCGGCGCGGACGCCTCCCGAACCGCCACCGATGACAAACAGATCGACGTCGTATTCAGCCATGGTTAGCCCCTGTCTTTATCTCCCTCGCCCCGCCCTTGCGGGGAGAGGGTCGGGGTGAGGGGCTCTCACCACGAGCGAGATGCGCGTTGAGAGCGGTACCCCCTCACCCGCCGCGCAAGAGCGCGGCGACCTCTCCCCGCAAGCGGGGCGAGGTAAGAACGAGTGGATCAGATTTCCTTGCCGCGCTTCCTCATCTCGGTGCGGAACTGGCCGTTGATCACCTCGGCAAAGGACTGCGCCCAGTCGTTCATATAGGACATGCTGCCCGAGATCGCCCTCGGCTCGTTCAGGATCAGTTTCTGGCCGAGCGGGGATTTGTAGAACGTCACCAGATCCTTCAATTCCTGCTCGGTGAATTCGTTGGCGTAGATCTGCGCCATGCCGTCGCCGATTTCCTTTTCACGGCCGGTCAGATTCTTGGCGACGATCACCGCGACCTCGTTGAGGTCCTTCTGGTAGTTGAGGTTGGCGCCGAGCAGCACGTTCTTGGTCTTCTCGACGAGGCTGGGAATGGCGTTGGCGTACATCGCGTTCGCGTTCTTCATGGTCAGGATTTCCTTGGCCGCGGCGATTGCGGCGGGCGACACCGGCTTGCCCGGTACAGCCACGGTGGGGCCGTTTTTCTGCTGCGCCATGGCCGGCGATCCGATCAGCGCCAGCGTCACCGCGAGACCCGCAGCCGACAAACTTCCCGAAAAACTCTTCATTCCAATTCTCCTCAAAGATTCGGCGCTATCGCCGCTCAACTACGCGAATTCCCTGTGCGCCGGCCAGCACGGCCGTGCGGGCGAGCCCAATGAACAGACCGTGTTCGACGACGCCCGGGATCACGCTCAACAAGCCTGCCAGACGCGGCGCATCCGGTATTTTCCCAAGATGGGCATCGACAATCCAGTGGCCGCCATCGGTGACAAAAACGTGGCCGTCTTTGGCCTTCCGGACCTCCATTTGCCCGGAAACGCCGCTTTGCGCAAATGCCGACATGATCGCCCGCTGCGTCGCCGCGAGCCCGAACGGGATAACCTCGACAGGCAGGGGAAAGCGGCCGAGAACATCGACCCATTTGCTGTCGTCGGCGATCACGATCATGCGATCGGAGGCGGCCGCGACGATCTTCTCCCGTAGCAGCGCACCGCCGCCGCCCTTGATGAGATTGAGCGCGCCGTCGCACTCGTCGGCGCCGTCGACGGTGAGATCGAGGTGGTCGATCTCGTCGAGTGTGGTCAGCGGCACGCCGCAGGCCTGCGCCTGCGCGCGGGTCGCCTCGGAGGTCGGCACGCAAATCACGCGCATGCCCTTCGCGACCTTCTCGCCGAGCAGGTCGACAAAGTGTTTGGCGGTCGAGCCGGTGCCGAGCCCGAGTTTCATGCCGTCCTGTACATGCTCCAGCGCGCGCGCCGCCGCCTGCCGTTTCAATGCGTCCATGTCCACGTGGATATGCCCTTTGAAGATCCGCCGGTCTGGCGGCGCATATCTAGCGTCGTTTGCCGGGCAGGAACAGCGCAAACGAGGGCTAAATCGGCCCTATCGACCCACTTGCATCATCACTTCAGGGCCGGTAGCGAATGACAAATGACAGCTCCCCGCACCCTCGTATTCGATCTCGACGGCACGCTCGTCGAAACCGCGCCCGACCTGATTGGCGCGCTCAACTTCGTGCTGGACCGCGAAGGCCTGGCGCCTGTTCCACTCGCGAAGGCGCGCAACATGATCGGCGCCGGCGCGCGCAAGCTGATCGAGCGCGGCCTCGAGCTCGAGGACCGCTCCGTGAGCGTGGATGAGCTCAACCGGCTGACCAAGGATTTCGTCGCCTATTATGCGGAACATATCGCCGATGAATCTCGCCCTTTCGAAGGGCTGGAAGCGGCGCTGGATGAACTGGAAGGGCAAGGCTTTCGCTTTGCGGTCTGCACCAACAAGCTGGAATGGCTTTCAAAACTGCTGCTCGACAAGCTCGATCTCAGCAAGCGGTTCGCCGCGATCTGCGGCGCGGACACGTTTGGCGTCTCGAAGCCCGATCCGGTGATCCTGCAGCAGACGCTGGCCCGGGCCGGCGCGCAGCTCGCGGGCGCCATCATGGTCGGCGATGCCGGTCCCGATATCGGCGTGGCCCGGCGCGCGGGCATTCCGGTGATCGGGGTCGAATTCGGCTACACCGACGTGCCGATTGCCGAATTGAAACCGGACCGGCTGATCGGCCATTTTCGCGAGCTGCCGGCGGCCGTGAACAGCCTGATTGGCGCTGCTACACCCACATAACATATTGATTTATATAAGGTATATTTACCTCTCCTTGCCGGCATTAACCATCCTTTAGTGAATCTGCACGGTGCGGTTGCGGCCCTGTTCTCACGCTCCTATGGTCCGGATCGGGGATTGTGGCTGATCGCCGCAGGTGAGTGATGATCATACGTCGTGTGTTCGCGATTGCCGTCGCTGGAGCCTCTCTGGCCGGCTGTTCCTCGTTTTCCATGGATTCCTTCAAGCCGACGCCGCCGCCGATCCAGGTCCAGCTGGAGTCGGTGCCGCCAGGGGCGGATGCCACCACCTCGGTCGGTCCGGGCTGCAAGACCCCCTGCTCGGTTGCGGTCGCCACCCCCGACGCCGGCTTTACGGTCACCTTTGCGATGCCGAGGTTCCAGCCGGTCACGGTTCCCGTCCAGGTGATCCGCGACCCCGGCGACTTCACGACGCCCGGCTCCACCACGATCGACCCCAACCCCGTGGTCGCCGAGCTGAAGCCCGAAGGGCCGCCGCCCCGGAAAAAAACAATGCGACCGAAGAAGAAGCCGAAGGCTGCGGCAGCCGCGCCCGCCGCCTCACTGTTCCCGAGCCCCGCCGCGCCGGCGACGCAGCCGGCCCGCTGATCGGCACCGCACCCGAAAGCTGTGGATTGTGGCCGTCTTGCTTCGTGCCTATATCCCGGCTCGGATTGAAATCAGAACCGGGATATAAGTCTTTCGTTTTAACGCACTTTCTTCACGCGAACCGGTATCCACTTCGCTCGAAAGCACTATAGGATGATGGGTGACAGACGTTGCGGCGGTTCCGCCGCACGCGGCGCGCAGGCAGGGTTTGCAAGGCAGTTTGGATGAGCGGATTGTCGACTTCTCCCGATCAGCTGTTCTCTCCGATGACCGATCCGTTCGGGCGGACCATCCGCTATCTGCGGGTGTCCGTCACCGATCGCTGCGACCTGCGCTGCTTCTATTGCATGTCCGAAGACATGACGTTCCTGCCGAAAGCCGATTTGCTGACGCTGGAAGAACTCGACCGGCTGTGCTCGGCCTTCGTCGCCAAGGGCGTGCGCAAGATCCGCCTCACCGGCGGTGAGCCGCTGGTCCGGCGCAACGTGATGTCGCTGGTGCGCTCGCTGTCGCGGCATCTTACGAGCGGCGCGCTCGATGAGTTGACGCTGACCACCAATGGCTCGCAGCTGGCGCGCTTTGCCGGCGAGTTGCGCGACGCCGGCGTGCGCCGGATCAACGTCTCGCTGGACACGCTCGATCCCGCCAAGTTCCGCGCCATCACGCGCTGGGGCGACATCGACAAGGTGCTGGCCGGCATTGAAGCCGCGCGCGCGGCGGGCCTTGCGGTGAAGATCAACGCGGTGGCGCTGAAGAACATGAACGAGGAGGAAATCCCCTCGCTGATGCAATGGGCGCACGACAAGGGCATGGCGCTGACGCTGATCGAAGTGATGCCGATGGGCGACATCGGCGAAGGCCGGATCGATCAGTACGTGCCGCTGTCGTTGTTGCGTGCGCGTCTCGCCCAGCACTACACGCTGACCGATCTCGACGACGACACCGGCGGCCCTGCCCGCTATGTCCGCGTCAGCGAGACCGGCGGCAAGCTCGGCTTCATCACGCCGATGACCCATAATTTCTGCGAGTCCTGTAACCGGGTACGGATCACCTGCACCGGCACGCTGCACACCTGCCTCGGTCACGAGGATGCCTCCGATTTGCGCAAACCCTTGCGGGCATCTGCCGACAACGACCTGCTCTCCGCCGCGATCGACCGCGCCATCGGCCTGAAGCCGAAGGGCCACGACTTCATCATCGACCGCCGCCATAACCGCCCAAGCGTCAGCCGCCACATGAGCGTTACCGGCGGTTGAAATTTCAGCGTGTATTTTTGCCGTCCCGCGCAACCAAGCGCGTCGTCCCCACGTAACTGATAGCCCGCGTCAATTTGTCCATTTTCCGATTGACGCCGCTGCAACGCACTGAAATGGTGCGGCTGCTTTACGCCAGCACGGCCGGATGGGCCGCTGCTCTCTCATGGAGCAGCCAAGACGGCGGAAGCGTGCGAACGGGGGAGGACTATCGTTGCAATCGCTCCAGCGAATGAGCTGCGAACCTGCGCGTTTTTCGCGCCGGAATGAAGCTGCGCGTTTGCCGCGCGGCAGCGGCTGTGCGCGCCTGACGCGGGGTGGCGACGCAATATCAATGAAGAAATCCGGCGCATGTCGATGACGTGCCCGAGGAGAACGTAATGCGTCCATTGTTGGCAATCAGTAACGGCATCGACTGGATCAACGAGCAACTGGGCGGCATCTGCAACTGGCTCGTGCTCGCCGCCTGCGTGGTCAGCGCCGCCAACGCGATGATCCGTTACGCGTTCGGCTACAGCTCTAACAGCTGGCTCGAATTGCAGTGGTACATGTTCGCCGTCTTCATAATGTTCGGCGCCTCCTATACCTTCAAGAAGAACGAGCACGTTCGCGTCGAAATTCTCTATCTCATGCTGTCCGAGCGCGGACAGCTCTGGCTCGACATGATCGGAACGCTGTTCTTCCTGATCCCGTCCTGCCTGCTGCTGGCCTATCTGTCGTGGCCATTCTTCATGCAATCCTACGTGGTCAGTGAAATCTCCAGCAATGCCGGCGGCTTGGTGCGCTGGCCGATCAAGGCCGTCGTTCCCATCGGCTTCGTTTTCCTGGCGCTGCAAGGCGTCTCCGAAGTGATCAAGCGCATCGCGGCGTTGAAGGGCTATGTCATGATCGACGCCAAATACGAGAGGCCGCTGCAATGATTACGCTGGAGATGATGCCGCCGCTGATGTTCGGCGGCTTGATTCTGGCCATGCTGATCGGCTTCCCGGTGGCGTTCACGCTGGCCGCGCTCGGGCTGTCGTTCGGCTTCCTGTCGATCTATCTCGGCTTCTTCGACATGAACTTCCTGCAGGCGATTCCGGGCCGCATCTTCGGCGGCGTGGTCTCCAACGAACTGCTGCTGGCGATCCCGTTCTTCACCTTCATGGGCTCGATCCTGGAACGGTGCGGGCTGGCGGAAGACATGCTGGACTCGATGGGTCAGCTGTTCGGACCGGTCCGCGGCGGCCTCGGCTATTCCGTCATCATCGTCGGCTTTATCCTCGGTGCAATCACAGGCACGGTGGCCGCGCAGGTGATCGCCATGGCGCTGATCTCGATGCCGGTGATGATGCGCTACGGCTATAACATTCGCTACATCACCGGCGTGCTCGCCGCGTCCGGCACGATCACCCAATTGGTGCCGCCCTCGCTCGTGCTGATCGTGATGGCCGACCAGCTCGGCAAGTCGGTCGGCGACATGTATCTCGGCGCCTGGGGGCCATCGATCCTCCAGATCGCGCTGTTCGCCAGCTATACGTTCATGCTTGGCCTCATCAAACCGGATCACGTCCCTCCGGTTCCGAGGGACGCGCTCACGCTGAGGGGCTGGCCGCTCTGGAAGAAATGCCTGATGGGCATCATTCCGTCAGCCGTTCTGATCTTCGTGGTGCTGGGTACCATGATGATGGGCCTGGCAACGCCGACCGAAGCCGGCGCGATGGGCGCCATCGGCGCCATCGTCCTCGCTGCGATCCACCACAAGGACCTGAGCAGCAAGGGGCACAAGATGCTCCTGATCGGCATCGCCGCCACCGGCGTCGCGGTGATCGTCGGCATGCTTCTCGGTGAAGGCAAGGTGCTGAAACTCACCTTCGCGGTGGTCTATCTCGCCGTCGTCTGGCTCTGCCTCGAAGCCGTCCGCATCCCGGACCTGCGCGGCCTGATCAAGCAGGGCTACGAGTCGACGATGCGCCTCTCCACCATGGTGGTGTTCATCCTGATCGGTTCGACCTGCTTCTCGGTGGTGTTCCTCGGCGTCTCCGGCGGCGTCTGGCTCGAGCATCACCTGACCTCGATCCCCGGTGGCGTCTGGGGCTTCCTGATCTTCATCAATCTCTTCATCTTCTTCCTCGCGTTCTTCCTCGACTTCTTCGAGATCGCCTTCATCATCCTGCCGATGGTGGCGCCGATTGCGCAGAAGATATTGGCGCCGGTCGTGGGCCCCGACGCTGCGCTGATCTGGTTCGGCGTCATGCTGTGCGTCAACATGCAGACGTCGTTCCTGCATCCGCCGTTCGGCTTTGCGCTGTTCTATTTGCGCGGCGTCGCGCCCAAAGAGGTGAAGAGCTCCGACATCTATTGGGGTGCCCTGCCCTGGATCGGCCTGCAGGCGATCATGGTGGCGATCGTGGTCGCTTTCCCGAGCGTGGTGACCGTGTTCCTCGACAAGCCGCTCGACGTCGATCTCAGCAAGGTCAGGATCGAGGTGCCGCAGATCGAATTGCCACCACTGGATTTCGGCCAGCCAAAACAATAGCGGGCGCGATCCCTGCCAGGATTCCTGTAACGAAAAACCCCGGAGCTTTCGCTCCGGGGTTTTTGTTTGTTGAAGCTGCTGCTTGCTTGACGATCAGCCCTGCGGGTTGCGCGCCATGAAGCTGTCGTAACCGAGTTCGGCGACCTGGAACCACTGGTATCCGTTGCTCGTGAAGCCGTTCAGCGAGTCCAGCACCTTCTTGAAGTTCGGGTTGGTCGCCGCCGTCTCGGCGTAAATTTCCTTGGTCGCTTTCAGGCAGGCCTGCATGATCGGCGGCGAAAACGCATGCAGCTTGGTGCCACCGGCAAGCAGCTTCTTGAGCGACTGTGGATTGAGCTGATCGTACTTCGCCATCATCCAGCTGTTGGCGGACTGCCCTGCCAGCTCGAGAACGGTTTGGTAGTGTTTCGGCAGCGCGTTCCACTTTTCCAGATTGACGATCGCGAGCAGCATCGGGCCGCCTTCCCACCAACCGGGATAGTAATAATGCGGCGCGACCTTGTTGAAGCCGAGCTTCTCGTCGTCGTAAGGGCCTACCCATTCCGCCGCGTCGATCGTGCCTTTTTCGAGCGCGGGATAAATGTCGCCGCCGGCCAATTGCTGCGGCACGACACCCAGTTTCTGCATGACGCGGCCGGCAAAGCCGCCGATGCGCATCTTCAGCCCCTTCAGATCGTCGACGGTGTTGATCTCCTTGCGGAACCAGCCGCCCATCTGGCAACCGGTATTGCCGGCCAGAAACGACGTGACGTTGTAGCTCTTGTAGAACTCGTTGAGCAGTTCCCTGCCGCCGCCCTGCATGTACCAGGCCTGGTTGAGGCGCTGGTTAGGTCCGAACGGCACCGCCGTGCCGAACGCAAACGTCGGGTCCTTGCCGAAGTAATAGTAGGACGCGGTATGTCCCATCTCGACGGTGCCGTTTTGCACGGCATCAAGAACCTGCAGGCCGGGAACGATTTCACCGCCGGCAAAGGTCTGAAGTTGAAACTTGTTGTCGGTGGCTTCGGCGACCTGCTTGGCCATCACCTCAACCCCGCCCCACAGCGTGTCGAGCGATTTCGGCCAGCTCGCCGTCAGCCGCCATTTGATTTCCGGCATCGACTGCGCGATCGCCGGCGCCGCCAGAGTTGCGGCACCCGCGGCGCCAATACCTGTGACCTTGAGAAAATCTCTTCTTTTCATGGAATCCTGCCCTTGTGGATGTGTGTCCGAGTGCCTTCTTGCCGAGGCTTTGGCGGCACCATGGAACATCCGGTTCCCGATTTCCATCCCGAACTGCAGGGCGTAACGCAAAAAGCCCGGCCTCCTTGGGAGACCGGGCTTGCTGTACGACTTAGGATGAGGCCCCTGGGCCTGATTACATCAGACCCAGGGGTCTCACTTTTGTTTTGACGCGTTTTCTTGACGCGAACCGGGATCCACTTCGCTCGAAAACGCTATGCATCAGCCGCGCGTGCGCGAGCGGATCATGAAGCTGTCGAAGGTGTACTCGGCGACCTGCCACCACAGATACTGGTCGGAGCGGTACGCCTGCATCGAATCGATCGTCTTCTTGAAGTCGGCATTCTTGGCAGACAGTTCGGCCCACAGTTCGTTGGTCGCCTTCAGGCAGGCTTCCAGAACTTCGTTGGTGAAGGGACGCAGCTGGGTGCCGCCGGCAACCAGGCGCTTCAATGCTGCCGGATTGAGCATGTCATAGCGTTCGTTCATCCAGCCGTTGGCGTGTGCCGCAGCGTTGGTGAGGATCGCCTGATAGTTCTTCGGCAGCGAATTCCACTTCTCCAGATTGGTGAAGGCGTGGACCATCGGGCCGCCTTCCCAGAAGCCGGGGTAATAATAGAACTTCGCGACCTTCTGGAAGCCGAGCTTTTCGTCGTCATACGGACCGACCCACTCGGCGGCGTCGATGGTGCCCTTTTCCAGCGCCGGGTAGATGTCGCCGCCGGCGATCTGCTGCGGCACGACGCCGACCTTCTGCAGCACCTGACCGGCGATACCGCCGATGCGGAATTTGAGGCCCGACAGATCGGCGACCGTCTTGATCTCCTTGCGGAACCAGCCGCCCATCTGGGTGCCGGTGTTGCCGCAGGGGAAACCGATCACGCCGAACTTCTTGAAGAACTCGTTGCCGAGCTCCCCGCCGCCACCCTGCGACCACCAGGAGTTCTGCTGGCGCGCGTTGAGGCCGAACGGGACCGACGCATAGATCGCAAAGGTCGGATCCTTGCCGACGTAATAATAAGAGACGGTGTGGCACATCTCGACCGTGCCGTTGGAGGTGGCGTCGAGCGCCTGCAGACCGGGAACCACCTCGCCCGCGGCGAAGACCTGGATCTGGAATTTGTTGTCGGTCATTTCAGCGACGTACTTCGACAGCTGGTCAGCACCGCCGTAAATCGTGTCGAGCGACTTCGGGAAGCTCGACGTCAAGCGCCATTTGATTTCAGGCGAGGATTGCGCGATCGCCGGCGAGGCAACGGCGGTCGCGGCAGCACCGGCCGCTGAAACTTTCAAAAAATCACGACGCTTCATTCAGGCATCTCCTTAAAGGCGGGGGCGTTTCCCAATTTCCGCGAGCGATCCTCCGGCGGGGCGAATTCCACGTCATCCGGGGCACTCTGGCGGGGGCGCTTTAACATGGAAGTTGGCGAACGAAAACGCGACAAAGGCATGACTGCACTGATTAAACGAAAGTCTCAGGGAAGCCGAATAAGGCCCTCAGGCGGCAGCATTTGCGCCCTGAAGCTGGTCGCGGACCTTGGTACCGATTTCGCGGTAGATGGCGGCGTGCGGACCGTCCGGCTCGCTCGCCACCACCGGGTTACCGGAGTCCGAGGTGGTGCGAATCGACATGTGCAGCGGGATCTCACCCAGAAACGGCACACCCAGCCGCTCGGCCTCGTGCCGCGCCCCGCCATGACCGAAAATGTCCGACCGTGTGCCGCAATGCGGGCACTGGAAATAGCTCATGTTCTCGACGATGCCGAGCACAGGCACGTTGACCTTCTTGAACATGGCAAGGCCGCGCCGCGCGTCGATCAAGGAGAGATCCTGCGGGGTCGAGATGATGACCGCCCCCTTCAGCGGCACGTTCTGCGCCAGGGTCAGTTGCGCGTCACCGGTGCCGGGCGGCATGTCGACCACGAGAATGTCGAGCGTGCCCCATGCCACATCGCGCAGCATCTGGGTGATCGCCGACATCACCATCGGTCCGCGCCAGATCATCGCGGTCTCTTCCTCGACCAGGAAGCCGATCGACATGATGGCAAGACCGAAGCGCTCGATCGGAATCATCTTGCGGTCGTCGTTCAGTTTCGGCTTCTCGTGAATGCCGGTCAGCCGCGGCACCGAGGGGCCGTAAATATCAGCGTCGAGCAGGCCGACGCGCAGGCCGAGATCGCGCAAGCCGAGCGCAAGATTGAGCGCCGTCGTCGACTTGCCGACCCCGCCCTTGCCGGATGCCACCGCAATCACAGCGGCAACGCCTGGGATTTCAGCTTGTTTGGACATCGGGGACGCCGGGCTTTGCGGCGGCTTATGCGCCGACACCGGTTGCACGCCGTGCGTGTGGCGATGCGGCTGAGGTGGTGGCGGCGGCGCAGCGCCGGGCTTGCGCTCGGCGGTCAGTGCGATCATCGCCACGCTGACGCCGGGAATGGCGCGAACCGCGGCTTCCGCCTGCGCCCGCACGCTTTCCCACGCGCGGGCCTCCGCGGCGTCGACATTGATGGAGAAGAACACCTTGCCGTCGGTGGCCGTGATCGCCGACAGCACATTGGCATTGGTCAAGGCGACGCCGCGCGGCGAAGCCACCTTGGCCAGGGCATCGAGAACCTGTTGCTGCGTAACGCTCACGGCACGTCTCCTGGAGCCTAGAGCCTTGTCCGTTCCGATCGAATCGGAACGGGGCTCTAGATTCTTGATTGACGCGTTTTCTTGACGCGAACCGGGTCCACTTCGCTGGAAAACGCTCTAGTCGGTTCTGATGAGCATCAGAACCGGGGCCCTCTTAGAGCGTTGCAGCCCAAAAGGCTACCTTGCTCCGACGTCGTCCCGGCGTTCGGCCGGGGCCACGACCCCGCCCTCCTTGGCGGCCTCGTAGTTCAATTCGACCATCACGCCGTTGGGATCGGTGACGAAGATCTGCCAGAGATCGCCGCCGGGAACCTGGCGCGAGTCGAATGCCATCGCCTTCGATTTGAGCCGCTGCTGCATGCCGGCAAAGCCCGTACTGGCGAAGGCCACGTGATGGACCACGCCGGAGTCAGGCTTTTGGGGTTCGTCGGTCTTGGAAATATCGACCAGATGCACCACCGCCTTGCCCTCCGAGTACATCCACGCCCCCGGGAAGGCGAAGTTCGGCCGGGCGCCCTTTTCCAGGCCCAGGACATCTTCGTAAAAGCGGACCGTGTCGGCGAGATTCCGGGTCCGGATGTTGAAATGATCGAGCACGCCCACGCTGACGCCCATGCGATCTCACTCCCTTTTTTTGTGAGTTGTTTAAACCGGGTGATCCTAGAGCATAACCGGTTCTGATGGAATCATAACTAACTTCTCTAGACTCTTGTTTTGACGCGTTTTCCTGACGCGAACCGGTGTCCGATCGCGCCAGCCAAACGAAGGCGTTGCCCTTCATGACGCAGAGGTTATGGTGCGGCCACCCGCCTCAGGGTTCCGCCCGGCCCTTCCCAGCTTCGGTCGAAGTCCGGCCCCCCAAAGATCAAGCCCGCACGGGCAAACGATAAGGTAGCACACATGGCTAAAGTCGCTTTTCTCGGTCTCGGCGTGATGGGTTTCCCGATGGCGGGCCATCTGGTGAAAAAAGGCGGCCACGAGGTCACCGTTTTCAACCGGACCGGAGCCAAGGCGAAGGAATGGGCGGACAAGTTCGGCGGCCGCACGGCGCCGACGCCAAAGGCCGCTGCCGAAGGCCAAGACTTCGTCATGTGCTGCGTCGGCAATGACAATGATTTGCGCGCGGTCACGATCGGCGCTGACGGCGCCTTTGCCGGCATGACGAAGGGCGCGACCTTCGTCGACCACACCACCGCGTCGGCCGAAGTCGCCCGCGAGCTCGATGCCGCCGCCACCAAAGCGGGCTTCAAATTCATCGATGCGCCGGTTTCCGGCGGCCAGGCCGGCGCCGAAAACGGCGTCCTGACGGTGATGTGCGGCGGCACCGCGGACGCCTATGCCGGCGCCGAGCCCGTGATCGCGGCCTATGCGCGGATGTGCAAGCTGCTCGGACCCGCCGGTTCCGGTCAGTTAACAAAGATGGTCAACCAGATCTGTATCGCGGGGCTGGTTCAGGGCCTCTCCGAAGGCATTCATTTCGCGAAAAAATCCGGCCTCGACGTCCAGGCCGTGATCGAGACCATCTCCAAGGGCGCCGCGCAGTCCTGGCAGATGGAGAACCGCTACAAGACCATGAACGACGGCAAGTTCGATTTCGGCTTCGCCGTCGAATGGATGCGCAAGGATCTGTCGATCTGCATCGCCGAATCCCGCCGCAACGGCGCCAATCTGCCGGTCACCGCGCTGGTCGATCAGTTCTATTCCGAAGTCGAAAAAATGGGCGGCAAGCGCTGGGACACGTCGAGCCTGCTGGCAAGGCTGCAGCGCTGAGCAAGACATTTGCAGCCTTCGTCATGCCCGGGCTTGTCTCGGGCATCCACGTCTTTCTTTGGCCGCTGCATAAGCAAGACGTGGACGGCCGGGACAAGCCCGGCCATGACGATGGAAGAGTTAATTTAACCTCGCGTTAACGGGATTCTTTAGCTCTTTAAGTCATCGCTTAAGGATTTGGGCTCACAGATAGACAATACAAAAAGCCCGCGCAGTTCGCGGGCAGGGTTTGTGTTGTTTGATGAGTAATCCCGCAGAAAAGCCCGAGGTTGTCCAGCTTCCGGCGGACCCTCCAGTCGCCGCGCCGGTCAACACCCGGCGCGCCGCGGCGCAGCGGGTGCGCGAGGCGCGCGACCGGTTAACGTCGACCAGCGGAACCCGCCCGGCTTTCGACACCGAACTGCTCCGGCAATATGCCCAGACCCGGATGTCGGCCTCCTACGTCGTCATGCTGCTGGTGGTTGCGACCGGCGTGCTGTTCGGGTTCTGGATGCACCTGATTGCTGCCATGGCCTGGACCTTCGGCATGCTGTGCATCCATGCCGTCATCATCCGCAATTGCCGCAGGTTTCTGGCGGTGCAGCCCTCGCTCGTCGCCACGCGCAAATGGCGCACGCGATTTGTGCTGCTCGACCTGCTCTACGGGCTGTGCTGGACCGCGATCCTGATCCACCCCGCCGGCCTCGACGTCGTGTCGAACACGATGATGATGTTCCTGATGCTGCTGGTGATCGCGGTATCGAGCATGCTGGCGGCCAGCCTGCCGATTGCGGCGCTGGCGGCCACCGCGCCGGTGACGGCCGCGATCGCGCTGAATTTCGTGCTGGGCGGCACTTTCGACACCTACGCGCTCGCCATGCTGGCGCTGGCCGCCGAAGGCTATTTCGCCCTGCTCGCCCATCGCCTGCACTCGACGACGCTGGCGACGCTGGAGGCGCGCGCCGAAAAGGATGCGCTGATCGGTGAACTCGAGCAGGCCAAGGCGATCTCCGACGAGGCGCGGCATCGCGCCGAATCCGCCAACGTCGCCAAGTCGCGCTTCCTCGCGCAGATGAGCCACGAACTGCGCACGCCGCTGAACGCGATCCTTGGATTCTCCGAGGTGATGAAGAGCGAAATTTTTGGTGCGCACGCCGTGCCGGTCTACAAGGAATATTCCGCCGACATCCATAATTCGGGCGTCCACCTGCTCAACCTCATCAACGAGATCCTCGACCTGTCGCGGATCGAAGCCGGCCGCTATGAACTCAACGAGGAAGCGGTGTCGCTGGTGCATGTCGTCGCCGACTGCCATCATTTGCTGAAACTGCGCGCCACCAGCCGCGGCATCACCATCCACGAAGTGTTCGAACAGGGCATGCCGCGGATCTGGGGTGATGAGCGCGCCACCCGCCAGATCGTGCTCAATTTGCTGTCGAACTCGATCAAGTTCACCCCGCAGGGCGGCGATATATGGCTGAAGGTCGGCTGGACCGCCTCCGGCGGCCAGTATCTGAGCGTCAAAGACACCGGCTCCGGCATTGCCGAAGACGAAATCCCGATCGTGCTGGCATCGTTCGGCCAGGGCTCCAACTCGATCAAGTCGGCCGAACAGGGCGCGGGGCTCGGACTGCCGATCGCAAAAAGCCTGATCGACATGCATGGCGGCACCTTCACGCTGAAATCGAAGCTGCGGATCGGCACCGAAGTCATCGTCACCTTCCCGCCGGAGCGCGTGATGTCGGCGCTGGCGCCGATGGCCGAGGAGGCCCCGCCCCTGCAGCCGGAGCCCGTCATCATTGCGACCGCCGACGAGAAACGCCGGGCGCGTCACAAACCGATCATGAGCGCCGGAACAGGACTGTAACTGGAGCGCTTGCGCAAACCACCGAAAGCATTTCACACTCCCCGAATGAGCAAAGAAACGCCGTGTATCGCAGTCTGCATGATGGACCCCAAAACCAAACTCTGCTTCGGCTGCGGACGAACGCTGCCGGAAATCGCGCAATGGCACCGCATGGACAGCGCGCAGCGGCTGGCCGTGATGGCGGGTTTGCCGGCCCGCATGGCAGAGGCCGGTCTGGCGCAGATCGCGGAGCGTCCGACGTCCAGCTGATCGACCGAAGGACTGCCCAGGGGGACGCGCGATGAGCCGCGTCCTGCTCGTCCTGATCATGCTCGCCGCCACCGCCGGCGCCGTCGTTGCTTACGGCGACCCCGAACAGATCGCACGCGCCAGCGATTCAGTCTCGCAGATGCTGCGGCGACACAGCGTGCAGCCGGCGCCCGCGGTGCAGATCGCGCGCGGCCAGGCCGGCGAATTCGCGCTGCATGCCAAGATCAACGGCGTCAAGGCGCCGATGGTGATCGACACCGGCGCGACCTCGGTGGTGCTGACCTGGGAAACCGCGAAGGCGATCGGGCTGCCGCTCGAGATGCTCGAATACAATGTCGACGTCGAAACCGTGGGCGGACACACCAAGGCGGCGCGGCTGACGCTCGACCGTCTCGCGGTCGGTCACCTCGTCGAAAAATCGGTCCCGGCGCTGGTGGTGCAGCGCGGGCAGATGAAAACCAACCTGCTCGGCATGAGCTTTCTGGATCGCCTGGAAAGCTGGGGCGTAAAGGCCGACCAGCTGATGCTGCACGGCTATCCCGACGTGACGGGCAGCGTCAGCCCCCCGCGCCGCCCCCGGCGCGACCGCGCGGCTGCCAACTAGCATCGCGCAAGGCGGTGCCTTGCAGATCAATTCGGCCCGACTACCGCAGCGGCGACCTTTGGCACCACATACTCGATCTGCACCTTCTTGCGATCCGCATCCCTGCGGGCCTGCAGCCAGCCTGGAAACCACATCGCGATCGCCGGGAAGATCAGCACCAGCACCACGCAGAGAACCTGGATGACCATGAAGTCCGCCATGCCGCGATAGATCAACCGCAGATTCCATTCCCTCACGACCTGCTTGAGATAATAGGCCGACATCGCGACGGGTGGAGACAGGAACGCCGTCTGCAGAACGACCGCGACGATGCAGCCGAACCACACCATGTCGTAGCCGAGGCCCTTGGCCACCGGCGCCAGCATCGGCATGAAAATAAACACGATCGCCGGCCATTCGAACGGCCAGCCGAGCAGGAATATCAGCGTCAGCAGCAGCGTCATGGTGCCCCAGGCCGGCAGCGGCGAGGCAAGCAGGGCATTGGTCATCCAGCTGGCGGTGCCGAGCCACGCGAACACCGCACCGAACACGTTGGAGGCGACGGCGAGCAGCAGCACCATGCTGGTGGTCGCCATCGTGCTGTAGCAGGCCTGCAGCAAACCACTCCACGTAAACTTGCCGTAGAGAATGACCAGAAGAATGGCACCGAGCGCGCCCAGCGCTGCGGCCTCCGCGGCCGTCGTGATGCCGGCCAGGATCGCACCCAGCGTGACGATGGTCAGCACCGTCACCGGCACGAGGCCGACCAGGCACTCCCACAGCACGATCTTCATCGATTCCGGCCGCTCGTCGAGCGGCACCGGCGGACCGAGCTTCGGATTGAAGTGACAGCGGATCAGCGTGTAGGCGATGAACATGCCGGACAGCAGGAAGCCCGGGCCGAACGCGGCTGCGTACAAATCGATGATCGAGATATCGAGCACGGGCGCCATCACGACCAGCATCACTGACGGCGGAATCAGAATGCCGAGCGTGCCGCCGGCCGCGATCGCGCCCGCCGACATGCGCACGTCGTAGCCGGAGCGGATCATCATCGGCCCGGCCATGATGCCGAGCAGCGCCACCGTAGCGCCCACGGTTCCGGCAGCGATGCCGAACAGCGTCGCGGTAACGATGACGACCACGTAAAGCGCGCCCTTCAGCGGCGCAAACAGATCGCGGAACGCCCTGAACAGTCGCTCCATCAACCCGGCCTGATCGCAGATGAAGCCCATCAGGATGAACATGGGCACCGCGACCAGTTCGTCTTGCTTCATGATGCCGATGGTCTGCAGGTAGGCGAGGCTGAGCACCCGCGGCCCCATGCCGATGTAGCCGAACACACCGGCGAGAAACAGCAACGTAAAACTGATCGGCAGACCGATGAAGATCGCCCCCAGCATCACCAGCAGCATGAACAGGCCGAGCAGCTCGAGTCCGGTCATATCTCGATCTTTTCCTTGTGCTCGAACTCGCGCCCGAACTGGATCTGATACCAGCACTTCAGTACTTCGGAGACGCCCTGAACCATCAGAAGGACCGCCGCCAGCGGGATGGTGGCCCGGAACGGCCACATGATCACGCGCCACACGCTTTCCTGCGACCTCTCGCCGGTGTCAAAGGAATGCAGCGCGGCATCGTAGCTGACCACCATGAAGGTGATCATGACCGGGTAGAACAGCAGGATGTAGGAGATCATGTCGATGATCCCCTTGGTGCGGTACGAAAAATTCTCCCAGTAGATATCGGTTCGAACGTGCGCGCCTTTGTAGAGCGCGTATCCGCAGGCGAGCATGAAGGCCGAGCCGTTGGCCATGAAGCTCGACTCGTAAACCCAGGCGGTCGGGGCATTGAACCCGTAACGCATCACGACCTCGTAGGTGATCGTCACCACGAGGAACAGCATCGTCAGGGAGATGAGTTTGCCGGTGACGTCCGAGAACCGGTCAATGGCCCGAATGATCGTGTAGAAGGCGTGTGGAAACTCACTTCCCACGCCAGCCGGATACGAGGCTCCGCCGTCAGTCGACATCATGATCCCCCTTGGAAAGCAACTGGCGCCTGTCAATGACGCCAGTTGCGCGCGCGAAAGCGGATCACTTCTTCTGCAGATAGACCTTGTCCTTCCAGTAGTACTCGCCGGCGAAATTATAGGGCGGGAACCAGGAAAGCTTGAACGGGACGATTTTCTCGGCGTAGGCCTTCTGACTGTCCATCGCCTTCTTGTAGAACGGGTTCTTGGCGGCGTACTCGGCCTGGATCTTCTCCCACTCGTCGAGGAAGTTCTTCAGGACATCATCCGGCGTGCGATGCAACTGGACGCCCATCTTGAGGAGGTCCTGGCAGGCCTGCGCGGTCTCGCGGTTGAAGGAGAAATTGCGCTGCGTCGTAGCGTAGACGCTGGCAACCTTGATGATCTCCTGCAGGTCCGGCGTCAGCTTTTTCCAGACATCTCCGTTGATCATCAACTGGCCGCCGGTGACCGGCTCGTGCATGCCAGGGGTGTAGTAGTGCTTCGCTACCTGGTGCAGACCGAGCTTCTTGTCTTCCTCGCAGTTGATCCATTCCGCGCCTTCGATCACGCCGCGCTCCATCGCCGGGACGATCTCGCCGCCCGGTATGGTGACGACCGACACGCCAAGCCGGCCGTAGGTCTCCGCGCCGATGCCGTAGATGCGATACTTCATCCCCTTGAGATCGGCGAGGCTGTTGATCTCTTTCTTGAACCAGCCCATGCCTTGCGGATAATCGGTCGGGATCGGGAAGCCGACGACGTTGAGCTTGAGGACGTCGCGGTAGAATTCTTCCAGCAGGGCCATGCCGCCGCCGTCGTAGTACCAGGCCCAATAGTCACTTCCGTCCATGCCGAACAGCGGACCGTGCGACATCGGGATGGTTGCGGTGTTGCGACCGAGGATGTAGCCGAACGGCGCCATTCCGACGTCGAGAACGTTCTTCGACGTTGCGTCGAAGACCTCGAACGGGGGAACGATGGCGCCGGCGGGGAGCGTTTCGATCTTGAGACGGCCGCCCGTCATCTTTTCGACGGTCTCGGCCCACAGCTTGAAGATGAGGTGGAAGTTCGACGACGCGGGGTGGGTCGATTGCCCTTTTAATACAAGGGGCTTGGGCGCCGTAGCCGGGGTCTGAGCCTGGGCTGGCTTCGTGAAGGTGGCGGCGAGTCCGAGGGCAGCAGCCACGACAATAACAGACGTGTACCTGAGCATTCTCTCCTCCCTGTTTGTAGCAATCCTCCTTGGTTGATGTTTTTTTGATTTTGTAAGCTGAAGTTACGGACGGGATGATTGCGCTGTCAAGGCGATATGTGTCGGACCGGCAAGTGAGCGGGTGGAAGATGGTGTGCCGTCAGGCCGCGATCGAAGACGCCGCGCTGCTATCAACCAGCGCAATCGCATCGCACAATACGTTGGCGCCGGCGCCTTGCCTGACGCCGTTTTCGGCGAGATGGCGGCGGAAGGCACGCGCCCCCGGCACGCCGTGAAACGCACCGACGAAGTGCCGCGTCATCGAATGCAGCCGCGTGCCCTGCCCGAGCTGATTTTCGATGTAGGGCATCATCGCCTCGAACACACCCTTCATGGTCGCATGCGGCGCCGCCTCGCCGAACAATTCGGAATCGACGTTGAGCAATCGCCACGGCTCCTGATAGGCCGCCCGCCCCAGCATCACGCCATCGACATGGGCAAGATGCGCCTTCGCCTCGGCAATGCTGCCGATCCCGCCATTGATGATGACCGGCACCTCGGGCAGCACGGCCTTCAGCCGATAAACTCTGTTGTAATCGAGCGGTGGAATGTCGCGGTTTTCCTTCGGCGACAAGCCATTGAGCCAGGCCTTGCGGGCGTGCACGACCAGCGCATCGGCGCCCGCGGCATCGACGCCGCGCGCCAGCACGTCCAGCGCCACTTCCGGATCCTGGTCGTCGATCCCGATGCGGCATTTGACCGTGACGGGAATGTTCACCGCGCGCTTCATCGCGGCAACGCCCTCGGCAACCAGCGCCGGCTCCGCCATCAGGCAGGCGCCGAAGCGGCCGTCCTTTACCCGGTCCGACGGACAGCCCACGTTGAGGTTGATCTCGTCATAGCCGAAATCCTCGCCGATCTTCGCAGCCGTGGCGAGATCGCGCGGATCCGAGCCGCCAAGCTGCAGCGCAACGGGGTGCTCGCTCTGGTCGAAGCCGAGCAGCCGCATTCGGTCCCCATGGATGATGGCGCCGGTCGTCAGCATCTCCGTGTAAAGCCGCGCCCGCCGCGTCATCAGACGGTGGAACACGCGGCAATGCCGGTCGGTCCAATCCATCATGGGGGCAATGCAAAATCGATGCGATAACATGTTGATGTTATTTCGCTTTATCATCTCGTCCAGAATAGCTGATTTTTGGGCCGACAGAAATTCAAAGCTGACTATTGGGGCATTTTCCTGTCATTTCAAGTTCTTAAGTCGATCGCGTGTTCGTCCCTCGATGGACGCCGGACCTTCTTCGGTACAGCATTGCAGTACCGAATGAATTCATGCAGTACCGCGCTGTTTCCGACCCTCCTCACCAATCCCGTGCAAAGTAACGTGCCGCTCTGGCCAGACCTAGGATAGAACAAGCACCATCGTAGATTTGGGCGTGCGCCCAGACCACTGCGCGTGCTCGGTGGACGGCAACAGCGACGATACCTGTCACGAGGGCAAGCTTTACCCCTTCGCTGACACGACTCGAAATGGCGAGGAAGTCAGCGTCAAGTACAATAGATAAAAAGGCTTCACGCGAGGGCGAGACCGGCAAATCACGGTAGCTGACAACGCGATCCATCCCGGCCATGATCCAGGTTGTCGCCCCTGCGAGGCCGACCACGCAGCAAAGGCCCGTCCAGAGGACGAGGGCCGGTGATAGCGCAAGAGCTGATACCGCAACCACGACAAAGTAGTACTCGCCACGACTAGAGACAAAGACCATGTTCTGAGGAATGTCTCCACCACTGCTGAGTGGTGCGAGCGCAAGCAAAGCACTGAGAGCTGCTACATCGAATGCAAACAACGCATAGCGTGCAAAGCGCTCATAGCGACTGCCGACAAGTGCGAGCGGCGCAAGACCGACTAAAGCGGCCGCCACAATCGGCGCCGCTATATAGATTCGGCGCAAGCTGCCGAACATCGTGGCATTTCGGCATTGGTTTCTTCGGAACCGCCACCGAACGGCAAGCAATGCCGCACAAACGCGCGAAGATGATCCGACGCCAAATCGGGAGCTGAAGCATGTCTCAGTCGGTACACGTTCACGCCTTTTGCGACCTACTGGACGGCGGGGGCGTCGTTGACGACCCAGAGCAGATCGCCACCTACACAACGGATCAACGCCAGCTCTTCACTGGGTCAACGTTCGCCGTACTGAAGCCCGCGACGACGAAGCAGGTCGCCGACATCGTGCGAGTGGCGGCACGACAGAGCATCGGAATCGTTCCGCAGGGCGGCAACACCAGCTACTGCGGCGGCGCGACGCCGGACGCCTCCGGACGGCAGATCATCGTCAGCCTCGAGCGGATGGACAGGATCCGCGAAGTCGATCCCGTCTCCATGAGCATCTCTGTCGACGCCGGCGCCATCCTGAAGAACGTACAGGACGCCGCGGCAACCGCCGGACTTCTGTTGCCGCTCAGCCTCGGCGCGGAAGGCAGTTGCCGGATCGGCGGCAACATCGGAACGAACGCCGGCGGACTGTCCGTCGTCAGATACGGAATGACTCGCGATCTGCTCCTCGGGATCGAGGCGGTTCTGTCTGATGGCACGGTGGTTTCGGACATGCGCAAACTGCGCAAGAATAATACAGGCTACGACATCAAACAGTGCTTCGTTGGAAGCGAGGGAACTCTCGGCATCGTCACGGGCGCTGTGTTGCGCCTCGCGCCCTTGCCGATCCGCCGCGCGACCGCCTGGCTGAAGCTCGCGATGGACGCCCCGCTCGCCGAGCTTCTCGCCCTGGTACGTCGCGAATCCGCGGACCTGCTCACCACGTTCGAATTCATGACGGCCCGATCGATCGCGCTCGCGAGCGAAGCGATGACTAACCCACCCTCCGTCCGCGCCGGCGCTGGGGGCACCGTACTCGCCGAGTTCGCCTCCTCCTCGCGTCATCTCGATCTCGACGGACTGATGGAAGCCGTTCTGGCCGAAGCGATCGAGTCCGGATGGATCGAGGACGCCTTCCTGGCGCAGAGCGGATCGCAGCGGACCGCGATGTGGGAGGTGCGCGAGACCATCCCGGAGGGCGAGAAGCGCCGGAACGGATCGGTCAAGCATGACATTTCCGTGCCGCTTTCCTCCATTCAGCGTTTTCTGGATCTAGCCGGCTCGCAGGTACGGTCGTATGACGCGGATCTTGAGCTGTCCGTCTATGGACACGTCGGCGACGGCAATCTGCATTACAACGTGCTGGTGCCTCCCGGCGTCGACCGGATAGCGTTCACCAAGCGGATCGAAAGCGGCCTGTCGCTGCAACTCTATGACACGGCCGCGGCGCTCGACGGCACGTTTAGCGCGGAGCACGGTGTCGGCCGGTTCAAGAAGCATCTTCTGGAGCGGTACGGCGACGTCGGCCGCATCGCTGCGATGCGCCGCATCAAGACCGCCTTTGATCCAGCGGACATCATGAACGCTGGCGCGATGGTGCGTCCGTTGGGGAAAGGGTCTGCCTCTTGATGATGCCGGGGTGAGGGAACGAAAAAGGGAGCCACTCCGAAGGAGTGGCTCAAGTTGGGGAGGAAATGTCCCATAGGGACCTCTTGGGGACCTCTTGGAGCAGATCAGGCGGCAACCTGCTCGATCGGGGAGCATGGCAGGCCGAGACTCTCGGCTACGGCCTGATACGTTAACCGACCACGATGGACATTCAGGCCAGCACGCAGATGCGGATCTTCCAGCACGGCTGCGAAACCCTTGTTGGCGAGCGCCAGACCAAACGGCAGCGTAGCGTTGTTCAAAGCCTGGCTTGAGGTCAGCGGAACAGCTCCCGGCATATTGGCGACGCAGTAGTGGATAACGCCGTCCACCTCGTAAGTCGGGTCGGCATGCGTCGTCGGACGCGATGTCTCGAAGCATCCGCCCTGATCGATCGCTACGTCCACGATCACGGCTCCCTTGCGCATCGAGCTCAACATGCCGCGGTTGACAAGTTTCGGCGCGCTCGCTCCGGGAACGAGCACTGCGCCAATAACAACGTCGGCGGCAAATATCTCGTTCTCGATGGCCTCAATCGTCGAGAACCTGGTACGAACACGTCCTTCGAACAACTCATCCAGTTCACGAAGCCGCGGTATCGACCGATCGAGAATAGTGACCTCGGCGCCCAGGCCTGCCGCCATGCGCGCTGCATGCGTACCAACTACGCCACCTCCAAGCACCACGACGCGCGCCGGTTGAACGCCAGGTACGCCACCGATCAAGAGCCCTCGCCCCCCGGCATACCGTCTCAGGGCCGCACCCGCCGCTTCGATCGCGAGCCGACCCGCGACTTCGCTCATTGGCGCAAGCAGCGGAAGTCCGCCGTGCGCATCAGTCACGGTCTCGTAGGCGATTGCCGTGCATCCGGACTTCAGGAGGCCGTTGGCCTGCTCCGGATCGGGCGCCAAGTGTAGATAAGTGAACAGGATCTGGTTCTCTCGAAGCAGCGCCCATTCGGAGGGCTGAGGCTCCTTTACCTTTACGATCATGTCGCTCGATGCAAATACATCGCGCGCTGACTCCAGGATCGTTGCGCCTGCCTTGCAATAGTCGTCGTCCGTCGCGCCGATGCCGGCGCCTGCGTTGGTCTCGACTGACACGCTGTGGCCAGCCGCCACATATTCTCGGACGGCTCCAGGCGTCAGGCCTACGCGATACTCGTGCGTCTTGATTTCCTTGGGCACACCAACTTGCATTTGCAATCTCCTTGATGGACGACCTCTTCTCAGACGAACGGCGATATTCATCTGACGAACTTGACGCTGGCCGCAGCGTATCTTGGGTTCGACGGCATTACGCAATCGGACTGAGGCGAAGTCCGGCACGGTATTGCATTGATGAAGCGGCAGATGAGACGATATGCTGTCAGCGCTGGCGCGACACAGTGCAATCCCTGTAGATCGCACTGGATGATGACCGCCATGAGTCATGGCATTGCCCCGATAGAGTGGGATGGCGATAGTCTCGTGGGGTCGCCGACATGCGGCACCTTAGTTTTGAACGGCTCGCCCTAAAGGTGGCGTTTCATCGGTAAAACCCGAGAACGGCTTTGGTCTCGAGATATTCCCCCATTCCCTCGAGGCCGTATTCGCGGCCGTTGCCGGAACGCTTGTATCCGCCAAAAGGTGCGGTCGGGTCCCAGTCGGGATAGTTGAGATGGACTTGACCCGACCGGATCTGCCCGGCGACCGCCCGTACCGTCTCGATATCCATTCCCTGCACATGAGCGCCGAGGCCGTAGACCGTGTCGTTGGCGATCTCGACTGCCTCCTCCACCGTATCGTAGGGAATGATCGAGAGCACCGGGCCGAAGATCTCCTCCTGCGCAATCTTCATGTCGCGACGGACGTTCGAGAAGATCGTCGGCCGCGCATAGAAGCCTATCTGAAAGTCGTCGGGCCGCCCTGGCCCGCCAGTGACGAGCTTGGCATCTTCTTCCAGACCGACACCAATCATGGTCTGGACGCGCTCGAACTGCGGCCGATTGGCGATCGGACCATGGGTCGTGCTTTCCGCAACGGGATCGCCGACCACCATTTTGGAAGCAGCCGCTGCGGCCAGAATCTCGACCTCCGCCATCTGTGAGCGCGAGACAAGCATGCGTGTTGGCGCGCTGCAGGATTGGCCGAGGTTGCGGAAGGCGGCGGCGACGCCGAGCGGAACGGCCCGGCTCAGCTCGGCGTCCGGCAGAATGATGTTCGGCGACTTGCCGCCAAGCTCCTGGGCGACGCGCTTGACGGTGGGCGCCGCCGCTTGCGCGACGAGAACCCCGGCACGGGTCGAGCCGGTGATCGAGATCATGTCCACCTGAGGATGCGACGCCAGACCGGCGCCCACGATTGGACCGGTTCCGTTGACGAGGTTGAATACACCAGGCGGACACCCGGCATCATCTACCACCTCGGCGAACAGCAATGCGCTCAGGGGCGACAATTCGCTCGGCTTCAACACCACCGTGCAGCCAGCCGCGAGCGCCGGACCGACCTTGGCTGTAATCTGGTAGAGAGGCCAGTTCCAGGGGGTGATGAGGCCGCAGACACCGATGGCCTCGCGCATGATCGCGGTGCCGCCGTGCGGGGTGATGAACGGATAGATCGCAAGATTGTCGCGCGCGACACGGATATGTTCGGCGGCCAGCGGCATCTGGGCGCTGCGCGCGTAGGTGATGGCGGCCCCCATCTCGCTCGTGATTGCCTGCGCGAACAGCTCGAGCCGCTCGAGGAGCAAACCATGGATCCGGTCGAGCAGCGCCGCCCTCCCAGCAGCCGGCGTGCGGGACCAGCCGACGAAGGCATGTCTGGCGGCGGCGACCGCGTACTCGACATCCTCGTCATTGCCGAGCGCGACTTCGGCGATCGGTTGCTCGGTCGCCGGGTTAACGACCACCGCCGTCGCCGATCCGTTCGGCTTCCGCCATTCTCCGTCGATGTAGAATTTGCCGAGGAAGCCGGCTTCCATCAGGTGTCGAACGGCCGAGGTCATTGGAAGCGATCCTTGATCCGGTAATAGGCGCCGACCAGCGGGAGGAACCAAGGAGGACCGAGATGACCTGGAATGGCGGGCCAGGTGAAGTCCTTCCAGGGATTGAGCTCGGTGCGCCCGTCCATGACTTCCGCCATGATCGTCCCCATCAGGGTCGACATCTGGGTGCCATGGCCGCTGTAGCCCATGGAATAGTAAATGCCATTGCGTTCGCCGGCGCGTGGCAGCCGGTCGCGCGTCATGTCGACCATCCCGCCCCAGCAATAGTCGATGCGCACGGCGCGAAGCTCGGGAAAGACGTCGTGCAGCGCAGCCTGCAGGATCGCGCCGCTCTTCTCGTCTGAGGCCGGGTTGGAGATGGCGAAACGGGCGCGGCCGCCAAAGAGCAGCCGGTTGTCAGGCGTGGTTCGGAAGTAGTTGACCAGGTTCTTCGTATCGACCGCCATCCGGCGCCGCGGCAGGAGCCGATCGAGCGTCGCGACCGGCAAGGGCTCGGTGACGATCAGGAAGGCGCCGACCGGCACGATCCGGCGTCGAATCCAACCCAGCGGCCCCGTATGCGAGGTGCCGCTCGCCAACAGAACCTGCGAGGCCCGAAGCCGGCCCTTCGGTGTCTCGATCTCGTGACCTCCGCCGGCGGCGGGTCGCAGGCCCATCATCGGCGTACGCTCGTGAATCGCGACGCCGCGCCGCGCCGCCGCTTCCGCAAGGCCGCGGACGAAGCGCCCAACGTGCATGCCGGCGCTCTTGCGGTAGATCAGCCCGCCGTAATAGCGCTCCGATCCCACTTCGCCGGCCAGATCGGCACGGCTCACCATCGTCGTGTCGGGATCGACATTGGCGGCGAGCAATTCCTGGCTGCGTGCAAGCTTGTCATAGTGCTCGGGTTTGGCCGCGAGTTTGATCTTGCCGGTGCGCGCGAAGCTGCAGTCGATCTTCTCTTCCGCCACCAGGCGCTCGACCGTATCGACCCCGGCGTCGAAGGCCCGATAGAGCCGATCGGCGACTTCCTTGCCAAGCCTGGCCGAGAGCGTGCCGTAATCCTGGGCGAACCCGTTGTTGCACATGCCGCCGTTCCGGCCGGACGCCGCGTGCCCGATCGTCTCGGCTTCGAGGAGCACGACGCGCGCGCCCTTCTTGGCGAGAGCCAGCGCCGCCGAAGATCCGGTCAGTCCGCCGCCGATCACCGCAACGTCGCAGGTGCCTTGCACCGGTCCTGCGGTGCCGCTCCTGAATGGCTCCGATGTGTCCAACCAATAGGATGTGAGCTTCATATCGACCTCGGATTCTCGCTATCTGAATGCTGGGCATCCGCAAATCGTGACGGCGCAACTCTGTTTGAGAACCTACCAGCCGCGCATTCGCGGCCACTGAGCTTCGATTGCGCCGCTTCCCGCGGAGACGACATTGTACAGTTCGTGCTGTGACGCCGTCGCGCAGGCGTGATTGGGCAGGACCCTGACCTTCGTGCCGATCGGCAGATCCGGCAGGGTTGCAGCCGATCCGGATCTGATGGCGAGGATGCCGTGCTCCTGGCTCGCCTGCGCGACGATCAGATCCGGATAGAGTTTGCCGGACAGATCGCAGACCAGACCGTAACCCTGGTCGATCCGCTGCGCCGCGGTGCCGCGATCACGTGACAGCGCCATCCAGCCCGCATCGACCAAAATCCAGCCCTTGTCCGGCTTCGTTCCGATGACGGTGGTGAGAACCGAGATCGCGATGTCGTCAGTGGTGCAGACACCGACGCCGTGCATCACCAGATCGAAGAACATGTACACACCGGCCCGCATCTCCGTGACGCCGGTCAGGTCTTCGGCGAAATGGGCGGTCGGCGTCGAACCGACGCTCACGATCGGGCATTCATGCCTCGCCGCCCGCAACGTCTCCGCGGCGGCCACAGCCACCGCCCTTTCGTTCTCCGCAGCCGCGACGAGGGTATCGGGCGTGCAAAGGCTGTAGGATTCGCCCGCGTGAGCGAGGACGCCGGCGAGCTTGACGTCGGCCTCGGCCAGGGCGGCCGCGACGGCGATGAGTCTGGAATCGGTGGCGGTCAGACCGCCGCGGTGGCCGTCGCAGTCGATTTCGATGAAGGCGGATGGCGTCACAGCAGCGGCGCGGCCTGCCTCGCCCAGAATCTTGGCCTGCTCGGACGAATCGAGCAGCACCTTGAGGTCGACGCCGGCTTTCCGGAGACACATCGCCCTCTCAGCGGTGTGCGGTGCCAGGCCCACGGCATAAGTCATGTCCCGAAAACCGTAACTCGCGAAGTACTCCGCCTCCGCCAAGGTGGAGACGGTGATCGGCCCGGGCCCGGACGGACAGGCGCGCCGGGCGACTTCGATGGATTTCGCCGTCTTCATATGGGGCCGCAGCACGACGCCTCGCGCGGCCATACGGGAGGACAGACGGGCGAGATTGCGATCCAGACGGTCCTTGTCGAGCAGGAGGGCCGGCGTCGCCAGCGCGCCGACCCTCGCGGCGGCCTCGCCGGGTCCGGCGTTCGGGATATGCATCTCCAAGCGCGGCATCCCCGTCTCCTAGCCGAATGACTGGTTGGCGAGCGCGAACGTGCGCTCCGGCCCGGTCGATGGCATCTGGGTCCCGAGGACCATGGTGGTGGCGTCGCCGACCTGCTGCAGACCGATGCCTTCGAGCCACTCCCCGAGTTGCGAGGCGGCAGAGGTATCGACCCGGACGAAAACGCTCCCGAGCGGCGCGAGCGCGGCCTCGATCAATGCGCGCGCATCGGTCGGGTTTTCGGCGACCACGGGACCGATGACATGCCCACGGCCGAACAGACGGGAAATGGCGTAGCCGCGGGGTATGCCGTCACGCAAGAGAACATAGCCGTCGCCGACCTCGATCAATCGGTTCAGCATCTCCCGCCTCGTCCAACCGGTGGCCTCGTGATCGAGACCCACAATCGCCTCGATATCCGATGGAGCCATTGCCCTGACGAAGCACGGACCCGGCGCCTCATGGCGTTCCCTGGGAATTCCGTGATGCTGATGGATGATCCCGATGGGGACGAAGCCACGGCGCTGGTAAAGCGCCGTGCCTTCGACAGTCGAGTTCAGCGTGATGATCCGGGGTCGTGCCGCCGCGAGCAGCGCGTCCATCAGCCGGGCCCCGTAACCGCGTCCCTGAACGGTTTTCGAGACGATGATCATTCCGGCGGAAGCATGGGTGTCGCCGTAAGGCCACCAGAGCGCGGTCCCCACCACCGCACCTGCACTAGTCATCACGAAACCGCTGCCAAGCTGCAGCGCAAATTCCCAATCCTTGAGCAGGTACGGCCAAGACATCTCCTGCGAGAGCTTCAGAGCACCTTCCAGATGCGAGCTCGCGAAAGGGACCAGGGCCGCGTCTTCATTCTCGCGATCTCCGGCGTGGGTAGCTGCGGTTGCCATGATGCGTCGACGTCTCTTGCTTGGGTTGCCGGACTAATCGCCAGTGCCTGACGCGGCGAGATCCATTTGACGATGCTCACACGAACTGCAGCGTATCTTGGGTCCGACGGCATTACGCAATCAGACTGAAGCAAAGTACGGCACGGTATTGCATTGATGGTACGGTAGAAGGGACGATGTGCCGTCAGCGACGGTCGCGCCACAGCGCGAACCGATCCTGCATCCGATATCCCCAGATGATGGCGGGCATGAACCAGGGATCGCCACGATAGAGCGGGATGGAGGCCGGCGGACGGAAGTCAAAGGCGGTGCGTGCCGCCTCGTTGTGTCCCATCAGCTTGTGGGCCGCATGCATTCCGATCCACGGCGCCCAGACGACGCCTGAGCCGCAGAAGCCGGTGGCGTAGACCACACCGTCCTTTTCGAAGATGCGCGGGAGCATGTCGCGATTCATCGCCACATTGCCGAACCAGCTGTGCGAAAGGCGAACGTTCTCCAGTTCCGGAAAAAGGTTCACCAGCCCGTTGCGCAGAAGGAGCTTCGGAGCCACCGGGTTACCCACACGAGAACTGTCGCGCCCCCCTAAAAGGATACGTTTGCCGTCCGGCGAAGGTCGGTAATAGAAGCCGACCTGGCGGTTCTCCGTCATCATCATGCGTTTTGGCATCAGCCGCGCCATGACTTCAGGTGCAAGCTCTTCGGTTGCAATGATCCGGCTGCGAACCGGGACCAGCCTGCGGCGCAGGAAGGGTACCGCGCCATCGGTGTAGCCATTCGTACAAACCAGCACCTGACGCGCCTGTACCGATCCGGCCGAGGTCACGACGCGGAATCCGGAGCCATCCCTCTCGATTGAGATGACCGGCGTGCGTGCCTGGACCACCATTCCCGAAGCGAGCGCCACTCGAAGGAGTTCAGCGTGAAACTTCGCCGGGTGTAGCCCGCCGATATCCATTCGGACCGTGCCACCACGGTAGAAGTCGGTGCCGATATAGTTGCGCTGCTCGGCATACGGAACCGCGTGAGACTCGATCCGCAATTTCTTCGAGAGCGCGTCAGCGCTGCGCGCCATCGTTTCGTATTGTTCATATCCGAACGCACATTTGAACTGTCCAACCAGCTGAAAGTCGCATTCGAGCCGTTCCGTCCTGATGAAATCATACAGGAATTCGCGCGCGATCTTGCCTTCCGCCTCGATCGCCAGCGCCTTGTCTTCGCCGAAGCGTCGAGAGATCGTTGCGTAATCAGGTCGTATGCTTGCGCTGGTTATTCCACCGTTGCGCGTCGAGGCCCCCTCGCCCGGATCCATCGCATCAAAGGCCGCAACCGAACGGCCCTCGCGCGCCAGCACCAACCCGGCCGAAAGGCCGGCATAGCCCGCGCCCACGATCAGCACGTCGAGTTTCTTGGGCAATGGCTGTTGAGGCAGCGGTTTTAGCGGTGAGGCTTCCCACCAATAGGGCGTATCCTTCTCGGCGACTCTCGGCTCGTGCATGTGGCTGACTTCTCGTGTGTTAACGCGTGGCCTGGGATTACTGACAAGATCAGTTGTGATCAGCCAAGACGGTGCTTGCGACGTCTACGCTCGTCACGAAACACTGCTGTAGCCTTCAACGCTGACCTGCCACTCGCATCGCATTGAGCTCAGATGTGATCGTCTCGCACGTCGAGCGCGTCGCGCAGCCCGTCGCCGATGAAATTGAAGCTGGTCACCGCGATCGTAATCGCAGCGCCAGGAATGATGGCAAGCCAGGGCGCGCTGGCCAGGTATTTTTGGGCGCCGTTGAGCATGTTGCCCCAGCTGGGCAGCGGCGGCTGGATCCCAAAACCGAGGAAGCTGATATACGCTTCCAGAAGTATCGCGCGGGCGACCGTCAAACTGGCGGCTACGATGATCGGACCCATGGCGTTGGGCAAGATCTCCCGGAACATGATATGCGTTCCGCTTAGCCCAAGCATCCGACCGGCCTGGACAAACTCACGCTCGCGTAACGAGCGGACCTCAGCCTCGACGATGCGGGCAACTTCCATCCATTTGGTGACTGCGATGATAACCGTGATCATGATGGGGCTGGGCCGCAATGCTGCAGCCAGCGCCAGAACGAGAAAGATCGACGGAAACGACAAGAAGCCATCGACCGTCCGCATCAGGACTGCGCCGATCCAGCCGCCGCGATACCCCGCGACCACGCCGACGAGTGTTCCGATCACGATCGATAATAGCATCGCCGAGAATCCCACCAGCAGCGAGATCCGTCCTGCCATTAGCAGTCGAGCAGCCAAGTCACGCCCCAGCGGATCGGTGCCAAGATAATGATTTCCAGTCATCGGAGGAGCGAAGCGGGCGCGCAAGTCAATGTGGAGCGAGTCATATGGCAGCAGATAGGGGCCCAAGACGCACGCCAGCGTCAGCAGCGTGATCATTGCCAGACCTAGCAGCGCCAGGCGATGGCTAATGAAGCGGATTACCGCGCGGCTGTGCCACCATCGGCTTGGTGCTGTGCTTATGGCGAGAGCGGTCATATCGGTGGCTCCTCTGTCGGGGCTTTGCGGGTTCAAGCCAGACGAATGCGCGGGTCGACAATGGCGACGACGATGTCGGCGATCAGGTTTCCGAGAATGACCAGGATGGCGGAGAATATCAGCAACCCCATCACGACCGGGTAGTCGCTGTAACCGAGGCTGTCGAGAAACAGCCGCCCCATTCCTGGCCAGGTGAAGACCGTCTCGGTGACCAATGCACCCGTTAGAATGCTGGGCAGCTGCACTCCCGCAAGCGTGATCATTGGCAGGAGTGCGTTGCCGACAACATGTTTCAAGAGAATTCGGCGCTCGCTCAAACCCTTGGCACGGGCAGTTTTGACGAAGTCCTGACTAATGGCGTCCAGCGTCGCCGTCCGCATGTAGCGGCTCCAAACCGCGACATGGACAAGTGACAGCACCACGCTTGGCAGGATCAGATGGTGCAGGTAATTCAGAACCGAGCCGTCGCCGATCGTGTACATGTTCCCGGCGGGCACCCAACCCAGCTGCAGGGAGAAGACGTAGATCCCAACAAGCCCGAACCAGAAGGTCGGGATCGATAGCGCGACCATGGCGCCGATCGTTGCCAGATAGTCAAACATCGAATAGCGGTGGGTGGCGCCACGAATACCGATCCAGGTGCCGATCGCGATCGCGATCACCGTCGAGGTACCCATTAGCAGTAGCGTGGCAAAGATATGCCGTCCGATCACGGTCAGCACGGATGTTCCGTCACGGAAGGAGCGGCCCCAGTCGCCTTGCACAAGGCGCCATACCCAGTCGAAATACTGGATCCATAGCGGCCTGTTCAACCCCAACTGTTCCGCCAGCCGCTCCATATCCTGCTGGGTCATGCTTGGATCCCGCGCGTATTGCGACAGGGGGCCGCCTGGAATAAGGCTCAGAATGATGAAGCCGATGATCGAGACGATCACCAGCAGCGCGAGGCTCTGTGAGAGGCGATTCAACAGAAATCCGCGCATTCGGCCCTCCTCCTGAGAATGAGAAATTCAGTAGTACGTTGCCGCCCCGGCCGCCTTTCGCGAGACGGGGCGGCGGCTGCGAATATCAGCTCGCCCAAGACCAGGCGCCGGCATTCCAGGATTCGGTGCGCGTGTTGCCGTTAGACACCGCACCTTGAATCCCTTTCTTGTGCCCCTGCACGGCAATGTTCTGGTAAAGCGGTAGCAAGGGTAGATCATGCCGGACCAGTTCTTGTACGCGGAAGTAGATTGCGCGCCGTGCTTCCGGATCGAAGGTGCGACTGCCTTTCTCCAATAGAGAGTCGACCTCCGGATTGACGTATTGCGCATTGTTTGAGCCGCGACCGCCTTTATTACCGATCGCATTCGAATGCAGGCGGTTGGTGACGTCCGGGTCTGCGCCTATCAAATAAGTGCTGCCTACTATGACCGAATCGAAACGCGATCGTTGCCAGAATTCGCCCCACATCACCGCGGCGGGAAGGTTGGAGATGGTCATTTCGACGCCGATCTCTGCAAACGCCTGCTGCAGATACTGCTGCACCTGCTCGCGAAGGGGGTCGCCTGACGTGGTCGAGTTGGTAAAAGACAGACGCACCCCGTCCTTTACCCGGATCCTATCCTTCCCTGGCACCCAGCCGGCCGCGTCGAGGATCTGCTGCGCACGCTTGACGCTGAACTCCTGCACCGGCAGGCCCGGGTTATAATAAAAAGACTGCCGCGGCATGAAGGTCTCAGTCGGAGTCGGTACGCCGTAATAGAGCCCGTCGATAATTGCCTTCTTGTCGATCGCTGCATAGAGCGCCTGACGGACCTGCAGCTCCTTGAACTGCGGGCGCTCGAGATTCAGGTAAAAAGACTCGAATGAGGATTTGGGCTCCAGCGTTACCACCCGGCTCGGCAGCTTGCGAGCTTCCTCGTAATGATCGGGGCTGATGTATGTCTGGCCCACGAGGTCTATGTCACCGCTCTTGAATTGGGTGTAGAGGACGGTGAGATCAGGGATGTATTTGAAGATCAGGCGCTCGATATAAGGACCATCACCGAAATAATTCGAGTTGGCGACAAGCTCGACGCGGTCGCCGGGAACGCGCGTGCCCCACTTGAATGCACCAGTACCGATTGGCGCCTGGTTGAAGGCGGCATTGTTTGGATCAGCCTCCTTCTCCAGGATGTGCTTCGGCACAACGAAGGTTTCGGTCAGGAACGACAGGTACGGTGCGAAGGCCTGCTCCATCCGCCATGTGATCTCGACAGGCGAGACCACGGCGATGTCGCGCACCAACGAGTGCCCCGTTGTACGCCAACTGCGGAAGTTCGGTTTCGTGATGAGTTCGAGGGTGAATTTCACGTCCTCAGCCGTGAAAGGCTTGCCGTCGTGCCAACGGACATCGTCGCGCAAGCGGATCCGCCATTTCAGGCCGTCCTCGGAAATGCCGCCGTTCTTTTGGGTCGGCACTTCGACGGCAAGGTTCGGCTGAATTACGCCTTTGGGATCGATGCGAAAGAGCGCATCGAAAACCGAGAAATGGACGCCGTCATCGACCTCGATATGTGCCATCAGCGGATTAAAGACCGTGGGCTCTTGCGAGAGTCCAACGACAATCCGACCCTTGGGAGTTCGTGCAGCTTTTTGGCCGAAGGCGGGCTTGGTCAACAGATGAGGCGCGAAGATGCCGGCGGCTCCGCCTAAGGCCATCATTCGCAATGTGTCGCGTCGCGAATAGCTGGATGCTGATTTGGAATGTTTGGTCATGGTTTCCTCCTTGTAGCGGTATCCGTCGTTACGCTCATCGATTTGCCGAAGCCTGGCGGGCATGTTCCGGCTTCTCTCCAGGAATCGCCGCCACCAGTTCGCGCGTGTAGGATGATTTCGGGTTCAGGAAGATCTGCGAGGGCGGTCCGCGTTCGACGATCCGCCCGCGCTGCATCACGGCGATCTCGTCGCAGATCTGGCTGGCCACGCGCAGATCGTGGGTAATGAATATCATTGAGACGCCGGTCTCCCGCTGGATCTGATCCAGCAACTTCAAGATCTGGGCCTGGATCGACACATCGAGCGCTGAAACTGCTTCATCGGCAATCAGTAGCGTCGGTTTGAACATCAGCGCCCGAGCAATGCCGATGCGTTGGCGTTGCCCACCGGAGAACTCGTGCGGATAGCGGCCAAAGGCGCCAGCGTCGAGACCCACATGCGATAGTAGTCCCCGGGCCTCCTCGCGTGCTTGCGCAGAAGGCATTCCATGCGCGATCGGACCTACCGTAAGGATATGACCGATCGTCGAGCGCGGGTTGAGGGAGGCGAAAGGATCTTGAAAGATCATCTGGATTCGCGGCCGCAGTGGGCGGAACCCGGCTTCAGAAAGCCCGGCAATGTCGCGGCCCTCGAACAGAATCCGACCGCCGTCACTGTCCATCAGTTTGATCAAAAGCCGCCCTAGTGACGACTTGCCGGAGCCGCTTTCACCGACGACGCCGAGTGTCCGCCCAGGTGCCAGGTCGAACGATACGTCGTTTACCGCCGGCACAGTCCGCGTCGCGCCGAACCATTTGGCGCCGCTGCGATAGGTTTTCACCAAACCGTTAACCTGCAGGATTGGCGCTTTCCCGGCAGCTTCCAGAGGAATCCGGTCCTTGCCTGTCAGATGGGGAACGGCCGCAATGAGCCGCCGCGTGTAAGGGTGGCCGGGCGATTGCAGAACCTGAACGGCGCTGCCCTGCTCGACGACATGGCCTTTCTCCATCACCACGACGCTGTCGGCGATCTCGGCCACCACCCCAAAATCATGCGTGATGAACATCACGCTCATTCCCTTGCGGCGCTGAATGTCGCGGATCAGCTTCAGGATCTGCGCCTGGGTGGTCACGTCGAGTGCGGTTGTCGGTTCGTCTGCGATCAGGATCGCGGGCTCGAGCGCCAGGGCTATCGCGATCATCACGCGCTGTCGCTGCCCACCCGAAAGCCGGAACGGATACTGATGATACATGAGCTGCACATCGGGCAGACCCACTTCGGTCAGCAACTCGATCGCGCGGCTGCGACGGGATTTCGGTGTGCCGAAGCCATGAGCCGCCATGGCTTCGTCGATCTGCGCCCCCACCGTCATCAGCGGATTGAGCGCTGAGAGCGGGTCCTGAAAGATCATTGACACGACCCGTCCGCGCAGGCCGCGCAGCTTGTCGGAAGGCAGACCCGCGATGTTCATTCCGTCGAGGTGGATTGCGCCAGAGGAAACCCGGATCACCTTGGGCAGAAGTCCCATGATCGCGTTGGCCGTGACCGACTTTCCCGATCCGGATTCTCCAATGATGCACAGGATCTGACCGCGCTTCAGATCGAAGGAAACATTCTCGACGGCAAATGCCCGCTCCATCCCCCCCGGCAGGCTTATGCAAAGGTCGCGCACCGAGAGCGCCACGTCTTGGGAGTCTGCAGCCTGGATGCTAGAGGCCATCAGAGTATCCTCCCCTTTCAACGGCATCGGGACATCCTGCTGTGAATTGAGGCTTCGGACGCTTTTGGCTGCGCGATCGGACAGGTCGAGAACTCGCCGTTCATACTGGCATTCCCTGGTCGGAAGCTGCGACATGGATTCTGACCTCTATGCTCGACGAGCAAGAGCTGTGCCGCTCAAGACGCAGCGTTGCCCGCGTTCGCCAAATCGATCAGTGATCGAAACTGATATCGGGCTTGGTGAACTGCCCAGCCTCGGCCGCGATGACGGCAGGTCTATCCTCAGTCACGCTCTCGAAATCGATCATCGTACCTGCGGCATCAAAGCTTTTGTAGCGGAACGCCATGAGAGGCGTGACGGCTTCCGCTAAGGTCAGTTCCTCGGCAAGGCCCATGTCGATGGCTCCCATTATGATCCTCGACTCTTTGATCGAGATTCTTGCTTGATGCTCACGAGTTTGGCCGCTTCGGTCCTCCCAGAGTCGCCGAAACGCGGCACGCGGGCGGCAGGAACTTCTGAAAACGAAGTCCGATTTGGCATTTCGCTCTGCGTTGCGATGCCTCCAACATCACCCCGGGGACGCGCGCCCGGTACGCCCGCGCCTGACGAGAACCCCCGCATACTCGTCCATAGGGTTCGTCAGCTTGGCACGTACTGCCCCCGCGGCAAGGACCCGGTGGGCTCGAAGACAGCCTTCAGCGGTCCTGCAAAGAACGCATCACCACCAAGAACTGCGTGCTGATTTCATTGCTGCACGCCCTCATTCTCGACTGACGCCGATCTGATTACGGAGAGCATATGCCTGGTCTCTGCCTCTGAGGTACGGCGCGAGCGATCTGTTCTCGCAACAAAAGCTTGTAATGAAGGTAGCAAACCGCAGGATATTCCGTCTGACCAGAAAACTCGGCAAGGCGCATCCGCGGAAGCTCGGTACGATACCTCAAACGCCGGAGTCCTCGCTCGATGAGCGCGCCACTGATCCATATCGAATCCAGTCCGTCTCTGCCTCAAGAGGCTGACGTCGTCGTCATTGGCGGCGGCGTGGTGGGCGTGTTCACGGCCTACTATCTTGCCCGCCGCGGCGTTAAGGTCGCCTTGCTCGAAAAGGGGCGCGTCGCCGCCGAGCAGTCCAGCCGCAACTGGGGATGGTGTCGTCAACAGAATCGCGATGCACGCGAGCTACCGATCGCCACCAAGAGTCTCGATCTCTGGGAGAGAGTAGCACAGGAGACCGGGGAAGACACCGGTTTCCGCCGCTGCGGGCTTCTCTATCTGTCGAACGACGAGAAAGAGCTGACCGGCTGGGCGAACTGGCGCGATTTTGCAAGGACGGTCGGCGTTACGACGCACATGTTGAGCACGGAAGAAGCGAGCGAGAGAGGCAAAGCGACGGGCCGCAAATGGAAAGGTGGCGTCTTCTCGCCAACCGACGGAACGGCCGACCCTTCGAAGGCTGTGCCCATCGCCGCGCGTGCGATCATGACGGCTGGCGGCACGGTGCACCAGCATTGCGCCGCTCGCGGCGTAGAGCTCAGTGCCGGCCGGGTGAGCGGCGTGGTGACCGAACTGGGCACAATCCGGACGAAGACGGTGGTAATGGCAGGAGGGGCGTGGGCTTCTTCTTTCTGCAACCAGCTCGGCATTCGCTTCCCGCAGGCTTCCGTTCGCCAATCCATCCTCGCGACGGCTCCAGGCGCAGCCGGTCTGCCCGATGCTTTGCACACTGCGCTCGTGTCACTTACGCGGCGCAGCAGCGGCGGATACACGCTGGCGATTAGCGGGCGCGCGCGAGTCGATCCAACGCCGCAGCAATTCAGGTTCGGCCGCGAATTCGTGCCGATGTTCGCTCGCCGCTGGCGCAGTCTCGCCCCTGGCGCATTCGAGGGCATGCGCCAGGGGCACGAATCCCTGGCGAAATGGGCGCTCGGTGAGGTGACCCCGATGGAGCTGAACCGGACACTTAATCCCCGCCCCGACATGCGGCAGATTCGGGCGACACATCAAAGAGCTTGCGAATTGCTGCCCGAGCTTCGGCGCGTCGCAATCACCAATGTCTGGGCCGGCTATATCGACAGCACACCGGATGGCGTTCCCGCAATCGGTGAAGTGGAGGCGATCCCAGGCTTTGTCCTCGCGGCCGGATTCAGCGGTCATGGCTTCGGGATTGGCCCTGGCGCAGGACATATGATTGCCGACATCATCACCGGCAGCGAGCCGATCGTCGACCCGCGTCCCTACAGGCCGGAGCGTCTGAAAATGGGCGCTTGGGGCAAGGTCGCCGACTTCTGAAAAGCCTGCTCCGCGAATATTCGATTGACGGACGCCGGGGGGTGGCATCACCTTGGAGAGCCACCGGCGTGTCTTCATGGGCGAACACACGGTGGCCCGCCGAGGTGGCACGGGAGTTGATGCTATGAAAGCGCGCATGTTGCCGACGCCTCAGAGTAACGATTACCATCGTCGCCCGAATTACTCCGACGGCATACCGTCCGGCCTAGCCGGCGCGGGCAGCCCCGGGGGTCGATCGACCGCCAACATGGACGCCAGGGGGCTTCGGCGAGCCGCGGTTCGAAGGTCTGGTGGGGCCGTCCTATGAAGCTCGACAAGATCGACATAAGGATTTTATGCGAACTGCAAAAAAATGGTCGGGTTTCCAACGTCGAACTCGCGGAGCTGATTCACCTTTCTCCGAGCCCGTGCCTGATGCGCGTCAAAAGGCTCCAGACGGAGGGCTTCATCACCGGTTATTCCGCTCAGATCGATGTTTCAAAGCTTGGACAAACTCTGACCGTCTTTGCCGAGATCACGCTCAAGAACCATCGCCAGATAGATTTCGCTCGCTTTCTAACGACTATCGAAAAGATGGATTCGGTCGTCGAATGCCATCTGGTTTCGGGCGGATATGACTACCTCGTGAAGTTTATCACAGCCGGAATAAGTGAGTACCAGGCGATTATGGAACGTCTCGTCGAATTGGATATCGGCATCGATAAATACTTCAGTTTTGTCGTGCTGAAGTCGCCTATCGTGAAATCCCATCTGCCTCTCGAAAGCATATTCAACGACTGAAGAACGGTTTCCTCTAGCCTTGGCGATGATTGTCCAGACTAGCAGAGTGCCGCGCCAACTCTGCTGCTGATCAAGGCCCTCCACTCGTCACCTATTCAGGCCCTAGCAGCAAGTTGCGGGAATGGTCGGATAATGCGCGATTTCGCTGCACAAAGCGCGTCGGCATCAAGAATAGTCATCGCATCATCCTTCTTCGGATTTCGCAGCGGCAGACGCGATAATTATCCCTTCATCACCGCGCGGACATCCTTGTCTTCGAGGGTCTGGTCGAGCGTCGTCCGGGTTCGTTCGATGATGCCGTCAATCTCCCCATGCGTGCAGCAAAGCGGTGGCGCATAGCCCAGCACGCCCTGGGCAAAGGCGCGGATGACGAGGCCGTTATCCCATGCGCGGTCGAAGATGCGGCGCGCTGCGTCGGCTTCCGGTGGCAGGGGCGTCTTGCGCTCCTTGTCCGTGACAAGCTCAATTGCGGCCAGCATCCCGCGACCACGGACATCGCCGACGAGTGGATGATCGGCAAGCGAGCGAAGCCCCTCCATCAAGCGGTGGCCGGCCTTCCGCCCATTTTCCAGCAAGCCATTCTGGTAAAGGTCAAGGCACGCGAGCCCAACCGCCGCACTGACGGGATGTCCGGAATAGGTGTAGCCATGACCGACGGCCGCCTTGCCGGCCCCATCCGCGATCGTATTGTAAACGCGGTCCGACATGAAAACGGCTCCCATCGGCACATAGCCCGACGTCAGCCCCTTTGCGGTGGTCATGAAATCCGGCACAACATCGTCTTCTTCGCAGGCAAAAAATGGGCCGACTCGACCAAAGCCAGTGATGACCTCATCGGCAACGAACAGAATATCGTTCTCCTTGCAAACAGTGTGCATGGCTTTCAGCCAAGACGGCGGCGGCACAAGGACGCCCCCTGATCCCTGAATTGGCTCGACATAAAAAGCCGCAATGCGATCTGCGCCCAGTTCGGCGATCTTCGCTCGCAGGGCCGCGACCGACGCAGCAATGATTGCCTGGGGATGGGTGCCGACAGGATTGCGATAGGCATAGTGCGACGGAATTTTGTGCTGCCAGCTATAAGGCACCCCAAAGCCCGCATGAAAGGCTGGCAGCGCTGTCAATCCGGATCCTGCCGTCGAGGATCCATGATAGCCCTGCTCCACGGAGATGAACTGGTCCTTCTGCGGCATACCCCTGGCGTGATAGTAGTACCGAATGAAGCGAATCGTGCTGTCGACGGCATCGGAACCACCCAGCGTGAAATAGACGTGGTTCAGATCGCCGGGCGCCAATTCAGCCAGCCTGGCGGCGAGACGAATAGCCGGCTCCGATCCCAACCCGAAATATCCCGTCGCATAAGGCAGTTCCCGCAGCTGCCTCGTGGCTGCTTCAACAATGCTGTCTTGTCCGTACCCGGCATTGACGCACCACAGGCCAGCAAACCCGTCGAGCAATTGATGTCCTGAGGCATCGGTCAGGGTCGCGCCCTTCGCCGATTTTAGCACCCGCACGCCCAGCGCCTCATGGCTGCGATAAGATGAGACCGGGTGAATCAGATGCGCGCGATCCAGCTCGATCAGCGAATTGCTCAACATTTCATTCTCCAAATCAACCCGAAGAGCAAAGTACGATATCGAGGACGGCAGTTCCTCCCAAGCAGCGCCCGGACCAAAGGAGTTGTCACTTTCGTTGGTGATCGATGCCGCATCTTATGCCGGAGCAGGTCCGCCGCGTCGCGGTCCTGCTCAATTCGAAAGGTTGCTTGGCGCAACTCTCTGCCAAAGCTTTGATCCGGTACGACACAATCTGCTTCCGGCTTCAGCAAAAGCGGCGCTTTATCTTCCGAGATCCTCATTATGATGCTGTCGTACCGGCCCAGTGCCGAGAGGATTGGAGGATTCCACGCCATGACGAAGTTCCGACCGAAATACATCACTTTCGATTGCTACGGCACGCTGACGAATTTCGACATGGCCGGCGCGGCAACGAGAGTCTACGGCTCCCAGCTTTCGTCCGTGGCGATGGCAGGGCTCATCAAGGACTTTTCAGCCTATCGTCTGGACGAGGTTCTCGGCGCCTGGAAGCCCTACCTCGAGGTCGTGCACAATTCGCTGGAACGCGCCTGCAGGCGCAATGGTGTTGCATTTCGGCCAGAGGACGCACAGCGCATCTACGAGGAAGTGCCGACTTGGGGTCCACATCCCGACGTTCCGGCAGGTCTGGCCCGGGTTGCGAAGGAGATCCCACTGGTCATCCTGTCGAACTCCATGAAGAGCCTCATCATGTCGAACGTGGAGAAGCTCGGCGCCCCCTTCCACACGGTCATCACAGCCGAGGAAACCGGCGCCTACAAGCCGCACATGAAGGGCTTTGAGTACATGTTTGACAAGCTGGGCTGCGGTCCGGAAGACATCACCCACGTTTCATCCTCCTTCCGCTACGACCTGATGACCGCCTACGACCTGGGCATCAAGAGCAAGGTATGGGTGAACCGCGGTCATGAGCCCGCGAACCCCTTCTATCAGTACACCGAGGTGGATGACATCGGCGGGCTCGCCGCGGCAGTCGGTTTGGAGCCCCTTCGAAAAAGCGCGTGAATGCGTATCCTTCTCGGGCCCTTTCGCTGCACTTCAGACCTTCGAAGACTTCAATAGAGACCGATGCGCGATGAATAAAGGGGGCGGTTCAGCCGCCCCCTTTTCCGTGTTTCGGCTAATCCGATAGATATTGCGTTACTTCGCGGTTGAGGCATCATCCTATTTATCGCGCGGACGCGACCCGCCGCAGAATCGAAACCCCTTCGATTCCCTTCCCGAAACCGGGAAGCGGCCCCTCATTCCAACCCGCCGACATGAAGTGTTTTGATCTCGAGATATTCTTCTATCCCGAGCTGGGATCCTTCACGCCCTAGTCCCGACTGCTTTACACCGCCGAAAGGCGCAACTTCGGTTGAGATCAGGCCAGTGTTCAAGCCTACCATTCCGAACTCCAGCGCCTCGGCAACACGCCATGAGCGCTTCAGGTTTTCCGTGTAGAAATAGGCAGCAAGGCCGAATGGCGTGCCGTTTGCGATCGCAATCGCTTCGTCCTCGGTCTTGAAGCGGAAAAGCGGAGCGACCGGTCCGAAAGTCTCTTCTGAAGCCAACAGCATCTCGGTCGTTGCGTCACCGAGCACGACGGGACGGGCATACTGCCGACCTTCCGGCATACCTTCGCTTTGCGAGATGATCCTCGCGCCTTTATCCAAGGCGTCCGAGATGTGCCGCTTGATCTTTTCTATCGCCGCGCCATTGATCATCGGCCCGATTGCAACCCCTTCTTCCGTGCCGGCGCCGACCTTCATTTTCGCGACCCGGCTGGCGAGCTTTTCTGCAAAAGCGTCGTAAATGCCGGCTTGAACGAGAATGCGATTGCAGCAGACGCAGGTCTGCCCGCCATTGCGGAACTTCGATGCAATCGCCCCCTCCACCGCCAGGTCGACGTCGGCATCGTCAAAGACGATGAATGGTGCATTACCGCCGAGTTCAAGACTGAGCTTCTTGATGTTGTCGGCGGCGCCTTTCATCAGCAACGCGCCTACGCGAGTCGATCCGGTAAACGAGATCTTGCGCACGGTTTCGTTGGCCATCAGCTCATTGCCGATTTCCGCGGGCATGCCAGTCACGATATTGATGACGCCCGCCGGAATCCCTGCCCGCTCCGCCAGAACGCCGATCGCGAGCGCCGAAAACGGCGTAAATTCAGATGGCTTGATGACCACGGTGCAGCCCGCAGCCAGCGCAGGGGCCACCTTGCGCGTAATCATGGCGTTTGGGAAATTCCAGGGGGTGATGATCCCGCAGACGCCTACCGCCTCTTTCAGTACCAGAATGCGGCGGTCGGCAGTGGGTGAAGGAATAGTCGAGCCATTGATCCTGCGCGCCTCTTCCGCAAACCATTTTACGAAGGATACCCCATAGCGGATTTCTCCGAGCGATTCGGCGAGCGGCTTGCCCTGTTCCAGCGTCAGCAAAAGCGCCAAATCCTGCTCATGTTGCCGCATCAGTTCATGCCATCGCTCCAAGAGCGCTGCACGCTCAGCATGAGTCTTTTTCTTCCAGCGCTTGAAAGCATCGGCCGCAGCGTCAATTGCAGCCCTGGTCTCGTCGCGGCCCATATCGGGAATGGTGCCTAGAACTTGCTGACTGGCAGGATCGATGACATCGACGGTCGATTTCGCGTTCGCATCCCGCCAGTTGCCGCCGATCAACGCCTGCTGGCGAAACAGATACTTGTCCTTCAATGCGATCATCTTCTTTCCCTTCGGGGCCAACCCCGCCGTCACTGCGATGCGTAGTCGCCTCTTGTCCTCGCCCACGAGCGAGTCTGCCCGACGTTCGACGAGCACGCTGTTGGATTTGCGATTAGTGAAATAGAATCGTCTTATCCGAGCAGTACAGGATCGACCGCCGCATTTTTCATCGAGAATGAACTGCCTGACGGCGTTGAATCGGGTCAGGCGCGGCTTGGAAAGTCGATTGTTCTGGCGGGCCGTATATTTGGACCGCTCTGAGCTTTATGCTCAGTCATAAGCGCAGACGTAGATCTTTCGCACGGTCTCGATCGTGCGCCAGACGCCGACAAACCCCGGTTTCATCACAAAGCTGTCGCCAGCGCGGTAAGTCTTCGTCTCACCATCCTTTTCCTCAATTTCGATGAGACCCGAGATGATGTGACAAAACTCGTAGGTGGTGCCCTTGATGGAATGGGTCTCGCCGGGCGTTGCTTCCCAGACGCCGGTTAGTACCTTCTCTCCTTTCGAAGCGTCCTGCGCCCAGGTCTTGAAGGATGGATTGCCCGAAATCAGACGTTCCGGATCAGGCAAGGCGTTCTTTGGTGCGAAGTCCGGATTGGTATCGATTGTAATCAGAAGTGACATGGGATCGTTTCCTGGTTAGTAGCCGCGCGTTCGATCGACGAGGCCGATCGGACTTTTCCCGGCGCGGTGGCGCCGGATGTTTTCTATTACGGATAGTGCTGCCGTATGCGGCTGCGTCACGGAGGCGATATGCGGCGTTATCATCACCTTCGGGTGCGACCAGAGCGCATGGCCTTCCGGCAGCGGCTCGGGGTCGGTGACATCGAGTATGGCTGCTGCAAGGCGGCCGCCGTCGAGCGCCTCGATGAGTGCGGCCTGGTCAAGCTGCGGGCCGCGGCCAACATGCAGCAGTCGCGCTCCCGTCGGCAAGAACGAGAAGAGCCTTGCGTTCAGAATGCCACGGGTCTGCTCCGTCAGCGGCAAGAGACAGACCAGAATATCCGTCTCCATCAGAAAGCCGGCAAGCTGATCTTCGCCGTGAAAGCAGGTGACCCCCTCGACCAGCTTTTTGCTGCGGCTCCATGCGGCAAGAGGGAATCCAAAGGGTTTGAGGCGGTCGATTGCCGCATGCGCCAGCATGCCAAGGCCCAGGAAACCCACGCGGCGCTCCGCCGTCTGCGGACTGGTGAGGGCTTGCCACATGGCCCTTCTCTGCTGCTCCCGATATGCGAGCATCTCGCGATGGAGCGCCAGCACGCCAAGGACGACGTATTCTTGCATCATGCGTATGATGCCATCCTCGACCATGCGAACCACTTTCACATGGTCGGGTATGATCTCCGGCTTGAACTGATCAACCCCTGCACCGATGGAGAAGAGCACCTCCAGATTGCGATAACGCGAAACATCGTCCGGCACGTTCCAGGTCAGGAGGTACCTCACCTTGTCGGAGTCGATATTTTCACTACAGTGGTAGAATTCCAGGTCCGGGAGCTCGCGCGCAAAGATCTGGCGGAAAACTGCCCCTCTTGCGGCATCGGAATTGAAAAGAAACCCCATCGACGAACCCTTCGTGTCACACGGCGAGGCGCGCGCCGAGATGCTCGATCAATTGTTGGCACGTAGCGAGTTCGCCGGTCTCGATGTAGTCATGGAGGCAATCGGCATGACTGACATCGCCGGGATCGCAAATGACCGTGTCGGCGCCGGCCTGCTGATGAAGTCCAGCCGCGGCATTGAGCCCCAAAACGGGAAACGCGACGAGCCTCGCGCGGATTTCTTCAACCTTCATGGGGCCCACTCTGCCAACGCAATTCGCTAGATATCGACAGCGTAACCGCAAGCAGGAGCTTTCCCTGCCGAATTGCGTTGCGCTATAGGCCGAAGATTTCGAAGACTTGCCCAAAACAGGTGAAACCTGCTGCCTTTCCGTGCAATGCTGCGGCAAACACGTCTGCTGCCATAATCCGACAGCAGGATCAGAAGGCACGACAAGCCATAGACTTTGGCATTCCGCGAAGGGACGGATGAATGGGACGATCGGTACGCCTGAAGTCCTTCGAATTGGTCGCGCGGGACATTCGCGAAATTGACGTGAAGCTGCTCCACGCTCTCTCGGTTGCGGTTGGCTGGCCGCATCGGCCCAAGGACTGGGATTTCCTGCGCCGCGCAGGTCAGGGCATCGTCGCTGTTGACGGCATCGGGCGCGTTTTCGGAAGCGCGATGTGGTTCCCGCACGGACGCGAATTCGCCACCATCGGCCTGGTAATCACATCGCCGCGCACCCAAGCACAAGGTAGTGGCCGATGGCTCATGGAACAGGTGTTCGAACGGTGTGGCGATCGGAATTTGAGCCTGAACTCGACCGATGCCGCCTTTCATCTTTATCTTTCGCTGGGCTTCAGCAAGGAAGCGGTCGTGTATCAGTGGCAAGGTGAGGTCGTATCATCCCTCCCTGCGGTGCCAGTTCTGGACGGTGAACTGAGGTCGTTGTCAGCCGACAATCTTCGGGAGATCGCAGCGCTCGATGAGCGCGCGTTCGGAACAAGCCGCCAGAAGCTGCTTGCATTGCTTTCGGAAGGTGCGTCAATCTGCGTTCTGAGCCGCGGCAGCGAGATCGTCGGCTACTCCATGAAGCGCGAGTTCGGGCGTGGTCACGTGATCGGTCCCATCGTCGCCAGCAATGATTGTGACGCGATCCATCTCACGGCCGTGCATCTTAAAGAGCTCACGGGACGGTTCGCCCGCGTCGATACGCGCGAGCAGACGGGTCTCTTTGCTGACTATCTTCAGCAGAGCCGCCTCGGGATAAGCGAGACGGTCATAACCATGTCCAAGGGCCGGCGATTCCTGAACCGAAAGGAAAACGAGCCGTGGGTTTACGGATTGGCCGGTCACGCGTTGAGCTGAAGCTGTATGGACTAGTCCAAGACGTGCATCGGTCGGAGATCCAGTCACTCCATCGGTTCGTCAATTCGACGGTCATCGCTATGTCTTTCAGGAAAGCGCTCGTCGCCATGGCCTTGATGGCCGGGATGACGTCTTCCCAGTCCCAGGTCGTCTACAAGGTGTGAGGCTCAAGCGCCTATGAAGGGTAAGGTCGCAGAACTCTGGCGCTATCCGGTGAGCTCCATGGCAGGCGAACAGCTCGCCGTGGCGCGCGTCGAGGCAGGCGGCATCGCCGGCGACCGGATCTGGGGAGTGCTCGATGAAGCAACCGGCCGTATCGCCTCCCCTGGGCGGGAAAAGCACTTCATCGGCGTGCCGCGCGCGCATGCCAAGATCGCTGATGGCGGCGTCGCCGTTTCGGTCGATGGCAAGAGTTGGGCTGGACCGGAGGACGCCTCGATGCGGGAAGCCTTGTCGAGGACCTTCGGCTTCAAGCCGATGCTGAAGCCGTTCGACCCCATCGGATCGGGCGGTTTCCGTCCTCGCTACGAGCACGCTCCGATCCATCTCTTGACCACGGCTGCACTGCGCAGCCTTAGCCGAGAATTGCCCGACAGCGTCATCGACACGCGCCGCTTCCGTCCGAACATTCTTGTCGACTGGCAGGATGAGGACGAGGCGATGCCTGAAAAAGACTGGATCGGCCGGGAGATCAGGATCGGAGGGGTCATGTTGCGGGGCAAGAGGCCTTGCGGACGCTGCGGCTTTATCACGATCGAGCAGGATCGCTTGCCGGTAGACGTCGAAATCTTGCGCAAAGTGGTCAAGCGTCACGGTCGTGATTTCGGGATTTATTGCGACGTCGTGAATCCGGGGCACGTGACAGCCGGTGCGATGGTCGCCGTTGCGTAAGCTTTAGTCTAGCTAGTAGTAGCGCAATGCGTTCTCCTCGGGCGGCCAGAAGGGCCGACTCGGGTGATGAGCGCGGATTGCCAAACGAGATCGCACCGCTCCGGAAACATCGGCTCGCCGCCGACGCCGCAGCGCGTTCAGTTCAGCCTGTGTACATTGGTTGTCGCTGGATTTTCTTTGAGCTCCCGGTGCACACATCGTGCACACGGCGCCTTCTAACCAATTGAAAAAATTGAACTCTCGCTCCAATCCATCAACATCTCTTCTCATCCGCTTCCGTTATACTATTTCCGCGAAAATAGTATAGCCGCCGGGCGGATCGTGATCTCCAAGCCGTTCCTGGCCGCTGCAATAAGCGATATAGGGCACCGCCTTCTCCCCCAATCCACTTACTATGGGGGACCGGCAACCAGAAGTGCAGTGTCGATTGGTACTGAGTCGGATTTCGACACTCCTGCCCGATCGTCTCTCAATCTGACCTAGTCTCGCCGTCCTGCATTGGACCAACCCGCCGTTGAAGCTACGGCCGCAAGGTGGGATTTCCATTGCCGACGAACGTTGCCGCCAATGGCCCATTATCGACAAAAATGCAGTCAAGCGAATGGTGATGATCCTACCCCGTCTGTAGTCAAATTGGCAGCCGGTCACCGCGTTCGACGGCAAGCGCCGATCGGTCAGCTGGCGATAGTCGCAAGGCTGACGGCAAGGATCGTCGCTCAACGCCGCGATGGTTCGGACGATGTCGTCTTCGTTGGAAAGATGCCAACAACGTCGAGTACCTGGTATAGCGGCGATTCCCGAGAGCACCTGCGTCAGGGATGCAGGATCACCTTGCCCATCGCCTCACGGCCCGCGAGCACTTTCAGAGCGTCGGCGGTTTGCGTCAGCGGGAAGGCGCGGTCGACGTGCGAGGAGATCTTTTCGTCGGCGGCCCAATTTACGAGCTTTTCCAGATTGGCGCGATACTTCGGTGGATTGAGATGCGCCCAAGCCCCACAGAAAACGCCGCGGATATCGCAGCCCTTGAGCAGCGCCAGGTTAAGCGGCATCTTCGGAATGTCGCCGGCGGCAAAGCCGATTACCAGGAAGCGCCCCTCCCACGCGATCGCGCGCAGCGCGGCTTCGGCATAGGTGCCGCCGACGGGATCAAAAATAATGTCGACGCCCTTGCCGCCGGTCAGCCGCTTCAGGCCGTCCTTCAGGTCTTCCTTGGCGTAGTTCAGCGTTAGCTCCGCGCCGTGGCCTTTGGCAAAGGCGAGCTTTTCATCTGACGACGCGCAGGCGATTACCTTCAGGCCCAACAGCTTGCCGAGTTCGCAGGCGGCGAGACCCGTGCCGCCGGCGGCGCCCAGCACGGCGAGCGTCTCGCCCGGCTTCGGGCTCGCGCGATCTTCCAGCGCGTGCAGCGCGGTGCCGTAGATGACGGTTATCCCCGCGGCGCGGTCGAAATCCAGATGGTCGGGAATTTTCACGATCGAGTTGGCCGGCAGCGCGATCTTTTCGCGCGCGCCGTTGTAGCCGCACGATGCCACCACGCGATCGCCGACCGTGAGGTCGGTGACGCCGGAGCCGACGCTTTCGATCACGCCCGCAACTTCGGCGGCCGGCGAGAACGGGAACGGCGGCTTGATCTGATACTTGCCCTGGATCATCAGGATGTCGAAGAAATTCAACGCCGCGGATCTAATCGCAATCACGGCCTGGCCCGGTTCGGCGACGGGATCGGGCACGTCGGCCAGCACGAGATCGTCAGGTTGGCAAAATTGCGAGCAGAGAATGGCTTTCATGGACACACCTGGTTTCCGGAGGCACAGTTGGGGTTGGAATATTTGCGCCCGACTGGAGTATTTCACGCACGATTTGACTTCCGAGGGCAATCTGTTTCGGATACAGGGTTGCCCGCCTATCCTTTCATCGCCGCGGAGCGAAACAATCCAGAGCAACGCCTTTTCGATGCTCGCCTATGTTTGGCGGCGGACGCGCGAGGCAGAACGAAGGCCTGGATTGCATCGTCGCTGCGTCGGCTAGGTCAGATCGCGCGTCCCGTGTTTTCCCAGAACGGCTCGCGAAGTTTGCGTTTGAAGATCTTGCCTGAATCCTCGCGCGGCAGTTCGAACTTGAATTCCACACGCCGCGGCATCTTGTAGCCGGCGATTTTTCCGGCAAGGAATTGCAAGACGCCGGCTTCGGTCAATTCGGCCCCGGGTTGTGGTTGCACCACCGCGCAGATAGACTCACCGTATTCGGCGTTCGGAATGCCGAATACGGCACAATCGGCAAGCCCCGGCATGCCTTGCAACTGCGCCTCGATCTCTGCCGGATAGATATTAACGCCGCCCGAGATGATCATGTCGTTGGCGCGATCGCACAAGAACAGAAATCCCTCCTCATCGAGATAGCCAATATCGCCCGGCGTGATCAGTCCGCCAATCTCGGCGGAACGACGCTTTGAATCGTCGCCGTGATAGGTGAACTCGGCAACGCCCCAAAGCTTCGTCGAGACGATGCCGGCCGTCCCGCGCGGCACCTCATTGCCCGAAGCATCGACGATGCGAATTTCGGCACGCGGGATGACCCGGCCGACGGTGCCCGGATGGGCGAGCCATTCGGCGGACGTGCAGAAGGTCACGTTGCCGGTTTCAGTGGTGCCGTAGTATTCGTTGATGATCGGCCCCCACCAGTCGATCATGGCCCGCTTGACGTCCGGCGCGCACGGTGCCGCAGCATGAGCAACGAAGCGCAGCGACGAGAGATCATATCTGGTACGCACGTCGTTCGGCAGCTTGAGCAACCGGTTGAACATGATCGGCACCATGTTCAGATGGGTGATGCGGTGCTTTTCGATAAGGCGAAGCAACTCTTCGGGATCGAAGCGTGGGGTGACTACGATGTTCGCGCCGGACTTGAATGAAAAATTGGCGTGCGCGTTCGGCGCCGCGTGATAAATCGGACCGACGATGGCGGTGACGATTTCGGACGGGCGATCAAGAAGGTCGGTAAACCCGTAGGAGAGCGCCAGCATGGCGGCCTGGACGGCGGTCTGCTCGGGAGTTGGTATCGTCCGCTTCACACCCTTTGGACGTCCCGTCGTTCCCGACGTATAGATGATCGTGCTGGGACTCTCGGCCGGCGGCGACACGTCAACTGCGAAACTCTCCCGCCAGGTTTCCCAATTCAAAGTACCTTCCGGCATCTTCGTCATGTCGTCGTCGAGCCCATAGGCGCTTCGAATTTCATCCGGCACCGGGACAACGATCACCGTGACGCCATCCGGCACCCCCGCTCTCAACGGCTTCAGCAAATCCGCATGAATGACAAGGACCTTCGCCCCGGAGTCGATCATAAGGTATTGAAATTCATCCAGCGTGTAGTGCCAGTTGACGGCGACGCGAAAGGCGCCGATCTGGGCTGCGCCGATGCCGGCTTCGAAAAATGGAATGTCGTTGCGCAGGCATAGCGCGACGCAATCGCCCGGAACGACGCCGAGGCTTCGAAAACCCGTCGCCGCTTGAGCACTCCGCCGGCTGATTTCGGCGCCATCCATGTTTCGATCGCCGATCCAGACTACGCCCATCGATGTCTCCCCTTCAGATCCTGCTTGCAGGCGTCTTCATCCCTCGCTCGCCAACGGACGGCGAACACCGCGATCTATTGAGTGATGATGTCGCCGAACAGCTCCCAGTGCTTGCCATCGAAGCGATGAAGCTGCATCGACGTCACTGGCGCGGATTGGGTCGGAGTTGTCTTCACCCGGATCCCTGGCAGCAACATCGTTGGTTGGAAATCCAGATTCAGTGCCTGCTTCATGACGTTTTCGCGCGTGAGATTGTCGCCGGCCTGCTTCAGCACCTGCACGATCACTTCACTGGCGGTGTAGGCTCCGGAATTGAGGCCGTCCGACATGTCACCTTGGGGATAGTATTTTTTCATCCAGGCGGCCCAGGCAAGATAGCCGGGATCGTTATGCCATTTCGGGTCTGTGACATCCTTCGACGCCGTTGCGCTGATCACCCCAATGCAATTTTCAAGGCCTGCGGGCTTCAATACCGCGCCCACCGAACTGACACCTCCGGTCAGAATGTGCAGTGGCTTCCAGCCCAGTTCCGCAGCTTTACGAAGAGCTTGCGCGGCGAATTTCGGCGTCGACGCACTGAAGAAAACATTCGCACCCGTCGCCTTCAACGTGACCATTTGCGAGTCGATCGTCGGATCGGTGATTTGATAGGGGACTTCGCCGACAATCATCGTGCGCGCCTTCTCGCCGAGACCCTCCTTGAGCCCCGACAGATAGTCCTTGCCGAGATCGTCGCCCTGATACAGCACGGCGATTTTTGCGTCCGGATGTTCACTGAGAATGAATTTGGCGTAGATCTTCGCTTCGATGTTGAAGTTCGGCTGAAGGGCCATCGTCCAGGGAAAATTCGCAATGTCCGTGAACTTGCGGCCCCCTGCGGCGATGAAAAGCTGCGGCACCTTCGCGTTGTTCAGATATTTCTGCACCGCACTGTTCGGCGCCGTTCCAAGCGAATTGAACATGAGCAGCACGCCATCCTCCTCAACGAGACGGCGCGTCTGCTCGACGGTCTTCGGTGGACTAAACGCGTCGTCACGCGAAATGAATTCGATTTTTCGACCGTTGATACCGCCGTTTGCATTGACCATGTCGAAATAGGCTGCATCGGCCTTGCCGAGTGTACCGTAGGCAGACGCCGGCCCGCTATACGCCACCGTATTTCCGATCTTGATTACGGTGTCCGAGGCGCCGGGATCGTAGGCTTTCTGCGCAACTGCGGGCCCAGCAGCGACGCTGAAAGCCACGAGCGTGCACGCCAGCAACAAAGCATTCACCTTCATGACGCTTCCCCTTATCGTTTTGTTGATGCGCCCCGTCGATGCGTGGCGCTCTATTTCTCGAATGGAAGCCGTCGAACTCACAACGTGTGAGACACGGCCTCCCGCATGCGATCGAAGCGGCGATCGAAACACGACTCAGCATCCTGTCCGCAGACACCGCCCGATTGTCCGGCCAGACGGAGCCATCGGTCCAATCGAAAATTCATCGCGATTCCATCCAAATCGGTTATAGATCGCTTGCGCGTTTACACCGTACAGATTGCTACGCTTAAAGCTGGATCTGGACCGGCTGATTAATTTGGACAGGCGTATAGACATAAGGGTGGATGATCGGGCCCGATCATCGTTTTGATGCCGTCGCTAAAGGACCTGGGCTGCCTACGCCTCGTTGAATTCTTTGATCTTCAATTTTCCGAGTTGCGACATGTGCACCTCGTCCGGACCGTCGGCGAGGCGCAACATACGGTTCAGGGTGAAGAAGCCGGCGATTGGCGTATCGGCGCTGACGCCCATGCCGCCATGCGCCTGGATCGCGCGGTCGGTGACGGTCTGGGCCATTTGCGGCGCGATCACCTTGATGGCGGCGATCAGATCGCGCGCGACCTTGTTGCCATACTTGTCCATGGCGTCGGCGGCTTTCAGCGTGAGCAAGCGCGCCTGCTCGATCTCGCACCAGGAACGGGCGACGTCCTGACGAATGCTGCTTTGGTCCGAGAGTTTCTTGCCGAAGGCAACGCGGCTTTCGACCCGCTTCGCCATGATCTCCAGTGCGCGCTGCGCCTGGCCGATCGAGCGCATGCAGTGATGGATGCGGCCCGGACCAAGACGCCCCTGCGCGATTTCAAAACCGCGGCCCGGGCCGAGGATCATGTTGGATTTCGGGACGCGCACGTTCTCCAGACGCAGTTCCGCCTCGCCGCCGGGCGAATTCATGCTGCCGAATACGGTTTGGTTGCGGACGATGTGAATGCCGGGCGTTTCACGCGGAATGATGATCGTGGAGTGCTGAGTGTGGCGGCTGTTCTCCGGATTCGACTTGCCCATCAGCAACAGCACCTTGCAGCGCGGGTCCATGATGCCGGAAATCCACCACTTACGGCCATTGATGACGTAATCGTCGCCGTCGGCCTTGATCGACGTTTCGAGATTGGTGGCGTCGGAAGAGGCGACCTGCGGCTCGGTCATGAGGTAAGCCGAGCGGATGTCGCCGGCGAGCAGCGGCGCGAGCCATTGCTTCTTCTGCGCCTCCGAACCGAACTTTGCTAACACTTCGATGTTGCCGGTGTCAGGCGCGGCGCAGTTGAAGATTTCCGATGACCAGGAAACGCGACCCATGATCTCGGCGAGCGGGGCGTATTCGAGATTGGTGAGGCCCGGGCTGTAGTCGCCGTACTCATGCGGCAGAAACAGGTTCCAAAGGCCCTCAGCCCTTGCCTTCGCCTTGAGGTCGTCAACGCCCGGCCAGTATTTCCAGAGGTTCTCATGATCGGCGGTCCAGTCGTAGCGGGCCTGTTCGGCCGGATAGATGTGGGCGTCCATGAAGCGATTGAGGTGCGCGATCAGCTTCTTAACTTTTTCAGAATGATCGAAATCCAATTTTTTCTCTCCCTTTATCGACGCCTACGCCTGATCAGCTATAACAAAGGCGATCCAGCGCTATTTGCTCGACGATACCGGGCGCGGTCCAATAGATTAGTTTTGACAGATTGATCCAATCTTCCTATCAATAAGGAGCTCATGGATCTCGACGCCAAACCCTATCGCTGCTTTTTGGCGGTCGCCGAACACGGATCGTTCGGACGGGCGGCGGCCGTCATGAACATGTCGCAGCCCGCCTTGTCGGCGCTGATCAAGGAATTCGAGCGGCGGCTCGGCTTCGACTTATTCGCTCGCACAAGTCGGCGGGTCGAATTGACGGCGCAAGGTCAGCTATTTCTGGGCAATGCGCAGCGGATCGTCACCGAAACCAACTTCGCGCGCCGTATGGCGGGCGACATCAGCGCCAACCAGCTTCTGATCGGCGCAACTTATTACACCGCGATCATCGCCGAACGCATCGCGCTGACCGACGGGCATCTACGCGACAACCCGGATATCCCTACCCGCATTTCTGTGCGCACGCAGCGCGCGGTCTACGACGACCTGCAGCAAAAACGGCTAGAGCTCGCGATCGTGCTCGAACACGAGGCGACCCCTAGCCAGCAATCGATGTTCGTCAACGAGATACCGTCGGAAGGCATCGAGCGTCTCGTACTGCGCCGCCGGCCTGTGCGCCTGCTGACGCCGCAGGAGGACGCGCTTGCAGGGCTTACATCGATCCCGCTCGCAAGGCTCGCCGGCGAAAGAATCGCGATCATCAATCGTTCGCACGGCGTTTCGCTATCTGAAGCAGTGATACAAAAACTCACGCAGGCGCAGGCCGTTCTGGTCCGGCCGCCCGAAGGCAATGCTTTGGCAGTGGAGAGATATGGCGCGCTGATGCGCATGTCGGCTGTGACGCTCGGCTGGTTCGACGATCAGCCCGTACGCGCCAATGACCGCATGGTCGCGCGGGATATCGAGGGCATGGATATCGCGACCATGCTCGTGCTCGCACGCGGCGTGCAACCGCCAAGGCCGGCGGCCGAAGCGTTCTGGCGCGCAGCGAAAGCTGCGACTGTCGAATCCGCCACCATGCCGAGCACGGGTCGACATACCTGATGTGAGAGCTTGGTTGATGAGCCGCGCAGACGGTCACCTTTCCATAGTCGTGGACCGTGTGCCGCCCGCGGGACGCAGTGAACTATCAGCCGTTGCGGGCCATCAATCCGCCATCGACAGGAATGATTGCCCCCGTCAAAAACGAGGCCGCCGGCAAGCAAAGACAGAGGGTCATATGGGCAACCTCCTCCGGGTCGCCGTAGCGACCAAGTGCAGTTCTCCGTCTCGCGTAGGTCGCTTTGTGTTCGTCGCTGATCCGCTGCGTCATGCCGGTTGTGATTGGACCGGGGCAGATGCAGTTGACCGTAATTCCTTCGCGGCCAAGCTCGACCGCGAGGGAGCGCGTAAGGCCGACGACACCGCCTTTGGCGGCGGAATATGCGCTTTGAAGCGCGGTGGCGCCGAGCGCCTCGGTCGAAGCTATGTTTACGATTCGCGGAGATTTGGACTTGCGCAGATAGGGAAGCGACGCTCTCACGATCCGCTGATGCGCGGTGAGCAGGATTGCCAGATGCCTGTCCCACTGATCTTCGTAACCCGGCGCATCGATCGACATTGCGCCCGAAACGCCTGCATTGTTGATGACGATATCAATACCGCCAAAATAATTGGCCGCTTCATCTACTACGGTTCGAATTTCACCACCGTCCGCGACGTCGAGTTTCCACGCCTTGGCATTGTATCCCTTGCTTGCGAGTTCACCCGCGACTTCGTCCGCGCCGGCTGCCAAGTAATCGGTAACAGCGACATTTGCGCCTTCAACCGCGAACAGACGCGCAGTTGCCCGCCCCATGCCGCTTGCTGCCCCCGTCACCAGGACCGTCGAACCTATAATTGACCGGCTGAGTTCTCTGTAGTCACGCATGATTTTGTCCGTTTTCACATGTTCTGAAACAGATGGCTACGCGATCTAACAAAGGATGCGGCTCATCTGACGCTTGATTTCGGCTTCGTGGAGCTTATGAAATCGCATTTGGCCACGAAAATGGGCTAGCCGAGCTATCATGCTTCAACAACCGTCGATCATCCTGGTAGCGCGCTCCAGCAGTGCAACGCAGGAATTGTGCAAGCGCTCGCCCGTCTCGACCGGCGCCTTGCCGGCGCAGGCGCGCGCGAATGTGCCCTCTAGAATGAGGCCGAGCTTGTAGCACCCCAGGACGCCGTACCAGGCGATGTTCGAAACATCGCGTGTGGTGTGTATTCCATAGTACTCGATCAATTCTCCTATCACAGGAAATCCATCCCACGGCTTCACGCGGGTGTCGGAGGTTCCCCGGCCTTCCGGATCGGGCCATGTCGCCATGATCCAACCGAGATCGACCAGTGGGTCGCCGATCGTCGCCAACTCCCAATCGACGATCGCGGCGATTTGCGGCGCGTCGAAACGGTAGAGAACGTTCGACAGGTGATAGTCGCCATGCAAGACGCCCGGCTGAAATGATTTTGGTCGATTCTCGCTTAACCATTTGCCGATTTCGTCCACATGCTTCAGCGATTGTGGCCCAGGCCAGCCGTCATATTCGCGATAGCTTTCAAGCTGGGCACGCCAGCGCGGGGTTTGACGCTCCAGAAATCCGTCGAGCTTGCCGAAATCGCCGAGCCCGACAGCGATGTGGTCGACGCGGCCAAGCGAGAGCAGCGCGTCGATGATCGAAAAGCCCATCTGCCGCCGCAGGCCCGCAGACTCCGAGAAAGGCTGGGGCAAAGCCATGACGGCGTTGAATCCGTCGATCGACTCCATCAGGTAGAAGGCGCCGCCGAGCACGTCTGGCGTGTCGCAGGCCGCGATCAGCCGCGGATGCGGGACGTCCGTGTTGGCAAGCGCTCCGAGCACGCGCGCCTCGCGCCTGTTGGTGAAATTACCGTCCAGGCGCGGATGACTCGGCGGCCGCCGCAGCACGAACGTACGCCCACCGCGCTTGAACCGCAGCAGTATGTTCTGCGTCCCGCCAGCAAGCGGCACGGCGTCCACAATTGGACCGGATTCCAAGCCCAACCCGTCCATCCATGCGGCAAGTTTGTCGAAATCGACCAGTTCGCGCCAGTTCGGCTGAATCATCTATCCCTCCACGCTCGCCATCCGTTTTGAAATTCCCGATTGGTCCTGAAAACCAAGATCATCCTGGCATATTCATGTTCGGCGTTGCGTCGCCGCCATCCGCATCTCAAAACCGCTGTTAGCCTCAGAGAATGAGCCCACCATCGACGATGATTGTCTGGCCGAGCACGTAGGCGGACAGGTCCGAGGCGAGAAATAGCGCAACGCCAGCCATGTCCGCGGGCGTACCGAGGCGGCCCAGCGGAATCTTCTTCAAGCTGGCGGAGAGCCGTTTCGGATTATCCGTTGTCGCCTTCGTCAATTTGGTATCGACGAGCCCCGGCGCAATGCCATTGACCCTTATGCCGTCGCGCGCCCAGGCTTCGGCAAGCGTGCGCGTCAATCCATACGCGCCCGTCTTCGACGCGTTGTAGGCGGGGTTACCCATGGTAGAATGGAACGCCGCGATCGAACTAACGATGATCAACGCCCCCTTGGCCGCCGTCAGCGCATCGTGAAACTTGTCAGCGCAGGCCATCAAGCTCATCAGATTCACTTCAAGAACCTTGCGAAACCCAGGCATCTTGAATTCCGCGCGCTCGTAGAGAACAACGCCCTGGCACAGCACGAGGACGTCGAGTTCGGAGAAGCCGGCGGCGGCCTCGATCGAGCGCTCATCGGACACGTCGACCTGCTCATAGGCTAGCCCCGTCAGGTCGGATCCCTCGGACGTGGCATAGTCCTGGACGGATTTCCGTGTCCCCCAGACAGTGACACTGGCGCCGCGCGCCCGGAACGCCTGGGCGATCCCGTTGCCGATCCCGCTCGAGCCGCCCACGACCAGGACGTTTCGGCCGGTAAAGTTCAGCGTCTCCATGGCTAGCCTTCCATTCGCCACTGCCAAGCGGCTTGTTTAGGTCATCTGTTTAAATCGGTGGAGCGATTCATTCGCTAATGATCCCTCAAATGACTCCAAGTTCTTCCCGTCAAAGCGCTGGAGCTTATGAAATCACATTCGGCCACGAAAATGGGCTAACCACGCACCCCGGTCCAATCGAAAATTCATGCAGATTCAATTCGAATTGGTTATGGACTGCGGCTTGACGCGTTAGCCGAGATGCCCATGCTGACGCTGCGAAATTCTTTCAGCTCAGACAGTGGGAGCCGCTGCATCGCTTCAACCTCTCGGCCGTGGTCCGTAACCGCCAGCGCGAGGCAACCCGACGGTCTGCGCGTGCCTGGCCGACGCGCACCACAGCCAGGAAAGGTGTTACATTGTGAGCCCGACTTCACCGAACTCGTTGATGATCGCTACGAGAACGGCATGGGAATTGCGCTCAACTAAAGTGTGGTACTTCAACAACCCAATAGTTTCGCTCAGCCCTGGGTCGAATGCTTGTGGCGGTAGATGCCTGGTCCTGGCACTTAGCGACTGTTGCATCCGATCGAATGTCCACTTTGTGCCGCCAGAAGCAGCCATTCCATGCCGTTCATTCTGCGATTTGCCCCCTCGCCGGCTTCGCCATCGATGGCTTGCCGAGCGCCATCACATTTCCCCAATTATCGACCACCCGACGAGACCACAGCCCGTTCAGTTCAGCTTGCTCAGCTTGGTTGTTGCTAGATTATCTTTGATCTCTCGGTGCACACATCGTGCACACGCCGCCTTCTAAATACTTGAAAGGACTAGACTCTCGTTCCAGTCCATCATGGGGGCCACGGAGAAGCGGTAATCTTGATATTTCACCAGCTTATCTTACTCTCTTAATGGGACGAAGAGTGCACCTATGCACTCCAAACTAGACGAAATTGCACACGCTTGTACCTGTTTTTGCCCCCTCGGTGCACACATCGTGCACACGAAAGTCGGAGTGCACACGCGTAGCGACCTTCGTACAATTGGCATCCGGAAACTGGCGCGTCCAGGTCCGCCGGACGAGAACCAACATATAGTGGAAGCGTTCAGGCACGGGCTGAGCCCCGCGGAAACCTTTCATGACGGCGTCGGCGTGATGGAAATGCCGATGGGGCTCTATCGCTCCGCGGAGCTCGGCCAGACGGGTCCGCTGACGGCAGGCTTGTCTAGCGATGCTTAGAGCGGCACGTCATTCCATATTTTTCTCCGGTTCTATTGATGCGCAGCCAACACATCATCCGATGGGAGGCCGCCGCGTATGCCAGTCCGTCGTTGACTGGAAGGCGTGTGCGGCGCGTGCAAGCACCTCTTCGGAAAGATGAGGGCCGACCAGTTGCATGCTCAGCGGCATCTGATCCGAAGCCATTCCCGCCGGCAGCGTAATCGTGGGGCTGCCGCTGAAGTCGAACACGGCTGTGAACCGCAAGATGCTCAGCAACACGCCTGGATCGGCGCCATATTCACCCATCTTTGCAAGCGTCGGGATCGGCATCGGCATCGTGGGGACGAGCAACAGGTCGATTTCCTCGAACAGCGCCGCCAGGCTGCCGGAGAATTTCAGTCGCTCGTGATGAATGGCCGCGATCTCGACACCGCTTACCGATCTGCCTTGTTCGATCAACTGCGCCAGGTCCGGACCGTACTCCGACTTGCGCGACGGATACGTCTCCAAATGGGCTTCGGCTGTCTCCACCGAGCACATCGGTATCCATAGACTGACAAGTTTCTCGTAGGATGGAAACCGAACCTCACGGATTTCTGCGCCGAGATCCGTGAGCGTGCGCTCGGCTTCGAGCAGGGCCGCCACGACCTGCGGATCTATTCCTTCCTGGGTGTAGTTTCGGTCCACGCCAATCCTGAGACCGCGCACGCCATCCCCGATCCGAGCCAGATAATTCGGCACAGGAGCCGGCAGAGCCGTTGGGTCGTTTGCATCCGCGCCCGCAATGACGCCCAGCATTGCGGCGGCATCCGCAGCACTTCGGCACATCGGTCCGACATGATCGAGCGAGTCCGCCAATGGGAAAACGCCATGCCGACTCACCCGGCCCCATGTCGGCTTGATTCCGGTCAGCCCGCAGGTCGCCGACGGAAACCTGATCGAACCGCCGGTGTCGCTTCCGATCGAACCATAGCAAAGCCCGGCAGAGGTCGCGACACCAGATCCGCTCGATGACGAGCCGACCCAGTAATTGGCGTTCCAGGGATTGAGCGGGGCCTGCTCGTCCGGATGATGGCTGGTGTAGGCACCTTCCGTCATCTTGAGCTTTCCGAGTGTGACCGCGCCGGCGCGCTCGAGCCGATCAACGATCGTCGCATTGAACGGCGGTACGAACTTCGAATGGATCTTCGTTCCGCCTGCGGTCGGTGCAAATGTCGTGTAGCACAAGTCCTTCAGTCCGATCGGAACGCCATGAAGAGGGCCGCGCCAGATGCCCTTGGCGATCTCACTGTCGTGCTTCTTTGCCTGCGCCATTGCCCGCTCCGCCAGGACAACGGCATATCCGTGCAGACTTCCATCGAGTTTGCCGATACGGTTCAACGCCGCTTCGGTAACCTCTGACGGCAACAACTCTCCGCGACGAAATAGCGTGGAGAGTTCGGAAATGGATTTGTAGTGCAACTCATCCGCAGACATATCGACACCCAACGCGGCTAGAACTGGACGCCGCGCGTCAAGGCACCGTCCACGACAAGGTTCGTTCCCGTAATGAAACTCGCGGCACGGCTCGCAAGAAACACGACGCCGTTCGCCATCTCCTGCGGCGTGCCCATCCGGCCGGTCGGATTGAGCGCCAGCGCGGTCCTGTACAGTTCCGGGTTGTTGTCCTTGATCATGTTCCAGACCCCACCTTCGAAATAGGTGTTGCCCGGAGACACGGAATTGGCCCGTATGCCCTTGCTGGCCAGCTGGTTGGCCAGACCCTGCGTATAATGGATGATCGCGGCCTTGAAAGTGCCGTACGGGCCGCTCGCGAAATCCACCTCCCGGCCCGAGACGCTGGAGATCGTCACGATCGCCCCCGCGGCACTTTTCTCAAGAAACGGCATCGCGGCATTCACCAGGCGCACCGTTCCCATCATATCCGTCGAGAATTCCTTCTCCCAGCTCTCCTCGTCCTGCCCGATGGAAAGCGCGCTGACATTCGCGACGACGACATCGACGCCGCCGAGCTTCGATGCCATGTCGTTCACCCAGGCCTTGAGAGTGGCACCATCGGACACATCGAGTGCGCCGCCAAAGGCCGCAGCGCCCTTTGCCTTGAGCGCCGCAACGGCGCTATCCACGTCCGCCTGATTGCGCGAGCATATGCCTACACTGGCACCCTCTGCCACGAAGGTTTCGGCGATCGCCCTGCCGATCCCCCTGGTGCTGCCCGTGACGAGAACCTTGGCTCCCTTGAGTCCCAGATCCATGTTCGATTTCCTCCCTGTTTATCGGATTTCGAGCCGCTCTTGCTTTCGAGCAAGTTGCCGCCAAACGCCACTTGCATCACAACAACAGTTGCGCACGGACATTGTCGGCGGTCACGTCCTCCCCGGTCAGCGACCGCGTGATCTTGCCTTTTTCCATGATGTAGCATCGCTCGGCGATCGCCATGATGGTATCGAGATTCTGCTCGACAAAAACGATCGTCGTCCCAAGTTCGGTGCGGAACGATTTCAGCGCTTCACAGATGTGCTGCACGATCGACGGCTGCACGCCCTCCGACGGTTCGTCGAGAATCATCAGGCTCGGGTTTCCGATCAGCGCGCGCCCGATGGCGAGTTGCTGTTGCTCGCCCCCCGACATGGTGCCCGCGATCTGCCGCCGGCGCTCCTTCAACCGCGGAAAGTATTCGTAGACCAATTCCGGCAGCTTCTTGCCCTTCGGCCCGCCGATCAATTCGCCAACCTGCAGGTTCTCCTCGACGCTCATCTGCGAAAACACGTCCCGTCCCTGCGGGATATAGCCGAAGCCGGCGCGGGCCCGGGCGTCGGCCGGCAGCTGCGTGACATCCTGGTCCATGAACGTGATCGTGCCCCGCCACGTTTCAAGGAGCCCGATCAGGCACCGCATCAACGTCGACTTGCCCACGCCGTTGCGGCCGATCACGCCAACGATTTCGCCGCGCGAGATCGTCATGCTTACGCCCTGGAGGATCGGTGTCGCGCCGTAACCCGCCCACAGCTCCGACAGTTCGAGAATCCGATCAGTGGACATGTGTCTTACCCAGGTAGATTTCGGCCACCTTCTCGTCCTGAATGATCGCCTCCAGACTTCCGCGCGCAAAGATCTTGCCGAGGTGCAACACCGTTACGCGTTGGGCAATCTGGCGGACAAACGCCATATCGTGCTCGACGACCAGAACCGTCATGCCTTCGGCATTGAGCGATTTGATCAGTTCACCGGTCCTGAACGTTTCCTCCGGCGACATGCCGGCGGTCGGCTCGTCCAAAAGCAGAAGCTGCGGCTGCAACGCCAGCGCCATCCCGATCTCAAGCCATTGCTGCTGGCCGTGCGAAAGGGCTCCGGCGAGCTTGCTGCTGTCCGGCGCCAGATTGAGCAGCGCGAGCAGCCGGTCTTCCTCAACGACCCGCTTGGCGCCAGAAAATCGCTTCTGAAGCGCGATCTGGATATTCTGCCGGACCGGCAACTCCTTGAAGACGCTCGGCGCCTGCATCTTGATGCTCATGCCCCGTTGCACCCGCGCAAAGGGGCGCTCTTCGGTGATATCGATGGAGTCGAACAGGATCGTGCCCCTGGTTGGCGGATAAAGACCAACAATCAGCTTGAACAATGTGCTCTTCCCGGCCCCGTTGGGACCGATCAGACAGTGCACCTCGCCGACATTCACGGTCAGATCGACCTCGGAAACGGCGGTCAATCCACCGAAGCGCTTTGTCACCCCTTTCACATCGATCAGCGCCATGATCAGGTCTCTTCCGGTTGCAGGCGGCTGGTGTCCGCCAGGGCGCGTTTTGAGCCGTGCCGCCGGCGCGCGCTCCATCGATCCGCGACAAACTTGCCGATACCGAGCACAAAGCCCTGCGGCGCCAGCATCACGGTGGCGAGCAGAAGACCTCCCATCAGCACCAGCGCCGCCTGCTGGCTATAAACCGTGATGGTCTGGAAGCCGAACAGCAGCAGGAACGAGCCCACCAGCGTCGCGGTCAGATCGCTTCGTCCGGAAAATGCGACCCACACGATCGGCATGGCCGCCGCCGGCAATCCGATGCTCGATGGGGTAATGAACTGGCCCCAGGATGTATAGAGGGCACCGCTCAGGCCCGCGAGCCCGCTTCCAATAATGAATGTGAGCAATTGATATTTGCGGACATCGTAGCCGAGCATTTCGGCGCGCTGCGGGTTCTCGCGCGTGGCAACGATCACGTTGCCAATGCGCGAATTGACCAGCATACGCAGCGCGAGGTAAACGATGACGATCAGCGCCACCATGAGGTAGTAAAGCGAGGAACCCTCGATATAGAAATCGCCGATAGCAAGCGGGTCCATGCCCTTCATGCCGTTGTAGCCGTTCAGCCGCGCCGGGCCGATGTGCCATTCCGGCCCGGCCGTCTGTCCCAGAAAGAACGCCAGCACCAACGTCGCCGACAGCGTTACGATTCCGAAGAAGATGCCGTTGATGCCGCCCCAGATCATGAAATAGCCGAGGATGCCCGCCGCGATCATCGCTATGATGATCGACAGGATGAGTGCGGCGATCGTCGCCGACCCGCCTCCCATGTTGATGGCCAGCACGCCATAAGCATAACCGGAGATGCCGAAAAACAGCGTCTGGCCGAACGATAGCATGCCGCCATATCCCCACATCAGGCAGAGACCGAGCGCCATGAAAATCCAGATCAGGAAATAGGAGAAGTTGCCGACATCATAAGAGTCCGCAAAGACCGGATAGATCAGCGCGGCTGCCAGTACGACGAGGAAACAGGACCAAAACGTCGGTCCTCTCCCCAGGGTCTGCGAACCATCTAGCAACTTGAACATCAAATCTCCCGATTAGCGGCCACGACGGACCAACACACTGGAAATGCCTTCGGGCAGGACGCGAATGATCAGGATGACGGCAAACAGCATGCCGATCTGGCCGATAATCTGCCCATAGCTCGCATTCAAGGCCATTCGAATGATTGCCAGGAACACGGCAGCCGGCGCCGTTCCGAGCAGGACATTTGCCCCGCCGACGACGACGGTGACGAAGCTCTCCACCACAAACGTAGCACCCATCGTCGGGATCAGCGTCATGGTCGGTGCGTAAAGCGCGCCACAAAGACCCGCGAGCCCCGCGCCGATGCCGAAACTGATCGCATAGATGCGCCCCGTGCGAGCTCCCAGCGCCCTGGCCATCGCGGCATTCTGCATCGTCGCGCGCGCCATCACGCCGAATCGCGTCTTCATGAAGGTCACATAGAGACCGACCAGCACGGCGACCGCGCAGGCAAACAGCACCAGGCGATACGTCGAGAACGTATAGCCGCCGATCGCAAAGCTGCCCTCAGGCGTGCCGATGCCCGTGATCGACGATCCGACGATCAGCAGCATCGATTGCGTGACGATCAGGCTGAGTCCCCAGGTCGCGAGCAGCGAATCCAGCGGCCTCTTGTAGAAGCGCCGGACCACGAGGTATTCGACGGCAACGCCGATCAGTCCCGCCGTCAACGCAGCAAGCGCTTGCGCGATCGGGAGCGGCACGCCGAGCTTCACCAGTCCGACCGTCACATAGGCGCCGCACATGATGAATTCACCGTGCGCCATATTGATGACGCCCATCATGCCGAACACGATGGCAAGACCGGCCGCAGACAGGATCAGAAACGCGAAGACGTCGGCGAACTGATAGAATACCGAGAATAGTTCAGCCGACATCCTGTCCTCCTGCCCCTTCATGGCGCCGCATCGTTGCGGCGCCCATGTCGTTCCACTTCATGACGCGAATGGGCACTCTTGCGGGAGCAAGATTTGTGCCCATCAACGTGTCACGACTTCTTGGGAAGATGACTGGGCGTGTACTGATCCTTGTCGTTCTTCTTGGTGAGGTCGCAGCCGATCTCACCGAGCCAATACGGCTTGATCGTTCCGTAGTCCTTCTCGACCTTGACCTCATGCTGGGGCCCAACAGAGATCAAACGCATGCGGTGGGACGTGTGTTGGCTCTTCGGGTCGATGCAAACCTGGCCTTCGGGCGCTTCGATGCAGGCTTCGCCCGTCGCGATCACCTTGCGCATATCCTCCAGCTTGATCGACTTCCCCTTCTCGACCAGCATCTTGTACATATAGAGGGTGTTGTACGCGTTGTAGCCCATGTCGTTGATGTAGAGCTCATCGGCGAACTTCGCGCGCCAGCGCTTTTTGAAATCGTTGGCTTCAGGCGTATCGATCTCCTCGAACCAGTTCGCGGTCGCGTGCATGTTGTTGAGCGCCGGCGGCTTGAACCGCTTGTGCTCGAACCCGAGCATGACCTTGATCGACGACCCCATCGGCAGGTTGAGCTTGGCTGCGGCGGCCTGCTCGAAGAACGAGTCCTGGGCTGCGCCGACATTGATCGTCAAGATCCAGTCCGGCTTTGCCTTCTGGATGTTCTGGATCGTCTGCGCGAACTGAGAGACGCCGAGCGGAATGAACTCTTCTCCGACAACCTCGCCGCCGAGATCCTTCATGATCTTCCGGTTCCACTCCGCCGAGATCTGACCGAAATTATAGTCGGCGGCGATGACGTAAACCTTCTTGCCGAACTTCTCGACCATCCAGGGTATCAGCGTCGAGAACTGCTGCTCGGGCACTGCCCCCATGCTGATCATGCTGGCATCGCAGACACCGCCTTCATACTGGTTGGTATAGAAATACGGCGTGGTCGTTCGGTCGATGATCGGCCGGATGGCCTCGCGCGAAGCAGACGTGATGCCTCCAATCAGAACGTCGACCTTGTCGCGGCTGAGAAGACGCCGCGCAAATTCCTGATAGCGGGCGTTGTCGCCTTGCGGATCGAGATGGATGAGCTCGATCTGCCGTCCGAGAATGCCGCCCTTCTTGTTGATTTCCTCGACGGCAAGCTGTGAACCGCGGAGTTTCGGCATGCCCATGAACGCAAGATCGCCGGAGACGTCTTCGAGCAGGCCGATCTTCAAGGGAGGTTCGGCCGCCTGGGCGGCACCGCATGCCGCCACCCCGAGTACGGCACCGAGAAGCGCAGATCTGAGCAGATGTCCTGACTTCATAAAAGTATCCCCTTCGTTGAAAGCTGGTGGAGTTCACGCCTTGAGATAATTTTTCAGGATCGACGCACCCATCGTGTATTTCGGGTCGACCATGTTGCCGAGCCGCATTCGCCCTGCCTGGCTGAGCAGCATGTACGCGTCGATCTCGTCGAAGCCGTAGTCCGCGCTCATCCATCGCGTGAGTTCGCGATAGGCGATGCGCGCCGCATCCTCGAGCGGGCGGGCGCTGCCAATCGTCATGATGAAGTCGCGGGTCTCCAGACGCGGCCAGGCGAAAGTCCAATTCTTGATCAGATCGACCTGGAGCGTAACCGTCGCACGCTGCTCAAGCGCCACACCGGACAGTTCGCCGTCACCCTGCGTCGCATGGCAGTCACCGACATAAAGAAATCCGCCTTCGGTGTGCACGGGCAGATAAAGAACGGCCCCGGGCCCGACATCGGGCAGGTCCATGTTGCCGCCGTGATAGTCCGGTTGCAGGGAGGAGATCGCTTCGATCTCGGGCGACACCCCAATTGTGCCGATGAACGGCTCGTAGGGCAGCGTGATCTTGTCGCTCCATCGCACGCCGTTCCTGTCGACATGCAGCTTGCGGACACGTTCGGGCAGCGGCGGATTCAGCATCGCCGTGGAACTGGTCCCGACCAGCCCGCCGAACTCGGGGATGATGCAGGTCGTTCCGGCCGGTTGTTCGCCGCGCGTCTCGACGTCGCGGATATAAACCGCGAGGCAATCGCCCTTTTTGGCGCCCTTGACCGCAATCGGACCGCATTGCGGATTGAGGTACGGAAAGTTCAACTTCGCGGTGGGACTGTCACTCTCGCTCGTGAGCGCACCGCCGAACGCATCCTCGGTTTCGACCACGACGACGCCGCCGGGATCGATCGACAAGGTCGGCTTCGCGTACGGCCCGTAGACGTAGTGAAAGTTTCCCTGCTCCTCGATCGTCAGGCTATGCCGTGCGCCAGCCACACCCTTGGCGACGGCTCGCTTCGCCATGATGGAACTCGTCAACCAATCTTCTGCTGTCATGCGAACGGCTCCTTTGATCAGAGCGCGGGGTGGCGTGTGTGCCAATCGGTGACGCGCTGGAACGCGTCGCCGGTACGGACGAGGCCCGCTTCATCGAAGTGGCGGCCAACGAACTGGAACGCGACAGGACCACCACCTGGCGCGAAGCCGCCCGGAAGCGTGATGGTCGGGCTTCCGGTCATGTCGAACGGACAGGTAAAGCGGAGCAATCCGGCAATCAGCGACGCGTCTTCGCCAAGCGCAGCCATCTTGGCGAGCGTCGGGGCGGCGAAGGCCTGGGCTGGCACGGCGATGAAATCGACCGTCTCGAACAGTATCCGCACTGCGCCGCGAAACGCTTCGCGCCGCAGCACGATCTTCTGATAATCGGTGCCGGATTGCGCAAGGCCAAGGTCGAGCAGTCCCGCAAGTCCGGGGCCATATTCGTCCTTGCGCGACGGATAGGTCGCCTCGTGCGCCACCGCCGCCTCGATGCCGCAAAGCGGGAACCAGTCATCGATGACGGCCTTGGAGTCCGGGAAAGTGACCTCAGTGATCTTCGCACCAAGCTCTGCCGCAGCCCGCAAGCCTTCGCTCAAGACCTTAGCTGCGGCCTCGTCGGTGCCTTCGCTGGTCCAGCGCCGATCGACGCCGATCGTAACTCCCCGCAGATTGCCCGGCAGGCCTGCGAGATAGTCCGGCACGGGCAACGGCACCGCCGTGGTATCCTTGGCATCCTGGCCTGCGATTACCCCAAGCATTGCACCGCAATCGACCGCATTGCGCGCCATCGGCCCGATATGATCCAGCGTTGCCGCGAGTTCGAACGCTCCGTAGCGGCTGACCCGTCCCCAGGTCGGCTTCAGCCCCGTGATGCCGTTGGCCGCCGAAGGAAACCTGATCGATCCACCGGTATCAGTTCCAAGAGATCCGAAACAAAGGCCGGCCGCTGTCGCGGAACCTGAGCCGCTCGAGGATGCGCCCGTCCACAATTCCGCGTTCCACGGATTCTTGGGCGGATCGATTTTCGGGTGGTGATCGGCGTAGGCGCCTTCGGTCTGCTGCAACTTGCCGAGGATGACCGCACCCGCATCCTTCAGACGCGCGACGACCGTGGCATCCTCGTCGGGGCGGAAGCCGCGATGGATGGTCATGCCATGCGCGGCCGGCGCACCCTTCACCCAGCACAGATCCTTGATCGCTACCGGCACGCCGTGCAGTGGCCCCTTGATCTTCCCGGCCGCGATTTCCTTTTCAGCAATAGCCGCCTGCGCAAGCGCGGAATCAGCCATGACATGGGCGTAGCTTTTGAGTTTGCCATCGAGCCGCTCGATCCGGCCGAGCATCGCCTTCGTCACCTCAACCGGCGACAGCTTCCTCGCGTGTATCTGCTGCCCGACCTCGACCAACCCGAGGTAACAAAGATCTGTCGCTGGCATGGCCTGTCGTCCCCCACCCGTCGTGTCCCGCGCATCCACGGCCCGATTACCGCGCAAGCGTCACCGGCTTGACGACACGCATGCATCGCCAACTTCCCTTGCGGCAAAAGAAAAAAAGCCACCCGCCCCTCAGAATGAGGTGACGAATGGCTCTGATGCCGCGGCTATGATCTATCGCATGGACCCTGGATCGAACGGAGCACCGAAAGCAGGGATCGGGACGTCATCGGCCCGATCGAAGCAAGCAAGGTTCGACAGGAAGCCCTGTGGAAGAAAGTCTAAGTTCCTGCCCTGTACATTGTCAACGAGCGAGGATGCACAAATTTCGCAGGCCTCATGCGCAGCAAATAAGCAAGACTTCCCGCACTGACATCGGCGATGATAACTTCCTCAAGGCGTCGCTCCGTCGAAAGTCATCAATGACCAAGCCATCGGTTCCAGTTGGCATCATATGTTCGCAGTCCGGGCCCTACCACGCCATGGGGCGCGAGATCCTCAAGAGCGCCCTGATGGCGGTCGACGAGATCAACAATCACCCCGATTTCGATTTCTCGCTCACGGCACATGTCCGCGATCCCCGCGGCGTCATTTCTGAGTATCACACAGTTTGTGACGACTTGATACGCAACACCGGCGTCGAGCACATCATCGGCTGCTATACGTCGGCGTCGCGCAAGCAGGTGCTGCCGATCGTCGAACGCACAGATCGCCTGCTCTGGTATCCCGCGCGTTATGAAGGGTTCGAGTGTTCCGACAATGTCATCTATGTCGGGGCGTCCCCCAACCACAACGTCCTGCCGCTTGTGCGGTACATGCTCGACAACATATCGCGGCAGGTTTTCTGCGTCGGATCCAACTATGTCTGGACATGGGAGACCAATCGCGTCACGCGCGAACTAGTGACGGCAGCACAGGGAAGTATTCTTGCGGAACGGTTGCTCGAACTGGGCGAAGGCGCGGTCGAGCACATCGTCGATGAAATTGTGCGCCGCAAGCCGCCCGTCGTCTTCAATACGTTAGTCGGCAGTTCGAGCTATGATTTCATACGCGCGTTTCACGCCGCCACCACGGCTGCCCGCCTCGAAATTCCGATGCTGAGCTGCAGCCTTTGCGAACCGGAACTCAAGATCGTTGGACCGGCATCTGCCGGGTGCATCACCTCATCAGCCTATTTCGAGAGCATCCAACTGCCCGAGAACCGGGCTTTCGTCCAGCGCTGGAAAGCGCGCTACGGTGAAACAAGCAGCCCCTCCGTCGACGGGCAATCCGCCTATGTCGCGGTCTACCTGCTGGCGCGCGCGCTCAGTCGGGCTGGCACCTCCAGCATCGGTGAAGTCCGGCGTGCGGCCGCAGGCTATCGTTATAACTCACCGCAAGGGCCGGTCTGGATCGACGGTGACAACAACCATTGCGTCCTTACGCCGCGGTTGGCCGTCTCCAACGCGCAAGGACAGTTTGATCTCTTCTGGGAAGCAGATGCGCCGGTCAAGCCGGATCCCTATTTGACGCAGCTCGATGTCGCCGCCGGACCTGCTCGCGAAACATCAAGGGCCGAAGCTTCGCCGATTGCGCCTCACTTGCGGGTGGTCAAATGAGCAAGCCTTCTTCATTCTCCCTCCGCGGGCGCAGAGCGCTGGTCGCCGTCAAGGACGAACGTGACCTGTCGATCGTCAGGCGACAGTTCGAACGCCTGGGTATCGACATCTTCACATGGGAAACGGGTGACGCCCTCGAATGCCGCCCGGACGTGGCGCTGATCGACGATGAATTCCTGCCGCTCGCCTCGCCCGCGCAACGGGCCTTGCCCGGACGATGCCCCGTCATCGCCCTGCTGGGCACGGAGACGCCAAGCCGGCTGAAACTGGTGCTGGAACTCGACCCGGCGTCGTTTCTCGTCAAACCGCTGCGGTCCGCGGGCATCTACGCCGCGCTGGTCTTGGCGTTCGAACGGGCCGAACGCACCAACGAGCTGAAGCAGCAAGTCGTCAAGCTGGAAGAGCGCCTTCGCTCGCGTCGAGTCGTACTCGCTGCCGTGCTTCAGGTGATGCATTCGCACGCCGTCGCCGAACCCGCCGCTTTTGCGCTGATCCGGCGGGCCGCCATGGAGCAGCGCAAGACAATCGAGCAGATGTCCGCCGAGATCGCGGCAAACGGCAGCTTACCCCGCGCGACCGGATAGGTTCATCAGTCGCTGGATTTGGCGGAACGTTCCGTACCGGTCACGAGCGTCACGTCGCCGTCGATCATGGGCTTGGCGATGCCGAAGAAGCGCACGACGGCATCGGAATTGTTGTGCCGGTCCATCGCCGGTCGATCCAGGTAGCGCTCATAGGTCGTGAACACACACGGATCCGTTGCATCTTGCGACACATGGTACCCGATCGTCGCCGGCTCATTTGCTCGCACACTACTGACAACGTCGAGCAGCGCCTCAAGCATGGCGGCCTCGCAGCCCTGCTTGACCCGGATAATCGCGGTGATGGTCAACATCTCGCCTCTCCGTGCATGATGGCGGTGCCTGATCAACTTCTAGCTTGCACCCCATCGAATGCCAACTGTCGCGAAGCAGATGGTCCACCCCAAGCGGCTTCGATGATTGATCAGGGCGTCTTCACTTCCTGTCCCGGATCTCCGATGCCCAGATTTCAAGAAAGCTAAGCTTTCTCTTGCCGGTTCGTCGTGACGGCCTTCCCAGCCCCTCCCGGCGCGAACCCATGCAAGAACAACTCGACGGCCATATCCGCAAATTCCTGCGGACCGATCGCGCCCTTGGGGTCGTACCAGGTGTAGGTGAAGTTGATGATGCCGAACAGGATCATCGTGTAGATCTTCTTGGTGCGCTTGACGACCCGCCCCTCGGCATCGAGCCTGAGCAGAAGATCGGTGACGATATCGACCAGCTGCCGCTCGAGATCCTTGATGATCTTCTGCTCATCCACGCTCAGAAACGACAGGTCATGAATCAGTACGCGCTGCTCGTATGGCGATTTGGCATTGACCTCGACGACGGCGCGAATGACGTTTTGAAACTGCGTCAGGGTCGGGCCGCCGGCCGCAACGGCCGTTTCGACGTGCTCGATCATTTCCCGTATATGGGCGTCCAGGATTGCGAACAGGATCGCTTCCTTGGAGTCGAAATAATGATAGAGCGCGCCGCGCGACAGTTTGCAGGCGTCCGCAAGGTCGGCGATCGAGGCGCGCATATAGCCCTGCGCCGAAAACAGCCGGGCGGCATTGGTCAATATGCCGAGATGGATGCCGTCGTAATTTTCAGAGCGTGTTCGCGCCATCGGATATTGCCCGCTTCCATTCAGCTTTAGCTCGTATTCCCAAGGGCATGCTTAGCTGATTCAGCAGCCCTTTTTTTACTTTCTCGAAGCTTCGGCCGGCCCGCCGGTCCTGTACGGGCCTGCGGCCGATCGACCACATCCCTCTTATTGCAAAAAATTATTTGAACGGCCAGTCGGATTATAATAGAATGACCCAAATCCAGGACAGCCCGGATCAACCGGGCATCGCGCTTTGGGAGGTGGAATGACGGTCGTTCGTGCGGATGCTGTCGTGATCGGGGCCGGAGCCGGCGGGCTTTGCGCCGCGGCTCGCCTGTCCCATGCCGGGCTCCATACCCTCGTCGTTGACGACAAGGAGCGGATCGGCGGGCGCGCCTCGACCGAACAGATCGACGGTTTTACGGTCAATATCGGCGCCATCGCGATCGAACTCGGCGGGGTCTTCGAAGAGACTTTCAATACCGTCGGCGCGCCGCTCGATATCCGCACGCCCGAGCCCGCCAGCTCCTTTTTCATCGACGGCAAGCTGATCGATGTCGGCCGCGGCGGCTGGTCGCTGCTGCTGGGGCAACTGACCAAGCAGGCTTCGCGCATCCTGGAGAAATTCGCCGACGCCCGCTCCGGCAACCTCCCCGATGGGCGGCAATCGACCGAGGACTGGCTCAAAAGCTACACCAGCAATGCCTCGGTGCACGCGATCTTCCGCAATCTCTGCGCCGCGATCTTCGCCTGCAACGCCAATGAACTGCCGGCTCGCGCCTTCCTGACCTATTTCACCAGCAAGGGCGCCTTCAAGCGTTTCGGATTTTGCCCGCAAGGTACGATCGGCGTCTGGAACGCGCTCGCAACCGCGATTAAACGCAATGGCGACATCTGGTCGTCGACCCCGGCGGTGCAGATTCACACCACCGATGGTCGCGTCGACGGCGTCACCGTCGTTCGCGACGGCCAGAGGGTGCGGATCGACACTGATCTCGTCATCAGCAATGCCGGCCCCAAGACCACCGTCGTACTCGCGGGCGAAGCCGCCTTCCCGCCCGGCTACGTCGAGCAAGTGCGCACCGGCCTCAAGCCCGCCGCCAACATCGTCATCAATATCGCCAGCCGCGAGCCACTGATTTCCCATCCCGGCATCGTGACCTTCGGCAAGACGCGGCGGCTCTGCAACATGGCCAACCTCACCGCGACCTGCCCCGAACTGGCGCCATCAGGCTGGCATCTCTATGTCGCCTACGCCGTGCCGATCCCGGCGCTCGGCGATTTCGACTCCGACACCGAGGTCGAACTGGCGCTGACGGATCTGCGCGAACAATTCCCGAACTTTGCACAAGCCAGAATCCTGTCGACCCGGGTGATGCGCGACGACTGGCCGGCCCAGCGCAGTTGCGCCGGTTACGATTTGCCGCGTGAGACGGGTATCAAGGGCCTGTGGTGCGTCGGCGACGCGGTCAAGCAATACGGCAATGGCGGCACCCAGGCTTGCGCCGAAACCGCAAAGATCGTCACCGACGCCATCCTGGCGCAGCGGCCGCGCATGCCGCAGCCGAGCCGGGCCTGAAGATGCCGACAACGATCCCAACGCAGGCCAATATCGGCGGCGCTCACACCGCACCGGATCCGGCATGCCTGCTCGAATTCCGCAACATCCGCATCGTCTATGACAACGCGATAGAGGCGATCCGCGACGTCAGCATTGCCGTGCCTGAAGGCGGCATCGTCGCCCTGCTCGGCTCCAACGGCGCCGGCAAGTCGACGCTATTGAAGGCGATGTCCGGCATTCTCTACACCGAGGAAGGCGTGATCGAGAACGGCTCGATCCGCTTCCGCCACGAGGAAATCCATCGCCTCGCCCCTGATGAACTGGTCCGGCGCGGCATCGTTCAGGTTCCGGAAGGCCGCCGCGTGTTTCCGGCACTGACCATCGACGAAAATCTGCAGATGGGCGGCTACACCAAGACCGCAGCCGAAGCCCGCGAGCGCCGCGAAAAAGTATTCGCGCTGTTTCCGCGCCTGTTCGAGCGGCGCGACCAGATCGCCGGCTACATGTCCGGCGGCGAGCAGCAGATGCTCGCCATCGGCCGCGCCCTGATGACCGATCCGGTGCTGCTGGCGCTCGACGAACCGTCGCTGGGTCTCGCGCCCCTCATCATCGACCGCATCTACGAGGTGATCGCAAAACTGCGTGACGAGATGAAGATGACGGTGTTGCTGGTCGAACAGAACGCGCAGCGTGCGCTCGATATCGCCGACTACGCCTACATCCTGGAAACCGGGCGCGTCGTGCTCGACGGCACCGCGCAGAAGCTGGCCTCGAACGAGGACGTGCAGGAATTCTATCTCGGTGTCTCCAATTCGGGGCGCAAGAGCCTGCGCGACGTCAAGCACTACAAGCGGCGCAAGAGGTGGCTGTCGTGACCACCCTGCTCAGCGTTCAGAACCTCAGCAAGAGTTTGGGCGGCCTCAAGGCCGTCGCCGATGTCAGCCTTACCGTGACGTCGGGTGAAATCTGCAGCGTGATCGGCCCGAACGGCGCCGGCAAGACCACGCTGTTCAACATGATCTCCGGCGTGCTGCGGCCAAGCGGCGGCCGCATCCTGTTTGGCGGCGTCGACCTTGCGACCGTCTCGCCCTCGCGCTTCGCCGCGATCGGCATCGGGCGGACCTTTCAGAACCTGGCGCTGTTCAAGCACGGCACCGTGGTCGAGAATATCCTGACCGGCCGGCACACCCATCTGCGCTCCAACGTGCTCGATGCCGTGATCTTCTTCGGCCGCACCCGCCGCGAGGAGATCGAGGCCCGCCAGCGCGTCGAGCACATTGTCGAATTCCTCGAGATCGAACACATCCGCGACGCCGTCGTCGGCACGCTGTCCTACGGCCAGCAGAAGCGGGTCGAACTGGCGCGGGCGCTCGCTTGCGAGCCGAAACTGCTGCTGCTCGATGAAATGGTCTCGGGCATGAACCAGGAAGAGACCGAGGATATCGCCCGCTTCGTGCTCGATATCCGCGACCAGCTTGGCATCACCGTGTTGATGATCGAACACGAGATGCGGATCGTGATGGACATCTCCGACCGCGTTCATGTCCTGAATTTCGGCCGCAAGATCGCGGAAGGCACGCCCGCCGAAGTGCGGCGCGATCCGGCCGTCACGGAAGCCTATCTCGGCGGCCACCGCGCGGAAGCCGCAGCCGGGGTACACGCGTGATGTCGGTGATCGAACGCCTGCGAACCGAACATGCCGCAACGCCATCAAATCCGGCGCGCGCGTTGTCCGCACACGATGCCGGATCGCTGCGGACTGCCCTGAAAACCGCCGCGATCACCATTCCGCAATTGCTGCGCCAGCGCGCCGCGATGCACGGCGACGCGCTCGCGCTGCGCGAGAAGGAATATGGCATCTGGAATCCCTATTCCTGGAGCCATTATTACGAGACGGCGCGTTCGGTGGCCCTCGGACTCCTTGCCCTTGGCCTCAAGCCTGGCGACCGCGTCGCCATCGCCGGCGAGAACACGCCGGAATGGTTTTACGCCGATCTCGGCGTCCAGATGATCGGTGCGGTCGCGGTCGGCATCTACCCGACCAATCCCTGGGTCGAGCTGCAATATATCGTGCGCCACTCCGGCGCGCGGGTGGTCATCTCAGGCGACCAGGAGCAGACCGACAAGGTGCTGGACGCGCTGGCCAACAATGGTGGCCTGCCGGCGCTCGAGGCCGTCGTTTGCATCGACATGAAGGGCCTTCGGCAGTACCGGCAATCGCAGCTGATGTCGTTCGACACGCTGTGTCAGCGCGGCCGGGCCTATGCGCTGGAAAACCCCGAAGCCAACGCGACGCTCGACCGGCTGATTTCGCAGGCCTCCCCCGACGACGTCTCGATCCTGGTCTATACGTCGGGCACCACAGGCCCACCCAAGGGGGCGATGCTGACGCATCGCAATCTGGTCTATGCCGCCTACATCTACGCCGAGGCGGTCGGGATAGCAGACAAGCCGTTCGAGGCGGTGAGCTATTTGCCGCTGTGTCATGTCGCCGAGCGTTGCTATGGCGAGGTGACGCATCTGGTGCTCGGCGGCGCCGTCAGCTTTGCCGAATCGATCGATACCGTCGCGCTCAACATCCGCGAGATCGCGCCGACCTTCTTCGTCGGTGTTCCCCGCATCTACGAAAAGCTGCAGCAGGGCTTCCTGTTCCGGCTCGGCGAGAGCGGCCAGTTACGCCAGCGCTTCGTCAAAGCCTGTATGGTCTGGGGCCGCAAGCTGTCGGATCGCCGGCAGGCCGGGACCTCAAATTGGTTCGACCACCTCGGCTACGCGCTGCTCTACGTCCTGCTGTTCCGCAACATCCAGCGTCATCTCGGCTTTTCCCGCAGCCGTCATCGCCTCTGCGCCGGCGCGTCGATTTCGCCGGAGACGCTGCGCTTCTTCGACATCGTCGGCCGCCCGGTGTCGCAAGGGTACGGCCTGACCGAAAGCGGCGGCGTTGCGTTCATCCAGACCGGCAGCCATCACCGGCTCGGCGGTTGCGGTCTCCCCTTACTTCATACCGAATGGAAGCTCGACGTCGACGGCGAGATCCTGCTGCGCAATCCCGGCGTGTTCAAAGGCTATTTCCTCGACGAAAAGGCGTCCGCCGCGACGCTCGATGCCACGGGCTGGCTGCGCACCGGCGACATCGTCGAAATCATGGACAATGGCGAGATCACCGTGGTCGACCGCAAGAAGGCGATCATCATCACCGCCGGCGGCAAGAACATCGCGCCCTCCGAAATCGAGAATGCGCTGAAGGACTCCGAGTTCATCAAGGAAGCGATCGTGGTCGGCGAGGCCAGGAAATATCTCGGCGCCATCATCCAGGTCGATTTCGACAATGTCGGCCGCTGGGCCCGCGACAAGGCGCTGCCCTACACCAACTACAAATCGCTGTCGCAATTGACCGAGGTCCACGATCTGGTCGAGCGCATCGTGGGCGAGACCAACAAGCGTTTTGCCCGCGTCGAGAACATCCGCCGCTTTGCGATCCTCGAAAAGGAACTCGACCACGACGACGGCGAACTGACCGCCACGCAAAAGGTCCGCCGCGCCATGATCGAGAAGAAGTTCGCGCGCGAACTCGCCATCATCTACCAGGCGGAGGTCTGATGCAGTATTTCATGCAGCTGCTGATTTCAGGGCTTGCCATCGGCGCTATCTATGGGCTGATCGCGATGGGTTTTGCGGTGATCTACAAGTCCACCGGCCTGGTCAATTTCGCGCAAGGCGAAATGACCATGATCACGGCCTATATAGCCTGGACCATCTCGACCACGGTCAGCGGCAATGTGTTCGTGGTCGCGCTCGGCGCCATCCTTGCCGCCGTCGTGCTTGGCCTGATCATCGAGCGCGTCGTGATGCGGCCGATGCTCGGCGAGCCGGTGTTCGCCACCGTGATGGTCACTATTGGCCTTGCGGTGATCCTGCGCTCGTCGATCAATTTCATCTGGGACGCCTACCCGCACGGCCTCGATGTCGGCTTCGGCCGCAGCATCGTGCGGATCGGCCCGATCGGCGTGCGGACCGGCCAGATTGCCGTCATCGTCACGCTTCTTGCGCTGCTGGCAGCGATCTGGGCGTTCTTCCGCTACAGCAAGATCGGCGTCGCGATGCGCGCGGTCGCCGCCGACGATCGTACCGCGCTGCTGATGGGCATCAGCGCCACCAGGGTCCATGCTCTCGCCTGGGCCGCCTCGTCCGTGATCGCGGGAATCGGCGGCGTGTTCTTCGCGCTGTCCTATGACCTGTCGCCGGCGATGTTCCAGCTCGGGCTGAAGGCGTTTCCGGCCACCATCCTCGGCGGCCTCGACGCCGTGCTCGGATCCGGCCTTGGCGGCCTCCTGATCGGCATCACCGAGAATCTCGCTGGCGGCTATCTCGGCTCCGGCATGAAGGAGGTCGCGGGGTTTGCCATGATCATCGTGGTGCTGATGGTCCGCCCGTTCGGCATCTTCGGCGAACGCGACATCGAGAGGGTCTAGGATGCGCACCGGCGATTTCAAACAGACCTACGGCGAACTCGTTACCCTCGTCGATTCCCCGCCGGTGTGGCTGTGGTCGGCGCTGCTGGTCGCCAGCCTGATCGTCGCGCCCTTTGTGCTGAACTCCTACGTGCTGTCGTTTCTGATGATCATCCTGATCACGGTCGTCGGCGCGCTCGGCCTGAACATCCTGACCGGCTACACCGGCTTGATTTCACTCGGCCATGTCGGATTCCTCGTCACCGGCGCCTACGCCTATGCGATCCTGGTTTCCAAATATCAGATGCATCCGCTGGTCGGCTTCCTTGGCGCCGGCGTGGTGCCGGCGCTCGCCAGCCTCATCGTCGGCGCGCCGTCGCTGCGGCTGAAGGGGCTTTATCTCGCGATCACCACCCTCGCCTTTTCCTTCATCATCAACACCGTGATCCTGGAAGCGCGGTGGCTGACCAACGGTGCCCGCGGCATTTCGGTGCAGCGGCCGGAGATTTTTGGCATCAGCTTCGACAGCGACGCCGCTTTCACCTACCTCTGCCTCGGCTTTGCCGTCCTCACCTTGTTTGCCACCCTCAACATCCGTCGCAGCCGCGTCGGCCGCGCCTTTGTCGCGATCCGCGACAACGATACCGCCGCCCGCGTCATGGGCATCAATCTGCACGCCTACAAGCTGTTCGCCTTCGTCACCTCCGCCTTCATCACTGGTCTGTCCGGCGCGCTGTACGGCATTTATCTGTCCTTCGTCAGCGTCGAGGGCTTTCCGTTCCTGCTCTCGATCGAGGCGCTGGCGATCCTGATCGTCGGCGGGCTCGGCTCGGCGCTCGGCGCCGTGCTCGGCACCGTCCTGATCGTGCTGCTGCCGGAAGCGACCCGGTTGGTCTTCAGCCTGTTCAGCGCGCAGATGGACGCGCTGTTCTCGATCGGTGCGCAAGAGCTCAAAAGCATGCTCTACGGCCTCGTCATCATCCTGTTCCTGCGCTTCCAGCCGCGCGGCCTGGTCGGCGCCTGGCACGACCTCAGGCGAATGTGGGTGAACTGGCCGCTTCGTTACTAATCAAAAAAGCAATCGAACAGGAGGAGGAAACAATGATCAAATATCTGGCGACCGCGTCGCTGTTGCTCGCGGGCGCGTATCTCTCGACCACCCCGGCACTGGCCGCAGACCCCGGCATCACCGACACCGAAATCGTGATCGGCGACGTCGAACCCCTGACCGGCCCGCCGGCGCTGCTCGGGGTTGCCGCATCGATCGGCCACAAGATCGCGATCGCGGAAGCCAATGCCGCCGGCGGCATCAATGGCCGCAAGATCAAATATGTGCTGGAAGACGACGGCTACGTCACCGCCCGCACCATCCAGGGCGTCAAGAAGGTGACCGACGTCGACAAGGCGTTTGCCCTGCTCGGCATCTCCGGCTCCGGCCAGTCCATCGCCGTGATGCCGCTGCTGGAGAAAGCCGGCATTCCCACCGTGATCGACGTCGCGCCCGTCAAATTCCTCTGGGAACCGCCGCGCAAGAACGTGTTCGTGGTCGGGCAATCCTACGAGGAAGGCATCATCCACCTCGTCAACTATCTCGCCGAGAAGAACCCCGGCAAGAAATGGGGCCTGATCACGCAGGACGACGACTACGGCATCACTGTGCGCGACGGCTTCGACACCGTGGTCAAGGCGAGGAAACTCAACGTGGTCTACAGCGGCAATTACAAGAAGGGCCAGCAGGACTTTTCGTCCGACATGCTGCAACTGAAGGAATCCGGCGCCGAGGTGTTTCTCGCCGGCGGCATCATCGGCGAGAACATCGCCATGATGAAGGAGCTGGAAAAACTCAACATCAAGCCGGTGGTCGGCATCTTCTGGCCCGGGCGGGTCGAGCCGGTGCTGAAACTGATGGGACCGGCCGGTGATGGCATCTACGCCGTCGACTATGTAGAGCCGTTCGCAGGCGCCGCCGGCAAGGCTTTCCTCGAAAAAGCCAAGGGGCTGCTGCCGGAAGCCGAAATGAAGGGCATCAATCGCTACTCCATGACCGGCTATGCCGCCGCCAAGGTCTTGATTGCCGCGATCGAGCGCTGCGGCAAGCAGCCGACCTGGGCCTGCACCATCACCGAACTGGAAAAGACCAAGAACGTCGAGACCGGCATCATGGCGCCGATCAGTTTTGGGCCCGGCGTGCGCTTCTCGAACCAGAAGCTGCAGATCATGCAGTCCGAGTTCTCGACGCTGAGCTTCAAGCCGGTGAATTGAGGGGCGCCACAACGGCGGTCTGCTCCCTCTCCCGCTTGCGGGGGAGGGCTGGGGTGGGGGTCTATCCCCACGACGAACTCTCCAAGTGGAGACACCCCCACCCGCCGCGCTTCGCGCGTCGACCTCCCCCGCAAGCGGGAGAGGTTAAGCCCCCCTCACATCCTTTTCGCGACTTCCTCCAACATGACCTCGGTGGCGCCGCCACCAATCGTCAGCACCCTGGCATCCCGCACCATCCGTTCGATCGGCGTGCCTCGCATAAAACCGCTGCCGCCATGCAGTTGCAGGCAGCCATGCACGACCTCATGCAGCACCTCCGGCGACAGCGCCTTCACCATCGACACCTCGCGCGGACAGGGCTTGCCGGCCTCCACGAGTTCCGCGGCATGATACGCCAACGCCCGGGCCGCAGCGGCCTTGGTCGCAAGCGAGGCGAGCTTGAGCCGCACCGCCTGCTGGTTCCATAAGGGACCGCCGAACGCCTGACGGGTCTTTACATAATTGGTGGTGAGCTCGATCGCTTTGGCGGACTCGCCGGCGCAGATGCCGCCGATGCAGATCCGCTCGTTCTCGAAGGTCTCCATGATGCCGTAGAAACCGCGGTTCTCCTCTCCCAGCAGGTTTCCGGCGGGGATTCGGACATCCTGAAAACTGATCTCTGCGGTGTCCGAGCAAAGCCAGCCGTGCTTGTCGAGTTTTGTGACCGAGATACCCGGCGTCGTGCGCTCGACGATGAACAGCGAAATGCCGCGGCTGCCCTTGGCGGCGGGATCGGTACGCGCGGCGACGATCAGGATGTCGCCATAGACGGCATTGGTGATGAACATCTTCGATCCGTTGATGACCCAGGCATCGCCGTCGCGGCGGGCCCGCGTCTTCAGCCCGGCGACGTCGGAACCCGCATCGGGCTCGGTCACCGCGATCGAGCAGATGGTCTCGCCGCGGATGATCGCGGGCAGATACTTCTGCTTTTGCTCCGGCGTACCGCGCAGGGTGATATGGACGGCCGACATGTCGGTATGAACCAGCACCGACGAGGTGAAACCGCCGAAGGTAGATCGCCCGAGCTCCTCCGCCCACACCATCGACGCCAGTGGCCCCATGTCGGTGCCACCATATTCAGCTGCGTGGCGCATGCCGAGAAAACCGAGCGCGCCCATGCGGCGGTAGATCTCGCGCGGGATCTTGCCGTCGCGCTCCCACTGCTCGCCATACGGCACGACCTCTTTCTCGACGAAGCGGCGGACCTGCTCGCGCAACATCCGCAACTCCTCTGACAGTTGCGGCTGATCCGAGAAATGGAATTCGCTGTCGGCGTGCCTGCGCGGATCGGCGGGCCTGACGTTCATGATGATGCCCTCTCGTCCCTGATGTGAAGGTGTCGGTTGAGAAATTGCGCAATCGATGCGATGGCCCGACGCGCCTCGGAAAGCTCCGCCCCGAACATCTGGAAGACATGGATCATGCCATCCCAAACCTCCAGATGAACATCGACACCGGCGGCGCGCGCCAGGTCGGCGAACATGATTGAATCATCCAGCACGGTTTCGCGGTCGCCGACCTGGATCAACAGCGGTGGCAGACGCGCAAGGTCGGCATAGAGCGGCGAGACCAGGGGGTCGCAGGGATCGCCCTGCCCGCCCAGATAATTCTTGGCCAGCGCCAGGATCATCGGGCGCTGATGGATCGGGTCCGCCTCGGCCCGGCTGACAAAACTCGCGCCGGTCGCCGCCAGATCGGTCCATGGCGACATCAGCACCGCCGCTACAGGCAGCGGAAGTTTGCGTTCGCGCAAGGCCAGCATGGCGGCGAGCACGAGATTGCCACCTGCGGAATCTCCGGCAAAGGCGATACTGCCGTGCGCCGGCCCTTGCCCCAGCATCCAGCCATAGGCCGCCAGCGCATCGTCCAGCGCCGCCGGAAAACGATGTTCCGGGGCAAGGCGGTAGTTGATGGCGAGCACGCGACAGCCGCTGGCGAGCGCGATCTGCGCGATCAGGTCGCGGTGCGATTCCACCGAGCCGATACGAAAGCCGCCGCCATGAAAATACAGAATGGCCTTATCGAGGGGCGCATTGGCCGGCGATATCCATTCGCCATCGACGCCCCCAGCGCAGACGCGTTCGCAAGTCACCGGGGCGGTGATGCCTCCAAAGGCCGCATCCCAATCGCTGCGCATCTGGGCCACTGACGTGTCGCGGTTCCAGCTGCGGTAGACCGCGCGGATCCGCGCGATCGCAAGGTCGATCGGCGCCGTTGCGATATCTTCGCTTGCGCGCGTCATATCAGCCGCCCATTCCCATGCCGCCGGATACGCCAAGTGTTTCGCCGGTGATGTAAGCCGCCTGATCGGAAGCCAAGAACAACACGGCGGCAGCGACTTCTTCGGGCTCGCCGAGCCGCCGCAACAGCGTGGCGTCGGTCATGGCGCGCAATATCTTGTCGCCGCCTTGGGCTACCGCCGCTTCCAGCATCGGCGTGCGGATCGGCCCCGGCGCAATGGCATTGGCGGTGATTCTAAAGCGCGCATTTTCGCGCGCAATGCTTTTGGTGAAGGCGACCACGCCGCCCTTGGCGGCGGAATAGACCGCGCCGCCTTTGGAACCCAGCCGGCCTGCTTCCGAGGTGATGTTGATGATGCGCCCAAAGCTCGCGGCCTGCATCGCCGGCAACGCGGCGTGGGTGCAGGCAAAGGCCGAGACCAGATTAACCGCGAGCAGTTTGGTCCAATCCTCCGGCGTCGTATCGGTGAAGAACGCATGCTGGTCGACGCCGGCATTGTTGACGACGATATCGAACGGCCCGTGCTGCGCCATGACCGCCTGCACCATTTTGGCGTCGCCGGCATCGAGATGAACAGCCGTCGCACCGACCTGCCCCGCAAGCCCGGATGCCGTTTCAAGATCGAGATCAGCGATCACGACGTGAGCGCCGGCATCGGCAAAGCTCCGGACGATGGCGGCACCGATCCCCTTCGCGCCGCCCGAGACGAAAGCGCGACGGCCGTCGAGCCGCCCGAAAGCGCGCGTGCCTGCGGCCGGCACCGACTAGCGTCCCGTAAAGATGGGCTTGCGCCGCTCGATCACGGCAGCGAGCCCTTCCCGCGCGTCGGCCATGCCAGACAGCTCGGACACCGTGCGCGCTTCTTCCGACAGGCACTGCTCGATGCTGAGCGCGGTTCCGGCCCAGACCAGCCGCTTGGTCGCGGCCAGCGCCTTCGGCGCACCGGCCGCCAGCTCCCGCGCCATCGCGAGCGACGCTTCGGCGAGATCAGCATCCGGCACCACCCTGGTGACGATGCCCATGTCCAGAGCTTCCGCGGCCGAGATCACTGGATTCGTGAGAAGGATCGACATCGCCCGACGCAGACCGACCAGCCGCGACAGCGTGACGGAAACACCGGCGTCGGGCGCCATCGCAACCCGCGTCGCGCCCGCCAGGAATTTCGCGGATTCGCCAGCGATGACGATATCGGAAGCGCAGACGAGTCCAAAACCGCCGCCGCCGGCGGCAAAGCCCTGCACCGAAGTGATCACCGGCGCTTCCAGCCGCAGCAGCCCCGTCACCGCGTTCTGCAAATAGGCCGTCGCCTGCCTGATGTAGTCAGGCAGCTTCTCGCCCTTCGACGCAAAGGCTCTGACGTCGCCGCCCGCGCAAAAATTCGTGCCCTCGCCGCTCAGTAGCAGCACGCGCAGATCCGGCTGACCGTGACAGACCATGATGGCATCGCAGAGCGCGCTAAGGAGTTCGGCGCTCATGCCGTTGGCGGCGTCGGGGCGGTTGAGCCGCAGCCGGGCAATGCCGCCTGAGATGTCGAGCAATACGGGACCTTTATCGATCATGGCTGGTTCGCCCCTTGACGGCTAGATGAGGAACGAGAGCGTGAACAGCGCTTTCTCGTTGTTGACCAGGATCACCTTTTTGTACGCCATGCGCAGCTCGCCATCGACATAGCGCAGCCGGTATTCGTTACGCGCAGCCCAGACCGTGTCGTCGCGCAGGCTTGATTCGAACACCATGCTGTTGCTGGCGACACAGATATCGCCGCCGGGCTGCTGGTCCAGCAGCTCGATGTTGGACACCAGCCGCCGCAGTCGCGATTGCGGCGTCTGGGTGTGGCGTTTTCCCGTCAGCAATTGCTTGATGCGCAGCGAGATGCGCGACCGGTTGTCGTAGATGATCGACATTTCCTTTTCTGGATCGATGTCGTCGCCATTGGCCGGCACCCAATAGACGCCGTCGTCGGTCCACAGCGCTTCCCACGCTTCGTACTGGTGCTCGTCCTGCAGCCGCGCCTCCTTGTAGATGAAGGCGGTTACGGCTGACATCAGCGTGGCGCTGCTTTCGCGCGACAGCATCAGCGCGCCTCCATCAGGCTGCGGTAGTGCCGCCAAATGCCGCGCGACGGGATCTCGTCGGTGACGTGGCCGACCTTGAAGCCGAGTTCGTCCTGGCGCTCGCGCTTCTCGCCGCGGCCGAGGAAAATCCATTCGGGATTGCGCGCCAGCACGCCGCGATGGCAACGCTCGTACATCTCGGAATCATCCGCCAGTAACAACCCGGCCGGGCCGACCGATCCCATGGTCTGCTGGCGTAGACGCCGGTTCATGTCGGGAGCACCCTTGAACTGCAGCGCGGTAACGTGCTGCACGCTGTCGTCGACCGCGAGCGGCTGAATCACGAACATCTGGATTTCGGCGATGAACAAATTCGGAAAGATCATCACGTGCGGCGTGCCGTCGATCATGATCTCGCGCGCCTTCTCGTCGCCATAGGCGGCCTTCATTCGCGCCGTGTAATCCGGCAACCGCGCTTCCGAGGTGCCGAACCAGCTCATTGGCGCGTCGCGCTTGCGGAACTCGGGCCGCAGGTCGATCTCGGTATGGCCGTTGCCGTAGTCACGCGTCACCGCCGTCGAGGCGCCGCCATAGAGCTTGCCGATCGCGCTGTCAGCGACGCCGAAGATCGAGGAGTGCACGAAGGCCGGGTGATAGCCGTCGCATTCATTTTCCAGGATGAATTTCCAGTTGGCCTTGACGCGGTGCTTGAGGAAGCCCGCGGTGACCTCGACCTCGCCTTCCGGCGAGAAGCGAACCAAGCGGTCGATGGTCTCGGCCGCACCGCCGAGATGCTCTTCCAGAGAAGGGCCTTCGGCGGCGAACGAGCCAAACACAAAACCGCGATAGGATTGCACCCGCGTCACACGGCCGAGCGCAAGCTTTGATTTGTCCTGGCCCTCATAGCCGTCAGGAAAGGCGTAGCCGACCAGCCGGCCGTCATTGGCGAAGGTCCAGGAATGGAACGGGCATGTGAAGGAGCGCGCGTTGCCTTTGTCGTAGGAACAGACCTGGTTGCCACGATGCGAACAGCGATTGAGCAGCAGATTGATGTTGCCCTGCTCGTCGCGGGTCATGATGACCGATTGCGGGCCGATCGACTTGACGACGTAGTCGTTCGCGTTGGGCACCTCGCTCTCGTGTCCAACATAGACCCAGGTGCGATACCAGATGTTCTGTAGTTCGGCTTCGAAGATGGCGGGATCGCTGTAGAGCGAGCCGTGCACCCTGTCGGAGCGGATCAGTTCGCCCCATTGCGAAGCGCGCGGCACCACGTTCATCGCTGCATCTCCCCTTTTATCTTTCGCGGCTGGCCCGAACTCTTCTTGCGGAGCCCCGCGGCCTAGTCTAAAATAATCCGACTGACCGTTCAAATAATAGCACCGGCCGATTTGGGCTTCAAGGACATTTTCAGGGGGAAATGGTGGAGAACGTGAATCCGCGATCTCGCGACGCACCGCGCCCGAGCTTTGCCAGAAATCTCCTTGCCCTCGAAATGAGAGGGCACAGGGAAGACCGGGTGCGCGCTGCACCCGCGGTCCCGTGTGCGGTTTGCACTAAAAGTGTTGCACACGAGCATACAGGGCAGCGGTGAACACCCGGCCTTCCCTGCGCAATGGCTTTACGGCTTATGCCGCGCTCTCCCCGGAGACGAGTTCTGGGTTGACTCCGTCGCTGTCGTTTCCGCTCACGCTTCTCCGACAGCTTGACGCCGGCAACGGGCGCCAGGACCACACGGTTTTGCCGTACGCTCGATCCACGCCGTCGTCTGACGTGAACCAAGCGTCCACCGCAACCCGCCCAACGTCCGTGACGACGGCCGACGCCCTTCTGATCAGGACGGGATGGGCATACAGAAGCACTGATTTGGGGTTACGTAAAAGCGAAATCTTTTTCATTTCGGGACTTGACATGATTTCCGTAAATCGGAAGTAATTTGCCCGTCGGGTTGATTTGCCGCACTCCGCTGTCATTGCGTTTCGAAAAGGAGGACCTACGGGATGGAACGCCAAAGCCTGGAATGCCAAAGCCCCGCCGAACTCGCCCGTGCGCTCTATGCAGCACTTGCCGCCGGCGACCGCGTGCAACTCGACGCCTTGCTGCACCCCGAATTCACCGGCCGCACCGCCGAGGGCATGCCGTTCGGCATCGGCGGCAATCATGATGGCCCCGCGGCAATGCGGAAGAATGGCTGGGGTGCGATCGCCCGGCACTTCGAGGCACGCGCCGAGCCGGAACGGTTTCTCGATCTCGCCGATGGCCGCCTGCTGGTGACCGGCCGTTACCGCGGCCGCGGCAAACAGGGCGGCGCTGCTCTCGACGCCGCCTTTGCCCATCTGATCGCATTCGACGAGGGGCGCATCAAGTCGCTCGAGCAATTCACCGACACCGCACGCTGGCATGACGCCGCTGCACCGATACGAACGGTGCTGCTCGATTTCGAAGCGGGTATCGCAACCTTGCGCCTGAACCGCCCAGACAAGGGCAATGCGATTGACGAGCGTATGGCGGCCGACCTTGCCGAGGCCGCGACACAGACTGCCGAACGGCCCGACGTTCGCGCGGTCCTCATCACCGGCAACGGGCCGAACTTCACCGTCGGTGGCGACCTCGGCCTATTTGCCGGCACCGCGCGCGAGCAATTGCCGAACCGGTTGCGACGCATGATCGATAGCTTTCATCTGGCGATCGAACGGCTGACCAGCATCGATGCGCCCGTCGTCGCTGCAGTGCGCGGCGGGGCCGGTGGCGGTGGACTGGGATTGCTGTACGCCGCCGACATTGTCGTAGCCGCCGACAACGCGCGATTTGCGCTGGGCTATGGGGCGCTCGGCCTGACTGCCGACGGCGGCAACACCTGGTTCCTGCCCCGCATGGTCGGAATGCGGCGCGCGCAGGAGCTGTTCCTGCTCAACCGGCGACTAACCGCGCAGGAGGCGCTCGACTTCGGATTGGTGTCGCGCCTGGCGCCTGATGATGCCGTGGAGAGTGAGGCAGCCGCCCTCGCCGCCAAACTGGCCGCAGGTCCGACACGCGCCTTCGGTGCCGTCCGCCGCATGCTGCGGCAGTCATTCGAGACGGGGTTGTCAGATCAGCTCGATGCCGAGAAGGAATCGATCGTAGAAGCCAGCCGCACCGGTGACGCACAGGAGGGAATCGCCGCCTTCGCCGCCAAGCGCCGCCCGCAATTCCGCGGTGAATGAGCAGACCGAACTGAACGACAATCCGACATCAGCTCCCACCGACACCGCAGCGCGCTCAGTTCGGACTGCCCATATTGGTCGTCGCCAGATTTCCTTTGATTTCCCGGTGCACACATCGTGCACACGCCGCCAACTATCTCATTGAAATAGCGAAACTCTCGCTCCAATCCATCATGGGCCAGTTTGAGCAAACTACAGCAAAGCAGAACGAAGCCCAGCAAGCGCGGTCCGCCTGGCGCACCAGAAGCGGTCGTTCATGTATCCACGACCGCCAGACGGCGAAGACCGATTTAAGAATCGAGTTGCAGCAGTCGCTTCGCATTGCCGCCGGTCAATTGCGCCAATGTCGTCTCATCCATGCCGGCGACACCGGCGATGTGGCCGATCGGATTGTATTCGGCCATGTCATAGGGATAGTCGGTGCCCATCAGGATCCGATCGGGACCGAACAGGTCGAGCAAATAGGCCAATTGGTGATAGCTGAAGACCACCGTGTCGAGATAGACCTGACGCAAATACGTTGTTGGCGCTAGCGGCAGGTCACCACGGGAATCCTGCCGCGCGCCCCATGCATGGTCGATGCGCCCAGAATACGCCGGCAGATAGCCTCCACCATGCACAGCCATCAGTTTCAGATCGGGAAAACGCGCCAGCGTCCCGCTAAAGATCAGGTTGTGCAGCGCTAGTGTGGTCTCAAGCGGGTTGCCCACTATGTTGTTGAAGTAGAAGTGCCTCAGACGCTCTCCGTGCGTGAAACCGTTCGGATGCATCATGATGAAAGCGCCGAGTTCTTCAGCCTTGGCGAAGAATGGACGGAAAGCCGGATCAGACAGTTCCCTGCCATCGACGTTGGTTAGAATCTGTACACCCTTCAGCTTCAGATGGGTCATGACATAGTCGAGTTCGCGCACCGCCAGTTCGGGCTCTTGCAGCGTAATCCCGCCCAGACCCACAAATCGATCCGGCCGGTGAGAGCAGAATTCAGCCACGCCATCATTGGCGATGCGATGGGCCTGTTCGGCGATTCTCGTATCGAGATGATAGTAGCATTGCCCGGGAGCAGGAGCGACGACCTGGATATCGATGCCCATCTTGTCGAGATCACGCAATCGCCGGTCGATCGTGGTCATCACCTCCATAATGTCTTGTTCTTGACCGGCATTGATTGCCTTGGTCGCGTCGTCGGCGAAGTGGGCCAGCGAAATACGGCTGATGTCGTTGTGGGGTTGCGCCACCCTGGCTGCTTCGCGGACAAAGACGTGCGAATGAATATCGATCGTTGTGGAAGTTGGACGGCGGGCGCGGCCGTCGGCGTCATGAATGCGGGCTGCAGTCAAGCCATAGCGATTTTTGCGGTCGATCATTAACAGGCCCCGTTCTTGAAAGTCGTCGAAAAGCTGAGCTCAGGCCTGCATGGCCGTCCATTCCAGGGCGGTGCTGAACCGTTTGACGGCCGCCGAAACGTGAGCTTTCAGCAGGCTGACCGAACGGCGCGAGTCGCGCGCCTGAAGCGCTGAAATAATGTCATTGTGCTCTTCGACGAACTTGTGTGCTTTGGGCCGAACCGCGGCGACGCTCATCCTGACAAGGCGCTCGGTTTCCTCGATCAGCTCGCAGGTTGTTCGCGCCATCCGGCCGTTGTTGGAGCATCGCGCGAGAACGCAGTGAAATTCCTGGTTGTAACTGATGAACTCGTTTTCATAGTCGCCGTCGAATTCGCGAAACCGATCGAGCGCCTTCAGCTCCTCGTCCGGTGCATTCTTCACAGCTTCCGCGATGCACGCGAGTTCGAGTGCCTGGCGAAACGCAAAGATCTCGTTGGCATCCCGCAACGACACCGGCGACACGCGATACCCCTGACGAGGAATGACGATGACCAGTCCTTCGCTGACAAGGTGCTGGAGCGCCTCGCGCACCGGCGACTTGCTGACATCAAACTGCTGGGCGAGCTCCTGCTCGCGCAATTCGCGGCCGGGCGGCAGATCACATGTCAGAATACCCCGCCTGAGGAAATCGTAGATTCGCTGTCCTTGCATCGTCGAACCGTCGCCTCTTTCTATCTTGTAAGATATCACGATTCCAAGTTTGGTACCTACCCAGCGGATCATATTGCTATTTTCGAGCCAATTACACCAAAAAATTGGCACTTGAAGCAACTTTTCTATCCAACGGTTGACTCTTTGGATGGCTTAGTGACATCTTAAGAAGAAGCAAAAATATAAATCGTGATGTATCAAGTCTCGGCTCCAGGGAGATTAAGCATGGTGCGTACCCGCATCTTTTTATCGACGACAGTCCTCGCCGCGTGGACGGCTCTGACGCCGCTGCAGGCTGCCGAGCCGCTCAAGGTCGGCTTTATGACGGTCAGGTCGGGGGCCTTGGCCGCCGGCGGCCGGCAAATGGAAGAAGGCCTGAAGCTGTGTATGGATGAGCACCGCGGCGAAATGGCCGGGCGCAAGATCGAGATCATCACCGCCGATACAGCCGGCCAACCTGCCGTGACCAAGACCAAGGCGCAGGAACTGGTCGAACGCGACGGCGCGCAGGTGTTGATCGGTCCACTGGCGGCCTTCGAGGCACTCGCCATCGACGATTACATCCGGCAAACCAAGACGCCAATCATCTCGCCTTCCGCTGCCGCCGAGGACTTGACCCAGCGCAAGCCCAATCCATGGTTCGTGCGCGCTGTCGGCACGTCGGCGCAGGCGCATCATGCACTTGGCGAGTATGCTGCGAAGGATTTGCACTACAAGAAGATCGCGATCATCGCCGACGATTTCGCATTTGGCCATGAACTTTCGGCCGGCTTCCAGCGAACGTTCGAACAGAACGGCGGCAAAGTCGTCCAGAAGCTGTGGTCGCCGCTCAACGCCGCGGAATACGGCACCTACATTACGCAGATCGACCCGAGCGTCGACGCAGTCTTCGCGGGGTTTGCCGGCGGCAACGGCATCAAGTTTCTCGGTGAATACAAGAACTATGGCATGCAAAAGCCGGTTCTCGGCGCCATGACGACGGTCGACGAGGGCATTCTCAAGCGCATGGGCGATGAAGCGGTGGGCGTGATCTCGTCCGGTTGGTATAGCGCCGCAACCGATACTCCCGCCAACAAGAAATTCGTGGAAGCCGTGCGCAAGGCCTACAACGCCGATCCGGGCTACTACACCGTCGGCGCCTACATGGCCTGCCAGTTCCTCAACAATGCTCTGGAGCAGGTCAAGGGCGACATCTCCGACAAGGCCGCCTTCATGAAGGCCTTGCGTAGCGTCAACATCTCGCAAAGCCCCTATGGTCCGGTGAAGCTCGACGCGTACGGCCAGCCCATCCTCGATGTGTCGATCCGCAAGGTCGAGAAAAAGGACGGAAGGCTGCAGAACAGCGTCATCAAGACCTATCCAGCGGTTAGCCAGTTCTGGACCTACGGGGCTGACGAATTCCTCAAGAGCCCTGTCTATTCGCGCGACTGGACAGCGGCGAAGTAATTTGCTCCGCCGGGAGGGATCCGCATGAATTTCTGGATCATTCAGGGTTTGAACGGTCTTGCGTTCGGATCCCTCCTGTTCATTTTGGCGTCAGGCTTTTCGTTGATCTTCGGCCTCATGCGCATCGTCAATCTCTCGCACGGCGCATACTTCATGCTCGGCGCCTATGTTGGCGTGTCGGCGATCGAGGCCGGCGTGAATTTCTGGATCGCGATCCTGATCGGTGGCGGCGCAATCTGCATCCTCGGTACCTTGATCGAGCGCTTTATCCTGCGCCGGCTGAACGGGCAGCCGCTGGCCCAGGTGCTCGTGACGCTCGGCATCGCATTCATCATCGCCGACACCTGCGTGTGGATCTGGACCGGCGATCCGCGTCCGGTGCCGATGCCCCGGGAACTGGCGGGCGCCCTCCGCGTCTCGAACTTGGCGTTTCCGATCTATCGCCTGTTCGTGATCGGCGTCGCGTTCGCGCTGGCCGCCGCTCTCTGGTTGCTACTTGAGCGCAGCCGTCTCGGCGCCATGATCCGTGCCGGCGTCGACGATCTGCCCATGGCCCGCGCAATGGGCATCCGCACTTCACTGCTGTTCTCCGCGGTATTCTGCCTCGGCTCCGCGCTGGCCGGCGCCGGAGGCGTGCTGGCAGGACCGATCCTGTCGGTATACCCGGGCCTCGATTCCGACATGCTGCCGCTTGCGCTGGTCGTCGTTATTCTGGGCGGCGTCGGCAGCCTGGTCGGCGCGTTCGTCGGCAGCCTCCTCATCGGCTTCATCTACAGCTACGGGCAAGCGCTGTTTCCCGATCTCGCCTACGTGATCCTTTTCCTGCCGATGGTCCTCGTCCTCACGCTGCGGCCGACCGGCCTGTTCGGAAGGCAGGCGATCTGATGCGTGTCCCATCCAGCATGATCTCGTGGCTTGTTGCAGTCGCCGCGCTGTTGGCATTGCCGTGGCTGGTCACGTCGGATTACTACGTCAACATCGCAAGCCAGATCGTGATCGCGGCAATTCTCGCCCTCAGCCTCAATCTGCTGATCGGGTTCGGCGGCATGACCTCGCTGGGTCACGCGGCCTATCTCGGTGTAGCCGCCTATCTGTCGATATACCTCACCGCGCATGCGGGCTTCGGGCATCTTGCGGGAGCACTGATCGCCATCGGAGCGACGACAGTGCTGGCGATGCTGTTCGGCTTTCTGGCCCTGCGCGCGTCAGGTCTTGGGTTTCTGATGATTACGCTGGCGCTTGGCCAGATCCTGTGGGGCGTTGCCTATCGATGGGCCAGCCTGACCGGCGGTGACAACGGGTTGGGCGGACTCAAGCGGCCGCACCCGTTTGGCCTCAATTTGATGGACCCCGCCATCTTCTACTATTTTGTTCTCGCCTTCCTCGGCATAGCGCTGTGGTGCATCGCACGCTTCGTTCAGTCCGGACTCGGGCAGAGCCTGCAAGGTACCCGTGATCAGCCGCGGCGCATGCGGGCGCTCGGTTACGAAGTATGGCTGATTCAGTGGCTGAGCTTCGTGTTCGCAGGTTTCTGGGGCGCAGTCGCCGGCCTGCTCTATGCCTATTACCACCAGTTCGTCAGCCCCCAGACACTGCATCTTACGACGTCGGCCGAAGCCCTTCTGATGGTGATCGCCGGCGGCACCGGCACGCTGCTCGGGCCGGTCGTCGGCGCGGCACTCGTCGTCATTCTCAAAAATATCGTCAGCGCCTACATCACGCGCTGGCTGATCCTGCTTGGCGTCATTTTTGTCGCGATTGTCCTGTTCATGCCCGAAGGCCTGGTGCCCGGTCTTACACGTTGGGTCCGCGCTTTGAGGAACCGGCCGCCCGCCGACAAGCCTGCCGACGCGCCCTCTGTTGCCAAGGGGCCCGCTCGATGACGACACCTGTTCTGGAGGTCGCCGGACTCTTTCGCTACTTTGGCGGACTGCCAGCCGTGCGCGATGTCTCGATGCGCATTCCGGTTGGAGAACGGCGGTTGCTGCTCGGCCCCAATGGCGCCGGCAAGACGACATTCTTCAATCTCATCGCGGGTGATTTTCCGCCGTCGCAGGGCGAGATCCGGATATTCGGTCAGAACGTCACCAGGAAGTCTGCGAGCCAGCGAACCCATCTCGGTATGGCGAGGACCTACCAGATCATCACGTTGTTCTCCAAGAACACGTTGCTGCACAACGTCGTCATCTCTCTCGTCGGCCTCCGCAAAATTCGCTTCAATCCATGGTCCGACCTGCGCCGTCAGACGTCGCTCTGGGAGGAAGCACGCGCGACACTTGCCCTGGTCGGCCTCGAACATGTTGCGGACCGAACCGTGGCGGAGACGAGTTATGGCGAACGGCGACGGCTCGAGATCGCGATGGCGCTCGCGCAAAAGCCAAAACTCCTGCTGCTTGACGAACCATTGGCCGGACTTTCTGCCGACGAACGCCAGGACGTTCAGCGTCTCCTTCAATCCATTCCGCGCGACGTTACCATTGTAATGATCGAACACGACATGGACGTCGCCCTCGCCTTCGCCGACGTGATCACCGTGATGCAGCATGGACAGGTGGTCGTGGAAGGAAGCCGCGCGGACGTGGTCGCGGATCCCCGAACGCGGGAGGTGTATCTTGGACACTGACGCGCTCGCAATCAGCGGGCTCAACGCGTTCTATGGCGAGAGCCACGTCCTGCACAACCTGTCCTTCAACCTGAAGAAGGGCCAAGTCCTGGGACTGCTCGGTCGCAACGGTGCCGGCAAGACCACCTGCATCAGCGCGATAATGGGGCTGGTCAAGGTCAAGGCCGCTCGCGTTGAGCTGTTCGGTCAGTCTATCGCGGGCATGTCACCTGAAAGCATCTCGCTCAACGGCGTCGGCCTGGTGCCGCAGGGCCGGCGTATTTTCCCCTCGCTCACGGTCTACGAAAACCTGACGGTCGCGGCTCGCCGCGGGCTCTCCCAACAAGGGCCCGGGTGGGGGCTGGAGCAGGTCTATGCGACCTTTCCCCGGTTATCCGAACGACGGCGGCAACTCGCCGGCTCACTTTCCGGCGGCGAACAACAGATGCTCGCCATCTGTCGCGCCCTGATGACCAATCCGCGCCTCATCCTGTTCGACGAGCCTTCCGAGGGACTCGCCCCCCAGATCGTCGCCGAAGTGGCGACCGTACTCAAGCAACTGCGCGACAGCGGTTTGTCGATCATCCTGGTCGAACAGAATATCAAGCTGGCGCTCGAAATCGCCGACGAGGTCGTGGTGCTCAACACCGGCTACGTCGCACACGCGGGCGATGCGAACTCGCTCCGCTCCAACGATCGTTTGGTCGAGCAATTGCTCGGCGTCTATTGAGAGGTTACCCATGACATCCCTTCGCTTGCGTGACGGCACGCTCGACATCGCCGAAACCGGCACCGGCAAGCCGCTGATCCTGCTACACTCGCTGCTCGCCGATCGCGCAATTTTCGACAAGATCGTCCCGGCGCTTGCCAAGCAGCGACGCGTCATCGTCCCGGACCTGCCGGGATTTGGCGGCTCGTCGTCAGCGGGTTCCACCATTGAGGGAATTGCGGATCGCATTGCCGACCTGTTTGACGCACTCGATCTCAAGGCGACCGACGTGCTTGGTAACGGCTTCGGCGGCTTCATCGCCAGCACGCTCGCTATCCGCCATGGCACGAAGTTCGACCGGCTGGTCCTGGCCGACACCGGCGTCAGCTTCTCGCCGGAAGGCAAGCAGTCGTTCTATGCCATGGCTGAACGGGTGCGCCAAAGCGGCATGGAAGCGATCGTCGACGTGGCCCTGAAGCGGCTGTTTCCGGAAGACTTCATCGCACTCAATCCTGACATCATGACCGAGCGCCGTAACGCACTGGTCAAGACCAATCCGGAATTTTTCGCCGAAGCGTGCCACGCGCTGGCGGCGCTCGATCTTACCGCCGAGATCGGGAAGATACGAAACCCGACACTGGTGGTGGTGGGCGAGTTGGACGCCGCAACACCGCCTGAAATGGCGCGCACGCTGGCAAAGGCACTGCCAAGGGCCGAACTCATCGAAATGCCGGGATGCGGCCATGCGCCGATGGCACAGGCCCCCGAAGCATTCATCAAAGCTGTCGCGCAGTTCCTCGACCTGAAGTAAACCCGATGAAAGCATCGCCCTTTCAATATCACCGTCCGCAAACGCGCGAAGAGCTCGGCGCGCTGCTGACCCGTCTGGACAACGCCAAGATTCTTGCAGGCGGACAATCATTGATGCCGATGATGAATTTGCGGGTCATCGCCCCCGATCACCTGATCGACATCAACCGCATTCCCGAGCTCGCAGGAATTAGAGAAACGGCTGCTGGTATCGAGATCGGCGCAATGACCCGCCAGACCGACGTGCTGTCGTCGGAGACCGTTCGATCCCGGCTACCGCTGCTGGCGCGCGCCCTCGAGCATGTCGGCCATATCCAGACGCGCGCGCGCGGCACGATAGGCGGAAGCTGCTGCCATCTCGATCCCTCAGCCGAGCAGCCCGCCGTCAGCGCCGCCTTTGACGCCGAATTCATCGTCTCGGGGCCGAACGGCCGCCATGTCATTCCCGCAAGCGCCTGGTTTGAAGGCTTGTTGCAGTCCGCTCTTGGCGAGCAGGAATATCTCGAAGCGCTCCGCTTCAAGCCATGGGCCAATGGCCATGGTTACGGCTTCGCGGAATATGCGCGGCGGCATGGCGACTTCGCCGTTGCTGGAGGTATTGCCCTCCTCGAGGGCGACCGGGACGGCCGGATTACGCGGGCGGCGCTTCTGTCATTCGGTGTCGAGTCGTCGCCGCGGCGATTGACCGAGGCCGAAGGCGCGCTACTCGGCCAGCACGTCGACAATCTCGACATCGAGCCCGTCATAGAAGCAGCCCGCTCACTTGAAGCAATGGAAGATGCCCACGTGACGGCAGGTTACCGGCGCCATCTCGCCGGCGTGCTCATCGGTCGAGCTTTGAAAGAGGCATGCGCCACGTTGGAGCGGCAATCATGACAGAACGATCTGTCTCATTCACACTCAATGGTGAGCAGCGTGAGGCCAAAGTCGACCCTCGCACGCATCTTGGCGATTTCCTCCGGCACTCACTCGGGCTGACCGGCACACATCTTGGCTGTGAGCACGGCGTCTGCGGCGCATGCACCGTGATCGTGGATGGCGCGCCGGTGCGCTCCTGCCTCATGCTGGCGGTTCAGATCGAAGGCAGCGTTGTGGAAACGGTCGAGGGCCTTGGCAATCCTGATTCGTTATCGACACTCCAGCAGGCCTTCGTAACCAATCATGGCCTGCAGTGCGGCTTCTGTACGCCGGGGATGCTGATGACACTCGAAGCCTACTTGCGCTCCACGCCCATGCCGACAGAGAGGGACGTCAGGATCGCGATCTCGGGCAACATCTGCCGCTGTACCGGCTATGAGGGCATCGTGCAGGCGGCGCTGGACGTCGCGGCAACCAGGGCGGACCGGACATGAGCGCACGCTACTTTGGAGCCGCTGTTACGCGCCTGGAAGATGCACGCCTGCTGGCCGGCAAGGGCCAATATGTGGACGATATCGAACTGCCCGGGATGCTGCATGCCGCCTTTGTGCGGGCGAGTTTTGCCCATGGCAGGATCCGCAGCATCGATACCAGCGACGCTCTCGCGATGCCGGGCGTGGCCGCGATCTACACCATGGCCGATTTCGAAGACATTGCACACGGCCCGATGCCGCCAATGGCGCCACATCCGCTGCTGAAGACGCCGATCACCTATCATCCCCTGGCCAATACGGAAGTTCGCCATGTCGGCGAAGCCATCGCCATCGTTCTTGCCGATAGCCGCGCCAAGGCCGAGGACGCTGCTGCCGCAGTAGTGCTCGATATCGAGTACCTGCCGGCGGTCTCGGATGCCACCCTCGCCTGCGACGCCAACTCGCCCAGGGCGCACTCGCAGCACACGAGCAATATCGCGGCTACGATGAAGGCCGGCTTCGGCGACACCGCTGCGGTGTTCGCCAAAGCAGATCATGTGCTGACCGAGCATTTCGACATTCATCGCGGCGGCTGTCATTCGATGGAATGCCGCGGAGTGGTCGCGCATATCGACCTGCTGACCGGTGCGTTGACCATCTCGACCTCCTCGCAATCGCCCTACATGGTCCGGCGGCATCTCGCTGGCTATTTGAAGCGCGACGAGAATGACATTCGTGTCATGACGCCCGATGTTGGCGGCGGATTCGGGCCGAAGGCCAACGTCTATGCCGAGGAGTTCGCTGTCGCCCTCGCCGTCATCAAGTGCCGCCGCCCCGTGAAATGGATCGAGGATCGCCAGGAGCATTTTGTCGCCACGACCCAACAACGCGGTCAGACCTGGACACTCGACGTCGCGTTCGACAATGACGGACGTATGCACGCAATCCGCGGGCGATGTATCCACGACAATGGCGCCTACGCGCCCTATGGACTGATTTTGCCGGCCACCGCCCTCGCCAGCTTTCCCGGCCCCTATGCCCTCGAGGCCCTCGATCTGTCGCTCGACGTCGTCCTCACCAACCTGGTGCCGACCTCGCCGGTACGTGGGGCTTGCCGGCCCAACGTCGCATTCCTGCTTGAGCGCCTCGCCGACCGGATCGCGCGGCACCTCGGCATCGACCGGCAGGAGGTTCGGCGCCGCAGTTTCGTTCGTGCCGACCAGATGCCCTACAGCACCGGCATGAAGGCACGCGACGGGTCGCCGATCTCCTATGATAGCGGCGATTATGTCGGCGCACTGAATCTCGTTCTCGACGAGATCGACGCGGCGAATTTCCCGGCGCGACGCAACGAAGCCAAACAGCGGGGCAAGCTGCGCGGGCTGGGTATCGCATCCTGCGTCGAAGACACCGGGCTAGGGCCGTTCGAAGGGGCATCCGTTCGCGTCACGCCGGCCGGCAAGGTTGTCATCGCCTCCGGTGCATCCAGCCAGGGCCAGGGCCATCGCACGGCTTTTGCGCAGATTGCCGCGGACGTGCTCGGCGTTGAGCTCGAAGACGTAACGATTGAAACCGCCGATACCGCGAAGTTCCCACTCGGCATCTCGACCATCGCCAGCCGCATTGCTGTCACCGCGGGCTCTTCGGTGCAACTTGCCGCGCACAAGGTGCGCGCCAAGGCCATCGCCTTCGCATCCCATCAGCTTGAAGTGGACGAACACGACCTGGAGCTAGCCGGCGGCGCAGTGCATGTGAAGGGCATCCCGGACATGAAAATCAAACTGTCCGAGATTGCTCGCACGCTGTCCGGAAATACAGGAATGCCGATGCCAGGCGACATGGAGCCGGACCTCGCTGCGACGGCCTATTTCAATTCCAATGCCCTGACATTTGCCTACGGCGCAAACGCCTGCGAGGTCGAAGTCGACCCTGACACCGGAGATATCAGGGTCGTTCGCTACGTGGTGGTCCACGATTGCGGCAGGATGATCAATCCAATGATTGTCGACGGCCAGATCCGCGGCGGCGTGGTGCACGGCATTGGCAACGCGCTGTTCGAGCGCATGATCCATGACGAGGAAGGACAGCCGCTGACGACCACCTACGGCGACTACTTACTGCCGATGGCGTCGGAAATGCCGAGGATCGAAATCCACCACATGGAAACGCCTTCTCCGCGAAACCCGATCGGCGTCAAGGGCGCGGGCGAAGGCGGCACCATTCCGGCCGCCGCCTGCGTGATATCAGCCGTGGAGGATGCTCTCGGACCGAACGGGCCATTTATTGCGCTTCATCCGATCTCACCCCAGCAGGTCGTGACATGGTTAGACCGGAACTGACGATGTGCGCGCATTCGGCAATTCACAATCTTTGAAGCTGAGGACTTATGGTCATCATCTTCACAGACCGAACTGGTCACCTTCAGATCTTGAAGTGCGATCTAACCGACTGATCCACCGGACGTAATCATTTCGCCGACGCCGACGTTCCGACCTCATCGATCAATTTCCAGGACGAACCTTCGAATTTCGCCATGCGCAGCGACTCATAGGGTGCGTAGTCCTGCGGCGTGGTGTTGAGCTGAATTCCGGGCAGCATCATCTTGAGGCGCGTGCCCTTCATGCTGGTCGCCTGTTTCAGGAGATTTTCCCGCGTCAGGTCGTCTCCGCACTTCGTAATCGCCAGGACGATGCCCTGCACGTTGACATAGCCCGACAGGGCGACGAAATCGCCGGGATTGTCGTTCGGCACCCACTTCTTCATGAACTCCACATACTCCTTCACCTCGGCATCATCGGCCCAGGCCGGATCGCCAGCCTGCTTGGTGAATTGCGTCGTGATGATGCCTTGTGCGTTGTCGAATCCGGCCGGCTCCAGCACGGTCTTGACCGAATTGGTTGGGCTCGCAAGGAACTGCAGCGGCGTCCAGCCGGTCTCCTTTACCTTGCGCAGGCCCTGCGCGGTGAATTTCGGCGTCGAGAAGTACAGCAACGTGTCGGCGCCGGAATCCTTCAGGCGAACGATCTGGGAGTCGATGGTCGGCTCGGTTATTTCATAGGTCACTTCGGCAACGATCTTGACCTTGTCGCCGAGCGCAGCCTTCAGGCCGACCAGAAAGTCCTTGCCGTAATCATCGTTCTGATACAGCACGCCGATCTTGGCGGCCGGCTTGTGCTTGAGGATGTACTGCCCGAACGTTTTCCCCTCCATCTCGAAGCCGGGATACATCGGCACGGTCCAGGGGAAGTTCTGCGGGTCGGCGAAACGCCGGCCGCCGGCAGACACGAAGATATGCGGCACCTTGGCACCGTTCAGATACTTCTGGATCGCGACATTCGGCGTCGTGCCGACGGTTCCGACATCGGCCAGCACCTCGTCATTCTCGACCAGTTTTCGGGTCTGTTCGATCGCCTTCGGCGGACTGAAGGCGTTGTCGAGCGAGATCATGTTGATCTTGCGGCCGTTGATGCCGCCGGCCTCGTTGACCATCTTGAAATAGCCGGTCATCACCCGGCCGTAGCTGGAGAACGCCGACGCCGGCCCGCTATAGGGTACGGTCTGGCCGAGCTTGATCTCGGTATCGGTGACGCCGGGCCCGTATTTCTTCTCGGCGGCCGACAGATCACCGATCGTTGCCACGGCCATCACGGCAACCGCGGCCGTCCATCCAAATTTCCGGATCATGCTTCCCTCCCCGTTTAGCCCGCTTGAACGGATCTCAATCTATTGGTACACTAGCATACTAATTTCCGGCTTACAAGCAAGTCAGCCGGTTTCTTGATCGCGGGCCCGTAGGTAGCGGCGTCGACGCGCATCAGCACGGCCTACCCTGCTACTCGCACGCTCTGGATTCGCCTTTGGTCTCCTGCAGTTCAATCCGGTCGATCTGTGCGAACAATTCATCCGCGATATCAAGATCGGTTGCGAAGTTCATGGGATCGGCGTGGCCGCATATCACGTCGGCGAAATACCAGGCCGCCACAGCCACCACCCGGTCCTTTGCCATCACCGCGATCTTGAGCGGATGCCTGGCGCCGACACCGCGTGCGGTCTGGTAGCCGTCGGCGATGCAATAGAGTTCGAGCCGCACCTTCCCGGTCGCTACCGCCTGGATCGAAACCTCGATGTCGCAAAAGCCGAAGGCGGGATCGTCGCGCGATCCCTCTGCATAGAAATAGAACGCTCCGATTTTACCATGCGCGCACGGTCCCAATGCGCGGTCGCGCGGCACCTGCGGGTCCGGCCTTGCCGGGGTGCGCGGTGGAAGAAGCCCAAGCGAACAGAATTGACGATAGGAATAGCAGGTAGCCAGAACAGCCTCCCTTCAGGTTTGCTTCAAGCCGGGGCCCCGATGTCGAGACCCAACAGGCCCTTTGCATTGCTCATAAACATTTCGCGCGAGAGGCCCAGCGCCCGCTCGGCAAACTCGACCGGCCGATCCTGTTTGATCGTGAACGGATAGTCTGACCCGGCCACAATGCGGTCCTTGCCGACCTTGGTCACCAGATAGTCCAGCGCGACATCGTCATAGAGGATGGTGTCGTAAAAGAACGACTTCACCATCTCGGCAGGATCGCGCGGAAACAGGCTGTCCAAGGGCGGTCCGATGCTCCGGGCGTGCCGCAGCCGCGGCAGGATCCAGGGCAGCGCGCCGCCGCCATGGCTCAGCAGTATCCGCAGTTTTGGGAAACGCTCGGTCACACCATTGGTCATCAGCGACACGGCGGCAAAAGCGGTTTCGAGCGGAAATGCCGCAACTGCCGCCAGCTCCGGCCGGCCGCCCATACGGTCGAGACCGAGCGGGTGCAGCGGATGGACCATCACCATCAAATCAGCCTGCTCGGCCGCGGCATAGACATCGTGCAGCCTGATATCACCTAGCGGAATACCGTTGATGTGGCTACCAATCTCGATGCCACGCAGGCCGAGCGATTTGATCTCGTACAATCGCTTTATGGCAAGAGACGCATCCTGCATCGGCGCCATGCCGATGCCGATGAATTGCCTGGGGTTCGCATTGCAGAGTTCGGCGATGCCCTCATTGATATGCCGGCACAGCGCGTCGGCATCCGCGGCCGGAAACCAATGCGACAGCAGTTCCGGCATTGGCGAGACCACTTGCACGTCGACATCGTCGGCCGACATGTCGTCGATGCGGCGCCTGGCGTCCCAGCTTCGGGAATCGATGGCGCGGAACACCTTGCCGCCGACCATGACCACCGCGCCATCCGCCCCCTTGCGTTCGATCGACGGCCAGAGCGGATTGCGCACCGCTTGCTGCGGAATGTGGCCGGGAACGAAATGGGTATGGGTATCGATGGCCTCGGCCACAACGCGCTTCCTCGATATTGTCATGCACCGCACTAGTTCCCCACATTCTCCGGGCGGAACCTGCGATGCCACTTTACAAGCAGGTTGGACTGTTTTTAATATGGATGCAATCGAAAGAATGGACGGCATGGTTCTGCGAACCTCGCTCGACCGGCTTCACGAGAACGGCGCGACGATCAAGATCGCGCCAGGGAGCGAAAGCGGAAATTGTCGGCGCCAAACGAAAACATCGTGATTGCAGGAGCGGGCCAGGCCGGCGGCCGTGCGGCGGAAGCGTTGCGCGCCCGCGGCTTTCAGGGCGCCATCACCATGCTCGGCGAAGAGCCCCACCCGCCCTACGAGCGGCCGCAATTGTCCAAGGCGATGCTGCACAGCCCGGGGGTGGCGGTCGCCTATATCAAACAGACCCAGGATTGGAGCGACGTCCTGAACGTTCGGCTCGAAACCGGTGCGGCCGTGACTGATTGCGACGCCGACCGCCGCACGGTTACCACAGCCGATGGCCGTTCGTTCGCCTACGATCGCCTGCTGATCGCAACGGGAACGCGGCCTCGCCGGCTTGCTGCGCTGGAAAGCCCAGGCCTTGAAGTTCAGTACCTGCGCAACGTCGAGGATGCGTTGCGCTTTCGCAAATCCGTTCAACATCAATCCCGGATCGTGATCGTCGGCGGCGGCGTGATCGGGCTCGAGGCGGCCTGCGCAGCCGCAAAGAACGGATGCCGCGTTACGGTGATCGAGAGCGAGCCGCGCTTGCTGGCCCGGGCATTCCCGCCGCTCGTCAGCGACCTCGTCGCAGCCAAGCATCGCAGCCACGGCGTCAACTTCATCCTTGGTGCGACCGTCACCGGAAGTACGCCTGCTGGCGTTAAGCTCAGCAATGGCGAAGAGGTCGAGGCGGATCTGGTGCTGATCGGCATCGGCGTCGAACCGGTGCCGACGGTCGCCGAACGGCTTGGCCTGCCAACAGCGGGCGGGATCGCCGTCGATGCCTGCGGCCGCACCGCGGCGTCAGGCGTATTCTGCGCCGGCGATGCCGCTCTGCAATGGAGCCGCTGTCACGGCCGCGCGATCCGCGTCGAAACCTGGGCCAATGCGCAGAACCAGGCGATTTCGGTGGCTGCCAACATGATCAGCGAGGCAAAGGAATACACCGATCCGCCCTGGTTCTGGACCGACCAATACGACCTGAACATCCAGGTCGCGGGCGACATGCTCGATAGCGATCACATCGTCCGCGGCGATGAACGTTCGGGAAGATATTCGGTCATCGCCATGCGCGGCTCGGAAGTGGTCGGTGCGCTGTCGGTCAATGCCGCCAAGGAGATGGCAATGCTCAAGCGCGTGATCGCAGCGAACGCGAGGCCGTCACGTGCCGATCTTGAATCGCCCGCCTACGATCTGCGGGCCGCCTTGAAATGAAAAGCAAAGAAATTTCCAGGGAGAAACAGCAATGAACGCGTTCCAACGGATGAATACCGCGCTCATGATCGATGAAGGCAAGAAGATATTCAAGGTTTCTCGCCGGGCCTTTGTCGATCCCGATATTCTGGAGGCCGAGCGGGCGCAGATCTTCGACAAATGCTGGCTCTACCTTGGCCATAGTTCCGAACTCGCCAAGCCCGGGGATTTTGTCACACGTTCGGTCGGGGGACGGAACATTTTGTTCGCGCGCGATGGCAAGGGCAATCTCAAGGCGATGCTCAACACCTGCCCGCACCGCGGCGCGCAGGTCTGCCGCGAAAAGCACGGCAGCGCCAAATCCTTCCAATGCTTCTATCACGGTTGGGTATTTGGGCTCGATGGAACGCTGCGCAGCCAGCCTGGCGAGGCCTCCTACGCCGAGGACTTCAAGGAGCGTTCGACCTCCAACATGCAGCAGGTGGCGCGCTTCGAGAGTTACCGCGATCTCAATTTCATCTGCTTCGACAAGGACGTCGAAAGTCTCTCGGACTATCTCGGTCCGGTGAAGGAGTATCTCGATGTGATCTGCGATCAGGCCGAGATGGGAATGACCATCGTCGGCGGCACGCAGGAATACTCGATGCGGGCGAACTGGAAACTGCTGACCGAGAACAGCATCGACGGCTACCACGCGTTGACGACGCATGCGACCTATCTGGACTATCTGAAGTCGGCGACCGGCGCGCTGGCTCAGGTCGCCTTTGAGGGCTCTGCGCGCGATCTCGGCAAGGGCCATGCCGTGCTCGAATACAAGGCGCCCTGGGGCCGCCCCGTCGCGCAGTGGATCCCCTCATGGGGCGAAGAAGGAAAACACGAGCTTACCCGCCTTTATGACGGCCTGGTCAAACGGTTCGGCAAGGAACGCGCCGATCGCATCGCCACCTTCAACCGCAACCTGTTTATCTTTCCGAACCTCGTGATCAACGACATCATGGCCGTGACGGTGCGAACCTATTATCCCGCCGCGCCCGATTTCATGAATATCAGCGCTTGGGCCCTCGCCCCCAAGGAAGAGACCGAATGGGCACGGAAGTACCGGCTGTTCAACTTCCTCGAATTTCTCGGGCCCGGCGGCTTTGCAACGCCTGACGACGTCGAAGCGCTCGAACAGTGCCAGCGCGGTTTTCGCAACTCCGCCGAGGCGCAGTGGAACGACATCTCGAAAGGCATGGGCAAGGAAAACCCGTCCTACGACGACGAATTGCAGATGCGCGCGTTCTGGTCGAACTGGAACGAGCATATTTTCAGGGTGCCGGCATGAGCGACGGAGTAACCGCGATGCACGCCATAGCCCGCACCGACGTCGAGGATTTCCTGTTCGCCGAAGCCGAACTGCTGGATGAATGGCGGCTCCCGGAATGGCTGGAGCTGTTCACCGACGACGCGATTTATTACGTCCCGGCGACGGACCTCGCCGTCGACGCTTCGCCCGACAACAATTTGTTCTATGTCGCCGACGACCGCTTCCGTCTCAGCGAGCGGGTCAAGCGCTTGATGAAACGCACGGCCCATGCCGAGTTCCCGCATTCGAGGACGCGACATCTGGTGAGCAACGTCCGGATCAGGAAGCAGATCGGCGACGATATCGAGGTGAGTTCGGCCTTTATCACCTACCGCACCAAGGACGGCGTGACCGACACCTATTTCGGCAGCAACCGGTATCGTCTGGTGCCCGGCAGCGGCTCGTTCCGGATCAAGGAGAAGCGCTGCCTGCTGGACAGCGAAGGCCTCCGCGCCCAGGGCCGGGTCAGCATCATTCTTTGAAAGCAAAGCAGGTAATGGACAAGAAGCTCAGGGATAATGTTGCCATCGTCACGGGCGCGGCCAAGGGCATCGGCCTTGCAATCGCCGAGCGGTTGGCGCGGGACGGCGCCAAGCTCGTGCTTGCCGACCTTGACGAGGCCGGGTTGCAACAGGCTGCCGCCCATCTCGGCAAGGAATTCGGCGCCGAGGTCACCAGCCATGCCGGCGATCTCTCCGATCAGGGCACGGCGGAGAAGACTATTAATCTCGCGAGCGAGCGCTTCGGTCGCCTCGACATCCTCGTCAACAACGCCGGCGGCGGCATCATCAGGGCCTTCGCCGAGCAAACGCCGGAAACCCTGAAGACCACGATCGATCGCAATCTGTGGACCGTGCTGTGGTGTTCCTGGTACGCGGTCCCCAGGATGCGCGCGCAGGCTTATGGCCGCATTATCAACCTCGGCGCCGACTCAGTCCGCAACGGACTGTGGGACCACGCCGCCTATAACGCCGCCAAGGGCGGGGTTCATGGCCTTACGACAGGCATGGCACGTGAATTCGCCAAGGACGGCATCACGGTCAATACGGTGGCCCCCTGCGCGGTCAACACGCCGCAGATGGTGGCGATCACCAAGAGCAACCCCGCGCTTGCCGCCAAGTTCGTCAGCGTCATTCCCATGGGCCGTCCGGCCGAAATGGTGGAAGTCGCCTCGATGGTTTCCTATCTCGCTTCCGCCGAAGCATCGTTCGTGACTGGACAGGTCATCAGCGTCAACGGCGGCAGCACCATGCTCTAGGTCTTGATATGGGTGAAACAGTCGTTCTCTGCGCGGCCAATGAAGTGGTCGAAGGTGAAATCAAGCAGGCGCCCCTGCCCGATGGCTCCAACGTGGCGCTGTATCGGGTCGACGGCGCGATCTACGCCACCGCCGACATGTGTACTCACGGAGAGGCATCGCTTGCGGAAGAAGGCATCATCACCGGGAAAACCGTGGAGTGCACGTTCCACTTCGGCACCTTCAACGTGACCACGGGTGAACCGACCGGCATGCCCTGCGAGATCGCGTTGAAAACCTACCCCGTCACTATCGTTGACGGAAACGTTCAGATCGAGGTCTAAAAATGGCGAACCGTCCTGACCGAGTCCCCGCCCCGCTGAAATCCGCGCGCCGCCCGCTCGGCACCGCCCGGCGGCGCACCCAGGCGGAACGGACCGAGGAAACGCGCACGCGCATCCTCAAGGCTGCATCGGAACTCATTCGCCGGCGCGGCTACGCCCGCTTTCGAACCGCCGACGTCGCCGCCGAGGCGGGACTTTCCCGTGGGGCGCAGCTTCATCATTTCCCGACCAAGGATTCACTTGTCGTCGCCACCCTCGAATACGTCTTCGAGCAAGCGCAGATCCAAAGCCGTCGCCGCGCGGCGGCCGTCAATCGGCCGCGTGACCTGATCGAAGCCGTGATCGAGGACGCGCGCGAGTTCTTCTTTAGCGAGCATTTCATGGTAGCGATCGACATCGTGCTGTCGACGTCGACCGATCAGGCCGTCCGCAAGCAGATCCTGGACATCTCCAGGAAGGCACGACGGCCGGTCGAGACGGCCTGGACCGAAGCGCTGGCCGCGAGCGGTGTGCCGCCTTCCCTGTCGGCCGACATCGTCGCCCTGACGCTCAGTCTGGTGCGCGGCATGGCGCTGCGCACACTGTGGGACAACGATCCCAAATGGTTCGACGAGCTGTTCGCGGTGTGGCGGCGGATGATCAAGATTTTCCTGGAATCCCAACATCCGAAGGCACGGGCGCGATGAACAACGGTCGCGCCACCCCTCTGATCACCTCGGTCTGCTACGTGCGCCTCGCGGTCAGCGAGCCCGGCGCCAGCGCACGCTTTGTGTCCGATATTTTCGGGCTGCAGCGCGTCGCCGATCAGGATGGCGAGATCGCCTTTCGTTCCGATGACCGGTTTCGCACGGTGAGCCTCGGCCAGAATTTTGCCGATGGCGCCAGCGTCGGGATCGAGGTCTGGGATGATACGGCGCTGGCAGAAATCGGCGGGCGATTGCGCGCACTCGGCTTCACGGTCCAAGAGGCGTCTGCCAGCGACTGCCGGCGCCGCTATGTACAGTCTGCGCTGCTGACGGAAGACGCATCCGGCAACCGGATCGACCTGGTGGTGCGCCCGACGCGAAGCGGACGGCGGTATTTTCCGCGGCGCGATGCCGGCATCGTCGCGTTTCATGGCGTCGGCCTTCGTAGCACCGAGCACGCACGCGACCTCGCATTCTGGCGCGCGCTCGGCGCCGAGGTCAGCGACTGGGTCGGCGACATCGCCTATTTACGGATCGACGGGTTGCACCACCGCATCGCGCTGTTTCCCTCGAACCGCAATGGGCTGCTCTATGTGGCGTTCGAGGTCGAGGCGCTCGATCAGATCATGCAGAACAGCTACTTCATGCAGGAAAGCCAGATCAGGATCGTGCAGGGCCCGGGCCGCGAGGCCGCCTCACGCCAGATGTTCCTGCACGTCGAAGGCCCGGACGGCCTGATCTTCTCTTATGTGAACGGCATGGCGGAACTCGACGGCAAGCCGCGGCTGGCGCGGCAATTCCCACTTGCTGCCTCCTCGCTCTGCAACTGGGGCAGCGAAAGCAAGGACGTACCGGAACTGAGCGCCGGGCCGATGAACAGGAGAACAACATGATCCAGCTGAAGGATGTGAGCTACGTCCGCCTCGGCTCGCCCGATCTCGAATCGGCCGAGCATTTCGCGACCGCCTGTCTCGGTCTGCAGATTGCCGAGCGCGGCAAGAAAGACCTGTACCTTCGCTCCGACGAGCGTGCGCACACGCTGTGCTACATGGAAGGCGACCCTGATGACCAGACCGTCGGCTTTGAGGTAGAGGACGAGGCGAGCCTGCAGGAGGCGGCCTCAACGCTGGAAGCGCTCGGGCATGCCGTCCATGCAGGGGCTGCGCAGGAAGCCGAGCGGCGCAAGGTAAGAGCCTTCATCGGCTTTCGCGATCCGACCGGCAATCGCATCGAACTGGTGGTGCGGCCGGAGCGCAGCGGCCGGCGCTATTTCGCCAGCCGCGATGCCGGGATCACCGGCTTCAGCCATATCGGCCTCAACTCCACCGATCCGGCGCGCGATGAGCGGTTCTGGACGCAGGTGTGCAACGCCCGCGTCAGCGACTGGATCGGCGATATTCCGCTGATGCGCGTCAATGCGATCCATCACACCATTGCGCTGGTGCGTGCGCCCAAGGCCGGCATCCAGCACATTAACCACCAGGTCGAGACCAGCGACGACGTGCTGCGCTCCTACTACTTCCTCAATGAGCGGCGCGTGCCGATCGTGTTCGGCCCCGGCCGGCATCCGACCTCGGGCGCGCGCTTCCTCTACTTCAAAGGCCCGGACGGTATGATCTTCGAATACTCGGTCGGCGTCGACGAAATCGAGGACGAGGCGACGCACCGGCCGCGGCAATTCGGCTTTGAGCCGACCAGCTTCTGCATGTGGGGCTCGAAACCCGCGGGCATGGCTTTGCCAAACTCCTGATTGGAACAGAGCAAATGGATCTGGGATTGAAGGGACGCACCGCGATCGTGTGCGCGGCAAGCCAGGGCCTTGGCAAGGCGAGCGCGATGGCGCTCGCCCGCGAAGGAGCCAACCTCATCATCGCGGCCCGCCGCGGGGACGTGCTGGAGAGTGCCGCCGACGAGATCTCATCTGCAACCGGCAACCGGCCCAAAACCGTCATTGCCGACGTCACGACCAAGGAAGGTCGCGATGCCATTCTCGCCGCCTGCCCGGCTCCCGACATTCTCATCAACAATGCCGGCGGCCCGCCACCCGGGGATTTCCGAAAGTTCGAGCGCGAGGACTGGATCAAGGCGCTCGATGGCAACATGCTGGCGCCGATCGCCCTGATCAAGGCGACGCTGGACGGTATGATCGCACGGAAATTCGGACGCATCGTCAATGTCACCTCGCATGCCGTGAAAGCGCCGGTCGCGATGCTTGCGCTTTCAAACGGCGCGCGCACCGGCTTGACGGGTTTTGTCGCGGGACTGGCACGGTCGGTCGCCGAGCACAACGTGACGGTCAACAACCTGCTGCCCGGCACGTTCGATACCGATCGCCTCAAATCCAATCTGGCGGCGCTGGCCCGGAATTCGTCGCGGGAGGTCAGCGCCGTGACCGAAGAGATCAGAACAGCCAACCCGACCAGGCGGTTCGGCCGCCCCGATGAGTTCGGCGCGACCTGCGCGTTCCTGTGCTCGGCGCAGGCCGGTTACATCACCGGGCAAAACATTCTGATCGACGGCGGCGCCTATCCCGGCACGTTCTGACTAGAGCAGGCCCGACCAGCTTCCGGCCATTACTCGGTCTTGACGTTGCGCTCCTCGATGACCTTGCGCCACGCGGGAATTTCGGCCGCTATGATGGCGGACAGTTCGGCGGGCGTACTGGTCGCGGCCTCGACGCCGTAGGCCAGAAAGCGGTCGCGCAATTGCGGCGTCGCCAGCGTCGTGTTGATGGCGGCGTTGAGTTTACCGACGATCTCCGGCGGCGTGCCCGCGGGAGCCAACAACCCGAACCAGGTTTCGACTGAATACCCCTTCAAGACGTTGCCGATGGGCGTGGCCCCGGGAGCGACGGCGGAGCGCTCGGGCGACGAGACGCCGAGCAGCTTCACCTTGCCGGAGCGGATATGCTCGTTCAGCGTGTCGGATGTTGTTGTGAGCAGGATGTCGACCTCGCCGGCAAAGATCGCGAGCGTTGTCGGAGCCTGGCCACGATACGGGACGTGGACCATCTGCAGCCCGGCCTGGTTGAGAAAACGCTCGGTGCTCAGATGTCCGAGCGAGCCCGGTCCGGCCGTCGCATACAGCATCGGCTTGCCCTGCGCCTTGGCGTAGGCAATCAGGCCGGCGGCATCGTTCACCGGCACCTTTTCACTCGCAACCAGAACCAGCGGCGCCTTGGAGACCAGCGAGACCGGCGCAAAGCTCTTCAACGGATCGAAATCGACACCCTTCTGAAGCAAAGGGGCGATCGAGATCGGGCCGTTGTTTGCAAACAAAAGCGTGTAGCCATCGGGATCCGCCCGGGCGGCTTCGTTGGCGCCGGTCGTGCCCGCCGCGCCCCCGCGGTTGTCGATGACGAGCGGCTGGCCTAGGATCTTCGCCATCGGCTCCTGCAGCGCGCGCGCCATGATGTCGGTCGAACCGCCGGCGGGATACGGCACGATGAGCCGGATCGGCCGCGACGGATAATTGTCCGCGGCGGCAGGTCCAGCAAGAACCACAAGCCCGAGCGCAAGAGCGAAGAAATGAAGTCGTTTCACGTCGATCCTCCCATCAGGTCGTCTTTTCTTGTTTGATGCAGCCTTTGGTTTTCCGGGCGGCGTTATTCCGCCGCAGCTATGGCACCCTTTCCGAACGCGCCGGAGGCGGCCAGTTTTGCGATTTCGTTCGCGGACAGTCCGAGCACGCGTTCGAGCACGTCGTCGCGGTGCGACCCGATGGACGGAATTTCCCGCCCGATCGCACTACGCGCCCCCGACATTCGCCACGGCGCGTTGACGCCCTTGAATTCGCCGGCAGCGTCCGCGATCGGCGCAAATGTGCCGCGACCGGCAAGATCTGAATCGTCCAGGGCCTCGGCCGGGTCACGAAAGCGCGCGCAGGGAATGCCGGCCTGATCGAGCAAGGCTAAGCATTCGTCCATCGTGTACTGCATGGTCCATTTTTCAATGACCTGCATCATTGCGGTCCAGTTCGCGCCGCGCGCCGGCACCGATGCGAACCGTGGGTCGGATGAAAGCTCCGGCAGGCCGGTCAGGTCGCGAAGGGCCGCGAAGTTGCGCGCCGACACCGGCGCGATCAGGATGTCGCCATCCCCAGTGCGCACGGGCCCGTAAGTCGGCCGTGGCACCGGTTTGGAGAACTGCGCTTCCTGCAGCTCATACACCAAGAGGTTCAGCATGCAGTCCATCAGGGCGACATCGATGCGCTGTCCTTCGCCGGTGCGCGAGCGCTGCACCATTGCCGTCTGAATCGCCGAGAAGCCGAAAATGCCGCCGAGAACATCGGCGACGAACACCGCACCCGCCGCCGGCCGGTCGCGGTCGCCGGCATAGCGCATCAGCGTGCGATCGAAGCCGCTCTCGGCATGAACGATCATCGCATAGGCGGCGCGCTCGGCCTGCGGACCGGTCTGGCCGTAGCCGGAGATCGAGCAGTAAATTAGTCTCGGATTGATCTTTCGCAGCGTCTCATATCCGAGACCCAGGCGCTCCATCACACCGGGTCGAAAATTCTCGACCAGGATGTCGGAGTTCTCGACCATGAGATGCACGAGCTTGATCGCGTCAGGTGATTTCAGGTCGAGCGCGATACTCCGCTTGCCGGCATTGAGCTGGCCGAAATAGGCACTGTGGCCGTCACGCACCGGCGCACGCAGGCGCATCTCGTCGCCTTCCGGCGGTTCGATCTTGATCACTTCCGCGCCGACATCCGCCAGAAGCCGCGCGCAATAGGGCCCGGCCAGCATGATGGAGAAATCCAGCACCCGCACGCCCTCGAGGGGCGATGTCGATGGTTCATCCTGCATGCTGCCTGTCTCCTATCTCGGCAGCCCGAGCCCGCGCTGGGCGATCAGGCTACGCTGTATCTCGTTGGTCCCGATGCTGATCACCCACATCAGTGAATGCCGCAGGTTCTGTTCGAACCGGCCATTGTCGATCGCCCCCGGCATCTGCTCGGAAAGGGCGGCGCGCATCCCGAGAATTTCGAGCGCCGCCTCGCCGAAGCGTTCCATCAGTTCGCCGGAATAGACCTTGCTGATCGCGCCATATTCCGGCGGCGTCACGCCATCGGCCGCGAGTTCGGCGCAACGCATCATCAGTTGCCGGCCAATTTCGATTTCGCAGGCAAGCGTCGCCATCTTGTCGCGCACGATCGCATCCTGAGCGGGCGGCGGCCGATCGCCCTCAGCCGCCATCACATGCCGACGCAGTTGCTCGAAGGCGTGGGCCACCTTCAGCACGATGCCGCCGCCGACCAGACCGCGCTCAAAGGCGAGCGCGCCCGTCAGGACTTTCCAGCCGCCATTGACCTCGCCGACGATGTTTTCCAGGGAAATGCGAACGTCGTCGTAGAAGATGTTGGCAAACGTACCGTCATACATCGTGCTCGCCGGCTGGATCGTAATGCCCGCCGCGTTCATCGGGACGATGAACATGCTGATGCCAGCGTGCGGCGGCTTGGCATTCCCATCGGTCCGGGCGGCAAGAAACATGTATTTTCCCCACCAGGTCGTGGTCCAGATCTTCTGGCCGTTGATGACCCAGTGCTCGCCGTCCCGCACCGCGCTGGTGCGCAGCGCGGCAAGATCGGAGCCGGCCTGGGGCTCGCTGTAGCCCATGCCGTGCATGGCCTCGCCCCGCAGGATTTCCGGCAGATATTTTTGCTGCTGCGTCGGCGTGCCGAACATCATCAGGGCGTTGGCCTGAATCGACGCGCCGATCCGCGGTGCCTCGCCCTGCTCCATCGTCTCCATGAATGCGATCTGCTCCAGCGGAGAACGGCCTTGCCCGCCGAATTCCTTTGGCCATCCGAGGCCGATCCATCCGGTCCTGCCGATATCGCGCGCGAAGCCGCTGTCGAACTCACGCTTTTCAAATGGCAGTTCGTCGAACCTGGCCTTCCGCTCTCCCGACCAGTTCTGATCGAGCCATCGCCGCACCTGTTCGCGCAGCTCGTTGCCGGCCGAACCGAGATCGTATTGCGGCAGCGGCGCGCCGTCGCGATCCAGCAAATACGAAGCCAGCCGCCGCCGCGCCTCGGGCGCCCCTCCGAGTGCGACCGTGTCCAGGTGCACGCGCTTGAAATGGTGCGCGGCCTCGTGCTCTTCGGCATAGCCGATGGCGCCGAAAACATGCTGGGTCTCGAGCGACACACGCCGCAGCGCGTCACCACCGAAGGCAGCCGCGCAATCGGCGAAATAGCGCCAGTTGCGGTCTCCAGTGTCATGCAGCCCGGCCGCATGATCCAGGATGAGGCTGACGCCTTCGAGCGCAATGAGGCAGTTCGCGAGCTTGTGCTGGATCGCCTGGAACTTTGCGATTGGTTGCCCGAACTGGTGATGCTCCTTGGCATAGTCCACGGCCAGCTCGAACGCCCGCCGGGCCGCGCCGTATGCCCGCCCCAGCAATACTACCTGGGCCTTTAGACGGAGATCGTCGAGATTGGCGCCTTCAAGGGGAAGCGGCGTCAGCGGCGCCGAATTCAGCCGCACCTCGCAGAGCCCCCAGGCGCCCATGGCGCGCGTCGGCGTGAGGACAATGCCTGATGCACCCAGTTGGACGAGGGCAAGACGGGACGCGTCAACGGCCACGAGGAGATGTGTGGCACCGGCGGCCTCGACGAAACGAAGCACGCCTGTCGCGCGCGAGCCGTCAATCCGGATCGATCCCGCACCCACATCAGGATTGCGGACGCCGAAGGAGAAGGCGGCCACCGCCGTGCCGGCGTGCAGCTTTTCCAGCAGTTCCACCGCCGCGTCGGTCCGCGAGCCCGAGAGCGAAAGATTCGCCAACGCAGCGGACCACATCGGCGCCAGACAGGCGGCACGGCCAAGCTCTTCCATCACCACCAGGATTTCGCGAAGGCCACCTTCGTCACGGCCGGAGCCGAGCGCCGCCATCCCCTGCCCAATGAGCTTGCGCCAGATCGCCGAGGTATCATCCGGGGACGGCTGCTCCTTGCCGCCGCCTGCGGCCCAATGCGCTTCGAGAAACCCGCGCAGGGAATCCCGAAGCATTTTGGCGATGTCGTCGTTCGGAGGCGCGGCCGCATCCATGAGAGACTATGCCTTGCCGTACTTCGGCTTGCGCTTCTCCTTGAAAGACATGGTCGCCTCTTTGTGGTCAGCAGTCTCGAATGTCACCTGTTCGAGCGCCATCGAGGCCTCCAGCATCATGTTCACGCGGTCCTTAACGATCTGGTTGATCGACAGCTTGGTCCAGCGAATGGCCCAGGTCGGGCCGTTGGCGAGCTCAATCGCGATCTCGCGGGCCTTGGCGAGCACCTCCCCACGCGGCGCAACGTGGTTGACCAGCCCGATCCGCTCGGCCTCCGCGCCTTTCAGGAGCGTGCCGCGGATCAGATACTCCTTGGCCTTGTTGATGCCGATCAGCAGAGGCCAGATCACGGTGCCGCCGTCGCCGGCGACCAGCCCGACGCGCGAGACGTGGGTATCACCGATGCGCGCGTCCTCCGCCATCACCGTGATGTCGCAAAGCAGCGCGTGGGTCGCGGCGAGGCCGATGGCGTCGCCGTTAATCGCCGCAATGATCGGCTTATCGAGTTCGAGCTGGCGGGTCACACCACGCCGGCTGATCATGGGATCGTGGACTTCGCCCTCTTCGAGGACGTCGCCGCCCGGCCGCTCCGACATCGCTTTTACGTCGCCGCCGACGCTGAAGAAGTCGCCCGCGCCGGTCAGCACCACGACGTTGACGGCGTGATCGTCAGCCAGGTCGTCCCAGATGGTCCGGAGTTCGCGGATCAGCTTCTGATTGATGGCGTTGCGCGCTTGCGGCCGGTTCAGGGTCACGGTCGCGACCTTGTCGGCGACCTCCACCGACAGGCATTCGTATCTGGCGTACTGGGACACATTTTCCTCCGTTGTTATAATTGTTCGAGCGTGGATCGAGCCACCCTCTGCTGTCTGCGCTATCTGCGCATTCCGGGCTGCACCTCCGCCAACGCGACGTGAAGCGACATCGCGCCGGGGTCCTGCTCCAGCATCCGCTGCACGGATTCCAGGTGGGTACGCATCAGGCGCGTTGCCGACGCAACGTTTCGTTCACCCAGCGCCGCCAGGAATTGCCGCCGCTTTTCCGCCAGCCGCGCCATCGCGACGCCGCTCGACGAGACCTTGGCGTAGACGAAGCGCATGTGAATCTCGGTGACCGAATCCATGATCATGGCGATCACCTTGTTTCCGGTCGACGCCGCGAGCAGCTTGTAGAACTCGCGCGAGCATTCGACGCGGTCCAGCAGCCGCCCCTCCCGCGTCGCATCCTCGGTGCGCCGGATATTGGCCTCTAGCGCGTCAAGATCGGCTTTCCGCGCGTTGGCACAGGCCAGCCGCACCACGAGATCGAGTACGTGAACGCGTGCTTCGGACAATTCCCGGACCGAAATCGTGCCGAGCGACAGCATATCGCGCATCACGCCGTTCATGCGGCTGGTATCGCCCTCCTGAATAAAGGCCCCGCCCTTGACGCCCTTCAGCAGCCGAAGCACGCCGGCCATTTCGAGGCTGCGCAAGGCCTCGCGCAGGACGTTGCGGCTGACGCCGAGCTGCTGGGCCAGATCGCGCTCGGGCGGCAGCTTGTCGCCCGGCTTGAGGACGCCGAGCGCGAGCTGCTCGCGGATGCGCTCGCAGATTTCCTCGAACGCACGCCGTGTGTGGATCGGGCGGAATGCCGGCGCCGCCGGCGCTCCAGCCGCGCGGTGATCGGGGACCCGTTCGCGCCGATTGGGCGATGGGGATCTGGGGCGGGCGGGCGTGCGAGGGCTTGACTTGGTGCTCATGGGGTGAATTATTAAATGGATCACCCATTCAATGGAAGTCCCTTTTTCAAACTTCCGGCAAGAAACGATGACCCAGGGATCAACATGAGCTTCACCGAGGAGCAGATCGCATTCCGCGACACCGTGCGGAAAATGGTTGCAAAGCACGTCGCGCCGATCGCGGCCGAGATCGACGAGACCGACCGTTTCCCGCTCGAACTCGTAAAACTGTTCGGCGAGATGGGGCTGATGCAGCTCTGGGTGCCGGAACGTTACGGCGGTCCGAACGGCAACCTGACCATGGCGTGCCTCGCCCGAGAGGAGATTTCCAGGGTCTCGCCGGCCTGCGCCTCGATCGCGGCGCTGAACACCATGTTCATCATGCCGCTGCTTCACTTCGGCTCCGAGGAGCAGCGCGCCAAATACCTGCCGATCATCGCCAAGGGCGGCATCGTCACGGCGATCGCGATATCCGAGCCTCAAGCCGGCTCCGACGTGACCGCAATCAACACGCGTGCCCGGAAGGACGGCGACAGCTACGTCATCAACGGCCGCAAGCAATGGTGCAGCTATGGCGTCGTCGCCGACTACATTGTGGTGATGGCCCGGACCAGCGACGCCCCGGGCGCCGACGGGATCAGCGCCTTCATCGTCGAGCCGAAGAAGATGTCAGGTATTTCGTTTGGACGCCACGAGCGCAAGATGGGCTTCCGCGGCGCGCCGAACACGCCGATCTTCTTCGACAATGTCCGCGTGCCCACGGAGAATTTGGTCGGGGAAGAAGGCAAGGGTTTCCGGGCGTCGATGCGCGCGCTCGACCTCAACCGGCCGACCATCGGTGCTCAGTCCGTCGGGTTGGCGCAAGGCGCGCTCGACGCGTGCGTTGCCTACGCCAAGGAGCGCAAGCAGTTCAAGAAGGCGATCTCGGAGTTCCAGGGCGTGCAGTTCATGCTGGCCGACATGGCCATGCAGATCGAGGCGGCGCGCGCCCTCGTCTATGAATGCGCCCGGGCCGGCGACGCCGGCGACTGGAAACGCCTCAATTTGCTCGCCAGCATGGCCAAATGCGTCGGCAGCGACATGGCCATGAAGGTGACAACGGACGCCGTCCAGATATTCGGTGGCTACGGCTACACCATGGATTATCCGGTCGAACGCATGATGCGCGACGCCAAGCTGACCCAGATCTTCGAAGGCACCAACCAGATCCAGCGCGTGGTCATCGCGCGCGAACTGCTTCGATAGTCACCCCTGTGCCATCGCGCCGGTTGCTTCCAGCGCTGTGACCTGGTCAGGTGAAATGCCCCAGTCCGCGAGCGCCTGCCGGCTGTCGCGGCCGGGCGCGGGCGTTGGCGTGCGAAGCTCGGAAGGCGTGCGGGAAAACCGTGGCGCCGGGCTTGGATGCCGCACTCCGTCAAACCTTGCATAGACCTCACGGGTTTGCATCTGCGGATGGCTGGGCGCTTCGTCGATCGTCAATACCGGTGCAAGACAGGCGTCGCGCCCCGCCGCCATCGCGACCCATTCGTCGCGCGGACGGGTGGCGAAGACTTTCGCGAAGCGCTTGCGCATCTCCGGCCACGCCGTGCGATCGTTCTGGTCCGGCAGGGGTTCTCCATCGATGCCCATCACCTTCAGGAGACTGGCGTAGAACTGCGGCTCGATGGCGCCAACGGCTATAAACTTGCCGTCGCTTGTAGCATAGCTGCCATAGAACGGTGCGCCGCCATCGACGATGTTGTCGGCACGCCGCCCGGTCCAGCTGCCCTGCTGGCGGAACGCCTGGAACGCCGACATCAAATGCGTGACGCCGTCGATCATGGCGACGTCGATCGTCTGTCCCCGGCCCGATTGCCGCGCTTCCATCGACGCCGCGAGCAGGCCCACCATGAGGTACATTGCGCCGCCGCCGAGATCGGCGACCAGGTTGAGCGGCGGCGGCGGCGGCCGATCGGCGTCGCCAAGGCAATGCAACGCGCCGGTCAGCGCAAGGTAGTTGATGTCGTGGCCCGCCTCCTGCGCCATCGGCCCCTCCTGCCCCCAGCCCGTCATGCGCGCGTAGACCAGCCCCGGATTGATCCCGTGGCAGACATCGGGACCGAGCCCGAGCCGCTCCATCACGGAGGGACGAAAACCTTCGATCAGAGCGTCCGCTCCGGCTACGAGGTCCAGCACGGTCGCCACGGCCTGAGGCTGCTTGAGGTCCAGCGCCACGGAGCGCTTGTTGCGATTGTAGAAGTCGAAGCGCGGCGGCAGGTCCGGCTCGATACCCGGCTTGGCGATGCGATCGATCCGCAGGACGTCGGCGCCGAGATCGCCGAGCAGCGCTCCGGCGAACGGCGCAGGGCCGATCCCGCCCATCTCGACGACACGAAAGCCGTTCAGCGGTCCGGTCACGATAAAGTCTCCTCTGTCTCAGCGATGGAACCGGACGGCAGCGTCGATATCAGCGCGGCCGACGCGTGCGGCGTTGGCCTTGATACTGCGGTCCTCGTAGCCAAACGAAACGCCGAACAGCAGTTTGTAATTCTGGGGAATGCCGAGCTGTTCGCGGATGATTTCAGGAAACAGCCCGAGAGCGCCCTGCGCGCAGGACGCGATGCCGCGCGCGGTCAGCGCCAGCATCAGGGTTTGCGCATACATGCCGATATCGGCCGCTTCGCGCGTATCGAAAGGCGCCGGCATGAAAATCAAAACGGCATGCGGCGCGTCGAAGAAGGCGTGATTGCGGATATAGGCCATCTTGCGGCCGATCACGTCGCTCCGCTCGACCCCCATCGCGCCGTATAATTTCTGCGCCGCGTCCACCTGCCGCTCGCGATAGATGCCGGTGAACTTGCCGTCAGCGGGCCAGTCGGGTTTGATCGGTTCGTCCCGCATCCCGGCCGCGACCAGCGCCGCGCGAAGACGTTTCAACGCTTCACCCGAAACGACATGCGGCGTCCACGGCTGCACGTTGCAGTTCGACGGCGACCATTGCGCAAGCTCGAACACCTCGCGGAGCATCGCCTCGGGAACCTCGTCGGGCAGAAAGCCACGCACCGAGCGGCGGCGCCGGATCGCCTCGTCGATGGTCATGGCGGGCCGTTCGCGCATGCTCATCGTTCGTCCTCGATCAACGCAACACCGCGCTTCGCATAGGCCCGCGCCAGATGCCGTCCGACACGCGCCGCGTCCGGCAACACCCCGGTGCCGAGATCCCCGCGCGCGGCGACGCCGGCGCTGCCGACCGCGCCGCGAAACATCGCGAACACCTGGTGAAACCGCGAAAGACACTCGGTCGCGCCGGACAGCTTGTAATAGAGTTCGAGGTAATCGCGCTCGGACGGAATCCCCAGCTCCTCCAGCGGCAGGCCAAGCAATCCGCCGTTTTCGTCCGGCGCCATCAGCCAGGCCTGGCTGTTGAAAGCGAGATCGACGAGCGGATGACCGAGCGTCGAAAGCTCCCAGTCGAGCACGCCGATCACGCGCGGCTCTGTTGCATGAAACATCACGTTGGCGATACGGAAGTCGCCATGACAAAGGGCTGTGGTCTCGCTTTCGGGCAAGCGCTCGGCAAGCCAGCGCACCATCCTGTCGAGCGCGGGGTTATCGTCATCGCCGCTCCGGAATTTTGTCCATTGCTCCGACCAGCGCTTGAGCTGGCGGGCAAAATAGTTTCCGGGCCGGCCGAAATCGCCTAGCCCCAACGCCCGGTAGTCCAGCCGGTGGATGGCGGCCAGCGCGGCGCACATCGAGCCGAACAGCTCGGCGCGCTCGGCGCGGGCGAGTCCCGGAGTGCCGAACTCGTTAAAGACGCGACCGCCCAACCATTCCATGAGATAGAACGGCGTCCCGACGATCTCGCGATCCTCGCAGTACCGATAGGGTTTTGGTGTCGGAACGGAGCTGCCTTGCAGCGCCGTCAGCACACGAAATTCGCGGTCGATCGCATGTGCCGACGGCAGCACGTCCTTCGGCTGCTTGCGCAGCACCGCGCGCCACTCGCCGCGGCTGACAAAATATGTCGGGTTCGACATCCCGCCATGCGTGCGTTCCACCCGCGTCGGACCTGTGCCGCCGAGCCAGCCCTTCAGATATTCATCGAGCCGCGCCACGTCGAAGTCGATGCCGCGGTCGGAGGCATCAGCCCCGGTCATCCGCTGCTCGCACGCTTGCCGCTGAAGTTGAACAGGTATTGCGCGACGCGCCTTATCTGCACTTCCTCGGTGCCCTCGGTAATCCGATAACGGCGATGGTGGCGGTAGATGTGCTCGAACGGCATTGCACGGCTGTACCCAATGCCGCCATGCACCTGCATCGCCCGGTCGGCCGCCTCGCAGCACAGCCGGTTGGCGCGGAAGTTACAGATCGAGACCATGTCGCTGATATCAAGCGGATTCTGGCGGTCCATCTGCCACGCCGTACGGAAGATGAAGTTGCGCACCAATTCGTATTCGGCCCACAGCTCGACCAGCGGAAACTGCACCGCCTGCTTCCGCGCGAGCGGCTCGCCAAAGGCGACGCGGTCCTTGGCGTATTCGACGGCCTTCAGGATACAGTACCGAGCGGCGCCCGCGCTCGCCGCCGCCTGGCGCACGCGGTTTTCGTGCACAAAGCGCTGCGCGACGACGAGGCCCTCGCCCTCCCTGTGCAGGATCGCGCTGTCGGGCACGCGCACGTTGACCAGTTCCGTCTCCGCGTGATCGCTGGGCATGTTGAAAGTCCAGTGATTGTAGAGCACGTGATGGCCGGGCGTATCCGTCGGAACGATGAAGGCGGTAATGCCTTTGGCCTCGCCCGGCTTGCCGGAGGTGCGGGCAAAGACCAGATTGGCGTGGGCGCGGGCCACCTGGCTGTTCCAGCGCTTGCGGCCGTTGATGACCCAATGATCGCCGTCACGTACGCCTTCCGTCTCCAGCCACGTCGCGTCGCTGCCATGTCCGGGTTCGGTCAGGGCGAAGGAAAGGTGTTTGTTTCCGGTAATGATGCCCTCGATATAGCTCTTCTGTTCCTCGGTGCCGTAGTCGGCGAGCGCCGGAATGATCGGGAAATTGCCGACGATCGAAGATTCGTCCTGCAGATCGTTGTGCAGGCCGAGTCCCTTGGCGGCGAGGTGCTCGCGGATGGCGGCGATCGCCAGATTGGAGGCGGCCTGGCCGCCGCATGATTTCGGCAGGCCGTAGCGCAGATGCCCTGCCTTGTCGGCGCGACGCTCCATTTCGCTGATCAGCGCACGCCATTCGGTGCGCGGGCGTCCGTCATCGTCCCAGTCGGTTCGGGCATTCTCGCGGCGATGATCGAAGAACCTGATATTGTCGCGCTCGAGCGGTTTGATCTCGGCCTCGATGAAGGCGTCCAGCTCAGCAAGCTTGTCGGTGATTTCCTTGGGCAGTTCGAAATCCATGGCGCCTCTCCCGGTGCTCTCTTTGTTTTGGGCCGCTGCTAGAGCGCGATCCGCCCATAAGGGTGGGTACTGCTGACGCCGCCGTCGACCGAGAGCAATTGTCCGTCCACATAGGAAGAATCATCGCTGGCAAGGAAAGCCGCGGCGGCGGCGATTTCCTCGGAACGCCCGGGGCGTTTCATCGGCGTCACATGGCCGAGCTTGGCTTCAACGCCCCGCGCGCGGGCATCCTCGAACACTTTTCGGGTCAGCTGCGTTTCGACCAGCCCGGGCAGCACGGCATTGACGCGCACTCCGGTGCCGGCAAAGGCATTGGCCGCCGTCTGCGCCAGATTGTTCACCGCCGCCTTGCTCGCGCTGTAGGAGATGGCGCCGGCATTGGCGCGCAGCGATGCGGCCGACGAGGTAAGGATGATAGAGCCGTAGCCCTGCGCCGTCATGTGCCGGCCGGCATATTTGATGGCAAGGAAGCAACTGATGGTGTTGATGCGGTAGACTTCCGACCACTCCTCGACCGTCTGCTCCAGCAGCGGCGTGTTGGTTCCGGTCACGCCGATATTGGCGAAGAAGATTTCCAGACCGCCGAATTCCGCCACGCAGCGCCGGACGATCTCGGCGACGTTTTCCTCGACCGCCGCGTCCGTGATCAACGCCGATGCGATGCCGCCTTCGTCCCGGATCGCTGCTGCCGTTTCCTCGGTATTGCCGGCGCGGCCGACCACCAGCACGGAAGCGCCTTCGCGCGCGAAACGAATCGCGCTGGCGCGGCCGATGCCGCTGCCACCGCCGGTAACGACCGCGCGCTTGCCCTCCAGTCGCTTCATTGCGCTTCTCCTTATCTGGCAGGGATGGTCCAACCGCCGTCGGCGGTGACGACGGCGCCCTGGATGTAGCTCGCGTCGTCGCTGGCGAGGAATGCGGCAAGGGCGGCGATCTCTTCCGGTTCGCCAAAGCGTCCGGCCGGCATCTCGGCTTGACGCGTGGCGATGGTAGCTTCATCGAATTGCGCGATCGAAGCCGGCGTGCCGATCATGCCCGGCGCGATCACGTTGACGCGGATCTTCCTGGCACTGAGCTCGATCGCCGATGCACGGGAGAGACCGACGACACCGGCCTTCAGCGCGGAATAGGCAATGGAATCCTTGGCGGGGTTGAACGCCGACACCGAACTCAAATTCACGATCGAGCCGCCGCCGCGACGCTCCATCTGCGGCGCCGCCGCTTGCGTGGTCCAGATCAGGCCGTGCACGCCGACCGCGAACATGCGGTCGACGGTCTCGACCTCGATCTGCGCCAGCGGCTCGAACCGCGCAAAGACGGCATTGTTGACGAGTACCGCGACCGGCGCCGCAAACTCGCTCTCGATCCGCGCAAACAGGGCATGGACATCGTCCCGCTTGCCGACATCGACCTCATAGGGCCTGGCGTCGAACCCCTTGCTCTTCAACCCCTCGACCGCAGGCTTCAGACGGCGCGCGCTGACGTCGACACAGGCGATGCGACCGCCCTCCTGGCCGAAGCGCTCGGCGATCGCAAGGCCGATCCCCCGCGCGGCGCCGGTGACGACGCACACGCGATCCTGCAGGCGGGAATTCATGCGCTGGCCTTGTGCGGCGGTTCGGCGAAGGCTTTTGCGATCTCACGCAGCTGGAATTTTTGCACCTTGCCCGCCGGGGTTTTTGGCAGGTCGGCGACGATCTCGATGCGTTCCGGCCAATATTGCTTCGCGACCTTGTGCTCCGCCATCAGGGCCTGCACGGCGGCCAGATCGAGCGTCTGGCCGGGACGCAGCACCACGAATGCGCAGGCACGCTCGCCGAGGCGCGGATCCGGATAACCCACGATCGCGGTCGAAAGCACGGCGGGATGCTTGAACAGCAGGTTCTCGATATCGAAGACCGGCACGTTCTCGCCGCCGCGGATGATGATGTCCTTGATGCGGCCGTCGATGCGGATGTAGCCCTCGTCGTCCATGTAGGCCATGTCGCCGGTGTCGAACCACCCCTCGGCGTCGAACGGCTCCATGTCGGCGCGTTTGTAGTAGCCGAGGCACATCTGCGCGCCGCGCACCTTGAGCAATCCCTTCTCGCCGACCGGCGCCGGCGATCCGTCCATGCGCAGCACCTTTACGGCGACGCCCTCCAGCGGCCGACCGTCGGTCTTCGACGATTTCTCGAGCGCGCGCTCGGGCTCGGTCAAGGTACTCGACAGCGATTCCGTCATGCCCCACAGCGAACAGACCTTGAGATCGAGCTCGCGGTAGACGCGATCGATCAATGCCGGCGGAATTGGCGCGCCGGCGCACAGGAATTTGCGCAGCCGCGCAGGCTTCGCTGCGCCACCGGCGACCGCTTCGCACATGTCGGCAAGGAACGTCGCAGCGCCAGCCGAGTAGGTTACGCCTTCATTGGCCATGATCGCGATGCCGCGCTTCGGCTCCCACACGTCCTGGAACACGACGGTGGCGCCGATCTTGAGGCCGAGCAGCATGCCGGCCGCAAAGCCGGTCATATGGCCGAGCGGCGAACAGACCAGCATCGTGTCGTTGGTGTCGAGGCCGAAGCGGCCGGCCAGTGCGATATTGCAGGCCAGCAGCGTATTGAGGCAATGCATGACGCCCTTGGGCGACCCTGTGGTGCCCGAGGTGAACATCAGCACGGCCATCTGATCGGCGGGAAGCGCGCCGATCTCCCCGATCGGGGGCGGCGCGAGACGATCGCTGCCGGAGAGCAGCGCCTGGTCGAAGCTGTTCGCCCCCTCGCCGTCGACAACGATGATGTGCTGCAGTTTTGACAGTTTGGGCCGCAGCGACTGCGCCATCGCCTCGTGATCGAAGCCACGGAACAGTTTTGGCACGATCAAAAGCTTGGTTTCCGCAAAATCGAGCATGTAGCTCAGCTCATGTTCGCGGAAGATCGGCATCAGGGGATTGACGACGGCGCCGACCCGGAAGGCGGCGAGCGCGATCACGGCAAACTCCCACCAATTGGGAAGCTGAACCGAGACGACGTCGCGAGGGCCGATCCCGAGGCCCTTCAAGGCGGCCGCCGCGCGCGAAATCAGATCGCCGAGCTCGGCATAGGTGAAGCGCTTGGCCTCGGGGCGATCGGCGCGGTCGGCCAGAAGGGCGAGCTTTCCCGGGGTGGCCGCGATGGTCGCTTGCAGAAACTCGTCGAAGCTCTTGTCGATCCAGAAGCCGCCTTCGCGCATCGACGTTGCGTGGGCGACGGGATCAAATCGATTTCCGCTCATGCGTTCTCTCCCTGAAATCTTATCGCGGCGCTTGACGGCCTATTCGTTAGCTAGTGTACTAGTTTTAGAACGAACCGCAACTCCAAAATCGACCGGTCCGTTCACCTATCGACACCGGACCGCGTACCGACCGCGGCGAGGCGCGACGGCGACTTGAGGGAACAAGCACAAGGCACATATGATAAACGTGTGTCCGAATACCGGAACGCGCGGCGGGCGAAGGAGAAGGCACCATGAAAGCGGCGGTCCTGGAACGGCGCGGAGCCGGCGGCGTCAGCTGGCGGGATTTTCCCGATCCGGCCCCTGCCCCCGGCGAGTCCGTGCTCAAGGTCGCGGCCTCGTCGCTCAATCGCGTCGATCTCTACATGCGCGACAACGGCGCCGGGATCACGCACACCCTGCCGCAGGTGATGGGCGTGGAGGCCGCGGGCGAGATCGTCGAGGCCGAGCCCGGCAGCGGGTTGAAGCCCGGCATGAAGGCCGTTCTGTTTTCCGAGGCGTTTTGCAACCAATGCCGCTATTGCCTCGCCGGCGACCAGCCGCTGTGCGAGAACGTGAAGATCATGGGCGAGCACCGCCATGGCGGCTTTGCCGAATATATCGCGATGCCGAGCCGATGTTTCCTGCCCCTGCCCGACGACGCCGATCTGGTCGCGGCCGGCGCGCTGATGACGGGTCACCTCACCGCCTGGCGCATGCTGTTCGGCAAGAAAACCTTGCAGCCCGGCGAGAGCATCCTGATCGTCGGCATCGGCGGGGGCGTCGCCGTCGCCTGCCTGCAGCTGGCAAAACTGGCCGGCGCGCGGGTCTTCGTCACTTCGTCCAGCGACGCCAAGATCGAGCGCGCGATCGCGCTCGGCGCCAGCGGCGGCGTCAACTATCAAAAAGACCGGGTGTCGAACGCAATCCTGCAGATGAGCAATGGCGGCGTCGATATGGTGATCGACAGCGTCGGCGAAGCGAGCTGGGGTGAATCGCTGCGGTCGCTGCGGCGCGGCGGCCGGCTTGTCACCTGCGGCGCGACGACGGGTTCCAACCCGCCGGCCGATCTGCAGCGCGTGTTCATCCGCCAGCTGGAGATTTACGGATCGACCGGCGGCAGCCTTGCCGAATTCCGCCAGCTGCTCGATGTGTTCAATCGCGGTCTGGTGAAACCGGTCATCGATGCGACATTTCACATGGCGGACATACGCGCCGCATTCGATCATCTCGCGTCCGGGGCGCAATTCGGCAAGGTGTCGCTGGTGGCGTGACAGGCAGGCTGCGAAAGGGCGCGGCCTGGCGCAGATAATTCGGCGCCGGCGTCGAAATCTGATCGACATCGGCGCCGGCTCGCTCACTTCTTGCAGGCGGGATCGACCGGGGGAATGATGTCCGGACCCGGCTCGATCTTCTTGATATGGTAGGTCGGCTTGCCATCCTTGCCCGGCAGGATCTGGCTGATGGCCATCCGCCGCACGGCCTGATGGTCGCCCGCGCGCATTTCCACGTCGCCAAGCACCGTGTCGGCCTTGAGGCCCGACAGCGCCGCCCGGACGGCGTTGATGTCGGTCGATTTCGCCTTGTTGAGTGCGGCAGCAATCAGCTCAATGGCGGCGTACTGGTCGGCACCGGTGTAAGGCGGCAGTTCGCCGTTGTACTTTTCACTATAAGCCTTCACGAAGGCCTCGGCCTGCGCGCCCGGGAAGCCGGCAACGAAGCCGATGTTCTGATAGACGCCCAGCACCGTGTCGCCCTGCGCGGGTAGCGTCTGCGGGATCACGAAGGAATTTCCCAGCACCATCTTGTACTTCTTGAACAGGCCGAACTGCTGCTGCTGCTTGGCGAGGTTGATGGCGTCGCTGCCGAAGATCGTCACGAACAGGCCGTCGGCCGGCTCTGCGCCGAGCTCGGATATCTTGGCGCCGAAGTCCGGCGTTCCGAACGGGGTGAACAACGTTTTCGCGATCGTTCCACCCTGCGAGGTAATCAAGCCCTTGAACTTGTCGGCGGAGTCGCGCCCTGCCGCATAATCGACCGCGATGATGTCCCATTTCTTGACGCCCTGGTCCTTCAGGAATTCCCTGTAGGAGCCCATGATCATCGAATCGTTGGCGTTGACCCGGAAGTAGTTCGGCGAGCAGCCCTTGCCGGTCAGGCCGTCGGCATTGGCCATCACTTCGACCATCAAGGCTTTCAATGCGGGAAGTTTCGCCTGCAGCGCCGGCGAGACGGACGAGGTGTCCATTCCGGTAATGAACAACGCGCCATCCTTCTGGACCGCGCGGGTGGCACCGTCCACGGCGGTATCAGGCGTACCGGGATAGGTGATGAAGACGGCTTCAAGCTTCTTGCCGGCGCCGCCGCCGGCGGCATTGATCCGCTCGATCGCAAGATTGACTGCCTTTGTCTGGGTCTCCTTCAGGCCGGCCAAGGGCCCGCTGTCAATCAGCAGCACGCCGATCTTGACGGTATCGTTGGCGGAAGCTGCTGATGGCACCGTGGTTGCCATCGCGATGGCGAGGGCCGCCGAAAGCAGCGCGCCGAAGCCCGTACTGGTAAGTGCCTTCCTCATATGTCCTCTCCCTACGCCTGGTTTTAAATTTTCTGATTACAACGCCATCAGTGCCTGGTTTTCAGGCGCACCGATCGCCGGTGTCGGTCCTGAGCCGACGACTTCTCCCTTGGCCAGAATGATGAAACGATCGGTCGCACGCTTGACCAGATTCAAATGCTGCTCGACCACCAGCACGCCGGTTCCTGCCTGGCGGATCGTATTGAGCGCGCCGACCAGCCCGTCGATCAGCACCGGCGAAAGGCCTTCCGACGGCTCGTCGAGAAAGACCAGGCTCGGATTGGCCATCAGTGCCCGGCCGATCGCCAGCATCTGCTGCTGGCCGCCGCTCAACATCGTGCCGGGCCGGTTCGCGCGCTCCTCGAGTACCGGAAACAGTTCGTAGACGGCTTTGAGATCCCAATACCCCGCCCTGCCCGCCGCCTTGCTGAGAAGCAGGTTCTCCTTGACGGTCAGATTGGGCAGGATACGACGGCCCTGCGGCGCAATCGAAATCCCGAGCTTCGCCGCCATATAGCCGGGCAGATGATCGACCCTGCTGTCATGCACCCAGATCGCGCCGGAGATGATGTTGGTCTCGCGAAAAACCGAGAGCAGCAGGGTCGACTTGCCCGCCCCGTTGCGGCCCACCACGGCGACCGATTCCCCTTCATTGACCGTGAGGTCGATGCCGTGCAGCACCGTCGAGGCGCCGTAGCCGGCAACCAGCTTCTCGATGCGGAGCGCGCTCATGCCGCGGTTCCAAGATAAGCGGCGACGACGCGATGGTCGGCGCGAATTTCCTGGGGCGTGCCGGTGGCGAGGTGGCGGCCGAGGTCGAGCACGGTGACCTTGCCGCAGCAGGCGAATACCGCGTCGACATCATGCTCAACCACGACAGCCGCGATTTTTCGCTCGCGCACGAGATCGCGCAGATGCTCGAACAGGTGCAGCGTCTCCGCCGCCGAAAGCCCTGCGCCCGGCTCGTCCAGCAACAGCAGATGCGGGCGGCCGATCAGGGCCAGGGCGACGTCCACCCTGCGCTGCACGCCGTAGGCGATGCGTCCGGCTTTCTGGTGCAGATAACCGGCAAGATCCATCACCTCGATCACGTCGTCGAGCCTGTTGTCGCCAAGATGCTGCGCGACAAGGTAAAGCTGCTCGTGAACGGTGAGATCCTGGAACACGCTGGTGCGCTGAAACGAGCGCGCCATGCCCTGCCGGCGCCGCCAGGCCACCGAGCGCCGCGTGATATCCTCGTTGCGATAATGAACGGTTCCCGCAACCGGACGGCGGCGACCGCAAACCGCGTCGAGCAGCGTGGATTTGCCGGCGCCGTTGGGACCAATGACGCCGTGAAGAATGCCGTCGCCAAGGACTTCCAGATCGACATCAGACAAAGCGCGGACCGATCCATAGCTCACGGAAAGATTCTCGATCTTGAGCATGTCAGGAAGCCTCCCGCCTGCCGCCGAGCTTCCGCAGCCATGCCATGCTCGACAATCCGCCGACGACACCGCGCGGGAAAACCACGATGAACACGACAATGGCGATGCCGGTCAAAAGCTGCGTCAGCCCGCGCGCGCCGAATTCATCCTGCGCAAAGGAGAAGATCACGCCGCCCAGCAGCGGTCCCACGGAGCCGGCGATGCCGCCCATCAGGGCCGCAACCAGCGAATTGGTGCTGACCGAAATCCCAAGGCTCTCCGGCGAGACGAAGCCGGCGTTGAGGACGTGCAGCAGGCCGGCGACGGCGGCGACGATGTTGACGAGGACGTAGGCGATCAGGCGCGGCAGATAGGTGTCGAATCCCGAGAACCGCATGCGTTCCTCGTTCTCGCGCACCGCCCGCAGGATGGCGCCGAGGCGGGAGCGGCCGACCGCCCACAGCGCCAATCCCGAAAGCCATGCCGCGACCCACATCACCACCCAGAACCGCGCCGGGCTGGCAAAGTCCGCCGCCTCCATGCCGAATACCGTGCCCTTGAAGCTGACGACGAGGCCGTCGGCGCCTCCAGTATAGTCGCGCAATGCTTCCAGCATGACCGCGTGGCTGATCATCTCGCCGGCGGCAAGCGTCAGCATCATGAAGGCGAGCGGGTTGGTGCGCACGATGAGCGCGCCTAGAACGGTGGCGTAGACGACAATGATGAGAAAGGCGACGCAGAGCGCCACCATCGGGGTCAGGTTCCAATCGTTCATGGCGATCGCGAACAGCAGGCCGGAGCCGCCATAGATACTCGCCGCGCCCAGCGCCACCAGTCCGGCCTGGTTCATCAGGAACGCGACGCTGAGCGCGAGCATGCCGAGCAGCAAGCCTTCATTTCCAAGCCGGAGCGCGAAGTCGCCGGCGAAGCGGGTTGGCGCCACCGCACCCACCACGAACACGATCGCAACCGCGACAAGGGTCAGCGGCACGCGCAAGGACGATCCGCCGATCGCGCCAAGTGGGGCAACGCGCTCGCTTGCCGCGGTCGTTGTCCGGTTACTCAATTGAGCACCCTGCCGCGCCCGATGCCGCGGGGGGCGACCAACAACACGATCATCAGCAAGATGTAGGGAACCAGTGCAGCGATATTCGGCAGGAAAACCGATCCGGCGACCTGCATGAATCCGAACAGCAATGCCGCGACGATCGCGCCGCCGATACTTCCGGTGCCGCCGATCACCACGATGATGAGGCAGTTGACAATCATCGTGACGTCCATTCCCGGGTCAATCGACAGATAGGGACCTGCCAGCACACCTGCGACTCCGGCAAACGCGGTGCTGAGACTGGTCACCAGCAGGCTGAGCCGGTCGGCATTGATGCCCATCATGCGCGCCACCGACGGATCCTGACTCACGGCGCGGACATAGAGTCCCGAGGATGTGTATCCGAGCCACAGCGCAAGCAGCGCGCACGACCCCAGCCCCATGATGATCAGGAAGATGCGGTAGACCGGATAGGACAGGTTCAGGACCGTGACCGAACCGGACAGGATCTGCGGCGCATCGACGCTGCGCGCAACGCCGCCATAGAAGAAAATGATGATCTGTCCGAGGATGATGCCGAGGCCAAGCGTGACCAGCGCGACCTCGATATGCGACCTGCCTTGCAGGGGCCGCAGCGCCAGATACTCGAAGGCTATCCCGAGCAGCGCAAGCAGGATCGGCACCACGATCAATGCCAGCCAGAATCCACCGACCAGCGAAACCGTGTAGCCGAGATAGGCGCCGAGCATGTAGATCGCGCCGTGACCGAAATTGATGACGTCGCGCAGCCCGTAGATCAGCGCGAGGCCGCTGGCGAGCATGATCAGCAGCGAGGCAAGCGCCAGCGAATTGGCGATCAACAGCGCGATCACGCCGGCGCCCTCTCGTCATGCGTCGTCGGACGAAAAGCGTCCGTCCGATACGCTGTCACTTTGCGCACCCGCTTCCGCAAAACACCCTCCCCGCCACGTTAAGCGTGTGCCAACGATCCGATCGCGGGCGATGCCAACTGCTTCTTTTCCCGCCGTACCGGCGGAGCCGGGTCTACGCCCACTATTTAGTACACGTGTTTATCATATACTTATATGTCCCGCAAACGCAAAACGCCGACCGACCTGCGCTGCTCTGCCACACGTATGCCGTCACGAAGGGAGTTCTGCTGAATAATTCGTACACAAGCGCAACGATGCGACGGACTTCGGCGCGCGAAGCTGCAAGCCAACGAAGATCAACTATCGAGCGCATCCAGATCGGCCATCGCCGTCGTCATCCGCTCGATCATCGTGAGCGTGGTGGCCTCGGGCTGCATGTTCGGCAACAGCGGCGAGTGGCACAGCGTGATCGTCCACATCGCGAGCGCGTGCACGATCTGCTGCCGGTAGCGCTGGAAGCTGAGATCGAAGTCCGGCTTGACGCCGGTCTTCTCCGCGAATTGCTCGATATAGCGGGCCAGCAGTTCGCGCTCCCAGCTCCGCCGATCGTCCGGCGTCAGCGACGCCGTCACGGCGTAGGCGAAGTCGCGTGACCAATGGCCGCGTGACAGACATTGCCAGTCACACAAACCCATCTGGCCTGCGCCTGTCCGGTACCAGTTGCCGATGTGCACGTCGGAGTGAATGAGGCCCTGCGGCTCGCTGTCATGCAGCGCAAGTGCGCGCATCGTTGCCGGCCAGACATCGTCGCGGCGCGCCATGACCGCAGTTGGAATGACGTGAGCAGCGGCGTCAAACGCTTTCCTTGTGTAATACTCGGTGCCCATTTTTGCAGCCCCAATGGTGAACCATCGGGGATAGCTGGCGAGCCAGCGGTAGCGTTCGGCCAGCGTCGGATCGCCGTAAAAGCGGCCGTGCAACGATGCCAACAGATCGATCATGTCGTCTGCCATCGCGCGGGTGACGTATGTCTTGTGATTGCAGAACGTCGCCTTTTTGGTTGCGACCATATCTTCCAGCAGATGGATCGCCGCAAACGTCCGCCGATCATAGGCGGAATGATAGCACAGCGGGGCTTCGATCTCGAGCTGCGGGCGGATCTGCGTGAAGAAGCTGCCCTCCACGCGCGCCGTCCCGTTGAAGCCGCCGATCATACGGGTGACGATGCTCGGCAGCGACTTGGTGAAGATCGAGACCGGCAAGCCGGCGCGGCGACCTTCCTCGTTGTAGGACACTCTCAACTGATGCCGCTCGTGGGTGCCCGCACTCGCGGGCTTGACTTCAACGTCTGTGACAATGGCTCCCGGGACCTTGCCGCAGAGCACGGCCGTCAGCCACTCCGGCGTGACGGCGTAAGGTGTGCAGGGCACATCGTCGAATCGGCGCGCCATTGGCCGCGCAAGGCGCTCGTAAGCGACACGTCCACTGATTTTCAGCGCGGCCAGGGCCGTATCCGTTGATTGTCCCATCTTCTCAATTTCCCCTTAAGCGGCGCAAACCTCAACCGATTACTCGTTCCCGACGCAATTCGCCGATTACGTCGGATGACAGACCTATTTCACCCAGCACGTCGTCGGTGTGCTGTCCCAGCACCGGCGGCGGCCTGCCTGCGCGACGTTCCGCGCCGTTGATTAGAACCGGGTGACCGACGCCCTTCAGCCGGCCCGCGGTCTGGTGCTCATAGTCGACAATGATGCCGCTCGCCTTGGTGTGCGGGTGGTCGAGCAACTGCGCGATCGAATTGATCGGCGCGCAGGGCACGCCGACGCCGGTCAGCACCTCGTTCCAGTGCGCGACGGAATTTTGCCGCAGCGCGGCCTCGACATGACCGAGGGTTTCCTTGCGGTGCGCAACGCGATCCGCATTGGTCTTGAACCTGATATCATCGACGATCGCGCTCAATCCGGTGACCGCGCAGAACTTGCGCCAGAGATTGTCGTTCGCGACCCCGATCATGATCGGCCCGTCGGCCGCCTCGAAGGCCTGATAGGGACACAGCGATTCATGACTCGAGCCGCATTTCGGCGGTTGAACGCCGCGTTCCCAGAAGGTCTGGAGATTGTAACCGAGCAGGCCCAGCGCAGTTTCGAACAGCGAGACCTGGATCTCGCCGCCCTTCCCGGTTTTTTCCCGCGCATACAGCAGCGCCAGAATGCCGCTGAAGGCGTGCACGCCGGTCATCTGGTCGATCGGCGAGATCGGACTGCGGATATAGCCGCCGTCCTCGTCGCCGGTCATCGACATGACCCCGCAAAACGCCTGCAGGATCACGTCATAGCCGGGCGAGTTCTTCAGCGGCCCCGCGCGGCCAAACCCGGAGATGCTGCAATGGATCAGGCGGTCGTTCAGGGTGCGAAGCGTTGCGGCGTCGATGCCCAGCCGTTCGGCAACCCCGGTTCCAAAGCTTTCGATGGCCACGTCGGCGGATTTGGCCAGCGCATGGACGATCTCGCGACCTTTTTCCGTCTTCATGTCGACGGCGATGCTGCGCTTGTTACGGTTGGCGCTGAGAAAGACCGTGCCGAGACCCGGCGCCGGAAACGGCGGCCAGCCGCGCGTCTCGTCGCCCTGGCCGACGGTCTCCACCTTGATGATGTCGGCACCGAGATCGCCGAGATATTGCGCGCATAACGGACCTGCCAAAACCTTCGACAAGTCGAGGACGCGGATGCCGGTCAGAGGTTTTGACACTGTCGTTCTCTCAATTGAGTTGCGCGAGCCGCGGTACAGGAAGCTTTCGACACCGGCGTCACCCTAAGCGCCCGGCTGAGCGGAAGAGAAGGCACCTGCCATGTAGGCGGGAAAGCCGTATTTCGTGACCAGCAGATAATCCGCCGCGCGGCGCTGATCCTCTGAAAAACTGGCCCGCCATTGGTCTGCCACGGCATACGCCCGGGTCAACCGCTCGCGCAGCGCGCGTTTGCCGTCGCTGACAGGCTCCGCCTCCAGCCAGAACGTTGACTGCGCAATGACGCCATCGAATGCCGGCGCCTTGCTCGGGCCGTGAAAACCGGCGCGGGCGAACGCGTTTGCAAGCGTTGCATCTGCTCCGGCCTGCAGCGCCTCCGATACCGCCGCCGCGGCCTGTTCCACCGGCGCCGGGATGCCTCCCGCCTTGCGAAAACGGTCGTGATCGAGCCGGCCGAGAAACAGCGTCCTGATCATGTTGCGCGGCTCGCGCCGCTGGATGAGCTTTGCGAATATCTGCATCTCGCTGCGGATCGCCGCATCAAAGGGCTGCGGCAATCCCTCCGCGACGCAATCCAGGATGGCGAGCGGTGCCGGATAGTGTCCGAGGGTTTCGGCCAGGACGCTTTCCCGCTTTCGCGCAATGATCGAGGCGGCATCATCCGCATCCGCCGGCTGCCATCCGAGGCGATCCCATGGCTGCGACGCCGATGGATGCGACAGCACCCATCGTTCCGCCGCCGCCACCTCTTCACCGGCAGGAACCAGTTGATCGACCACGCCGGCGGCGACAGCGCCCTGCCCGGACAGCCGCGCGCCTTCCAGCAGGATCGGAAATGCCTTTTCGATTCCGGTCAGACGCGGCAGCCGTTGGGTTCCCCCGCCTCCCGGCAACAGCCCGACCAGTGACTCCGGCAAGCCAAACGCGACCTTGGGATCGTCGACCATGACCCGATGATGGGTCGCAAGCGCCAGTTCGCCGCCGCCGCCGAGCGCCAGGCCCGCGATTGCCGCCGCGACCGGCTTGCCCGCGGTCTCGATTCCACGCAGCGCCTGACTGAGACGGAAGAAATGGTCGAACGCCACGCGATCCCGCGTCTCGGCCGGCGCTGCCATGATCATGTCGTAGGCCAATCCCAGTTCGGCGAGATCAGCGCCGGCACAGAATGCCGATGGCTTACCTGAGCGGATCACCACGCCCTTGACGTCACTGTCGCGGAGCCACCGGCTGAAAATGGCGAGTTCAGCGATCGCGGCGTTGGAGAACACATTCATCGGACGGCCGGGCATGTCGAAAACAAGATGCAGGACTTTGTTTTCGCTGCGTTCGGCCCGGAATTGCTGCAACTTTCCCAGTTCGTCCATGGGCTTCCTCTCCGCCGCCGTTTTTCGCCCTATAGCATATCGTATATCTGTGTACTAGTTTAAACGAATGGTCCTGCCGCCGCGAAAACTCTACAGCGTTTGCAACGCTGATCTGCCGGGAACGCACGCGAAAGTCCTGACGCTGACGTCGTCGACCCCTGATGCAAAAAGCCCGCGGCGCCAGCTTGCCTTTTACCATCCTCGAACATATAGTACACTACCTAACTAAATTGATGTGGACATGTCGATGATCGAGCGCACCATTTTCCGCGAGGAACATCATATTTTCCGGGAATCGGTCCGGCGCTTCGTCGATCGCGAGATCGTGCCGTTTCACGCGCAGTGGGAAAAGGACGGCATCGTGCCACGGGAACTGTGGCTCAAGGCCGGCGCCGAAGGGCTGCTCTGCTGTACCGTTCCGGAAGAATATGGCGGCATGGGCCTCGACTATCTGTTCGACGTAGTCGTGTTCGAGGAATTATGGCGCTCCGGCGCGAGCGGCCCGGGATTTCTAATCCACACCGATCTCGTGGCGACCTATCTGCTTTCATTCGGCACCGAAGCGCAAAAGCGGCAATGGCTGCCGAAGATGGTGTCGGGCGAAGCGATCGGCTCGCTCGGCATGACGGAACCGCATGCAGGCAGCGACCTCAAGGCGATCCGGACCCGCGCGGTGCGCGATGGCGATGATTTCGTCATCAACGGCCAGAAGGTCTTCATCTCGAATGGCCAGCTCTGCGATTTCGTCGTGCTGGCGACCAAGACCGACGGCAGCGCGGGCGCCAAGGGCGTGACGCTGTTCATCGTCGAGAGCAACCGGCCCGGCTTTCAGCGCGGAAGAAACCTCGAAAAAATCGGCATGAAGGCCCAGGATACCTCCGAACTGTTCTTCGAGAACATCCGCATTCCCGCCACCAACATGCTGGGACAGGAAGGCAAGGGTTTTGCCCTGATGATGACGAAGCTGTCGCAGGAGCGGCTCGCCCAGGCGATCCGCTCCGCCACCGTCACCGAAACCGTGCTGGACTGGACCGTTGAATATACGTCGGACCGAAGCGTGTTCGGGCAAAAGCTCGCCAACTTCCAGAATACCCAGTTCAAGCTTGCCGATCTCAAGACCAAGGCGACGGTCGCCCGCGTCTTTACCGATCGGTGCATTTCGCTGTTCATGGAAGGAAAGCTCGATCCGGTGGACGCCGCGATGGCCAAGATGTTCACCTCCGAACTTCACTGCGAAGCGGTCGATGAATGCCTGCAATTATTCGGCGGCTGGGGTTATATGACGGAGTACCCGATCGCGCGCGCCTATGTCGACGCAAGGATCGTCAAGATTGCGGGCGGATCGATCGAGATCATGAAAACCATCATTGCCCGCCAGATGTTCGCGCAATGTGGTTTTGCGCTCGCCAAGAGCGGTTGATCGCCATTGATGGCACACGGCCGGCGGGCGCCCGAGGGGTCCGCCGAGACAGAACAGACGACCAAAGCGTCGCAAACCAAGGGAGTGAGATTTGAAAGGCTTATCAGGCAAGGTAGCGATCGTTACCGGCGGCGGCCAGGGCATCGGCCGCGCCATCACCCTTCGGCTCGCGGAAGAAGGCTGCAAGGTCGCGATTTTCGACATCAATCCCGACGCCGGACATGAGACGGCGAAACTGGCGCCGAAGTCGGCGATCACGACCTACACGGTCGATGTCGGCGACCGCGCCTCGGTCGATCGCGCAGTCGCGCAGGTCGAAGCCGAACTTGGCCCGATCTGGGTTCTCGTCAACAACGCCGGCTGGGACCGGCCGATGCCGTTCCTGAAGACCGACAAGGAACTCTGGGACAAGATCATCCGGATCAATCTGTATGGTCCGCTCAACACCCACCACGCCATCGCGCCGCTGATGGTCGAGCATGGCGGCGGCCGCATCATCAATATCGCGTCCGACGCCGCCCGCGTCGGCACCAGCGACGAGGCGGTCTACTCGGCCTGCAAGGGCGGGCTGATCTCCTTCACCAAATCGATCGCCCGCGAACTCGCGCGCAAGAACGTGCTGCTGAACGCGGTGTGTCCGGGGCCCACCAACACACCGATGATGGCGGCCGTGCTGGGCGAAGGCGAACAGGCGGTCAAGTGGAAGGACGCGATGGTTCGCGGCATTCCCTTGAAGCGCATGGGCGAGCCCGAGGACTATGCCGGCATCATTGCCCTGCTGGCGTCGGACGACGGCAAATTCATCACCGGACAGGCCATCTCGGTCTCCGGCGGCATGAACATGATCTAGCAGATGTGAGGACAATACGATGTTCGACCCCAGCAAGTTCACCGATGTAATCTATGAAGTTCGCGATCGTGCCGCCTGGATCATCATCAACCGGCCCAAGGTCTATAACGCCTTTCGCGGCCAGACCCTCGAAGAACTGATTCAGGCGTTCCAGATCGCCGCCAACGACCGTAACGTTTCGAGCATCGTGCTGACCGGCGCCGGCGACAAGGCCTTCTGCACCGGCGGCGATCAGTCCGCCCATGAGGGACAATATGACGGCCGCGGCGTCGTCGGACTGCCGATCGACGAGCTGCAGGGCCTGATCCGCGATGTTCCCAAACCCGTCATCGCGCGCGTCAACGGATTTGCGATCGGCGGCGGCAACGTGCTGGCGACGCTGTGCGACCTGACGATTGCCGCTGATACTGCGCAATTCGGACAAGTTGGACCCAAGGTCGGCTCCGTCGACGCCGGCTGGGGCACCGCCCTGCTCGCGCGCCACGTCGGCGACAAGAAGGCGCGCGAAATCTGGTTCATCAACGACCGTTACACCGCCGAACAGGCGCGTGAAATGGGGCTGGTCAACAAGGTGGTTCCAGCCGCCGAACTCGATGCCGCGGTCAAGGACTGGACCGACAAGCTCGCGCAGCGGTCACCGACCGCGATCGCGCTCGCAAAACGCTCCTTCAACGCCGACAGCGACAACATTCGCGGTATCAGCAACCTCGCCCTTCATGCCGTGAAGCTGTTCTACGATACCGCGGAATCGAAGGAAGGCGTCGCCGCCTTCAACGAGAAGCGGACGCCGGACTTCCACAAGTTCACTTAGCCATTTTGGCAATGAACACGTCGCTTCCCTCACCTTGGCTGATGCCCTCCTCCGGCATTAGTTGAACGCGTATTGCAAGAGGAAAACACCGTGCCGGCACGTAAGGTCATCATTTCCTGCGCGATCACGGGCTCGATCCATACGCCCTCGATGTCGCCTCACCTCCCGGTGACGGCGGCGGAGATCGCGGAATCCGCTCTCGGGGCGGCCGAGGCCGGCGCCGCGATCGTGCACCTTCACGCCCGCAATCCGATCGACGGCCGGCCGGATCAGTCGCCGGAGGCCTTCGAGCCGTTTCTTCGCGTGATCAAGCAGCGATCCGACGTGGTGGTGAATCTCACGACCGGCGGCTCGCCCTATATGACCGTCGAGGAACGGATCAAGCCGGCGGCAGTCTGGAAGCCGGAGGTCGCCAGCCTGAACATGGGTTCGATGAACTTTGGCCTATTCCCGATGCTCAAGCGATACAAGCAGTTCAAGCACGACTGGGAGCCCGCGATGCTGGAAGGCTCCCATGACCTCGTGTTCCGCAATTCCTTCAAGGATATCCGTTACGCGCTGGAAACGCTCAACTCGACCGGCGCGCGCTATGAGTTCGAGTGCTACGACACCAGTCACCTCTACAATCTGCATTACTTCTGGACCGAGGGTTTGGTGAAAGCGCCGCTGTTCATCCAGACCGTGTTCGGTCTGCTTGGCGGCATCGGCGCGCATCAGGAAGACGTCATGCACATGAAGCGCACCGCCGATCGCCTGTTCGGCGACAATTACCGCTGGTCGGTGCTGGGCGCCGGACGCGCGCAAATGCCGGTCGCGGCGATTGCGGCGGCCATCGGCGGCAATGTGCGGGTCGGCCTCGAAGACAGCCTGTGGATCGGCGCCGGCCAGCTCGCGGCGTCCAACGCCGACCATGTGACGCAGGTTCGAAAGATCATCGAAGGGCTGGGACTGGACGTCGCGACGGCCGACGAGGCGCGCGAGATCCTTGAGCTCAAGGGCGGCGACAAGGTCGCTTTCTGATCCCGAACGATCAAGGCTGTGCGACGGCCTGGTCGTGATACCAAAAGCCGGGAGGCCACGATGCTACCCCACCGCAGGGTTTACGACGAAGAACATCAACAGTTCAGGGAAACGGTACGGCGCTTCGCGGCGTCAAAGATCGCGCCCGATTTCGCACGATGGGAAGAAGCCGGGATCATCGACAGGTCGCTCTGGGGCGCCGGCGGCGCGGCCGGTCTGCTCTGCCCGCAGGTCCCGGAAGAGTTCGGCGGCGCCGGCGGCGACTTCCGGCACAACGCGGTCGTGATCGAGGAACTGAGCTATTCCGGCTTCGCAGGGCCGGCCACCGACTTCTCCGTGCACAATGATGTCTGCTGCGGTTACCTGCTCAGTTACGGCAGCCCCGAACAGAAGAAGAAATGGCTGCCGCGCATGGTGACGGGCGAAACCGTTTGCGCCATCGCGATGACCGAACCCGGCACCGGCAGCGATTTGCAGGGCATCCGCACCCGCGCGTTACGCGAGGGCGATGAGTTCGTGATCTCGGGCCAGAAGACTTTTATTTCCAACGGGCAGATGTGCGACCTCGTCATCGTCGTTGTCAGGACCAACCCGGAAGGCGGGTCACGGGGAATGAGTCTGATTCTCGTCGAGACCGACCGTCCCGGCTTCCGCCACGGCCGTAACCTCGAAAAGCTCGGGCACCTCTCCTCCGACACCTCAGAGCTGTTCTTCGACAATGTCCGCGTCCCCGTCGGCAATCTGCTGGGAGCCGAAGGCGGCGCGATGGGCGCGCTGATGAGCGAGCTGCCGCAGGAGCGCCTGACCATCGCGCTGCATTCGATCGCCGCCGCCCAGAAGGCTTTTGATCTCGCCAAGGACTATGTCCAGCAGCGCAATGCCTTTGGATCGCCGATCGGCAGCTTCCAGAACACAAGGTTCAAGCTGGCCGACCTGAAATCCGATCTTGCCGTGGGCTGGGCCTTTGCCGACCAGTGCCTCCATGACCACATCAATCACGAACTGACGACCTACGCGGCGTCAACGGCAAAACTCTGGATCACCGAAATGCATGGCCGACTGGTCGACCAATGCCTGCAGTTCTTCGGCGGCTACGGCTTTATGCGCGAGTATGAGATTTGCCGCCTCTACGCGGATGCGCGGGTGCTCCGGATTTACGGCGGCACCTCGGAGATAATGCGTGAGCTGATTTCGCGGAATCTTTAGGCTGGTTCGGTGGCTGCATCCTTCGAGACGCTTGCTGCGCAAGCTCCTCAGGATGAGGTCTGATAGCGGCAGGATGAGGCGATGAACCCTCATGGTGAGGAGCGCGGCAACGCCGCGCGTCTCGAACCATGAGGCCAATGACCCTCAATAACTCTTCGGCAGCTCCAGCACTTTTTCGGCAATAAAGCTGAGGATTAGTTGCTCCGTGATCGGCGCCAGCCGCGTGATCGAGACTTCACGGAACAGCCGCTCGACATGATATTCCTTGGCGTAGCCAAAGCCGCCATGGGTCATGATCGCCTGCCACGCCGCGTCGTGGCCGGCGCGGGCGCCGAGGAATTTGGCGGCGTTGGCTTCGGCGCCACAGGGTCTGTCGTGATCGTAGAGCCAGGCGGCGCGCATCGCCATCTGCCAGGCTGATTCCAGATACATCCAGTTTTCCGCGAGCGGATGCTGGATGCCCTGGTTCTGGCCGATCGGCCGGTCGAACACCACCCGCTCGCGCGCATATTTCGCCGCTCGGCGCAGCGCGTCCTGGCCGATCCCGATCGCTTCGACCGCAATCAGGATGCGCTCGGGGTTGAGGCTGTGCAGGATGTAGGAAAAGCCCTTGCCCTCCTCGCCGATCCGGTCGGCTTCCGGAATGAACAGGCCGTCGATGAAGATGGCGTTGGAATCGACCGACTTGCGGCCCATCTTGGGAATGCGATGAACGTCGATCTTGGACCGGTCGAGATCGGTGTAGAAGATCGTGATGCCGTCGGTCGGGCGTTTGCAATCCTCGTATTTGGTGGTCCGGGTCAGCAGCATGATCTTGTTGGCGACCTGCGCGGTCGAGGTCCAGACCTTCTGACCATGCACGAGATAGCCGCCGGCGACCTTCTGCGCAAAAGTCTTGATACGCGTCGTGTTCAGCCCGGCATCCGGCTCGGTAAAGCCGAAGCAGCATTGATCCTCGCCGGCGACCAGCCGCGGGACCCAGCGCGCCTTCTGCTCCGGCGTGCCCTTCACGACGATCGGATGCGGTCCGAACAGATTGATATGCACCGCCGAGGTTGCGGACATTCCGCCGCCGTGGCTGGCGACTTCATGCATCATGATCGCGGCTTCGGTCACGCCGAGGCCGGATCCGCCATATTCTTCCGGCATGGTGATGCCGAGCCAGCCCGCGTCGGCCATCGCGCGATGAAATTCGAACGGGAACTTGCCGTCGTCATCGCGCGCCAGCCAGTAGTCGTCGCCGAAGCGGGTGACGACTGAGCGCACGCCTTCGCGAATGGCCGCCTGATCGTCTCCCGGCTCGAACTCGTTGGCCAATGCACTCATGTGACGTCCTCCCCGGCCGAGGCGAGCGCGCGCTTGGCTGCGATCAGATGCGGCATGTCATACATCTTGCCGTCGATGCCGAGCGTTCCCGCATCAGGCTGCGCGGCAAAGGCCGCCACCACGCGGCGCGCATGCGCCAGGTCGGACTCCGACGGCGTGAAGCATTGATTGATCGTCGCGACCTGAGCGGGGTGAATGGCGATCTTTCCGACAAAGCCGTCGCGGCGCGCGATACGACAGCTTTCCGCCAATCCCTTCTCGTCCCTGAAATCCCCGTACAGCGTGTCCAGCGCCATGGCACCCGCAGCACCCGCAGCAAACAGGCACTGCGCCCGCGCCACCTGATAGGGAAACGTCCAGCTTCCGTCGGCTTCCTTGTTGGAGAGCGCGCCGAGTGCCGCGCCGAGATCCTCGGCGCCCCACGTCATGGCGACCAGGCGCCGGTTTGGCGTTGCATAACCCGCAAAGCCGATCATGGCGGCCGGCGTCTCGGTCGCCACCACCAGCAGTTTGACGTCTCCCGGTGTAACGCCGGTAGCGACTTCCAGCACGTCGACATAGTTCGAAATGAGTTCGATATCCTGCATGCCGTTGACCTTGGGGATCAGGATGCCGTCGAGCCCGGGACGGACAACCGCCGCGAGGTCGCCAAGCGTCAGGCCGCTGCCGAGCGGGTTGATGCGCACCAAGAACGCCCATTCCCGCGCCGGACCACCCAGCAGATTTTTCACCATCTCGCGCGCCAGCGCCTTGCGCGGTGGCGCGACGGCATCCTCAAGATCGAGAATCAGCGCGTCGGCGCCGATGCCCGATGCCTTTGCGAATTTGTGCTCGCTGTCGCCAGGCACAAACAGAAGGGAGCGCAATCTCATTTGGGACGCCTCATCATCAGGCCTATACGACGGCAATAGGCGACTTCCTCATTGTGCTGATTGAAGCCGCGATGCTCGAAGGTCACAATTCCCTGCGTCGGACGGGACTTACTCTCACGCACCGCCAGGATCTTCGTTTCCGCCCTGATCGTATCACCGGCAAAGACCGGGCGCGGAAACTTCGTGTCTTCCATCCCGAGATTTCCGACGGTCGTTCCGAGTGTGGTGTCCTGCACCGACAGGCCGATGACCAGGCCGAGCGTGAAGATCGAATTCATCAGCGGTTTGCCGAATTCGGTCGATTTGGCATATTCGTGATCGATGTGCACCGCCGCCGGATTATAGGTGAGCGACGAGAACAGGATGTTGTCCATGTCGGTGACCGTTCGCCGGATTTCATGAACGAAAGTTTGCCCGACCGAAAACTGCTCAAAGTAAAGTCCCGCCATCTCGTTCCCTCGCCTTATTGTATTCGTACATACGCGTACGATATCTTATCGACACCGCCCGACAGGCTTCATGGCGCCTTCTTCAATGCCTCCGGAAGTTTGGAGCGATGAAACCCTTCGAAGGCCGTGCTGCGATGATGCGGTTCGAGCTTCCACGTGGTCCGCGCATTGGGCGTGCCCCCGTCAACCCGGATGCAGGAACCGGTGACGTAGGCTGCAGCCGGCGACAAAAGATACACGATCGCCGCCGAGATTTCGGCCTCGGTGCCGAACCGCTGGAGCGGCACGCCGGCTGTGAAATCATGCAGCTTCTTCTGCATTTCCGGCGTGTAGGTATCGAACCCGCTGGACACGATACCACCGGGGGCGACCGCATTGACGCGCACGCCCGAGGAAGACCATTCGCACGCCGCGGTTTCGGTGAGCGTCAGCATCCCCCCGCGTGCCGCACCGGAATGGGCGAATTCGGGCCAGCCATGCCAGATGTCGGCGATGATGTTGACAATGGCCCCGCCGTTCGCCTCCATCCAGCGGTTGTAGACCTCGCGCATGAAGATAAAGCCGCCGGTCAGATTGCTGCGAACCACCGCCTCAAAGCCCTTGGTCGAGATGGTTTTCATCGGCGCGCGATATTGCCCCCCGGCATTGTTCACGAGCCCGTCGATACGGCCATAGGCGCCAAGCACGGCGTCGATCGCTGCGATCACCATCGTCTCGTCGCGGATATCGCAGACCTGGGTCAGCACCCGCCCGCCGTCCTCTTCAATCTCCGCCCTCACCTCATCAAGCTTTTCGGCGGTGCGGCCGAGGATCGCGACATTGGCGCCGAGAGCTACCAGCTCGTGTGCGGTGCAACGACCGATCCCGCTGCCGCCGCCGGTGATGATGATGGTCTGACCCTTGAAGAGATCCGGCCTGAAGACCGATTGATACGGCATCGTGTTCTCCGAACGGATGGGGCGCGACCGGCATCTGGCCGCTCCGCGCAGCAAAAATTAGTACACTATATTATGATATGGTGTATTCTGTTTCGCAAGCGCTTTGCTGAGCGCCTGGACAAGGCCGAAGACTAATTGGAACAATCGGCCGTTTCTGGCCATCCACACCGCACCGTGACATCCTGCTGTCCCGGCGCGAATGGGAACGCACGACATGGACAAATTCACGACCATCACCGTCGAAGCGCGCGACGCCATTGAAATCCTCTCCCTCAATCGGCCGGATGCCCTCAACGCGGTGACACCCGCGATGGCCGACGAGCTGATCGCGTATTTTTCGGGCCTGCACGATCGCCTGAGCACGCGCATCGTGATCTTCCGAGGCAATGGACGGGCGTTTTGCGCCGGGGCCGAGCTCGGCTCGGATGCCTTCGCTGCGCCCGGCGCGGGGCGTCCGCAACGACAGCTCGACATGCAGCAGCGCTACTCGCGGATCATCCGCCTGATGCGAAGCTGCCCGCAGCCGATCGTCGCGCTCGTTCAAGGTGCGGCATGCGGCGCCGGGTTTTCCTTGGTACTGGCTTCAGATGTTCGCTTTGCGACGCCGGCAGCGCGGATGAACGCCGCCTACATACGCGTCGGCGTCGGCGGCTGTGACATGGGATCCGGCTATCTGTTGCCGCGGCTGATCGGCCTCTCCGTGGCGTCGGAACTGTTGCTGACCGGACGGTTTCTTGGCGCCGATCGGGCCAAGGCTGTGGGACTCGTCAGCGACGTCGTTGACGACGACAAACTGCTCGAGACTGGCCTTGCCTTTGCCGCGGAAATGGCCCGCGCCTCGCCGATGGGTTTGCGCCTGACCAAGCAGACGCTGAACGCGCTGATCGACGCGCCAGGCATCGATGCCGCGCTGATGATCGAAGACCGTCAGCAGGTGATGCTGCTCGAAACCAGCGACCACCAGGAGGCTGTCGCGGCATTTCGAGAGAAGCGCGACCCGAACTACAGGGATCAATAGAGCTATCGTCCCGCAAATGTCGGTTTGCGCTTCTCCCTGAAGGCTTTTACGCCCTCCTGGGCGTCCGCCGTTCGCGAGATCGCCGCAAGCGTTTGTGCCTCGTCTTCGAGCTGACTTTCGATCGAATGGTTCAACGTCTGCAGGAACAAGCGCTTGATCCCGCCATAGGCTTCGGTGGGACCTGCCGCCAGCTCACGCGCGATCTTCTCGGCCTCGGCAACAACCGCATCGTCATTCACGACATAGTCGACCAGGCCAGCCGCCAGCGCGGCATCGGCATCCATCGTCTCCGCCAGCAGGAAGAACCGCCGGGCGCGGGCGACCCCGATGCGGCGCGTCACCGTTGTCGTCGAGCCGCTGTCCGGTGTGAAGCCGATCTTGGCGAATGCGGATGAAATGCGCGCCGATCTGCCGATCACCACCAGATCGCCCGCGGCCATCAGCGAGACGCTGCCGCCCGCCACATTGCCTTGCACGGCAATGACGACCGGCGCACGCATACGGACCATCCGCACAATGGCGGCATGCAGATCCGCCGTCCACGATTTGATGGTCACGGGCAGCGCGTCGCCCCGCGACGCTAGTGCGGCAAGATCGCCGCCGACACTGAACAACCTTCCGCGCGCGGAAATCAGCACCGACCGCACATCGTCGCGCTCGCTGAGTTCCGCCATGCAAAGGTTGAATTCGCGGCAGAACTCGCCGTCGATCGGATTGCCGCGGTCGGGCTGATTAAGAACGATATGCGCAAGGCCACCGTCGATCGTGCATTCGAAGCTGGTGGTAGCGATTGCCAGACCCATTGCGTCTCTCCCGGTCGTTCGGACCTTGTTGGAAATGCATTCGAGGCGGCCGGCATGGCCGACTTTTCGCCGCCGGCCTGGCGTCAGGCCGACCGGCCTTCCTTTTCCTTGCGCGTGGAAGCCTGAATGGCTTCGCGCGCACGCTGCCAATCGTCAGGCGAAAGTTTTGAGAGCCCGGCAAACGTGCTTGGCGCCGCCAGATGATGCCCGCCGTCGATGCTGATCGTATCGCCGGTGATGTAGCTGCAGCCATCCGACATCAGGAAGATCATGAGATTGCGCAGCTCATCCATCTTGCCGAAGCGGCGCAGCGGAACTTCGTCCGCCTGGGTCGCGCCGACGCCGGTCTCCGCCAGCGGATTGAGCTTGTCCCAGGCATTCTCGGTTGGAAACGGACCGGGCGCGACCGCGTTGACGCGGATTCCCTTCGGTCCCCATTCGACCGCAAGCGACATCGTCATCGCATGGACCGCGGCTTTGGCCATCGCGGCCGGCACCACATAGGCCGATCCGGTCCAGACCCACGTCACCAGATTGCTGATGATCACGCCGGGAAGGCCCGCCGCGATCCAGCGTCTTCCGCAGCCCTGCGCCGCGTAAAACGAGCCGTCCATGATGGTCGACCTGATCGCCTCGTAGCCGCGAGGCGACAACGTCTCGGTCGGCGCCAGGAAATTGGCGCCGGCGTTGTTCACGAGGCCCGTGAGAGGTCCGGTGGCCCAGATTTCCGCCATCATCTTTTCAATGCTGTCGGGATCGCGCACGTTGGCGACCAGCGCTTCGGCCTGCCCGCCCGATCGGCTGCGAATTTCGCCCGCCGCCTGTTCGAGAATTTCCGGCCGGCGGCCGCAGATGAAGACATGGGCGCCGTGCGCGGCAAAGCCCAAGGAAATCTCCTTGCCGAGCCCCGTGCCGCCGCCGGTCACGAGGATACGCTTTCCCTTGAGGACGTCACGGCTGAACATGAACGGCAAATCCCGCTATTCCAAGCTTACATCACAGCCGAGCCAGGCCGCCAAGCCAAATTAATACACTAATGTACTTCATATGTAAATCGCGATCGTCCCGACTGAAGGATGTCCCCGGGAGCTCAATCCGGCTCAATTCCCCGCAAATAGAGCCGATTCCTGGGGATACGCACGGCCAGGAATCGCCGCGGACGGGTTCGCCGCGGCGCGTTCCTTTTAAAATACGCTTGTGTATGATATCAGTTGAATCGCCGGTGATGGACACGCAATCGGTATCAGCTTCTGACGAGGAAAAAATCGAATGGTCGACCGGCCCGACTGGGATCTCCGACTAGGCTACCTCATCCACGACGTTTCCCGGCTACGCCGGATGATGTTCGATCGCGCCCTCGCGCCGCTCGGCATCACGCGGTCGCAATGGTGGGTGCTTGCCTTCATCTCGCGCAAAGACGGGCTGCCGCAGACTCAGCTCGCCAATGAGCTCGACGTTGGCAAGGTCGGCGTGGGAGCGCTGATCGATCGTCTGGAGTCTTCCGGCTTCGTGCTTCGGCAGGCCGACCCGGTCGACCGCCGCGTCAAGCGCGTCTTCGTCACCAAGCAGGCGCGCGGCTTCCTGGAAAAACTTCGCAAGGAGACCGACAAGTTCAATGCCCAGCTGACCAACGGGATTGACAGGCAGGCATTGGAGGCGGCTTCGGACGCATTGCTGGCGATGAAGCACAATCTGCTGGCGATGTCCGACGGAAGCGCCCTGCCGGATGAGAGCGAGGAAGACGTCCGCAAGAAGAGCAAGCCGCGAAAGAGCAGGAAGGCGGCCTAGCCGCTGATCCCTCGCTGAGCACACCGCATCGATCGTTAGCGATGCGTGCTCTATGACACGACGTTTCGCCCCCAAATGTCGGCATTGGGCCGGGCCTGCTTCATCAACTCGGCAATCTTTGGACCCAGCTCGTTCGGATCCTCGACCGGCTCTATTCCAGGACCTGCGTGCCAGCCCTCGGCAACCTTGAGAATGCCGTCACCGGCTTCGAACACGCGGCCTGTGACGTCGCGGGATTCCTCGCTGGCCAGCCAGACGACGATCGGCGCGACCCAGCGCGGATTGCGCCGCTTGATCTCTTCTTCGGTACGCTCCCTCAGCCCTTCCGTCATCCGGGTCTGCGCGCGCGGCGCAATGGCGTTGACGGTTATACCATACTGCCGGAGTTCGGTCGCGCTGATGATGGTGAAGGCGGCAATGCCGGCCTTGGCCGCCCCGTAATTGCTTTGGCCGACATTGCCGAACAGTCCGGAGGCCGAAGACGTATTGATCAGGCGCGCGCTCACCGGGGATCCGACGCGCTTGGCCTCCTGCCGCCAATATTGCGCCGCATGATGCGAAGGCGCGAACGTCCCCTTTAAATGCACCTTGATGACGCTGTCCCATTCCTGCTCGGTCATGTTGACCATCATGCGGTCCCGCAGAATGCCGGCATTGTTGATCAGGACATCCAGCCGTCCGAATGTCCCAACCGCTTCGTCGATCAGCGCCTTCGCGCCGCCCCAGTCGCTGACGTCGTTGCCGTTCACGATCGCCTCGCCACCGGCGTTCCTGATCGCTTCGACAACCGACTGAGCCGGCGTCAGGTCGGCGCCCTCACCGGCCGCGGTGGCGCCGAGATCGTTGACGACGACCTTCGCCCCCTGCTCGGCCAGCATCAGCGCATATTCGCGCCCGAGGCCGCGGCCCGCACCCGTCACGATCGCAACACGTCCCGCACACAGATTTCCCATTTTCTTTGTTCCCAGACCACATCGTTTCACTGACACATACACTCAGCGGAACTCGCCATCGCCGCAGCGCTATTTGCGCACGTCGACGAACAGCAGAGTGCCGTTCACTTCTTCTCGATCTTCGCGGTCGCGACGATCTCGGCCCAGCGCCTGGTATCCGCTTCCTGAAAGGCTCCGAGCTCCTGCGGCGTCGAGGGAAATGGCGTCGCGCCGATCGTGGTCAGGTACTTTTTCGCCTCGGCGCTGTTGACGAAGCCGGTGACCAGAGTGTTGAGCCTTGCGATGATTTCGGTTGGCGTCTTTGCCCGGACGAAGACGCCAACCCAGGCCGTCAATTCGTAACCCGGCAATCCGCTTTCCGCGATGGTGGGTAGCTCCGGCATCGTCTCGAGCCGCTTCGCACTGGTCACGGCCAGCGCCCGCAGTTTGCCGTCCTGTACCAGCCCTTGCGCGCTCGCGGGATCAGCGAAGACACAATCGATCTGCCCGCCCATCACGTCCGTCAAGGCTTGCGGCATGCCGCGATACGGCACGTGCTGCATTTCGATGGCCTGACGATATCTGAATAGCTCGGCCGCGCCCCTGCTCGATGTATTGCCGCTGCCAAAGGACAAGGGTTTCTCGCGCTTCTTCGCCAGCGCGACGAATTCGGTAACGGTCCTGGCCGGAAAATCAGCCTTTACCGTCAGCATCATCGGTATCGTCATGATGCCAGCGACCGGCGCGAAGTCGGCTTTGGGATCGTAAGGCAATGAATGGAACAGGCTGATGTTCGCCGCCTGCGTCGAATTCGTCGTCACAAATGCCGTATAGCCGTCGGGCTCCGCTTTCAGGACCGCGAGCGCGGCAAGATTGCCGTCCGCGCCGGGCTTGTTCTCGACGACAACAGTCGCGTTTGTCGTTGCACGAATACTTTCGGCCAGATGCCGCGTTACGCTGTCGGTCGCGCTGCCGGGCGGGAACGGAACGATCAGGGTGATACGCTGCGAGGGATAAGGTTCCGCAGCAACCGCCGGGAAACAGGCGGCCAAGAGAAGTACGACGGCAGCGATAGCCCGCGCTAAATTGGCCCTCAAGCTGATCTCTCCCCTGTTGGCGTTTGGGCGGCATCGTCTTCCGGATCGACCTCGACATATGGGCCTTGTCCGATATAGTACACATACGTACTATCTTTGCGGGCTAATGCAAGCGGATCGGCGGACCAATCAGCTCGTCGCGTTCGCGCACCGCACACCCTCCCAACAGGAACCGTTGGCCATGAAGAACAATCGCAATCGTCAGGTCATCCTGAAATCCCGGCCGGCCGATATTCCCCAGGCCGATCATTTCGAAATCATCGAGTCCGACGTTCCCGATCTGCGGGACGGACAAATCCTGGTGCAGAATCTTTATCTGTCGGTCGAACCCGCCATGCGCGGCTGGGTCAGCAATGTCGCCAATTACTCGGAGCCGGTACGCATCGGCGAAGTGATGCGCTCATTCGCCGCCGGCGAGGTGCTGCAATCGGCGCATCCCGACTTCAAGCCGGGCGACAAGGTGATGGGCATGTTCGGATGGCAGGAGTTCGCCGTCGTCGGACCTGCCGCCGTCACACGAAAAATCGGGGAAGACGGACTGCCGCTTTCGCTCTCGCTCGGCGTTACCGGTCTCAACGGCATCACTGCGTATTTCGGACTGCTTGACGTCGGCCAGCCGCGCCCTGGCGATACCGTTGTGGTGTCGACCGCGGCCGGCGCGGTGGGGTCGGCGGTCGGCCAGATCGCAAAACTGTCGGGTTCCCGGACGGTCGGGATTGCCGGTGGGCCGGCCAAGGTCGCGCAGTGTCGTGAACTGTTCGGCTACGACGTGGCGATCGATTACAAGAGCGACAGTCTGGAGACCGCGCTTGCCACGGCCTGCCCAAGAGGGGTCGACCTCTATTTCGACAACACCGGTGGCGCGATCAGCGACATCGTGCTTCGCCATCTCGCCGTCGGCGCGCGCGTGGTGATTTGCGGAACCGCTTCGGTCTCGAGCTGGAACCCCTGGCCCAACGGTCCACGCGCCGAGCGTCATTTGCTGGTCAAACGCGCCCGCATGCAGGGTTTCGTCATCTTCGACTACGCGCCCCGGTTCGAAGAGGCCGTCACCCGTCTGGCCCAGTGGATCCGCGATGGACGACTGCGCTATTCCGAAGACGTGCTCGAAGGCATCGAACACGCGCCGGGAGCGATCGCCGGTCTTTATCGCGGCGAGAATACCGGCAAGCGGCTGATCAGGATTCGCTGAGTCCATCAGGGCAAGGTTGGGCTATGTCCAGCATCCCGGGCCCGACGAAATCATACTCGCTGGGAGCTGAGAATGTCGCGGCACCTGAACGACAAACCGCGACATGATCTCTTGCCCGTTATGATTGGAGATGAAGCCGCCCCGACGACCGCCTCATTGCTCTTGCTCTTGCTCTTCCACTTCCTTGAAGGCCTCCCGCGCGTTTCGGAAGGCATCGATTCCCGAAGGGATGCCGCAATAGACGGCGACCTGAAGCAGGATCTCCTTGATCTCGTCCTTGGTCAACCCATTCACGAGAGCCCCTTTTACGTGCAGCTTCAGTTCGTGGGGACGGCCTAGCGCACCGAGCATGGCCAGGTTGACGATGCTGCGGGTGCGGCGGTCCAGACCCGGTCGCGTCCACAATGCACCCCAGCAAAATTCGGTCGACCATTCCGCCATCGTCCGGGTGAATTCGTCGGCGCCTGCGATGGATTTATTGACGTAATCCTCGCCCAGTACTTCCTTGCGAACCTTCAGGCCCTTGTCGAACAACTCAGTCATTACTGGTTCCTTCCATCTTGTTTGAGAGCTATTTTTCAGGGCGGCGCGGCTCAGCCGTGTGCCCTCATCAGGCTTGAGACGTCCGCAAGCTCGTCGAGACGCCAGACACCATCGATGACGCGATCTATATCCCAATCAGTCCTGCCCAGCCGTGCACAATCGCGCAGTTTCGCTTCGATATCGCGATCCGATAACGGGTCGGCTAGACTGCCTTTCGCTTCCATCACGATCTCGCTGAGCGTCTCTCCCGACATCAGCCGGACAATGACACGCCCAGCACCATCCGGAAGCGAGGCGTCGAGCTCAGCCTTCACCTTCTGACGCAGCGACACGATATCAGGGCGAAATACGGTCGCGTCCGTGAACTCGGTGACGCCGGCCATCCCCAGCAGCAGCGCACAGGCGGCACAATGATGAATGCTGACCCGTGCATCGCGTTCGTTGCGAACCGGCCGGTCGCCGCGCGCGAGCAGGAGCGCCGAGCCCTGCACCGTAATGGAGGCGATATCATCGATTCGTCCGCCCAGCTTCGTCCGCAAGGTGAAGCAGGCGTCGATCACGGCATGAAACACGATGCCCGCCGGATAGGGCTTGTAGGTGTTCTTCGCGATTTCCCAGCTCTTGCCGAGGCCGCCCGTCAATCGCCCAATGTCCGGTTCGTTGCCCATCGCGCGGGCCCAACCGAGCGGTCCCTCAATGGCGCGCGGCGAAGCAGAATAGCCTTCGGCCGCAAGCAGTGCTGCGAACAGGCCGTTGCGCGCCGCGTTGCCGACGCTGACATTCTTGGCGGCGCTCGGGAGATTCTCGATGATCCCGGCCGATTGGCTGGCGGCAATTCCGATCGCATTTGAAATCTGGTCCGCCGGAAGCCCCAGCAGCTTCGCGCAGGCCGCGGCCGCGCCGAACACCCCGCAAGTCGAGGTGATGTGCCAGCCGCGCGCATAATGGCCGGGAGACACCGCGTTGCCGATGCGGCATTCGACCTCCACGCCGAGGATGAATGCCGTGAGAACGGCCCGCCCCGAATATCCCCGCGCCTGCGCCGATGCCAGCACCGGCGCTGCCACGGGTGCCGCCGGATGAATGATGGTGTCCAGATGGGTATCGTCAAAATCGAGCAGATTGGCCGAAATCGCGTTGACGAACGAGGCAGCCAGCGCATCGAGCCGTTCCGGACGACCGATGACCGCGGATGTCGCAGCGCCGCTGAACGGCGACAACGTGCGCAACGCGGCGGTGACGGCCGGGTCATTCGCCGACCCCAGCGCGGTCGCGAAGAAGTTCAGGATCGAGCGTTTCGCTTCGTGACTTTGCGCGGCGACATCCGCCCACACCGTGCCGGCAACGAAATCGGCGAATGTCGTGCCGGCGCCTTGCGCTTCATCTTGCCGCACTGAGCAAATTCCTCGGTCCTTGTTTTTCCGACCCTATTCCGGCGCGACATCGCCTGTCGACAAGAATCTTATGCTTGACAGATTGACTGACAATCTGGAAATTCGACGAAACGCGACCGGGGAACCCTGGCGCGGCAAGAATCAAGGATGCGCCCGAGCTTGCGGCGCGACAGGGAGCGAACCATGGCAGCGGAAACAATCGGGTTTGTCGGAACGGGCCGCATGGGCGGACCGATGGCCGGGCGCCTGCTCGACGCCGGCTACTCGCTGTGCATTTACGATTCGCAGAGCGAGGCGACCAAGGCGTTGGTTGCGCGCGGCGCGCGGCTTGCGAAATCGCCTGCCGAAGTCGCATCGAGCGCCGATATCGTGCTGTGCAGTCTGCCGACCCCCGACATCGTCAAAGCGGTTGCGCTGGGGCCCGATGGAATCGTTGCCGGAAACCGCGCCACGGTGCTGATCGACCTGTCCACCACCGGGCCCGGCGCAGCCAAGTTGATCGCGAAGGGATTAGAGCCGCGGAACCTGACCCTGGTCGATGCGCCTGTCAGCGGCGGCATCAAGGGCGCGGTGAACGGCACGCTCGCGGTGATGGTGTCCTGCCCGAAGGCGACCTATGACCGGGTTGAGCCGATCCTGAAACATTTCGGAAAGCTGTTTTACACCGGCGACAAGCCGGGCACCGCGCAGACCGCGAAACTCGCCAACAATCTGATGGCGGCCGCGGCTCTGGTGATCACCTCCGAAGCAGTGGCGATGGGCGTCAAGGGCGGCGTCAATGCCAAGGTGCTGATCGACATCATCAACGCCAGCAGCGGGCGCAACAGCGCCTCCGAGGACAAGTTTCCCCGCGCCGTACTTCCCGGCACCTTCGATTTCGGATTCACCACCGGCCTCTCCTACAAGGACGTGCGGCTGTGCGTCGATGAAGCCGAAGCCATGGGTGTTCCGATGGTCTGCGGTTCGGTGGTCAGGCAGATGCTCGCGATTACCAATGCCAAGTACGGCGCATCATCTGACTTCACCTCGATCGCGAAAGTGCTTGAGGAATGGGCCGGCGTCGAAATGCGCGGCTAGACGGCCGGCGCGCGAGGGGCGATTGCCATGACGATCGGATCGACCGGACCAGGCGAGGTTTCGTTGGCGCGAGCGCTGACGCGCGCCGCGCTTGCCGTCGACCCCGTCCGTTTCGACGCCGAAGTCATAGCCAAGGCCAAAATCTGCCTCCTCGATTTTCTCTCCTGCGCCTTCGAGGCACGCAATCACCCGTGGAGCCGCCAGGCGACCGGCATCGCGCGCGAGGTCAAGGACGGCGCAACCGTCATCGGCACCCACACTCGCGCCTCGCCGGGCGACGCGGCCTTCGCCAACGCCACCATGGGCCACGGCCTGGTGCGCGAAGACATGCACGCCGCCAGCATCTGCCACCATGGCGTGGTGATCTGGCCGATCCTGCTCGCCTTGTCGGAACGAACGCCGATATCCGGCGCGACCTTCCTTGGCGCCGCGATCATCGGTTATGAGGCCGGCGCTCAGATCGGCCGCGCGCTCTTTACCGCCGATCTGGCCCGCCTCTACCGGCCGACCGGTCTTGTGACGCCACTCGGCGCGGCGCTAGCGGGAAGCTATGCCCTTGGCCTTGCCGAAGATACCGCAACCAGCGCCATTGCCATTGCCGCCAACACGTCGTCCGGCCTGAACGAATGGCCGCGCGCGGGCGGCTCGGAGATGTACTTCCATCCCGGTTTTGCGGCGCGTAACGCAATTGCGGCGATCGAATTGGCCGAAGCCGGTGCCCTCGCTTCGGAAACGATCCTTGAGGGCGAAGCCGGATTGTTCGCCGCCTTCGGCCGCCGGCCCGCCCCCGACGATATCCGTTTGTTCACCGGCGCCGAGCCGGAAATCATGGCCGTCTACAACAAGCCGGCTCCCGCCTGCAATTTCGCGCAAACCGCAGCGCAGGCGGCCCTGCGCGCCGCGCGCCAACTCCGATCATCGGACGACATCGCGACCGTTGCCATTCGCGTCCCGGAAGCCGCGGCCCGTTACCCCGGCTGCGATTCGAAAGGGCCCTTTCACAACGCGCTGCAGGCCAAGATGAGCATTCCCTTCAGCGTCGCCGCCGTGCTGGCGCGCGGTGCGCTCGAAGAAGAAAACTACGCTGATATCGACGATCCCAGGATACTGCGCCTGATCGAGCGGACCGAACTGCAAAGCGCGCCTGATCTCACCGCCGCATTCCCCGCCAACCAGGGCGCCGAGGTCCTTGTTGGCCTGCGCAATGCAAAGACTATCCAACACCGCCTCGACAACGTGATCGCGGCCACACCGGACGAAATCCGCAGCCGCTTTCGGCGTGCTGCTTCCGACGTCATCGGCGACAAGCCCGCCCTGCATCTCGAAGAGCTGGTGGACAATTGCACATCGCTTCCGGACAGCCGCCTCATCGCCGCCCGGTGCAGGCTTGAACCGATAGAGCAACGGCTGCGGCCAGCATCATGATCGATAACGAAATACGGAAAATGGGGGACACAATGTTCAAACCGGGAATGGCGAAAACAGCCACAGCGATGGCCGGCACCAAACACGAATCCTCCCTCCCCGCGCGAGGTTCGCAGTGACCCAGGCACTGGAAGGCTTCCTGCAAGCGTTGTCCGCCGGGCTCTTGATCGGTGCGGTGTACGGCTTGATGTGCGTCGGGCTCGGGCTGATCTTCGGCGTCATGCGCGTGATCAACTTCGCCCAGGGCGATTTCATGATGCTCGGCATGTATGCCGCGTTCTATTTCTTCACCGCGTTCGGCGTGCAGGCGACATTCGGCAACACCTTCGGGCCGTTTGTCGCGATCCTGCTGGCCGGCCCGGTGCTCGCCGTGTTCGGTTACTTCGTCCACCTTACCCTGATCTCGCGCGTATCAGGCATGCGCACCTCCTCGCTCGAAGGAGAGGGTCACTATGCGCAGCTCATCCTGACGCTTGGCATCGCGCTGATCCTGCAGAATGGCGGCCTGCTCGTGTTCGGCTCGGTATTGGCCTCGATCCGGACACCGCTGTCGAGTTCGGCGTGGGAGCTTGGACCGATGGTTTACGACGTCAGCGTCTTCATCAACAAGGCGCGCGGGATAGACGCGGTCGTTTCGCTGGTGACGATGCTGCTGCTGACGCTCATGATCACGCGATCGCGGATCGGAAAATCGCTGCGCGCCGCCGCCGATAACCCCACCGCGGCAACCTATATGGGCATCGATGTCGACCGCGCGCACCGCATCGCCTTCGCGCTCGGTACCGGAATCACCGCGATTGCCGGCGGCCTGCTCGCCACCAATTATCCATTCCATCCCTTTGTCGGCGTCGAGTACGTCATCGTCATGTATGCCGGCGTCGTGCTTGGCGGGATGGGTAGCCTCATCGGCGCCTTCTGGGGCGGCATGACGATCGGCCTCGTGCAGCAGATGTCGACACTGATCCTGCCGACGCAATTGCAGAATGCTGCGATCTTCGTCGTGTTCCTGTTGATCATTTTCTTTCGTCCGCAAGGCTTCTTCGGGCGCATGGTCGAGAGGACATGACCATGCGCGGATGGCGATCGCTGCTGCCTATCCTTGTCTTCACCGCGCTCTATGCGGTGGTGTCGCTGAGCGTGACCAATTCCTACTACCAGCTGGTGATGACGCTGGTTCCTGTCTGGGCGATCTTCGGCCTGTCGTGGAACCTGCTGAGCGGATACACCGGGCTGATCTCGTTCGGCCATGCCGCCTTCTTCGGCGTCGGCGCCTATACCGTCGTGCTCTGCCAGATCCATTTCGACCTGTCGCCGTGGGTGACGATCCCCATCGCGGCCGTTCTCGGCGGTATCGCCGGATTGCTGATCGGCTTTCCGACCTTCCGCCTGCAGGGACACTACTTCGCATTGGCAATGCTGGCCTACCCGCTCGCCATCCTCTACGTGTTCGAGTGGCTCGGCCTGCAGGAAGTCACGCTGCCCATCAAGCGCGACAATCCGATCGCCTATATGCAGTTCGCCGATCACCGGCTCTACACGTTACTGGCGCTGGCGATGATGCTCGGCACCATCCTGCTGACACGTGCGGTCGAACGGTCGCGCTTCGGCATGGCGCTGCTGGCGATCAAGCAGAATGAGGCCGCCGCGGAAGCCGCGGGGATCAACACGCTGGCCTGGAAGCTCCGTGCCGTTACGCTCAGCGGCGCCATCGCCGGAGCGGTCGGCGGGTTCTACGCCGTCGTGTTGCTGGTGGTGACCCCGCAATCCGTGTTCGGCATGCTGGTGTCGGCACAGGCGCTGACGGTCGCCATGTTCGGCGGCGTTGGAACGGTCTGGGGTCCGGTGATCGGATCGGTGATCCTGATCCCGCTCGCCGAAACGCTCAATGCCGAAGCGGGCTCGCGCTTTCCCGGCATTCAGGGGGTGATTTACGGCCTCGCTATCATATGCGTCATCCTGCTCGCGCCTGAGGGCCTGTTCTGGAAAGTGCGTGACTTCCTGCGCAAGCGGTCGGCGCCACCGGCTGCGGCGAAGCCGGGCGCGCCGGAGGCCCCGGTTGCGGCTGCCGCCCCCGCCGCACCGGCGCCAGCGCGGGCCAAACGCCCCACTGGGACGGGCGACGTCGTCCTCGAAGTCCGTAACCTGTCGCGTTCCTTCGGCGGGTTGAAGGCCGTGCAGGATGTCAGTTTCAAGCTGCGGCAAAACGAGATCCTCGGAATTATCGGCCCCAACGGGGCCGGCAAGACCACGCTGTTCAACCTGCTGAACGGATTCCTGCGGCCGGGTACCGGCGAGATTTTGCTCGACGGACGCGAGATGTCCGGCCGCAAGCCGCACGAACTCTGCGAGGCCGGCATCGGCCGCACCTTCCAGATCATGCGTCCGTTCCTGCGCATGTCGATCTCGGACAATGTCGTGGTCGGAGCCTATGTGCGCGCCAAGACCGATGCCGAGGCCAGGAAACTGGCGGCCGATGCGATTGCCCGTGTCGGACTGTCCGATATCGCCGAGCGCATCGCGGGCGAACTCACGACCAAGGAATTGCGATTGATGGAACTCGCCCGCGCCCTGGCCGGACAGCCACGTATCCTGCTGCTCGACGAGACGCTCGCGGGCCTCGGACATGACGAAGCCAACGAGGTCGTGGCTGTCATCCAGCGGCTCGCCCGCGACGGCATGACGATCGCGATCATCGAACACACGATGCAGGCGATGGTCCGCCTGGTCGACAGTTTCCTGGTGCTCGACCACGGCGCCGTGATCGTCGAGGGCGAACCGGAAGCGGTCACGCGCGACAGCCGCGTCATCGAGGCTTATCTCGGCAAAAAATGGGGGGCCCATGCTCCGAATTGATGGGCTGACCGCAGGCTATTCCGCGATCCCCGTATTGAACGGCGTCTCGATCAAGGTTGACGAAGGCCAGTTCGTCGCAATCGTCGGACCGAACGGCGCCGGCAAGACCACGCTGTTCAAGACGATTTCCGGTATCGTGCAGCCGAGCGCGGGAACGATCACATTCGAAGATCACGACCTGCTGGCGATCCGGCCGTCGCAACGCGCGCATCTCGGCATCGCCCACGTTCCGGAAGGCCGTCAGGTCTTCCCTTCGCTCACCGTGATGGAAAACCTCGAAATGGGCGCGATGACCGAAGCCGGGCAGCGCGACTGGAAACACAACATCGAACGCATCTTCGAATGGCTGCCCATCCTGGCGGAGCGCCGCGGCCAGTTCGCGGGCACGCTCTCGGGCGGACAGCAGCAGATGCTGGCGATCGGCCGCGGGCTCGCAGGCTCGCCCAAGCTCCTGATGCTGGACGAGCCCTCGATGGGCCTTGCGCCCACCATCGCCGATTTCATCTTCGAACGGCTGATCGAAATCCGCCGGCAATCCAACCTGACCATCCTGCTGGTCGAACAGCGCGTGGCGGAGGCGCTCGAATCCGCCGACCACGGCTACGTGCTCGAAGCCGGCCGCGTCGCGCTCGAAGGCAACAACGAAACCTTGCGGGCGGACGACCGCATCCGCAAGGCCTATCTCGGCATGTAACCAACAACAACACCATTGGAAGGACGAAAATGGGCCAGGACAAGATTGAGGACAACGTAGCCGACAAGGTCTCGAAGACGTCGCTGACACGGCGAACCGTGCTGTCAGGCGCGGCGGCGATCGGCCTGTCGACGATGGCGCGCGCGCAGGCGCCGGCCGAGGTCAAGGTTGGCCTGATCGTGCCGCTGTCCGGCATCTATACCCGCCCGGGCCAGGTGATGCGCATGGGCGCCGAGATGGGCATCGAGCACATCAACGCGCAAGGCGGCATCAAATCGCTCGGCGGCGCGAAGATGAAGCTCGTCGTGATCGATTGCGGCGACACCACCGAAAAGGCCAAGAACGCGGCGCAGCGCATGGTGGCGCAGGAGCCCGATCTGGTTGCCGCAACCGGCTCCTATCTCAGCTCCTTCACGCTGGCGGTGACTGAAGTCACCGAGCGCGCCGAACTGCCTGTCCTGACACTGTCCTATTCGGACCTGCTGACCGATCGCGGGTTCAAGTTCATTTTCCAGACCGCAGCACCCGCGAGCGTGCAATCGCAACTGGGCCTGCCCGAACTGATGAAGCTGGCAGAAAAGGCCGCCGGCAAGCGGCCGAAGACGGTCGCGATGCTGATGGACAATACCGCAACCTCGGTCGCAACTGCCAAAGCGCTGAAAGAGAAGCTCTTCGCGCAGGAAGGCCTTCAGCTCGTGGTCGAGGAAGTCTGGACACCGCCGCTTTCCGACGCCACGCCGCTGATCCAGAAGGTCAGGTCGGCGAGGCCAGACCTGCTGCTGTTCATGCCGAACGCGATCTCCGACGCGAAGCTCGGCCTGGAGAAGATCAACGAGTTCGGCCTCGGACAAGGCAAGATTCCGACCGTCTCCTTCAGCATCACCATTGCCGAGCCGGACATGCTGCAAAGCGTCACCCCGGAAGTCGTCCAGGGCATCATGACGATCGTCGCCAATTGGGGCTGCAAGGGACACGAGGACATCATCGCCGAGCTCAAGGCCAAGTACAAAGAACCATGGGCGACGCAGAACGTCATCTCGACCTACGGCGACATGTGGCTGATGAAGGCCGCGCTCGAAAAAGCCGGCAAGGCCAACCGCCTCGCCGTCGCCGATGCTTTCCGCACCCTGGATGACGGACCCGCGAAATACTATCCCGGCGGCCAGTTGAAGTTCGACGAAAAGGGCCGTCGTGTCGGTGCCGGTGTCGTCATCGTGCAGTGGCAGAACGGCGTACCCGTCACCGTGTTCCCCTCCGACCTCGCTCAAGCGTCCCCGTTCTGGCCGAAGAAGTCCTGACCATCATGTCGTCAACAAAGATTTCAGGGAGGAATTGTCATGACAAGGAATACCCGATCTGCACTGACACGGCGTAGTTTACTCGCCGGCGCATCCGCCGGCCTGATCTCGACCCGCGTGTGGGCGCAGCAACCGACCGAGGTGAAGGTCGGCTTGCTGGTGCCAATCTCGGGCCTCTATGCGCGCCCGGGGGCCGTGATGCGCCACGGCGCCGAGATGGGGGTGGAGCACATCAATGCACAGGGTGGCATCAAGTCGCTCGGCGGCGCCAAACTCAAGCTGGTGGTGCTCGATTCAGGCGATACCACTGAGAAGGCCAAGAACGCCGCGCAGCGGATGGTCGCCCAGGAAACCGACATGGTGGCTGCGAGCGGCGCTTACTTGAGTTCGTTCACACTGGCCGTCACGGAAGTCACCGAGCGGGCCAATCTGCCGGTCCTCACACTCTCCTACTCCGATCTCATCACGGACCGCGGCTTCAAATATGTGTTCCAAACCTCGGCAACGGCGGGATCGCAGGCAAGACAGGCATTGCCGCAGATCGTGAAGCTTGCGGAGACCGCCTCCGGCAAGAAGCCCAAGACGGTTGCGATCATCACCGACAACACCGCGGCATCGGTTTCCTCGGCAAAGGCGATGCGCGACGGCCTGCTCGCTGAAAACGGGCTGCAACTAATCGTCGATGAAACCTTCACGCCGCCGCTCGCCGACGCCACGCCGCTGGTTCAAAAGATCAGGTCGGCCAAACCTGACCTTCTGTTCTTCCTGCCGACGGTGATTTCAGACGCAAAACTGCTGCTCGAGAAGATGAACGAGTTCGGTCTCGGACAAGGCAAGATTCCGACCATCTCGTTCGGCATCGCCATTGCCGAACCCGACATGCTGCAGACCGTGAGCCCGGAATTGCTGCAGGGCCTGCTCACCTGCGTCGCCAGCTGGGGCGCCAAGGGTCATGAGACTCTGATCGCCGAGCTCAAGAGCCGCTACAAGGAGCCATGGATGACGCAGAATGCGATCTCCACCTATGGCGACATGTGGGTGATCAAGGATGCGCTCGAGAAAGCCGGCAAGGCCGACCGCGTTGCGGTCGCCGACGCGCTACGCACCATGGATGCCGGTCCTTCGAAATATTACCCGCTCGGCGAAATCAAGTTCGACGAAAAGGGCCGCCGCGTCGGCGCCGGAATGACCATCGTGCAGTGGCAAGCCGGCGTACCGGTCACAGTGTTCCCGCCGCAACTGGCGCTGTCCCAGCCGTTCTGGCCGAAAAACTAGCTGAAGATAGGATACCGATATGGACAAGGCGACATACGATCGAGGCCTCCAGATCCGCAAGGACGTTCTGGGGAACGAGTTCGTCGACAAGGCGATCGCATCGGCCGATGATTTCAACCGGCCGATGCAGGACCTCACGACGGAATATTGCTGGGGCTATGTCTGGGGCCGCGACGGCCTCACGCACAAGACCCGCAGCTTCCTCAACCTTGCGATGCTGTGCGCGCTCAACCGACCGCAGGAACTCAAGACCCATGTGCGGGGCGCCCTGACCAACGGCGCCACGCGGGAGGAAATACGTGAGGTGTTCATGCAGGTCGCGATCTATTGCGGCGTGCCGGCCGGCGTGGACGCTTTCCGTAACGCCAAGGAAGTGTTTGCCGAGCTGGACAAGAAGTAACCGAGGAACTTAAGGCGATGCTGAAGGGCAAATGGGCTCTCGTGACCGGGGCAAATGCGGGCTTGGGCCTCGCCGTGGCCGAAAGCCTGGCCGGCGCGGGAGCCAATATTGTCCTGCACGATCTGACCGAACCGGCGCAAACGCGGGATCGTCTGCGCGCGCAATTCGGCGTCGATGTAATCAGCATCGCAGCCGACCTCTCACAGCGCGCCGCCATAGAAACTGCCATGGCCAGCCTGCTCGGCCGCGTCGGCGCGGTCGACATCCTGGTGAACAATGCGGTGGTGCGGCATTTTTCACCGGTCGAGAACTTCCCGCCGGAACGATGGGACGAAGCACTGGCGGTCAATCTTTCGGCTCCCTTTCACCTGATTCGCCTCGCATTGCCCGGCATGAAGCAACGGAAATGGGGCCGCATCATCAACATGGCGTCGATCTATTCGACGCGTGCGGTCGCGGACCGCATCGATTATGTGACCACCAAAACAGCCATTGTCGGCATGACCCGCGCCGTCGCGATCGAGACGACCAGGAGCGGGATTACCTGCAACGCACTGTGCCCGGGCACGCTGCCGACGCCGGCCATTCAGGGAAAAATCGCCGGGATCGCGGCCAGCAAAGGCCGCAGCATCGACGAGACCACCAGTGACTACCTTGCCAGCCGGCAGCCGAGCGGGCGGTTTGTCGCCATGGAAGGCGTCGGCGCGATGGCAGCCTTCCTGTGCAGCCCGGCCGCGCAGGATATCACGGGGGCCACCCTGCCGATCGATGGAGGCTGGTCCATCGCATGAACATTGGCTGTCCCACCAAGGAGACCTGCAATGGCTGAAGCATCGAGCCGAAATGCCGTGGTGACCGGCGCCGCCGGTGGCATGGGTCGTGCCATTACGAAGGCGCTGGTCGAAAGCGGCCGGCGGGTCGTGCTCGCCGACCGCGATCCGACCTCGCTTCGTGAGTTCGCCGCTGAGATGGGCGCCAACACATTCCCGATCGAACTCGATATTACCGACGCCAAGGCCGTGGACCGCCTGCCCGACCTCATCCCGGATGCCTTCAAGCCGATCGACATCCTCGTCAACAACGCCGGCCACGACATCGGCGGCCGGACCCGCTTCGATGTAGGCTCAGCGGACGACTGGTCCGGGATCATCCAGACCAATCTGATCGGCCTGATGCGGGTGACCCGCAGCCTGCTGCCGGAGATGGTCAGGCGCAACGCCGGCCACATCGTCAACATCAGCTCGATCAACGCCGTTCGCATCGTCCCCGACATGGCGGCCTACAGCGCCAGCAAGGCTGGCGTGCACATGTTTACCGAAACGCTGCGGGGGGAGCTTGCCGAAACGGCGATCCGGGTCACCGAAATGCAGCCCGGCCTGACCAGGACCAACATCATCCTCACCCGCTACCGCGGCGACCGGGAGAAGGAAAAGGACTACTTTGAGCAGTTCAAGATGGCGCTCGAACCGGCCGATATTGCCCGGTCGATCGTATTTGCGCTTGACCAGCCGCCGCATGTTCAGATTGCGGAGATGATGATTCTTCCCGTAAATCGCTATTGAACCAATGCCGGTGCGAAGGCGGTAGACAATGGACAAACGCGGTGAATTGCAATCCACGCTCCGGATCGAGGACGTTCCGACCGTCCGGTCGATGGTCGCCCAGAAGCTGCGCGAGGCGATCATGTCCGGAAAGCTGAAGCCGGGCCAGCGCCTGGTCGAGCGGGAGCTTTGCGAGATGACCGGCGTGAGCCGGCCATCCATTCGCGAAGCGCTCCGGTTGCTGGAAGCCGATGGTCTCGTCAATACCGTCCCGCACCGCGGCCCTGTCGTCAGCACCATCAGCCTCGAAGAGGCAAAGCAGCTCTACGCGGCCCGTGCCGTCCTCGAAGGGTTTGCCGGCCGAGAGTGCGCGCGCCTTCACGACCCCGTCGTTGTCCGCAGGATCGGGGACGCTCTCACCAAGCTAAAAGCAGCGTTCGCCGATTCCGACCTGATAACGGCCCTCGAAGCCAAGACCGAGTTTTATGCAGCGCTGATCGGCGGCTGTCAGAACGCGTTCATCGAACGCATGCTCAGGCCGCTGCACGACCGGATCACGCTGCTGCGAATTACCTCGATGTCGCAGCCCAAACGCATCAACAAGAGCCTGCGCGAGGTCACCGCGATCTGGCGCGCCATCCAGAGCGGCGATCCCGACCTCGCCGAGAAATGCTGCGTCGATCACATCAACGCGGCGGCCGTGGCCGCGCTCAGCATGATCGAACAATCATCCGCGTCGAACGAAAAGGCGACCGCGGATGAATGACCCAACGCTATTTCGACCAAGCCGTTTCAGGGGGCCACCAGGCCGATAGGAAGTTGCCATGACGTTTGTAAAACGCGTTCTTCTGATGCTGTTGCTGTCGCCGGTACTGCCGGCATCCGCACAGGAATTTCCGAGCCGGCCGATCACGCTGGTCGTTCCCTTCTCGGCCGGCGGCCCAGGCGACGTCATTGCACGTCTGCTCGGGACATCGATGAGCGCGACGCTGAAGCAGTCGCTCGTCATCGAAAACGTCGTCGGCGCCGGCGGTACCCTTGGAACCAATCGCGTCGCCAAGGCCTCGCCTGACGGTTACACCCTGCTGCTGATGCATGTCGGTCAGGCCACCGCGCCGGCGCTCTACGCCAAGCTGCCGTTCGACCCCGTTGCCGACTTTGCGCCGATCGGTCTCGTCACCGACGTGCCGATGATCCTGGTGGCCCGTGCGAATTTTCCGGCCAAGGACCTCAAGGAACTCGTCGCCCATGTCCGCGCGCAGGGCGACAAGGTCACCTATGGCAATGTTGGCCTCGGCTCCGCGTCACATCTGTGCGGGCTGATGTTCATGAGCGCCATCGATGCCAAGCTCACACCGATCTACTACAAGGGTGGCGGCCCCGCGCTGAACGATATCATCGCGGGTCACATCGACGTCTATTGCGATCCGGCCACCGGACCGACACCCTATATTCAGGCCGGCACCATCCCCGGCTACGCCATCACCAGCAAGAAACGCGTCCCGACCCTGCCGAATGTGCCGACGTCGGCGGAAGCGGGGGTACCGAAGTTCGACGTCACGACCTGGTACGGGCTGTATGCGCCACGCAATACGCCCAAGCCGATCGTCGATGCGCTCGTCGACGCCCTGCAAAAGGCACTCAAGGACCCGCCCCTGGTCAACCGCTTCGCCGAACTCAGCATGGCGCCGGTCGAGCAAGAACGCGCGACGCCCGCAGCGCTCGAAGCCCTCCTCAAGAGCGAAATCGACAGATGGGGCCGTATTATCAAGGATGCCGGCATCACGCCGCAGTAAAGCGGACTCGGCTCACGGCACATTGTTAAGAAGCTCGCAGCGCGTTCGTTAGTGCAGCCAGCGCGGCCGGCTGATGCTGACGACTGGGGTAATACATGAAGAATCCCGGAATTGGCGGCGTCCAATCCTCCAGCACACGAACAAGGCGACGTTTCGCAACATGTTCTGCGACCTGCTCTTCGAATGCCAGTCCCAGGCCGGCGCCGGCGAGTGCCGCCTGAATCACCAGATGGGTATCATCGATTATGAGCGGGCCATTCACGCCGACCGTAACCGCCTTTCGTCCTTTCTCGAATTCCCATCTGTATGGACCGCCCGGAAGACGCAGGCTTATGCATCGATGTTCATTAAGGTCCTTGGGTTTCCGAGGAATGCTTCGCGATGAAAAATAACCAGGCGATCCGATCACCGCCAATCTCAGTTCCCGGGTGACGCGCACCGCGATCATGTCCTTTTGAATGTACTCGCCGAGTTGAATACCGGCGTCGAACTCGCCCGCAACGAGGTCCACAGGGCCAGTCACAGTAACAACGTCAAGAACGATGTCGGGGTAGGCTTCGGCGAATGCCGTCAGCCGCGGCAACAATACCATCACGGCAGCCGACCGGGACATTACAATTCGAAGGCGCCCTGCAGGTCGGTGCCGAACGTTTCGGGCTTCGCTGATGGCACGAGCAATTTGCTCGAGTGCCGGAGACAATTCTTTCAAAAGAACTGCGCCTGCAGCAGTTGGTGCAACGCTCTTGGTCGTTCGAGCAAGAAGCTGCAGTTCGAGCCGTTGCTCAAGTCCCCGGATCGTGTGGCTCAGAGCAGACTGAGACACACCAATCTTTGCCGCAGCCCGCGTAAAGCTTCGTTCCCTGGCGACGATTGCAAACGCGGCGAGTTCGTTCAGTTCGTTTCTCATGATTTATGAGTATCGCTCATAAGACTATGCCATGCAACGTGGCTAGTTTCATAAGCCACGTTATCCTAGATTTGGCCGCAGGAAGTTTTGAGGCAACTTTCCGTACGTTTTTGCCGGCTTGACGCTCGGGCACAGCAGCAGGGCCAATGAGCTGATCCTCGTAACAACTTGGGATGAGGCGATTTCAATCTTCATCTGAAGAGCGCAACTTATTTTTTGGGAGAGCAGAATGTCAAAGATGGATCGACGAGCATTCTTGGGCCGATCTGCCAGTGTGACTTTTGGAGCCACGCTCGTCAGCGCTCCCGGTTTGATGCTTACAGACCCGACAATCAGCTATGCGCAGTCTCCTCCCGTTCCAAACAACAACCCTATTGATAACAAGCTTATGGATGCCGATGCTCATGCCTTGCGCTCTCTGGCGCAGACGTATTTTGACGGTGCTTATGAGATGGATGCAGACAAGTTTGCGTCCATATTTCATCCCTCGAGTTCCGTGACCAAGGTCGGCGACGACGGCAACGTGAGCGTGACGCCAATTGCGACCTGGCTGGCAGCCGTCCGCAATTTGAAGGCTCCGAAACAACAGGGCCTGGAGCGCCAGGATCAGATTCTGTCAATAGACGTTGAGGGAGAGCTCGCGCTTGTGAAGTTGAAATTACAGATTCCGCCTCGTTACTTCACCGACCTGTTGTCATGCTTAAAGGTCAACGGAACCTGGAAGATCGCTCAGAAAGTCATGACTTCGAAAATCTAGTGGGTTCGGTGCCGTTCTAAAACCGTGAATCAAACGCTTGGCAGGTTGTCCGTGAAAGCTCTGTCACAAAGCGCCAACACCTTGGGCTGCGCTTCGGGGTCATGGAGGATTTGGTCACTCTCTGATGGATATGTCGACCTGCCCGCCGAATGCCTCAAGTATCCAAGCAACAAAGTATGCAGGCAGACCGAACCGCCTCAGCGGGACGCTTCGCTAGTTCGATTATCGGTCAACTGCTTCCTGTTCGATCGCTCTGGCATGGATCGCGTCTTGATCGATTGTGGCGCGGGCGGGAGTTGGGACCCGACCATGGGTCACCTCGTGGAGGCGATGGCGGAGGCAGGCATCGACACGTCATCGGTTACGATGATCGCCCTCACTCATGCTCATGGCGACCACATCAATGGTCTCCTGATGCCTGACGGTCGACGGGCATTCAGCGGCCTGAGGAAGATAGTGATAGGGGGAGACGCCGTTGAGGAGTTTCTTGCCGAGCCAGAGCTAGAGGAGTTTCGTTCACTCCTTGCCCCAGTTAACGGAGGAGATCGGCTAGCCGATCATTTACTGGCGGTGGATATACCCGGGCATGCTCGGGGTCATATGGGTTATCTCCTCAACACCGATGAGGACGATGTCTTGTTCTGCGGCGACCTTATCCACGTTCCCGCCGCACAGTTTTCCCGCCCCGAGCTTACCTGGGCCTATGACGATGACCAAGCCGTGGCGAGGGCAAGCCGAACCAAGTTGCTCCAGGGCGCAGCAAATGCACATACGTGGCTAGCCGGCGCTCACCTGGGTCGACCAGGCATCGGCCGAGTGGTCGAAGAAGGGCAAGGATATGCGTTCATTCCGGTGACGTAGCGGCCTTGAGCCCGCCGTCACTTAGGCTTTGAAGAAGGACCGGTCGTGCCATGTGACCAAGGATGTCAATTCTGGTGGTTACGACGGGCCCAATCTCGCACTACTTCATTGTCGGCATCACAAATTCGGGGCCTTGCGCGATGCTCGTCGGCCAACGGCTGGTGATCGTCTTGAGCCGCGTGTAGAAGCGAATTCCCTCCGGACCGTGCATGGAATGATCGCCAAACAGCGAAGCCTTCCAACCGCCGAATGAATGGAACGCCACCGGCACTGGAATCGGCACATTGATGCCGACCATGCCGACACGGATGCGATGCGCGAACTCCCGGGCGACGTCGCCGTTCTGGGTGAAGATCGCCGTGCCGTTGCCGTATTCATTATCGTTGATCATGCGGGCTGCGTGGGCATAGTCGGGTGCCCGTACCACGGCGAGCACAGGCCCGAAGATCTCTTCCTTGTAGATCTTCATTCCTGTCGTGACGTGATCGAACAAGCTGCCGCCAATGAAGTAACCGCCCTCGTTCGAACGAAAATCGCGGCCGTCGACGACGAGTTTCGCCCCCTCCTCAACACCCGAATCCACGTAACCCCGGACCTTTTCGAGATGCTGTCGGGTAACGAGCGGTCCCATTTCGGATTCAACATTGAAGCCAGAGCCGACCTTGAGCGCGCGTATCTTCGGCTCTAGTTTCGAAACCAGCGCGTCGGCTGTCTTTTCGCCAATCGGAACCGCCACGGATATGGCCATGCATCGTTCGCCGGCCGAGCCGTAAGCAGCGCCCATCAGGGCATCGACCGCCTGGTCGAGGTCGGCATCCGGCATCACGACCATATGGTTCTTGGCGCCGCCAAGCGCCTGACAGCGCTTTCCGGTGCTGGTCGCCGTCGAATAGATGTAGCGGGCGATCGGTGTCGAACCGACGAAGCTGACCGCCTCCACGTCCGGGTGCAACAGCAACGCATCGACGGCTTCCTTGTCGCCGTGGACGACATTGAACACCCCCGCCGGCAGGCCGGCCTCCGCAAGCCACTGCGCGATCAGCAGGGATGCCGAGGGATCCTGCTCCGAGGGCTTCAGCACGAAGGTATTGCCGCAAGCCAGCGCGACCGGAAACATCCACATCGGGACCATGACCGGGAAATTGAACGGCGTGATGCCGACCACGACTCCGAGCGGCTGGCGCACGCCGTAGCTGTCAACCCGTGTCCCGACATTCTCGCTGACTTCGCCCTTCAGGAGCTGCGGTGCCCCGACGGCGAATTCGACAACCTCCAGTCCACGCTGGATCTCGCCCCTGGCATCCGACAGGGTCTTTCCGTGCTCGGACGTGATCACCGCCGCCAATTCATCGATACGATCTTCAACGATCCGCAGGAACCGGTTGAGAATGCGGGCCCGGCGCAACGACGGCGTATCGCTCCAGCTTTCGGCCGCCGCCCGCGCCGCCTCGACCGCCGCACTCACCTCCGCCGCCGTTGCGAGACCAACTTCGCCGGTCTGTTCTCCGGTCGCCGGGTTGAAGACAGGCGCTGTCCGCGCGTCATGGCCAGCGACCAGCTTCCCGTCAATGAAATGTTTGATCTGCGAAACCATGGAAGTCTCCTGTTTGATCTGCAGGTCTTTGCGCGCCTTCTGCGCACCGGACAACGCCAAGTATTGCGGCTTCGATGTGCAGCAAATAAAGTCACCCGATGGATTGGGACAAAGTTCGCATTTTTCTCGAGGTGGCTCGCACGGGTCAGATTCTCGGGGCCGCCAAGCGGCTGAAGCTCAACCATGCGACGGTTGCCCGCCAGCTCACGGCGCTTGAAAAAGACCTGAAGACGAAGTTGCTGAACCGCCAGACGACGGGCTCGTCCCTGACCCCTGCCGGGGTCGCACTTCTCGCAGCGGCGGAACGAGCGGAATCCGAGCTCTTGCGCGTGGGGTCTCAACTCACATCCGCGGCGGATAAGCTGGCCGGCACCGTCCGAATCGGCGCGCCCGAGGGGCTCGGAAATTACTTTCTGGCGGACCAGCTTGGGGCCTTCGCTGCGGCCAACCCCGATCTCGTGGTCCAGCTCGTGGCGTTGCCGCGCACGTTCTCGCTTGCCAAGCGCGAGGCCGATATCGTCGTCACCCTGGAGCGCCCCGAGGAAGGCCGGCTGATCTCCACCAAGCTCATCGACTATACATTGAGCGTCTACGGGTCCGCAGACTATCTGGCGGGCAGCAAGCCGATTCGCGAGCCCGGCGATCTCGCCGACCATCCGCTGATCACTTATATCCACGACATCATCTACAGCCGCGCGCTCGACTACGCCTCGACCTTCAGCGGCTTGATCACGCGCCGCTTCGAATGCGGCAGCGTTGTCGGACAGCTCGAGGCTGTACGCGCCGGGCATGGCGTCGGCATCCTTCACGACTACGCCGCGCAAAAATACCCCGAGCTGACGCGCATTCTACCCGCCAGCCGCTTCACGAGAACCTACTGGCTCGTCTCTCATCCCGACACCCACGACACGAGGCCGGTTCGGGAAGTCCGACGCTATATCGTCGGCAAGGTACGCGAAGCACGTCAGCAATTCATCGTGAAGTAATCAGCCCGCTTTTCGTGCGGGCCGGTGATCGCGCCCAGGCATGCTGTTTGTCACGAAGCGGAAACGACCGCCCCAAATTTCATGAAGAATTCCCCGGCCAGCTTCTTTGCCGTCGAATCGATCAACCGCCCGCCAAGTTGCGCCAATTTACCGCCGATCTGCGAATCGACCTCATAATGCAGGACCGTTTCGTTCTCACCGACAGCTTCGAGCCTGATCGCAGCTCCGCCCTTGGCGAAACCCGCAACCCCGCCCGAGCCCTCACCGGTGATCCGGTAACTGTTCGGCGGGTCGAGATCACTCAGCGTGACCTTGCCGCCGAACGTCGCCTTCACCGGTCCGACCTTGATGACAACCGTCGCCGTCATGTCGGTCGGCGATGTCATCTCGAGGCTCTGACAACCCGGAATGCACTGTTTTAGAACATTGGGATCATTGAGCGCTGACCAGACCTTATCGCGTGAAGCCGGCACGCTCCGGCTGTCGTTCATCTGCATGGGATCACCTGTTTACAAGGATGCGCATCAAACCGCGCAATAACGTTCCTGGATAGCTTTGTCGGCGAGCAGCGCGGCGGAGCTGCTTTCATAGACGACCTCGCCCTGATCCATGATGATGGCGCGATCGGCGAGGCGAAGCGCCCATTCCACATTCTGCTCGACCAGCAGCAGCGTGACACCCTGATCGCGCAACCGGCGGAACAGTACGCCCATCTCCTCGACCAGCACCGGCATGATGCCTTCCGATGGCTCGTCGAGCAGGATCATCTTCGGCTTGGCGATCGTGGCGCGGGCGATCGCGAGCATCTGCTGCTCCCCTCCGGACATCGTCACGCCTTCCTGATCAAGGCGTTCCTTGAGGCGCGGGAAGCTTTCCGCAATCTCCTCGATCGCCTCGCGCTCGTCGATATGGTCGCGAGCGGCCACGAGGCCCAGTTGAAGATTTTCACGCACCGTAAGCCCAGGGATGATCCGGCGCTCTTCCGGCACATAAGCAAGACCCAACCGGAAGCGATCATGCGCGCGCAACGACACAAGGTCCGCACCGGCGAAGTCGATGCTGCCCTTGGTCTTCGGCATCAACCCCATGATGGAGCGGATCGTGGTGGTCTTGCCGGCGCCGTTGCGCCCGACCAGAGCCACGACCTCGCCTTGTTCCACGGCGATCGAGACGCCGTGAAGCGTATGGCTCGCGCCATACCAGGCGTGCAGGTCCTTGGTTTCAAGCATAGCCATCGTTCTGTCCCAGATATACGCGACGGACTTCCGGATCCGTCTGGATGTCACGCGGCGAGCCGTCGGCGATCAGCCGTCCATGGTGCAGCACCAGGATTCGATCGCTGAGGCCAAGGATCATCTTCATCTTGTGCTCGACCAGGAGGATCGTTCGCGCCGCCGCAAGCCTTTCCAGCAGCGCGACCATCTCCTTGGTCTCTTCCGGTCCCATGCCCGCTGTCGGCTCGTCCAGCAACAGCACCTCGGGGTCGGAGATCAGCGCGATTGCGATTTCGAGGGCGCGTTGCTGACCATGTGCCAGAAATTTGGCGATCTCGTCGCGCTTGGCGACCAGACCAACGGATTCGAGCGCCGCGTCGGCCCGGACGTCCAGCTCGGAGAAGCGCTTCCGATTGGTCCAGATGTTGTAGCGGGACCGGCTTGCCTGGGCCGCAACCCGCACGTTTTCGTGCACGGAGAGGTCGGGAAAGATGTTGGTGATCTGATATGAGCGCGCGATACCCCGGTGCACGAACTCGTGATGCCGCGTTCCCTTCAGGTCCTGCCCCTTGAAACGGATTGTTCCGCTCGACGGCGTCAACACGCCGGACAACACATTGAATAACGTGCTCTTGCCGGCCCCGTTCGGGCCGATGATCGACGTTACCCGTCCCGGATGAAACGCGGTCGTGACGCCCTGCAGCGCCACGAAGCCGCCAAACCTCACTCCGATATCGTCGACGGCGAGAAGCGGCGCGCTCATCGCATCACCCTTGCCAGAAAAGTGCCCCAGATGCCCTTGGGCAGGAACAGGACGAACAGCACGAAGATCGACCCGACGATGATCTGCCAGTGTGACGTCCACAGCGAGAACACGTCCTCCATCACGAGGAAGACCAAGGCGCCGACAAAGGGCCCGAAGAAGCTGCTGGCGCCGCCCAGCAGCGTCATCATCACGATCATGCCGGAAGCATGGTAGTGCAGTGAATCCAGCGGCACGAAGGCCAGATGAAGCGCCGACATCGTGCCGCCGAGCGCGCATATCGTCCCCGACAGGGTGAAGGACAGCAGCTTGGTCCGTTCGACATTGTAGCCGCAGGTGCTGGCACGTCGCTCGTTTTCGCGGATTGCCTCGATCGCCGCGCCGAATGGCGAGTTGAGAATGCGTGAGACGATCCAGAGCGCCAGCGCGGCAAACGTCATCAGCACATAATACTTGTTCACCGGATCCAGGAAGTTGACGTCGTAGCCGAGCAGATTGATCTTGTTCACGGTAAAGCCACGCAGCCCGTTCTCGCCACCTGTCCAGGACGACGCCTGTAGCGCGACGTAATAGACGAGTTGCGCCAAGGCGAGCGTGACCATCGAAAAGTAGATCCCGCGGGTTCGCGTCGACAGGGCACCAATCGCGAATGCCAGCAGCCCGCCACCGAAGACGCCGAGCAGGACCGCCGCGTACCAGGGCACGCCGAACTGACCGATGGCGATACCGGTGATGTAGGCGCCGGCGCCGACGAACGCCGCGTGCCCGAACGACAGCAGGCCTGTATAGCCGAACAGGAGGTTATAACCGACTGCGACGACGCCATAGACCAGGACGTTGACGGCCAGCGCCTTGGACGGCAGCAGCCATGGCAACAGGCAAAGCGCGATGATCGACAAGGGAACGCGATAGGTCGTCACCAGCGATTTCAATCGGGCGGGCTTTCGCACGCTTGATGGCATAGGTGCGGCGAACGCCGGGGATGTCATGGTTGGTTCCCTCACGCGAGTTTTCCGAACAGGCCTTGTGGCCGGATCAAAAGGACCAACGCCATCAATGCGAACATCACGATGGTAGCCATTTCCGGCGCGAACAGCGCGGTCATGCTGATCACGATTCCGACGACAAGACCGGCGATGATCGACCCCAGCAGCGATCCAAGCCCGCCGATCACGGTCACGACGAAGGCTTCCGCGAGCACCAGCGCGCCCATTTCCGGATTGACGCTGCGCATCGGCCCCGACAGGACCCCGCCCAGCGAGGCCAGCCCGACGCCGAGACCGAACACCAGCAACCACACCTTGCTGATATCGACGCCCAGCACCCGCATCATTGTCGGGTCGCGGGCGCCGGCACGCACGATAAGCCCGAACCTGGTCTTCTCGAGGCCCAGCCACAGCAGCAGCACCACGATAACGACGACGCCGACGACGAAGATCCGATAGATCGGGAAGAAGCCGACGCCAAGATCGACCACGCCGGTGAGCGACGATGGCGTCGGGAATGGAATGCCGTCGCTGCCGAACACGATCCGCACGCCCTCCACGAGCACGTAGCTGAGCCCGAAGGTGAGCAGAAGCGGGTCGTCGATCGAGCGGCCATACAGCGGGCGCACCAGGAGATACTCGATCAACATCCCGAACAGGCCGATCATGACCGGGGCGACCAGCAGCCCCCACCAGAAGCTGCCGGTCAGCGACGCGACCCACAGTCCCGCATAGGCACCGACCATGAACAGCGCGCCATGCGCGAAGTTCACGACGCCCAGCATACCGAAGATGATCGACAGGCCGAGCGCGGTGAGCACGAGGATCGCGCCGAGGGCAACTCCGGAGAAGAGCTGCATCAGGATGAGTTCGGTATCCATTGGAGAGTGGGTGCTTTCGTTAGGCGGGGAAGCCAAGTTCGGTGCAGCCGCGCAGCACTTTCTCGGAGGCAGGCTCGTTGGCGACGACCTTGAACAGGTCGGCGTCGCTCTTCATGTCGGCCTTTTTCTGCGACTCGAGCACGAGAACGGACTGCACCGACTGGTGATCGCACTTTCGGTAGCTTTGCGGACCCTTGGCCACGTCGTACTTCAGAGCTTCCAGCGCTGCGATCACCTTGTCGGTGTCGGTGCCGCCGGCCACCTGCATGGCCATCAGCAACGACGACAGGCCGGTATAGCCATAAGCGCCGTAGTCGGTCGGGATCGCGCCACCATTGGCAGCCCGATAGGCATCGTTGAATACTTTTGCGCTCGGGAGCTGGCTCTCGAGGCCCCAGTAATAGTTCGCGCCACCGACGACACCCTCGAAAACCTCGGGTCCAACCGCCAGCCGCTGGTTATGCAGGATGACCGGCACGACGATCTTTGCCTGCTGCTTCAAGCCGAAATCGACGGCCTGCTTGATCGAGTTCGCCTGGTCGCGGCCGAAATTGCTGATGCACAGGAAGTCGGGACGCATCGAACGTAAACGCGGCATGAACGTGGAATAGTCGGCCGCGCCGAACGGATGCAGGATCTCGCCAACCGTTTCGGCCCCGATCTCCGCCTGCGCCCGCTTGAAGCCACGCAGCATTTCATGGCCGTAAGCATAATCAGCCGCGAGATGTGCAACCTTGGCACCCTTCTTGAAGCTGTGCCGCGCTACGGCGCCCGCCGTCATATGCGGGTTGAGCGCCTCATGAAACGTATACTTGCTGAAGTCCTTGACCTCGTTGATGGTGTCGGACTGGCTGATCGAGACGTAGATGACGCCACGTGCCCGCGTCACTTCGTTGACGGCCAGTTGCACCGCGCTCGACAATGATCCAACGACCGCATGCACCTTGTCCTTCTCGATCAGCTCCAGCGTGCGGGTCGCCGCCTCACCGCCATTGAGCTTGTCGTCACGGACCAGCAGCTCGATCTTGCGGCCGTTGATGCCGCCCTTGTCGTTGAACTGCTTGACGGCCAGTTCGGCACTCTTGACCTGATCCTTGGCCTCGGCCGCAAATGGGCCAGTGAGCGGCGTTGGAAATCCGATGCGGATAGTGTCGTCCGCTGCACGTGCGATCCACGGCATGGCGACGAGGCTGGCGCCCGCACCCAGTCCAGCCAAGGCACGGCGCCGCGAGATGTTCGTCCGCGTGATATTTCGAATGCTATCGGTCATGGTGTCCTCCAATGGAATGTTTTCTTTGTTGCGTTGAGTTAGTTCTGTCTTTCCAGCTAGATGTGTCCAAGCGCCTTCAGAATTCGTGCAGGGGTCATTGGCAACTGCGCGATCGAACCGCCGAATGGCGCCATCGCGTCGTTTACCGCGTTGAGTGCTGCCGCCGATGCGGCGGCGGTGCCGGCCTCACCGACGCCCTTCGCGCCAAGCTGGGTGTCGAGCGTCGGTGTCTCCACATGCCCGATCTCGATGTCAGGCATCTCGACGGCCATCGGAACGAGGTAATCGGCGAGCGAGCCATTGGTGAGCTGGCCATTGTCGCCGTACGCGCATTCCTCGAAGAACGCGGCGCCGAGTCCCTGAACGACGCCTCCGCGAATCTGCTCGTCAACCAGCAGCGGATTGATGATGCGCCCGCAATCCTCCACGACCCACACCTTCAGGATGTTGACGAGGCCGGTTTCGACGTCGAGCTCGAGGTGGCACCCCTGCACGCCATTGGTGAAGGCAAAGGGATAGCCCTGCGGCGCGTAGTGATGGGTTACTGAAAGCTGCGCCTGGGTACCGGGCGGCAACGTGTCCGACCGGAAGTAGACGATGCGCGCGATTTCGGCGAGCTCCACGCGCGGATGCATAGTTGCCGCGTCGATGATCCAGCCATTCTGGATATCGAGCTTCTCCGACGCCTCCTGCAGGATGGCCCCCGCAACCGAAAGTACATTTGCTTTCAGCTTCAAGGCAGCCTGCAATGCGGTTTCTCCGCCGATACCGGCCCCACGGCATGCGTAGGTGGCGCCGCCATGCGGCGTCGTTTCGGTGTCGCCGGTGATGACCTTGATGCGATTGCGGTCGACACCGAGATGTTCGGCCACAATCTGCCCGATAATCGTTTCAGTGCCCTGCCCGAGCTCCGTCACCGAAATCAGGCAGCGAACATCGCCGGATGGCGTGATCTTGATGATGGCGCCGTCCTGCGAGGAAATCCGCGCCCCGCCGACGCCGTAGAATGCCGGGCCGGGATTGGTGATTTCGACGAACGTCGCGATACCGATGCCGCGATGAATACCCTTGCTCCGAAGCTGCGCCTGCTCGGCCCGCAACCGGTCGTAGTCCATCATCTGCCGCAGCTTGGCGAGGCATGCATGGTGCGAGAGTGCTTCGAACTGGTAGCCCGTCGGCGATGTACAGGGATAGGCATCATCGGGTATCAGGTTGCCGCTGCGAATCTCGAAAACGTCGCGCGCCGTTTTCGCGGCGATCATGTCGACGAGCCGTTCGGTGACCGCGCAGGCGATCGGATGCCCGACGGCGCGGTACTGACTCATCTGCACCTTGTTCTGGAACACCACCTGCAGATCGGCGCGGTAGTTCCTGAACGTGTAAGGCGCGCCCATCAACCGGTAAACCTGATTGCCCTCGACGACGCTGGTGCGCGGATAGGCGGAGAAGGCGCCGATGGCTGTCACATCTTCCACATCCATTGCGAGAATTTCGCCGTCGGCATCAACAGCCATGCGAGCCCGGACACGATGGTCCCTCGCATGGATGTCCGAGACGAACGATTCGATGCGGTCGGCTACGTACTTCACCGGACGACCCAGCATAATGCTGAGGCCGACCACGGCCATGTCCTCGTGGTACATGTGAAGCTTCATGCCGAACGAACCGCCGATATCGGGCGCGATCACCCGCACGCGGGATTCTGGAATGCCGTAATGGCGCGAATAGATGTCCTGGAACTGATAGGGCGTCTGGGTGGCGTGATGCACCGTCAGCTGCTGCTCGCTGGCGTCATAATCCGCGATAATCGCCCGCGGCTCCATGGTCACGGCCGTATGACGCCCGAAGTGAAACTCCTCCTCGACGATATGCGCGGCGTTGGCGAAGACGTCGTCCACCCCGCCGGTGTCGATCTTGCCGTGAAAGCAAAGATTGCTGCCCAGTTCAGGAGAGATGACAGGCGAACCGGGCATGCGGGCGGCGTCGATATCGACCACAACCGGCAGTTCATCGAATTCGATGGCAACGGTCTCGGCAGCATCCTCGGCCAACGCCCTTGTATCCGCGACGACGGCGACCACCGCCTGCCCCGACCACACCACCTTGTCGACCGGCAATGGCAGCTGCGGCGGCGATTTCATGCCCTTGAAATGGTCCATGGTCCCGACCCACGGCGTGCAGAGGCGTGCGAGATCTTGCCCCGTGGCGACCAGCTTCACCCCGGGCATCTCGCGCGCGGCTTGCGCGTCGATCGAGACGATCCGTGCATGGGCATAGGGGCTGCGCACATAGGCAACATGCAGCATGCGCGGCAGCACGAAGTCGGTGACGTAACGGCCGCGGCCAGCCAGCAGCCGCTTGGCGTTGGGCCGCGGGACCGAGCGGCCGATATAGGAGTTCGGACGATCGAGCGAGGTAAGTGCGTTCATGCGCCGGCTTCCTCACGCGTCTGCGCAATGGAGGCCGCATCACGGTCACGGGCGACGTTCTCGATCGCATCCACGATCGCTTCATACCCGGTACAACGGCAATAATTGCCCGACAGCGCATCCCGGATCTCGTCGCGCGTGGGAATGCCGGGCTGCGACAGCAGGCTGTAAGCCGTCATCAGCATCCCCGGCGTACAGAAACCGCATTGCAAGGCATTACGCAGATGAAACGCATCCTGAAGATCGGCAATCGCGGCCCGTTCGGTCAGGCCTTCGACGGTCTCGATCACTGAGCCACCCGCCTGCACCGCGAACATCAGGCATGAATGCACGACCCGTCCATCGACGACGACCAGGCAAGCTCCGCAAACGCCCATTTCACAGCCCGTATGGGTCCCGGTAAGCGCAAGCGTCTGGCGCAGGAAATCCGCCAGAGTGCTGCGCGGCTCAACACCGCACGACACTCTGCTTCCATTGACCGTCATGCTGACATTGATCGGTTCGCTCACGAGTCCTGCCTCATGATCTGGCCGAGCAATCGCCCGAGAAGCACGCGTGCGAGGTGACGCTTCATCGCAGGCGGCACATGCTCATCCTCGGGCGGGTCGAGGTCGCCGCCGACCAACGCCTGTGCTGCGGCCACCGCGGCCTCGTCCAAGCGCTTGCCAATCAAACATTGCTCGGCCTGTCGGGCACGCAGCGGCGTGTTCCCAACGGAAAAGAATACGATGCGGGCCTGCTCGATCAGACCGTCCGAGAACTCAGCCAGAACTCCGCAGCCGACAAGCGCATAGTCCCCGCGCCGACGGGCGAATTCATGAAAGGCCCATCGATGTCCCGGCCGGATCACTGGCACGTGAATAGCGACGAGCAGCTCGCCGGGTTCGATGGCGGTCTGAAACAGATCGATGAAGAAGTCATCAGCGGCGACGCGGCGCGTTCCCGTGCGGCTGACGAGTTCCAGTTCGGCGCCCATCGCCAGTGTCATCGCCGGAAACTCCGACGCAGGATCGGAATGCGAGATGCTGCCGCCGATCGTGCCTCTGTTCCGGATCGCCGGATGCGCGACGTGCGGCGCCGCCGCGTGATAAAGCGGCGCGTGCCGGGCAATCAGCGGATCCGTCAGCACTTCGCAATGACGGGTGAGCGCGCCGATGCGCAGCCAGCCCCCCTGTAGCTCGACGCCGCGAAGCGCCTCGATATGGGCAATGTCGATCAGCAGTTGCGGCGCTTGCAGACGCAAGGCGAGCGCCGGAACCAGACTCTGGCCACCGGCAACGTAGCTCGCATCTTCGCCCGCATCCGCGAACGTTTCGAGCGCCTCCATCACGGTGGAGGGCCGTGCGTAGCTGAATGCCCGCGCCTTCAAAGGGGAAACTCCCGGCTGTTTCATCCGTCCCAAATTTGTGACCATTTGGTCTGAAATCTACATCACGCCGGTTTTTCGAAGTCAACTAAAAACGACCATTTGGTCACTATTGAGAAATGGAGTATCGATAGCGACCTCAAGGCGAACTGGAAATGGCAAAAAAAGAAGTTAAATCAACGAAGAAGCTACCACGCCGAAATATGCGGGCCGCCGAACGCGAGCGTTTCATCGTCGACGAGGCCGTGCGATTTTTTGCCGAGCAGGGATTTGGCGGACAAACGCGCGAGTTTGCCAAGCGCATGGGCATTACCCATTCCGCGATCTACCGCCACTTCCCGAGCAAAGAGGCTCTGATCGAGCGGGTCTATGAAGAGATTTATCTCAGCCGGTGGTCGCCATCATGGGGCGACCTCATTCGAGACCGGAGTCTGCCGCTGCAGACGAGGCTGACGAGGTTCTATCTGGAGTATGTCGAGCGCGTGTTCGAATACAACTGGGTCAGAATATTCGTCTTCTCCGGAATGAAGTCTTTTGACATCACCAAGCGCTATCTCGAGATCATTCGAAAGGAAATTATCGAGCCCGCCTGCTGCGAGTTGCGGCACGACCTCAACCTCCCCCCGATCGATGAAGTAAAACTCTCGGAGCGCGAGGTAGAAATGTTCTGGGGCTTGCATGGCCGCATCTTCTACATAGCCATCCGGCGTTTCGTCTATCAGACTCCGACGCCGACGCAGCTGGACGACGTCGTCGTTGACGCCGTCAGGCTATTTCTCGAAGGCTCGAAGCTCCTGATGCCTGAGCTTGTCGCATCCAAAAGCAAGCCCTGATTAGAAAACTTGAACTCCCGGTCCAGTCCATGGGCAAGGTTGAGCTGCCGCGAACCAGCGACGTGCGACGAGTCGGACTCGGCGCGACCATGGAGGTCTCGATCCGGCTTCTGTCTATGACCCGAGATCGGTGATCATTCGCCGCAACACCTCGAAGCGCGGAAACCACGACGTACTCGTTCGGGGAGTGCCACTCCGCGCATCAAGGAAACCAGCCATCAGCCCTAGCTGGGTGACCATTTTCCCCGACCGGCCAGACCTGGACCTGCGCGTTCCATTCTCGCATAGGCATTGCTTGATGCATACGCATTGACGGCACCGCCGGGCAGCTCCAGCCCCATTCTGCCGGCAGGAGTTAACGCACCTCCGTTTAGCACATCCCGGTTCGGGAACATCGCCTGAAACGCCCCGGGTTCTGAGATTGCAGCTTGCGCAAGTGCCGGGGTTATCGAAACGGTCGATAGCAGAGCTACCGCGACGAGTGCTTTGATTCTGGTCATGGTGTTCTCCATTTTCTATTCTGCGAGAATTCGAGCTGGCGCCCTCCCCCAGATTTTTGATCCTTATTGGCGTCGACAGATGTTCAGGCTCTTGTCGAGTTGCTCGTCGAGTTTGCGTTGTTCGGCATCGAACGCCGACATCTTCTGTTGCTCGATTTGCTCAGGGACAGAACCCGGCGAAAACTGACACGCGTGCGGTTGCAGATGACCGATCGGTGCTTCGGGTATCGGAGCTGCCGCATTTACCTGACTGGAAGACGTAGCGACATTGATCAATCCCTGAGCTGCGCGCTCGGCCAAATGATCGGAAGCAGCATTGCTGCGCATGAACTGCCTCAGGAGAAGATAGGCCGGATAGTCTCATACGCCCATTAAATACGAATTCATTCTTGGCTTCGCCGATTGCCGTCATCGACAGCAAGGTTCATCCGCAAGGCGTCGCATACTGCGCTGACGACGTTCAGCGTCGACGCCTTACTATTCGTTGTGGGTGAATGTTCGCTTCACGCAGCTAGTGCACGTTCAAGCGCAATGTTGTCGGCGCCTGCATGCGCGGCGGCACCGTACGATCGCATCCGGGCGCCAGGGCGGCCCGAAGATCTGCCCTGGCGCTCGCCGCATTTCGGCTCAGTACGGCCCGGGTTCGCAGGGGATATTGTCACCGGTCCAGGGTGCCGTAGCAAATGCGCCGACGCGCGGCGCCGGGATGCAGACTTGGCCATCAACATACCGAGCGGCGGCAGGGTCGCTCGCGTTGACGTTCTCTGTAGCATGCTGTCTGGCCATATGATTGTCGCGAGCCATGACAGGTGTTGCGAGCATGGCGGCAGCAATCATTCCAGCCGACAGGAGCTTGATTGTGGTCATTTCAACTTCTCCATTACGCGTGAAGGAAGCCAAAGACATTTGGCTTCCACTATTCAGATGTGCATCGCTGTGAGAGTTTTAAACGGCACACTTGCTCACGATCATTCAACGCGTCGTGAGGCATGAGCGCAACGACTTCGGACTCTGATCACACGACGAAAGAAAACTCGTTCATGACTTCGCGGCGATCTCAAACGGGAGAATGAATTTTTTTATAATCGATTTCGTCGCTGCTGCGCTCCACATTAGGATTGCCACAAGACAACATGGACAACACTCATGAAAACTGTTCGGAGCATCGCGATTGCCTCGACAATCGCTTTTTCAGCACTGGTGTTCGCCTCGGTCACCGCGTCAGTGGCGGAGGCCGGGCCGATCGTTTCAACGGGTCACTATTGCCTGTCATATGATGAGGGCGGGACGGACTGCAGTTTTACAAGCTATTCGCAGTGCCTCGCGACCGCTTCCGGTATTGGCGCGGAATGCTACGGCACGACTTTTCGCAACGACGCTGCCGACGGCTTCCCAACTACTCGGCACCCCAAGTCTCAAGGCTCGTGACTGAGGGACGCACGGGATCTAAGCATTGTCCTGCGGGCCGTGACGATGCTGCCCGGATCAATCCGGTCGATCGGGGCAGGCAATCTCCACCTGGCAACCCGGCCCGGAATGGATCGTCATACGAAAGCCATGTAGTTTTACGATCGCGGCGACCAGATTAAGACCAAGCCCGACACCCGGCGTATTTCGTATTTTGTCGGAGCGATAGAATCGCCTCAACACGGCCTCCTGTTCTTGTTCACCGATACCGCAGCCGGTATCGGTCACGCGAATAACGGGCTCGCTGCCGTCGCAAAGCAGCTTGATGCTCACTTTGCCGCCTTCCGGCGTGAATTTGATGGCGTTGTCGACCAGGTTGGCAACCGCCTCAATCAGCAAGTCACGATCGCCGCGCACGGTGAGAGGTCGCTCCACCTCGACCTGCAACGCGATGTCCTTGTTCTCGGCGATCGGTTCATAGATGTCATGCACCTCGCGCAGCATGTCGTGAAGGTTGACGTCGCCAAAACCAGCAGACCGCCGGCTATTTTCGATCTCCGCCAACCGCAACAGCGCGGTTATGATCGTCAGCGACTGATCGATGCCGGCGATGGCCTTGTCAACAACCGCCTGAAGCTGCTCCAGCGACGTTGCGTTGGTACGCCCGCGTTCAAGCGCAAGACGGGCCCGCGTGAGCGGCGTCCGCAAGTCATGGGCAATATCGTTTCCGACACCAGCCAGCGCATGGATCATCGTCTCCATTTCATCAAGCATGCCGTTGACGATGATCGCAAGCTTCGAAAACGGATCGTCCACGGTACGGTGCGGCAGCCGCTCGCGCAGGTCTCCGGCGATGATGCGCTGAACCCGTTGATTGACCTCCTCGACGCGTTTCTGCGTACGCACGCTAAGCCACGCGCCGGCCAGCAGGCAGAGACAGAATCCGGGCAGCAGGCCGAGCGCGAGCGCCTGCCCCACGACACGGGAAATTTCCCTGGCCTCATCGACATTTCGTCCGATGAACAGCACGTCGCCGTTTCGCATCCGTCGCGCAATCGCGCGCACCGCCTGATGTTCCCGGCCGCCTCGATCTATCCTGATAATGTCAACGCCTTGCGGCGGCGCATCGATCTTGAGTGCGGCGGGAAGACTCTCCAGATTGCCGGTGATCCGGCGACCGTCGGCGGCAAAGATCGCTGCGAGCTGCACGCCGCGGGGGTCCTGCCTCAAGCGCTCCTCGATCGCTTCGAGCCGCCGCTCTGGCGTCAGCTCGGATAGCCCGTCAATGTGCGCCGATATCACGCGGTCGGACCGCACGATCAGATAGTCATCGATCGTCCAGTAGATGAATCCGAACAATGCCAGGATGAAGGCGGCAAGCACGCCGGCCACCATCAGCGTCCAGCGGAACGTATTCGAGCGCGCGAACTGCAAGTTAAGCATCGGATTTCCGTCGCCCGAGGTTCTCAGCCGATACCAGTATAGGCCGCTATCGACAGCGCATCACCCCGGGGCGAACGGTCGATCGCCTCAGGACACAGCCTTAAGAATGAAGCCCGCGCCACGCACGTTGTGGATCATCGGCGCATCACCGGACCCATCTACCTTGTGACGAAGGCGTCCCATATGCACGTCGACAAGGTTGGTCGCGGGAACGAACTTGTAGTTCCAGACCTCTTCCAACAGCATGGCTCGTGTGAGCAATTGATCGGCCCGCCGCATCATGTACTCCAGCAGGCGAAACTCACGCGGCAACAATTCGATCGCACGATCGCCGCGTTTTGCGGTACGTTCAATCAGGTCGATCTCCAGCGTCCCCACCTTGAGCGTGGTCTCGCGTGATTCCGCAGGCCGGCGCAGCAACGCTTCCATTCGGGCGACAAGTTCGACAATCGCGAACGGCTTCGTCAGGTAATCGTCGCCCCCCATTCGCAGTCCCCGGACGCGGTCGTCGACCGCGCCCAGCGCACTCAACACCAGCACGGGCGTACGCACCTGTTCCTTTCTCAGTGTCTCGATAACGGTGAGACCGTCCATTCCGGGCAATAGCCGGTCGACGATCATCGCATCGGGCTGCGACGAGCGCGCCTTGTCGAGGCCCTCGATGCCGTTGCCTGACCATTCAACATCAAAACCACGATCCGCCAGTTCGGCCTTGATTTCCTCAGCCGTTTCAGCGTCGTCTTCGATGAGGAGCACTTTTGCCATATGCCGCTTCTCGATTGCCGCAAAGCCATGCTCGTCCGGCAAGCCGGAAGCCTGACGTCTGCCAACTGCTATCAATGCCATAAGGTCAACCACTTGCAATGCCAAGGCCTTGCCCGGAACTGGATTCTCCGCCCAAATCTTACCTAAGAGCCGGACGGCACCGCCAGCCTCACCGGGGGAATGAGGCGTGGCGTGCGCCGTCCGCTCTGCGGCCAGGAGAGACACCCCCATAGGACAAGCGGGGTGAGCCGCACGCAGGTGGATATAGTCGCGATAGATCGGCCGCACCATTAAATAGGATTTTAGGATCGGCCGCCGGATGCGGCTGTTGCCTGCTTCATCCGGTCTTGAGAGTCAGGATACCTGTGTCACCTGGAGCCTGGTGCGCACCTTGCTGCCTTCAACCAGATCGACAGCGGGGTTGAGGATGACCTGATCGCCCGGCTTGACACCGCTGTTGACCTCGACCTGCTGCCCGAGGTCGCGCACCACCGTCACCTTGCGCAGATGCACGACGCCATTCTCGACCACTGCAACTTGCAGCCCAGCCTTGTTGAAGATGACGGCGTCGGCGGAGACCGTGAAGCTTGGCGTCTTGCGCGGAATATGCAGTTCGATCGTGCAGTAGATCCCGGGGGCCAGCGCCCCGTCGGGATTGGGGATATCGATCTCGGTCAGCAGGGTCCGGGAGCCTGGTTGCAACGCATCGGCTATCCGCGTCACCTTGCCGGGAAAGCTGCGATCCGGGATCTCGGGTACGTGCACGACGGCCTCAATTCCCGGTCGCAGCCCAAAGGCTTCGTCCTGCGGGACGAAGACCTGGGTCCGGATGACATTGCCTTGCATGATGGTGAACATGAAGGTGCCGCTGGTCGCATCGGCCTGCACGAGGCTGCCGATATCGATGTTGCGCTGGGTGATCACGCCATCAAATGGGGCGACAACGTGCTGATAGAGCTTCTGTTGATGCAACACCTGCAACTGGGCTTCCTCAGCCACCACATTGGCCTGTGCAACGGAGACGCCGGCCTCCTGGGCCTTCAGGGTCTGAATGTCGGTAGTGCCCTGCTGCGCGGTCAGCCAGCCCTGCTTCACCAGCGGACCGTCACGATCCCAGGTCACCTTGGCGAGTTCGCGGTTTGCCTCGGCCTGCTGCAAGGCTGCCTTGAACTGGCCGAGCGTCGCCTCGGCTTGGGCGATCTGGTGGTCGAGTTCGGGTGCCACGATTTCGGCCAGTAACTGGCCCGCCTTCACCCGGTCGCCGATATCGACTTCGCGTTTATCGACATAACCGCTGGCGCGGGCAAAGATATTGGCAACCGAGAACGCCGATGTGGTCGCCGGCAGGCTGACAACTTCCGTGCCGGCGCTGGGTCGCACCGCCGCAACACGAACCTGCGGGACAAATTCCAGGCTTTGTTTCGCCGTCGTAACCACCTGGCGATGCTGCGCGTAATGGTTCCACGCCCCGCAAGCCAGCGCCGTCATCAGAACGAGGGCAAGCCCGACACCCGAAAGCAAGCCAGCCCGTCGTCGCTTGCCGGGCGGCAGGCCTGCCGGCCCGGTCTCATGACCGCTCTCCGGCGGCTCAACATCCAAAGGACGATTGAAGTTCATTCCAGCACCTCGTCAAATACCCCGTGATGTACTTTGCCGTCGTTGCCTTTGCGCAGCATGGCGAAGAGATACGGCACGACCAGCAGCGTCGTCGGAGTTGCGAACAGCAACCCGCCGATCACCGCGCGCGCCAATGCCGCGTTCTGCTCTTCTCCCGGCGCGCCGATCGCCATCGGAATCATACCGACGATCATGGCGGCCGCGGTCATCAGCACCGGCCGAATCCGCGTATGTCCGGCCTCGATGGCCGCCTCGAACGCCGTCTTGCCCCCCAGCTGTTGCTCGCGGGCAAACGTGACGAGCAGAATGGAGTTTGCCGATGCGACGCCGACCGCCATGATCGCCCCCATCAGGGACGGCACGTTGAGCGTGGTCCCGGTGATGAACAGCATGGTGAGGATTCCGCATAACGTCGCCGGCAACGCCAGAATAACGACGAAGGGGTCACCGAAATTCTGGTAGTTCACGACCATCAGCAAATAGACAAACACCGCTGCGAACAGCAGCCCGATGCCGAGATCGAGAAACGCCCCGTTCATGCTCTGGATCTGGCCAATCACCTGGATGGTGTTTCCGGGCTTGAGCTGCTTCTGCAGGTCCGTCACGATGCTGCTGATCTGGCCGGCTACACCGCCGAGATCACGACCCTGAACGCTGGCATAGACTTCATAGACCGGCTGGACGTTGGCCTGGTTGCTGTTGGTGGGAACGCTGCCGCGCCTGAACGTCGTCACGTTGCTGAGCAGGCCCGGCACGGGAACGTCGGTCAACGATGACGAAATCCCGCTGGAAACCGGCGTATTGCGCAGATCGTTCAGCGAAGTGATCCTGCTCTCGGGTGTCTGCACCGCGAGATAATACGGAATACCCGATTTGGGATCGGTCCAGAAATTCGGTGTCACCTGTTCCGAGGAACTCAGGCTGACATTGAGGTTCGTTGCGATGGTATTCGCATTGAGCCCAAGCTGGGCTGCGCGCGTGCGATCGATATCTGCATAAAATGCGGGCGCATCGACTTCCTGCTGCAGGTGCGCATCCGCGATCCCCGGTATGGCCGCGATTCGCCGACGCAGCTCGTTCGCAATACGGAGATTGTTGTCCTTGTCGTATCCCACGGTGCGGACGTCGATTTGCGCCGGCAGACCGAAATTGAGGATCTGGGTAACGATGTCTGCGGCCTGGAAATAGAAGGTGTCTTCGGGGAACGCGGCAGGCAGCGCCTCCCTCAGCTTGCGCACATATTCGCTGGTCGGCCTGTGACCCTCCTTCAGCGACACCAGAATGACGCCGTCATTGACGCCGATGGTCGAGCCATCCGTGAACGCCAGATTGTAGGCCCGCGCCGGCAGTCCGATATTGTCCACAATCAGGTCCCGCTGGTCTTCAGGTATGATCTCACGAATTTTGTTCTCGACCTCCTGAAAAATCTTTTCCGTGGCCTCGATCCGCGTTCCGGCAGGCGCGCGCACATGAAGCTGTATCTGTCCGCCGTCGATGGCCGGAAAGAAGTCGCGGCCGACGAGCGGGAATGTGACGACTCCAAGCCCAAGCAGCAGCAACATGAACATCGGAATGACGTAACGATGCTTGATGAGTACAGCGAGCGAACTTGAATAACGGTGGCGCATGGCCTCGAAGTTGCGCTCGAACGCGGCATGGAAACGGGCAAACAAGCCCGCTTTTGTCGCATCCACCGGGCCGTGATTTTCGCCCTTGAGCAACAAGCCGATGACGATAGGCGTCAGCGTTCGGGACAGGCCGTAGGACGCCAGCATTGCGAATACCACCGCCAAGCCCAGCGGCGTAAACAGATATTTCGCCGGCCCTTCGAGGAACACCACCGAGGTAAAGACGCAGCTGATGGCCAGCGTCGACACCAGCGTTGGAATGGCGATACCGGCGGCGCCGTGCAGCGTGGCCTGCGGCAGGGGCATTCCCTCTTCGGTAAGCAGCCGATGGGTGTTCTCGATCGTGACCGTGGAATCGTCCACCAGAATGCCGACCGCCAGCGCAAGTCCGCCGAGCGTCATCGTATTCAGCGTGTCACCGAGAAAATACAGCACAACCAGCGAAGTGAGGATCGATAGCGGAATCGAGATCATGACCACCAGCGTCGAACGCCACGATCCCAGGAATACAAGGATCATCAGCGCGGTAAGGCCCGCGGCGATTGCGCCCTCACGCAAGACACCGGCAACGGATTGTTTCACGAACACCGACTGGTCAAACAGCTCGTTGATCTGCATCCCGGGGGGCGCAGCGGCGCGCGCTGTTTTCAAGGCCTCGTGCACGGCATTGACGACGCTCAGTGTCGAGGCATTCCCGTTCTTGATGATACTGAGCAGGACGGAGTGGCGACCGTTCTGCCGCACCACGTTTTGCTGCACCAACCAGCCATCATGGACCTGGCCGACGTCCTTTACGAAGATCGTGGCCCCATTGACGACCTTGACTGGAATATTGTTGAGATCATCGATGGTCGCGGGCGTCGCGTTGGTGCGGACGGCATACTGCGTGCTACCGAATTTTGCCGTTCCTGCCGGCAGCGTCAGGTTCTGCGTGTTGACTGCGTTGACGACATCAAGCGGCGTAAGTCCCTTGGCGAGCAGCTTCGAGGGGTCCAGATCGACCATGATCTGGCGATATTTTCCGCCGGTGGGCGTCGGGAGCGTGATGCCCGGTATCGGCGCCAACTGTTGGCGGATGCGATAGATTCCGTAATCATAGAGCTGTTGCTCGTTGAGGGTGTCGGAACTCAAGCTGATCTGCAACACCGGCACGCTTGAAGCATTGAACTGCACCACCAGAGGGGCCTGGATGCCCGGCGGCAACAGTGCACGGATGGCGTTGGTTGCCGAGACAATCTGGGCAATCGCGAGGTCGAGATTGACGTCCGGCTGAAAGTAGATCTTCTGCACCGAAAGTCCGGCCAGCGTCTGCGCCTCGATGTTCTTGATGCCATTGACGTTCGAGCTGATGGCGTACTGGCTGTAAGTGGTGACGCGCTGCTCCATCTCCGGCGTACTCAGGCCGGTATAGCTCCAGATCACCGTTACGACGGGGATATTGATTTCCGGAAAGACGTCGGTCGGCATCTCCCGGCATGCGACGACGCCCAGAAACAGGATCAGGGCGGCGACCACATAAAACGTATGCGGAAATCTCAGGGCGAAGCGAACGATACCCATCCATCCATCCTCAGCTACGTGCCCGGCTGGGCCTGGCCGCTCGGCCGGCTCCGCTTGTTCATTGCAACGACACAGCTGCGAACAACGTCTTGGTCGCCACGGGCGAGATCACACGTTTGCGAACAAAAGAACGCGAGAGCACAATCATCTCATCTCCGCGCAGATAAGCTCACGCGGCCGTGAATTGCCGCAAGCCTGCTCATGCGCTTCCAGAATGACTTTTCTTCTCGGAAGATTTGCCCAAAGACATTCCTGACACGCAGCTAGCCGTCAGGAACATTTCAAACATGGCGGCCCGGTGCCCTGTTCTCAATTAAATACGCGTTTAGTGTCGCGTGATCATTCTTGGCTTGCCGACACGTCATCAGGGAACAAGGCGCCCTGCCCCCAAATCGCGCGACTATTACATCGCGGCAGGATCAATCCATGAGACGACCTCGGCATGCTCGCATACCGAGGTCATCTCATAGCCGCCGAGCCTGTCGGATTACCGCTGCAGATCGTAATCGGCATCCGTTCTGCCCATCAACCGCACACCTGAACAGGTTGTCGGCGCCAACCATGCACGGTGTGCACGCGGCGTTGAACGACATAGCAACCATCGCCTTCAACGTAAGAATCGCTCGAAGCGTTCGGATAGCCGTAACCGTAGCCGTCGCTGTAGTCGTCATAATAGTACGGATCGTAGAATCCATAGCCTAGGCCCGTGCCGAGCGCGAAGCGGCTTCCAAAGCCGCGACCATGAAATCCTTGGCCGTGAAATCCACCACTTCGAAAGCCGCTGAAGCTGCTCCCGCCGTGGAAGCCCCCGGCCAGATTGCCACCATGGAAGCCGCCGCCTCCGAAGCCTCCACCGCCGTGGAAACCGCCACCGCCTCCGAAGCCTCCACCGCCCATGCCGCCCCCGTGGCCACCACCGCCTCCACCACGCGCCAGGGCCATGGTTGGAGAAGCCAGGCCGATGGACATGACTGCCAATAACGCGATCGCTGTTTTATGCAACATCAACATTCTCCGTCAGAGATACAGCTCCCAGCCGGGACTTGTGACCTGGAAATGGGAAACGCATCGAGCAAACGCCACCAGCTGCGACGCGTCCGCCGCTCAACTCTGCGCGAGCCTTGTCGGCCAGGAAGGCCGTGGTTGCTTCGATTAGTTCATTCACCGGGGATTGCCGAGCCAGCGCCGGGCTTTTCTAAAACTGAATTTAGTGGCATCGGCGGACTACGAACCTAAAACAGCTTCACGCACATCAATCAACGAGTTGCGCAGAACCGGCCGACTCCAACGAGGAGTTTCGATATGAAAAAGCTTTCCGTTCTTTGCATCGCCCTTTGCTTTGGCCTTTCAACCACCGCGGCGTTTGCCCGCGGCGGCATGGGAGGAGCGCATGGCATGGGATCGTCTCATATGTCCATGATGGGCGGCGGCGCCCTCGGCACCACCGCTGCCGCGCCCGGCACCAACTCGTCTGGCACGGCACTTTCCTCAGATGGCGTGGGCCACCCCATGCTTGACCCCATGCCCTCTATCGACTCCGAAAACGCGAAGGTCGACAAGGAGATAAATTCGATCTGCCGAGGATGTTGATGCTACCGTGCCGGGGCGTTGCCCCTCAGATCGCCGGGCGTGACGGGCCCTGTGCAAGGGTCTGCAGAACCGCTGCCAGCGCCGCGGCAGCCTTGTCAGGCCGGGCCTTCTCGTAGATCGCGAACTCAAGGTCAGGAAGCCGCGGCAGCCCCTCTTCGACACCGAGAATGCGCAGGCCTGCGATCACTGCGCTGGCAGGAAGCGGGGTGACAGCGAGGCCCGCGAGCGCCGCCGCGCGCACGCCTGTCAAACTGGGGCTGGTATAGACGATTTCCCAGGTCAGTTCGTTGTTATTGAGCGCGATGAGTGCAGCCTCGCGAGAAACCGAGCGCTCGCGATACAGGGCCAGCGGCAGCGCCGCCCCCGGAACAAGATCGAACGTGTCGGCCGCGGCCCATACCAGCGGCTCACGCCACACCACGCGCCCTTTCGAGGTTCCGAGCGGCCGCTTTGCGAACACGACGTCAAGCCGCCCCGCGTTAAGTTGCTCGATCAGTTCCGCGCTGACTCCGATCTGCACCTCGAGCTTCACGCCCGGATTGAGCGTGGCGAAGCGGCCGAGCGCCGAAGGCAGCGAACCGCCGGCGACTTCCTCGACCACTCCGAGACGCACCATGCCAGACAGCCGCGGCGCCGCCAGGCGGTGGCGGGCCGCTTCCTCCAGTTGCAACAGGCGGCGCGCGTCGCCCAGCAGCATCTCGCCATCGTCGGTCAGTGCGACACTGCGCGTTGTCCGCCGGAACAAGGGCCGTTTGGTCTCGAGCTCAAGCCGCTTGATCTGTTGGCTCACCGTCGATTGGGTCAGGTTGAGCCGCTCCGCGGCGCGGTGAAAACCGCCGTAATCGGCCACGGCAACAAAGGCACGCAACAGCTCGAAATTCAGCATATGATTGATCCTGATTTACGATCAATTATATTATAAAATATCGTTTCTATAATCAATGATGATCTCCTAGCTTTTGCTTCGAGGACAGCGAAGGAGACTCACCATGTTAGACACGTCACGACGCCGAGCTAATCGCGCCTCCCGCCTCGCGCGGGCCGCCGCGCTCAGCGGTACGAGCGGAAAGGTCTGCCCGGCCGATCTCGCCACGCAGTTGCTCGAGGCAATCATCGAGCCCGGCGACCGCGTGACGATCGAAGGCGACAATCAGAAGCAGGCGGATTTTCTCGCCTCGGCCCTCGCGAAGGTGGATCCTGCGCGGGTGCACGATCTGCACATGGTGCAGTCGGTGCTGGCGCTGCCCGACCATCTCGCCGTGTTCGAGCGCGGCATCGCGAACCGCCTCGATTTCTCCTATGCGGGGCCGCAAAGCCGCAAGCTCGCCCAACTCGTCGCTGCGAACGCGGTCAAAATCGGCGCGATCCACACCTATCTCGAACTCTATGCGCGCATGCTGGTGGACCTGACGCCGCAGGTCGCACTTGTCGTCGCCGACAAGGCCGACCGCGACGGCAATCTCTATACCGGCCCTAACACCGAGGACACGCCGACCATCACCGAGGCGACGGCGTTCCGCGGCGGCATTGTGGTGGCGCAAGTCAACGAGATCGTGGACCGCCTGCCGCGCGTCGACATACCCGGCGACTGGGTCGACATCGTGGTGCCGGGCCCCAAGCCGTATCTGATCGATCCGCTGTTCACGCGTGATCCCGCCAAGATCAGGAACGAGAACGTGCTGATGGCGATGATGGCGATATCAGCGGTCTACGAACCCTACCAGGTGCGGCGGCTCAATCACGGCATCGGCTATGCGACCGCGGCGATCGAACTGATCCTGCCAACTTATGCCGCGCAACGCGGGCTGAAGGGCAAGGTCGCCAGCCATTTCGTGCTCAACCCGCACCCGACCCTGATCCCCGCGATCGAAGCCGGCTTCGTCGACAGCGTCTATTGCTTCGGCTCCGAGCTGGGCATGGAACGCTACGTCTCGAACCGCGCCGATATATTCCCGGTTGGCGCCGACGGTAATCTGCGGTCCAACCGCGCGCTCGCACAGGTCGCCGGGCAATATGCCTGCGACCTCTTCATCGGCGGTACGCTGCAGATCGACGCGCAGGGTAACAGCTCGACGGCCACCAAGGATCGCATCACCGGCTTCGGCGGCGCGCCGAACATGGGCGCCGACACGCGTGGCCGCCGCCACGACAGTCCCACCTGGCTGCGCGCCGGTCAGGAAGCGGGCGAGAGCCTGCGCGGACGCAAGCTCGTGGTGCAGATGGTTCAGACCCAACAGCCGAATGGCGCGCCGAGCTTTGTCGAACGACTGGACGCATTCGATCTCGCAGCCTCGGCCGGCTTCGCGCTGCCGCCGGTCATGATCTATGGTGACGACGTCAGCCATGTCGTCACCGAATGTGGCGTCGCCAACCTTTTGCGTTGCCGGTCGCCGAGGGAACGCGAGGCGGCATTGCGCGCCGTCGCCGGCGATACTGAGTTCGGAAGGCGACAATCGCCCGAAACAAGCGACAGCCTGCGCCGCCGCGGTATCGTGATGTTGCCATCCGACCTCGGCATCGATGTCAACGCCGCAACCCGCGACTTGCTCGCGGCCCAGTCCATCGATGACCTCGTGTCAGCGTCAGGCGGGCTCTATTTGCCGCCGGCAAAATTCCGCCCGGCCACGGTCCCCCACGTTGAGCAGAGGAGCCAACGATGATCCCGAACACACAAACCTCAAGTGAGCTGACCAGCTCGAAACCCGCGCCCGTGGATCGCGCGAAGCAGCTGGCGGCGACACTGCTGTCGCAACGCGGCGAGGCATCCGGCGCGCAGGTCGCTCGCGAACTGCACCACGTACTGCGTGCCCTCGATGCGACCGACCGGCACAGCTTCCAGCGCCATCTTGCGACGGAATTTCAGCCCGACGAAGCGGCGCTACGCGCAGCAGCGGAGCGTTATCTCGCCGACGCCACGGCGGAAGCCGCCGCCGCGCTGGCACGGGCCGGCGATCCGCCCCGGCAGGAGCTGCTGCGGCGCATGAACATGGCGCCCGGCGGCACCGGCGCGCTGATCGCGATGCGCAGTGAAATTGCCTCATTCCTGCGCGGTGAACCGGAACTGAGGCTGCTCGACGCGGACCTCAAGCATCTGTTCGCCTCCTGGTTCAACCGCGGCTTTCTCGAGCTCCGGCGGATTGACTGGCAGTCCCCGGCGGCGGTGCTGGAGAAGCTCATCGCCTATGAGGCGGTGCATGAGATCAAGGGCTGGGTCGATTTGCGGCGGCGTCTCGCGCCCGACCGCCGCTGCTTCGCATTCTTCCATCCCGCGCTTCCCGGCGAGCCGCTGATCTTTGTCGAAGTCGCGCTGGTGCAGGGGTTGGCGACGGCAATGCCGCCGTTGCTCGCACGGCAGACAGATGAAGCGGCCGCGCAGGCGCAAGCTTTGCGTGCCGACACCGCTATTTTCTATTCGATCTCCAGCTGCCAGGACGGCCTGCGCGGCATATCGTTCGGCAATTTCCTGATCAAGCAGGTGGTGGAGGAGCTCAAGGCGGAGTTTCCGCAGCTGAAGCGTTTTTCCACCTTGTCGCCGGTACCGGGGTTTCGGCGCTGGCTCGCTCAACGGCCTGCGAATGGAAGCGATCCCGATGCCGCGCTGTTGCCACAACTCGAGAGCAGCGGCTGGTGGAATGACCCGGCGCAGAGCGAGAAGCTGCGCGCGCCCTTGCTGCGGCTTTGCGCCCGCTATCTGACGCGCCAACCCTCGATACGCATCGATCCGGTGGCGCGCTTTCACCTCGGCAACGGCGCGCGGCTCGAACGTGTCAATTGGCTCAGCAACGACGCGCCCCGCGGCATCCAGGAATCCTTCGGCATCATGGTCAACTATCTCTATGATCATGACAGCATCGAGGATAACCACGAGGCCTTTGTACGTGACGGGACCATCGTGCGTTCGCCAGAGGTCGATACACTGCTCAAAGCTTATTCCAGCCAACCTTAAAGGAAGAGATATCATGATGAACAGACGCGCTTTTTCCGCCGCTCTCGTGACCGGTCTCGCGGCTTCGCTGATCTCCACACGCGGCAGGGCCGCAAATTCCACTCCCGTGAAGGCGAGGAACATCGTGCTCGTGCACGGGCTGTTCGCCGACGGCTCGTGCTGGTCAGAGGTGATCGCGCGCTTGCAGGCGGCGGGGCTGAACGCCACAGCCGTGCAAAATCCGCTGACGACGCTGCCCGAAGCGGTCGCATCCGCGCAGCGCGTGCTGGATCGGCAGGATGGCCCTACCGTTCTTGTCGGTCACTCCTTCTCGGGCATGATCGTCACCGAAGCCGGCGTGCATCCGAAAGTCTCCGCCCTCGTCTATGTGGCGGCGCGCGCGCCGGATGCGGGCGAGGATTACACCGCCCTGGCCAAGACATATCCCACACCGCCGGCGTCGGCGGGGATCGTGTTCGACGGCGATGAAGGACGCCTTTCCGAGGAGGCTTTTCTTCGCGATTTTGCCGGCGACCTGCCGGAGGCGAAGGCCAGGGTGCTCTACGCCGTGCAGCAGCCGTTCAACAAGGCCCTGCTCTCAGGCAAGACCACCCAGGCGGCCTGGCGATCGAAGCCGAGCTACTACGCGGTTTCCACGGATGACCGCACCATCAATCCGGACCTTGAGCGCTTCATGGCCAAGCGGATGGGCGCCAAGACCATCGAGGTAAAGGCCAGCCATCTGTCGCTGATCTCCCGTCCCGACGAAATCACGCGGCTGATCCTCGAAGCCGCGGGGCAGCAAGCCTGACGAAACCAGCACCTGCACAGCGCGAAAGGAGCAAAGCGCCATAAAATGCTTTGGATCTGTGGCCTGGAACGGTGGCCTGAAGGCAAGGGCTCGGTCATGACCGAGCCCGCGCGGTGGAAACCTGAAGAGCCGGAGACCGAGCTGGCGAGCTGCTTGGGGCCGCTCGCACGCGAGGACGCGCTAGCCTTCAATACCAATCCAAATTTACTCATCCTCTCAGAAATTTCTCCCAGCCGCAGACCTTGATCCGGCTTTCCATTTGCCGATCCAGCTTATCAAGACTTTGCCGCAGCACCGCGACTTCGTGCGCATCAAGCACGGCCATCAGTTCGCGCTCCACTCTGACCACGAACTTCTCGATATCCTTGTAAACCTTGCGACCCTCTGCCGTAAGACGGAGGCTGGCGCGCCGCCGATCGCTCTCGTCCACGTCGCGGTCGATGAGGCCGCGCCGGACCAGCAGCTCGATCGCTCGCGCGACCTTGAAGGCGTCGGACGAGGTCAGCGTGGCGAGCTGCTTCGCCGTTAGGGGCTGATATCGGGCAATGACCGCGAGGCTCCGCCAGGCGGGCATCGTCAGATCATGGCGGCTCGCATACATGGGAGCGATGAAATTGCCCAACCGGGTCGCAAGCAGACCAAATCTGTAGCCGGTCCAGTTCTCGAGCGGAATGGGAGCGGCCTTCGGGTTCTTCATGATCGTGACGGGACCTTCTCGTGAGCGGGATCACGACGGTAACGGCCTGCATGCCCCGGTTCAACATCGGCGATCCGCAAATCTCACGAATCGTTTCATTGACGGCAGTTTAGAATACTTGCAGAATGCAATTAATCTAAAAACGCACCCGGCGTCACAAGGATGCTGCGTCGCAAGAAAAATGATGGAGGATCGATATGTCCAAGGCGACTTCCAAAGCCAAACCTTCCAAAGCAACAGATGGCGTAGACTTGACCCGGGTCGGCCCGGGAACGGTCATGGGCGAGATGATGCGGCAATACTGGATTCCCGCCGCTGCATCCTCCGAATTGACGCCCGATTGCGATCCGATGCGACTGATGCTGCTCGGTGAGCAGCTCATCGCCTTTCGAGACAGTTCGGGCCGGGTCGGCGTGCTCGACCATCAATGTCCGCATCGCTGCGCGTCGCTGTTCCTCGGCCGAAATGAGCAAAATGGTATCCGTTGCGTCTATCACGGCTGGAAATTCGACGTTGACGGGCGCTGCCTGGAAATGCCGAACGTGCCGCCGCCGCAGGACTTCAAGGAGAAGGTTCACGCGAAGAGCTACCGGGTACGCGAGCAGGCAGGACTGATCTGGGTCTATATGGGATCTCGCGCCGAGGCGCCGCCGTTGCCCATGCTCGAGGCGCTGTTCGTTCCCGAACAGGATCTGACCGTCACCCTGCTGCAGCGGGAGGCCAACTGGCTACAGGGCCTCGAAGGCGACATCGACACATCGCATTTCGGCTTCCTCCATGCCGGCCATATCAAGGCCGAAGACTTCGAGGAAGGCCACCCGGCCCGACACACCGTCGCCAACCGGGCGCCCGAATACAAGGTCGGCGAGACCGAATGGGGCACGATGTATGGTGCGTATCGGCCCGAAGCCGGCGGAAAGATGCACTGGCGCATGGCGCACTTCTGTCTGCCGTTCTGGACGCAGACGCCGAATGCCGACTTCGCCGATCATGTGGTCGCCAAGGCCTGGGTGCCGATGGATGACGCCCACACGATGCTGATTTCGATCTACGGCGGCCGGGCCAAGGGCGCGACCTACTCGTCCTCGAAGCTGAAGTCGGGAGCCGGCATACCCGGCGCCGACGGGCTCGATTATCTTCCCAACAGCACAGATTGGTTCGGCCGGTGGCGGGCGGCCCAGAACATCGGCAATGATTGGCAAATCGATCGGGCCGCACAGCGGGAGAACCGCATCTACAGCGGCATCCGCAACATCGTGATCCAGGATCAGGCGGTCACCGAGAGCATGGGACCGATCGTCGATCATACCAAGGAGCATCTTGCGCCGAGCGACATCATGATCTCGCGCACGCGACGGCGCCTCTTGACGGTGGCCCGCGCCTTCGCGAAGAGCGGCACCATCCCTCCGGGCGTCGACGACACCGAGGTATTCTGGAAGGCGCGCGCCGGATCATTCTATGCCGACGACAAGGTCGACTGGCTCGACGCCTATGAACAACAGCTGAAGACGGCGATCCGCTGGCCTGCTCCCGGCCAACAAGCCGCGGAGTAGCATCATGTCATCAGGCAACGACGAAATCGGGCGTGCGCTGATCACGCGGCGCGCCGCGCTGCTTGGGCTGGCGGCCGGCTCCGCCTTGCTGTCCGCGCCGGACCAGGCGCGGGCGGAGGATGACTGGAACAAGATCGTGGCCGCCGCCAGAAAGGAAGGCCACGTCGTGATCTATAGCGCGTTCGTGGGTCTTGCGGCCCATCAAGACCTCAAGAAGGACTTCGCGGCGAGCTTCGGCATCACGGTTGATATCCTGGAAGCACGCGCCAGCGAGGTTCGCGAGCGGCTCCGCGTCGAGCACTCGGCGGGCCGCTACGCAGCCGACGTGTCGGAGAACGGCACCACCACGACCACGCTCCAGATCAAGGAGGATAAAGTCTTCGGTCCATTCGGACCGCTGCCGGCCCTTGGCAACCTGAAGCCGGACTTTCGCAGTGACGGCATGCGGCTGCCCGTGTTCGCGATCATCTACGGCATCCTCGCCAATACGCAACTCGTCAAGCCGGCGGACGAGCCAAAGAGCTGGCTTGACCTGACCGACCCCCGCTGGAAGGGCAAGATTCTCAGCGACGACTTCCGCGCTCTCGGCGGCGGCGGAGTTTTGTTTTCGGTCCTTCAGGACCACTTCGGCCAGGACTTCCATAAGAAGCTTGCGCAGCAGGACATCAAGTTCAGCCGGGAAATACCGGCGAACGAACGGCGGGTCGCACGCGGCGAGTACCCGCTCTACATTCCCGACAGCCTGACCGCCGCGCCGACGCTCAAGGGGCTGCCGGTGAAGTTCCTTGTGCCAAAGGAGGGCTTGCCGTACGTGGGTTATGACCTCGCGCTTCTCAAGAACGCGCCTCATCCCAACGCGGCCCGCGTGCTGATGAACTACTACCTGGGCCAGAAAATGCAGCAGGCTTTTGCCAAGCTTGGTCTTTTGCCGGTGACCACCGAAGGCTTTCCCGAAGTCGATCCTGAGATCGCCGAGCTTCAGAAAAGCAAGCTGCTCGGAACGACCGATCCGGAACGCATGAACCAGATGCTCGACCTCGCCAAGCAAATCTACCGCTGACACCCGGTGTGGACGATTGTCTGCCGCGCAAGGACTATTGCGCCCTCTCCGCCTTTTCGACCACCGCCCAGGCGGCCCGCTGCGGGACCACGACAGTCACGTTGTCGCCGACCGCGTGGCTACCGAACGGCGGCGCGTCGACGTTCAGACGACCATCGTCGGTCTGCACGACGATCGACCGGATCGGCCCGCGGAAGATCGTGTGCGCGATCCGTCCGGACCACGTCAGTTCATCTGCGCCGGCTTTGGAGCCGGCCGGTGCGAGGCGCGCGTCCTCCGGCCGCGCCATGACCGTGACGGCCTGGCCGGGCTGCACCTCACTTGCCGCCTCGCATGGCCCTCGCCAGCCCCGCCCAACGACCTCCAGCCGAAAACGACGTTCGTTCACGCGCGCGCACGACTCGACGCTGGCCTCGAGCAGGTTCGGCGTTCCGAAGAAAGCCGCCACCGTCCGGTTGGCGGGGTATCGGTAGATGTCTTCAGGCGCCCCAATCTGCTGAATTCTGCCGCGGTCCATCACGACCACCCGGTCCGATAGCGCCATGGCTTCGGACTGGTCATGCGTGACGTAGAGGCTCGTCATGCCCAAGCGCTTCTGAATCGAACGAAACTCGTCGCCCATCTGCAAGCGAAGTTTGGCATCGAGGTTGCTCAGGGGCTCATCGAGCAACAGTACCTTCGGCTCGAACACCAGCGCCCGCGCGATTGCGACCCGCTGCTGTTGGCCGCCGGAGAGCGCGGGCGCCGGCCGCTGGGCAAACCCTTCCATCTCGACGAGCTGCAACGCCTTCGTGACGCGGTCGAGGATTTCGGCAGCCGGGCGGCGACGAACCCGCAGCGGATAGGCGACGTTGTCGAAGACCGTCATATGGGGCCAGATGGCGTAGGACTGGAACACCATTCCGAGCCTGCGGCGTTCGGAAGGAACGAAAATACCCCGCGTCGCGTCACTGACGATCTCGTTGCCGATACTGATACGGCCGCCCGTGTTCTGCTCGAGCCCCGCGACCATACGCAGCGTCGTCGTCTTGCCGCAGCCGGACGGCCCGAGCAGCGTGACGAACTCGCCCTCGTTCACGCGGAGATCGACAGCATCGACCGCGACGAACTGCCCGAAATTCCGGCTGACCTTCTCCAGAATGACATTCGACATGACGTTACCCGATCCATTCACAGCGCATTGATGCGGCTCTTGATAACCTTGAGCTGAACCCATCTGAACAGGATCACCATGCCCATCATGATCAGTCCGATCACGCTGACCTGTTCGGCATTGCCGTTGGCCCAGAGCTTCAGCAGCACGACGGACAGCACTTCCGAACCGACGGAATAAAGCAGTACGGAGGCACTCAGCTCGCGCATGATCCCGAAAAACAGCAGGACCCAGCCGACCGCGAAGGACGGCCAGGCCAGCGCAATCACGATACGCCCCATCGTCTGCAGCCAACTCCCGCCGTGCACACGGGAACACTCCTCAAGATCGAACGAGAGCTGGGCATAGGCGCTGGACATGATCCGCACCGAGAGCGGCGTCCCCAGGGAGATATAGGCCAGCAATAGCGCCCAGATCGTGCCGTAGATCGGGATCGCATGGGGCAGCAGGGCAAAGCCCCACAGAAAGCCGACGCCAAGAACAATCCCCGGCATCATCCACGGCAACCAGGCCATTGCGTCAATCAGACGACGCCCGCGCCACTTGGTGCGAACCGAGATGTAGGCGACCGCGCCTCCCAGCAGCATGGTCAAAGTGGCTCCGACGAAGCCCAGCATCATCGTGTTGTTGAACCCTCGCCAGAAGTCGCTGCTGCCAAAGACCGCCCTGTAATGTTCAAGCGTCAGCATGTCGCGCTGATAGAAGCCGAAGAACTTGAAGAACGATCCGATCAGGAGCTGCCCTACCGGCAGAACGACGGTTACGAAGAAGAACAGAAGGCAGAAAGCGAAGGTGACCCATCGCCATTTTCCAAGCTTCATGACCGCCGGCGAATAACCTTTGCCGGTGACGGTCTGGAAGCTGCGGCCGCGTAAAATGCGCCATTGCAGCAGCACGATCAGGAACAACAGCGCCATGATGACGAAGCTGATGGCGGTCGCGTACTGGTATTCCGGCGGCGATCGCTGATTGATCGAGTCGTAGATATCCGTGGTGATGACCCGGATGCCGGCCGGCGTCCCGAAGAACAGCGGCGATTCGAAGTTCTCGACGCCGCGAATGAAGCTCAGGATCGCAGCTCCAGTGAGCGCCGGCAACATCAGTTGCAGCGTCACGGTGCAGAACGTCCGCAACCGCGACGCGCCGCACATCCGTGCCGCCTCCTCGAGGCTCTGGTCCATCGCGCGAAACGCATCGACGATGAGCAGGAACAGGAAAGGCACGGAATACTGCATCATGTGCCAGACCACACCGCCATACGAGTAGACATTGATCGGCGCGGTGCTCGATCCCGTCACCCATTGGTAGAGCTGGTTGAGCAAGCCGACCTGGGGATTGCCGAGCATGCCCCACGCCATCGCGGTGAGAATCGGCGGGATGAAGAACGGCAGCGTGATGAGCGCTTCCAGCGCGCCGCGCATTGGCGTGTCGGTCCGCGCGAGAATCCAGGCCAGCAGGACCGCCAGCACGAGCGAAGGGATTGTCTTGGCGAGCGATATACCGACCGTGTTGAGCAGCGTCACCACGCTCTGCAGCGTGAGAACCTGGAGATAGCCGTCCAGATTGAACGTACCCGCCATGCCGGGCGGGGTCGAATGCAGGCTCCCGTAGAGCAGCATCGCCAGCGGATAGACGGAGAGGAAGGTCAGAAGCACCACAAGAAGGGTGACGGCAACGACTCGCCCTGCCGAAGTCGCCTGCAGCAGTCGCCCAATCCAGGACAAGCCTGGCGTCGCAGGCATTGCCCTGAGATTGTCCACTCGATCTTCCGCTGAAATGCTCATGCCATAGATTCAGGGATAGAGCTTTTTCGCCAGCCCCATCATCGATGGCCGATCGGACAGCGTCGCGGGACCAATCAGTTTGGCGTTCACGAACGGCTGCGCCTCGGGATCGGCACGTTCGGCAGCACCTGCTGCCACCGGCAGCATCCATGCGTTGGCGTAGATCAATTGCGCCTCGACGCTGAGGAAGTGCTGGATGAACAACCGCGCGGCGTTTGGGTGCGGCGCATTCTTCAAAACCGCGAGGTCCATCCGGGCGTAGGGCGCCCCTTCCTTGGGAATAACGATCTTGACCGGGAGCCCCTTGAGATCCGATGCAAAAGCAAAGATCTGCGGGATGTAGATCGGGTATTCCCCGCGAGCCACGCGGCGGGCGTCATTGCGCATGTCCCGGCTGAAGACCGGCTTTTGCTCGGCCAGCTTCATGTTGAAGTCGGCGTCCATGTTCTTCTGCAGGATTGAAAACATCGCGTTGCCGCTGCCGAGCGGCCGCATGTCGTCGGACAAAATCTTGCCCTTCCACTTCGGATCGGTGAGATCGTCCCAGCTCTTCGGGATGTCTTCATCCTTCACCAGCCTGGTATTGATCAGGATGCCCATGGGTTGGACGAATGCCGGTACGCTGTACTCGTCGGCGCTGAACGGAGGCCGCAGGTTGGCGATGTTCGGGATCGGCGGCAGTTTTTGGATGAAATCGCCGTTCTTGAGCTGCTCCTCGATCATCGTCGAGGAGATCATTTCGGCATCGCCCAGGTAACGGCCGGCTGCCTGTTCGGTCCGGATGCGCTCGGCGAGTTCGCTCGCGCGCAGATCGAGGCTCTCGACGGAGATTCCGTACTTGGTCTCGAATGACTTCAAGACCTCCTTAAAGTATGGCGCGCCGAGCGTCATATTGTAGACGACGACCTTGCCTTCCTTCTTGGCCGCACTGACGACCGCATCCCACGCCGCGTCTTCGGCCTGCGCGGGCATGATGAGAGCGGCAAGGCACGCGATCAACGCAGCTTTGGCTATCCCTGGCTTGACCAACATTTCACTCCTCCCACGGATTGTTTTCTTTTTTCAGCCGACCGACGCGATCAGCCTAAACTTCGACGACGATATATTGCTTTTCGATCGAGACCGGGAACGTCTCCGCCCGAAGCTCGCCCTCGACCAGCGCCCCACCCGGTTCCACCTTCAGTTCGTAACTTCGAACTTTGGTGCGATCGGGTTCGCACCACGACTTCCCCGTTCTCAGATCGAATTCCCAGCCATGCCAGGGGCAACGAATCAGCTCACCCCGCCGGCTGTACTGGTAGGAGCCCGGCTCGCTGGCTTCGACGAGGCCGACGAGACGTCCCTTGCAGAGTGACGCCCCCTCATGGGGGCACCGGTTGCCGACGGCAAAAAATTCTCCGTCGACATTGAAGATGCCGATTTCGCGACCGTTCACGCTCACCAGTCTGCGCTGGCCTGGCGCTATCTCATCGACAGTTGCCACGATATGCCGCGCCATCATCCCAGTCCGTAGAAATTGCGCGAATTGCCATAAAGGAGCTGATCGCGTTGGGCTTCGCTGAGATTGGCCTTGAAGGCGTAACGCGGATCGTCGAAATCCCAGTGAGGATAATCGGTCGAAAACAACAGGCGGTCCCAGCCGATCCGATCGAACAGGTCAATTAGTTCGGCAGCGCTTCCCGGCTCCTCCATCGGCTGCGTGCTGAACCACACCTGCTCGCGAACATATTCCGAGGGCGGTCGCTTCAGATGCGGCACTTCGCTGCGCAATCGCGACCAATGCTTGTCCATTCGTGCGCTCAGCGAGGGAATCCAGCCCAGCCCACCCTCCATGATGACGACACGAAGCTTCGGAAATCGCTCGAAGACGCCTTCGAATACCAGGCTGGTCAGGACCGCCTGCATGGTCTGCGCGACGGAGTGATGTTCTTCCATGTAGTAGGATGGCCATCCGCCGCCGGTCGACGGATGGCCGTTGGTGCCACCGACATGAACCGTAATCGGCAGATTATTCCGCACCGCCGCCTCATAGATCGGCCAGTAGCGACGGCGTCCGAGAGGCTCGTCGGTTCGCGGCAGGATCAGGATCTGCGTAAAGTTCGGGTCGCCTCCCCGCGCATCGATCTCCTTCACGGCGGCTTCGGTGTCTTCCTGCGCGACAAGGACCGAGGCCCGCAATCGAGGCTCCTGTTTCACCCAGCGTTCCACCTGCCACGTATTCATCGCCCGCGTGAGCGCCGCGCCGAAGTCAAGATTCCGCTGGCTGCCCGGATTCCAGCGCAGCGGTATCAGCATCCCAACCTGAACCCCGTTTGGATCGAGATGCTGCTTCCTCATCAGTTCAAGACTCGAGCCGGGAGGGCCGCCTTCGTCCGGATAGGCATCGATCCTCGCCGCGTCCGGCGACATGCGCGGGTGCGACAGCGCCTCGGAAAAGGCGTGACGCAGATGACTGCCGTAGACGGACAGATGGTCGATCCACTGCTTCTCAAGGTAAGGATGAACCTCGGTCCACGACGTCATCGCGGGATGGATATCGCAATCGATCACCCGCAGCTTGTGTTTCGCAGATTGGCTACGATCCATCTCGATAGTGCTCATTCGGCAACCTCCAGAGCATGATCGGCCTTGGCCATTCGGGGATAGGTGGCGAGCGCGTTTTCGCTAAGGATGTTGCGGAATAATGGATCCGGCAGCCCATCCGGCAATGCGACATCGCCGTCGAACTGCCAGTGCGGATAGTCCGTCGAGAACAGGAACAGCTTGTCGGACTTAAGATGATCGGTCAGCCGCAGGATCGCTTCCCGTTCGTCCGCCGCATCGATCGGCTGCACCGTAAAGCGGACATGATTGCGAATGATCTCCGACGGCGCACGCGTTACCCACGGAACTTCCGCGCGCAGGCCCTTCCATGTCTTGTCCGCACGCCAGACGAATCCGCTGAGCCATGTCAGGCCAGACTCGATCGCGACGACCTTCAGGTTCGGAAACTTAGCGAACACGCCCTCGGAAATCATGCTCTGCAACTGGCTTTCGAAGGCGCAGGACTGAGCGATGTAGTCTTCGACATAGTAGGAGGGCCAGCCGGCAGCGGTCGGCGCGTAGCGGTATGCGCTGCCGGCGTGAATGCCGATGGCGAGCCCCAGGCGCTCCGCCAATTGGTAGATCGGCCAGAGCTGCCGCCGGCCGAGCGTCATCTCACCGGACACCAGCATCAGCACCTGGACGAAACGAAAGTCGTCGGCGCGCCGCTCGATTTCCGCGACCGCAAGCTCGGTATTGTGGGCGGCGATCGTGATGGAGGCACGCAAACGGGAATCGCGATTGAGCCATTCATCGCGAAGCCAGTCGTTGGTGGCCCGGCAAAATGCCGCTGCCATATCTTCGCTGTGAAAGACCTGGGCGCCATACAGGCAATTGAGAATGCCGTAGCGCGACTGGCAGGAATTCAGGACATGCGCCTGCATCGCTTCGAGCGAGGATCCCGGTTTTCGTCCCTGGTCGAGCGTCCAGTCGGGGCGACACGACAGCGGCGCGTTCTGGGGATAGCTGGTGAGGTTCAGGTTCAGACGGTCGAGGGCGCGCACCGAGACCATCTCGCGCCAATAGTCGTCGAGATAAGGCATGAGCGCGCTCATGCCGGGCACCGCCGGATGAAGGTCGCAGTCGATCGCACCCGCGTATCTTGTGGCCTGGCTGAGATCCGCCTGGCGATTTCCCACCATGAGCTCTCCATGTCTTGTTCTTGAGAATTCGGAGATTGCGCTTATGTTGATAGATCAATAAATGATTTGTCAAGAAACTTTGATCTCTATCTATGCGAATCGCGTAGACCTTTCTCACAAGGGATCGGACTATCAGGAGGCCTCTGGCATGCCCTCGAGCAAGGGATTGGCGGTTCAGGAGAACGCACCAAGACGTCCAGGCGTCGCCGGAATGCTGGCGCGCGACCACGTCGCGGTGCTCATGTCCACGATTGGCATGCGCCTAAGCCGAGGCGCCATGGCCTATTACCGCTCCAAGTGGAACATCAGCACCGTGGAATGGCGCCTGCTGATGACGCTCAACAGTATCGAATCTCTCAATGTGAGCGAGCTGTCCGACGCCGCCGACATCGACAAGGCGGCCGCGAGCCGTAGCCTTGCACTTCTCCAGGAGCGGAAGCTCGTTTCAGTTGAACAGACCAGGTCGCGCGGCCGGGCCGCGATAGCCAAATTGACCGCCGACGGACGCAAGTTCGCGGCAAAGCTGGCACAGGTTTCGCGCGAGCGGGAAGCGCGGCTATTCAAGGATTTTGCCATTGCCGACAAGGAGCGCTTGAACGCTCTCCTGCACCAATTGTCACGGGCCATGGATAGCGCGGACTGGGGTCATTAGCGCTCGAACATTGGGGTGTGGAGGCACGCTTGCGGCGGCCGACAGACCGCGCAGGGAAGTTTGCGCTGTCGACGGCGTTGCCGGAATCACTTGAGGTCTCGTCTCTCGCAATTGCGACTACCGGATTGTCGATTGCGACTGGACGTCGCGGTGAGACGGCCGCGAACGCCCGCAGCGATGCAGCGCACCGATCGGATTCAGGCATCAGGATGATGAGCACCGGAAAGAAAGTCGATCCAAAGGACCCAATTTGGAGAGCTGCGTCCGTAAACGACATCGACGCCGTCACCAGGCTCGCGGAAATCATTCATCCGACTCTCCCCGAGAGGCCGGACGTCTTCGCAGAGAAGCTCGCGCTATTCGCGTCGGGATGCTACGTACTTGTCCGGCATGAGGAAGTGATCGGATACGGGCTCTCGCATCCCTGGAATTTGAATTCCATTCCTCCGCTCGACTCATTTCTGAAAGGGATCCCTGGCGATGCGGATTGCCTCTACGTTCACGACGTGGCGGTCCTGCCTGAAGTCCGGGGCTACGGATCTGCAGAGCGTTATGTTGATCTGATGGTCGAATGCGCATGTAAAATCGACGTCGACTTCCTGGGTCTTGTATCCGTCTACAGTACCCAGCGCTTGTGGGCTCGATACGGTTTCGAGGTCGCGAACGGCTCCGAGCTCGATATGAAGCTTCGATCCTACGGGCCGACAGCGAAATACATGATCCGCAATCTGAAATCGCCTTAGACTTCGTCGCTCCGAATGGAGGCGCGGCGCGCGTTCCGACGCAGCCTCGCAGCGGCGGCTCCGGTACCGATTGTCATGCGACGTATCCCGCAGCCCCGCCCGCGTTGCGCAACCAGCTCTCAATCATGATGCCGCGTCGCCCTTCTCTTAGCCCGCGTTGTGCAGCTCACAATCATGTCGAGCATGGTCACCGCACGATCTCCCGCGACGACAGGATCACCCAGCCGGGTTCGGGAGAGGTGAATTCGGCCAGCGGCAGGTTGAAAAAGTCGACGAGCGCCTCGCTGCGTATCCAGACTTCAACAGATTTGACCTCGGCGTATCCGGGAGAACTGAAATCGGCTCCTTTCACCTCTGTAAGGCGGGACGCCGAACTGATCGCATACAGAAGCGTATCGCGCATATTGTTGGATATTGCCGGAAAATGGCGAAGCTCCATCACCTTTGCCTTTAACCCGAGCGAATAAGTATCGTCTTGAAACTTGTATCGGACGCGATCCCCCTCGATGTTCCAAAAGAAGAAGCCGAAAACGCAGTCGTAGCGCCGCGACTGGAAGATCATGGGGACGTCGACACGGTGAGCCGTCAGCGGCGACATCAGCAAAATTCTACGATCCTCCTCGGACGGCGGTACAAGCAGCCGATCCGGATCGATTTCAGGATCGTATCCAATGCACAGACCGGCCGGGTCATCCAGGCCGTCGCCTTGCCCACCAATATGGACGCGAAGCTTCAACGGCGGATCGATGAGGAAACCCGGTTGAACCTCGATAAAGTCGTCGCGGATGACCATGAAATATCTCTCCCGATGGCGGGTTAAAGAGAGGCCGCCCTACGCGAGCTCACCATAGCCATCCCCTATCCCTTACGCGGCAGGTCGTCGTCGCGGAGCAAAAGGCGTTCACCCGGTGATTCGAGCATGCGCTCAACGGTCGCTGAAGACAGATCTGGCACCATGTCGAACCAAAGGCGGTTCAAAAAGCTGGTGACGATGCCTTGAACCTGTGACCAACCCCGACCACCCAGGCCATAGATCCATATTTGGTCGCTCACGAACGTGCTGATGTCCTCATAAGGATTGATATCTGCCTTGACCACTTCTGCTTTCCGCCGCCGATACTCTTCGAACTTCTGGAAAAACGGCGAATCCAGCAAATTTCTCATGATGTCCTTGATCTCGGATTCCAGAAGGCGGCTGCTCGCGCTCTCGGCTTGAACGTGCCGAATACGGTCAGCGAGAAAGGCCAGCGCGTCTGCATCAGACGATATCGAGCCACCATGGAGACGCCTCGCCAGGGCTTCGGCAAGAAACAGGTTGAGTGCGGAACAAAGCCGGTCATGCAGCTGGGGGGCAAATGCTTCGCGGCTGGCAATGACCCGGTGGTACTCGTCGGGCGTTCGATCGAACGGCTTGTGCAGCCCGACACGCCGGAAGATCGCATCCAGTTTTGGATCGGCGGCAAGGTGCTTCGCCAATGCGAGGAGTTCCTCGGGCGTCGTCGGGTCGTATCGGTCACCGTCGGCTTCGTCGGACATCGCGAAATTTCCTTGCAGCGGCGTAGGCCGGGTTCTCTTTAACCCGCCATTACACGCGAGATGGCGGGTTAAAGAGAATCCGCCCTACGCAAGCTAAGCCAGCTATTGCCGATCGCGTCACGCAAACCTCCGACCCGGCCGCACCACGAGCGCCCACCAGAAACCGGCGGAACAAGTGCCGCCAATGGCGGCGGCACTCGTAAAGAAGATGAGATCGCCTGCGAGATCGGAGGTTTGGGCGGTCCCTTGCCCGATGCCGATGAACGGCGTTGAATGAAAAAGCAGTTCGGCGGCAAACAGGCTGATCAGGAAAGACACCAACCATCCTCCTGAGGGGCGTTTCATCAACCAGTACGATTTCGGCCACTCGATGCACAGGCCGATGACCATCGCGCAGGCCAGTGCGATGAAGCTGCCGACGAACCATACGGCTGAAACAAATTCCGCGATGCCAGTGAAGTCACGACGGCCGGATTGGAGAAGGCCAACTGCCGCAAACCCCACTGCAAATATCAATGGCGACACTAACCCCGTCAGCAGAATCGCAGCAAGGCCACGTCCGACGAGCGCGAGGCGTTTCATTCGTATCCCCAGCCTCTCCGGCCGAACAGCGGCGGCATGGTTCAGACCTCCGGATATTGCATACGACATGCCCGCAATTCCATCCGCCTTGGCCGCTTCCACAGTGCGCGACGGCGACGGGAAAGCGTCGATTCGTCGCCCGAGGATGAAGTTAGGCATCACACCCACGGGTTGTAAACGGGAACGCGGAGCGAGCCCTAACTTTCCGTGAATGGAGAAGAACAATCTGCTGCAGTGGGCGGAGGCAAAAAGCCCGTTACAGATCCACGAGCTTCGCCCCGGTGCCTCCCCGCCAATTGCGAAACACCAGTTGCGTCGCCTCACTTGCAAGCACAATTTTGCGCCCAGCCTGCGACAAATCAACCCGACGGGCAAATCAGTTCTGATTTACGGAATTCGTGTCAAGCCCCGGAATAAGAAATATTTCTGTTTACCAGAATGAAAATCAGGTGCATATATTGCCCATCCCGTCCTACTCAGAAGGGCGTCGGCCGTCGTCACGGACGTTGGGCGGGTTGCGGTGGACGCTTGTTTGCGCTGAGACGACGGCGTGGATTAAGCGTACGGCAAAACCGTGTGGTCCTGGCGCCCGTTGCAGGCGTCAAGCTGTCGGAGAAGCGCAAGCTGAACCGGCAGCGACGGAGTCAACCAAGAACTCGTCTCCGGGAAGATCACGGCATAAGCCGTAAAGCCATTGCGCAGGGAATGTCGGATGTTCTCCGCTGCCCTGTATGCTCGTGTGCAGCCTACTTAGCACTAACCGCACACGGGACCGCGGGTGCAGCGCGCATCCGGCATTCCCTGCGCCCTCTGTTTGCAGAGGGCGGGAAGGTTCTGGCAAAGCTCGGGCGCAATGCGCCGCGAGAACGCGAAGCTGCGTTTTGGATGATGGTGGCACAACAAACGCCGCCTTCGTCCCGGGCTTGACCCGGGACCCATAGCCACAGGAAGAAGTTTCGCGGATGGTCTCCGTTACCGCGTCTTCATCGCGAGATCACGCGGTATGGGTCCCGGCGTTCGCCGGGACGACGTGAGATGAGAGTTGGGTCATCCCCCCGTCACCGCTCCCTGCCCGCCTCGTCGAGGGCCTGCATGATCGGCGAGAGCAGATACTGGATGACCCGCTGCTGGCCGGTCTTGATCTCGGCCTGCACCGAGAGCCCGGGCCCAGCGCCTGCTTGCGGTCGCGAACGCGGATGCTGGCCTCCAGCAGGCGGCAGGTTTTCCCGCATTGCCTATCCCATCTGGCGTGGATCCCGGCCAAGGTGACGGCCTCTTCAACGACGATCCAAACGCCACGCAACGCAGAACAAGGCGGCCGTGAAGCTGCGGGCCGGTCGATGCCGGACCGCCGCCGAAGATTGAGTATGGACGACGCCGAGGCAGATGGTCCACATTATCTGTCCCGCGGGTCCTTGCCCTATGGAGAAGCGACCGTGATCTCTTCAAGTCGTATTCGTGATGCGAAACGCTTTGAAGCAAGTCGCTTTGAAGCAAGTCTTGGAGCCGACAACAGCGCTCCCAGGGGCGGAAAAGGCGTGGTGCGATGAGCTTACCGTCTCGTCGCCTGGAGCAAGCCGCTCGCCACATCGCGCTGGTTTCCGGTCTTGTTCTGTTCGTCTTCGCCGCGGCCGAGCTTTGCAATTATGCGACGGGTCTGGTGTCCCTGGAAACGATGGGCGACATCGCGGCTTGGCGAACGGCGCTTGTTCGCTCATGGCCCGGCGCCGCGCTGCTGTTCGTCGCGTTTGTCAGTCATATCGGCACTACGCTGTGGTTCGTCGCTCGCCGGGCAACGTTGCGGATGTCGCTATCGGACGCCGTCCTGACGTTCAGCGGCATCCTCGTTCCGTTGCTGCTCCTGCCCTACATCGTCGACACGCGAGGAGCGAACCTGCTTTTCGGGGTCGACGACGATTCACTCTATAAGCTCGCCAGGCTCTGGCCCGAACATGCATTCCTCTACGTCACCCTGATCGTGCTGCTATGGGGCCACGGCTGCCTGGGTCTCCACCAATGGCTCAAGTTAACGCCGAGATACGCCGCCATCGCGCCGGTTCTGTCAGTCCTGGCGTTGGCGCTGCCAATTGCAGCGGTCGCCGGACTGGTCGCTGCGGCCCGGGTTGTCGGCGTGCTGATGGCGGACGATGCGTTTGCAGCGCAGGTTCGCGCGGCGACGCGGTGGCCCTCGTCCGAGGCGGAGGATGCGCTGTGGCGATGGCGCCTGACCGCGGTGGCTGCCTATGCTACCATCCTCGTGGCGGCGGCCGGAGCCGTCATCGTGCGGTTCCTGAGGATCGTGGTCGCGCCCAAGATCGACGTCATTTATGTCAATGGCTCGACGCTGAAGGCTTCGACAGGTCCGACCCTGCTCGAGATCAGCCGCATCCACAGGGTACCGCACGCCGATGCCTGCGGAGGACGCGGCCGCTGCACGGCTTGCAGCGTACGGATCGAACAAGGCGAAGCTTCGCTGCCTCCCCGCACGGCCGCCGAGCTTGAAATGCTCGGCGCGGAAGATCCCCTCGTCCGGCTTGCGTGTCAGATCCGGCCGACGGCGGCGTTGACGGTCACCCGGCTCGCGCACACCGCTGATGCCGCCGCCACAGAGCCCGAGCTCGATTCGGCGGGAATCGAACGGCAGGTCGCAGCGCTCTGCGTCCAGTTGCAGGATCAAGCCGCCCTGATGGGTGCGCGGCAGGCTTACGACGCGATCTTCCTCCTCAACGAGTTCCTCGACATGGCCCACACCGCAATCGCAAATCACGAGGGCTGGGTTGTGCGGATGACCGGAAGTGGAATAGTTGCCGTGTTTGGCCGGGACGACTCCCCGAAGGCCGCATGCCGCGCTGCCGCCGCGGCGAGCGCCGACATCGACGTCGCGCTTGACCGCATCAACGAAAAGTTCGCCGCAGAGCTTGGCCGGCCGATCGCTGTGGCGATGGGACTGGCGTTTGGCGCGGCCTATCTCGGCCGGATTGGTGCGGGACCTTCGAAGGTGCTGACCGCGATCGGACCGGTTATCGATACCGCAAGCGGCCTCGCCGCGCTGACTGAAGCTCGTGGCAGCCAGTTGCTATCCGATTCAATTGCGCTCGAGGCCGCTGGTCTCGACCCCACGGGGTTTGAGCTGGTGTCGCTGACCGCCAAAAATGGGGAGACCCGGCAGGTATTCGCAACCGCCCATGCGCGACTGGGTGTGCCGGGCAAGCCTCCACCTGTCCCTCCCGGCTGAGACCTGGGCCGCATGCCCCGCTTCCGCAATTGCGCCGCAGCAATCCCGCCGGTCCTGCGATCACTTCTCCCGGAACGTCTTGGCGAAGGTGCTCGTCAGCGGCGCGATGAAATAGGTGAGCGCGGTACGCTCGCCGGTCGAGATCAGAATGTCGGCCTGCATGCCCGGCTGGATCTTCTTCGCGATATTTTCCGGCACGGCGCTGTAGTCAATCACGATCTTGACGGCGAAATAAGGCTGTTGCTGCTGCTGATTGCCGGTCTGATCGACGGTCGCATCGGGCGCGATGCTGACCACCTTGCCCAGGATGACCGAGACTTGCCGCGACGAGAAGTTGGCGAAGCGCACTTCGGCAGTATGACCAACCTCGACACTTTCAATATCGCTCGGTTGAACGCGTGCGGTGACCAGCAGTCCCTCACCGAGCGGAACGATTTCGGCCAGGGTTTCACCGGGCTTAACGACCGCCCCGACGCCGTGCACCTTCAGTCCGAGCACGGTGCCGCTCCGCGGCGCCCGCACATCGACCCGGGTCAGGACATCCTCGGCCATCACGATCTTTTCCCGTGCGTCCGAAATCTTGGCGCGGATGTCGTTCAGCGCGGTGGAGACTTCATCGTCGAATTTGAAGCGGGCTTGCTTGATCTGAAGTTTCGCCTCCTCGATAGCTTTGCCGAACCGCAGGATATCACTTTCGGCAAGACCGAATTCGCCTTCGACGCGGTTCGCGTCGCGTTCGAGTGCGAGATATTTATTGCGCGCATAAAAGCCCTTTGCGACCAGCGGAAACACCGTCGTCATTTCGGTTTTGTAGCTCGTCATCTGGGCCGCAAGCGAATCCCTCTGGCGCGTGCGTCCGGTGATGTCCTGCTGCTTCTGCTCGATCTGGGCGGCGAGAATGCCGATCTGGCCGTCGAGCGACTGCTTCCGCTCGCGGAATTGCCGCTCCTGGTCCCTGATCGCCATTTCGGTCTCGGCGACCTTGCGCCGTGCCAGGAGGTCGGCCGGAAACTTGATCTGGTCGGCCCGCGTCTGCTCGGCAACGAGGCGGGCTTCCTGGGCCAGATTGGCGTCGATCTGCTTGCGCAGCAGGTCGAGATTGGCCTGGGCGTTGGTGGGCTGCAGGCGCAGGAGCACGTCCCCTTCTTTCACCTGCTGGGCGTCGCGGACCAGGATTTCCCGGACGATGCCGCCTTCGAGATGCTGGACCGGCTTGTTGCTGCTCTCGACGGCCACCTGGCCTTGCGCAATGGCGGCGCGATCGAGCGGGGCGAAACCAGCCCAGACACCGAAGCCACCAAATACCAGCGCGATGGCGGCAAAGCCGAGACGGCCGTAACCGCGGTGATCATCCAGATTTTTGGCTGCGTAGAGTTGGTCTGACGCGTTGAGTGCAAGAGCGTTCATGTTGGTCCCTCCATCGCCATGATGGCGCCATCCTGCGCGATCTGGCGCCGCCCCACTGTGAGTGACATCACGCACGGTTCACCCGCGTTCCCTTGATCGAGCTCGAAAGTCCGCTTCATGGGACAAAAACCGAGGTTTTTGGCTTGGTGACACGCATCACAGTCGGCGCCGATCCCGACATGCCAAAACGTCATCCAGCCGATGGAGGACAACATGGCCGCTCAGAGCAACAAGACCCATAGCCGCTCGCCGCTCACTCAGGCCTTGAAAGCTTGCTATCCCGCGCTGGGAACGACGTTCGTCCTCAGCATGTTCATCAACGCTGCCATGCTCGCATCACCGCTGTATTCGATGCAGGTCTATGATCGTGTCCTGACCAGTCGCAATGTCAGCACCCTGGTCATGCTGACGCTGGTCGTTGGCATTTTCCTGATCCTCTACGGCATACTCGAATTCACCCGGTCAGGCGTCCTGGCGCGCGCCGGCGTTCGGTTCGAAAGCGCTCTGCGACGGCCGCTGTTTGAAACCATGATGAAGGCCGAGTTGTCGCCGCAGCACCGGATGGGTCAGCAGGTGATCCGCGACGCCGAGACGATTCGCGAATGCATCAGCGGCGGCGTCGCGGCAATCATCTGCGACGTGCCCTGGACGCCGGTCTTCGTCGTGCTCTGCTTCATGCAGCACGTCGTACTCGGCACGGTGGCGCTTGTCGGTGCGTTCGTCCTCTTCGGTCTTGCCTTGGCCACCGAATTTTACACGCGCTCCGGCGTCAACGAGGCGGGCCGGCTGGCGAACGAGGCCAACCGCTTCGCTGCGTCGGCACTGCGCAATGGCGAGGTGGTGCGCGGCCTCGGCATGGGCGATGTCGTGCTCGATCGCTGGAGCGGCGCGCAATACGCCCATATCGCAGTCCATAGCGCCGCTACCGAGCGCGGAGCGGCGCTTCACGCCCTCGTCAAGTTCGTCCGGCTCACCGTTCAGATCAGCATGCTCTGTGCCGGTGCGTGGCTCGCCATCGACAAGGAGATTTCCCCCGGCGCCATGATGGCCGCGTCGATCATCATGGGCCGCGCGCTCGCTCCGATCGAGCAGATCGTCGGCCAGTGGAAGCGCATCGTGGCCTTCCGGACCTCCTTCAATCGTCTTGAAAACCTGTTCCAGGCGCTCCCGCTTGGCGAAGCGCCGACCGCGCTGCCCACGCCCAAAGGCAATATCGAAGTCGAAAACGCGGTGATCTGGCCGCCCAATGCGTCCCGTCCGGCGGTCAAGGGGGTTTCGCTCAGCCTCAAGGCGGGAGAAAGCATAGCGATCGTCGGCGCCTCGGCGAGCGGTAAGTCTACCCTGGCTCGCGCTCTTGCCGGTGTTTGGCCGCTGCGCGATGGCACAATACGGATCGACGGCGCGGAATACGGCCAGTGGGACCAGAACGTGCTCGGCAAGCATATCGGTTACCTGCCGCAGGACATCGAACTGTTCTCCGGGACGGTGGCTGAAAACATTGCCCGTCTTGGCACGGTCGATCCCAAGGCCGTCGTCGCGGCTGCCCGGGCTGCAGGTGCGCACGAAGTAATCCTGCGCCTGCCGAACGGCTACGACACGTTGCTCGGCGAAGGCGGCGTGGCGCTGTCCGGCGGCATGCGCCAGCGGGTCGGTCTTGCCCGTGCGCTCTATGGCTGCCCGCGCCTTGTGATCCTGGACGAGCCCAACTCCAACCTCGACGAGGAAGGCGAAAAAGCGCTCGGCCGTGCGATGGCGGCGATGAAGGCAGCGGGCTGCACGGTGATCGCGGTAACCCACCGCAACCTGCTCCTGGCCCATGTCGACAAGCTGATGGTGATGTCGTTCGGACAGGTCATCGCACAAGGCCCGCGTGACGAGGTGATCGCCAGTATCCGCGGAAACAAAGTTGCGCTTGCGGCGACCACCGAACGCTCTGTGCGTAACGTCACTTCCGAGGCCCTCGCGACCGGCTAGAACCAACCCCGTCACCTACCCGGGGAGAAAAGTCATGATGAAGTTCTGGATGATTGGCGGCGCGGTCATCGCGGCATCGATTGCCGCGATGGTGTGGAACACGGCGCCGGTCCGCTCGTCGGAAAAACTGCTGAGCAAGGCGCAATCGGAATTTGCGACCAAAGCGCGAGACGCGTTGATCCAGCGCAAAACGGCACAGGCTCCGACAGTGTCGACGCCGACAGCCGCGCCGAAGTCGCTTCCCCTGCCGCCCGACCTTTTCCCGTCCCTGGAGCCGGTTGCCGCTGCGCCGATCGCGGCTCCCGAAACGTCGGTCGAAATCGGCACTCCGGAGACGCCTACAGTGACCCTGGCCTCCCTCGATACGCCGGCCGTATCGCGAGACCCCCTCTCCTCTCCGGCAACCCTGCCGGCCCCGGCCCGTCTGCCCGCGCCGGCAGTAGAAGATGTTTCGGCGGCGCGCCCTCAAATGGCATCGCTGCCCGAGGAGCCCAAGGCACCGGTATTGGCACCGGTATTGCCGAAGCGGATCGACGTGGCGCCGATGTCCGAAGTCGCGACGACCGAACCGCCGGCCGTCACCCGGACGTTCGCCGAGCCCCAGCGTCAGTTCAAGGCCGAACGCAAGACACGCCACGTCAAGCGCGAGCGCAAGACGAACGATGTCGTCTATCGCTCCGAACGCAGGGCGCCGCGATATTCAACGCCCTACAATCTCGAGACCTTGCGCGCCCGCGCACCGGAAATCGCCGCGGCAATCGCCCGGTACATGTAACAATAGAGCGTCGAACCTGTTTGGGCGGAGCAGCATTGCTCCGCCCCTTCTGTTTGAGAGTCACCTCAGCCCAAGCGAATCGCCTTGATGCGAAAGATAACGAACTGACGCGGTACTTCCTAACTTCAAAAGATCGGAAGATGCTCGACGCGCGTTATGTGTGAAAAATCACAGATGCGAATGAGCGGAGACCCCACTCTCTCCGTGCTGGGCACGCCCCCGTGGCTCGTTCGATCAAAAGGGACAATCATCATGGGCACCAATACATTCTTCAAGGACGCATTGCCAATCTCGATCAGCGGCCCGGTGGGTACAGGAACGGTGAGCCTGCTCGATCTGCTGAAGCAAACCTATGGCGAGGATGCCAGCAGGATCCAAAACGTCAGCATCTTCACGTTGGATGCCGCCGCATTGGCTGCCAGCAATTTGAGCTATTGGGATCCGAACAACAAGGTTCTCACCCACGCCGTTGCGCCCGCCGGTGTGGACCTCGGCAACATCGGCGCAGCCCACTTCAAGGACGTGCAGATCGTGATCGGCAACAACATCGCGCCGAACCTGTTTCTGACGGTGCCGGAAAGCTTCACGCCCGCCAGTGGCGACTTTGTCGGGCATAATCTCGCCATCACCGCCCTTCCGCAACAATTGGACGCACCGTTCGCCGCCGACCATATCCCGACCTCGGCCGACATCGTGTCGACCGCAAGAATGATCGCGACGGCCGAGAACGGCGTGGCCAACGCCAATGACTGCCACAACATCGCGAGCGCCATCGCGGCGTCCGCAGGCGCAACGCTCGACTCCCAGTCGGCGAACACCACTAACGTCAGCGCGAACGAGGAAAGCGGCTTTTGGCGCATCGCCTATCGCGGAAACGATGCCGCCGTCGCCGTTGACGACTGGCAAAGCAAGGTGCAGGCCGGCGATATCGTCCGCATGCAGCGGACCGACGGCGGCGTTCACACCGCCACCGTCACCGCCGGCCTCAACGCCGACGGCAACCACCCCGGTCAGATCCAGGTCGTCGACAACTCGAACGGCATCATCAGCGAACATTGGCAAGACTACGACAACAACACCGTGAGGAGCAGCGTCACGATCTACCGGCTCACGACGGACGGCGTGTATCTGAACGATCAACATACGGATGGACACAACAACACGATCCTCGGCAGCCAGTTCAACGACGCCATCACGGCCGGCGTTGGCAACGACACGCTGTCTGGCGGCAAAGGCGGCAACGACGCCCTCGACGGCGGCAACGGAGACGATACGGCTGTCTTCCACGGCAAGCAATCGGACTACAAGGTCACCCTCGTCAACGCAACGACCGCGATCTTGACCGATCAACGCGCCGGCTCGCCCGATGGCGCCGACACGATCAGGAACATCGAGCACGTCCAGTTTTCTGACGGCCCCGTGGATTTTGCCAAACTCCAGACCACAGCAGAGCCGGCGCCGGTTGCCGGTTCGGTTGCCATCAGCGATGTCATCATCACCGAAGGCAATAACGGCTCGCAGATCGAGACCTTCACGCTAACCCGCACCGGCGGCAACGCCGCCTTCGACGTCAACTTCGCGACGGCCGACGGCTCCG
>NZ_JAFCLZ010000007.1 GCF_018130165.1 Bradyrhizobium sp. JYMT SZCCT0180 | reverse complement strand
CAAGCCCAATGACCTGACACCATCGACCTTGAAAGCAGCCTCCGATCGCCAGCGCCCTACCGCGCCAAATACCGCGCTCGCAAATCATAGGGTCACAAGCTCTCAGGATGACGTGTGCCGATTTGATCTGAAAATCAGCATGCTTGAGCGCGAATTAGTTCGCCTTCTCGATCAGGCTTTCCAGCAGGCGCTTCAGATCCGCCGTGGCCTTGTTGCCGTAATTCTCGGCGATGAAGGCCTCCTGGCTCAGCGCCAGCGAGTTCAGGCGCTGGGTCAGCGCCTTGCCGCGGTCGGAGGAGAACATCAAGACCTTGCGCCGGTCGTCGGCATCCTGGACGCGGTAGACGAGGGCATCCGACACCATCCGGTCGACCATCTTGGTCAGCGTCGGATGATTGAGCAGCACCGCTTCGGCAAGTTCACCCATCGAGTGGCCCTTGCCGTCCGACAACACCTTGAGGATGCGCCACTGCTCGACCGGTACGCCTTCCTTGCGGAAGCGCGCGTCGAGCTGGCGATTGATCTCCCGGTTGGCCTGCGCAAGCAGGTAGGCGAGATGCTCGGTGATGGGTTTACTGGGCGATTTGGCCAAGGCTTTGAACTGCGTAATGGAGTTTTGGATGAATATTTAGCGCTCTTGCTTGAACTCTATGCACGGGAATCGTTGAATATTCAATATTTTCCACTAGGATTTTTGTTGCCGATCACCTTGCCGATGGTAGTCTGATGGCGCCGGACTAAAAGAAGCTGAAAGGAGAGCGAATTGCTCTCGCTGCCGCAATTAGAAAAGTTCGGTGGGCCGCCGATGCCGCCGGAACTGCTGCTCAAGGGGTTTCCGGGGATGGGGACGGGCACCTCGGAGCCGGCGCTTGGCCCGTTCCGGGCGCCCCGCGACCGCAAGAAGTTGCGGATTGCCAATTTTGTCGGGCTGTCCGGTCCGTCGGGAATCTGGGGCCCGGCCTCCATCAACAGTACGCTGCTGGGGATTTCCGAGATCAACCGCCGCGGCGGCATTCTCGGCCGCGAGATTGAAGTCGCGTTCCACGACACCGGCGGCGATATCGACGACGTGACGCGCACCGCTTCCGACATCGTCGCGTCCGAAGACGCCGATCTCATCATGGGCTCGCATATCAGCGCGGTCAGGGTGGCGCTGCGCAAGGTCGTCGCCGGACAGATTCCATACCTGTACACGCCGGTCTATGAGGGCGGCGAGCGGACGCCCGGCGTGATGGCCATCGGCGAGACGCCGGGGGCGCAATGGCGCCCGTCCATCGAGTGGCTCGCCAACACCAAACAGGCGGCCAACTGGTACCTGATCGGCAGCGACTATGTCTGGCCATGGCTGTCCCACAAGGCGATCAAGAAATACATCGCGGACGCCGGCGGGCGGGTCGTCGGCGAAGAGTTCGTGCCGATCGGCGAGCATAATCACGGCAACCAGCTGGCGCGGATCCGGGCCGCGAAGCCCGACGTGGTTCTGATCACGTTGATCGGCGCCGACAGCGTCGTCTTCAACCGTACCTTTGGCGAGCAGGGGCTCGGCTCCCGCATGCTGCGTCTGGCTGGCGCGATGGACGAGACCGTGCTGCTCGGGATCGGCGCCGACAATACCGAAAACCTGTTCTGCGCATCCGGCTATTTCATCGACAAGGCGTCGCGGGAGAACGACGCATTCCGCTGCCAATACGAAGCCTCGTTCGGCCGCCACGCGCCGCCGATCGGCTCGATCGCGCAGTCGAACTATGAAGGCCTGCGGTTTTTGGAAACCGTCGCAGCGCGCGCAGGATCGCTGGCGAGAAAGCCGCTGCTCTCGGCGGCTGCGAATGTGGACTATCAGGGCGCGCGAGGCACCGTCGGCATTCGCCGCGGCAGCGCCAGGATGCCGATCTATCTTGCAGCCGCCAACGGGCTCGACTTCCGGCTGATCAAACAGTTCTGATCGCCAACGCGTAACGCTCCGCAAAAGGAGGTGTTGCAAAATAATACTTGAAAAGGAAAACATTTCCGTTTCTAGTGATGGGCATGGGGTTGGGGCCCTTCGCAATTTCCTTCGCGAGCCGTCAAAGAAACAGGAGAATCCATCGTGACAGTAGCGCTTCCTACTCCCGATCAACTGCGCGCGGTTGCCGACCAATGCGGTCTGGCCTTGACCGATGAGGACGTCGCTTCCTTCCGTGGGTTGATGCAGGGTTCGGTCGATGCCTACAACGCCGTGGGCGCAATGGCGGACGAAGTCCCGATCGTGAAGTACCCGCGGACCCCTGGCTATCGCCCGTCGCCTGAAGAAAATACGCGCAACGCCTGGTACCGCAAATCGACCGTCAAGGGCGCCGCCAGCGGCAAGCTGAAGGGCAAGGTCGTGGCGCTGAAGGACAACATCATGCTGGCCGGCGTGCCCATGATGAACGGCTCCGCGACGCTCGAAGGCTATGTGCCGGATTTCGACGCCACCATCGTCACGCGCATGCTCGATGCCGGCGCCGAGATTGCCGGCAAGGTGCATTGCGAAAACTTCTGCATCTCCGGCGGCAGCCACACCAATGCGACCGGTCCGGTGCACAACCCGCACAAGATGGGCTATTCCGCCGGCGGATCGTCGTCCGGCAGCGCGGTCGTGGTCGCACTCGGCGAAGTCGACATGGCGATCGGCGGCGACCAGGGTGGATCGATCCGGATGCCGTCGTCCTTCAGCGGCACTTACGGCATGAAGCCGACCTGGGGCCTGGTGCCCTATACCGGCATCATGCCGATCGAGATCTTCGTCGATCACACCGGGCCGATGACCGCCAACGTCGCCGACAACGCTCTGTTGCTCGAAGTGATCGCCGGTGACGACGGCTATGATCCCCGGATCAAGTCGCCCGAGGTGCAGAACTACACCAAGGCGCTGGGCGCCGGCATCAAGGGCATGAAGATCGCCATCGTCAAGGAAGGTTTTGAACAGGCCGGCGCCGAAGCCGACGTCAGCAGGAGCGTGATGGAAGCGGCGAAGCGGCTGGCGAGCCTCGGCGCGACAGTCGAACAGGTTTCAATCCCGATGCACATGGTGGCACCGGCGGTCTGGACGCCGATCGGCGCCGAAGGCATCGCCCAAACCATGATGTTCGGCGACGGCTATGGTCTCAGTCGCTCGGATCTGTACTCGACGTCGCTGATGGATTTCCACCGCGGCTGGCGCGGGCAGGCGGACTCACTGTCGGAAACGACAAAACTGTTTCTGATGCTTGGCGTCTACGTCAACAATAATTTCGGGCCGCGCTACTACGGCAAGTCCGTCAACATCTCGCGGCGTATCACCGCCGCCTATGACAAGGTGCTGGCGAATTACGATCTGCTGCTGATGCCGACTACGCCGATGAAGGCGACGCCGTTGCCGGCGCCCGGCGCCTCCCGGGAGGAGGTGTGCCAGCGCGCCTTCGAGATGATCACCAACACCGCGCCGTTCGACATCACGCACCACCCGGCGATGTCGATACCCTGCGGCATGGTCGACGGCCTTCCGGTCGGGCTGATGCTGGTCGGCCGGCACTTCGATGAAATGACCATCTATCGCGCGGCGCACGCCTTCGAGCAGGCGGGAGACTGGAAGAAAATGTAAAGCCGAACGCCGCAACGCCGCTGGTGATGGCATATGGATAATCTGTTCGTCGCACTGTTCGAGATCCTGAGTTTCGGCGCGATCGTCGTTCTGGTCGTGCTGGGCCTCGGGATCATCGCCAGCATGATGGGCATCTTCAACTTCGCGCAGGGCGAGTTCGTCCTGCTCGGTGCCTACGTCACCTATATCGTGCACAGTTCGGGGTTGCCGGTCTGGATCGGCATGGCCGCCGCTCCCTTCGTCGTCGGCGCGCTGGGGTTTGTGCTGGAGCGGAGCATCGTCCGGCGATTTTACGCAGCGCCGATCGTGGCGATGCTGGGCACATACGCGCTCGGGCTCATCATCCGCGAAATCGTCCGCGGCCTGATCGGCGGGCTCTATCTGTCGGTCCCGGAGCCGCTCGGCGGCTCGGTCAATATCGGGACCATGCACTTTTCGAGTTGGCGGCTGGTCATCATCCTGATCACGGCGCTGGTGATGATCGGCAGCTATCTGCTGCTGGCGCGCACCGCGTTCGGACTGCGCATCCGGGCGTCGCTGGAAAACCCCGCGCTCGCCCGCGCCTCCGGCATTTCGACCAACGCGATCTATGGCGCCACGTTTGCGTTCGGCGCCGCGCTCGCAGGCCTTGCGGGGGCGCTGATCGTGCCGGTGTTCTCGCTGTTTGCCGATCTCGGCCTGCGCTTCCTGATCCAGGGTTTTGTCGCCGTCATGGTCGGCGGAGTCGGCTCGTTCGCGGGACCGGTCGCGGGCGCCGGCGTGATCGGCACGCTGGCCGCTGCGCTGCCCTGGATCATCCCGCCCGTGATCGCCGACGTCCTCGTGTTCGTTCTCGCCATCATCTTCATCAAGTTTCGGCCGCAAGGCCTGATTTCAGGAAAAGGGGTCTAGTCCATGTCCAGCGAACGCAGCCATCTCAACCGCAGGCGGTTTCTCTCCAACTTCGCCTTTGCCAGCACCGCCATTGCCACCGGTGTCGGCAGCTGGGTCGTTCGTCCCGACTGGGCCAACGCGGCGGGGCCCCCGATCAAGGTCGGCATCGCGACCGACCTGACCGGCCCGATCGGTTACGCCGGCAACGCGGATGCGAACGTCGCCAAAATGGTGGTCAAGGAAATCAACGATTCCGGCGGCTTGCTTGGGCGGCCGCTGGAATTGTTCATTGAGGACACCGCCTCGAATGAATCGGTCGCGGTCGGCAACGTCCGCAAACTGATCCAGCGCGACAAGGTCGATCTGGTGCTGGGCGGCATCACCAGCTCGATGCGCAACGCCATCAAGGACGTCATCGTCGCGCGCGGCAAGACGCTCTACATCTACCCGCAGCTCTATGAAGGCAAGGAATGCACGCCCTATCTGTTCTGCACCGGCCCGACGCCGGCGCAGCAGTGCGACGAATTCATTCCCTGGCTGATCAAGAACGGCGGCAAGCGGTTCGCACTGCCGAGCGCCAACTATGTCTGGCCGCACACCCTGAATGTCTACGCCCGCAAGGTGATCGAGGCCAATGGCGGCGAGGTGGTGTTCGAAGAGTATTACCCGCTCGACCAGATCGACTTCAGCGCCACGGTGAACCGGGTCATCTCCAACAAGGTCGACGTGGTGTTCAACACCGTGATCCCGCCGGGGGTAGGGCCGTTCTTCAAGCAGCTGTACGAGGCGGGATTCCTCAAGAACGGCGGCCGGCTGTCTTGCGTCTACTATGATGAGAACACGCTCAACATCAACCAGGCAGCCGAGATCGAGGGACTTGCGAGCTGCCTCGACTACTTCAAGGCGCTCACCCCGGAAGATCCGTTCAGCGCCAAGCTCCATGCCGCCTACGAAAAACAGTTCCCGGGCACGTTCCTGTTCGCCGCGGGTAGTGCTGCGACCGGGACTTATCGTGGCCTCAAACTGTGGGAGGCGGCGGTCAAGGAGGCCGGCAAGATCGATCGCGACGGGGTCGCGGCGGCACTGGACCATGCCAAGATCGCCGAAGGTCCCGGCGGGCCGGCGGAAATGGTTCCCGGCAAGCGGCATTGCAAGATGAAGATGTACACGGCGGTTGCCAAGGGCGGCAATTATGAGATCGTCGCGCGCAGCGCCGGCCTCGTCGATCCCAAAGAATGCTAAAGGGAATGCCAATAGGGAATGCTGATGCAGAGCGAAGGGCAGCGGCGGACGACCGCCGTTGCCAAGTCGGGAGCGGATCTGCTGGTTTGACGACACCGCCGCCGCCGCTGCGGCTTCCGCTTCGCGTCGGCCGCCAGCGCCGATGGCAAGTGCTGCCGATCATTGAAATCGTGGTGCTGGCGATCGCCGTACTGCTGCCATTCGTCCTTAAGGACTATCTGACGATCTACGCCACGCGGGTCCTGATCCTGTGCCTGTTTGCGCTCTCGTTCGATCTGGTGTGGGGCTATGCCGGCATCATGAGTTTCGGGCAGGCCGTGTTCTTCGGCACGGCAGGTTACGGCGTGGCGCTGATCGCGCGTGATCTCGGCGTGACGTCGATCCTGCTCGTGCTGCCGGCCGGGCTCTTGATCGGTTTTACTTTCGCGCTGCTGCTCGGCGGGTTTCTGCTGCTCGGACGTCATCCGTCCAGCGTGATCTTTGTTTCGCTGGGCACGCTGACGGGCTCCTACGCGGCCGACCGGGTGGCGCGGGGCTGGTATTATCTCGGCGGCCAGAACGGCATTCCCTCGATCCCGCCGATGTCGCTCGGCAGCTACGACATCACGGAAGGGCCGGTCTATTATTACCTGACGCTTGGTATTCTTCTGGCGGTCTATTTGCTGTGCCGTTTTCTGGTGCGATCGCAATTCGGTCTGGCGCTGGCAGGCTTGCGCGAGAACGAGCAGCGGATCGCCTTCTTCGGCTACCAGGTGCAGCGGCTCAAGGCGATCATCTTTTCCTTTGCCGGCGCCGTCGCGGGCCTCGCAGGCAGTCTGTATGCGTTTCATGAAGGGTTCGTCTGGCCCAACATGCTGGGCGTGGTGATCTCGACGCAGGTGGTGCTCTACGTGCTTTTCGGCGGCTCCGGCACGCTGATCGGCGCGGTGATCGGCACGGTCGCGATCGAGGCGGTCAGTTTCTGGCTGTCGAACTCCTATCAGGACATCTGGCCGATCATCCTTGGCGTATTGCTGCTGCTGGTCATCCTGTTTCGTCCCGCAGGCCTCGTCAGCCTGATCCTGAGCGAGCGCGAGCGTGTCGGCAATTTCGGCCGGCTGCCGGAGGAGGGCGATCGTGGCTCTTCTTGAAGCGCGCGGCCTGATCAAGATTTTCGGCGAGCTGACGGCCCTGAACGGCGCCGATCTCACCGTTTACGAAAACGAATTCCACGGGCTGATCGGACCCAACGGTTCGGGCAAGAGCACGCTGATGAAGTGCGTCGCCGGCGCGGAAATCCCGACGTCGGGCACGGTGACGTTCGGCGGCCGCGACATCTCGCAGGCCTCGCCGGCGGAGCGGGCGCGCGCCGGCATGAGTCTGAAGTTCCAGATCACCAGCGTGCTGCCGGCACTCACGCTCTACGACAATATCCTGCTGGCGTTGCAGGCGCAGTGCTCGCTGCCCAGCCTGGTATTTTCGCGCAGCCGCGGGGTGCTGCACGATCGCGCGATGGCCATGCTCGAGCAATTCCGCCTGGTCGACCGCGCGGCGGAGCCGGCGTCCGCGCTGTCGCACGGCCAGCAGCAATGGCTTGAGATCGCGATGGCGCTGGCGCCGGAGCCAAAGCTGCTGCTGCTGGACGAACCGACCGGCGGCATGAGCCTCGAGGAACGCCGGGTGACCGGCGAGCTCCTGCAGCCGATCAAGAAAAAATGCTCCCTCGTCATCGTCGAGCACGACCTCGATTTCATCAGGGACATCTGCGACCGGCTGACCGTGCTCGATCAGGGCAGCGTGCTCGATTGCGGATCGGTTGCGCACATCCAGTCGAGCGCCCGGGTTCAGGAGGTCTATCTTCGCCGTGCCTGACCAGGACAGATATCTCAATATCCAGACTATCGATGCCGGCTATGGCCGCAGCCAGGTGCTGTTCGGCGTCAGCATGGCCGTGCCGTGGCGCGGCGGCGTCGCCATTCTCGGCCGCAACGGCGCCGGCAAGACCACGCTGATGAAGGCGATCGTCGGCGAATTGCCGTTGCTCTCCGGCGCTGTCAGCCTCGATGGCCGCAGCGTCGGTGCGCTGCCGACTGAACAGCGCATTCGCCTCGGCCTTGGCTACGTCCCGCAGGAGCACTCGGTGTTCGGCAGGCTGTCGGTGCGCGACAATCTCGCCGTCGGCGCATTGACCAACCGCGACAGCCAGGCCGTCAATCGCGTGCTGGAGATTTTTCCAAAACTCGGCCAGCGCATGGATCAGGTCGCCGGCACCTTGTCCGGCGGCGAACGCAAGATGCTCGCGATCGGCCGCGCGCTGTTGTCCAACCCGCGGGTGTTGTTGCTGGATGAGCCGACCGAAGGCGTCTGGATCGGCGTGATCGAGGAAATCACCGAGCGCCTGATCCTGCTGGCCAAAGACATCGCGATCGTGATCGTCGAGCAGCATCTCGATCTCGCGCTCCGCGTCGCGGACCGCGCCTTCGTGCTCGACCGCGGCCGGGTCGCGCTATCAGGATCGGCGCAGGAGGTCCGCGACGATCCGAGGCTGCTGCAGTATCTGGCGCCTTGAAGCACCGAACGTCGTCATGCCCGGGACAAGCCCGGCCATGACTAAAGACAAAATCACGACGCCTGAGCCTGGGCTTCCCGCCGCTCGAACGTCATCGCCTGCAGCACTTCGGCGAACGCGCCTTTGCGGTCGCTGAGCGTCGCCATGGTCAGCCCCGCGCCATTGGCGCCGGCGCGGGTGCGCGAGCGGATCAGGATCCATTCGCCCTCGGGCGGGCGGAAGAAATACAGGCTGATCTCGGGATTGATGAACGTCCATTCGCGCATGTCGACGATCTGGCCGACGCCGCTAGCAAAGTCCGCGGCCTGCACCGCCTGCAGCAGCGGTGTGTTGGTCTCGCCTTCGACCATGGGGGCGTCGAGCCGCATCCATGCCGCCGCGGGTCCCGGCTTTTCCAGCGCGCCTTCAATCAGCCGCACCGAAACGTTCTGGAAATAGCGGCTCCATTTCTGCGCAAAGGCCGGCGGCGGGGTGCCGGATTCCGGCGGCGCGTCGTCGCCCAAAGCTTTCGAGAACGGATCAGCGGGCGACTCATTGCCTTGCGCCGTCAATAGCGCCGTACTGCGGCCGATCTCGGTTTCGCCGTCCGTCAGCCGCACCTGGATGGTCTTGGCCTTGCGGCCGTCGCGCAGCATCTCGGTCTCTACGCCGAAGGCGCGCAAGCCCGCGGGCCGCCACAGGTCGAAGGTGAGGCGGCGCACGGCAAATCCGGATGTGTTGGCGAGCCTTTCGACCTCGCGCGTCATCAGCGCGGTGGTCGCGCTGCCCTGCAGCATATCCGGCGACCAGGGCCCGCCGGCATGTTCGGTGGCGCGAAAGAGAGGGCCTTCCGGCTTGAAAATGGCGGTCATATCGGGCTCCGCGGTTGAATCGCTGCCCGATTTCTACGAAGACCGGTCCGCGGCCACAATAACCGCGGAGGTTATGTAATGGCGGCATGCGGTCCGGGCCCTTGTCCCGGGCCTCAATCGGCTTACTTTCCCGCCATCATTTGAAGCCCGAGGACGCGCCCATGAGCACCATAAAGCCGCTGAAGATCGACATCGTCTCCGACGTGGTCTGCCCCTGGTGCTATATCGGCAAGCGGCGGATCGAGAACGCGCTGGCGCTGGTGCCGGATGTGCCGGTCGAGGTGCGCTGGCGGCCGTTCTTCCTCAATAACTGGGTACCGCGCGAGGGCATCAGCCGCGACGAATATCTCACCGCCAAGTTCGGCTCGGTCGAAGCCTACAAGGGCATTGCCGGCCGCGTCGTCACGGCCGCGGGCGAAGAAGGCCTGACCTACCGGCCCGAGCTGGTAAAGCGCCAGCCCAACACCACCGATTGCCATCGCCTGATCCATTGGGCGGAAGCCCAGGGCAAATCCGGCGAGATGAAGCAGCGCCTGATGGAATTGTACTTTCGCGACGGCGGCGATCTCACCGATGTCGACGTGCTGGTGCAGGCCGCCGCCGATATCGGCCTCGATGCCGAGGATGTGCGCAAGCGCCTCGCCACCGACGAGGATGTCGCGCTGATCTCGGGCCAGGCACAGGAAGCGTCCGAGAAGGGCATCTCCGGCGTGCCGACCTTCGTGCTGGCGCAGAAATACGCCATCTCGGGCGCCCAGCCCGCCGACCAACTCGCCCGCGCCATCCGTCAGGTGTCGGGCGAGATCAACGCGCAGGCGGCGGAATAGCTGAGTTCGTCATGCCCGGGCTTGTCCCGGGCATCCACGTCCTTAGACTGGCACAACAAGAAATTCGTGGATGGCCGGGACAAGCCCGGCCATGACGATCGATAAAACAAACTGGGAAAACGCCATGATCTATGAGTTGAGGACCTACACCGTAAAGCCCGGCACGCTCGGGGACATGGTGAAAGCGGCGAGCACCGTGTCGGCGGACATTCGCAAGAACGACTACGGCAAGCTCGAAGGCTACTGGATGACCGAGATCGGGCCGCTCAACCAGGTCCTGCATATGTGGAGCTACAACAGTTTCGAGGAGCGCGGACGCCTTCGCGCCGAGCTCTCCAAAAATCCGCGCTGGACCAGTGAGTACATCCCGCTGATCCGCCCGCTGCTGTTGCGCCAGAATGTCCGGCTGATGAATGCGATCAAGCCGCCGGTGGCTCCGGCCTCGACCGGCAATGTCTATGAACTGCGCAACTATCGCGGCAAGCCGGCCGGTGGCCTCAAGCAATGGCTCGACGCGTTCACCGCCGTGCTGCCGGCGCGCGAGAAATATTCAAAGATCGTCGGCCTCTGGCAGACCGAGTCGGGCGAGCCCAACGAGGCCTGCCACATCTGGGCCTATCCCGATCTCAACACACGCGCGGAAGTACGCGCCAACACCATGAAGGATCCGGCCTGGCAGGAATTCCTCGGCAAGGGGCCGGGCTTCCTCGAGGAGATGCACTCGACCATCATGCTGCCGGCACCGCACTCGCCGCTGAAGTGAGGTGAGGCATACTCCGTCATGCCCGGGCTTGTCCCGGGCATCCACGTCTTAACGCTGTAACGGCAAGTAAGTCGTGGATGGCCGGGACAAGCCCGGCCATGACGGCTGAGGGTTCTACGCCTTTTTCAAATAGTAATTCGCCCGCTTCCCCAGCGCGATGCGGCGGAGCACGCGGCGCATCGCCATCGAGGCGCGGAGCGGTTTGATCGCCGTGGTCACCGCGCGATAGAACGCGAGCTTGAGCGCGTCGCGCAACGGCTGCTTGCCGGGCGGCTGCTGCGGCATACCAACGCCGCGCAGCATCGAGTTGAAGAAGTGCAGGTCGTTGAGGCGGCGCACCTCACGCGTCTTCCAGGTAATGGCCATCGAAATCGAGAAAGAGTCAGCGGTCCGCACCCAATGCGGCCACTGATACGGCACGTAGCAGCCGTCGCCAGCGAACAGATGAAACTCCTTGCCGCGGGCGGCAAAGCTCTCGTCATATTTCAGATTGCGGTGCTTGGTCATCGAGCGCTCGATCTCGTCGTCGGAGACGATGCTGCGGTCGGTATTGTCCAGGATGGTGAAGAATTTTTCGCCGTGGATGTGCACGAAGAAATTGTCTTCGCTGTCGAGATGGAACGGCGTGGTCGAATTCGGCGAGGACACGAACAGAAAGCCTTCGAGCTGCTCGAAGCCGGCGTCCGCCAGGCTATTGAAGCCGCGGGCGCGCGCCACCGAGAGCAGGGTGTCTTCCAGCAGCTGGCGATATTCCGGCGAATTCTCCACGCGCTTGAGCACCATCCAGGCGCCGGCGGTCTCGATGCTCTTCACCACTTCCACGGGATCGAGATCGACCGAGGGTATGGCGTCGGGATCCTGGCTGATCGCGACCTTGCCGGAATTGTATTCGATCAGATCGCGCGGCAACTCAGCAGCCAATTGTGCGATGCGCGGCAGCATCAGAAGCGGATGGCCGGCCAGCTTGTGGCGGATCGCGAACGGTTTTAGCGGAAAGGCGCGGCGCAGCGCGTCGTTATCGGCGGTGATAACCGGTGCTACGGCGGTCTGGGTATTCATGAGGATTTCTCCTGGCGTTCCCTGATGAAGCGGATGGCGCGGCGCGCCGGCTCGCGGGCCAGCTTGCGCAGCGTCAATGCGGTTTGGGCCAGTGTTGCGACCACGTCGCCGCGCCGCAGCGGAAACAGCACGTCGCCGATCGCAAGCCGTCCGCGCCAGATCGGATTGATCATGGGGTGGTCGGCATTGGCGGTGGAATCGACGAGGCGGATCGCAGGATCGGCGCAGAGATGCCGGGTCAGGTCGAGCGTCAGCTGCACGCCCGGCGAGAATTTCGAAAAACGTTCGTCGACGCCGAGCTTGAAATAAAACGCACGATCCTGATGCCGCAGCACGATGGCTGCTGCCACCGGCGTCTCGCCGGCGCGCAACGTCACGATCTCGCATTGGCCGGTAGCCGCGAGCGCGCAAGTGGCACGGCGGATAAAGGCGGCATCGCCCGGATGCTGCACCAGCGCCGTGCCGCGCTTGGCTTTCCAGCCGCTGGCTTCCAGGTTGAGGAACGTCTCGAGCGCGGCGGTAACCTCGGCGGGCGTGCGCGCAATGTCGAAATGCACCTCGCCATGGTCGCCGAGCCGGTTGCGCTGCCGGCGCAATTCCTTGAGTTTCTTCGGTCCCAGCCCCTCGCGCAGCAACTCGTCGGGGTCGAGGGTGGCATCGAGGGCGGCGCGGACATGCGATTGCAGCACGCGCGGCGTGAGACCGTCGCGGGCCAACATTTCGGTGAAAGCCTTCATCGCAGCGCCGTCCAGCGACATGTCGCGCAGCATCAGCGCGTGGGCGCCGGCCTTGCGCGCGCCGTCCAGCAGGCGCTCTGCCGCCTGTTCGGCATGGTCGCCGCCCAGCAGCGGCGTGGACAGCGAGCCATAGGGATCGGCGCTGACCCAAACGGGCAGGGGAATCCTGTAGGCGCGCCACATCGAAATAACCGGCATCAGGCCGGTCAGCTCGCCAGCATCGCTCCAGGCACTCAATGCAGAAGCACCGACGCGTCCGCGCGCGGAAGCGTTGACCGCCAGTTCCCATTCCGGGAGGTAATAGCCGTTGGGCTCGGCGACGCGCTCCGACAGCGCGCGCCATTGGGCGGCGGGGATGTCGGTCAGCGGCGTCAGCGCACCGGCAGGCGTCACCGGCGCGCGGGTGCGTGCGGCATCCCCTGGCGATGCACGACGGACCAGCGATGTCTCTGCAATCTCGGCCACTTCCCCGTTTCCCCGGTCGCGATGTCGAGAGCGGCACCAACAGGGTGCCGCCTGCTTCCATCACGTTCTGGGAGCAACGCTAGCGTAGAGAAATGGAAAATGCCGGTGGGGCCGCGCTCGGATTTGAGCGGTTATGTTAACGGCTGATTCAGCATGCCGCCGCGGGCAGACGCTGCGAGGATTAGCGTTCAATCATATCCGGCCGGGCAAGCGGCTGTTTTGACGGCCCGGATCGGGAGTGGGGACGTAGCCCCGCCGGCGTGAACCGGCGGGAAATATCTTCGTTAGCCAACTCTCAGATTTTCCGCGGAGGTCTTGCCACGGTTTTCTTTTTCTTCGTAGCTGACCTTGGCGCCCTCATTCAGGGAACTCAGTCCGGCTTTTTCCACCGCCGAGATATGTACGAACACATCCTTGCCGCCGCTGTCGGGCTGGATAAACCCGAAGCCCTTGGTTGCGTTGAACCACTTCACAGTACCTGTAGCCACGTCCGCACTCCCTGTTTTGATCGAGGCCGACAACCTAGGGCGGTCCGAGGGTCCTGCGCAAGGAAAGAAAACCTGTTGAGGCGAACCGGCGGGGCGGCATGGTAGGGCCAAAGCTGGTTTGGCCAGGCTGCCGTGGTCGGCCATGCCCCCGTCTATGACCGCTGTCACCGATCATCGTTCGGGTTCCATGCAGGGTTACCGCTCTTCGAATCCATGGAACGAAACCATGACCGACAGCGCTGCGATGAATCGTCTCATATGCGAAAAGAGCCACCTGACGGACGGAGAACTGGACGGCATCGCAGGTGGCCGCTCTCGTCTCATCATGCGCGCGGGACAGGGCGTTAGTGCAGGTGCGGATGGGTCTGCCATGCCATGGCGGCCCGGTTTCCGTTTTCCTCCACCGTCCTACCTGCCTTGTTAGCATCCGCCCGAGGGCGCAGGCGTAGCCCGGATGAGCGATAGCGATATGCGGGTCTGAGGAAGAACCCGGATGTCGCTATCACTCATTTGGGTTACGCGCGTCGTTCATTCGCCCGCTTCGGCCAGCTGGTAGCGGACCGGCGTGTGGTGCCAGCCCTCGTCGTGCTTCTTCCAATAAACATCCTTGAGCCGCGTCGAGATCGGCCCGGGGCGGTCGTTGCCGAGGATGCGCGCACCGATGCGCGACGCCGGCATGACGCCGCCGGCGGTGGTGGCGAGAAAGACCTCGTCGGCGTGGTCGAGCGCCGACCGCGGGATCGGCTCGACCGCCGCCTCGATGCCGAGTTCGGCGCACAGGTCCAGCACCGATTGCCGCGTGATCCCGCGCAGGCTGCCGCGGTCGGGCGTGCTCACCCTTCCGTCCCTGACGACGAAGACGTTGAAGCCCGGTCCCTCCGTGAGAAAACCCTGCGCGTCGCACAGCACGGCGGTGTCGAAACCGGCATCGTGCGCCTCCATCAGGCCGGAGGTCAGATCGTTCCACTGATAGTTCTTCACCGTGGGATCGACCGAGGCATCGGGCACCCGCGGCGTCGAGGCGACAAAAACATGCGCGCCGCGCGCCTGCACGTCCTTCGGCACGACGTCGATCCAGGGCAGCGCATAGGCGATCAAATGGTTTTCGCAATCCGCCGGCCGGCGCGATCCCATCACCCGCGGCCGTCCGCGCGAGGCCACCATCGCGACATAGGCGTCGGCGAGGCCGGTTAGCGCGACACAGCGATGCAGGATCGCCTCGATCGCCGCGCGGTCTTCCGGCGGACGGATTCTGCGCTTTTCCATCGAGCGCTCGAACCGGTCGAGGTGATCCCGGAGCCGGAAGAAGCCGCCCTTGAACACGTGCACGACGTCATAGACGACGTCGGAGCGCGTAAATCCCCAATCGGTCACCGGCAGCGTCGCCTCTGATATCGGCACATAGCGTCCGCGGACGTAACCGGCGCCATCGGGGTAGGGGGCAGTGGTCATGGGTGGGTCTCCGGGCAGTAGTCGGTAGGGCGGATTGAGCCGGAGGCGTAATCCGCCATCTTTGCCAATCGTCACGGTTGACGGTGCTGCGGTACGCTTCGCTCGCCGACATCGGGCGCAGGTTAGCACAAGGAATCGCTTGTGGTGCAGTCGGTGAGGCGGATTACGCCTTCGGCTCAATCCGCCCTACGCTCTCTGGGCGAAACGATGTCCCTCGTTTTCTCCGCACCCGCAGGTCAGCCATGACTTTTATGGTCGCCGCAAGGACCAGCGCGCAAAGCGCGGCCTTCGACATCGTCTCCATCGTCCCCTCGATCAGTATGCCGTGGACCACGCTCCCGACGACGATGACAATCGCGAGGGGCATATGGACGACACGCCACGTTCGCGCCCGCAGTCCCAATCGCCGGCGAAGTGCAGCTATGATTGCGACGGCGAAGATGGCCCACATGGCGACCACACCCCAGGGGGAAAACGGCGTCGGCGATGAGAACAGAAGGGCGTCAATCATATCAGGGGGACTGGTGATCCAGAGGCCCCCGACATGGACCGCCACCGCCACAACCAGCGCGCCTCCGATCCAGTGATGTGCACGCCGTCCACGATAAGCCGACAGTCCCGGTAAGTATCCGCCAATCAGCAAAGGCTGAACGAGCACAAGACCCATTGCAATAATCCCTGCGAACCCGGCCAGGATGTAGACCGGATCGCGCCACGCGAGCAGCGGGCTCGCTGCTGCAGCGGCGATCGGCACGCAAATGGCTGCTGCAAGGGCGGCCCAGATCAGGGTCACCTTCGCCAATCTCATCCCCGCGTTCCCAACTCGATCAGGCCGGCTGAAGGACGAAGTGCGCCTCGAGGCTGGTATCTTTGGCGCTGCGCATCACGGGACGTAGAAAGACGGTTTTGAATTCACCACTGTCATAGGCGAGGTGACCATGCGGCTGGCCAAAGATCGGAACGATCTGCGGCATCTCGAGGCGGAACGCCCCGTTCTTGTCGGTGAGCGTGGCCCCATGACTACGCTCATCTCCCTCCCGCCCTTCGGTGGTGTGCGCCCAGATCTGGATGCGCTGCCCGGCAAGCGGGGCCCCGTCGCCTGCGCGGCGTACGGTGCCAGTCATCCAGAAGCCACCCTTGCCGATACGATCCACGGTCGGCGCGCCCTTGAGGTAGTTGTTGGCCCCGCCTGGCATCGAAGGGGTCGGTGCGAGGCCTTCTGCGCGGGCGGGCAACAGCAGCCCGGAAACCCCGGTTGCCAGGACGCACCCACCGGCGACGAGGAGGTTGCGGCGGTTGAGTACGAAGGTGTTCATGCAAATTCCTCCTCGCGACCGTGCAGTTGCTCCGCCCAGAGTACAACAACAAGCGCGAGAGGCCCAGTTGAGGGAGGCGAAGCGCGCGACAGGGCGCAATAACAGTGTTGTGAACGGGTGTGCCGGCCGCTCAACCAGCGTCGTTGACGAGGCATACTCAGCAGCGTCCGGGGTGTTGGTCTTTCGCTCCTGGTCGCCGATGGTCGCAGAATTCGTCCAGGTTCGCCGAGAGACTGGTCAGAGGAAGGGATAATGCGCGCGCTTCTGCCGCTGTCTTCTTGCTCATTTCACTTTGGTCTACCGCGAGTCGATTTTGCTGACGATGGCCGCTGACGGGGATAAAGCAGGCGTTCACAGCCACGGCCGCCGACGTCTGCCAGGGGCAATTTGAATGTGGGACACCTTCGTTGTCCGATCTGTACCTTCTCGCAATGCTTCGCATTGCTGCTGAACCTTCGCGAAGTTCCCGTGACCCAACACTAAGGGGCTTTGGGACCACAGGAGGTTCTGATGACGAGGCATCGAACGATTACTGGGTTCGTCGCTGTCGCTCTGCTCGCTGTTGCCGCAACCGCTGCCACCATGAGGTCGTCCCCGGTTTGGACCAACAGCTTTGTCGTCCCTGCCGGCACAACCATGCCGAAGGGCCTCGCGGTCGACGAGCTTCCGGCCGCGAGTTTTGACGATCGCTGGTCCGCGATGTCAACTTCGGCAACTAGCACGCCTGAGCGCACGCTCGCGGATCGCCAGGTCCCGCTGCAATAATCGGGGTCTGCCGGACGAAATCTGTAATGACCTTGGCGATTGGGTATCCGGCTGCGTGCACGGCGCGGTGAGCAGGGAGGTACATTCACACCACATTGGCAGTCGTTCGAAATTCCAAACCTTTTGAGGGAGGCAATGATGAACGTACTGAAATCTGCAATCGTCGGCATGGTCCTGATTTCAGCCAGTACGCCGGTCCGCGCGGACGTCATCGGCGACTGGAACAACACGGCAGTCGACGTGATGAAGGCGGTCAACGTCAGCGGTAATCCGTGGACGCGCAGCATGGCCCTGGTGAATGTATCCATGTCTGACGCGGTCAACTCGGTGCAGAACCGATATTCCCGCTACATACCAGAGCTTCCAACTGACCCGAACGCTTCGGCGGAGGCCGCGGCCGCCGCGGCTGCACGCGAAATCCTCATGCGCCAGTATCCTGGCCAGAAGGAACGGATTGAGGCGGCCTTCGCAGAAGCGATGAAAACCATTCCGGACAATCCCGCACGGGCTGCGGGTGTTGATTTAGGTGTAAAAGTTGCGGACGCTGTTTTCACGGAACGGCAGAGCGACGCGACAAACACGCCCGACACATATCGTCCGCTTACGACGCCTGGCGTGTGGGTACCGACCACGCCGCCGCTCTTTCCTCAGTATGCCACGGCCAAGCCTTGGGGCATGGAAAGCGCGAGCCAGTTCCGCCCGGGTCCGCCCCCGGCCCTCAACAGTGCGCTTTATGCGCGCGATTACAACGAAACCAGGGAAATGGGCGGAGTGAAAAGCACGAAGCGCACCGACGCGCAGTCCGACGTCGTGCGCTTCTGGACACAGGCCAACCTTGGGCCCGCCTGGTTCCAGGCTGCCGGGCAGGCTTCCGCTCGTCATAACCTCTCCCTGCCGGAAAGTGCGCGAGTGTTCGCCCTGATGTCGATGGCTCTTGCCAATTGCTTCATCCTCGATTGGGACGCCAAATTCCAATACAATTTTTGGCGGCCGATCACCGCGATCCGCAACGGCGACCAGGACAGTAACGATGCGACTGAACGCGACGCCGGCTGGCAGCCTCTGAACACCACGCCGATGCATCCGGAATACCCGTCGCAGGCGGGCATCAACGCGGGGGCGGCGCGAACCGTTCTGGAAGCCGTTTTCGGCAACGGGACGGAAGAATTTGTCGCGACCGACATTTCCGACGCCCGCCTTTCACGCAAATTCACCAACTTTGCGCAACTGGCCCAGGAGCACAAAGAGGTGCGCATCTGGGGCGGTATTCATTTCCGCAATTCGCTGGACGTCGGAGATGCGATGGGTCGCAAGGTCGCTGATCATCTCGCGGCAAACTACATGAGGCCGACGAGGTAGGCCCCATGCTCGGGGTGCTCGGGACCATCTCAAGGCGCCCGCTTACTGGCGGCGCGTTGTTGCTCTCCGTGTTCACGAGCCCATCCGGTTCCAGAATTAACCCGGAGCGAGCGTATCAAGCTTAATACGCGAGTTCCGTTGCGGCGTGCGAACGTAGGCCTATCATTCCGGGTAGTCGTTCGGATTCAAGATGTGCCCGGATCACCAAGCCAGCGTAGCGCTCGACCAGAGGTGCCGCTGTAGGGCGGCGTCCCGCTCGAAATGATCCTGCTGCACGCTGCACGGGACTGCCATGTCGACTGTCGAGCAAGTGCTGAAGTCCGCAGGTCGAGAGCGTCGCGCGATCGGTCGGACGCGCATCAATCGGAGCGCACTGTTATCCTTTCATGGCGGGGCCGGTGTCTTTCCTTGCTGCGTTCGCGACGTGACGAACTCCGGAGCCGGCGTTCGTCTGGAGCGGCTGAACGTGTTGCCGGTGGAATTCGATCTGTCGTTCGATAAATTTCGGACGGTTCGGGAATGTCGCTTGGTCTGGCGTGACGCTGACTTCGTCGGCGTCGCGTTCGGGAGCTGACTTTGGGATCCAAAGCATGACGAAACGCGAACGCGGCGATCTGATTTATGGGGTCGTCGCGAGTGCGCTCGTATTTGTATTCATGATCATCATGATTTTCTCGCTATGAGGGATTCGCTTATCGGAGGTTACGCAGCGGCGGGCCGGCACCTCTCAGAGTATCACGAGCCAAAATCGCCCCGGCCGAGTCAGTGTCGTCGCCGACGTGGTTTGGGCGTTGGAGGGTCTGCTCCGGTGATTGCGCGATACCACGCGGCGTCTGATTGCGCGTGCGCTCTGGCAGCGGCCAGATTGGATTGTCCACGATAGAACTGACTTAGGCCCAGGTAGCAATCGGTGCGTTCGGGTCCGTGAGGTATTGCTTCGCAGTTCACCTGCGCGCTCGCAACGACGGGAAAGACCGCCAACAAGATTGCGACGATACCTGCGGACCAATATGTCATGCCGCCTCCAGGCGATTTGCTCAGGCTGGCTGGTCAGACTTTCACCAAGTCGCTTGTTCTTGGCAGCCGCGCGAGCGGACTCGTTCGAGGGTTAGAACCGCGCTGGCCCTCGAGCGAGTCCACAATCGCCGCGCCGCCGGTTGTGGAAGCTAAAGATCCCTTCGACGGCGTCTGCACTGAAAATAACACAAGTAAGCGAAACTCATTCCGTGTGGCAAAACAGCTACGGTCGTCAGGTGGCGCGGCATTTGGTTTCGGCGGGTGTATGCGGTTCGATCCTACCTCTCGTTTCACAATCCCTTTTGAAATACGTGAAAGCTCTTGGCTAACGGCCGGGTTGGTGTCTAATCTTCGTTTTTGGTCTGCGTTTTTTTGAGGCCACATATGAATTATTCCCAAATGAAGGACGAGCGCCTGTTGGCGTTTTACGAGAATGTCCGTCATCAAGTCGCATTGGATGCGGGAAGCCGCTATCGCTTCGCAGGCGAGGGCGTCCGCGCATACGCGGATAAGCTTCGCGAAGAAATGGACCGGCGGCGGCTCAGGTTCACGCCCATCAATTGGCCGGAGGATGGTCGCTGATTTTGGGAAACCAAAATCGAGGGCCAATTCAGGTTCGCGAACTGGTCGCGCTCGGCATTGAAAATGCCGAAGAGGCGCGCTGGTCTCTCTTCGTCGCGCGGCTAGATCGATTTCACCCGGCGCTGCGGAATAGTGCGGGGTGTGCCCGGCCGTCCAAACGGCAGCCCGGGCTTTGCGATGCCAGCGCGTGCTGTGCTGCCCGTTAAGGGATTGGTTACCTGTCATTGTCAAGCTTTCCGCCATTGCAGTAGGTCGCGACGAGCGATAGCGAATTTCCGAAACATTTTAATCCGACCAGCCCGGTTGGCGGTCTCCATAGGAGGCCCACTATGTTCAAGGGCTTCGCGATTGCAGTCTTGCTTATGCTTGGTGCATCGCAGCTGGATCAGTACTTCTGTAATGGCAGGTACACCGACAGTACCATGTCGATGCTGCGACAAATCAGGCACTCGTTTCGCAGTTGAAGGGTCGCTTCGGTGGACGCCGCTGCGCGCAAGGTCCCGCGTCTGCCTCGGGGGTTAGCCGTGGTTCGGTCAAGCCGACGCGAATGACCCAAAGCGCCCGTCAGCCGTACGCCTTGCAGCGATGACGTGAACCGTTAGTATCCTCGGATATCGCGCGGAATGATCGCAATGTCCGCGCTGGGGCGTAAGACGTGCAACGACGTTTCATAAAAAGTTGAGGGGAGACCAGTTAGATGAGCATCGCCGATCCCAACAAGACGATCCTGACGGGCGAGAACCCGTTTATCCGCTTGAGCCTGAAGGACGGCGAACCGAACTCCACAGAAGCGAGCTATTGGCGGATCATCTTTTCGCCGGCTGGTCCCGGACACGTTCTCTACCTGAAGAGCGAGCTGACGGAAGGTCGCTGGCGCATTTACTCCGACAACATCGCGATGGCGCGGTGGCTGCAGTCTACCGTACAGGGCATGCTCAATGCCGAACTTTCCGACACGGCCATCCCCTGTGCGGACGCGCAATTCTCCAAAGCGGGAGATCCGCGCTACTTCTGGACTGAGCACATCAAGTCGCACGGCGAAGACATCTCGCTTACCTGGTTCGATATCGGCGAGCCGCTGCTCATCCACTCGCAGCCGAACCAGATTCCCGACCGGCGCTACGGCGTGTGCACCGTGCTGATCCCGGCGCTCGGCACCCGTCTCGTCCGCAACGGCGTCGAGGCCAAGGGGCGATCCTGGCCGCGGGAACGTGAGGGGCGGCCATTCTCGACGTCGGCGTTGGCATTTTCGGAGAGCTGGACGGAAGCGGTCTGAGGCGGAACTGCCAATCAACGGACTGTTTGCGGCTACACCACCGCCCTTTGCCCCTGCGCGAAGGGGCTGAGCCCCAGCCATTGCTGCATCGATCTGGCGATCGAGCTGTCGCCGGTGACCTTGATGCGGCCGGCTTCGACTTCGCTGTTGAGCTTGGCGACGCCCATCCACACCGCAGTCATGGAACGCAGAGGGCAGCTGACATAGAGGTCGACGTCGTAGCCGGGATCGGTGAGGCAGAGGTCGACCTTCTCGCGATCGACCACCAGCCACCATGATTTCCGGTCCGGCCGCATCTCCGGATAGATGAAGTTGATGGTGGTGCGGCGCGGCGGCAATGGCGTCGGCTGCAGGTTGCGCCGCATGTCCCACATCAACAGCCCGGGATCGAGATTCTTCAGCGACAGCGTCGACTCGACCCAGCGCTGCCCCCAGAAGCCGAGCGACATGACGATGCCGCGCAGATCCTCGCCCGCCTCGGTCAGCTTGTAGTCCATCACGCCGTGCTGACCGGTTGGCACCGCGGCGATCACGCCGGCCTCTTCCAGCTCCTTCAGCCGCTTCGACAGCAGTGTCGGTGACATCCGCGGCACGCCGCGGCGCAGTTCGTTGAAGCGCGTGGTGCCGCAGAGCAATTCGCGCAGCACCAGCGCGGTCCAGCGGTTGCAGAAGATCTCTGACGCCATCGCCACCGGGCAGAACTGCCCGTAGCTTCCGCGTTCGCTTTTGTCGGGCAAGGGGGATCTCCTTAAGCACGCGCGGGGGCAGTACAGATACTATACCGCTCTGGCCGACCGGCTGTCACATGGAAGCGAATAATCCAGTGTTTACAGTGGGTAGTTTTGCTTGCGGGGCATCGCCGCCGCGGCAGTACACTTCCTGAACTGGAGGGATGTTGCGCCCGGGCCTAGTTTCCGGGGCATTAGACATCTCGCTTACTCGCGAATGTCCCAATGAATGGAGGGATCACCATGAGCAGCAACGCAGCACGCGCCATCGATGCGACAACGCACCGCAGCCCCGTCGAGATCGCCCGCGAGCTCGGCCCCATCTTCGCCGAGCGCGCCGCTACCGCCACCGACGAGGACCAGTTCGTCGCCGAGAATTTTGCCGCGCTCAGGGAAGCGGGCCTGGTCGAGGCCGGCGTGCCCACTGAACTTGGCGGCGGCGGCGCCAGTATCGATGAGCTCGCCGAAATGCTGCGCGTCCTCGGCCAGCATTGCGGCTCCACCGCGCTGGCGTTTTCCATGCACACCCATCAGGTCGCGATTCCCGCCTGGCGCTGGAAGGTGCAGAAGGCGGCGCCCGTCGAGCCCTTGCTCAAGCGCATCGCTGCCGAGCGCATCTTTTTGCTGTCGAGCGGCGGCAGCGACTGGATCGGCGGCTCCGGCAAGGCCGAGAAGGTCGACGGCGGTTATCGCATCACCGCGCGCAAGGTGTTTGCCTCCGGCTCGCCGGCCGCGAACCTGTTCATGACCACCGCCGTGCTGGAGAGCGAAGGCGAACCGGCGCAGGTGTTGCACTTCGGCCTGCCGATGAACTCGCCGCAGGTGAAGGTGATGGACAACTGGCGCACGCTCGGCATGCGCGGCACCGGCTCCAACGACGTCATGATCGACGGCCATGTGGTGCCGGAGGCCGCCGTTGCGGTGAAGCGCAAGGCCGGCGAATGGCATCCGCTGTTCCAGATCATCGCAACCATCGCGTTCCCGCTGATCTATTCGGTCTATCTCGGCGTCGCCGAGAGCGCCCGCGACATCGCGGTTGGTGTCGCGAAAAAGAAGAAGGTCGACAACCACATGATCCAGCTCGCCGGCCGCATGGACACCGAACTGGCCGGTGCGCGCCTTGCCCGCGAGCACATGCTGGCGGCGGTGCGGCTCGATGCGCCTTCGGCCGAGACCATTAACCAGGTGATGACGGGCCGCACGCTCGTCGCGCGCCACGCCATTGCCACCGTGGAGCTTGCGATGGAGCTCGCCGGCGGCGCCGGCTTCTACCGCGCCACTGGGCTGGAGCGTCGCTTCCGCGACATCCAGGCCGCGCGCTACCACCCGCTGCAGGCCGGCCCGCAGGCGCAATATGCCGGCTCGATGGCGCTCGGCCTGCCGGTGGACAAGGTGTTCTAGGATACGCGCGGCTCTCCTCCCGAGAGAAGCGGTTGAGGGGTCTGTCTCCGAGGGAGGCAGGCCCTTCACCCGCTCGCGATTCTTCTCCGCGCGCATGCACCTTCTCGGGTGATAGCGGACAGCGCGTTTGGTATCTGCTGTTGGCACGCTTGAGACTTGCCGTTCGGCTCTGACACGCCCGTTTCCTGAGGGCAGAGCGGAAGTCATCGGCGGAGGGCCAAACCGGCGCTGATGCGGGATCACCTCGGGGGCTGAAGGCCCGGCGACGAAAGCCATTCCTGCATATGGGCCGCAGTTTCGGCTTGTCGCGCTTTGCGGATTAGTCTCTCCCGCTCAATACCCGGGTGAGTACCCCTTGCCTCTTTCCGAAGGCGCTGCGCCTCTTCAATTAGGCGCTGATCAAGTGGGGTATCATGCTGGATACGGCGTCGTTGCATGGCGCTGCTCCATTCCTGAGGAAGGCGGGAGCGCTGACCAGACGGTCTCATCACAGATAAAAGCCACGAACCGGGCTGTGATGCACTATTAACGCATACCGCCGCTTTGGGTTCTGTCCAACACCCGACATAAGGAAAGTATTTAGGAACAATCGATGGGGCCGGGAATCTAAAGTGCGCCCGTCTGGCGTTCGCCCCCAAGGCTCGCCGGACGGACAAGCGGTCCTGGCCTTCCCCGAGGCTGGGGCCGCTTCTTTAGTCGGCAACGTGCCGCTGCCAATATCCAGTGAAGTCCACCGACTTTCCGCGCTTCATCGCCAGCGAGGCAAGGCGGCTCACCTGATCGCCATTCGACACGCGGTGGTTATCCTCTCGCCATGACGACTCCTGCGCATAGCGGAGCAGGTACGCGCCAGCGATAGGGTGGTGGATGCCGATCTCGGCGCGGCGAAGGCGGTTGAAATACTCCTCCGCCATGTTGGTGCAAGCGCCGTCCAAGGAGTAGGCTTCTTGGTAATTGATTCGTGTCATTTCAAAGCGCTCGTGAAGTCCATCCCATGAGGAGGCTTCGTCAGCATGAACAACAGACCCCTTGGCGATACGGGCGCGGATGAAGGCGGCGGCTTGGCTTTCCGAGCCAAAAACCGCTGGCATAGAATTACCGCCCCGTTCACGGACGATAACTACGACCTTCCGTTTCCCATTTTGATTGCGGGCATAGCGGCGGTCGCGGCGATATTCTTTCTGGTTTGCTGGCTTCACATAACCTCCAAAATAACCGCCATCTACTTCGGCCACTTTGCCGTCGCCGCCGACAACGCGACCCTTCATTTCCTCGGCCATTGCTTCGCGTAGCTTGGCAGGAGGACGAATGCGGACGTGCAGGAGAGCCCCAGGTCGCGGCTGAGGGCCAGCGCAGACTTGCCCTTCACTTCGTTGCAGATCACGCGATGCTTGAATCGGGTCCGTAGTGCACGATAAAGCGGACGTCCCGTGATCGCTTGAGCGAATGGCTTCACGCCGCAATCTACCTGTGCCTTGAGAACTCCGTCGGCTCGTCCACAAGAGCAATCGGCGCGCGATGGATGCGACAGATCAACCCCGATGGGCGTGCTGCTCATGGGATGGTGTGGTAGGGTGTGATCCTCGCTGGGGGACAACCCATGAGGCGACGGGATTTTGTCACTCTGTTAGGCGGCTCCGCCATCGCGTGGCCGCTCGCGGTCCAGGCGCAGCAGCTGGCGATGCCGGTGATCGGATATTTGGGTGTTACGTCGGCCGAATCCGATGCCTCCCGGCTGCCCGGCCTTCGGCGCGGGTTGCACGAAACCGGCTATGTTGAGGGCCGCAATTTAACGATCGAGTACCGCTGGGGCGGATACCAACCTGATCGACTACCCGCATTGGTGGCTGAGCTGATCCAAATGCGGGTGGCTGTGATCGTCACACCCGGCCTTCTCTCGACACTCGCGGCAAAGGCTGCGACCACCACCATCCCGGTTGTTTTTGGCGTCGGCGCCGACCCGGTGCAGAATGGTCTTGTCGCAAGTCTCAATCGACCGGGCGGCAACCTCACGGGCATTAATGTGCTCAGCAACGAGTTTGGCGCCAAGGGGCTCGCGCTATTTCATGAGCTGGTGCCCGGCATCACAACAATTGGCCTTCTTGGGAACCCGAACAATCCGACGATTGACGATCAGGTTACGCGAGACGTGCTGGCGGCCGCCTCTGCCATGGGGATACGGATTCAAACTTTGAAAGCCACCACCGACGCGGAAATCGACGCCGCCTTCGTGAGCCTGGTTCAAGCGCGAACCGGGGCGCTGCTCGTCAGCAACGATGCTTTCTTCAATAGCCGGGTCGGGCAAATAGTTGCGCTCGCGGCACACCATGCGATTCCGGTGATGTACGGATCGCCTGAGTTCATCGTAGGTGGCGGGCTCATAGGTTATGGAGCCAGCCTGACGGAAGCATATCGAGAGGTAGGACTTTACGTGGGCCGCATTCTCAAGGGCGAGAGGCCGGCCGACCTACCGGTCGTTCAAGCTTCCAGGTTCGAGCTGGTCATCAACCTCAAGACCGCGAGGGCGCTCGGGCTCGCAATTCCAGCAAGGCTACTCGCACTTGTTGATCAGGTGATCGAATGAGAGACATTTGCTGCGGCGCATGAGTCCGAAGCGGACGAGCCGGTCGCAAGAACGGTCCGGAAGGCTGGTACGGCCGGTCTCCCTATGGTTTGATGCCGAATGGCTTTGGGCAGAGGACGACCCTCGTGGCCGGTGAGCGCGTCGAGCGGCGATTGGCGGCGGTCCTGGCGGCCGATGTGGTCGGCTACTCTGCGTTGATGCAACACGCCGAAGAAGCCACCTTCGCTGAGTTCGAACGGCTCAAGCGCGAAGTAATCGAGCCAGGACTCTCCCGCCATGACGGACGATTGATCAAGACCACCGGTGACGGAGTGTTGGGCGAGTTTGCAAGTCCGTCGGCTGCGGTACGATGCGCGGTGGAGATACAGGAAAGCATCGCATCGGGCCGAAGTCCCCTTAAGCTACGTATTGGGATCAACCTTGGGGAGGTTATTGTTGGGGCCGATGGCGATCTTTTTGGCGACGGGATCAACATTGCGTTCCGGCTGGAGGGAGCCGCTGACCCAGGCGGTATCCTGCTGTCCGAGAAGGTGTACATCGAAGTCGAAGGCAAGTTGGACGTCGGTTTCGAGGACAAGGGCCAGCAGCAGCTCAAGAACATCTCCAGGCCCGTCCGTGCCTACGCCATCTGCGCCGCGGCAAATCGCGCGCCGACCGAGCGGCTGACCGCAGTCCCGCCACTCCCGGACAAGCCCTCCATCGCAGTGCTGCCGTTTGAAAACATGAGCGGTGATCCCGAGCAGGAGTATTTTGCTGACGGGATGGTGGAAGAGATCACGACAGCGCTTTCGCGTTTCAAATGGCTGTTCGTGATCGCTCGCAATTCGAGCTTTACGTTCAAAGGCCGCGCCGTCGATATCAAGGAAGTCGGACGCCGGCTTGGCGTACGCTACGTCCTTGAGGGGTCGGTCCGCAAGGCATCGGAGAGGGTCCGTATCACGACGCAACTGATTGATGCAGTCACCGGGATTCATCTGTGGAGCGACCGGTTCGAGGGGAGCCTTGGGAACATATTTGACCTCCAGGATCAGGTGGCGAGCAGTGTTGTCGGAGCCATCGATCCGAAGCTACAGGAAGCCGAAATTGCGCGCGTGAAACGAAAATCTCCGGCAAATCACGATGCCTATGACTGCTTCCTGCGCGCGTCGGCGTTGCTCCATCATTGGACAGCTGAGGGCCGTGAAGAGGCGCTCCGGTTATTCTACAAGGCCATCGAGTTGGATCCCGAGTACGGGCAAGCTTACGCCTTCGCAACCTTTTGCTACTGTTCGCGCAAGGTAGACGGACTAGCCGCCGACCCCGACAACGAGCGTTGCGAAACCGAACGACTGGCCCGTGAGGCGATACGGCTGGGTAGGGACGACGCCTTCTCGCTAAGCCACGCAGGGTTCGCCCTGGCGCAGGTCGTCGGTGAGTTGAACGAGGGGGCGGCGCTAATCGAGCGGGCGCTTGTGCATAATCCAAACCTTGCGGGATCGTGGCAAATGGGCGGCTGGGTCAAGCTCTGGCTCAATCAGCCGGACGCTGCGATCGATCATTTTGCTCGAGCGATGCGGTTAAGCCCACTTGATTTTGGATTCCATGGGGCTGAGACGGGCACCGCGTTTGCGCATCTCCGCGCGGGACGTTACGAGGAGGCTTCGATTTGGGCTGACAAGGCGTTGCGTGACCAACCCAGATCCGCTGATGCAGCGCAGGCCGTAGCATTAAGCAGCGCGTTTGTCGGGGATCTGGAGAAAGCAAAGGAGGCGATTAAGCGCTTGCGTGAGGTTGCACCGAACCGGCGCATATCTACTGCCATCATCTCGAAAAATTTATCGCCGAAAGTCAGAGCTCGTGTCGTTGATATTCTCAGAGATGCGGGAATGCCCGAGTGAGTCCCAGTGCGGATCGTGCTGCTGAACTCACGCCTGTGCCTCGTTTGCCGCCGTGCCATTCTGGCTTTAGTCGTGCGCGGTTTCCGCTTTTGGGATAACATGGCGAGCGTGTCGGCACCCGGATGACGACGGGAAACCATGAAGGGGAGGTTGGCATGAGCTCGCAGCGCGTGTCGGGAACCGCCCTGCAACGAACCATTGCCGTCCTGGGCTCGGCGGTTTTCTTCGTGGTCGCCCCATGTACGCTGGCGGGGCTCGTTCCATGGTCGATCACGGGCTGGCAACTCCGGCCGCCGTTCCTTGGTCTGGAGCTGACGCGCGGCATCGGCGCGATAATGATTCTCGCGGGCGTGCCTGGGCTCGTTGACGCATTTGCGCGTTTCGCGCTGCAGGGTCTCGGCACCCCCGCGCCCATCGCGCCGACCCGGAATCTCGTGGTGACCGGTCTCTACCGTTATGTGCGTAACCCAATATATGTCGCGGTCGTTGCCATCATCCTGGGTCAAGCGGTGCTGATGGGCGATTGGCGCCTCATCGTCTACGGCGCGCTGCTCTGGCTCGCCTTCCACGCCTTCGTCGTGGCGTACGAAGAACCCACGCTCGAGGAGACGTTTGGGAGAGAGTACGAGGCGTTCCGCGCCGCCGTCCCGCGCTGGATACCGCGGATGACCCCATGGCGGTCGAAATGATCGGTGGCCCGCGGTTGTGCGAGCCGCTGCTCGCGACCGGTCTCGGACGCTTCACTGTAATCAATTGAGTCTGGACCCTGGAGCGCCGTCCAACCTTTCCACGAACTGTTCTATATTTCGATCTGTCATATGGCCGTCAGGGTGCTCAGTGGCTTCTTCTCGGTCTATAAAAGGCGATGCAACTTCAATCGACTTTGACGTGTCCCGTCTGCGAACATCGATCGGCTGAAACCATGCCGACCGATGCCTGCCAATTCTTCTATGACTGCACCGGCTGCGGCACCAGGTTGAAGCCCAGGGCTGGCGACTGCTGCGTGTTCTGCTCCTACGGCACCGTGCCGTGCCCGCCGATCCAGCAGAATGGCAAGGACGCGTGCTGTAGCTAAGGCCGTCTCAGTTGGCCCCGCTTACCGTCAGAAGCTTGACCGCAACGACCGCTACGCCGCCCAATAGCAAGCCCCATCACGCCAATTATCTTTATGCCAAACTTATACCGGTTCACGCTGACTCATATCGATTTCCTATAAGCAGAGTGGATACGATCCCGCGGCCCAGAGGCCGCAAAAATGCTGGAGTTCGATGACAAGACCCGAGCGAACATGATGACAGCGCTCGATTTGGGCTGCAAACATTTGTCGGGTAATTTCAATACAGCCGAAAATCGAACGCGTATCGGCGATGCGGTTGTTGATGCTGCAAGGACAGGCAAGCGTACTTTGGCACAGTTTATCGACGTGGCGCTACACGAGGTCGTGGCGATAAGAGGTCCGAAGCCGTCGCCTGTTCAAGCGGTGATAGGCTGGTTAGGACACTGCATCAAAAGGGCGTAGTCCGCGCCTTGAGTGCACATCCTTACGGCCATTCATCGCTAACCTGGACTGTCGCGTTGTCGAGGTCGGCTATTGTCCCGTGACCGCTTGAACGCATGGGTTCACGCCGCGCTCTACCTGTGCCTGAGAACTGTGTCGCCTCCTGTGCAACAGCAATCTGGATGCGGCGGGTGCGACAAAACAACCCGACGGGCAAATCACTTCTGATTTATAGAAATCATGTCAAGCGAGAAATTTCTGTAAATCAAAAATATATTCCTTTCCTTCGACCCAAATTATCGGCACATTCTCACTCATCCCGTCCCACTCAGAGGGGCGTCGGCCGTCGTCATGACGAGGGGCGGGGATGCGGTGGACGCTGATGTTGCGATTGACGGTCGCGGCGGAGGCGTACGGCGAAAGCGTGTGGTCCTGGCGCCCGTAACGGCGTCAAGCTCTGAGGAAGCTAACGCTTCCGAGGGGTGACGGTGGCAATAGAGGCCGTCTCACCGGGGAGAGCGCGCTATAAGCCGTAAAGCCACTGCGCAGGGAATGTCGGATGCTCTCCGCTGCCCTGTATGCTCGTGTGCAGCTTTGTTTGCACTATTCGCACACGAGACCGCGGGTGCAGCGCGCATCCGGCATTCCCTGCGCCCTCTGAATTTGGGGGCGGGAAGTTTTTGGCAAACCTCGGGCGCAATGCGTCGCGAGAACGCGGAACTATATCTTCGTCGTCCCGGCCTTGAGCCGGGACCCATACGCCGCGGCTCCTGTTGTCGAAAAAGGAAGATAACGACTACTGCGCAAAACAATTACCGCCGGTGGTTATGGGTCCCGGCTCAAGGCCGGGACGACAGCGCTCTTTGAAACTCAAATCGGTTGCAGCTGAACCGCTACACCGGCTCGTAGCTCTCCGTCGCGCAGGTGTCTTCCGCCTCGACCTGGCGGCGATCGAAAATCGCGCCGTTGGAAATCGTGATGCGATAGGTTTGCGTGCCGAGCGGCTTGCCGGTCACCGAGGTCAGATCGGCCTTGACGCAGGCGGTCCAGCCCGTTCCGCGCAGTTCGGGGCGCGGCGCCGAGAACTGTACCCCCCTCGGATTGGATGCCGCCAGGAACACCGAATCCAGTTTTTCGCTGAGCAGACGCTTGAGGTCCGGCGGCGCCTCGAGCGGCGGCGGTTCGGGCGCTTTGGCGCGCATGAATTCCGGCACCGGCGAGCGGACGTCGGCAAAGCCGCAGCCTGCCAGCACAAGCGCAACCCCCGCGATCAACGCAATGTGAACAATGACCCGCCCCATCGCCGGCTTTCTACCCCGGGACGGCGAAAATTGCGCCCCCCTGCGGCGATCAAATTGTGCGGCCGAGCGGGCCGCGCCGATCAACATTTGCTGAACCGCGCATCCGGACAGGCTATCATGCCCCGGATACCGATCCCGGGATTGCCATCATCCCGACGGAACGTCGCCGAGATGGCGAAGAAAGCAGGGGCGATGAAGACCATTACGATTGCGGCATTCATTCTGGCGTTGCTTGCGATGCCGGCGCACGCCCAGGGCCGGCGACAGCAAGGGGGTGGTGAGGAAACGAGGGCGAAGCAGGACACCAAGCCGAAGGTGGACGAGAAAGCCTACAAGGCTGCGCTCGAGCGCATTCCCGAATCGAAGGAAAAATACGATCCCTGGGGCGTCGCGCGCCCGGCGGAACCCGCCAAGAAATCCAGGTAATCCCGCTAATCCGCGTAAACCAAATTGATTACATCAAATCGCGCGGGCTTTATGCCTGCGACAAATTCGTCGTTGAACTCAGTCTGTGTCCCACCTCACACTGCCTGACTTGCTTGAACCTTTACCACCAAGACCTTGACCAATTTGCAGCCTGCATTGCCGGAGGTGGCCCATGTTTCGTCACGCGCTTTTCCATTTGGTGTTACCGGCGGCGCTGCTGCTGGGCGCGCATTCCGCCTCCGCCGAAAGCCGCCTCGCGCTGGTGATCGGCCAATCGGCCTATAAATCAGTTCCGGCGCTGCCCAATCCGATCAACGACGCCAAGGCGGTCAGCCAGATGCTGATCGATTCCGGCTTCGAGGTTTCGACCGTTTCCGATCTGTCGCAAAGCCAGATTCGCGATCAACTCTCGGCGTTCGCCGGCAAGGTCGCGTCCAAGGGCGGCGATTCGATCGCGCTGGTGTATTACGCCGGACATGGCGTGCAGATCGACGGCGAGAATTTTCTGGTGCCGGTCGACATCGATCCGAAGCGCGAATCCGACATTCCGATCCAGGCGGTGCGGCTGAACGACGTCCTGAACACGCTGACCTCGGCGCCGAGCAAGATGCGCATCCTGCTGCTCGATGCCTGCCGCAACAATCCGTTCCCCGGCATATCCAAGAGCGCGGGCGGCGGGCTCGCGATCATCGACGCCAAGATCGGCGCGCCGAACACGTTCCTGTCGTTCTCGACCTCGCCCGGTGCGGTGGCCGAGGACGGCACGGGCAGCAACAGTCCCTACACCACCGCGCTGATCGCCGCGGCCAAGGAAACCAACATTCCGATCGAGGAAACCTTCAAGCGCACACGCGTGTCGGTCAACAAGGCGACCGACGGGCGGCAGACGCCGTGGGACAGTTCCTCGCTGACGGAGGATTTCAGATTTTCCGGCGCCCCGGTGGCCGGCCCGAAGCTGGCCGCGACCAAGAAAACCGTCGAGGAGTGGACGCGCGAACTGAAGGGCAAGCCGGTCGAGGCCGCGAATGAAATCATCGTCGCCGACGGCACCGATGAATCCTACGAGGCGTTTGCCAATCTTTACGCGCAGACCCCACTCGGTGCACTGGCCCGCGACTGGCTCAACAGGCACAAGCGCATGGTGGCGTGGAACAATGCTGTCATCGCCAACACCGCGGCGGGCTATCGCGCCTTCCTGACGAGCTTCCCGGACAGCGATTTGACGCCGACCGCACGCACGATGGAAGAACGCCTGCGCAACCGTCCCGAGATCATCCCGGCGGTGGCGGTGAGCGGTGGCGCTACGGCACAGAACGTCGCGCTGACCTGCCCCTGCACCCCGCCGGCGTCGGCGCCGCAGCTGAAGAAGAACATTGCGCCGATCAAGCGCGTCGATCCGGATCCGCCCAGGCGCGTCGAGCGCGCGCCGCCGAAGCGGGCGCGCGGGCCCGACTACTATGATGATGAAGTGGTCTATCGCCGCCCGCCGCCGCGCGAGGTGTATGAGCCCGTCGGGCCGCCCGTCGGCGTCGGCATCGGGATTGGCATCGGTGGCGGCGGCTATGGTGGCGGCGGTCATCAGGGCGGCCGCGGTCGATACTGAGGCGGCAATCACGTCATCGATCTAGCAAGAGAGCGCCGCCCGTGCGGCGCTTCTCGTTGGCGTCGCCGCCGTCGTGCGAAAACGTAATCGTGCTCTGTTTGAGAATCTCATGTAGCGCAGCGCAATTGCGGACGATCGATTGAGCACAAGCGGTGCTTGCGCATGCATTCGGATTTCGATTACGACATTGCCCGTGAATCGTGCTGGCGCGGTTTTCCGGCATTGGTGCCGGCTTTCGCCGTCATGCGCCAAAGGAGAGCATCATGAAGACGACTGTTTCGATCCTGTTTGCGGCGGCGCTTACGCTTCCGCTTGGACTTGCATCCGTTCCGGCGCATGCCGTCGTGCTCGATCTGTCGACCATGACCTGCAAGCAGTTCGTCGATGGTGGTGATGACACCATCAAGATGGTGCTGACCTGGATGGACGGCTGGTACAAGGGCGACTCTGACGAGGCGATCATCGACACCGACGTATTCGTCGAGAACGCCAAGAAGTTCGGCACCTATTGCGGAAAGAATCCGACGATGAGCATCGTCAATGCCGCTGAATCGGTCCTCGGCAAGTAACGCCTGAACAACTACAGCATCGCGAACGCGCTCGAGACCATCGCCACCGGCTTGTTGTCGGTGGCGCTGGAGAGCGTGACGCGGCCGAAGCTCATGGTGCGCCCGAGGCGAACCACGCGCGCATCGGCCAGCACGTCGGAGGCGGTGACCGCGCGCATGAAGTGCGTGGTCTGATCGACCGTCGTCATCGCGCGATAGCCGCGATTGGCGGCGACGTTGGCAATCACCATCGCGGTGTCGGCAAACGCCATCAGCGCCTGGCCGGAGACAACGCCGCCATTGCGGCACAGCCGTTCCGAGAACGGCATGCGCAGGATCGCACCGGGCTGCCAGTCGGCCGATCCATCCGGCGGCGGGGTGAAGTCGAAACCCTCGATCGACAGATTGAGGTCAAGCACCCACGGTGCAAACACCTCGTCCAGCACCCGCTTTGCTTCCGCGATGCCGAATTCCGCGGTCTGTTGCTGTTGCATGAATGGTTGTTCCCCGGACGATATTTTATCCGCCCATTGTAAGGGGCATTCGGCCGAAATGACCATGGCAGACCCGGTCGGCATTCCCAAACGTCCGGCCTGCATTGGCTTGAAAATGCCAGACTTGATGGGCATGATCGCCGCTTCGGGGAGTGGGGCGCGTTCATGTTTCGCCGGATAGTATTGATTTCGAGCCTGATGGCCGTGGGCCTTGCGCTTAGCGGCTGCACCAAATGCGGTCCGATCTGGGACGACTGGATGCAATCCCCCAAATCCTGCAAGTCGGACCGGCTTTGATCCGCACGCGCTTGGCGCTGCGGCTGCGGCGGTGATATACCGCCCGAAAGCGCCGGGGGAGAGTGTCCCAAAGGAGAGCCTGTTATGAGAATTCTGAGCGCGGCCGTGATGATGGTGTTGCTGACGGCGCCCGCTTACGCGCAGATGCCCAACCTGAACCTGATGCCGGAAGTCGTCACCAGGACTCCCGAGGAGAAGGAACAGGATGCGATCAAGGATAAGGCTTACAAGGAATCGCTGAAGAAGATTCCCGACTCCAAGGCGTCTTCCGATCCGTGGGGAACCGTGCGCAGCAACGACACGCCCAAGGCGGCTGCGCCAGCCAAGCCGAAAACCGGCAGTGCGGCCAATACCCCTCGCTAGCCGAAAGCCCCCATAGCGCGGACTCGGAATCGTTCCCCGCCGCCCCTATATTGAACGTGTCGTCATGTGTTTCGGAGTTGCGACATGGTCATGCGTCCGCGCGATCTGGCCAGCCGGATGGCCGCCCGGCGCAAGCCGGATGACGGCTATCTGCGCGAGACCTTCACGCTGCCGCGCGAGGTAGCGCGGACGAGGGCGCGCGATTTCCTCAACCGATATCCCAAGGCGGCCTATTTGAGTGCGGTCGAAAGCTGGCGCGAATTGCCCGGCGGCGACATCGAATTCACGATGCGGCGGCTCCCCAGCGCGGACTAGAGGGGCGAACTAGTCAGATGCGCTTTTTTTCCGCTCGCGGTTGATCCGCAGCTGTACCCGTCTCACCGCGAGCAGATAGAGTTTGGCTTCGGTTTTGCCGGTGATGACCCTGTCGTCAATCCGGAATTGCCATTTCCAGATACCCGGAGCAACCGCAGTCACGGTGTATTCGACGCCCTTGTAGATCATGAAGCAGCCCTGTCCGACCCAAGCCGCATTCAATCCGAGATTATCACTTTAAGTTGTAAATATTATTTGATACCCGTTGAGGGAATAGGTGGGCGCGGGGCCCCGAACTGGGAGGTCGCTCCGTGCCCGGTGTGCCTGAGCTCGCGGTCGATCTTCAGCTGAACGCGGCGCATGGCGAGCAGGAGCAGTCTTGCTTCCGTTCTGCCCGACCTGACGAGGTCACCGATCCGGAATTGCCAGTTCCAGATCCCCGGGGTTTCCGATCGTGTCAGCGTATATTCTATGCCTTTGTAATTCATAGGGAATCTCCCCATGCGCCAACTGAATCAACTGAGTTGGCCGGGTAAAGTTTCCATTTGTTCGATAGCGTATTTTGCGGTCGTCTAACGATAAAGCGCGCCCGTGACACGCCGTGATCGCTACGCGAGGGGCGATCCGCGTTCGGCAGTTGGGTGGCCAAGCCGCCTTGCCGGCGCTCCCACGCGCCGCGGCTTGTTGCTTGCCGGCAGCGACCTGGAATGCCCGCAGATGCAGTCTTTGACTTTCCTCACCCGTCCAAAACGCACCGCGCCGCGCAAGCGGAATATGGTCGCTTGGCGGCGCAGGCTTATACCCCGAGTGATGCAATGTCCCAGGCAGCTATATGTCTTGGCGGCCCTGCAAAAGGTTCAACGTCTCCTGTTAAAAAAATCCGATCCTGAAACGAAGCGATCGCTCCCGCCGTACCTGTCTGACGGTGGGGTGGTCCTCCAGGTTATTCCCCGCTGTCGGCGACCCCGACCGTATGGCCCCATGCGGCGGGGTCGTTTTGCTGTCGCGATGCGCCCGGCGCGGCGGCTTAATCGAACGTGACGCCGATGCGCTTATCCTTGCGCCAGACGATATGGCACGGCCGCTTCAATTGTTCTGAAGGTACGAACAGCGTGAAGCGGTCCGGGATGAACAGCGGGGTCACGACTTCGAGCGCCGCGCCGGTGGCCGAGAGATTCCGAACGGTGCAATCGATCCCGCCGCCGCCGAACTCGATGGTTCCGGCCTTCAACGTGCGACGCCGCGGTGCGATCCGGGTCTCGTCCATAGCCCCCATTATAGCACTGATTCACGCGCAAATGGATGGTGAGCCGGGGTTCGCGCGGGGGTAAGGCGCGAACACAAGGCGAAAAACTGGCGACCATCCGGTTGGGAACTTTGTTCTTGTCCGGAGAACTACGGGGGAAGGGCCGCCTTGCAAATGAAAGAGGCCGCCAATGAAAGACGGCCTCTTCAAACCGTCGGTTACGGCAGGGTTGTCGCGATGTTCCTGATGGTGCCGGTATGGAAGCGAATGACGGCCACGACATGGTGGTAAAGATCGCTCAAACGGCCGCCGCCGTTCACCGCGTCCAGTTCGTCGAGGGTCAGTTCGCCGACGTTCAGTTCATCGCTAGGCTTCTGGCCAATCTCAATCATGCGTCTCTCCTTTGTTGGGGATTACGACAATCGCGTTGCAAGGGTGCGCTCGGATGTTCCCGTTGGCTGTGATGGCTGGCACACTCCAAACTGAGCCGCTGCAGGTTTCAAATCTGGCCGATGCCGTTTTGAAATCGCGTCGAGCGAAGGCGGCGATCAATTCACCGATCATCGCCGCACAATTTGCGTTGAGCGGCGTCTCACAACTGGCTGAAATCGGACGTCAGGCATGACGCTTGCGGCGTCCTCAAACAAAAGAGGCCGCCAAGGCGGCCTCTCAATTCCGGTTTGGCGGCCTTATCGCATGTGCAGGGTCATCTTCTGCGGCGGCACCAGCGGCTGGTGCACGGCGTCCAGCAAGCGGGCGCCCAAGGCCTTGAGGTACGCATCGACGATCCGGTCGAGGATGGCGCCGCCGCTGACCTGTTCGAGTTGTTCAAACGACATTTCGCAGACTTCGTTGTTGAGTTCGGTCATGTCCTTCTCCTGTTTGCGTGGGCAGGACCATTCCCGCCACTCTTGGATGACAGGGATAGGCTGTCTCGCGACGCACCGCTGTGATGACCGTCACACGACGGCTCAGACGCAAAATCGCGACAGCAACCCCATGCAAAGTAGAATGGGTCTTGCCGAGGTCGCAGAGTCGGTTACTGGCCGAAATGGAACAGCCGAGAAGGCAAAGTCGGCCACTCAAAAGCACAGCGCCGCCAAGCTGAATAATGCTTAGCGGCGCTGCACCCGAGCTGGAAATTGCAATGCCCCAGCCTGGAGTATACGTCCGGGACAGGACAAGGTTGCTAAAAACTGCCGGAGAATTTCGGGAACAAGTGGCAATGGGCGGAGTTGTGAAGGTGCTGCCAGTTCCCAGTTGCCCCGGCAGCATAAGCGGCCCCAGTGCCTCTTCCCCGAGGCTGGGGCCGCTTCTCTGGGCACGCCAAAATAGCTTCGAGGGCACGACAGGCGCTACGGCTTCGATTGCTACAGCGGTGAGAGAGACAACGATCGGGATAGCAACACGCTGGCTGCGGGTTGCATGCGCAACAAAGTCGGTCGCGAGATCAACGTGCGGTTTTTGGCCGAGGGGAAGATGGGCCGATAGAGATCGGCAACCCGATCAAAGTTGCTCGAGGGCCCAAAGCAAAAGGAAGTCTTGGAGGACGATGACGAAGAAGGGTCCGCCATCTGAGGCGGCCTCGGAACCTTGTTCACGGTCGGAGAACTACGGGCAGAGCCTATTCGGGCGGCCTCGCTTACGCGACCGGCGGGTAGCTGGGCTTCGGAAGGCTGATGGCACTCGAATTGATGACGCCCTTCGAAATGACTTTACCCCCTGAGACCGATTCAAGCGCAACGTCGGTCAGTCGCTCCGCATCGGTCAGTTCGCGAGTTTCATTCTGGTTGTTCATGGTCCCCTCCGCGCTGTGGCGCCGTTGTGCGCCGTTGATCTCGAGCGAGTATGCCGGGCGGCTATCGGGGCGACTGTGACAGTCGTCACGAAAGCGTTCCTGCAAAGAAAGAGGGCCGCCAACGCCAACTGAGGCGGCCTTGCTTTCTCTAGGCTGGTTCTGGTGGTTGAAGTCCGGGAGAGGAGAGCCACTCGTTTATGTGAGAGGCCGTCTCTAGCTGCCTGATCTTCCTGAGCAGCACTTCCTTCTGAGGACCAGGTTTGAGCTTGGCTGCCTGTGCTTCCAGCCGGGCCTTCTCAGCTGCAATTCGATCTTCAAATGTGTGGGGAACGGATCGGCGACGCTGCATGACACAACCTCGTTGCTTACGGGTCCTAACCGTAGGGTTTGCATTTCCGATCCTATAAAATTCCGATCCCGGGCGTCGGTTCCAAAGTGAACATTCCAAAAAAGGTCACTGTGCATCTCAACTTAGGGCCCCGCCGAGGGGCGGAACAGGCCAGTACCGGCCGCCTCGGACTACCCACTTTGGGGGATGAACAGAGCACGGCAACATCGCGGCGCTGGTGAGGGCCAAAAGGGGCCACCTCAAAATCAAAAGGGATCATTAACTTAGAGTGGGATGGAAGGGGGCCAGCACCCCGATCTCTGAAAGAACATATTGCGAACAGAGAACAAAGGTGGTACAAGTTTCTCACTGTTCGAATCCCTGAGATCCCTCGTCGTCCGTTTGTCCCGCTAGCGAATCCCCGCCATAAGGAGCACCCATGTCCGCCACTGCCCTGCGTATCGTCGAAGGATCCTCCATGGATAAGACCAAGGCCCTGTCCGCCGCGCTCTCCCAGATCGAGCGCCAGTTCGGCAAGGGTTCAGTGATGAAGCTGGGCAAGAACGATCGCTCGATGGATATCGAGACGATTTCGTCGGGCTCGCTCGGGCTGGACATCGCGCTCGGCGTCGGCGGCCTGCCGAAAGGCCGTGTGGTCGAAATCTACGGGCCGGAATCATCAGGCAAGACCACGCTGGCGCTGCACACGGTGGCCGAAGCCCAGAAGAAGGGCGGCATCTGCGCCTTCATCGACGCCGAACATGCGCTCGATCCGGTCTATGCCCGCAAGCTCGGCGTCAACATCGACGAACTCCTGATCTCGCAGCCCGACACCGGCGAGCAGGCGCTGGAAATCTGCGACACGCTGGTGCGCTCGGGTGCGGTCGACGTGCTGGTGGTGGACTCCGTCGCCGCCCTGGTGCCGAAGGCCGAACTCGAAGGCGAGATGGGCGATGCGCTGCCCGGCCTGCAGGCGCGGCTGATGAGCCAGGCGCTGCGCAAGCTCACCGCCTCGATCAACAAATCCAACACCATGGTGATCTTCATCAACCAGATCCGCATGAAGATCGGCGTGATGTACGGCTCGCCGGAGACCACCACCGGCGGCAACGCGCTGAAGTTTTACGCCTCGGTTCGCCTCGACATCCGCCGCATCGGCGCGATCAAGGAGCGCGATGAAGTCGTCGGCAACCAGACCCGCGTCAAGGTCGTGAAGAACAAGCTGGCGCCGCCGTTCAAGCAGGTCGAATTCGACATCATGTACGGCGAGGGCGTCTCCAAGATGGGCGAAATCCTCGACCTCGGCGTCAAGGCCGGCATCGTCGAAAAGTCCGGCGCCTGGTTCTCCTATGACAGCCAGCGGCTCGGGCAGGGGCGTGAGAACTCGAAAGCGTTCCTCAAGGCCAACCCCGACATGACCGCAAAGATCGAGGCCGCGATCCGCCAGAACTCCGGCCTTATCGCCGAACAGATTCTCGCCGGTCCCCCCGAGCGCGACGCCGACGGCGAAGAGCCGGCCGACGAGTAGGGCTTTCCGGATCTCGGGTCGCCTGACCCGGGTTTCGACATAGCGGGTGCTGAGGACGTTGAGTTGCCGACGTCTTCAGTGCCCGTTTTGTTTTGCGTATGCGGGTGACTGACATGACGCGTTTGATTTTGACGTCAAGCGACTCGGCAGGCGGGTGTCTCCTGCGCGCCGGCGTCGGTGACATCGTAATTCCGATTGGTCTTCGGTTTGTCTGGGACGAATTGCCATCCGACGCGAAGCTGGAGGCCATGCTGGGGCCGGGTTCGCTGGATCATTTCCCAGATCATCGGCTTGGAAAGTTTCATTCGGAAGGAATGGGCGCGCTCGATCTCTGCGAGCGTTGCGAAGCTGTTGAATTATGGTTCGATCCGACGCCGAATGCACAACTGATGCTTGCTCAGCTTCTGGATTGCCTGAGCGCGCGTAAAGGCATTGTCGCGAAGTTGATCTTATTCCAGGCGGACGTCGATATTGGCGAACAGGTTCCGGAAGCGATTTCAGGATGGAAGCCTCCGGCTGTCAAAATCCAGAACGAACATCTCGAAGCCGCCAGCTTAGCCTGGGACGCCTACCGACGGCCGACGCCGCAGCATTGGGCTGATTTGCTCGACAAGGACGTTAATGTCCTGCCGCAGCTTCGGCAGACCGTGCTGGAATTGCTCGAAGAGCTTCCCAAGCCCGCAACCGGGCTCAGCGCGACCGAAATGCGAATGCTGGAACTAGTTGCGGCCGGCGACGTAACTCCGTTCGACGTCTTTCCGGGCCACAACAAGCGCAACACGCGACGTGTATTCGGCTATTGGGAGGTTGGCGCGCTGCTGGATGGGCTGGCGCGCGGTCCGGCCCCTGCGGTGGCCGGCCTGGAGGAGGGGCCGTACACGGACGAGATGCACGATGACGCTGACCGTCTCGCGCGATACAGGCAAAGCAAACTGTCGTTGACCCCGCTCGGCGAGGCCGTCTTGGCGCAGGCTGAAGATTTCAGCTGGCACAATCCGATCCATCGCTGGTGGGGCGGGACGGAATTGACCAATGACAATCTGTGGCGCTGGGATCCGGTGAACCGCAAACTGGTCGCGTCTTGAACAGACGGGTCCAGCTGACAGTAGCCGCGCCCTCGTATTCCTCTCAACGGGTTGCTCGTGATGAAGCCTCTGATTCTAACCGGGTGGCTCTCCCCGGAATTCACCGAGCCGGAATTCGCCGATCTAGCGCTCAGTTTCTTCTTTCGCTTCGGCTGGGGGCCATTGCCTTCGCCTGACGAACTCGCAACCTATCTCGGTCCGCGCACGTCAGATATTTTACGCGGCCACCACTGGTCGGACTTTGCCACCAACTGGAGCGGGAGCAAGAATCGAAGTCACAGAGACCTCAGCTTGGCCGAATTCTGTCAGCGATACGAAAGCGTCGAACTATGGTTTGACACGCGACCGAATGCTCAGTTGCAGTTGATCTGGCTACTTGATTATTTCCGGCCTTACCCGGAAACGATCGCCAGGTTGAAATTTCGTTTGGTTGACCTCGAAATGATCGGGCTTGACCGCCTCGGCAAGTGGCGGCCGCCGGTGGTCGACATCACCGAAAAGGAACTTGAGGTAGCGAGCGCAGCCTGGCGGGCATATGGGGCGCCGACCCCGAAAGGCTGCTTCGATCTGCTCGGCAGAGACTTGAGCGCCTTGCCGCTTCTCAAACCCGTCTTGATCGATCTGCTCGAAGAACTGCCGTCAAGTTCGACAGGGCTTGGTGCCTCGGAAATGCGGATGCTCGAGCTGATCGCGCGGGGATATTCGCTAACCAATGCGCTTTTCTATCTCTACCAACTGCGCCAAACGCGCATCTTCGGCGAGTCGGAATTGGGCTATTTGCTGGACGGGCTTGCGCACGGCCCGCGGCCGGCGGTGCAGGGCCTCGATGAGCATTTGCGTACGCTCGATCGCGAAAAGTTGCGGGGGCGGCAAGAGGCGTACCTGCGAAGCGAGCTGTCGCTTACCGAATTCGGCGCGGCTGTTCTTGCCCACAAGGAAGACTTCAGTCGGCACAACCCGATTGATCGCTGGTGGGGTGGCACGCACCTGACCAACGATAATCTGTGGCGCTGGAATCCGGCGTTGGTAGCGCCTTGATCTGTAGGATGGGTAGAGCGAAGCGAAACCCATCGCAAGATGCCAACCTCGCGTGGTGCGCGATGATGGGTATCGCTGCGCTCCACCCATCCTACAGGTAGTTGTTGTCATTGCCGGGCTTGACCCGGCAATCCATCTCCTTCGAGGAGTCTTGTCGATGGATGCGCGGGTCAATCCCGCGCATGACGAGCAAGGTATGTTGCGCGGAGTATCACTCCGCGGCCTGCGCGTAATCCTCGACCGGCGGGCACGAGCACACCAGGTTTCGGTCGCCATAGACGTTGTCGACGCGGCCGACCGGGCACCAGTATTTGTCCGTCCGCGACGTGCCGGCCGGGAAGCAGCCCTCGGCGCGGCTGTAGGCGCGGGCCCAGGCGTCGTCGGCGATGTCGTGCACGGTGTGCGGGGCGTGGCGCAGCGGCGATGCTTCGATCTTCCAGCGGCCCTTCTCGACCTCGGCGATCTCGTTGCGGATCGCGATCATGGCATCGCAGAAGCGATCCAGCTCCGCCTTCGATTCGGATTCGGTCGGCTCGATCATCAGCGTGCCCGGCACCGGGAAGCTCATGGTCGGCGCGTGGAAGCCGTAGTCGATCAGCCTTTTGGCGATGTCGTCGACGGTGACGCCGCTGGTTGCTTTGAGCGGGCGGGGATCGACGATGCATTCATGCGCGACGCGGCCCTTTGCGTTTTTGTACAGCACCGGAAAATGCGGATCGAGTCTGCCCGCGATGTAGTTGGCGTTGAGGATCGCGATCTCGGTCGCCCGCGTCAGGCCTTCGCCGCCCATCATCAGGATATAGATGTAGGAGATCGTGAGAATCGACGCCGAGCCGAACGGGGCGGCCGACACCGGTCCGATCGGATGCGACGTAGCGCCATCGGTCGCCGGGTGGCCGGGCAGGAAGGGCGCGAGGTGCGCCTTGACGCCGATCGGCCCCATGCCCGGGCCGCCGCCGCCATGCGGAATGCAGAACGTCTTGTGCAGATTGAGGTGGCTGACGTCGGCGCCGTAATCGCCGGGCCGCGACAGGCCGACCTGCGCATTCAAGTTGGCGCCGTCGAGATAGACCTGTCCGCCATGGCCGTGCACGATGTCGCAGATGTCGCGGATGTGCTCCTCGAACACGCCGTGCGTCGAGGGATAGGTGATCATGATCGCGGCGAGATTCTTGGAATGCTTCTCGGCCTTCGCGCGCAGATCGTCCACGTCGACGTCGCCTCTGATGTCACAGGCGACCACCACGACGTCCATGCCGACCATCGCGGCGGAGGCCGGGTTGGTGCCGTGCGCGGAGGAGGGGATCAGGCAGATTTTGCGATGCGGCTCGCCGCGTGCGGCGTGATAGCCGCGGATCGCCAGCAGTCCGGCATATTCGCCCTGCGCGCCGGAGTTCGGCTGCAGCGAGATCGCGTCATAGCCGGTGATGTCGCACAGCCATTTTTCCAGCCGCTTGAACAGCGCGTGATAGCCCTTGGCCTGTTCGTCCGGAGCGAACGGATGCAGGCTGCCGAACTCGGCCCAGGTCAGCGGGATCATCTCCGCCGTGGCGTTGAGCTTCATGGTGCAGGAGCCCAGCGGAATCATCGCGCGGTCGAGCGCGAGATCGCGATCACTGAGCTTGCGCATGTAGCGCAGCAGTTCGGTTTCGGAGCGGTGGGCGTGGAACACCGGATGGGTCAGGAACGCGGTGGCGCGCTTCAATTCAACGGGAAACGCCTCGCGTGCGCCGATCTCCATTTCCGTGTACGAAAGCTTGCCGCCGAACGCGCGCCACACCGCCTCGATCACGGCCGGCGTCGTGGTCTCGTCCACCGAAATTCCAAGCGTGCCGTCTCCGAGACGCAGATTGATCTTTTCAGCGCGGGCGCGGGCGACGATCTCGTCCTGCTTCGCGCCTGATGTCACCGTGACCGTGTCGAAGAAATTCTGTGACGCCGGCGCAAAGCCGAGCTTTGTCAGTCCCGCCGCCAGCACGGCGGCGCGCCGGTGCACCTGGCGCGCGATGTACGTCAGTCCTTCGGGGCCGTGATAGACCGCGTACATCGATGCGATCACCGCCAGCAGCACCTGCGCGGTGCAGATGTTGGAGGTGGCCTTTTCGCGGCGGATATGCTGCTCGCGGGTTTGCAGCGCCAGGCGGTAGGCCGGCTCGCCGCGCGAATCCACCGACAGCCCGACGATGCGGCCGGGCAGCGAGCGCTTCAGCGCGTCGCGCACCGCCATGTAGGCGGCATGCGGCCCGCCATAACCCATCGGCACGCCAAAGCGCTGCGCCGATCCGATTGCAATGTCCGCGCCGAGTTCGCCGGGCGAGGCCAGCAGCGTCAGCGCAAGCAGATCGGCGGCGACGACGGCAAGCGCCCCCTTGGCGTGGAGCGAGGCAATCGCGGGGCGCAGATCACGTACCGCGCCGGAGCTCCCAGGGTATTGCAGCAGCGCACCCAACACGTCCGCTTTGTCGAGATCGGCGAGGGGATCGCCGACGATTAGTTTCCAGCCCAGCGGCTCGGCGCGGGTGCGCAGCAGCGCCAGCGTCTGGGGATGGACGTCTTTGTCGACGAAGAAGGCCTGTGCTTTCACCTGGGAATGCCGCTCCGCCAGCGCCATCGCTTCGGCCGCAGCCGTGGCTTCATCGAGCAGCGAGGCGTTGGCGACATCGAGGCCGGTGAGGTCGCAGATCATGGTCTGGAAGTTGAACAGCGCTTCCAGCCGGCCCTGGCTGATCTCGGGCTGGTACGGGGTGTACGCCGTGTACCAGGCCGGGTTTTCCAGGATGTTGCGCTGGATCACCGCGGGCAGGATGGTGCCGGAATAGCCCTGGCCGATCAGCGAGGTGAACACCTGGTTCTGCGCGGCCAGTTCCCCCATATGCGCCAGCGCTTCGGTCTCGCTCAACGCGCGCCCGAGATCGAGCGGCGTCTTCTGCCGGATCGACGACGGCAGCGTCTGGCTCATGAGTTCGCCGAGGCTCTTGGCGCCGACGCTCTCCAGCATCGCCTGGATGTCGCGGGGCGAGGGGCCGATATGGCGGCGCACGAAATCGGTGGCGGGTTCGTTCAGGGGTTTGAAGGGCGCGTTCATGAGTGCCTCGTTCGAATGTGCAAATTCGGTGTCATGCCCGCGAAGGCGGGCATCCAGTACGCCGGGACATTAGCGATGGAGCCGAAGGGCCGCGGCTTACTGGGTCGCCCGGTCAAGCCGGGCGACGACAGTGTGGGTGTGGTCGCAATCTGCTTCATCTCTCACGCGGTGTGCTTGGCGTAGGCGGCTTCATCCATCAGGCCGTCGAGTTCGCTCTTGTCCGCAATCTTCAGCTTGAAGAACCAGGCCTTGCCGGCGGCGTCGGAATTCACCAGCGCGGGTTCGGCGGCGAGCTCCTCGTTGACTTCGAGCACGTCGCCGGAGATCGGCGCGTAGACGTCGGAGGCGGCCTTGACGGATTCGACCACGGCGGCGGCCTCCGCCTTCTTCAGGCTGCGGCCGACCTTGGGCAGCTCGACGAATACGACGTCGCCGAGCTGCGACTGCGCGTAATCCGTGACGCCGATGGTGGCGACATCGCCCTCGATGCGGAGCCATTCATGGTCGGTTGTGAACAAGATCGTCATGGAACTTCCTCAGCGTTTATAGGTGTTGGGAACGAATGGCATGGCGGCGACCTGCAGCGGCAGGCGCTGGCCGCGGACTTCGGCGAAAACCTGCGTGCCGGCTGCGGCGAGCGGCGACGGCAGATAGCCCATCGCGACCGGGGCATTGAGGCTCGGGCCAAAACCGCCTGAGGTGACCTTGCCGATCGGCTCGGCCGAGGCGCTGTCCGCAAACAACACCGCGCCCTCGCGCACCGGCGCACGGCCTTCGGGCCGCAGGCCGACGCGGCGGCGCGCGGCGCCTTTTTCGAAATGGGCCAGAATAATTTCGGCACCGGGAAAACCGCCGGCGCGCGCGCCGCCAGTGCGGCGGCTTTTCTGCACCGACCATTCCAGCGCGCCCTCGACCGGGCTGGTCGTGGTGTCGATGTCGTGGCCGTACAAACAAAGCCCGGCCTCGAGCCGCAGGCTGTCGCGGGCGCCCAGTCCGATCGGCAGCACGTCGCTGTTCTCCAGCAGCGCCGTCACCAGCGCTTCGGTGTGTTCAGCCGGAACCGAAATTTCAAAACCGTCTTCGCCGGTATAGCCGGAGCGCGAGACGAAGCAGTCGAAGCCCGCGACCTTGCGCGGACCGGTGTCCATGAATTTCATCGCTGACACATCTGCACAAAACTTCGCCAGCGCCGATTCGGCCTTCGGCCCCTGCAGCGCGATCAGCGCGCGGTCGGACAGCGAATCGATCACGCAGGCCTCCGAAAGGTGCGCGCGCAGATGGGCCTCGTCCTCGGCCTTGCAGGCGGCGTTCACCACCAGAAACAGGTGGTCGCCGAAATTCGCCACCATCAAATCGTCGAGAATGCCGCCATTGGGATTGGTGAACTGCGCGTAGCGCTGCCGCCCGGGCGCCACCGCAACGATGTCCTGCGGCACCAGCCGTTCCAGCGCCAATGCGGCGTCCTCGACCTTGCCGGATTTCGGCCGCAGCGCGAGCTGGCCCATATGCGAGACGTCGAACAGCCCGGCGGCGCTGCGCGTGTGCTGGTGTTCCCGGAGCACGCCGGCGGCGTACTGCACCGGCATCTCATAGCCGGCAAACGGAACCATCTTGCCGCCGCGTGCCACATGGAGCGCGTGCAAGGGTGTGTGATGTAAAGGAGATTCGTCGCGTGCCAGCATTCAGGGACCCTCCAGGGTTCGGGGACCAGTCCCCAAAAACCCAAAGAAAGCCCCATCTGTCGCTGTGCCTGAGAGTATTATCCCGTCGGCGGACACCCCTGGGCCAAAACCCTTCGGCGTCTCTTTCCAGATGTTAGTCCGTCACGGGGTCCGTTTGCCTGAGAGTTTCCGGGGCGGTTGCTCCTTCGGCGCCGGCGCTTAAGCCGATCTCTCCCGACGTGACGTCTTGAACAGGGGTAAGGAAAACACGGCGCCACCATGGCTGTCAACGCGCGGAAGCGTCTATCAACCAGTCTTGTGTGCTGCGGCAAGCCTATGATCCGCCTGCACAGTTTCTGGACACCGCCTTTGGCCTTGTCTAAAAGCGTTGCGCCGGCAGAAAAGGCTATTTGCGGCCTGACCCGGTCCTATTTTCCGATTGGATGAACATGAGCGGCGTCAACGAGATCAGGTCGACATTTCTGAATTACTTCAAGGCGAATGGTCATGAGATCGTGGCCTCGTCGCCGCTCGTGCCGCGCAACGACCCGACCCTGATGTTCACCAATGCGGGCATGGTGCAGTTCAAGAACGTCTTCACCGGCGTCGAGAAGCGCCCGTATCAGCGCGCCACCACCTCGCAGAAATGCGTCCGCGCCGGCGGCAAGCACAACGACCTCGACAATGTCGGCTACACCGCGCGCCATCTCACTTTCTTCGAGATGCTCGGCAATTTCTCGTTCGGCGACTACTTCAAGGAGCGCGCGATCGAGCTTGCCTGGAATCTGATCACGAAGGATTTCGGGCTGAAGAAGGACAAGCTGCTCGTCACCGTCTATCACACCGACGACGAGGCGGCCGCTCTCTGGAAGAAGATCGCGGGCTTTTCCGACGACCGCATTATCCGCATCCCGACCTCGGACAATTTCTGGGCCATGGGTGATACCGGGCCCTGCGGTCCCTGCTCCGAAATCTTCATCGACCGCGGCGAGCATATCTGGGGCGGTCCGCCAGGCAGCCCGGAGGAGGATGGCGACCGCTTCCTCGAATTCTGGAATCTCGTCTTCATGCAGTTCGAGCAGGTGACGAAGGAAGAGCGCCAGCCGCTGCCGCGTCCCTCCATCGACACGGGTCTTGGGCTGGAACGCATGGCCTGCATCCTGCAGGGCGTTGAGAGCGTCTTCGAAACCGATCTGTTCCGTCACCTGATCGATGCTACCGCGTCCGCGCTCGGAGAAGGGCCGCAGGAGCAGAACGTGGCGTCGTTCCGCGTCATCGCGGACCATCTGCGCTCCTCCGCCTTCCTGATCACCGACGGCGTGCTGCCGTCGAACGAGGGCCGCGGCTATGTGCTGCGCCGGATCATGCGCCGCGCGATGCGCCACGCGCAGTTGCTCGGCGCGCGCGATCCCTTGATGCATCGGCTGGTCTCGGCGCTGGTGCGCGAGATGGGCCAGGCCTATCCGGATCTGGTGCGGGCGGAAAAGCTGATCGAGGAAACGCTGCGGCTGGAGGAAACCCGCTTCCGCAAGACGCTGGCGCGCGGCCTTTCCATTCTCGACGAGAAGAGCAGTTCGCTGAAGAAGGGCGACATGTTCGACGGCGATACCGCGTTCACGCTGTACGATACCTACGGCTTCCCGCTCGATCTGACGCAGGACGCGCTCAAATCGCGCGGCATCAGCGTCGATCTCGCCTCGTTCACCGATGCGATGGAGAAGCAGAAGGAAAAGGCGCGCGCGTCGTGGTCGGGAAGCGGCGATACCGCGAGCGAGAACATCTGGTTCCCGCTGCGCGAAAAACTCGGCGCCACCGAATTCCTCGGTTATGAAACCGAGAGCGCCGAGGGCGTGGTTTCCGCACTGGTGAAGGACGGCAAGGATGCCGACGGCCTCAAGACCGGGGAGACCGGTTCGATCGTTCTGAACCAGACGCCGTTTTATGCGGAGTCCGGTGGCCAGGTCGGCGACACCGGCGTGATGATCGGCGAGGGCGTCAAGTTCCGCGTCACCGATACGCAGAAGCGGGCCGGCGATCTCTTCGTGCATCAGGGCACGGTGGAGCAGGGCACGCTGAAGGTCGGAACTGCGTTGCAGCTCGAGGTCGACCATGTCAGGCGCTCCTCTATCCGGGCGCATCACTCGGCGACGCATCTGCTGCATGAGGCGCTGCGTCAGGTGCTCGGCGACCACATCGCCCAGCGCGGCTCGCTGGTGGCGCCCGATCGCTTGCGCTTCGATTTCGTGCACCAGAAGCCGATCACGGCGGAAGAACTCGCGCGCATCGAGGATATCGCCAACGAGGTGGTGCTGGAGAATGACGAAGTCACCACGCGCCTGATGGCGGTCGACGATGCCCGCGAGGCCGGGGCGCGCGCGCTGTTCGGCGAAAAATACGGCGACGAGGTGCGGGTGGTGTCGATGGGCCGGCAGGCTCGCGAGCAGGGCCAGAACGCGCTTGGCTGGTCGGTGGAATTGTGCGGCGGCACCCATGTTCGCCGCACCGGCGACATCGGCCTGATTTCAGTGACCGGCGAAAGCGCGGTTGCCTCCGGCGTCCGCCGCATCGAGGCGCTGACCGGACGGCATGCGCGCAAGCACGCCAACGACACCATGCAGCTTGCGAGGAATGCGGCCGGCGAGCTGCGCACCTCGGTCGAGGAAATGCCGGCGCGCATTGCCGCGCTGGTGGAAGAGCGCAAGAAGCTGGAGCGCGACCTGTCGGATGCGCGCAAGAAGCTCGCGATGGGCGGCGGCGGGGGCAATGGCGCGGCGTCGGCCAGCGGCGTGCGCGAAGCCGGCGGCGTCAAGCTGCTGGCGCGTGCGGTCGAAGGCGTCGAGACCAAGGATCTCAAGAGTCTCGTCGACGACGGCAAGAAGCAGATCGGCTCCGGCGTGGTTGCGATCGTCGGTGTCACCGAGGATGGCAAGGCCGGCGTGGTGGTCGGCGTCACCGCCGACCTGACCTCGCGCTTCAGCGCCGTCGATCTGGTCAAGATCGCCTCGGCGACGCTCGGCGGCAAGGGCGGCGGCGGGCGGCCCGACATGGCGCAAGCCGGCGGACCCGACGGCGCCAAGGCCGATGCGGCGTTGTCGGCGATCGAACAGGCGATGGCCGGGGCGTAGCGACGCGCTGCGCGATAGCCGGGAACGCGCCCGACGACTAGGCGCGTCGCTCAGGGTTTGCGCAGGAACACATAGTCCGCCGAGTAGGGCACGTTCAAAAAACTGCCGATGGTCTCGCAGGCGCCGTCGCGCTTGCCGCCTTTGGTATTGATCCGCTGCACCGTTGTGACATCGGTGAGGACGCCGCTGCCACGCCGGGAGGTCACTTCGAGTTTCAGCCAGGGGATGTCATTGGCGGTCGCGCCGGGGGCGTTGCCGGCAACCTTGGCGGCCACCGCGCTGCCGTCGCTGTGTTCCCAGTTCGGTCCGGCGTAGTGGCGACCGACGGTCTTGCCGTCGGCGAGCAGCGTCGCGATCGGTTCCCGGAATGACCAGATCGCCTTGCCGTCAGCGCCGGCCTTGCATTCGTACACCTGCGCGCCTTCGGCGTGCAGGGTCACGACGACGGTCTGGCCTGGCGCCGCGATGGCTTCGGGAAGCGGCTCGGCGGCGCGCGTGGTCGCCGAACTCGCCGACAGCAGGAGGACAATCGCGGCAATCCGATTTGGAAGCATGGCGATACTCCGAACTCGTCATGGCGAGGAGCGAATGCTTCGCTCGCCATGACGTCGATGGGTCTTGCCGAGGCGGCTTACTTCGCCGCCATCGCCTTGGTCAGGTTCTCGGCGACCTTGTCGAGGAAGCCTGTCGTGGAGAGCCAGCGCTGGTCGGCGCCGACCAGGAGCGCAAGGTCCTTGGTCATGTAGCCGGCCTCGACGGTGTCGACGCAAACCTTCTCCAGCGTGTTGGCGAACTTCGCCAGTTCCTCGTTGTTGTCGAGCTTGGCGCGGTGCGACAGGCCGCGGGTCCAGGCGAAGATCGAGGCGATCGAGTTGGTCGAGGTTTCCTTGCCCTTCTGGTGCTCGCGGTAATGTCGGGTCACCGTGCCGTGCGCGGCCTCGGCTTCCACGGTGTCGCCGTCCGGCGTCATCAGCACCGAGGTCATCAGGCCGAGCGAGCCATAGCCCTGTGCCACCGTGTCGGACTGCACGTCGCCGTCGTAGTTCTTGCAGGCCCAGACATAGCCGCCGGACCACTTCATCGCCGCCGCCACCATGTCGTCGATCAGGCGGTGTTCATAAGTGATCTTCTTCGCCTCGAACTTGGCCTTGAATTCCTTGTCGTAGATGTCCTGGAAGATGTCCTTGAACCGCCCGTCATAGGTTTTCAGGATGGTGTTCTTGGTCGACAGATAGACCGAGTAGCTCTTGGCGAGGCCCTGGTTGAACGAGGCGCGGGCGAAATCGGCGATCGAGTCGTCGAGATTGTACATCGCAAGCGCGATGCCGGCGCCCGGCGACTTGTAGACTTCGCGCTCGATCACCTGGCCGTCCTCGCCGACGAATTTCATCGTCAGCGTGCCCTTGCCGGGGAACTTGAAATCGGTGGCGCGGTACTGGTCGCCGAAGGCGTGACGGCCGATGATGATCGGTTTGGTCCAGCCGGGCACCAGGCGCGGCACGTTCTTGCAGATGATGGGTTCGCGGAACACCACGCCGCCGAGGATGTTGCGGATGGTGCCGTTCGGCGACTTCCACATTTCCTTGAGGCCGAATTCCTTCACCCGGGCCTCATCAGGGGTGATGGTGGCGCATTTGACGCCGACGCCGACCTTCTTGATGGCGTTGGCGGCGTCGACCGTGACTTGGTCATTGGTCTTGTCGCGGTATTCCATCCCGAGGTCGAAATACATCAGGTTCACGTCAAGGAAGGGGTTGATCAGCTTGTCCTTGATGTACTGCCAGATGATCCGGGTCATCTCGTCGCCATCGAGTTCGACGACGGGGTTGGTCACCTTGATTTTTGCCATGACGGAGGGGGCCTTTTTTGGAAAACCGCGCGTTTAGCGGCGGATGGGATGGTGGTGCCGTCGCTATAGCACCCGAAAACGCGGGCTGGAAGGCGATTGGCGGGGCAGATGTGGCTGGTTTTCAGGCGAGCCCGAAACGCCGTTCCAGCCAGCTTCGCGCCTTGCCGGGTGGCATGGCGCGGATCACCGCGGCGGCGTTGCGGTTCTGCCGGTGCTGGATCTCGGCGATGTGCAGATAGAGCCGGGCGGCACGCCAGCTGCGGTCCGGATGGCACAGCTCCAGAATTCTGCGCCACACCGCATTGGCATGGCTGGGATGCTCCGCGAAGCAGGCGCGCCAGAGAATCTCGAGCGCATAGGCCTGCGATGCGTGGGGCTCAATTCGAGGGGCCAGATCAAGGCACTTTTTGAGCTCGCGCTCGGCGAAGACGAGCCGCCCTTGCTTGAGTGCCACGCGGATCGGCCATGCCATCACGGCCACCGTGCCATAGGCGTCATGGCATGACTGCGCTTCGCGCACCGCTTCTTCCAGGATCGACAAGGCCGCGGCCGGGTCCGCGTATTCCGCGACCGAGGTCAGTGCCTGGACGCGATACCACGCATCGGGGCAGCCGCGCGCCGCCTGCAGCGCCTTGGCGGTGTCGGTCGGCGCCAGCTGTCCCGCCCGCTGCCGGCCGATCAGGGACGCATGCGAGGGCCTGGGGGTATGTGGAAAGGGCTGTTGCTGGGAAGACATGAGGCTTGGTCGCGGCGCGAGCCGGCGCGGTTCGCTCCGAGGCCTGCCTCAGGCTCGATCAGGGTCAGAACGCCGCCTGGGTTGCCGTTCCCGCCACCACGTACCAGGTCACGAACAGGCCGCAGATCAGGGCGCCCGGCAGGCTCGAGCCGGTGCGCCGCCAGGTGAAGGTCGCGACCACCGCGCAGATCGCGAGTAGCGGCACGAACTGGATGGCGACGATGGTCGAAAGCGGCACGAAGCCGGGATCGGGCAGCGGGTTGAACAGCTTTCCGGTTAGCCACAGCGTGCCGTATTGCAGCACCAGCAGCACGATGAAGCCCAGCGTCAGCGCCAGGATGTTGGTGAGATAGAGCCAGGCGCGGCCGGCGGCCATGGTCGAGAAATTCCGGTGCAGCACGTGCAGCGCCACCACGAAGAACGCCGTGAACGGCACCAGATAGATCAGGAAAATCAGCGCCTGCCTGGCGCTCATCAACTTCAACGCCACGATCCAGAACCGGAAGTCGATCCTGAAGGCGAGGTCGGCCAGCCACAGCGCCGCATAGCCGATCGCAACGGTGGCGACCGCGATCACGACCGACTGCCCGATAATCCCAGCCCGGCTGGCCCGCTTGGGCGCGAACGGCATCAGGGCCAGCGTGATCAGGGCGTTGAGGATGGCCCAGACCATGATCTGGTTGGTGATCCCCTGCGGCAGCCAGGCCGACGGTTTTACAAAAGTGCCGGCCAACGCAAAGGCCGGATAGTAGGTCAGCGCCGGGATGAACGCCGACAGGATGAAGGCCGCGGTCCAGCGCCGGCCGCTCGCCGCCGAATGGGCCGGCATGGTGCCATCGGCGATTTCGGGCAGCCGCAGGCGGGAATACATTTTGGCTTCCAGCAGGGCATCAAAGGCCCCGATCAGGAGGGCGACAAAGCCGAGCAGAGCGATCAGCGTGCCAAGCTCCTTGCGGAACCAGATCTGATCGTTGGCCGGCAGCGGCGTGCCGCCCTTCAACGTCTTGGCGAACCAGTCGAGGCTGTAGCCGATGGCTTCATGGGAGATGTGCTCGGCCGGGTGGGTGATGGCGGGGGTGTAGAGCACCCGCGCGGTTCCCTGGGCGATGTCGCCATGGACCTTGCCGGGTTCGACCGGCCCCTGGGTGCCGAACATCGCCCACAGCTTTGGACTCTGGGTAACGTCGCGGGCCCGATCGACGCCCCACATCAGGGTCGAAAATTCCTCGTACTGGGCGAACACCAGAGCGGTGTTGCGCGGCCAGGTCGGGGTGCCGTCGGCGGCGAACGGCTTGCCGGTCGACGACCCCTCCAGCACCATGGACTGATAGTCGTTGGGCATGGCGGTTGCCGCCGCCAGCACCGTCCAGCCACCCATCGAATGACCCTCGAGGCCGATATTGGTCTTGTCGACGAAGTCGAGGCTGCGCAGGTAAGCCAGCCCGTCCGGACCGCCAAAACCGTTGGCGAAGGCGGGCGGGTCGCTATAGCCGTGACCGGTCTGGTCGAGGGCGAGGACGACATAGCCGCGGCGGGCGAACTCGATCGCAAAGCCGTCCTGGGTCTCGCGCGAATTGATGTAGCCATGGACCGCGAGAATCCCCGGCGCCGGAATCTGCGGCGTGGCATTCGCGGGAATGTAGAGCAGGGCACTCATGGTGTTGCCCTTGGCGCCCTTGAACCTGACGTCCTGGATACGGATGCCACCCGAGGTCTGGGTGAAATGGGCCAGCAGTCCACCGGCCAAAATGAGGAGGATACCGACAATCGCCAACGACCATCTGCCGCGCATGGACGTCTCCTCTTGAGGCCTCAGCCGTTGAACCGGCCGCCTGTTTGTTTGCAGCTTCGCTTTGAGTGTGATTGTTAGCCTATCCGAAAGCCGTGCGCTTACAAGCTAGTGCGATTCTGCCCAATTGAGGCTTTGACTGAACTTTCGGAAACGCTACTAAGCCCGTTGTCCGGCTTGAGAATTCCGGCCGCTGTTGGGGCCGACCATCGAAACATGGAATGAGGTTTTGAATCAGGAGCTTCGCATCCTGATTCAAAACCTTCAGAAGTTGAATCAGCTTCCGAACTCGAATCAGAAAGCGACGCGAGAAATGTCCGGGTCTGGGACCGATAAAACCAAGTCTGGTTTGGACTTAGCTGGACCTGTTGTGATCCTTGTCGAGCCACAGCTCGGCGAGAATATCGGCATGGCCGCGCGAGCGATGGGCAACTTCGCTCTTTCCCGTTTAAGAATCGTGAATCCGCGCGACGGCTGGCCGAACATCGCGGCGCAACGCGCTGCGGCGGGTGCCGACCAGATTCTGGAACGCGCCGAATTGTTCGAGACCGTCGAGCAGGCGGTCGCGGATCTGACGCTGTTGTTTGCGACCACCGCCCGCGCTCACGACCAGGCCAAGCCGGTGGTCGCACCATCAGATGCCGCGGCCGAGATTGTCGCTCATGTTGCCAACGGGGTCGCTGGCGGAGTCGGCATCATGTTCGGCCGCGAGCGCTACGGACTCCAGAACGAGGAGGTGGCACTCGCCAACCGGATCATCACCTTCCCGGTCAACCCCGGTTTCGCCTCCCTCAATCTGGCGCAGGCGGTGCTCTTGATCGGCTACGAGTGGTTCAAGCTGTCGACCGGCGGGGCGCTGCCTTTCGCGATGCCCGAACGGTCCGAGCCGGCGTCCCAGCACCAGATGCAGGCCTTCTTCGACAACCTCGTCCGGGAGCTCGACCGGGTCGAGTTCCTGCGCCCGCCCGAGAAGCGCGAGACCATGCTGGTCAACATGCGCAACATCTTCACCCGGATGGACCCGACCAAGCAGGACATGCACACCCTCCACGGGGTTGTCATGGCGATCGCCGAGGGGCGCAAGGGTCCGGCCAAGGGCGGCGTGCTCGACGGCGAACAGGCGACCCGGTTGCGCGCCCTGCTGGCTGAGCATGGCCAGGCCGCTTCGCCGTCGGACAGCGGCGGAACCGTCCGCGGGCTGGCCCGGTTGCTGCGCCGCAACCCGACCGACGCCGAGCGGATGCTGTGGCAGGCGCTGACCCGCGACCGCCGCTTCGCCGGCCAGTTCAAACGCCAGACCCCGATCGGCCGCCACATCCCGGACTTCGTCTCCTTCGTGCACCGGATCGCGATCGAGCTGGTCAACCCGTCAGAGTCTGAGTCGATCGTCGCCGACCGCGCCGCTCGGCGGAGCTGGCTCGAGGCGCGCGACTACCGGGTGGTCGAGATGCGGGTGGCGGATGTGGAGCGGGACCTGGAGGCCGAACTCGGGCGGCTGGAGGCGAGCCTTCGGCAGGCGGGCTAATGATCCCGGACCGGGGGTCCAGCAACAAAAATCGCGAAAACAACCCCATGCAAAGATAGGACGGGTGGAGCGGAAGCGGCACCCCCGCGACACCTGCCATGCAACGACGAGTTGTGGCGCGGGCGTGAGCCCAAGTAATATGTTCAGGGGAGTGTTGGGGGATGACGTGACGAAACAAGGTTGGGGCGCGTTCGCTGCTGCGACGTTGATGATGTTGATGGGTGCGTCGCCTGCGTCGATTTCGACTGCGCTGGCACAATCCCAACTGGCGACGAAGTGCCACGCCACTGGAAACATCAGCCTGGACGATCGGATCGCGGGTTGCACGGCCGTGATAGAAATGGCAACGGCTGCGGTGCAAAGTGCGATGGCGCGCCTTCGACGCGCCGGGTTTTATCTGCAGAAGGGTGAGGTGGACCGGGCGATCGCTGACTACGATCAGATCATCGAACGCGATCCGAATAATCTGAATGCCCGTCTTGCCAGAGCATCTGTATACAGCCAGAAGCGCGACCTGGACGCAGCGTTCGCCGATTACACGAAGGCCGTCGAACTTAATCCAAAAGAGGTTTACGGATATCTGGGACGGGCTGGCGCCTACCTGGCCAAGGGAGACATTGACGGCGCGATCGCCGACTATGGCCGCGTCCTTCAGCTTCATCCCGAAAATTTCACCGCATTTGTCAACCGTGCCTACGCCTACACTCTCAAGGACGAGCCGGACCGCGCCACGGCCGACTGCAATCGTGCGATTGCGATCAGCCCGGAACACCACATCGGACGATATTGCCGCGGCCAAGCTTACATGACCAACGGCAACGTTGACCTTGCATTGGCCGATTTCAATCAGGCCATCCAGCTCAATCCAAGGGATGCCCGGTCCTATGCTTTCCGTGCCAACGTCCTTGGCGCCCGAGGCGACCTCGAACAAGCGCTGTCCAGTATCAAGCAGGCAATCGAACTTGCCCCGAACGATTTCCATCCCCATCGCTGGAGAGGGGTCATCCACTTTCAGGCCGGGATGTTGTCGGAAGCCTTCGATGATCTCGGCCGAGCGTACCAGCTCAATCAGAAGGATCCCTATACGCAGCTGTGGCTTGATCTCGTGCGACAGAAGAGCGGCCAACCGAGCCAGCTTGATGAGACCGTCAGGCACCTAGACATGTCGCGATGGCCGGCTCCGATCGTCCGTCTGTTTCTGGGCGAGATGGAGCCGGAGGCTGTACTTGCAGCCGCGGACGACGCCAAGGCTCGGAAAAAAAGAGAACAGGTCTGCGAAGCAAACTTCTATTCGGGCGAATTGGCACTGCTGCGAGGGGCGAGAGAAGAGGCCAAGCGGCTTTTCCAGTTCGCCGCCGCTGAATGCCCTAAGGACTTCATTGAGTGGCAAGCCGCCCACGCCGAGCTCAAAGCAATCGGGACGGCCCCGTGACTGGTGCTCAACTTACCCGCAATCTAGACCGCCACTAGCTGGTGCCGCCAGGCCGGAGGATTATCTCGCGAGCTTCAAGATCAGGAAGTCATCGTAAACGCCGCGGGCCTTGCCCGCGGAGCCGAAATCCCGAGCGCCTTCATGCGCGAGGCCAGCGTGGTCGGCTTGAGGTCCAGCATCGCGGCGGCGCCGCCTGCGCCGAACACCTTGCCGTTGCTGGCGGCAAGGGCGGCGAGAATGTTGGCGCGCTCGTGATCGCGCATTTCGGCTGACGTCATGACGGCCGGCCGCACGTCGCTCTTCTGGCGGCTGGCGCTGGCCGGTGAATGCGCGCCGACATTATCCGGCAGATCGATCCGCAACCGTCCGTTCTGCGAAAGGATCGCCGCGCGCTCGATCACGTTCTGCAGTTCGCGGACATTGCCGGGCCAGTCGTAACGCTGCAGCCGCCGCGCGTCGCCTTCCGACAGCCGCAGATCGGACTTCAGCTCGTTGCTCTCGCTCATCAGAAAATGCTGGGCCAGCAGCGGAATGTCTTCGCGGCGGTCGCGCAGCGGCACCGATTCCACCGGAAACACGTTGAGCCGGAAATACAGATCCTCGCGAAACCGGCCGCGCTGCACTTCCTGCTTCAGGTTCCGGTTGGTGGCGGCGATCACGCGCACATCGACGGTGCGGGTGCGCTCCTCGCCGACGCGCTCGAAATTACCCTCCTGCAGCACGCGCAGCAGCTTGCCTTGCAGCTCCAGCGGGATTTCGCCGACCTCGTCGAGAAACAGCGTGCCGCCATCGGCGAGCTCGAACCGGCCAATGCGGTCGCGCACCGCGCCGGTGAAGGCGCCTTTGACGTGCCCGAAGAATTCGCTCTCGAACAATTCGCGCGGGATCGCCGCGCAATTGACGCGGATCAGCGGCCGGTCGCGGCGGGTGCTCGCCTCATGAATGGCGCGCGCGATCAGTTCCTTGCCGGTGCCGGACTCGCCGGTGATCATGACGGCGGCGGTGGTCGGTGCGACCAGTTTGACCTGGCGCAGCGTCTTCTGGATCGCTTCGCTCTGGCCGATGATGCCGCGCGGGTTGGTCTCGATCCGGATTTCTTCTTGCAGATAGGCGTTTTCCAGCTCCAGCCGCTCGCGCAGCCGGTCGACTTCGGCAAGCGCGGCGTGCAGTTTTTCGTCCGCCTCGCGGCGGTGGCTGACGTCGCGAAACACGATCACGGCGCCCACCACCGTGCCGCGGTCGCGGATCGGCGTCGATGTGTACTCGACCCAGACAGGCGAGCCGTTCTTGCGCCAGAACACCTCACCATCGACGTTGTGGATCGCGCCGTCGCGGAACGCCGCATAGATCGGACAATCCTCATCGGGGTAATGACTGCCGTCGTGATGGCTGTGGTGGACGATCGGATGAATGGCCTTGCCGACCAGTTCCTCGGCGCTCCACCCCAGCATCCTTTCTGCGGCCGGATTGACGAAGGTGGTCTTGCCCTCGGCATTGACGCCGTAGATGCCTTCGCCGGCGGCGCGCAGGATCAACTGGTTCTCGCGCTCGATGTCCTGGAACACGCGTTCGACGCGCTGCCAGGCGGCGAGCCCGCCGCGCATGTGGTCCTCGGCGGTGGCGTCGACATAGCGGCGGCGGCGCTGTTCGAGGTCGCTCATCGTGAGCAGGATCAGCGCGCGTCCATCATGCGGCACCATCGATCCCGTATATTCCAGCCGCAGCTTCTGGCTGGTGGCGTGGCGCGGCGTCAGCGCGTTGGTCCAGTAGGCGCCCTTGTCGAGCACGGCCTGGCTGAACACGATCAGCGCAGGCACTTGTCCGGCATGCAGCGCGCTGAATTTGGTTTCCCGCAGCAGCGTGCGGTCGTAGCCGAGCAGGGTGCAGGCGGCGGGATTGGCATCGATGATCTCGTCGCTGTCGGGGTCGAGCAGCAGTGTCGGCTCGACCAGATAGTCGAAGGTGAGGGTACGCAGATCAGAATCGCGCGGCGTCGCGGCATGCAAATGCGGCGTCGTTTCCATGCTTACAAACTCCGAAAATTCGTAATTTGACTACGAATTTTCGTGTATCACGAATTCTCGTAACCATCAACAATCCAGCTAAATAGCTGCATTAATTCGGCAAACGCGACCGGATAGGGCTGGCACACTCCTTGCGTAAATGACCTCAGCGTCACGCAGGAGGTTTCATGTCCACGTTCGACAATCCGTTCGATCCCGCCCGCCGACTCCATGCCCAGGGTTGCAGCTGCGGCAGGCACGTTAGCGATGCCGAACATGACGCCGACCCCCAGTCTGCGCTGCAGCCGACGGTGGCGGCTTCCGACGAGGCGCGGTTTGAGAACGTGGTCGCATCCGCCGTGATGCGCGCGATGTTTCCGCAGGATGTGGCGCGCCGCGCCTTCCTGAAGTCGGTGGGTGCGGCGACCGCCGCTGCCGCGCTGTCGCAATTCTTCCCGCTGAAGACCGCGACCGAGGCTTTCGCCCAGGGCGGGCCGCTGGAAAAGAAGGACCTCAAGGTCGGCTTCATTCCGATCACCTGCGCGACGCCGATCATCATGGCAGCGCCGATGGGGTTTTATTCCAAGAACGGCCTCAACGTCGAAGTCATCAAGACCGCCGGCTGGGCCGTCATCCGCGACAAGACCATCAACAAGGAATATGACGCAGCCCACATGCTGTCGCCGATGCCGCTCGCGATCACCATGGGCGTCGGCTCCAACCCGCTGCCCTACACCATGCCGGCGGTCGAGAACATCAACGGCCAGGCGATCACGCTCGCGGTCAAACACAAGGACAAGCGCGATCCGAAGACCTGGAAGGGCTTTAAGTTCGCCGTCCCGTTCGACTACTCCATGCACAATTACCTGCTGCGCTATTATCTCGCCGAGCACGGCATCGACCCGGATGCCGACGTGCAGATCCGCGCCGTGCCGCCGCCGGAAATGGTCGCCAACCTGCGCGCCGACAATATCGACGGCTTCCTCGGCCCCGATCCGATGAACCAGCGCGCGGTCTATGACGGCGTCGGCTTCATCCACATCCTGACCAAGGATATCTGGGAGGGGCATCCCTGCTGCGCCTTTGCCGCATCGAAGGAATTCATCACCTCGATGCCGAACACCTATAGCGCGCTGCTCAAATCGATCATCGAGGCCACCGCGTTTGCGCACAAGGCCGAGAACCGCAAGCAGATCGCGGAGGCCATCGCACCCGCGAATTATTTGAACCAGCCGCAGATCGTGCTGGAGCAGATTCTCACCGGCACGTTTGCTGATGGCCTCGGCAATGTCGTCAAGCAGCCGAACCGTGTCGATTTCGATCCGTTCCCGTGGCAGTCCTTTGCGATCTGGATCATGACGCAGATGAAGCGTTGGGGGCAGCTCAAGGGCGACGTCGACTATGCCGGCATCGCCGCGCAGGTCTATCTCGCCACCGACGCCGCAAGGCTGATGAAAGAGGCGGGGCTGACGCCGCCGACCACCACCACCAAGAGTTTTTCGGTGATGGGCAAGACCTTCGATCCGGCTAAGCCCGAGGATTACCTCGCCAGCTTCAAGATCAGGAAGGCGAGCTGATGGCGGGGGTGCAACTACATTTGCCGCTGTCGTCCCGGCGAAGGCCGGGACCCATACGCCGTGTCGTCTGGATTGGGCGTGATGTCAGCGACCTTCTTTCATTATTACCGCCGCGGAGTATGGGTCCCGGCGTTCGCCGGGACGACGTGCTGAGAGGTCTTGCCCGATGACCTCCTCCTTGCGTCTCCGCGCGGCGATCGTGTCGATCGCGCTGTTCGCCGCGTTCCTCGGCATCTGGCACATTTCGACGCGCGGCACCGGCACCGTCGCCAACATGACGCCGGAATATGCCAAGCTGATGGGCCTGACCGCGACCGCCGGCAAGTCGGCGATGCCGGGACCGCTCGATGTCGGCGCGAAGCTGTGGGAGCATCTGAAGAGCCCGTTCTACGATAACGGGCCGAACGACAAGGGCCTCGGTATACAGCTCGGCTATTCCATCGCCCGCGTCGCCCTTGGATATTTCCTGGCTGTGATCGTCGCGATACCGCTCGGCTTCCTGATCGGGATGTCGCCGCTGTTCAGCAAGGCGCTCGACCCGTTCATCCAGGTGCTGAAGCCGATCTCGCCGCTGGCCTGGATGCCGCTCGCGCTCTACACCATCAAGGATTCCAGCATTTCCGCGATCTTCGTGATCTTCATTTGCTCGGTATGGCCGATGCTGCTCAACACCAGCTTTGGCGTCGCCGCCGTGCGCAAGGAATGGATCAACGTCGCCCGCACGCTCGAAGTCGGGACTGTGCGCCGCGCCTTCACGGTGATCCTGCCGGCGGCGGCCCCGACCATTCTCACGGGCATGCGGATCTCGATCGGTATCGCCTGGCTCGTGATCGTCGCGGCCGAGATGCTGGTTGGCGGCACCGGCATCGGCTACTTCGTCTGGAACGAGTGGAACAACCTCTCGATCACCAACGTCATCATCGCCATCCTGCTGATCGGCATCGTCGGCATGCTGCTCGACCAGATCCTTGCGCGGTTTACGCGCATGGTCACGTTCCCGGAGTAGAGCGATGACCGACAAATTCATCTCGATCGAAGGTATCGCGCGGCGTTATCCCGGCGCCGATGGCGGCCAGATCAGCGTGTTCGAGGATCTCTGGCTGTCGATGGCGCGCGGCGAGTTCGGCTGCGTGATCGGACATTCCGGCTGCGGCAAGACCACGGTGCTCAACATCCTCGCCGGCCTCGACGAGCCCAGCGAAGGCGCCGTCATCGTCGACGGGCAGGCGATCGAAGGCACCAGCCTCGACCGCGCCGTGATCTTCCAGAGCCACGCGCTGCTGCCGTGGCGCACGGTGCTCGGCAATGTCTCCTATGCCGTCACCTCGAAATGGCGCGACTGGGACCGCGCCAAAGTGAAGGCGCATGCGCAGAAGTTCATCGATCTGGTCGGGTTGACCGGCTCCGAGCACAAGCGCCCGTCGGAATTGTCTGGCGGCATGAAGCAGCGTGTCGGCATCGCGCGGGCGCTTTCGATCACGCCAAAAATCATGCTGATGGACGAGCCGTTCTCGGCGCTCGATGCGCTGACGCGCGGTACGCTGCAGGACGAGGTGCGCCGCATCTGCCTGGAGACCGGGCAGACCGCGTTCATGATCACGCATGACGTGGATGAAGCAATCTATCTCGCCGACAAGATTTTCCTGATGACCAACGGCCCGGGCGCGGTGCTGGCGGAAATCGTGGAAAATCCGCTGCCCAAGGACCGCGGCCGCATCGATCTGCACCGCCATCCCTATTACTACGCGCTGCGCAACCACATCGTCGATTTCCTGGTCAGCCGCAGCAAGACCTTTGCGGCCACTGTAACCAACCACGATCCGCGCAACGTGCCGATCGTGCGGCCGGGCTTGAGCGAACCTACCATCGTTGCCTCGCCGAAAATGATCGAGACCGATTCACCGCAGACGATCGCGCGCTAACATTCACCAGGAGACGAGACATGAAACGCGAAGACCTCACCGAAAAGCTGCTCGACATCAAGCGCGAGAAGGGCTGGAGCTGGAAGCACATCTGCGAACAGATCGGCGGCTACTCCGAGGTGCTGATCGTCGGCGCCATCCTCGGCCAGATGAAGCTGACAAAACCGCAGGCGGCGAACGCGGCTGAATTGTTCGGCCTTTCGAAATCCGAGACCGCGATGTTGAACGAGGTGCCGATGCGCGGCACCGGCACGCCGATGCCGCCGACCGATCCCTTGATCTATCGCTTCTACGAAATGGTGCTGGTCAACGGCCCGGCGTGGAAGGCGTTGATCGAGGAGGAATTCGGCGACGGCATCATGTCGGCGATCGACTTCGACATGGCGATGGAGCGCGTCGCCAATCCCAAGGGCGACCGCGTCAAGATCACGATGTCCGGAAAATTCCTGCCGTACAAATATTACGGCGCCAGCGGCAATGTGCCCGAATATGGCTTCAAGGAGGGGTAAGGGAACGGAGGACCTCATGGTGAGGAGCGCGCTCTTGCGCGCGTCTCGAACCATGAGCTGGTAGGCTCACCCTTCGAGACGCGGCGAAGACGCCGCTCCTCAGGGTGAGGACCTGTCCTCGTGGCCTGCACCTTGGTCGCGCCATCCCCTAAACCGCCGCGAACGCCGCCCTCACTTCCTTGATCGGCGCCATCTCGCGCACATAGGTGAATGCGCCCTGATCCTTCATTTCGCGGGCGCATTTCAGGAAAGCGGCGAGCGCCACCCGCGCCATCGCGCCGCCGACGCTGATGCGCTTGACGCCGGCGGCGGCAATCTGCGGCACGGTCAATGTCGGATCGGCAAAACCCATCACCAGGTTGAAGGGTTTTCCGACCGACGATACGACCGTGCGGATGGTGTCGATGTCGTGCACGCCGGGCGAATACAGCACGTCGGCGCCGGCGGCTTCGAACGCCTGCAAGCGCTTGATAGTGTCGTCGAGATCGTTGCGGCCGTGCAGCAGGTTCTCGGCCCGCGCCGTCAATGTGAACGGGAAAGGCAGCGCGCGGGCGGCCTCGACCGCCGCATGCACCCGCTCGACGGCGAGCGCGAAATCGTAGATCGGCCGCGTGGGATCGCCGGTTGAATCCTCGATCGAGCCGCCGACCACGCCGGCTTCGGCCGCGCGCGCAATGGCCTTGGCGGCGGTCTTCGGATCATCCGCGCCGCAATTCTCCAGATCCGCATTGACGGGCAGGTCGGTCGCGTCGGCAATGGCGCGGCAATTGTCGATAATGGCATCGAGGCTGACGGTGGCGCTGCCGAGCGTGTTGGCAAGCCCGAGGCTCGTGGTCGCAAGCGCCTCAAAACCCATCGCGGCGAGCAGCTTGGCGGTGCCGGCGTCCCATGGATTGGGGATGATGAAGGCGCCGGGCCGCGCGTGCAGGGCGCGGAACAGTTCGGCTTTTTCCATCTGGCTGCGCATCGCTCGTTTCCCTCAATTGGTTGGTTCGCGGCCAAACATAGGGGGCTTCCGCCCATCAGCCTAACTTGTTATTCCTCTTCATATCATCAGCTTTTTGCATGGACCGGAAATGGACAGCGATGCGCTCAGCACTTTCCTGACGGTTCACCGCCGCGGTGGAATCTCGAGCGCCGCCAAGGCGCTGCACCGTTCGCAGCCGGCGATATCCCGGCGTATCGCGCTCCTGGAGCAGGAACTCGGCGTGCCCTTGTTCGAGCGGATCGCGGGACGGACGATGCTGAGCGATGCGGGGCGGGTGATGGTGCCGTATGCCGAGCGCGCGGTCGCCGCCGCGCAGGATGCGGTGCGCGCACTGGCGCGGCCGGATTCGGGGCCGGTCGCACTCGCCGTGGTCGGCACGCTGGCGGGCGGCAGGCTGTCCGAAATCCTCAAGCGGTTTGCCGCCGAACATCCCGGTGTCGAATTGACTTTACGCACCGCGACCAGCGCGGAGGTCAGCGACCTGATCCGGCGCGGCGAGGCGACCATCGGGCTGCGCTACGATCGCGACGGCTCGCGCGATCTCGATTGCGAATTGCTGCAAGCCGAACGGCTGCAGGTCGTGTGCGCCGCCGATCACCCGCGTGCTGGCGGCCGGGTCGCGAAACTGGCCGATTTGCGCGGCGAACGCTGGATCGCGTTTCCGGTACTGCCGCGGCGGCGCGAGATCACGGCGTCACATGTGTTTGCGCTGTTTCAAACCCATGGCTTGGGGGAGGTCGGCTGGACGCCGGTCGACAGCCTCACCGCGCAGAAACGTCTGGTCGAAGCCGGCCTTGGCATCGCATTGCTCTCGGAGAGCAACGCTGCCGAAGAACTGAAATACGGCTCGATCGCGACCATCCGCGTCGGGGATCTCAAGGCAAGCCAGGACGTCGTGACGGTGACCCGCCGCGGCGGCTTCCTCAGCGCGGCGTCGCGGCGGTTCTTGGAGATTGTCCGGGCGGAATATGGCCGAGCGAAAGCGCCGAAGCGGTAACCGCACAGTCATTCCGGGATGGTCCGTTAGGACCAGACCCGGAATCTCGAGATTCCGGGTTCGCGCTACGCGCGCCCCGGAATGACACTGCGTGTCACGTTCCCGCCTTCACCTGGGCGACGGCGGTTGCCATCAACTCGTCCATCTTGGCGCGGATTTCCTGCTCGGTGAGGGCGACGCCCTTGGCCTTGATATCGGCCATCACCTTGCGAAGGACGTCGGAATCGCCGGCTTCCTCGAAATCGGCGGCGACCACTTCCTTGGCGTAGGCGGTGGCGGCGTCGCCGGTAATTCCGAGCTTTTCTGCGACCCAGGTTCCGAGCAGCCGGTTGCGGCGCGCCTCGGCCTTGAACTTCTGGTCTGCATCGAGAGCGAATTTCTTCTCGAAACCTTCTTCGCGCTTGTCGAAAGTGCTCATTTTTGAGTTCCAATCCCTGCCAGATGCACGCGGGGGCCGCGTTGTGGCGGCCCCGTCGCCTACCTAGATAGAGGGGGCGAATCGGCAAAACAACGGGCCGTTAAGCCGCAGTCTACAGGTATAAGTTGGGCCCAATTGGGCCGTGTCGATTGTGCTGGATAGGCCAATCGGATAGGTTGCCAACAGGCTTGGTTCTTGTTCTGTTTCCAGATGGTTAAGATCAGGTTCCTGGCCTTCACGGCAGCTCCGTCGTGGTCGTAAACCCTTGTCATCCGGAGCACACCAAATTCATGGATTTCAACAAAACACGGTACATCCCTATGAGCCGTCGACGCCGCATTTATGAAGGCAAGGCCAAGGTCCTGTATGAAGGCCCGGAGCCGGGAACCCTGATCCAGCACTTCAAGGACGATGCGACCGCGTTCAATGCCAAGAAACACCAGGTGATCGAGGGCAAGGGTGTCCTCAACAACCGGATTTCGGAGTACCTGTTTCAGCACCTCAACGACATCGGGGTGCCGACCCATTTCATCCGCCGCCTCAACATGCGCGAGCAGCTGATTCGCGAGGTCGAGATCGTGCCGCTGGAGGTGGTGGTGCGGAACGTGGCGGCGGGATCGCTGTCGCAGCGCCTCGGCATCGAGGAAGGCACCCAGCTGCCGCGCTCGATCATCGAGTTTTATTACAAGAACGACCAGCTCAACGATCCGATGGTCTCCGAAGAGCACATCACCGCGTTCGGCTGGGCGACGCCGCAGGAAATCGACGACATCATGGCGCTCGCCATCCGCGTCAACGACTTCCTGACCGGGCTGTTTCTGGGCATCGGCATCCGTCTGGTCGATTTCAAGATGGAATGTGGCCGCCTGTTCGAGAACGAAATGATGCGGATCATCGTCGCCGACGAGATTTCGCCCGACTCATGCCGGCTGTGGGACATCAAGTCGAACGAGAAGCTCGACAAGGATCGTTTCCGCAGGGATCTCGGTGGTCTCCTGGAGGCCTATACCGAGGTCGCGAAGCGTCTGGGCATTCTGATGGAGAACGAGCGTCCGGCCGGCACAGGCCCGGTGCTGGTGAAGAGCTGAGGCTGATCCCGTGAAAGCACGTGTTACCGTTACCTTGAAGTCCGGCATTCTCGATCCGCAGGGCAAGGCCATCGAAGGCGCGCTGAAATCGCTCGGCGTCGACGGTGTCGCCAGCGTCCGTCAGGGCAAGGTGTTCGACATCGAACTGTCAGGCTCGGACAAGGCCAAGGCCGAGGCGGCGTTGAAAGACGCCGCTGACAAGCTGCTGGCGAACACCGTGATCGAGAACTACCGGGTCGAACTGCTCTAGGCGCTAGCAATGAAATCAGCCGTTCTCGTCTTTCCTGGCATCAATCGCGAGCGCGACATGGCGCGGGCGCTCAAACTCGCATCGGGCAATGAGGCCGTGATGGTCTGGCATGCCGAGACTGCGCTGCCCAAGGGCACCGATCTCGTGGTGGTGCCCGGCGGATTTTCCTACGGCGACTATCTGCGCTGCGGCGCGATTGCGGCGCGTGCGCCTGTCATGGACGCGGTGCGGGATTTTGCGGCTAGTGGCGGCCTCGTGCTCGGCGTCTGCAACGGTTTTCAGATCCTCTGCGAAGCCGGCCTTCTGCCGGGCGTGCTGATGCGCAATTCGCGGCTGAAATTCATCTGCAAGGATGTGCACCTGCGCGTCGAACGCTCCGATACGCCGTTTACGCGCGGCTACAATGCCGGCCAGGTCATCCGGGTGCCGGTGGCGCATGGCGAAGGCAATTACGAGGCCGATGAAGAGACGGTCAAGCGCCTCGAAGGCGAGGGGCGGGTGCTCTATCGCTATTGCTCGGCCGAGGGGGTCGTCGACGAGAGTTCCAACATCAATGGTGCCGCGGAATCGATCGCCGGCATCGTCAGCGAGCGCGGCAATGTGCTCGGCATGATGCCGCATCCGGAAAACCACGTCGAGGACATCATGGGCTGCACCGACGGTCGTGGCCTGTTCGCCGGCCTCGTCGCGCATCTGGAAAAAGCGGCGTGAGTTCTCTTGCGGTGAAACTGGCCGCGGCGCTTTTGACGCTGTCGTTCGCCACCGCCGCCCACGCGCAGGATTACCCAAAACGTCCCGTCACCATGATCGTGCCGTTCGCGGCCGGCGGCACTTCGGACGTGATTGCGCGCGTGGTCGCCGAGGAGATGGCGAAATCGCTCGGACAGCCGATCGTGATCGAGAATATCGTAGGCGCCGGCGGCTCGATCGCGCTGGCGCGGGCGGCGCGTGCTGAGGCCGATGGTTACGCCATCGCGATCGGCAATGCCGGCACCAGCGCTGCGACCTATACGATCTATCCGAAACTGTCGTTCACGCCGGACTCCTTCGTGCCGATCGCGATGGTGGCGAAGACCTTCGGCATCGTCGCGCTGCGCAAGGATTTTCCGGCCAAGAATCTTCAGGAATTCATCGCCTTTGCTAAGAAAAATCCCGGCAAGATCAATCTCGGACATGCCGGCGTCGGCTCGTCGAATTTCCTGATCTGCAAGAGCTTTGTGCAGGCCGCCGGCATCGATGTCACGCTGGTCGGCTATCGTGGCGCGGCGCCCGCGCTGACGGATGCGATCGGCGGCCAGATCGATGGCGTCTGCGATGCCGCGGCGTCCGTGTCGCAGGCGATCGACGACAAGCTCGTCAAGGCAATGGTGGTCGGCTCGACGGTGCGGCTCGCGACCTTGCCGGAGCTGCCGACGTCCGCGGAAGCGGGGCTTCCCGAATTCGAGGCGCAAGGCTGGAACGGCCTGTTCGCCCCAAAAGGCACGCCGCCGGCGATCATCGCGAAATTGAACGCGGCGGCGAAGAGCGCGGTGGAGAGCGATGCCGTCAAAAAGCGCTTTCACGATCTCTCGACCGTTGCGCCCGACGCCAATGAGCATACCCCCGAAGTGCTGCAGCAACTCGTGACGCGCGACGTCGAGAAGTACCGCAAGCTGCTGGAAGAGAAGAAATAGGCGGCCATCCCCTTCGACGTTCCGTCAAGGTTGCCGGGCCTTCGATCTGCCGCGCAGCCGGTCGATCCACTTGCCATAGCGATCGCCGGGAATGGTCATCGCGGCGACGCCGGCCATGACCAGTATCAGTCCAAGCGCGAGGTTCGCCGGCACGGATTCACCGAGCAGCAGCACCGAAAGACCGACGCCGATCGGTATGCGCAGATAACCTTGCGCGTTGGTGGTGAGGGTGCCGAGCCGGCTCAGGCACATGTAAAACAGCATCAGCCCGAACGCGCTCGAGAAGATGCCCATTGCGAGGGTCGCCGCCAAAGCTTCCGCCGTCGGCTGCAAGGTCCAGGGGTGATCGACGATCAGCGATGCCGGCAGCAGCACGAAGCCGCCGAACAGCAGTGAGCCCGCCGCCACCACCATCGGATCGTAATCGGTCAGCCGCAATCCGAAGATGGTGGCGCAGGCAAAGGAGAGGGTGGCGACGAGGATGACGATTTCGGCGAACACGTCCTTGCTAAGGCCGCCGAGCGCGTCGAGCCCGATGATCGCGGCCGTTCCGGCGAGGCCGAGGATGGCGCCAACCAGCTTCAACAGCGTCGCCGGCTCGTGCCGGGTGATGCCCCAGGTGATGAGGAAGGCAAAAATAGGCGTCGTCGAGGCCAGCACCACGGCGCTCGACGCCGGCACATATTGCTGCGCCCAGGTGATCATCAAAAACGGGATGGTCGAGTTGATGCTCTGCTGGAAGGCGAACAGCTTCCAGGCCTTGGCATCGATCGGGAGACGCAATCCGCGCGCGTACAGGATGACGAGAAGGAATGCGGCCGCGATCAGCGAACGGGCCGAGATGAAGGTGATCGGCGGGATCGAGCCGAGGCCGATCTTGGTCAGCGGATACGTCGAACTCCAGCAGCACGCTAGCGCCAGCAGCAAGGCATAATCGCGCCAGCTGTGCTTCCCCGAGGGAATGCTAGGTGGCAACGGCGCCTGCGTCCGTCGGCGGCTTCCGCTTCACCCGCTTGATGGTGCCGGAAAAGGTGAACAGCGACCGCCCGCCCGATTTCAGCACCCCGCGCAGGAAGATCAGGGAGCCGCCGGCGCGGGTGATCTCGCCCTCGCACTCGATCAGTTCGCCTTCGCGTGCCGCATCGAGGAATTCGCAGCCAAAAGCTACCGTCACGCCCGGCCCCTGCAGTACCGGCGAGGCCAGCGCGAACAGGCAGTAATCCGCAAACGTCATGAAGCAGCCGCCATGGACGTTGTTCATGCCGTTGAGGTGCTTTTTCTCGACCCGGAACGCGCTGCGGACCCGGCCGTCTTCCTCGACCCGGTGCCAGAACGGGCCGTTATGGGTCTCGAAACTGTCGCGGGTCCAGGTGCGCCAGCCGGCGAATTCGCCCTCGGTTTCGACGTGGATATCGGGACGCTGACGGACGGCGGGCTTGGTGAGTTCGTTCACGGAATCTGGCCTTTAATTGCACGGTTCCGGTTCTTAAATCCGATCCTGCCGGGATGTGCAAACGCCGATCCCGAATGGGCCTCTGCAAAGCTCTGGACAGGGCTGAAAAGCCCCCTAAAAGGCCTTTTCGCGCCCCTCCGATCTTCCTATTAAGGGACCCATGAACGAGCCCCAGATCACCCCCGAACTCGTCGCCAGCCATGGTCTCAAGCCGGACGAGTATGAGCGCATCCTCAAGCTGATCGGTCGGGTGCCGAGTTTCACCGAACTCGGGATTTTTTCCGCGATGTGGAACGAGCACTGCTCGTACAAATCCTCGCGCATCCATCTGCGCGGCCTGCCGACCAAGGCGCCTTGGGTGATCCAGGGCCCCGGCGAGAACGCCGGGGTGATCGACATCGGCGACGGCCAGGCGGTCGTGTTCAAGATGGAGAGCCACAACCACCCGAGCTATATCGAGCCCTATCAGGGCGCGACCACCGGGGTCGGCGGCATTTTGCGCGACGTGTTTACGATGGGTGCGCGCCCGATTGCGTGCCTCAATGCGCTTTCCTTTGGCGCGCCGGAACATCCCAAGACCCGCCATCTGGTGTCGGGCGTGGTTGCGGGCGTCGGCGGTTACGGCAATTCGTTCGGCGTGCCGACCGTTGGCGGACAGGTGCGTTTCCACACCCGCTATGACGGCAACATCCTGGTCAACGCGATGGCCGTCGGCCTCGCCGACACCGACAAGATCTTCTATGCGGCGGCCTCCGGCGTAAACATGCCGATCGTCTATTTGGGATCCAAGACCGGCCGCGACGGCATTCACGGCGCGTCGATGGCGTCGGCCGAATTCGACGATGATTCCGCCGAGAAGCGCCCCACAGTGCAGGTCGGCGATCCCTTCGCGGAAAAACTGCTGCTGGAAGCCTGCCTCGAAATCATGGAAGCCGATTGCGTGATCGCGATCCAGGACATGGGCGCGGCCGGGCTGACCTGTTCGGCTGTCGAGATGGGCGCCAAGGGCGATCTCGGCGTCGACCTCAATCTCGACGCGGTGCCGACGCGCGAAACCGGCATGAGCGCCTATGAGATGATGCTCTCGGAAAGCCAGGAGCGCATGCTCATGGTGCTCAAGCCCGAGAAGGAACAAGAGGCCGAGGCGATCTTCCGCAAATGGGGGCTCGATTTCGCCGTCGTCGGCTATACCACGCCGAGCAAGCGATTTGTGGTGAAGCATGGCGGCGACGTCATGGCCGATTTGCCGATCAAGGAATTGGGCGACGAGGCGCCGCTGTACGACCGGCCGCATGTCGCATCCGCATCGTTGCCGGTGGTGCGCGCGCAGGACGTCAAGCCGCCGATCGGCATTTCGGCGGCGCTGGAAAAGCTGATAGCGACGCCCGAGCTCTGCTCGCGGCGCTGGGTCTGGGAGCAGTACGACCACGTCATCCTCGGCAACACGGTGCAGCGCCCGGGTGGCGATGCCGCCGTCGTACGGGTACAGGACGGACCGAAGGGGCTTGCGCTCACGGTCGACGTGACGCCGCGTTATTGCGAGGCCGACCCGTTCGAAGGCGGCAAGCAGGCGGTGGCAGAGGCCTGGCGCAACATCACGGCGGTCGGCGGACGGCCGCTCGCGATCACCGACAATCTGAATTTCGGCAATCCGGAACGGCCCGAAATCATGGGCCAGTTCGTCGGCTGCCTGAAGGGTATTGCGGAAGCCTGTCGTTCGCTCGACTTCCCCGTCGTGTCCGGCAATGTCTCGCTCTACAACGAGACCAACGGCCGCGGCATCCTGCCGACGCCCTCGATCGGCGGCGTCGGGCTGCTCGACGATTTCACCAAGTCCGCGACGCTCGCCTTCAAGGCGGCAGGCGAGGCGATCCTGTTGATCGGCGACACCCAGGGCTGGCTCGGACAGTCCGTCTATCTGCGCGACGTCTGTGGCCGCGAAGAGGGCGCTCCGCCGCCGGTGGATCTCGCCGCCGAAAAGCGCAATGGCGACGTGGTGCGCGGCATGATCCACGCCGGCACCGCAACCGCGGTGCATGACATCTCCGACGGTGGACTTCTGATCGCGCTCGCCGAGATGGCGATTGCGAGCGGCATCGGCGCGCAGCTATTGGCGGCGCCGGCCTCGATCGTGCCGCACGGCTACTGGTTCGGCGAGGACCAGGCACGCTACATCGTGACGGTGCCGGCGGCCGATGCCGGACTGGTGCTGGCGAAGATGAAGGGCGCCGGCGTGCCCTGCGTGCGGATCGGCACGACAGGTGGTGATGCAATCGCGGTGGCCGGCGAAGCACCGGTCGCGGTGACGTCGCTCAACACGGCGTTCGAGAGCTGGCTGCCGGCCTACATGAGCGGCAAGGCGTCGTAGCTCCGCTCTTTCCACGTCATTGCGAGCGAAGCGAAGCAATCCATTTCGCTGCTTGCCGAGAGATGGATTGCTTCGTCGCTGCGCTCCCGTGCGCAAACGCTTTGCGTTTGTCGCAGGCAATGACGGCCGGATGTCACAACACCCGCTTCGCACCCGGAATCTGTCGCAGCGCGCGCGTCAGCGCCCAGCTGAACGCGACCGTTAATACGAATCCAATGGGGGCTTTCACGGTCGCAGGCATGTTGTAATCGAACAGCCAATACTGCAGCCACAGCGCGATCGGATAGTGCACCAGGAACATGCCGTAGGCATCAGCCTGCATCGGATCGAGTATGCTCTTGCCGGAGCTGGCGAACCTCAGGAAATAGGCGAGGATCAGGAACAGGATGGCCACGCTGAAGACAGTGAAGCAGACGGCATAGGCTCCTTCATACCAGTCGGGTAGGTCTGCTGGATTCCCCAGGTTCTCGCGCTTGATGGAGATCAGCACCCACATGAGGTAATACGGAACGATCGCCAGGATCATCCAATCCCAGCTGACCTTCGCCATCCGGCCGTCAGCCGCGAGCAGCCCGCGATCCATCATCGCAACGCCGATGCCGGCGCCGAAAAAGAAGTAGGTTGCGTAGAGCATCACGCGCCCGTGCTGGACGGAAAACGGTCCGAACTCGAACCAGCTGCCTGCTCCGTAGTAAATCCGCCCGGGAATGTAGAACGCAGCGGTGACGGCAAGCATGACCGCGAAGAATACCGCGGGCCGGCGGCGGCCGTGCAGCGAAAGGCGATTGATTGGATCGAGAAGGTTGGGTGACAGCCGATACAGCAGGCAGGCAACCAGGTCGAAGCCGAGCAAGACCCAAAGGAACCAGATCGGTCCGCTCGGCCAGGGTCCGACCGTGACGGTTTTCCACCAGAATGAGGCGAAGCTGACCTCGGGATGCTGACGCAGGGAAATGGCGTAATAGGCGATCGGAATGACGGTCAGCGCGCAGATCGCGAAGGGCAGGGCAAGCCGAAACAGGCGATCCTGCAAATAATTCAGCGGTCCCTTTCGCGCAATGCCGGACCATGCGAACAGGCCAGACAGGAAAAAGAACATCGCCATGAAGAAACTGTCGGTGGCGAGCACGATCATGTCGAAGCCGAAGAATGACTTCGGGTCGGTGTGACCGTAGTAAGTGTACGGGATGACGGCGTGGTGCAGCAGCACCACCAGCGTCAGGAAAGTGCGGGCGCGATCAAGTGAAAGGTTTCGCGTTTTGACTTTCGGGACCGTCTGAACGTCGGCATGGCCCACGGTGGAAATCGATGTCATGCGCCCCTCCCGGCCAGGCTGTTTGCCCGGAGTGTTGCAGCCTGGAACCCGATTCAGCAAGGGCTATCGTCAAACCTCGCAGCGCGGCATCGTCGCTCGTTCGATAAAACTGTCGCGATCATGCGGCTGAACGGGATCAGGAATTTCGTCGCACGGCAGAAGCGCGAAACGCGTTTTCGCTCCAGATGACTCGGCCGTCCGCGCCTTGACCGGCGGATCAGGCCCTCAGACGACTTCCTCGATCTTCACTTTGTCCGGATAGAACGCCAGATGGCCGGCGATCTCTGCCATCGCCGGGAACGGCGTCTCATAGGTCCAGATCGCATTCGGCAGCGTGCTGCCGTCGGTGTTGATGCTGAAATAGTTCGCGTCCCCCTTGTAGGGACAATGCGTGGTCCGCTCGGTGCGGGCCAACAGCGCCATATTGACGTCGCTGCGCGGCACATATTGCACCGCCGGATAGCGCGCTTCCTTGAGAGTGAGGGCCTGGGTGGTGTCGGCGATGACCACGCCGCCGGCCGAAACCCGGACGCGCTTGGGATTGGCCGCAATCGTGATCGGATGGTCGGGACCGGGAAGTTTCATGGTTCTTGGCCTCTTTTTGGGTCAGCCGGATGTGACCGGACGCCTCAACCTGAATGGTTTAAAAGGTTTGAACCCGGGATATAGTGCAGGGCGGGATGACCTAGAAGGGCGTACGCGCTAGGTTCGGCCGTCACGGTCGCGAGAGCTGGCCGTGATTCGCAACATCTGACGGAGACATGCTGGAATGCCGATGGACGCCCACGATATCGAATCGATGATCAAGGCAGCCATACCCGATGCCGAGGTGACGATCCGCGATCTGGCCGGTGACGGCGATCACTACGCCGCGACCGTCATTTCAGAGTCCTTCCGCGGCAAGTCGAGGGTCCAGCAACACCAGATCGTCTACCAGTCGCTCAAGGGACAGATGGGCGGCGTGCTGCACGCGCTGGCGCTGCAAACCGGGGTACCGGAAGCCTAGGTGAACCAGCGAGGCACGCCGATGGCGGCGGATACACACGGCGCGCTGTTTCGCCCGATCGTGCCGCACCAGCACAGCCGGGTGACCTACGCCGAACTGTTCTTCGACCTCGTCTTCGTCTTTGCGGTCACCCAGATCTCGCACAGCCTGCTCGGCCATTTCACGCCGTTGGGCGCGCTGCAGGTGACGATGCTCTTCCTCGCGGTCTGGTGGGTGTGGGTCTACACCTCCTGGATCACGAACTGGCTCAATCCCGAAAAGACCCCGGTTCGGCTGCTGCTGTTTGCGCTGACGCTCGGCGGGCTCGTGCTCTCGACCTCGATCCCGAAAGCGTTTGACGACCGCGGGCTGTGGTTCGCGTTGGCCTATGCCGCGATGCAGGTCGGCAAGACCGTGTTCCTGTGGGTCGCAACGCCACCGTCGCGTCCCCTGGCGCGGATGAATGCGATCCGCATCACGTCGTGGCTGGCGGTGTCGGCCGTGTTCTGGATCGCGGGTGGATTTGCCAAGGGCGAAACCCGGCTGGTGCTGTGGGGGATTGCGCTTGTCATCGAATATCTGTCGCCGGCGGTGCGGTTCTGGATACCCCGGTACGGCGCGTCTTCGGTCGCCGACTGGGTGATCGAGGGCGGCCACATGGCCGAACGCTGCGCGGGGTTCATCATCATCGCGCTCGGCGAATCCATCATCGTGACGGGTGCCACTTTTGCCGAGCTGACCTGGACGACCGAAAACGTCACGGCCTTCGTGTCAGCTTTTGTCGGCACCCTGGCGATGTGGTGGATCTACTTCAACAAGGGTGCCGAAGCGGGGTCCGAGCAGATTTCAAAATCGAGCGAACCGGGGCGGCTGGCGCGGCTTGCCTATACTTACCTGCACATGCCGATCGTGGCCGGGATTATCGTCACGGCAGTGGCCGACGAACTCGTGCTGAAGCACCCGGGCGGGCATTCCGATCTCAGGACGGTGCTGAGCGCGACCGGTGGACCGCTGCTGTTCCTGATCGGGACGATCCTGTTCAAGCACAGTTTTCGCGGCTTTCTGCAGCTCTCGCACGGTGTCGGTATCATCGTGCTGTGCGGGCTGGCCTGGTTCGCGCACGACCTATCGCCGTTATGGCTCTCGTTGCTCACGACCGCGATCATGGTGGTGGTCGCGGTTTGGGAATCGATCTCGCTCAGGTCGGACACGCCCGAATAGCCAATGCGTACGGGCCGGTCGCGTGACCGGCACGCCGACGCGAACTGCAAGCACTACTTCTGGGCGACGAGGTTCTTCAGAACCAGGTCGGATAACTGGACCACAAGGGCACGAAGCCTGACATTTTCCTCGATCAGCGACGCCAGCGCGGCGCTCGCGTCGGAATCAGGTCCCTCGTCTTCATCGTCGAGCGCCGATGAGGGTCCGAAGCGGTGCTTCTGGTTCCCGGACGTCGGATACGCATTCCCCATAACTGGATCCCCTGGCACGAACTCACCCCAGCCAAGTCGTATCCGCAGGATTGGCTGAGTCGGCGTCAAAATTTGGACATTTCGAAGGGGAAACGACAGCGCTGCTGCAGCGAATTGCTGGCGTAGATTGCCGAAATTGCAAATTTGTTAAGCATTTGCTTTCATACGGATTACGAAGGTGCAGGTAGCGCGGCGGCGCGGACACCTTTTTTGCAAGTTAAATCTGACCGGCGCGGTCAACTCAGTTCCCACGGCATGCCCGTGGCCGAGAACGCGCGCCGATGAAACAAAGCGAAGCACGTGCCCTCATAATCCAGCAGTGGGATGACTGGATACTGACGCAGGCGATCGAACCTGGCGGACCCACCGGCAAGGACTCGCTGCGATTCTTCTACGAGCTGCAGGACGACGCCTCGCCGCTGTTGGATTTCCAATCTCGCGGGCAGGACAAATGGCGGATCATTCACGGCTGGTTGCTCGGCGCCGAGCGATTGTCCGATCATTGGATGATGCCTTCGCCACGGATCATACCAACGCGCAAGCCGCGGTCGGCGCGCGGCAAGTCCGGGGCGAAAACGTGAGGGCTCAGTCCAAGGCCGCCAGCGCGTGCACCGAGAACATCCTGTTCTTGTCGGTCCAGGACTCCCGCACCTTCCAGCCCGCACCACGCGCCAGCGCGGTGAAGCGCTCGAAGCTGTATTTGTAGCTGTTCTCGGTGTGGATGCTCTCGCCGGGACGAAACGAGAAATTGTGCCCGAGCACGCGCACGTTCTGCGCCTTGCGGCTGATCAGATGCATTTCGATGCGATGGCGGTCACGGTTGTAGATCGAGCGGTGGGTGAAGGCGGAGAGATCGAAATTGCCGCCGAGCTCGCGGTTGATGCGCACCAGCACATTGAGATTGAAGCGCGCGGTGACACCGGCTGAATCATTATAGGCGTCATAGAGCACGCGCTCATCCTTCTCGAGGTCGACGCCGATGATCATCTGCGCGCCATCGCCGAGGATTTCGCGGGCGGTGCGCAGGAAGGCGCTGGCTTCATTCGGCTCGAAATTGCCGAGCGTCGATCCCGGAAAGAAGCCGAGCTTCGGCATATTGGCGATCTCGGCCGGCAGCGCAAACGGCGCAGTGAAATCCGCGGCCACCGGATAGACGTTGAGACCGGGGAAATCCTTGCGCAGGGCATCGGCCTGCGCCTTGAGGAAGTCGCCGGATATGTCAACCGGGACGTAGGCGCCGAAGTCGCTGCGTTCCAGCAGCAGGCGCACCTTCGTGGTGGCGCCGGCGCCGAATTCCACCAGCGCCGCCCCCTTCGCGATGATCGCGGCAATCGCATCGCCGCGGTCGCGCAGAATGCCGAGTTCGGTACGGGTCGGATAGTATTCCGGCAGCACCGTGATCTGTTCGAACAGCTCCGACCCCGTGACGTCGTAGAAATATTTCGGCGACAGCCGCTTGGGATGCTGCGCGAGGTTGCCGATCACGTCTTCCGCAAACGCCGTAGTCTGCTCATCGAACTCGTGCGTGTGGGCCAAAGCGGGGGCATGCACATTCATGATACTCTCCTGAACGCGCTTCCCGGCGCGCTTTTGATCATAGGTTGTCCATGATCTGGTTCGGAAAGGCGTCGTCGCCGTTCCGGATCATGCTTGAGAAAGGTCAGGTGTAGTCTGCAAGGCGCAATCCCGTGAATTGCCAGCGGTGATGCGGGTAGAAGAAGTTACGATAGGTGATACGGCTGTGACCGGCCGGAGTTGCAAGCGACGATCCGCGCAGCACCAGCTGGTTGACCATGAACTTGCCGTTGTATTCGCCGAGCGCGCCTTCGATGGCGCGATAGCCGGGATAGGGTGAGTAGGAACTGCGGGTCCACTGCCAGACGATGCCGAACGCATCGTTCAACAGACCGGCACGTGCCGCGACTTCCCATTCCATCTCGGTCGGCAGATGCTTTCCGCTCCAGCGCGCGAACGCATCCGCCTCGTAATAACTGACATGGCTGACCGGCGCGGACGGATCGATCGGCTGCAATCCGCCGAGCGTCATGATCTTCCATTCGCCGCCAACCAGGCGCCAATGGCCGGGCGCCTGCCATTGCTCGTTGTTCACGGCGGCAAAACCGTCCATCAGCCACAGCGTCGCCGTCGCGTAACCGCCGTCCTTCATGAAGGCGAGCCACTCGGCGTTGGTGACGAGGCTGCGGGCGAGTTTCACCGGGCCGACCAGCGCGCGGTGCGCCGGCTTCTCATTGTCGAAGTGAAAACTGTCGTCGGTATGCCCGACGGTGTGGATGCCTTCGTTGAGGGCGATCCATTCGTCACCGCCTTGTGTCGGGGCAGGGAAGCGCCACGCCGCATCATAGGCCGGCGGGATCGGGTTCTGGGCGAAGGCGTGCAGGATGTCGGTCAGCATCAATTCCTGATGCTGTTGCTCGTGGTTGAGACCGACTTCGACCAGCGGCACCAGTCCGGCAAGCACGTCCTCCCGCGCGGTCTGGAAGAATTTGACGACGGCGGCATCGACATGGCGTCGATAGGCGGTGACTTCGTCGGCACTCGGGCGCGTGAGGTGACCGCGCTGGTGGCGGGCATGGCGGGGGCCGGCACTGACATAATAGGAGTTGAACAGGAAGGCGTAGTCGGGATGAAAAACCCGATAGCCCTCGCAATGCTCGCCGAGCAGGAATTGCTCGAAAAACCAGGTGGTATGAGCGCGGTGCCACTTTGCCGGGCTGGCGTCCGGCATCGACTGGATCAGCTGATCCTCGGGGGACAGGGGGGCGGCCCGGCGTTCGGTCTCGTCCCGGACTGCGAGATAGGGGTCGACCAGTCGCTGGGCGAGGGTGCCGGAGTCGGAAAAGAGTGACGGGGTGGGGGTGGCTAACGCGGCCGCGGCTACTGATTTCGTCACTGGTGGCTCCGGTTCGGGAGAGAACGTTTCTCTGGCAGACAGGTTCCTGACGGACAGTCCGTCCTAGATAGGGGTTCCCATCCGGGAAAAAAGCCTCCCGGCGCCATGATATTGATGCCATCAGACTATGAGCCGCCTGGCCTTTTGGGCGCCGCGGCAAGGCCGCGCATGCCAGCTCCTCGCCATTTTACTTTGGATGCACAACGGTTTGGGCTACATATATGACCAGTATCGGGGTTGAATCGGACGAGCCGGCCCGTAAGTAAGGCTTAGCCGCAGGGGGCTGTGCCCCAAAAGGAAGCGAATATGAGCATCGAGCAATTCATCGACAACGAAGTGAAGTCGAACGACGTCGTGCTGTTCATGAAGGGAACGCCGCAGTTTCCGCAGTGCGGTTTTTCGGGGCAGGTGGTCCAGATCCTCGATCACGTGGGCGTCGGCTACAAGGGCCTGAACGTTCTGGAATCCGCCGATCTGCGCGACGGCATCAAGACTTACTCCAACTGGCCGACCATTCCGCAGCTCTACGTCAAGGGCGAGTTCATCGGCGGCTGCGACATCATCCGCGAGATGTTCCAGGCCGGTGAATTGCAGCAGCTGTTCGCCGACAAGGGCGTCGCCGTCAACACGGCGGCTTCAGCCTGAGTTCGACAGCGCGCCAGATCGGCAAGGCGCGGCTGGAAGTCATCGTTGCCGACATCACGACACTGCGCGTTGACGCCATCGTCAACGCCGCGAATTCGTCCCTGCTCGGCGGGCGCGGCGTCGATGGTGCGATCCATCGGGCGGCCGGACCTGAACTGTTGGCCGAGTGTCGCACGCTGAATGGTTGTGCGACCGGCGATGCCAAAATCACCCGGGGCTACCGGCTCAAAGCCCAACATGTGATCCACACAGTTGGACCGGTCTGGAACGGCGGCAGCCTTGGCGAAGACGATTTGCTCGCCGCTTGCTATCGCCGTTCCATCGAGCTCTGCCGGAAGCATGGTCTTGCCTCCGTGGCCTTTCCAGCGATTTCAACCGGGGTCTATCGCTTCCCCGCCGATCGCGCGGCCGGGATCGCGGTCGCAACCGTGGTCGATGCGCTCGCCGCGGCCCCCGAAATGACCAGCGTTATTTTTTGCTGCTTCTCCGAGGATAGCGCCCGCCTGCATGAATCGGCGCTGGCTGCCTTCGGGAGCCCTTGTGCCTGATGACACGCGACCGCTACACTCCCCGGGCGAATTCCGGGGAGGGGTCCAATGAATTCACGTCAAGTGCTGTGCGCGCTCGTTTGTGGCGCGCTGATGCTGGGGGCGTCACCGCTCGCCCGCGCTCAAGGCACCTTCGACATGCCCGCCGGGGCGCGTTTCAATGAAGCAAAACTCGCCAAGATCAGCGAGTTCTTCGCCAACGAGGTCGCAACCGGCAAGATCGCCGGCGCCAACGTTCTGATCCAGCAGCGCGGCAAGCCGGTCTATCATCAGACCTTCGGTGTGCAGGACGTGGTCTCCAAGGCGCCGATCACGGACAAGACCATCTTCCGCCTGTCATCGCTGACCAAGGCGATCACGTCAGTCGTGGCGATGCAACTGATCCAGGACGGCAAGATCAAGCTCGATGATCCCGTCTCGAAATACATTCCGTCGTTCGCAAACATGAAGGTCGGCGTGGAGAAAAAGGCCGAGGACGGCACCAAGACGCTCGAACTGGTGCCGATGACCCAGCCCATCACCATTCTCGACCTGTTGCGCCACACCTCCGGCATCACCTACGGCTTCTATGGCGACAGTCTGGTGCGCAAGGCCTACAAGGAAGCCAACATCTATGCTGGCGAATTCGACCTCGCCGAGTTCGCCGAACGGATCGCCAAGCTGCCGCTGCACAACCAGCCGGGTGCGCTCTGGCAATACGGCCATTCCACCGACATTCTGGCGCGGGTCATGGAGATCGTCTCCGGAAAGTCCTTGCTCGAGATCGAGAAGGAAAAGCTGCTCGATCCGCTCGGCATGACCGACACCGGCTTCTTCGTCACCGAACCGGAGAGGTTGCAACGGCTCGCCCAGCCGGTGCCGAACGACAGTGATTTCCGTGTCGGCCGCCAGTACCGGACCGAGGTTCGCCAGAAATGGGAATCCGCCAGCGGCGGCATGGTTTCGACCATGGCCGACTTTTCGCGCTTTGCGCAGATGCTGCTCAACGGCGGGACGTTCGAGGGCAAGACCTATCTCAGCCCGAAGACGTTTGAATTGATGGCATCGGACCAGACCGGCAAGAGCTCCGGCGTCGAGCGGGACTACTTCTATTTTCCCGGTGACGGCTTCGGCATGGCGCTTGGGCTTGCCGTGCGCACCGATCCGGGCAACGCCAAGCCGCCGCCGCCGGGATCGCTGGGCGAATTGAAATGGGACGGCGCCTCGGGTTGCTACATGGTGATCGACCGCAAGCAGGAAATGCTTTTCGTGCTGCTGGAACAGACCCCCAGCGAACGGCAGCGCGTCCAGCGCACCCTCAAACAGTTGGTTTATGAAGCGATGGAGAATTGACGGCGTGAGGCTCCGCGGTGTTTTCGTCGCGGCGCTGGCCGCATTCGTCGTCCTCGTCTCGTCGCATATCGTGCGTGCCAGCGAGCCTGCGCCGGGCGCGGGAAGCTTTTCGCGCGAAGGCCTGACGCGGGTCGGCGACTATATCCGCAACGAGATCGCGACCGGCAAAATCCCCGGTGCGATCCTGCTGATCCAGCAGCACGGCAAGCCGGTCTATTTCGAGAGCTTCGGCGTCCGCGACGTCGCGACCAAACTGCCGATGACCGCGGATACCATCTTCCGCCTCTATTCGATGTCGAAGCCGATTACCTCGGTGGCCGCGATGATGCTGGTCGAGGACGGAAAATTAAAGCTCGACGATCCCGTCTCGAAATACATCCCGGCCTTTGCGGCGACAAAAGTCGGCGTCGAGAAGCGCGCTGACGACGGCACGTTGACGCTCGTCGAGGAGCCGCTCGAACGGCCCGTTACGATCACCGATCTGCTGCGCCATACCTCCGGCCTGCCTTACGGTTACATGGGAGGAGGTCTCGTACGCGCCCGCTACGCCGAGGCCGGTCTCATGCGACGCAACCTGACCAATGCCGAATTTGCCGAGCAAGTCGCAAAGCTGCCGTTGGTCGAGCAGCCCGGTACGCGATGGGACTACGGCCTTTCCACCGACGTACTCGGTCGCGTGATCGAGGTGGCGTCGGGGAAATCCCTGCTTGAATTTGAGCGGGAACGGTTGCTCGGTCCGCTCGGGATGAACGAGACGGCCTTCATCGTCACCGATCCCGCGATGCGGCCGCGCATTGCCGAGCCGATGCCGACCGACCGCGCGATCAGCCCGGTCACCAACGTCCGAGATCCGATGGAGCCGAGGAGGATGGAGTCCGGCGGCGGCGGCATGGTGGGCACCATCGGCGACTACGCTCGCTTCGCCCAGATGCTGCTGAATGGCGGCACTTTCGAAGGCCGTCGTTACCTCAGGCCCGAGACGATCGCGCTGATGACGTCCGACCACATCGGCGCGGAAACGAAAATCGCGCGCGACTATGCCTACTACCCCGGCGAAACCAGCGGCTTCGGCCTCGGCTTTGCGGTGCGCACGTCGGTGCCGCCGAATACGTCGTGGCCGCTGGGCGAATACCGCTGGGACGGCGTCGCGGGCACGTTCTTCTTCATCGATCCCAGGGACGATATGTTCGCGATCTTCATGGTGCAGACGCCGTCGCAGCGCGGGCGCATTCAACTTGCATTGAAGACGCTGATCTATCAGGCGCTGGGAAGGTAAGCGTCAAGCCCCGCGCACGATCTCGCGCACGAAACCGACCGTCTCCTCGATCATCACGGCCGTCACATCGAGATGGGTGCAGGCACGGATCCTGCCGTCCATCATCGCCAGCAGCACGCCGCGCTTGCGCAGAGCCTCGATCATCTTGTCGCCCGGGATGCCGGCACCGTCAGGCTTGAAGAACACCAGGTTGGTTTCCGGCTGCTGCACCTCGACGCCGTTGATCTGCGACAGCCCGCGCGCCAGCGCCCGTGCGTTGGCGTGGTCGTCGGCGAGGCGGTCGACGTGATGGTCGAGCGCGTAGACGCAGGCCGCCGCGCACACGCCGGCCTGCCGCATCGAGCCGCCGAGCCGCTGCTTCCAGCGCCAGACATTGTCGATGAAATCGCGCGAGCCGGCGATGGCGCCGCCGACGGGCGCACCGAGGCCTTTCGAGAAATCGATCCACGCCGAGTCCCAGCCTGCGGCCATGTCGCGTGCGGAAATGTCTGACGCGACGCAGGCGTTCAAGAGCCGCGCGCCGTCCATATGGGTGACGAGCCCGTTGGCCTTGGCGATTTCGACGACCTCATCGAGGGCTGCCTTCTTCCAGATCGTGCCGCCGCCGATATTGGCTGTTTGTTCGACGCTGACGACGGTTTGCGGCGGCTGGTAGCGCGAGCGCGGGTGAAGCGCGGCACGAAGCGTCTCCGGCGAGAATTGCCCGTCGTCGCCCGGCAGCGGGGTGATCTGGAAGCCGCCGAGGGCGGCATGCGCACCGCCTTCGCGGGCGATGATGTGCGCGCTGGCATGCGCCAGGATTTCGTCGCCCGGCCGGCACCAGGCCAATGTCGCCGCGACGTTGCACATGGTACCCGACGGCATGAACACGGCCGCTTCCTTGCCGAGCAGGTCGGCGACGCGTTCGCAGAGCAGGTTGACGGTCGGATCGTCGCCGATCTGTTCGTCGCCGACCTCCGCCCGCGCCATTGCCTCGCGCATCGCCGGCGTGGGGCGGGTCTGGGTATCCGACAGCAAATTGATACGGACCGGCGCTGCGTTGGGATCGCGCGGAGGAGGGGTGTAATAGGTCATTGGCTGGCTCTCGGTAGTTGCAAGACGGCGAGGAGAGGGAGGAATTATCTGAAGCGCAGATTTTCGCGGGACAACTGGTCGATCGATCTGCACCCCATCAGCTTCATGTCGCGCTCGATCTCGGTCCGCATCAGGCCGAGCGCGCGCTCAACGCCGGCCTGGCCGGCTGCCGCGAGAGGATAGAGATAGAAGCGGCCGACGCCAACCGCTTTGGCCCCCAGCGACAATGCTTTCAGGACATGGGTGCCACGCTGGATTCCGCCGTCCATGATGACGTCGATCCGGTCGCCGACCGCATCGACGATTTCAGCCAGCTGATCGAACGCCGCCCGCGAACCGTCGAGCTGCCGGCCGCCATGGTTGGACAGGATGATGCCGGTGCAGCCGATCTCGACGGCGCGTTTGGCATCGGCCACCGACATGATGCCCTTCAGGCAGAATTGTCCGTTCCATAGTTTCACCATTTCGGCGACGTCGTCCCAGGTCATGGAAGGGTCGAGCATTTCGGTGAAGTAGCGCCCGATCGACATGGCGCCGCCGCTCATGTCGACGTGCTCGTCGAGCTGAGGCAGTTTGAAGCCCTCATGGGTGAGATAGTTGATGCCCCACATCGGCTTGATCGCGAACTGGGCCATGCCGGCAAGCGTCAGGCGGAAGGGAATCGAGAATCCGGTACGCAAATCGCGCTCGCGGTTGCCGCCGGTGATGCTGTCCACCGTCAGCATCATGACGTTGACGCCGGCTTGCTTCGCCCGCTGCATCATGGCGCGGTTGAGACCGCGGTCGCGGTGAAAATAGAACTGATAGACCTGCGGCGTGTCGTGCGCCTTGCGCAATTCCTCGAGGCTGACCGTGCCGAGCGAGGAGACGCCGAACATCGTGCCGTATTTTGCGGCCGCGGCAGCCACGGCGCGTTCGCCGGTGTGGTGGAACAGGCGTTGCAGCGCGGTCGGGGAGCAATAGACCGGCATCGCCAGCTTCTGGCCCATCACGGTCACCGACATGTCGATGGCCTCGACGCCGCGCAGGACGTTGGGCACCAGATCGCAACGCTCGAAGCTTGACGTGTTCCGGCGCAGCGTCGCCTCGTCGTCGGCGGCGCCGTCGATGTAATTGAAGATCGGGCCGGGCAGGCGCCGTTGCGCCAGCTTGCGGAAATCATGGAAGTTGTGGCAGTCGCTCAGGCGCATGGCGTTTCCCCGCGGGGCAGCAAAAAGGCCCCGGTGTTTCCGGGGCCTTTGTAGCTCGAAAATCCGCGCCGATCAGCGCGAATAGAATTCGACGATCAGATGTGGCTCCATCTGCACCGCGAACGGCACGTCCGACAGCGCCGGGATGCGGGTGAACTTCGCGGTCATCTTGGAGTGATCGGCCTCGATGAAGTCGGGCACGTCGCGCTCGCCGAGCTGGCTGGCTTCCAGCACCGGGGTGAGCTGCTTGGAGGATTCCTTGATCTCGACGACGTCGCCGGGCTTGACCTTGTAGCTCGAGATGTTGACGCGGCGGCCGTTCACCTTGATGTGGCCGTGGTTGATGAACTGGCGCGCGGCAAACATCGTGGCGACGAACTTGGCGCGATACACCACGGTGTCGAGGCGGCGCTCGAGGAGGCCGATCAGGTTTTCACCGGTGTCGCCCTTCATCCGGCCGGCTTCGACATAGATGCCGTGGAACTGGCGCTCGGAAATGTTGGCGTAATAGCCCTTGAGCTTCTGCTTGGCGCGGAGCTGCACGCCGAAGTCGGACAGCTTGCCCTTGCGGCGCTGGCCGTGCTGGCCGGGGCCATATTCACGGCGGTTCACGGGGCTCTTGGGGCGGCCCCAGATATTCTGGCCCATACGGCGATCGATCTTGTATTTCGCCTCACTGCGCTTAGTCATCGCGTCCTCTTGGATAAGTTTGAGTTTTGAGGAGACGCGCCCTCCTGTGCGCCGGGAACTTCCCGGTGCCGACAGGTCCGCCTCGAAAGCTCGGGGAGGACCACGGGTCGCGAAACGCAACGCGGGCCGAAAACGGCCCGCGAGCAAGCGGGGTATTAGGGGGGAAGTGCCGTTCTGTCAACGATTTGGGCACGTCATTCCGGGGCAATGCGCAGCATTGAACTATGGTGCGCGATTGCGCACCTGAGAATCTCGAGATCCCCCGAGGTGCAATTGCACCCCTGAGGTTCGCTTCGCGCCCCGGGATGACGGCCGCGCGCGGCCGTCAAGTCGCGACCGCCCGGACCGCTTTTGGCTCGGTTTGTTGCCGATTCGAGCGCAATTCGCCTGATATTTCGGTGTTCAGCACCTGTTCCAGCCGATTCAGCACCTTCGCGATCAGGGCGGCATCGGTAATCCGGTGGTCCCAGCGCAGCACGATGTCGATCGTCTGGTCCGGTTTCTCGACCCCGTAGCTCAGGACGAAGGGGCCCGGGCTCAGGGCGTGGAGCTGGCCGGCGCCATAGGCGGCCACCGACGTGACCCCGAAACTGCCGAAATAATTGGCGCGCTGGCGGCCGAAATTGAGCCCGATCGCCCAGAACAGCCGGCGCAGCGGCAGCGGCAGCCGCGTCGTGCGCAGGATTTTCCGGAACGCCGGCACCTGTTCGATCGGCGCCTCCTTGGCATGCCGGATCATCGCATCGACTTCCGCCAGCGACATTTCATCGGGCGCGGTGACCTTTTGCGGCAGCACGCAATCCTGGCCGTCTTCGACGCGCGCGATCGCCACCATCGCAACGCTGCGCGGCAGTTCGTAGAACGCGGGCAGGGGCCATTTGACGTAGAGCGTGCGCAGTACCGGTTGCTCCTTGGCGACCAGCGCGAACGCCTTGACGAAGATCGCCGCCCAGCCCGGCCGCACGGCAGCCTGCGCGCGGGCCTCCGAGAGGCCGCGGATATTGAGCGGCCGCGCCAGCGAGACAAACGGCACGCGCTTCGACGCATGCATGAGGTCAACGACGAGACGGCGCGGCAATGTTATTTTTCGAACCGTTCCGCGCATGGCTTCGCTCAACTTCCCGCAATCAACAAATCAGAAAAACCGGCGGGCCCAACGACCCGCCAGTGCCCTGATGTAGCACGAACCGGCCGGTTTGACGCCAGAGCCTTTCCGTTTCGATTGCATCGAAACGGGGCTCTGGGCCCTTATTTTGACGCGTTTTCTTGACGCGAACCGGGTCCACCCACGGATCAAGTCCGAGGGCTGCTTCGCTTGAAAACGCTCCAGCCTTATGGCGCCGGCTTGGCCAATGGTTCGCCCGCCTTGACGACGTAAACCCCAAGCACTTTGAAAGGCTTGTCGCCGGCCTTGGCGTCGTGAACGGCGCCTTCCGGGATCTGGTAGGATTCGCCGGCCTTGATCTTCACGGGCGGCTTGCCGTCGATGATGAGTTCAAGCTCGCCTTCGAGCACATAGCCCGTCTCGGCACCGGGATGGGTATGGCGGCCGGCCGCGCCGCCGGCAGGCACTTCCGCAATCGCGGTGACGGTGTTGTAGCCGGGCGGGAAGTCGAGTTTTTGCAGCGGTGTGCGCTTGATGCCGCTTTGCTGAGCAATCGCGACCCCGGCGCCGGCGAACGCAATGACGGTCAGTCCGAGCAGAATTTTCCTGATCATGATGTTTGTTCTCCCTGTGGGTAAAGACTAGCACACGATGCGTGGAGCTGCTCTCTCCGCGTCAGTGCGGCTCCGCACCATGCTGTCGTCACCCGCCACCGGGTCGGCCGAATGGCCGCCCGATGACAGGCTCCGGTCGGGTGATCCAGTACGCCGCGGCCTTTCGGTTCAATCATCGGCGTCTCTGGAATACTGGGTCACCCGCTTTCGCGGGTGACGACAACTGAATGTGTGTTCGCGTTCTCGCGACGCGATGCGCCCGAGCTTTGCCAGAAACTTCCCGCCCTCTTTAAACAGAGGGCGCAGGGAAGACCGGGTGCGCGCTGCACCCGCGGTCCCGTGTGCGGTTTGCACTAAGTAGGCTGCACACGAGCATACAGGGCAGCGGAGAACACCCGGCCTTCCCTGCGCAATGGCTTTACGGCTTATGCCGTGATCTCCCCGGAGACGAGTTCTTGGTTGACTCCGTCACTGTCGTTTCCGCTTACGCTTCTCCGACAGCTTGACGCCTGCAACGGGCGCCAGGACCACACGGTTTTGCCGTACGCTAAATACACGCCGTCGTCAGACGTGAACCCGCGTCCACCGCAACCCGCCCAACGTCCGTGACGACGGCCGACGCCCTCTGAGTGGGACGGGATGGTGATAGATATGCACCTGATTTTCATTCTGGTAAACAGAAATATTTTTTGTTTTGGGGCTTGACATGAATTCTGTAAAACGGAAGTGGTTTGCCCGTCGGGTTGATTTGTCACATGCGGGTTGCAAGATTGCGCTTGCGTGGGGAGCGACGCAGCAAATTCGGCAGGGCTGGAACCCCGCGGCTCCGCGCAAGGCCGGCGCGCGCGCTCTACCGGGGCGTTTAGTTATTGCAGCCGGGATGGGCGGCAGATAGGCTCCCGGATGTCGATCGCCCTGGTTGTCCTGGCCTGGGAGCATTCTCCGGCGACCGATTACTGCAGGATACCATCTTCATGAGGCGCAAGATCGCCGCAATTCTGGTGGCCCACATCGCCGACTACGGCAGGTTGGTCGCTGAGGACGAAGAACAGACGCTGCGGCGAATGGCGTCCTGTCGGACCACCACTGACGACTTCATTGCGGTAGCGGGCGGCCGGATTTTCAATACCGCGGGCGACGCAGTTCTTGCAGAATTCCCCAGCGCGGTCGAAGCGGTGCGCTGCGCCATCGACATCCAGGAAAGCCTGCGCACGCGAAACCTTGCTTATCCCGGCAGCCGGCAGCTGAGCTATCGCATCGGGATTGGTATCGGCGACGTGGTCGAGCGCGACGGCGATCTGCTCGGCGATGGCGTCAATATCGCGGCGCGCCTGGAAGGCCTGGCCGAAATTGGCGGCATCTGCATTTCGCGCGCGGTGCAGGAGCAGGTGGCCGGCAAATTGTCCGCGCGATTTATCGACATCGGCGCGCGGCAGGTGAAGAATATTCCACAGCCGGTTCATGCCTACATCGTGGTGACGTGGGACGACAGCCGATCCTCTGAAGCGTCACAGGCGGCTGCCGTTCCGGCAGGCGCAAGATCGGCCAGGAAGTTGCTTGCGGTCGCAATCATCAGCGCCTGCATGCTATGCACTGCGGCTCTCGCGTTCGTTCTTGTAAACCAGAGGCCTGACGGCAAGGCTTCATCTGGCCCAACCGCTGTCGCGGCAATGCCGCCGGTGCCGGCGATGGCACCCCCAGCCTCGTCACCGCCTCCGACATCGCCATTACCTCCGGCTTCGTCATCACCTGCGACATTGCCATCGCCTCCGGCCTCGTCATCACCTCCGAAATCGGCCGCGCCCGCCCCAGTCATCATCCGTCGCACCAGCTCTTCCACCAGCGAAACTGATGCACCGAAGCGTTCGTTTGAAGCCTGCAGCGCGATTGCGGCTCAACGTGGCTGGAAGGGCACCGGTCATGACATGATGAACGGGCAGCGCGCCTTCATGACGGCATGCATGCAAGGTCGCGAATGAGGTCGTGGCGCTTCTCCTATACGGCTACTTGCCGGGAAACCATTTGAGCGCTTCGGCTTCGACCGTTTCGATCCATCGGCCTTTGCAGTCGCCGTAAGCGTGGGAGTCGTCAGGATGCCGTGCCTGGCATCGGATCTTCTCGCGATCATATGCGCGCGCGACCTCAGGGTGCCCTCGTAGATACTCCCGGAATGCAAGGTGCCGTGTGATCTCTGGCGAACCTTGAGCGAAACAATGAAGCTGCACGAGCCTGCGTCCCGTATCAGGATCGGATTTCGTACAGTAGCGCCGGCCGGGAAGGCCAAACTCTCCCCACCATTCATAACCCAGCGTCTCAATGTGAGGCTTGCGGTCGTCCAACTCCGCCAGGTTTGTCACAACCGGCATGAGGTCGAGGATGGGTTTAGCATGAATGTCGGGGATGGCGGTTGAGCCGATATGATGAACGTTCAGCAGGCATGCCCCTATCCTGGCTGCAAGCGCCTGACCTTCATCTTCAGCTTTGCTGGCCCACTGAAGATCATGAGGTTTCAACTCGACCTTAAGCGGAGGAGGCATCGATATTCCCTTCAAAATGCAATCCGCCGCAGCAGCGTGTACAAGGATGGATTGAGCGATCGTCACTGCAATCCGGCAGTTCTCTTCACATGTACCCCATCTACGGTCCTAGCCAAAAAAATTGGTGAGTTGTCGGGAGTGGCGCCGGTCGTTCGTCCTGCGGACGCAATTCCTCTGTCCCGACGGCGTCACGCAATTATCCGGAGCCCTCCAATGATCCCCACCATCACGGCCTTTGAAAGTTCGCCTGACCGCGGCAAGGGACAGGCACGTGACATGCGTGTTCGTTGGGCACTCGAAGAAGTGGGCAAGCCTTACGACGTTCGTCTTGTTTCGTTCAGCGAGATGAAGCAATCCGCGCATCGTGCGCTTCACCCTTTCGGGCAGATTCCGACCTATGAAGAAGGCGATCTGGCTTTGTTCGAGTCGGGGGCAATCGTGTTCCATATCGCGCAGCGCCATGCCGGACTGCTGCCTGATGATGCGAATGCCCGGGCGCGCGCGATCACATGGATGTTCGCCGCGCTCAGCACGGTGGAGCCGCCGATCGTTGAATTCGGAACCGCCAGGCTTTTTGAGAGCGACAAGCCCTGGTCCGCGCAACGCATGCCTCTCCTCGAGGAACGCGTCCGTAACCGGCTGGGTGAACTTTCCCTTCGCCTCGGCAATGCCGACTGGCTCGATGGTGCGTTCAGCGCCGGTGACCTTCTGATGGTAACCGTGCTGCGCCGGTTGAATGCATCTGGAATATTGAACGAGTATGCGAACCTCTCCGCCTATGTCGCCCGCGGCGAAGCGCGGCCGGCGTTCGGGCGCGCCTTCGATGCTCAATTGGCGGTTTTTACGGCGGTATCGCAGGCGTAGGATGGGTGGAGCGCAGCGATATCCATCACTTTTCGACATGGATGGACGATGATGGGTTTCGCTTCGCTCTACCCATCCTACAGGCTAATCCGCTAAGCCGGCACCCGGCCGCCGAAAAACGGCATCAAGGCCTGGCTCAGCGTGTGCGGCCGCTTCGAGGTAAACACCATCTCGGCGCCGGCGGTGTCGGATTCGCTCCCCGGTCCGCCGAGCAAATCTGATACGCGCCGCGCGATGGCGGGCGCGGGGTCGATCCAATCAACCGGCCATGGCGCGAGTTTTACGAGGCGGTCCAGCAACAGCGGATAGTGGGTGCAGGCCAGCACGACGGTGTCGGTGCGGGCGTTACCGTGATCGACGAAGCAGGGTGCGAGTTCGGCCGAGATGTCCCTGTCGCTGACGTAAAAGCCGTTGAGCGCGCGTTCGGCCAGCGAGGCCAGTTCACCCGAACCCACCAGCGTCACCTCGCAGCCCTGCGCGAAATCGTCGATCAGCTTCCTTGTGTACTCCCGCTTGACGGTGCCCTTGGTGCCGAGCACCGACACGCGTTTTGTTCTTGAACTGGCGCAGGCCGGCTTGATCGCGGGCACGGTGCCGACGAACGGCACCGAATAGGCGCTGCGCAGATGCGACATGACCAGCGTGGAGGCGGTATTGCAGGCGATCACCACCAGATCGGGGGCGTGGGCCGCGATCAGTTCGCCGACCAGCGGCACCACGCGGGCGATGATCTGCTCTTCGGTATGGTGGCCATAGGGGAAGAACGCGTCGTCGGCGACGTAGACATAATGGGCGTCGGGCCGCGCGCCCACGATCTCGCGCAAGACAGTGAGGCCGCCAAGGCCGGAATCGAAGACGAGAATCGTTGGAGGAGCTGCCACGCTGCGACTTTAGCCGATCCGCGGTTACCGTTCAGTTGTTTTGGCGTTTCGGGGGCCGCAATTTGCACAAATCGGTGATTTGCAATGATTCAGGTCGCGTTGATTATCGCCGCTAGCTATCAGGATAAGCCATTGCCGTTACGAGCGAAATCGTCGACCCCCGAGTTAAGAGGCTGCGCGGGAAATGATCCGGAATACACAAGCGAGTTGGGGCAGTGTTGCCCGCGGGTTCCACTGGCTGCTCGGCATCGCCATCCTCGGCATGATTGCCTTTGGCTGGTGGATGAACCATTTTCCGGCGCGGCCCGACCGTTTCTTCTATCGCTCAATCCACGCCGATATCGGCTATGCGGTGCTGCTCTTGATGGTGCTGCGACTGATCTGGCGCAGCCTCAATCCGACGCCGGCCTTGCCCGATGCCTCAGCGCGCTGGGAACGGATTTTGGCGCGCGTCAGCCATGGCGCGCTCTATGCCGTCACCATCCTGGTCGCCATGCTGGGCTGGGCGCATTCCGGCGCGCGTGCGCAGAACTATTCGGACTGGTTCGGGCTGTTTCATGTCCCGCAGTTTACCGCGCCCGGCCGCGCCGCCGCGCAGGCCTGGGAAGACCGCCACATTTTCTTCGCCTATGTGCTGCTGGCGCTGATCGTGATCCATGTCGCGGCCGCGCTGTGGCATCATTTTGTCAGGCGCGATCGCGTTGCCGCGCGCATGATCGACGGTGAGGCGGGGTGATGGGCGCGAGGTTGAGGGTTGCGATACCTGGCTCGTCATGCCCCGGCCTTGTGCCGGGCATCCACGTCTTCGCTTCAGCTTAGCACGAAAGACGTGGATGGCCGGGACAAGCCCGGCCATGACGAGTTCAAATGCTCAGGCTAGCTTTCGTCAGCTCTCCCCAAACGCGCGCCTGAAGATCGGATCGAAAGCTGCGCCGAGATGCCGAACGCCGTGGCGCGCGTCGTCAACCCGCCGGCATCGACTTCTCGATCAACCGCACCCAGTACGATGCGCCGTGGCCGAGGATATTGTCGTTGAACGTGTAGCCGGGGTGGTGGCATTCATTGCCGTCGCCCATGCCGAGAAAGATGAAAGCGCCGGGGCGCGCTTCCAGCATGAATGCGAAATCTTCCGAACCCATCAGTGGCAACGCGCGCTCGTTGACGCGGTCGGCGCCGACGACATCGCGGGCCACTTCTGCGGCGATGCCGGCCTCTCGCGCGTGATTCACCGTCACCGGATACGAACGTGTGTATTTGACTTCGGCCGATCCGCCGTAAGCCCGCGCCACGCTGTCGGCAACCTCGCCGATGCGGCGCTCGACGAGATCGCGGATTGCAGGATCGAGCGTGCGCACCGTTCCACCGAGTTTGGCGGTCTCCGGAATGATGTTGAAGGCGGTGCCGGCCTGGAACATGGTGATCGAGATAACGGCCGATTTGAGCGGATCGACGTTGCGCGATACGATCGACTGCAACGCGTTGACGATCTGCGAGCCGACCAACACGCTGTCGACCGCGTTGTGCGGACCGGAGCCCGCATGGCCGCCCTTGCCGTGGACCGTGATCTCGATTTTATCCGCTGAAGCGAGCATTGCGCCCGGCGTGGTGTGGAAGTGCCCTTCGGGCAAGCCCGGCATGTTGTGCAGGCCATAGACCTCCTGAATGCCCCAGCGGGTCATCAATCCATCGTCGACCATCGCCTTGCCGCCGGCGCCGCCTTCTTCGGCCGGCTGGAAGATGACGACAGCCGTACCGTCGAAATTGCGCGTCTCGGCGAGATATTTGGCCGCGCCAAGCAGCATCGCGGTGTGCCCGTCATGGCCGCAGGCGTGCATCTTGCCGGGAATCTTGGAGGCGTAGGGAACACCCGAAGTCTCCTCGATCGGCAGCGCATCCATGTCGGCGCGCAGGCCGATGGTCTTGCCGGACGTGCTCTTGCGGCCGCGGATCACGCCGACGACGCCCGTGCGGCCGATGCCCGTCACCACCTCGTCGCAGCCGAATTCGCGCAAGCGGTCGGCTACGATGCCGGCGGTACGGTGGACTTCGTAGAGCAATTCCGGATTCTCGTGGAAGTCATGGCGCCAGGCGGCCATTTCATCTGACAAGGCGGCGATGCGGTTGACGATGGGCATGGGAGATCCGTTTCTTGTGTTGTTCGTTTGCGACTGTAATTCTACGCTGCCCCGAACACGCGCCTGAAGATCGTGTCGACGTGCTTGAAGTGATAGCCGAGGTCGAAGCGTTCCTCGATTTCGGCGTCGCTCAGGTGCTTCTTCACGTCGGGGTCTTTTTTCAGCAACGTCAGGAAATCGCCTTCGCCGCGCCATACCGGCATGGCGTTGCGCTGTACGTATTTGTAGGCGTCCTCGCGGCTGGCGCCCTTTTGCGTCAGCGCCATCAATATCCGCTGCGAATGCACGAGGCCGCCGAGGCGGTCGAGGTTCTTCTGCATGTTCTCGGGGTAGATCAAGAGCTTCTCGACCAGGCCGGCGAGGCGCATCAGCGCGAAATCGAGCGTCACGGTGGCATCGGGCCCGATCATGCGTTCGGCGGACGAGTGCGAGATGTCGCGCTCGTGCCAGAGCACGATGTTCTCCATCGCCGGCATCGCATAGGCGCGCACCATGCGCGACAGGCCGGTGAGGTTTTCCGACAGCACCGGGTTGCGCTTGTGCGGCATCGCCGAAGAACCCTTCTGGCCCTCGGAGAAGAACTCTTCGGCTTCCAGTACTTCGGTGCGCTGCAGGTGGCGGATCTCGGTGGCGAGACGCTCGACCGAGGAGGCGATGACCCCGAGCGTTGCAAAATACATCGCGTGGCGGTCGCGCGGGATCACCTGCGTCGAGATCGGCTCCGGCGTCAGTCCCATCGCCTTGGCGACATGTTCTTCGACGCGCGGATCGATCTGCGCAAAGGTGCCGACGGCGCCCGAGATCGCGCAGGTCGAGACTTCCTTGCGGGCGGCGACCAGGCGTTCGCGGGCACGGGAAAATTCCGCATAGGCGTAAGCGAGCTTGAGGCCGAACGTCACGGGCTCGGCATGGATGCCGTGGGAGCGGCCGATGGTCGGCGTCATCTTGTGTTCGAAGGCGCGCTTCTTCAGCGCCGCCAGAACCTTGTCGATATCGGCGAGCAAAAGATCGGCGGCGCGGGTGAGCTGGACGTTGAAGCAGGTGTCGAGCACGTCGGAGGAGGTCATGCCCTGGTGAATGAAGCGCGCCTCGGGGCCGACGATCTCGGCCAGATGGGTCGTGAAGGCGAGGACGTCGTGCTTGGTCTCGCGTTCGATCTCGTCGATACGGGCGATGTCGAAGGTGACGTTACGCGCCTTGGCCCAGACGGTTTTGGCGGCTTCCTTCGGGATGACGCCGAGTTCCGCCTGCGCATCGGCCGCATGCGCCTCGATCTCGAACCAGATCTTGAAGCGGGTCTGCGGCTCCCAGATGGAGGCCATTTCCGGGCGGGTGTAGCGGGGGATCATCGACGACTCCGGCGAATTGTTTTTTACGCCGTGCTTTAGCAGGGCTGCCCGAGTGAGACAACGAAGCAGTATTTCGGCCCTTCCTAACTGCCTGAAAAAGACTCCCTTTTTCGTCATGGCCGGGCTTGTCCCGGCCATCCACGTCTTTTCTGGCAGCTACAGCTTAAGACGTGGATGCCCGGGACGAGCCCGGGCATGACGACGTTCGGTGCAAGGCGCTCATTCCATCGATCTCTTGAGTCAGCCTCTCAGTAGGGGCGACCAGCTCAGCGCCTCAATCACGAAAAACTGAATGACAGATATTGAAATCTGTCAGCGAGACATGCTATATCCTTCTTCGACGCCACGGATAGGGGCGTCATCCGGGCTCGCTGGCACTGAGCCCGGGTACTTGAGAGGACTTAAGCCATGACAATCGAAATCATTAATCTGACGACACAAATCAGCCGCTGGCTGAACGCCCAGGTGGCCCGCCATCTGGAAGCCCAGGCGACCCGTTTGGGACCGCTGAAAAGCTGAACCTTGCAAGGCTCCAGGGATTACCAAATGACCACCCATTCCATCATTCCGCAGGTGCGCGCATGAACGAAGTTGTGGTTTTGACCCCTGAGCGAATTTTGGAGGTTACCGAGGACGTATTGCGCCGCTACGGGTTGGCCAAGGCCACGGTGGTGGACGTTGCCCGTGCGCTGGATGTCAGCCACGGCAGCGTCTACCGGCATTTCCCCAGCAAGGCGTCACTGCGCCAGGCGGTTGCCAAACGCTGGCTCGACCGCGCCAACGCACCGCTGCAGAAGATCGCGGAATCCTCCGGACCGGCGCCTGCCAGGCTCGAGAAGTGGCTGCGCACGATGTTCGAGATCAAATACAAGAAGGTTTCCGAAGATCCCGAGATGTTCCAGACCTACCTGACGCTGGCCCGCGAGGCCTGCGAGGCGGTGCAGGCGCACCGGGAGCGCCTGATCGGCCAGGTCACGGATATCATGTCCGAAGGCGTCAAGCAGGGCGTCTTCCAGATCGCCGACGTCAAGGTGACGGCGCGTGCGTTGTTCGACGCCACCACGCGCTACCATCATCCCGCGCATGCCGACGAATGGCGCGATCCGGAGACGCCGGCCCGCATCGACGCGCTGCTGGCGCTGCTGCTCAAGGGCCTGGAAGCGCCAAGGAAGCGCTGATCAGCGGCGGGCCCCTGCATATCCCAGCCTTCCGCATCATTGCGGGCCGCATGCCTCCCGGTGTTTGATATCCATCAAGCCACGTGCCGGCAGCGGCGCGACTATGGACGCGGAGGAAGACGTGCGTCTTGCGGTGTTTGCGGATATCCATGCCAACCGGCAGGCGTTCAGCGCCTGTCTTGCGGCGGCGCGCGCGCGCGGCGCCGAGCGGATCATCTGCCTCGGCGACATCGTCGGCTATGGCGCCGACCCCGAATGGGCGGTCGAGACCGTGATGGATCTCGTCCATGACGGCGCCATCGCCGTGCGCGGCAACCACGACAACGCCATCGGCACGCCGTCCGAGAGCATGAATGCCGCGGCCCAGGCCGCGATCGAATGGACGCGCAGCCGGCTGAGCGCGCCGCAGCGGCGGTTCCTCGCCGAATTGCCGCTGACGCAGCAGGAGGACGATCGCCTCTACGTGCATTCCGAAGCAAGTCATCCGGCGCGATGGCGCTACGTCGATGGCACGACGGGAGCTGCCCGCAGTATCGAGGCCACCGATGCTCAATTTACCTTCTGCGGGCATATCCATCAGCCCGCGCTCTATTCGATGTCATCGGCGGCGAAGATGACGAGCTTCGTGCCGACCTCTGATGTCCCGGTGCAGCTGCTTGGCGGCCGGCGCTGGCTGGCCGTGATCGGTTCGGTCGGACAGCCGCGTGACGGCAATCCGGCGGCGGCGTTTGCGATGCTCGATACCGCGTCGCGCGAAATCACCTATTGCCGCGTGCCGTATGACGTCGAGACCGCGGCGGACCGCATTCGCGCCAACGGCCTGCCACGCTGGCTGGCCGATCGCCTGCTCGAGGGGCGGTGAGATGGCGAAGCCTTTGATTGAGCCGGGCGCGGAGCTCGACGGTTTTGCGATCGGCGAGCGCGTCCATCAAGGCGGCATGGCGACGCTATGGAGCGTGACTCATCCCGGCATCACTGTGCCGCTGCTGATGAAGATCCCGCGGATTTCCGAGGGCGAGGATCCGGCGGCGATCGTCTCTTTCGAGATGGAGCAGATGATCGTGCCGCGGCTCGCCGGACCGCACGTGCCGCTTTGCTTCGGCTCCGGCGATTTCGACCGGCAGCCTTATGTGGTGATCGAGCGCATCCCCGGCAAAACGCTGTATGACCGGCTCGGCGACCTGCCGATTCCGTATGAAGAGGCGAGGGTGATCGCCGGCAAGATCGCGACCGCGCTCGCCGACCTGCACCGGCAGAACGTCATCCATCACGACATCAAGCCGAGCAGCATCATGTTTCGTGGCAGCGGCGAGGCCGTGCTGATCGATTTCGGACTGTCGCATCACAATCAATTGCCTGATCTCTTGCAGGAAGAATTTCGTCTGCCCTACGGCACCGCGCCCTACATGGCGCCGGAGCGTTTGCTCGGCGTGCGCGACGATCCGCGCAGCGATTTGTTTTCACTCGGCGTGCTCTTGTATTTCTTCACGACGGGCGTGCGGCCGTTCGGCGAAAGCGAAACCTTGCGCGGCATGAAGCGGCGGCTGTGGCGCGATCCCTATCCGCCGCGAAAGCTCAAGCCCGACTATCCGCTTTGGCTGCAGGAAATCGTGCTGCGTTGCCTGGAAATCGAACCGGTCTGGCGTCATCCGACGGCCTCGCAACTGGCGTTCGAACTGGCGCATCCGGATCAAGCCAAGCTCACTGCGCGGTCGGAACGCCTCCAGCGCGATCCGCTCACGACGGTGTGGCGCCGCCGCTTCAATCGCGGGCTGACGCTGCCGAAACCCAAATCGGATGTGGCAGCGCAACTGGCGTCGGGGCCGATCGTGGCCGTCGCCATCGATACCGAAGAAGGTTCGGGACCGCTCAATGAATGCCTGCGCGCGACCGCCGAGCAGTTGTTGGCGACGCTGCCATCGGCGCGGCTCGCCTGCATTAACGTGCTAAAACTCGGCCGCATCACCATCGACCGGACGCTCGACGAGCAGGGCAACAACAAGCACATCGACCGGCTGGTCGCGCTGCGGCACTGGGCTTCGCCGTTAAAACTCGACGAGAGCCGGCTCACGGTGCATGTGCTGGAAGCGATCGATCCGGCATCCGCGATCCTGGAATTCACCGCGGTCAATCAGGTCGACCATATCGTGATCGGCGCGCGCCAGAATTCGATGATGCGCACGTTTCTGGGCAGCGTCTCGGCCAAGGTCGCCGCCGAGGCGGCCTGCACGGTGACCGTGGTGCGGCCGCCGCGCTCGGCCGTGGCGGAAAATAAGAGCAGCAGCACGCCGAAGGCGATCGAGGCGAGCTAGGCGGCGCGAGCCCGATCGATCGGGCGCTTCTCGTCGCGTGGCGGCTTGGTGTCGCGGTCCTGCCAGACGTCGAAGAACTGGATGATTTCGCGGCAGGGTTCGCAACGGAACATGTTGCGCGACGACGCCGTCTTCGACATCTCGTTCAGACAGCTTGGGCAAAGCGGATTCATGGCTCTCTCGAAATTCTTTGGCTGTAATATTCTCAGGCTAAGCGAACAGTTCCCACGCACGGCGCAAAAAAATGCGACAGGCTTCGACTTGGGGGGAACGGTGTCTAGCGGCGATCCTGTAACCGCGTCCGGCTTTCCAATTCGTAAAGATCGGACCTGGAACCGCTATCGAGCCGGTCCATCGCCGGCCGGCGCCGCTCATACCGGCTGAAGAAGAATTCGAGATCGGGCCGCGGGCGGCGCGCGATCAGGCGCTAGCGCCTCACCAGTCGCCTGGCGACCGCGCCCATGGTTCACATCCAGCGGGGAGCGCGATTGTTTGTGCGCCGCTTTGTGCCGGGCTCTGCCGCTACCAGGCAAACAGTGACGGCTGCATTCAGGGCCAACCACAACGCCACGCCGGTCCAGACCAATATCATCGTCATGATGCCGCACTCCGCGAAATTCGGAAACGCGTTGTGCGTGATTTGCTTGAATCCGTGAAGACCGGACTTCTACGGTAGGCCGCACGAAGTTTGTGCATGCGGCGGCGCAATATGAATTGCTGCAGGTGCGGCGCGTAACCTGCGCGACGGCATTATTCGCGAGCCAGCGGATTGTCGACGTCAGCTACGCCGGACTCACTCGAGTGTCTGCACAGGCGGTGTTGACGTTGCCGCAGGCGCTGCTGTCGTCGCTGCAGGCGCCGATGGCCTCGCGCTCGGCACTGCATTACTGGCTTCGTTTCGGGTCGTCGCGACACGCGCATCTCTTTCGGCGCGAGCGGCGACGGGCCTGGTTTCGCGAACAACTTCCGCTCGCGCGCCGCGCACGCGCTCTTTCGAGGCTTGCCGGCGCGGACGCTGCGATCCGGATCGATCAATGCCCATGGACCGTGCGATCGACGGTCCCGCCGAGTAGCCGATGAAGGCGCCTGCGACCGCGCCAATCGGCCCCAACACCACAGCGCCCGACACTGCACCCAATGCGGCGTCGCCAGCCCGATGCTGCGCAAAGGCTACGGAGGGCGCAAGCAGCAGGATCATGGCGGCTGCGGTGAGGGCTTTGGTCATGGCTGGTTCCGTCGAATGTCAGGGATCGACGGTGTTCCGGCTTTATGGCCAGACCATGAAGCTTCGTGGCCAGACGATGAAGCTTCATGGTCAAGACGATGACGCTTCGGGTTCCATCAGCCGCGAGCGGAGCATTGGCCGAACCCAACTAGCCACTCTGCGTGTTCCCGGCACGTGCGCGCTCGAGAATGTCGCGCACAGCGGAGGGATTTCGAATGCAACGAAACCCGTAGCGGCCGGTGTAGTCGGCATCGGGCGACCGGGTCGAAACACCGGACGCGAAATTCAGGTGGCCTGCGCCGCGGCCAATGTCGAGGATTTCGAATGTCGCGTCCATGTCCTTGAACGAGGTGCCCTTGGCGGTCGGCCTGCCCCAGGCCGTGCGCAAGATCAGCGCGCGGCGATTGGTGATCACGCATAGCGTCTGCCAATCGTACAGCAGCATCACCAGGGGCGCCGCGATCATCATGACGCCGGACAGCAGAAAGAACATCGCCGATTGATCGATCCAGCCTTTGGCGGTCGCGACGGCGGCGAGCGTCAGCCACGGGAATCCGATCCACCACAGAAACCGCCACATCATCATGTCGGCGACAGCGTCGGGCTGGCCCTGCCAGAGCACGCGTTCGCCGCGTTGCAGTGCCTCGGCCAGCAGCCGCTGCAGCTTCGCGGAAAACAGCGTCGATCGAATTTCATCCATGCTCATGCCCGTTGGTCGCTTGCGGTGCAAGAATGGTTCGGGCCGCAACGTTGGATGGCGCGATTGCCGGGGATGGCGTAATGTGCGGCGTGGGCTTCTGCTACCGGTGAAGGAGGGTTTCCCATGTATGCCGCCATTCGTCAGGGCAAGGCAAAGACCGGCATGGCCGAAGAACTGGCACGCAGGATCAAGGAAGGCGCCATCCCGATCATCAGTGATGTCGAAGGCTTCATGGCCTACTACGTGGTCTATGCGCCCGACGACACCGTGACGGCGATCAGCATCTTCAACAATTACGCAGGCGCCGAGGAGTCGAACCGGCGCGGGATCGCCTGGATCGAGCAGAACCTGACGCCTTTGCTCACGGGGCCTGCGACGGCAGTTGCCGGACCGGTGATTGTTCATACGCTGGCTTAGTTGAGGAATCGTAGGGTGGGCAAAGCCAACGGGTCGCGCGAATGCGCCCCTGACGGCAGCCTCCGCGTGCCTACCGAAACGAAGATGGTGGGCACGGCGCTAGCGCGCCTTTGCCCACCCGACGAATTGGCAGCAAGCAGAAACGGCGTCGCTCGCCAGGGCGTGAACCCGTAAATCTGTAGTCGTCGGTGGAGTCCGCTTTGGTGCGCACAACGGACTCAAGTCGGACATCGCTCCATGTCCGAAAAGTGCCAGGAGCGGACATGTCGCATGCGGCGAAAATTTCGATTCACTCGATCCGGTTTCTCAACGAACTGCGCGGTGGCCCGCAGTGAGCCAAGCCAATCTGAGATGGGTAGGATCTCAATGTTTTCGTCGTCGCCATTGAGAAGGCGTCATATGCATCTTCGCAGCAAAGACACGTCCAAAATGCGAGGCGTCGTTGAAGCCGCAGGCAAAAGCAATTTCAGTAATTGACCGGTGAAATGCTCCCGGCATGGTTAAGAGTTTGGCAGCTTGACGGTTGCGCTCGTCGAATAAGCGCTGCATGACCGTCTCGTTGTTTGCAGCGAAAATCCGTGTCAGCGTGCGTGTTGATACCTTCAGTTCCTGCGCTATCTGACCTGGCGTCAGGCTTGGGTCGCCAAATTTGAGCGTGATCACATGGCAGGCGTTCAGGAAGATCGCGGCACGCACTGCATCTGAGGGCGTAGGCTGGTCACTGTGAGCTTCCTCTAGCAACTGCGCTAATAACTCGACCGAATGTCGCGCAAACAGCGTCCCGGCAGCCGGCGAAAGGTCGCCGGAAAGCATAAAGCCGCTGACAAGTTGACTCGCCCAAAGGCGGGCAAGCGGATTGCCATGCAATACTGCGCCTGAAAGCAGGTCTGGCCGGGTCACGCGACCGTCGATCCATTGAGTCGGCAAAGTGATGAGCAAGTGCCGCCACGGCCGTTCAAGGTCAAGCGTGAACTCTTGCCGGCTGTCGGTGATGAAGACGTCGCCCTTTTGTAGTGCAATCTGCTCGCCCCGGCGGTTGATCCGAGCTTCGCCGTCGAGATGCACGCAGGCGGCATACAGGTGACCGTTAGTGCGTGCGATCTGCACGCGTGCGTGCGTAGCACGAACTCCGCGGCCGCAGACTTGCGCCACCGCAAGGTCTCCGATTATTCGCGCCTGGACCGTGCCGCGCAGGGGTTGTTCGCCAGCCGGCTCGATGGACATTGGCGTGACGTGGCGGCTGACAATATCTGTCCAGAAGTCCGCGCGCTCCCGCGGCAGCACACTATCGGTCGTCATGGAGATCAATGGTGTCTCTCTCAGTCGAAGCGACGGTCGTCCACAGGCGAGCGGCGAACACGCGAAGCTGCTAGTCTGCCCGCAGAAGTGCAATACTGCCGAAAGCCACTCTAGTCTAGCAACGAACTGACCGAATGGGGAGCTGTGAAATGAGAATTGCAACGGCGCTTTTCCTGCTGCTCAGCCCGCTATTTTGGACGGTCGCCATGGCACAAGATCACAAGTCGGACGAAGAACTTGTGCGCTCGCTCGACGATCAGGAACGGACAGCCGCTTTGAATCGTGATGGTGCCGCCCTGGAGAGACTGTGGTCCGAACAGTTCATCGTCAACGCGCCGAACAACCAGGTGGTTGTAGGGAAACGCGCCGTCCTAGACACGTTCGTACGGGCGGGCATTATTAATTTTTCGAAGTTCGAGCGCCAGATCGAGTTCATCCGTGCTGACGGAGCCTTCGTCATCATCATGGGCCTCGAAACTGTTCATCCGGTAAGCGACGCCCCGAGCGCGGGTCTGGTCGCTGGGCAGCCAATCAAGCGCCGCTTCACGAATGTCTGGAAAAACGAAGCGGGTACATGGCGGCTGTTTGTGCGTCACGCCAACGTAATCTCGGGTCGTTGAAGACACTGGTTCCGTCGTTCGGCGGGTGAGCGTGTGCCGGCCTGCGGTCACCTAATCCTACGGACTATTGGGGCACTGAAAAAGTCCGTTTTGGGTCAATCGCGTCGATTTTGACACGTCCGCAGCATGTCCGGTCACGGGGTAATCTCGGCAGTTCCGGTTGTCCGGTTTTGCCGGTTGAAGGCATCGGTTTGGCCGTGATTCAAGCGCTATTTCTGACGCGAGCGGGACATTCCAATTTAGCGAAACCAAAGCCGACCATGCCGGGGACGCGGTTAGCTATGCGGCTATCAGAATGAAGGCCGTTCCCGATGTGCGTGTGGTGCACGACATCATCCGGAAGGCATCGGCGACGACGTCCTGACTGTGCTAGATCGCTTCGCCGCGCGCCAATGCCGCCGCATTGCGGATCGCTGATATGTTGGTCTTGTAGGCCTCCACGGTGCCGCCCTTGAACACCGCGGAGCCCGCCACCAGTGCGTTGGCGCCGGCGGCGGCGAGTTCGCCCGCGACGTCAGGACCGACGCCGCCGTCGACTTCAATATCGATCGGACGGCCCGCGGTCATCGCCCTGATGTCGCGGACCTTGCCGAGCGCCGAGCGGATGAAGGCCTGGCCGCCGAAACCGGGATTGACCGACATCACGAGCACGAGGTCGATCAGGTCGATCACATACTCGATCGCGCTGATAGGCGTGCCCGGATTGAGCGAGACGCCGGCCTTCTTGCCGAGCGCGCGGATCGCCTGCAGCGAGCGGTGCAGATGCGGACCAGCCTCGGCGTGGACGGTGATCTGGTCGCAGCCCGCCTTGGCGAAGGCTTCGAGATAGGGATCGCACGGCGCGATCATCAAATGCGCGTCGAAGATCTTCTTGGTATGCGGGCGCATCGCCTTGATGACGTCGGGGCCGTAGGAAATGTTCGGCACGAAGTGCCCGTCCATCACGTCGAGATGGATCCAGTCGGCGCCGGCGGCGTCCACCGCGCGGACTTCCTCGCCCAGCCTGGAGAAATCCGAAGCGAGGATCGACGGGGCAATGACGAGCGGACGCGAGACGAATTGCTGGGACATGTGCGCTCCGGTGCACAAGGGACGGATTTCCCCGCGTATCATGCAGGGCGGCCGGGGGCAATGCGGCTGCGAATGACTCCGGTCGGGCGGAAAAATCTGCCGTCTCGGGCAGCTATTGCCGGGCAGGTTCCCACCTCGGCGGCCCGGACAAGATCAGGAAAACCGCTGATTTGTTGGGTTTCTCGCCGTGGCATGGCGCTTGCTGAGGAACCGGCATGAACGAGGGGCCGCGCTGAGCGGCGTTGTTGGGGTTCTGTCATGTTGCTTGCTCTTGGTGCCGCGTCATCGGCGATCGATGCCCTCCAGGCGCTGACTTCCTCGAAGTCGTCGTCCGCAAAAGCCACCGGAACTGCCAAGACAAGCCTGTTCGACTCCTTCGCGACTGCCTCGGCCTCGACCGGTTCGAGCAGCAGCGCCGGAGGTAGCGGCGGTTCGCAAATCTCGCCGGCAACCATGAGCGCGCTGCTGGCTGCGCAAAGTCAGTCCTCGACGGAATCGACGTCACAGGCGTCCACGAGCCGCTCGGACGCGCTCAAGAGCCTGTTCTCGCAAATCGACGGCAACGGCGACGGCAAGATCACCAAATCGGAATTCGAAGACGCGCTCGGCGCCGGCGGCACCAATCTGGATAATGCCGACAGCGTCTTCGGCAAGCTTGACAAGGACGGCGACGGCTCGGTCAGCCTCGGCGAACTGGCATCGGCGCTGAAGGGCGGCAAGGGGCGCCACCATCGCGCCGGCGGTTCCGGCGAGAACGGATCGAATTCCGATCCCCTGATGCAGGCCCTGCAGGGCGCATCCAGTACGTCCGTCACCAACAGCGATGGTTCGGTGACGACATCGCTGACCTATGCTGATGGTTCCAAGGTCACGATGACGTCGGCCGCATCGGCGAGCGCTTCGAGCGCCGCGACATCGTCGTACAATATCATCGAGAAGATGATCCAGCGTCAGGCGCAGGCGATTTCGGCTTCCGCCACGGCATCGGCATCGCTGTCGGTCACCGCCTGAAAAAGAGACCCGGCGATGAAGCTTCGGAATGCGACCTAGCCGAAGCGATCCCCCCACGCCGGTAGCGCGCCCAGAAAGGGCAGCGCGGTCGCGCTGTGGACGCCGCGCGCAATCGCGCGGGCGACGACATTGGCCGCCACCATCCCGAGCTCGGTGAGACCGTGCCGCGGATCGACCGGCTTCCTCCCGGTCGCCGCCGCAAACACCACGTCACCGTCGGTTGGCGCATGCACGGGATAGATCGCGCGCGCCATGCCGGTCTGCGCGATCATCGCGAGGCGCTTGGCCTGCGCCTTCGTCAGCACCGCATCGGTGACGACGACGACCAGCGTGGTGTTTTCGCCGGAGATCGGTTCCGGGGCGCCTTTGAGCCGCGCCTTCAGCATGTCCTTTGTGAATGTCGGCGGCAGTCCGCGTCCGCCATATTCGCCGTCGATTTCGAACGGCGCCGCCCAGAACCACGGCCCGTCGCCGACCGTCACGCTGCCGACGGCGTTGACCACCGCAAGCGCCGCCACCATGACGCCATCTTCGGTTTGCGCGGAGGCCGAACCAAGACCGCCCTTGAAATTAGCGGTGGTGGCGCCAAGGCCGGCCCCGACGCTGCCGAGCGCGAAATCGGTGCCCGCCGCGCAGGCGGCGGCATAGCCGAGATCGCGATAGGGCGGAAAGCGTCCCCAGGCCTTGTTGCCGCCGTTGAGAAGATCGAAGCAGATCGCGCCGGGCACGATCGGGATAATCGCTTCACGGATCCGCAGGCCGCGCCCCTGTTCGGCGAGCCAGGCCTGCACGCCGCCCGCGGCATCCAGCCCAAGCGCGGAACCGCCGGAGAGCGTAATCGCGTCGACGGCCTCGACCGTGGCTTCAGGCCGGAGCAGGGCTTCATCGCGGGTGCCGGGGCCGCCGCCGCGCACATCGATCGACGCGGTCGCGGGGCTATCGAAAATGATCGCGGTAACGCCGGATGCGACGGAAGCGTCTTCGGCGTGGCCGACGCGAATGCCGGAAATGTCGGTGAGAAGGTTTTTCAAGATGCCGGTCCGTTCAAGTCCGCGCCGATTGCGGCCATCGATGTCTGGTCATCCTCGCCGATATATCGGCCGTCAACAAGGCTTCAACTACCAAGCGCCAATCTGAACATCCTGGCGAGTTCGGACTTGCGGTACGGCTTGGCGAGCAGCAGCACGCCGGAATCGAGACGGCCGTGGTGAACGATGGCGTTTTCGGTATAGCCCGATGTGTACAGGGTCTTCAGCGACGGTCGCCGTTTCAGCGCCTCATCGACCAGCTGGCGGCCGTTCATCATGCCGGGCATGATGACGTCGGTGAAGAGCAAATGCAGCGTCGGGGCGGTATCGATGATCTGCAGGGCCTCGCTGGCATTGGCCGCCTCGAGCGTGGTGTAGCCGAGGCTTTCGATCTGCGTCACCACGTAACGGCGCACCAGCGAATCGTCTTCGACGACGAGAACGGTCTCGGTGCCGCCATCGACATTGGCTGATATCGCGGCTTCGGCGGCGGTCTGGTTCAATCCCGTGGCACGCGGCAGGTACATCTTGACCGACGTGCCGTGGCCTTCCTCGCTGTAGATCTTGATATGCCCGCCTGACTGTTTGACGAAACCGAACACCATGCTGAGCCCGAGGCCGGTGCCCTTGCCGACTTCCTTGGTGGTGAAGAAGGGATCGAACACCCGCTCGATCAGCGCTGCGGGGATTCCGGTGCCGGTATCGCTCACCGCGACCATCACATAATGGCCGGGCACGACCTCGCTGTGCATGCCGGCGTAGTTCTCGTCGAGATAGATGTTGCCGGTCTCGAGCGCGAGCTTGCCGCCATTGGGCATGGCGTCGCGCGCGTTGAGCGCAAGGTTGAGCACCGCCGTCGATAGCTGGTTCGGATCGACCAGGGCCGTCCATGCATCCTCGGCCAGCAGCGGCGTGATCTCGACGTTTTCGCCGAGCGTCGGGTGCAGCAGTTTGGCGGCCTCCAGCACCAGCCCGTTGACGTCGACTTCAACGGGCTGCAGCGGCTGCTTGCGGGCAAAGGCCAATAGATGCTTGGTCAGGTTGGCGCCGCGTTCGGCGGCTTCGTCGATCAATTTGGTAATGGCGACGAGTTCGGGCTTGTCGGCAACCGATTCCTCCAGGATTCCGATGGTCCCGGTGATCACGGTCAGGATGTTGTTGAAGTCGTGCGCGACGCCGCCGGTCAGCTGGCCGATCGCGTCCATCTTCTGGATGTGCCGCAACTGGGCTTCCGCCGCCTGCTTCTCGGTGAGGTCGCGGCCGATGAAGAAATGCCGTTTCACCGGCTCCGACCACGTGCCGGTCCAATTCAAGGTGACGGACTGTCCGTCCTTGTGCATGTAGCGGGTCTCGAAATTTCGCAGCTGGTTTCCGCGCCGCGCCGCGCGCATCTCGTTGCGCGTGCTGTCGAGATCCTCGGGGTGGATGAAATGGATGGCGCTCCGGCCGATCATTTCGGCCGGATCGTAACCGAGGATGATCCTGGCGCTCGGACTGACCTGGATGAAATTTCCGCTGCTGTCGGTGACGAAGATCAGGTCGTGCGAGGTTTCGAAAATGCGTTGCCGTTCTTCGATCTCCTGGCTGAGCGCCTTTTGCGTTCGCTTGCTATCGGTAATGTCGCGCGCGATCTTGGATGCGCCGACAATTTCGCCGGCGGCCGAGCGGATCGGCGCGATGGTCAGCAAGACATCCACGGTTCGCCCGTCCTTGTGGGTGCGCACCGTTTCGAAGTCTTCGATCCTCTCGCCACTGCGGACCTGTTGGAGGATGTTGCGAACCTCGGCGCGGCGGTCTGCCGGAACAATGAGGTCGACGTGCCGGCCCACGGCTTCGATCGAAACGAACCCGAACAGGCGCTCCGCGGCGCGGTTCCAGCCGGTGATGATGCCGTCGAGCGATTTGGTGATGATGGCGTCGTTGGAGGATTCGACGACCGCGCTGAAAAGACGTTCGCGCTCGGTGTGGAGGCTGCGCTCGGAAGCCGCCTGGCGGCGCAGCTTGTCGAGCAGCCGGGCCAACTGGGCCTGCAGGGCGACATTGTCGATCAGGAGCACCGCGAGGACGAAGCTGGCGGCACAAAGTCCGTAGATCCGGCCGGCGTAAAATCCCAGATCGAAGCGGGCCGCGTTGAGAATTCCGGACAGTGCGATGTCGTACATCCAGGCGCACATCACGACCATCAGCCAGACGTCGAGCACGGAATGCGGTCGCCGGTGCCACAGGATCAGCAGCGCCGCGAAGCTGAGAAGCACTTCCGCCGACAGGGTACCGATCAGCGTGTAGGTGAAATGTCCGCCGCTGATCATGACAGGCAGCAGGTCATGCCTGGCGGTGACGAACCAGGCGGCAAAGGATATCGCCGCCGCGACCGCAATGATGCTGCCCAGGATCGCCCGTACCTCGGATCCCGGGATCTTCGGGCCGCCATCCTTGTCTTTCAGGAACGCATAGCCGAGCATGACAACCGGAAATCCGATGTGCCAGATCTGGTAAAGCCAGGCGGTTGTCTGCGGGCCGGCATTGAGCAGCCCGGTCGGAGCAAAGACGCCTGGAAAGGTCAGGGCGTGAACGATCGCCGCGGTCGCGGTGAACAAATATCCGCTCGCGAGCAGCAGCAGCGCCCGCGAGCGCAAGATCGCGAATTGCGAGAACAGCAGGATCGCGGTGATGAGATCGTTGATCGCGAGCGCGGATTGATAACTTGGAATGAAGGCCGGAACGGGGGCTAGCGGCACCCTGGCGTAAACTGCGGCGAGGACGAACAGAACCGTCGAGACGCCGACCACTGCCAGCGCGGCCCTGCGGTCGCGGCTGGTTGCCGGCAGGGTCGATAGAAAGATGTTGCGCTCGTCAGCCGTCTGCATCGTTGTCCCTGGCAAACTGGCATCGAACGCGTCACCGGGCCAGCACCAAATGGGCGAACATTAACCTATCCACCGAAGGGGGTATCTAGCCGATAGGCGGATATCGATCGGGAGGACTAACAGACCTGCAACAGGCAGGAGACGCGGAGCTGCTCATGGGCCGAAATGGGCACGTCAAGTCTACAATGAGGTCGGTCCGGATGGAATCAACCCAAGGTTACATACTAGCCATTCAATTCATGGCCGGAAAGACAGGTCCCGGGTAACCGGCCCTTTACCCAAACGCTGAATATTCCACGTGGCATTGCGCCTGCGTCGGGTACTTTTATCATAGGCTATCTGCACGGCCGTTCGGGAATTTTCTTCATGCCGCGTGTCCTTGTGATCGACGACCAGTCCGACGTGCGCACGATGATCTCGATCGTGCTGCGGATCAACCAATTCGAAATCGTCGAGGCCGCCACCGCCGAAGCGGGATTGACCGCATTCGAAGCTGCCGATTTCGACCTCGCGATCGTCGATATCTTCCTGCAGGGATCGAACGGCTCCGATGTTATCGCGACGATGCGCGAACGGGTGCCCGACCTGCCTGTTGTCGCGATATCCGGCATGACGGCGCTCGACTTCCTGTCCAAATCACCTGAACTGGCTGACGTGGTCTGCCTGCAAAAGCCGTTTCGTCCGACCGACCTGATCCGCGCGATCGACGCGGCCCGGGAAGCGATGCGGCCATCGGCCGGCGCCGTTGCCGGGGCGGCGGCGCGGTAATCCGCCTTCCAACCGTCACGGCCGGGCCGACTGTCCAACGCGCCGGCTGCCGGCTTTATCAGCCACGGTTTCCCGAGGCGGAACCGGATCGGGCGCGGTCTGGCGCACCAGCGGGACCAGGAGCCGGCAAACGAGACCTTCGGGGCGCCAATCGAATTCGGCCTTTCCGCCGAGTTGCGACTCAATGCTGGCGATGACGCTCCGTGTGCCAAATCCCCTTGATACCGGCTTTTCGACCACAGGCCCGCCGGTCTCCATCCAGACGAGTTCGAGAAGGCCCGACTCGAGCTCCCACTTCACCGATAGCCGTCCCGTCAATGCCGACAGGGCGCCATACTTGGCCGAATTGGTGACGAGCTCGTGCAGCGCCAAGGCCACCGTCTGCGCGGTCGCCGGTTGCAGCTGCACCTCGGCGCCGCGCAATGCGATCTGATCGCCCATCGAATATGGCGCCAGCTCTTCGTCGATCAGCTTGCCAATTTCAGCGCCCTGCCAGCTCGACAGCGAAAGCACGGTGTGCACCCGTGCGAGCGCGGTGATGCGGCCTTCGACCGAGCGGATGTAGCTCTTGACGTTTTCGCCGCGCGTCAGCCGAACGATCGACTGCGCCAGCGCCAGCGCGTTCTTGGCGCGGTGGTCGACTTCGCGGGCGAGCAGGTTTTGGCGCTCTTCGGCCTGTTTGCGTTCGGTGATGTCGACCGTCACGCCGCTGACGCGGATGACGCGGCCGTCCCTGTCGGTGCTCGCCGCGGCCGTTCCCGCGCACCAGCGCACTTCGCCATCGGGGCGGATGATGCGAAATTCCGCTTCGTATGATTTCTCGCCTCGGGCGAAGCTCGCCCACGCATCGTGCAGTTCCGGGACGTCGTCGGGATGGATCAGGGCCTGAATATTGGCTGGCGTCAGCTCAATGCTGCCGGGATCGACGCCGAGAATTTGATACTGGCCCTCGTCCCACATCCAGTCGCCATTGACCCAGTCCCAGTCCCACGACCCCATCTTTCCCGCGGCGATCGCCAGACTCCGGCGCTGCTCGCTTTCCAAGAGCCGCGCATGGGATTCTTCCAATTCGGCGGTGCGGGCGCGAACCCTGTCCTCGAGCTCGACATTGAGCCGCTCCAGCTGACGGGTCTTGCGATAGAGTTCGGCGAACACCTTGATCTTGGCGCGCAACACTTCAGGCACCACCGGCACCGGAACGTAGTCGACCGCGCCCATCTCGTAGCCGCGCAGCCGGTCCAGATCGCTGACCTGGATCGCCGAGATGAAGATCATCGCCGTCTTCTGGAAACGGGGGTGTTCGCGGATCATCGCGGCGAGCTCGAAACCGTCCAGTTCCGGCATGCAAACGTCGACCAGGATGATGGCGACGTCGTTCTTCAGCAGGAACTCGAGCGCCTCGCGCCCCGAGGCGGCCGAGACCAGGTTCTCTCCCAGCTCCTTCAGAATGACCTCATAGGCGAGCAGCTTTGCCGGCTGATCGTCCACCAGAAGTATGTTTACTTTCTCTTGGTCCATCATCTGCGCGTCGATCAACGGTGGAGCCACATACGGATGGCAAGGAGCAATTGCTCGGTGTTGACTGGTTTTGCCAGATAGTCCGAGGCGCCGGCCTCGAGGCATTTCTCGCGGTCGCCCTTCATCGCTTTTGCGGTCAGCGCGATGATGGGGAGGCGGCCAAACGACGGGTTCTGCCTGATGACCCCGATGGTCTGGTAGCCGTCCATTTGCGGCATCATGATATCCATCAGCACGATCGCTATTTTGGGATTGGATTCGACCAGCGCAATGGCCTCATGGCCAGTGGTCGCCGTCAGCACCTTCATGCCGCGCCGTTCAAGCACGCTCGACAGCGCGAAGATGTTGCGGGCGTCGTCGTCCACCAGAAGCGCGGTCTTGCCAACGAGATCCTCATCGGAACTATTGAGTTTCTCCAGCATCCTCTGCTTTTCGACCGGCAATTCCGTGATCACACGGTGCAAAAACAGCGACGTTTCGTCGAGCAAGCGTTCCGGCGATTCCACGCCCTTGACCACGATGCTGCGGGCCATGGTGTGGAGTTCCGCGTCTTCCTCGGCGGAAAGTTCCCGTCCGGTGAACACGACCACCGGCACGTTCGACAACGTTTCGTCGTTGCGGATCTGGTCGAGCACCTCGAAACCGCTCATGTCCGGCAACCGCAGGTCCAGCACGACGCAGTCGCAGGGATTGTCGCGCAGGGTCGAGAGGGCGCCGGCGCCGGTATCGGTGGTGAGGATCTCGATATCCACGTGATCGAGCAGGGCCTTGATGCTCAATTGCTCGGCGGCGTTGTCTTCCACGATCAGAAGACGCTTGCGCCGCGGCTTGGCGTATTCCTTGATCTGGGACAGTGCGGCGCTGACGCCTTCGGTTGTGGTCGGCTTGTTGACGAACGAGAACGCGCCGCGTGCCAGCGCGTGCTGGCGGTCCTCGTCGAGCGTGATGATCTGCACCGGAATGTGCCGGGTCAGCGGATTGTGCTTGAGCTGGCTCAATACGGTCCAGCCCAGCATGTCCGGCAGGAACACGTCGAGCGACACCGCCGTGGGCTGGAACTGCTTGGCAAGTTCCAGCGCTTCGGCGCCGCGATTGGCGACCAGGACCTTGAAGCCCTTGTCGCGGGCGAGATCGATCAGCACCCGCGCGTAATGCGGATCGTCCTCGACGATCAGGAGGATGGTGTCGCCGGCCTCGAGGTTGAGCCGGTCATCCGGCAGCTGCTCGATCACCCGCTCCTGGGTCGCGGCAACCTGCAGCGCCGGCGCGGTCAGATAGGACGACGGGGCAGGGGTGCGCGGCGCGACGGTGGGCCCGGAATATTTCAGCGGCAGATACAGGATGAAAGTGCTGCCCTTGCCCGGGGCGCTGCGCAGATGAATCTCGCCGCCGAGCAGGCTTGCAAGTTCGCGGCTGATGGCGAGGCCAAGGCCGGTGCCGCCATACTTCCGGCTGGTGCCGGCATCCGCCTGCTGGAACGCTTCGAAGATCAGCTTCTGCTTTTCCGGCGGAATGCCGATGCCGGTGTCGGTGACCTCGAAGGCCACGACGGCGGGGGCATGGTTCAGGATCGGATGCTCCGCGCTCCATCCGCCGAGGGCCGCGGACACGCTCAGCCGCACACCGCCTTCGGCGGTGAACTTGAATGCGTTCGACAGCAGGTTCTTCAATACTTGTTGGAGCCGTTTGGAGTCGGTCACCATGCTGCGGGCGAGGTTCTCGTCGACGCTGATGTTGAACGAGAGCTGGCGGTTGTCGGCTTCATGCCTGAACGGCCGGCCGACGGTTTCCAGAAGGTTCGAAGTGAGGATTTCCTCGGCATCGACCGTCACCGTTCCGGATTCGATCTTCGACAGGTCGAGGATGTCGCTGATCAGATTGAGCAGGTCGGTGCCGGCGCCGTGGATGGTGCGCGCGAATTCGACCTGCTTGGCCGACAGATTGCCGTCGGGGTTTTCGGTGAGCTGCTGGCCGAGGATCAGGATGCTGTTGAGCGGCGTGCGCAGCTCGTGCGACATGTTGGCGAGGAACTCGGACTTGTACTTCGACGTCAGCGAAAGCTCGGTCGCCTTCTCCTCGAGCGCGCGCCGCGCCTGTTCGATTTCCTGGTTCTTTCTTTCCACCTCGACGTTGCGTTCGGCGAGCTGCTGGGCCTTCTGCTCAAGCTGTTCGTTGGTCTGTTGCAGCTCCTTCTGCTGGGTCTGCAATTCGCCGGCGAGCTGCTGCGACTGCTTCAGCAGGCCTTCGGTCTGCATCGTGGCCTCGATGCTGTTGAGCACGATGCCGATACTGTCGGTGAGCTGTTCGAGGAAGGTCATCTGCGAGGTCGTGAACGAGCTGACGGAGGAGAGCTCGATCACCGCCTTGACCTGGTTTTCGAACAGGACGGGCAGCACCACGAGGTTTTTCGGGATTACGCGGAGGAGCGCCGAATTGATCGGCACGGTGTCGGCCGGGATGTCCGAGATCACGCGCTGGCGCTTGTCCAACGCGGATTGCCCGATCAAGCCCTCGCCGAATTGCACGAATTGCGGGTGAGGGTGGTTGCCGTCGCCGGCATAGGCCGAGAGCAGGCGCAGTTGCCGGTTGTCTTCGCTTTCGACACGGTAGATGACGCCCATATGGGCGTTCACCAGCGGCGTCAGTTCGGTGAGCAGCAGCCGGCCGACCGTGGTGAGATCGCGCTGGCCCTGCAGCATGTTGGTGAATTTGGCGAGGTTGGTCTTCAGCCAGTCCTGTTCCGAGTTCACGTCCGTGGTCAGGCGGAGATTGCCGATCATGGTGTTGATGTTGTCTTTGAGCTCGGCGACTTCGCCGCGCGCATCGACCTGGATCGAGCGGGTGAGGTCGCCCTTTGTCACAGCGGTCGCGACCTCGGCAATGGCGCGCACCTGCGAGGTCAGATTGGCGGCCAGCAGGTTGACGTTGCCGGTGAGGTCCTTCCAGGTGCCGGCGGCGCCGGGAACGTTGGCCTGACCGCCGAGCCTTCCTTCGACACCGACTTCGCGCGCCACCGAGGTGACCTGATCGGCGAAGGTCGCCAGCGTCTCGGTCATGTTGTTGATGGTATCGGCGAGAGCGGCGACTTCGCCCTTCGATTTCACCGTCAGGTCCTGCTTCAAATCGCCGTTGGCGACCGCGGTCACCACCTTGACGATGCCGCGGACCTGTTCGGTCAAATTGGCGGCCATGAAGTTGACGGTGTCGGTAAGGTCCTTCCAGGTGCCGGCGACGCCGGGCACCTGCGCCTGTCCGCCGAGCTTACCCTCGGTGCCGACCTCGCGGGCGACGCGGGTGACTTCGCCGGCGAAGGCGTTGAGCTGATCGACCATCGTGTTGATGGTGTTCTTGAGTTCGAGAATTTCGCCCTTCACGTCGACCGTGATCTTGCGCGACAAGTCGCCGCGCGCCACCGCCGTGGTGACCTCGGCGATGTTGCGGACTTGCGTCGTCAGGTTGGCCGCCAGCAGGTTGACGTTGTCGGTCAGGTCCTTGAACGTTCCGCCGACGCCGGGCACCACCGCCTGGCCGCCGAGCCGTCCCTCGGTGCCGACTTCGCGCGCCACACGCGTGACCTCGGCCGCGAACGAGCGCAGCTGTTCGACCATCGTGTTCAAGGTGTCCTTGAGCAGCAGGATTTCGCCGCGCACGTCCACCGTGATCTTCTTGGACAGGTCGCCGCCGGCGATCGCGGTCGCGACCTCGGCGATGTTGCGGACCTGCGCCGTCAGGTTGGAAGCCATGAAGTTGACGTTGTCGGTGAGGTCCTTCCAGGTGCCGGCGACTTCAGGCACCTGCGCCTGGCCGCCGAGCTTGCCTTCGGTGCCGACCTCGCGCGCGACGCGCGTCACTTCGGAGGCGAAGGCGTTGAGCTGGTCGACCATCGTGTTGACGGTGTTCTTCAGCTCGAGAATCTCGCCCTTGACGTCCACGGTGATCTTCTTGGACAGGTCGCCCTTCGCGACCGCCGTGGTCACTTCGGCGATGTTGCGGACCTGGCCGGTGAGGTTGCCGGCCATCGAGTTGACGTTGTCGGTGAGATCCTTCCAGGTGCCGGCGACGCCGGGCACGTTGGCCTGGCCGCCGAGCCGGCCTTCGGTGCCGACCTCGCGCGCCACGCGCGTCACTTCACCCGCGAAACGGTTGAGCTGGTCGACCATCGTGTTGAGCGTTTCCTTGAGCTGAAGGATCTCGCCGCGCACGTCCACGGTGATCTTGCGCGACAGGTCGCCGCCGGCGATGGCGGTCGCCACTTCGGCGATGTTGCGGACCTGCGCGGTCAGATTGCCGGCCATCGAGTTGACGCTGTCCGTCAAGTCCTTCCAGGTGCCGGCGACGCCGGGCACTTCGGCCTGGCCGCCGAGCTTGCCGTCGGTGCCGACCTCGCGCGCCACGCGCGTCACTTCGCCGGCAAAGGCGTTGAGCTGGTCGACCATCGTATTGAGCGTTTCCTTCAGCTGAAGGATTTCGCCCGACACGTTGACGGTGATCTTCTTGGACAAATCGCCCTTGGCGACGGCGGTTGCGACTTCGGCGATGTTTCGGACCTGGCCGGTGAGGTTGCTGGCCATCGAGTTGACGCTGTCGGTCAAATCCTTCCAGGTGCCGGCGACGCCGCGCACCAGCGCCTGGCCGCCGAGCTTGCCTTCGGTGCCGACCTCGCGCGCGACGCGCGTCACTTCGCCGGCAAAGGCGTTGAGCTGGTCGACCATCGTGTTGACGGTGTCTTTCAGCTCCAGAATTTCGCCGCGCACGTCCACCGTGATCTTTTTCGACAAGTCGCCATTGGCCACCGCCGTGGTCACTTCGGCGATGTTGCGAACCTGCGCCGTCAGGTTGCTCGCCATCGAGTTGACGCTCTCGGTGAGATCCTTCCAGGTACCGGCGACGCCGAGCACGTTGGCCTGACCGCCGAGCCGCCCGTCGGTGCCGACTTCGCGCGCGACGCGCGTCACTTCGCCGGCAAACGCATTGAGCTGGTCGACCATCGTATTGAGCGTTTCCTTCAGCTGAAGGATTTCACCGGATACGTTGACGGTGATCTTCTTGGAAAGGTCGCCGCCCGCGATCGCGGTCGCGACGTCGGCAATGTTGCGGACCTGCGCGGTCAGGTTGGAGGCCATGAAGTTGACGTTGTCGGTGAGGTCCTTCCAGGTACCGGCGACGCCGGGCACCTGGGCCTGACCGCCCAATTTGCCTTCGGTGCCGACCTCGCGCGCGACGCGCGTCACTTCCGAGGCGAACGAGTTGAGCTGGTCCACCATCGTGTTGATGGTGTCTTTCAATTCCAGGATTTCGCCGCGGACGTCCACCGTGATTTTTCGCGAGAGGTCGCCGCGGGCAACAGCCGTCGTCACGTTGGCGATGTTGCGGACCTGCGCGGTGAGGTTGCCGCACATCGCGTTCACGGAGTCCGTCAAATCCTTCCAGGTGCCGGCGACGCCGGGCACGATCGCCTGACCGCCGAGCTTGCCGTCGGTGCCGACTTCGCGGGCCACACGCGTCACTTCGGAAGCGAACGAACGCAACTGATCCACCATCGTATTGATGGCTTCCTTCAGCTGCAGGATCTCGCCGCGGACGTCGACCGTGATCTTTTTCGACAAGTCGCCATTGGCGACCGCGATGGTGACTTCGGCGATGTTGCGGACCTGGCCGGTGAGGTTGTTGGCCATGGAGTTGACGCTCTCGGTCAAATCCTTCCAGACGCCGGTGACTTCCGGCACCTGCGCCTGGCCGCCGAGCTTGCCCTCGGTGCCGACCTCGCGCGCGACGCGCGTCACTTCCGAGGTGAACACGCTGAGCTGCTTGATCATCGTGTTGACGATGTTGGCGGACTGCAAAAATTCGCCGCCCAGCGGGCGGCCATCGACATCGAGTTGCACGGTCTGCAGCAGGTCTCCCTGCGCCACGGCGGCGACCGCCCGGGTCACCTCGCGGGTCGGCCATAGGAGGTCGTCGATCAAGGTATTGACCGACCCTTCCATGTCCGCCCACGAGCCGCTCGAAAGATCGAATTTGACGCGCTGGCGCGTCTTGCCCTCGCGGCCGACGACCTGTCCGACCCGCTCCAGTTGCTGCGCCATGCGTTGATTGGCGGCGACGATCTCATTGAAGGTGTCGGCGATCTTGCCCTCGATGCCGAGATGATCGCCGGTCATCCGCACCGAAAAATCGCCGGAGCGCATCGCCTGCAGCGCGTGCAGCAGATCCTGCATCGGGTCGGGCGTGCCGTTGGCTTGCGCTTTGGCTTTGGAGACGCGGCGGACCGGAGATGATGCTCCGGGGGAAAGATCACTCATGGTGTCTCCTCGAGGCGATGTCGCGCGAATCTGGCCGCTGGTATGCGATTTGCGCCATAAGACGTGCCGCCCGATCGGAGATCAAGGTGGAACAGCAGGTGATGCAGCAAAATCAATGACATGGAACCCAGCCCGAACTGTTTAAAACCGCTCGGATGCTTTTGGTTCCGCCACCCCGGGAAAAAAGTTCCATATCGTGAAAGGCCGTTAACCTTTGCGGGCTTCGGGCTTTTCTTGATGAACGCGCCGCAAACAAAAAACGCCCCGGCAAAGCCGGGGCGTTCGTTGCTAACTAGGCTTGGGAGGCGTCTTAAGAACCCTTCGGATTGATCTCGGTGTAGTTGCCCTTGGCGTCCCACTTGTAGACGACGTAGTCGATCGCCTTGATGTCGCCCTTGGCATCGAAGCCCATCTTGCCGAGCACGGTATCCCACTCGCCGGCCTTGATGGCTTCCATCACCTTCTTCGGATCGGTCGAGCCGACCTTCGCTACTGCCTTCGTCCAGACCTGCATCGCGGCGTAGGTGTAGAGGGTGTAGCCTTCGGGGTCGATGTTCTTGGCCTTGAACTTGGCGACGATCTCCTTGGCGGTCGCCTTGTTGCGCGGGTCGGGGCCGAAGGTGAACAGCGTGCCTTCAGCGGCGGGACCTGCGATCGAGGCGAACTCCTTGTCGTTCAAGGCGTCGCCCGCCATCAACACCGTCTTCAGGCCCTGGTCGCGCATCTGGCGCAGGATCAGGCCGGATTCCTGATGGTAACCGCCGACAAAGACCAGATCGATATTGTCGCGCTTCAGCCGCGACACGATCGCGTTAAAATCCTTGTCGCCCTTGTTGTAGGATTCGAACATCTTCTCGGTGAGGCCGGCCTTGTTGAGCGCCTTCTTGGTTTCGTCGGCGAGGCCTTTGCCGTAGGTGGTCTTGTCGTTGAGGATGGCGACGTTCTTGCCCTTGTAGTTCTTGACGATGTAATCGGCGGCGACCAGGCCCTGCTGATCGTCGCGGCCGCAGACGCGCGCCACGTTCCAGAGCTTGCGCTCGGTGAACAGCGGGTTGGTCGAGGCCGGCGTAATCTGCAGCACGTTGCCGTCGGCATAGGCTTCCGACGCCGGGATCGAGGACGACGAACAGAAATGTCCGGCGACGAACGGGATCTTCGCGCTGGCGAACTTTTCCGCCACCGAGCGCGCCTGCTTGGGATCGCAGGCATCGTCGCCGACCTGCAGCGCCAGCTTCTTGCCGAGCACACCGCCGGCGGCGTTGATGTCGGCCACCGCCTGTTCGGCACCGTTCTTCATCTGCCGGCCGAACGCGGATTCGCCGCCCGTCATCGGGCCCGCCACTGCGATATTGATGTCCTGCGCCAGCGCGGTGGTCGAAAGCGCCAATGATGCGCCCAATGCCAGGCCGATGAGTTTCAATGATTTCATGAGGTATCCTCGCGGGTTGTTCGATTTTCGGGATGCACCCGGCGGGCCGGGCGCGAAAACCGCAGCCATTGTCGGCTGATTTTACCGCGAAGTCATCGGCAAATTTCGGGCAAGTCCACGGTCCGTTCGCAGCATCTTGCCGCAGCGGGCGGTTTTCGCCGCCGGCTTGGGCGACGCTAGCCCCGCCGGCCGCCTTCCAGATAGGCGGCGCGGATTTCGGGGCGCTGCAGCAATTCGCTGCCGGTGCCGGAGAGCGTGATCAGGCCGTTGACCATGACATAGCCGCGATGGGCGAGTTTCAGCGCGTGATTGGCGTTTTGTTCGACGATCAGCACGGTCAGGCCGTCCTGCCGGTTCAGGGTCCGGATGGCGTCGAAAATCTGCCGCGCGATCAGGGGGGCGAGGCCGAGCGACGGCTCATCGAGCATCAGCAGGCGTGGCCGGCTCATCAGGGCGCGGCCGATCGCCAGCATCTGCTGCTCGCCGCCCGACAAGGTTCCTCCGCGCTGGGCCATGCGTTCCTTGAGCCGCGGGAAAAGCGTAAAGATGCGCTCCAGGCCGCTGGCGCGGTCGGCCTCGCTAGAGTCGGTCGCGTCGGCGCCCATCTGCAGGTTCTCCGCCACGCTCATGCGCGGGAAAATCCGGCGGCCTTCCGGGGATTGGGCGATGCGCAGCCGCGCGATCTCGTGCGTCGGCACGTCGGTAATGTCCTGGCCGTCATATTCGATCTTGCCCGCGCGGGCGCGGGGCCTGCCGAACACCGTCATCATCAAAGTCGATTTGCCGGCGCCGTTGGCTCCGATCAGGGCGACGATCTCGCCGGCGCCGACCTCGAGATCGACGCCTTTCAGCGCCTCGATCTTGCCGTAGGCCGCGCGCAAGCCGCGGATCGCGAGTAGCGGCGTTGTGGGGGATGATGCGGTCACGTTCCGCTCTCCATCACCGCGATGGCTTCCTCCTCGTCGGCGCCGAGATAGGCGGCGATCACCCTGGGGTCGTCGCGGACATGCTGCGGCGTGCCCTCGGCGATCTTGACGCCGTAGTCCATCACGACGACGTGGTCGGAGATTTCCATCACCACCGACATGTCGTGTTCGATCAGGAGGATCGAGGTGCCCTGATTCGCCCGGATCGAGAGCAGCAGCTCGCTCAAGGCCGCGCTCTCCCGCGCGTTGAGCCCGGCGGCCGGCTCGTCGAGGCAGAGCAGCGCCGGTTCAGTGCACATGGCGCGCGCGATTTCGAGGCGGCGCTGATCGCCATAGGGCAGGTTGCCGGCGGCATCGTCGGCGCGGTCCAAGAGGCCAATGCGCTCCAGCCACGTTCGCGCCAGATCGATCGCCGCTTTCTCCGCGACGCGCCAGGACGGCGCGCCGATCAGCCCGAGCAGGGTAAGGCCGGAGGCGCGCATCAGCGCATTGTGCTGCGCCACCATCAAATTCTCCAGTGCCGTCATGCCGGGGAACAGCCGGATGTTCTGGAAGGTGCGCGCGACTTTCGCCTGCTTGGAAATCCGGAAATCGTTCAGCCGCTCGAGCTGGATGGTGTGGCCGTCATCATGCGTCAGCCGGATGCTGCCGCTGGTCGGCTTGTAGAAGCCGGTGATGCAGTTGAAGACGGTGGTCTTGCCGGCGCCGTTCGGTCCGATCAGCGCGGTGATCTTGTGCCGCTCGGCGCCGAAGGAGAGGTCGTTGACGGCGACGATGCCGCCGAAGCGCATCGACAGATGGTCTACAGAAAGGATGTGGTCGGCGCTCATCCGTGCCCCTCCTTGACGAGGTCGGACGAGATCGCCTGGTTGCGTTCCAGGAACACGGTCGGCGCACGGTGACCGATCAGCCCGCGCGGGCGCCAGATCATCAACAGCACCATCGCCATGCCGAACACCAGCATGCGATACTGGTCGAGCCCGCGGAACAGCTCGAAGCCGCCGATCATGGCAAGCGCCGCCAGCGCCACGCCCAGCTGCGAGCCCATGCCGCCCAGCACCACGATCGCCAGCACCAGCGCCGATTCATGGAAGGTGAAGGATTCCGGGCTGATGAAGCCTTGTCTGGTCGCAAAGAACGCGCCGGCGAGACCGCCGAACATCGCACCGGTCGCAAACGCCGTCAGTTTTGTCGTTGTCGTGTTGATGCCTAGCGCGCGGCAGGCAACCTCATCCTCGCGCAGGGCTTCCCAGGCGCGGCCGATCGGCAGGCGGCGCAGGCGGATCGTGACCCAGTTGGTGAGCAGCGCCAGCGCCAGGATCAAATAGAACAGAAAGACGATGCGGTGGGTCGGCGAGAATTCGATGCCGAGTTTGAACGCAAGCCCGTCGTCGCCCGGCGACAGCGGAATGCCGAACATGGTCGGCCGGGGAATGCCGCTGACGCCGTTCGGACCGCCAGTCACGCTTTGCCAGTTGAGCAGGACGAGGCGGATGATCTCGCCAAAGGCGAGGGTGACGATGGCGAGATAGTCGCCGCGCAGTCGCAGCACGGGAAAACCGAGCAGCACGCCCCAGAACGCGGCGAGGATGCCGGAAACCGGCAACAGCACCCAGAACGCCCAAGGACCGAGTTGCAAGAAGTCGACGTGCACAAAGGGCGGCACCATACTAACGTGCGGGTACGGAATCCCGGATTGCGCCAGCAGCGCGTAGGAATAGGCGCCGACCGCGTAGAACGCGACATAGCCGAGGTCGAGCAGGCCGGCGAGGCCGACCACCACGTTCAATCCCCATCCGAGCATGACGTAAGTCAGCACGAGGATGCCGAGGTCGAGAATGTAGCGTTCGTTGTAGAAGATCACCGGCACCAGAAAGGTGAAGATCAACAGCACGGGCGCGACGAGGCGACCCGCGAGCGAAAGCGCCGATGTCACCTGTGGCGGCACGATGCGCACGGTGCCGACCGGTCCCCACCATTGCCGCAGCAACTCGACGACGATGCTGCCGCCGAACACGGTCGCGACCATCATGGCAAGGTCGCCGAAGCGGGTCCAGTAGGTCAGCTGTCCGTCTGATCCTGCTTCGGTGCGCACGCCGATCATCAGCGAGAACAACACCAACGCGACCAGCGCGCTGATCAGGGCTTTCTTGAGGATGAAGGCGACGCCGGGTGCGCGTGAGGTTTGCATGGCGGCGGCGGGGTTGGCGCTCACGCTGCGGCTCAGACTTTTTCGACTTCAGGCCGGCCGAGCAGGCCGGTCGGAAGGAAGATCAGCACCACGATCAGGATCGAAAACGCCGCGACGTCCTTGTACTCGACCGAGAAGTAGGCCGACCACAGCGTCTCGATCAGCCCGATCAGAAGTCCGCCCAGCATCGCGCCGGGCAGCGAGCCGATGCCGCCGAGCACGGCGGCGGTGAACGCCTTGATGCCGGCGACGAAGCCCATGAAGAAATCGACCAGGCCGTAATAGAGCAGGTACATCATGCCGGCGACCGCGGCGAGCGCCGCGCCGATCACGAAGGTCATGGAGATGGTGCGGTCGACGTCAACGCCGAGCAGCGAGGCCATGGTCTGGTCCTGCTCGCAGGCGCGCATGTCGCGGCCAAGCCGCGTGCTCGATACCAGCCAGGTGAACAGCGCGAGAAGCACGACGGTCGTGATTACCACGATGATCTGGATGTTGGACAATTGCACCACGAAGCCGCCGGCGCCCTCATGCAGCGTGTAGCCGCCGGTGATGATCGGCGGCACCGGCTTGACGCGCGCGCCCTGGGCGACCTGGGAATAATTGGTCAGCACGAATGACATACCGATGGCCGACAGCATCGGAGCGAGGCGGAACGAATGCCGCAGCGGCCGGTAGGCGATGCGCTCCACGGTCCAGCCATAGAGCGCGGTGATCGCCATCGATACCAGGAGCACGACCAGCAGGATCAGGGGGATTGCGGTCAGGCCGAACGAAACCAGGATCAGGAACGTGATCAGGGCAATGAAGCCACCGATCATGAAAATATCGCCATGGGCGAAATTGATCATGCCGACAATGCCATAGACCATGGTGTAGCCGATGGCGATCAGGCCGTAGATCGAGCCGAGCACGAGGCCGTTGATCAGTTGCTGGGCGAAATAATCCATGCGCTGCCGTAGCTAGAGGTCAACGCGCCGAGGCCCCCGGCAGCCTTGATCGACGCGTCGTGTCGTTTTCTTACAGTTTGGAACTGGGGGCGGCAACAGCGCTGGCTGCGGCTTAAAGGGCTTGTACAGAGCTAGTTTTGAGCTGCCGGTTCCCAGGGAGTTCCTTGGGCCACAATGACGACACGGCTCTGCCGCGCAATCATCGCGCCGGAACCGGTGTTCCCTCGCAACCAAAGCCCGGACTTTCCGTTGCCCCCGACTCCGTTCAACAAGGGAGATCCCCAATGAGCAAGCCGACCCAAAAGCCGGGCCAGCAGAACCAGAATCCGGGTCAGAAGCCCGGCCAGCAACAGCAGGGCGGCGGTCAAAAGCCCGGACAGCAGCAGCAGGATCCGAGCCGCCGTCAGGGCGAGCGACCCGGCGAGATGCCCGATCAGGATCGCTAGTTCGAACGTAAGCGTGAATAAGGAGGCCCCGCCGAAAGGCGGGGCTTTTCTGTTAGGCGGGTAGGCCTTGTTCTACTCGTCGCCCCCGGGCTTGACCCGGGGGTCCATCTTTTCAAGAGCGATGGATTGCCGGGGCACAGGCGAGCGGAAGCGACGCCGTCCTTCAGACGGCTATGCCCGGCAATGACATGCGTGTTCCGTCCGGCCGCCGGCCGATTAAGGTAAACAAAGGGTTTAAATTGCCGCTCGCCGTTTAAGGGAGTTACGTCGCGCCCAAACCGACGGCGCCAAGCGCCGCGTGATGAACGGGAAGCGACATGGCCAAACACTGGCGGATCAGTTCACTCAGCGGCGCGCTGCTGGCGGCGTATTTCATTCCGGCCTGGACCCTGATCGCATTCAAGATCATGGTTTCGCCGATCCACGGCCTCTACGACCGGCCCAACATTTCGATGGCGCTGTTCGTCAGCGATCAACTGCATCTGGCGGGCGCGGCGACGGTCCGTTTTGCCTGGCTATTGGCGCTCGGGAGGATGACGGTCGTGGCGTTCTTTGCGGTCTTTCTGGTGTTCGTGACCCGCGCCGCGATCCGCAAGAGTGGCGGCTGCAATGAGGCGCTCGGCATGGCGCTGGCGATCGGCAGCGTCATCAGCTTTGCGGGCGTGCTGATGGCGTCGCAGGCCGGTGAGACCGCCGCCCTTCGGATGCATGCGGCCGAACTGTTGATGATGCTCGGCACCGTGATCGTGATGTTGGTCGAGCCGCCGGCGCAAAAGCCCGCGGATGCCGGCGCCGGCCCGGGCGAGCTATCCCTTCAGCAGACCTAGTTCGGCGACGATCGCTGCGGCTTCCTTGACGGCGTGGTTGGCCGCGGGCACGCCGCAATAGATCGCCTGCTGCAGGATGATTTCCTTGATATCGTCGGGCGTGAAGCCGCCTTCGGCCAGCGCCGCCCGCACATGCAGGCGGAATTCATCCCATTGGCCGAGCGCGACCATGGTGCCGATGACCAGCACGCGCCTTGTGCGGTGGTCGAAATGCGGCCGGGTCCAGATATCGCCCCAGGCATAGCGGGTGATCAGGTCCTGGAAATCGGTGTTGAACGCGTTGCGGTTCTTGATCGATTTGTCGACCCATTCATTGCCGAGCACTTTTCGGCGCTGCGTCATGCCGTTCTCGCGGCGCTTGTCGTCGTCCATGGGATTCTCCTCCCGTCATTGCGAGCGCAGCGAAGCAATCCATTGTCCCGTTGAGGAGGTATGGATTGCTTCGTCGCTTCGCTCCCTAGCACAAACGCTTCGCGTTTGTTGCAGGCAATGACGACTGTTGTTAGCGTTGCGTCAGGAAGCCGACCACCGCGTCGGTGAAGGCGTGCGGTTGCTCGACATTGGAAATATGCGCGGCGTCCAAAATCGTCATGCTGGCACCGGGGATCTGGCTGCGGATGTATTCACCGGCTGAAACCGGCGTCGACATGTCGTGGCGTCCGGCAATCACCAGGGTCGGGCTTTTGATCTTCGGCAGCATCTCGCGGTTATCCAGTGTCGACAGCGCCTCGCAGCAGGCGAGGTAGCCCTCGACGGGTGTTGCCAGCATCATCGCCTTCATGTTGGCGGTGATCTGCGGCTCGCGCTCGCGAAAATCTGCGGTCAGCCAGCCACCGATCACGGTGTCGGCGACCGCTGATATGCCGCCTTCCTTCACCGCCTTGATGCGGTTGTGCCAGTTGGTCGGGTCGGGATAGTGGCAAGCGGTGTTGGCGAGGATGAGTTTGCCGAATCTATCCGGGGCATTGGCGCCCAGCCATTGCCCGACCATGCCGCCCATCGACAGCCCGCACCAATGCGTCTTCGCAATATTCAGGTCGTCGAGGATCGCCAGCACGTCGCGGCCGAAACGTTCCATCGAATAGGGGCCTGGCGGCACGCTGGATTTGCCGTGGCCGCGCCGGTCGTAGCGGATGACGCGAAACACCTGCGTCAGCGCCTTCATCTGCGGCTCCCACATCTGCATCGTCGAGCCCAGCGAATTCGACAGCATCAGCGTCGGCCCGCCGTCGCGGCCTTCGACGGATACGTTGAGCAGGCACCCGTCGGCGTCGATCATCGGCATGGAATGTCTCCGGTCTCTTAAGTTTCCAGTGAAGCGAGCAGGCGGTCGATCAGGGCTTGCGAGGCGCCCTGATAGGCCATCGGCTCGAACAGTTCTGCGATTGTCGCGGCGCTGAGCTGCGCGGTGACTTTTGAATCTGATGTCAGCACGTCGCGCAGATGTTTCTTCTCGGCGACCGCTTTCTTGCTGGCCGCCTCGATCAGATGATGTGCGTCGCTTTTGCCGATCTTCTCAGCCAGCGCGAATGTCACCGCTTCCGCCATGATCAGCCCGTCGGTGGCGTCGAGATTGGCGCGCATCCTGATCACATCGACTTCCAGTCCTTCGGCGATGTCGACGATGGCCGCAAGTGCCCCCGAGGTGACCAGCAGCAAGGTCGGCAGGGTCGGCCATTCCGCGTGCCAGGGACCGGCGCTGCGTTCGTGGTCCTGCACCTGGGCGGCAAAAATCGTCGCCGCCAGATTGGGCGCCATGGTGGCGGCGGCAAGCGCGGTCGCGGCCGCCACGGGGTTGCGCTTGTGCGGCATGGTGGAGGAGCCGCCGCGGCCTTCGCCTGACGGCTCAAAGGCTTCGCCGACGTCGGTCTGCATCATCAGCGAAACGTCGCGGGCAATCTTGCCGCAAGTGCCGGCGAGAATGGCGAGCACGGATGCGGCCTCCGCGATGCGGTCGCGGTGGGTGTGCCAGGGGGCCTCGGGCAGCGGCAGTTTTAGCTCCTGCGCCAGCTTTTCGGCGACAGGCAATCCCTGGTCGCCGAGCGCGGCGAGCGTGCCGGCGGCGCCGCCGAACTGCAGCGCCAGCGTCTCGCTGCGCAATCGCCGCAGTCGCTTCTCCGAGCGGTGCAAGGCCGCGGCGTATTCGGCTAGCTTGAGCCCGAACGGCATCGGCAGCGCGTGCTGCAGCCAGGTGCGGCCGACCACGGCGGTGTTGCGGTGCTGGCGCGCCAGCTTGGCAAAGCCCGCGATGGCGCGGGCGGTGTCCATGAGCAGCGCATCGATGCCGGCGCGCAGGCCGAGCATGGCGCCGGTATCGATCACGTCCTGGCTGGTCGCGCCCCAATGCACGTAGCGCGCAGCATCGGCGTCAGCCTTGGCGACATTGGAGGTCAGCGCCTTCACCAGCGGGATCGCGAGATTGCCGGACCGCGTCGCGGCGTCGGCCAATGCGGCGAGGTCGAATGATTCGGCCCGGCAGGCGTTCGTGATCGGGCCCGCCGCCTGGTTTGGAATGACGCCAATCGCGGCTTCGGCGCGGGCCAGCGCAGCCTCGAAATCCAGCATGTTCTGCAGGCACGCGACATCATCGCATACCGCCCGCATCGCGGCGCTCGACAGCATCGGGGCAAGTAGTGGTGACAGGGATGTGCTCATCTGTGGCGGACCTAACCATCCCCGGCTGGCTCTGCCAACCCGGTTGGTAACGCCAATGCGCCCTGATTATTTGGCGGTATCCGGGTCACAGGGCCGGTCGCCAAAATATGCGGCATTGCGGTGATCCCTGTTGGGCTTTGCGAATATGCATCGCTCATTGTCCCAGGGCGGCCTTTCCTTATGCGCGGCCGTGCATTACTTGGGAGAACAGTTTTGAAGCGTTACAGGAGGCACCCCCATGGCCATGACGATGAACGGCGAAGTCCAGCTTGCGGCGCCGCGCGAGGCCGTGTGGGCCAAATTGAACGATCCGGAGGTGCTGAAGGTCTGCATCCCCGGCTGCGAGGAGCTCGAGAAGACCGAGGACAACGGCTTCCGCGCCACCGCCAAAATGAAGGTCGGCCCGGTCTCCGCCCGCTTCAAGGGCAAGGTCACGCTGAGCGATCTCGACCCGCCCAACGGCTACAAGATCTCCGGTGAAGGTGAGGGCGGCGTTGCCGGTTTCGCCAAGGGTGGCGCCACGGTGGCGCTGGCCGAAAAGGATGGCGGCACCTTGCTGAGCTATAATGTCGAGGCCCAGATCGGCGGCAAGCTGGCCCAGCTCGGACAGCGCCTGATCAACGGCTCGGCCAAGAAACTGGCCGACGAGTTCTTCGCCAATTTCGCCAAGGCGGTGCAGGGGTGAAGCTTGGCTGAACGCTTGGCCACGCCCAAGATTCCCGCCTCAAGTCCAGCCCGAATATCCCCTCAAGAGTCCCGCTAGGCCGCATCTGGCCATGCCGGAAGTGAGTGACTGCCACGGTTGCTCATTGCCGGGATGGCCCATATTATGGCCTTGGAACGATTTTAAACGCCTGCGCAGCCGATATGCGGCAGTGCAGCTCAAGAGAGTGCTGATGGCCAAGATTTCCCTGATCGTGAACGGCAATCCCGTAAACGCCAATATCGACCCCCGTACCCTCCTGGTCCAGTTTCTCCGCGAAAACCTGCGGCTGACGGGCACCCATGTCGGCTGCGACACCTCGCAGTGCGGGGCCTGCGTCGTCCATCTCGACGGTAAGGCGGTCAAATCCTGCACCACGCTGGCGGTCATGGCCGATGGCCATGAAGTGCGGACCATCGAGGGGCTGGCCGCCGATGGCGCGCCGCTGCATCCGATGCAGGAAGCCTTCCGTGAGCACCACGGCCTGCAATGCGGCTTCTGCACCCCCGGCATGATCATGACCGCGGTCGATTTGGTGCACCGCAAGGGCAACGACCTCTCGGACCACGTCATTCGCGAAGAGCTCGAAGGCAATCTGTGCCGCTGCACCGGCTATCAGAACATCGTGACCTCGATCGCCGCCGGCGCCAAGGCGATGGCCAAATCCGACCTTGCTTAAATCTGACCTGGCGTAAGTCCGCCTCGCATCATCGAATTCATCGCGACCGCGATCAGGAAGTTCTCATGTACGAATTCAAATATCATCGCCCCGCGACCGTGCGTCAGGCCGCCAATCTCCTGGTGAAGAACGAAGACGCCAAGGTGATCGCCGGCGGCCACACGCTGGTGCCGGTCATGAAGCAGCGGCTCGCCAGCCCGCCGCATCTGGTCGATCTCTCCCATATCGAAGGCCTCGACGGCATCGAGATGAAGGGCCGTTCGCTGGTGATCGGCGCCACCGCCAAGCACGCTGCGGTCGCGACCTCGGCCGTCGTCGGCGAAGCCATTCCGGCGCTGGCCGAACTCGCCGGCATGATCGGCGATCCCGCGGTGCGCCACAAAGGCACCATCGGCGGCTCGCTCGCCAACAACGATCCGACTGCGGATTATCCTGCCGCGGTGCTGGCGCTCGGCGCCACCATCGTCACCAACAAGCGCCGGCTGAAGGCCGAAGAATTCTTCCAGGGCCTGTTCACGACGGCGCTCGAGAGCGACGAGATCATCACCAAGGTGATGTTCCCGGTGCCGAAGAAGGCGGCCTATATCAAATTCCGCAACCAGGCCTCGCGCTACGCGCTGGTCGGTGTGTTCGTCGCCAAGCGTCCGTCGGATGTCCGCGTCGCCGTCACCGGCGCCGGTTCGGACGGCGTGTTCCGCGCCGAACCGTTCGAAGAGGCGTTGAAGAAGCGCTTCTCGCACAAGGTGCTCGACGGCGTTTCCGTTCCGGCCGAAGGGCTGAACAGCGACCTGCACGGCAGCGCCGAATATCGCGCGCATCTGATTGGCGTGCTGACGCGCCGCGCCGTCGAAGCCGCGACGGCGAAGTAAGTTTGCCGTCCCAAGAGCGTTTTCGAGCGAAGTGGATACCGGTTCGCGTGAAGAAAACGCGTCAAAACAAGAATCGAGAGCCCGGTTCTGATTCAATCAGAACCGAAAAGGCTCTAGGCTCAGCAAGATTGGCTTTGTCATGAGTGCATCGGCGCTACCCAAATCCGTCGATGCGATGCAGGAATTGCTGACCTCGCGCGGCTATCTCGCCGAGCGATCGCTGGCGACGGTGACCTATCTGTCGCTGCGGATGGGACGGCCGCTGTTCCTCGAAGGCGAGGCCGGCGTCGGCAAGACCGAAATCGCAAAGGTGCTGTCGGCCGCCCTTGGCCGCAAACTGATCCGTCTGCAGTGCTACGAAGGGCTCGACGTTGCCTCCGCGGTCTACGAGTGGAACAGCGCCGCGCAGATGATCGCGATCCGGCTGGCGGAAGCCGGCGGCGACACTGACCGCGACCAGCTTTCCAGCGATATTTTCGCCGAGCGTTTCCTGATCAAGCGGCCGCTGCTGCAGGCGCTGGAGCCCGACGTGGCCGGCGCGCCGGTGCTGCTGATCGACGAACTCGACCGCGCCGACGAGGCGTTCGAGGCGTATCTTCTGGAGATCCTCAGCGATTTCCAGGTGACGATCCCCGAATTCGGCACCGTGAAGGCGCCGCAAGCGCCGATCGTGATCATCACCTCGAACCGCACCCGCGAAATCCACGACGCGCTGAAGCGCCGCTGCCTTTATCATTGGGTGGATTATCCCAATGCCGAGCGCGAGCTGGCGATCGTCAAATCGCGCGTGCCGGATATTTCCGCAAAGCTGTCACAGCAGGTGGTGCGCTTCGTGCAGGCGCTGCGCGATCAGGACTTCTACAAGTCGCCGGGCGTTGCCGAGACCATCGACTGGGCCACCGCGCTGACCGAACTCGACGCCCGCTCGCTGACGCCGCAAGTCGTCGGCGACACGCTGGGCGCGCTCCTGAAATACCAGGACGACATCGCGCGGATGCAAGGCGACACGCTGCAGAAGGTTTTGAAGGAAGCGACGAGCGACTAGCCGTCATTCCGGGGCACGCGAAGCGTGAACCCGGAATCCATTTGTCAGCACGCACGCTGCTCAATGGATTCCGGGCTCGCGCCAAGGGGCGCGCCCCGGAATGACGATAGAGATTGGTTCCATGACAACCATCAACCACCTCAACCCGCCCACCGGCCAAATGGCCGACAACGTCATCGGCTTTGCCCGCGCTTTGCGCGCCGCCGGGATTCCGGTCGGGCCGGGTGCGGTCATCGATGCGCTCAACGCGCTGCAGGTGATCGAGATCGGCAACCGCGCCGACGTCTACACCACGCTGGAAGCGATCTTCGTCAAGCGTCACGAACATGCGCTGATTTTCAAGCAGGCTTTCGACCTGTTCTTCCGCGCCGCCGAAGAGTGGAAGTCGATGCTGGATTCGGTGCCGCTGCCGGACCACGCCAAGAAAAAGCCGCCGCCGGCCTCGCGGCGCGTGCAGGAGGCTTTGGCGCAACCCTCGATGCGCGAGGAGGCCCCGCAGGCCCAGGAGCAGGAGCTGCGGCTCTCCGTCTCCGACAAGGAGATCCTGCAGAAGAAGGATTTTGCGCAGATGAGCGCGGCCGAAATCGCCGAAGTGACGCGCGCGATTGCGAATATGCGATTGCCGCAGGCCGAACTGCGCACCCGCCGCTATCAGCCGGACGCGCGCGGGCTCAAGCTCGATATGCGCCGGACGCTGCGCGGCTCCTTGCGCACCGGCGGCGAGATCATCGACATCCGAAAGCTCGGCCGGATCGACAAGCCGGCGCCGATCGTGGCGCTCCTGGATATCTCGGGATCGATGAGCGAATACACCCGCCTGTTCCTGCATTTCCTCCACGCCATCACCGATGCGCGCAAGCGCGTCTCGGTGTTCCTGTTCGGCACCCGCCTGACCAATGTGACGCGCAGCTTACGGGCGCGCGATCCCGACGAGGCGCTGGCGCGCTGCTCGTCCTCGGTTGAGGACTGGGCCGGCGGCACAAGGATCGCCACCTCGCTGCACTCGTTCAACAAATTGTGGGGCCGGCGCGTGCTCGGGCAGGGCGCCATCGTGCTCTTGATCTCTGACGGGCTGGAGCGCGAGGCCGACGACAAACTGGCATTCGAGATGGACCGGCTGCATAGATCTTGCCGCCGCCTGATCTGGCTCAACCCGCTATTGCGCTATGGCGGCTTCGAGGCCAAGGCGCAGGGCATCAAAATGATGCTGCCGCACGTTGACGAATTCCGCGCGGTGCATAATTTGAGTTCAATGGAAGGGCTGATCGAGGCGCTTTCGGCGCCGCCTCCGCCCCATCATCGCAGCGTGATCCGATCGGCAGCTTGAAAAGAGGCCCGCTATGCTCAATCGCGACGAAGACATCCTGCAGGCCGCCGAGGCCTGGCAAAAGGCCGGTCATGGGGTTGCGCTGGCGACCGTGGTCGAAACCTGGGGTTCGGCGCCGCGCCCGGCCGGCTCCAGCCTGGTCATCAATGACGACGGCACGTTCTTAGGCTCGGTGTCCGGCGGCTGCGTCGAAGGCGCGGTCGTCACCGAGGCGCTCGACGTGATCGCGAGCGGCCAGCCCAAGATGCTGGAATTCGGCGTGGCCGACGAGACCGCCTGGAATGTCGGTCTAAGCTGCGGCGGCACTATCCGCGTCTTCGTCGAGAAGGTGGGCCAGTCGTGAAGCTACAAACTCTTTCCGAAGTGAACATCGAGCGTGCCGCGCGGCGGCCGGTGATCGTGATCACCGATACCGCCAATGGCGATCAGCGCCTCGTCAAGGCAAAAGACATCGCGACCGATCCCCTGCGGGCTGAGCTTTCAAAACAGTTGCGCATGGGCAAGAGTGGCATGATCGAGGCCGCCGGCAAGAAACTGTTCCTCAACGTCTACGCGCCGACCGCGCGGCTCGTGATCGTCGGCGCGGTCCATATCAGCCAGGCGCTGGCGCCGCTGGCGCGCTCGCTGGATTATGACGTGACGGTGGTGGATCCGCGCACGGCGTTCGCCAGCCCCGAGCGTTTTCCGGATGTGCCGCTGATCGCCGAATGGCCCGACGTCGCGCTGCCGCCGCTCAATGTCGATCACTACACCGCGTTCGTCGCAGTGACGCACGATCCCAAGATCGACGACCCGGCGCTGCTGCATGCGTTTGCGCGCGACTGCTTCTATATCGGCGCGCTCGGTTCGCGAAAGACCCACGCCAAGCGCGCCGAACGGCTGAAGGCGCAGGGCGCATCGGACGCTGACATCGCGCGCATCCATGCGCCGATCGGTCTCAACATCGGCGCGGTGTCGCCGTCGGAGATCGCGGTCTCGATCATGGCCGAGATCACCGCCGAGCTGCGGCTCCCGAAGGAAAACGTGAAAGAGCAGGCGGCATGAAGTTCGGCCCCGCCAGTCCGGCCGACGCGATTGGCGGCGTCACCGTGCATACGCTCCGCCAGGGCGCGCTGGTGCTCAAGAAGGGCACGACCATTGGTCCCGGTGAAGTCGAGGCGCTGACCAAGGCCGGCGTCAAGGAAATCGTCGTGGTGCGGCTGGAAGACGGTGACGTCTCCGAAGACGTCGCCGCGGCCAGCATCGCGCGGGCGGTGACGGGCGAGGGCGTCAATGTCGAGCGCGCCTTTACCGGCCGTTCCAATCTGTTCGCCGCGCAGGCCGGTGTGCTGGTGGTCGATCGCGCCGCGGTCGACCGTATCAACGGCGTCGATGAAGCCATTACCTTTGCGACCCTTGCCGCCTTCAAGCCGGTGGTCGAAGGCGAGATGATCGCGACCGTCAAGCTCATTCCGTTCGGCGTCGAAGCGAAACTGCGCGACGCGGCCGTTGCCGTCGCCGGAAAGAACGCGCTGCGGATTGCTCCCTACACCATCAAGCGCGTCGGCATCGTTTCCACCTTGTTGCCGGGGCTGGCGCCAAAAGTGATCGAGAAAACCTTGCGCGTCACCGCCGAGCGCCTGGCGCCGGCGGGCGCCAGCGTCATCGCCGAGCGCCGCGTGCCGCACGACGAGACCGTGCTCGCAGCCTCGATCAAGGAATTGCTCGGCCTTGGCGCCGAACTCGTGATCGTGTTCGGCGCGTCCGCGATTGCCGACCGCCGCGACGTGATCCCGGCCGCGATCACCGAAATCGGCGGCGCGATCGAGCATTTCGGCATGCCGGTCGATCCCGGCAATCTGCTGCTGATCGGCAGCGCCGGTGGCGTGCCGGTACTTGGCGCGCCGGGCTGCGCGCGCTCGCCGGTCGAGAACGGATTTGATTGGGTGCTGATGCGCCTGCTCGCAGGGCTGAAGGTGACGCGCGCCGAACTCACCGGCATGGGCGTCGGCGGCCTCCTGATGGAAATCGTCACAAGACCGCAGCCGCGCACCGTTGCCGACACCGAAGCCAGCCGCAACGTCGCGGCGATCGTGCTCGCGGCCGGACGTTCGACCCGGATGGGCGGCCCAAACAAGCTGCTCGCCGAACTCGACGGCAACAAGCTGGTGCGGACCGTGACCGAGCATGCGCTGGCCTCGAAGGCGACGGAGGTGATCGTCGTCACCGGCCATCAGGCTGATCTGGTCGAGCAGGCACTGGCCGGCTTGAGAGTGAAATTCGTCCGCAACCCGGATTTCGCCGGCGGGCTCGCAAGCTCCGTCAAGGCGGGTATTGCGGCGGTGCCGGCCAATGCCGACGGCGCGCTGGTCTGCCTCGGCGACATGCCGCTGATCGATGCCAAACTGATCGACCGGCTGATCGAGGCGTTCGAGCCGGATCGTGGCCATCTGATCGCGGTCCCCGTCAGCGAGGGCCGGCGCGGCAATCCGGTGCTGTGGTCGCGGCGCTTCTTCCGCGAATTGATGACGCTGGACGGCGACGTCGGCGCCCGCCACCTCATCGCCAAGCATGCCGAGGCCGTTGCCGAAGTCCCGGTCGAGGGCGAGAGCGCGTTTCTCGACATCGACACCCCGCAGGCGCTGGAAGCGGCACGGCGGGGGTAGGATAATCAATCCCGTCGTCCCGGGCTTGACCCGGGACCCATAACCACAGGGCGTTATTGTTGCGTGACGCTGTGGCTCCAGCCTTCTCCGCCATTACCATCGGTGGTTATGGGTCCCGGCTCAAGGCCGGGACGACGAACTGATGGATCGGTTGTTATCCCGCCCCCAAAATTCAACCCTTCGTTCACCAAGTCTCAACTCCCTCCCGGCTAGATTCCGCCCGCTGTCTTGGGGGATGGGGATCTTGATCGTTTCGACCGCTGCCGCGCAACGTCGCGCGCTGTTCATTCTTGCGTTCACTTTGGTGATCGGCGCATCGCGCTTCGTCACCGAAAGCTGGGCGGCCGGCGCGTTGGCGGTCGGCAAATGCGGCGCCTATGGCCAGGCGTATGACTATCCCGCCGAAGAGACCGCGCGCGCCGCAGCCCTGAAGCAATGCAAGGGCGACTGCACCGCCGTGACCATGAAGCGTGCCTGCGCCGCGTTGGCCATCGACATGGCCAAGCCCTGCGGCGCCCACGGCTATGCCGTGAAGCCGAAGATTTCGAGCTCGCTCAACGCCGCGACCAAGAAGTGCTACGAATTCGGCGGCAAGGAATGCGTGATCCGCGCCTGGGCCTGCGACGCCAAGGGGTAGGTCTGTCATTCCGGGCTCGCGCGATGCGCGCCCCGGAATGACGGCAGTTGGAGTGAAGGATGCAATTCGGCACCAACATCGCGCCGGGGATCAAGCGTCTAGCCATTGCTGTCGCGGTCATCGCAACCGTCGTGGTGCTGTATAAGCTGAAATATCCGACCTACAGCTATCGCTACCGCTTGACCGTCAACCTCGATGTCGACGGCCAGTTGCGCGCAGGCTCCAGCGTGATCGAGGCTTACGTCAGAAAAAATCCACCGCTTCTGCTTGGAAACCGATTGGCATTCTCCATTCATGCTAACGCGGTGCTCGTTCAGATTCCGGACAACAAGCTGGTTGTAGCGCTCCTTGCGTCGGGCCCGCTCGGTCAGGATGTCGATTTCCTTACGCGTCTTGTCCCGTCACATTTCAAGTTGGAACTCTTCAAGGACCAGCAACTTGCGCAACTTCCCATGGTGCGCGGCAACTGGGACCTGTCGCCAGCCGAATTCCCAACGATGATTCTATTCGAGCAACCCCGTGATCCCAGGAGTGCCCGCCATCTGAAGGCAGGCGAGACAATTCAAATGTCTGGTCGGCTGGTTCGAATACGCGGGGTAACGGTTGAAATCACCAATGATCCGGTTACCGTTGGAATCGAGAGCAAGCTTGGTTGGTGGAAGGATCCGGGGCGTCCAACCGTGGTTGCCGTGCAAGCGGCCGGCTTGTGGACAGCCTCCTCGACTGACGCCGAATCCGCATTCAGCCGAAACGGATATTAGATAACTCCGACGATCGATACTCCGCCAGCAAGGGCAATCTCCCATCATGCAATTCGACACCAAAATCGCGGTCGTGATCCGGACCGATCTTGAACCGTGGCAGAAGCTCAACGTGGCTTCGTTTCTGGCCGGCGGCATTGCCGCTTCTTTTCCCGAATGTATCGGCGAGCCCTATGGCGATGGCTCCGGCACCAAATATCTGTCGCTGATCGGCCAGCCGATCCTGATCTATGGCGCCGATCGCGCCGCGCTGTCGCGCGCGCTCGAACGCGCGTTGGCGCGGGACGTGACGCCTGCGGTCTATACCGAGGAGATGTTCAAGACCACGCATGATGCCGCCAACCGCAAGGTGGTGAAAGCGGTGATCCGCGCCGAACTCAATCTCGTGGGGCTCGCCATGCGCGCCGAGCGCAAGGTGATCGACAAGATCGTCGATGGGCTGAAGTTTCACAGCTAGGAAGCGTATTCCTGCCTGCGGATTGCCGTCAGGCGGAATCGCCGCCACCGCTCGCCGCGCCGCCGCCGATTCCCGAGCCGATCGAGGTGCCGATCACTGGGCCAAGAAAAACGCTGGCGGACTGGCTCGCGAGATACGCGCGGATCATGCCCAAAGAGAGCATTCCGCCGGCGACGTGATCGAGATCTTCGATGTTCAGTTCGCGAATTTCATGGCTTGAATTGGTCATGTTTCACCCCTGCGACCTTCGGTGAGATTCACGCTCACCTCAGGCCGCTGGGATACGCCAATCCAGGCTGGCTTTATGTGCCTGACGTCACGCTGGTTCCGGCAAGATGGCTGCGGCCAATTCAGGCCGGCGGCAAGCCGAGCGCCTGTCCGGCCTCGATCCAGACCGGCAATTCGCGCTGATACAAGGCATTGCTTTCCTTGAAACCGATTGCCGGTTCGAGCACGAAAGTCGCGAGAATTTCCTTCACCTTCGGATCGTTGTTGGCGGCCACGCAGAGTTCGGACAACCGGTCGACGATCGGCTGCGGCGTCGCCTTCGGCACCGCCCAGCCCGAAAAGCCGCTCACGGTGAAGAATTTCGAGGTCGCGCCGAGTTCAGGCAGGGTCTTGACGTTAGGAATCGCGTCGACCTTCTTGGAATGCACCGCGAACACAACGCCGGCGTTGCTTTGCAGGACGGATTGCGCGGCCGTGTAGCTGCCCATCGCGACGTCGAGGGTGCCGTCCGCGATGCCCGTCCACATCGGCGCTTCACCCCGGTAGTGGATCGGCTCGATGTTGAGGCCATACTGCTTGTTGAGTTCATTGATGGTGATGTGCGGGGAGGAGCCGGCGCTGTAGGTGCCGAAGTTCATCTTGCCGCTCTTGCGCGCGAAAGCGACGAAGTCGTCGAATGTCTTGATGCCGGATTTCGTGCTTGCGACCAGCAGCAGCCCGGCGCCCGGGATGATGCTGACGAGCGCCAGGTCCTTGTCCATGTCATAGCCGGGGTTCTTCATCATGACCCGGTTCATCACAAAGGTCGTCGAAATCGAGCACAGGATGGTGTGGCCATCCGGCTCGGCGCGTGCGACTTCCTGAGCGCCGATCGAACCGGAAGCGCCCGCCTTGTTTTCGACGACGACGGTCTTGCCCACCTGCCTGGAGATGTAATCGCCGAAGCCGCGCGCCAGGAGGTCGGTCTGCCCGCCCGCCGGGTAGCTGCAGACCATCCGGATTTGCCGCGACGGCCACGCGCCTTGCGCCGAGGCCCCGCGCAACAGGAACGGCGCCGCTGCAGCGGCGGTACCGGCAGCGATGAAATGGCGGCGATTGAATTTCGTTGACATGATTCCTCCCTGAATTGGCGGGGAGGGTATCGCATCGTCCGGCTTCCGCCATGCGTGAAAGACGGGACAGATTGGCGCAGTGCAGCGAATAGCGGAGAGTCCGCGGTGAATATGCATGCTCGCGTGCGCTTCTTTGTTCGATTTGCACGTGAGACCGCGGATGCAGCGCGCATCCGGCATCTCTGCGTCCTGATCGAGGGCAAGCTGTTCAAGGACTCGGGGCGTGTCGCGCCGCGGAAGGCGAGCCCGTGTTCGGGTCGCGCGAGTGCGTGGCGTGATGGATTGCTTTGCTGCGCTCGCAATGACGGCTGAACGACCAAATCCTCACGGGGACGTGAAAACGGCAGCTTCAGTCCGATATTGACAATGACTGACCAGTCAGTCATATATGTATCATGAGCAAAACGCGCCCCAGCATCCGACGCCCGTCCAAACCGGCCAAAAGCCGCGTTGTGAGCAGGGCTGCCGCCGCCAAGAGCCCGAAAGTGGTCTCGGCGAAGGTTGAGCCCGCAAAACCCGCCTCAAACCGGGCCGAACGCGCCGCCGAGCGGCGCGCGGCCATTATCGAGGCGGCGATGGATGAATTCATCGCGCGCGGCTTTGCAGCCACCAGGCTCGACGACGTCGCCAAGCGGGCAGGCGTCGCCAAGGGCACGATCTACCTGCACTTCAAGGACAAGGAAGCGCTGTTCGAGGAATTGATCCGGACCGCGATCGTTCCGCTGGTCAACCGTCTTGCCGCAGCAGGGCCGCCGCCGGCCGGCGTCTCGATCCGGGACATGGTGGAGAACTTTGCCCGCGCCTTCATCCATGACGTGGTGACGACGCGGCGTGGCGACATCGTGCGCCTGATCGTTGCCGAAGGGCCGCGATTTCCCGATATCGCCGACTTCTACTACCGCGAAGTGGTCTCGAAGGGGATCGCCGGCATGCGCGCGCTGATCGAACTCGGCGTCATCAGCGGCGAAATCCAGCAAAAGAATCTGGCGCGCTTTCCGCAGATCCTCGTAGCGCCCGCCATCGTCGCGATCATCTGGCAAAGCCTGTTCAGCAAACACGCGCCACTCGATGCGAACGAGATGTTTCGCGTTCATCTCGATCTGATTTTTGGCGAACGGAGGACGACATGACTTCGGCGCGCAAGACCTTTTCGAAAGCGTCGGCCATTCTCGCCGCGCTCGCGCTGGCCGCCGTGCTGGCCGGCTGCAAGGAGCGCAAGGATCCCGGCTTTCAGGGCTGGGTCGAAGCCGACATGATCTTCGTCAGCCCCGACGAATCCGGGCGCGTGACCAAGCTCAGCGTGCGGGAGGGCGACGAGGTGAAGCCCGGCATGCAGATCTATTCGGTCGACGACGATCTGCAGAAGGCCGATCTCAACCAGCACAACGCGACGCTGGCCAATGCCCAGCAGACCTATGACCGTGCGGCATCTTTGTCCAAGACCGGTTCGGGCACCCAGGCCAATCTCGACTCCGCGGTCTCGGCGCTGCGTGTGGCGGAGGCCCGCGTCAACACTTCGCAGACGCGGCTGGCCCGGCGCAACGGTTTCGCGCCGGTCGCCGGCACCGTTCAGCAGATCTATTTCCGCGAAGGCGAGATGGTGCCGGCGCAGCGGCCGGTGTTGTCGATCATGCCGCCCGGCAACATGAAGCTGCGCTTCTTCGTTCCGGAGACGCAATTGGCGAAGCTTGCGGTCGGCGACGAGGTCAAGGTGACCTGCGACAATTGCGCGGGCGATCTTACCGCAAAAATCTACTTCATCGCGACGACGGCGGAATATACCCCGCCGGTGATCTACAGCCTCGATGAGCGCAACAAGCTCGTCTACTTGATCCAGGCGCGACCGAACAAGCCGGCCAGTCTGCGCGTCGGCCAGCCGATCAGCGTGTTCGTCAATGCGCCGATACCGGTGGCGGACAAGCGATGAATTCAACCCCATCAACCGCGCCGGATATTGCGATCAATGTCGAGGGTCTGTCGAAATCGTTTGGCGGCCGGGCGGTCGTGCAAAACCTCTCGATGCAGGTAAAGCGCGGCTCGATCTACGGCTTCCTCGGTCCCAACGGCTCCGGCAAGACCACGACCATCCGCATGCTCTGTGGCCTGCTGACGCCGGATTCCGGCGAGGGCACCTGCCTCGGCTACGACATCCGCCGCGACGCCGACAAGATCAAGCGCCAGGTCGGCTACATGACGCAGCGCTTCAGCCTGTATCAGGACCTCTCGGTGCGCGAAAACCTGGAGTTCGTGGCGCGGCTCTACGGCCTGTCCAACGCGCGGCAAGCGGCGCGCGACATGATCCAGCGCATCGGTCTCAACGGCCGCGAGGAGCAACTCGCCGGGGAGCTTTCCGGCGGCTGGAAGCAGCGGCTGGCGCTCGGCGCCTGCACGCTTCCCAACCCGCAATTGCTGCTGCTGGACGAGCCGACCGCCGGCGTCGATCCGAAGGCGCGGCGCGATTTCTGGAACGAGATCCATGCGCTCGCAGCCGACGGCCTGACGGTGCTGGTCTCCACCCATTACATGGACGAGGCCGAGCGCTGTCACGAGATCGCCTATATCGCCTACGGCAACCTGCTGGCGCATGGCACGGTCGACGAGGTGATCGCGCAGTCGGCGCTTTCGACCTGGACGGTCACCGGCGACGATCTCAACGGTCTTGCCGATGAACTGTCAGGCAAACCAGGCGTCGACATGGTGGCGCCGTTCGGCACCAGCCTGCACGTCTCCGGCCGCGACAAAGCCGCGCTCGAATCCAGCGTCGCGCCCTACCGGGAAAACAGGGGGTGGAACTGGCAGCATGGAGATCCGTCGCTGGAAGACGTGTTCATCGACCTGATGGGCCGCTCAAAGGACAATTTCCAATGAGTACGACCGACACGAACAGCGCACGCCGCAATGTCCGGGAGCCGTCATTCGGTTTCTGGTGGCGCAGCTATGCGATGCTGGTGAAGGAATTCATCCAGCTCCGCCGCGACCGGGTCTCGTTCGCGATGATCGTGATGCTGCCGGTGATGCAGCTCGTGCTGTTCGGCTTTGCGATCAACACCACGCCGCGCCATTTGCCGACCGCGGTGTTGCTGCAGGAAGACAGCGACCTGGCGCGCTCAATTCTCAAGGCGATGGAGAACACCGCCTATTTCCGCTTTACCCATGAAGTCCACAGCGTCGCCGAGTTCGACGATCTCCTGCAATCCGGCAAGGTGCTGTTCGGCGTCGAAATCCCTCGCGGTTTCGAGCGCGCGGTGCGGCGCGGCGATCATCCGGCGCTGCTGGTCGCCGCGGATGCAACCGATCCGGTGGCGGCGGGCTCGGCGCTGGGCACGCTCAACGGCATCGTGCAGACCGCATTGGCGCACGATCTTCAGGCGGGCGATCCGCCATCGACGCCGTTCGAGATCCGTGCCCATTCGCGCTACAATCCGGCGGCCTCCTCGCGGCTCAACATCGTGCCGGGCCTGGTCGGCACCATCCTGACCATGACCATGCTGATCTTCACGGCGCTGTCGGTGACCCGTGAAATCGAGCGCGGCACCATGGAGAGCCTGCTGTCGATGCCGATCAAGCCGGTCGAGGTGATGTTCGGCAAGATCATCCCTTACGTAATCGTCGGCTTCGTTCAGGCAACGCTGATCATCGGCATCGGCGTGTTGTTGTTCGGCGTGCCCATTCTCGGCAGCCTGGCCACGCTGGCGCTGCTGACAACGCTGTTCATCACCACCAATCTTGCGATCGGCTACACCTTCTCGACCATCGTGCAGAACCAGTTGCAGGCGATGCAGCTGTCGATGATGTTCTTCCTGCCCAGCATTCTCTTGTCCGGCTTCATGTTTCCGTTCGCCGGCATGCCGAGATGGGCGCAATATATCGGCGAGTGCCTGCCTCTGACGCATTTCGTTCGCATCGTCCGCGCCATCATGCTGAAAGGCGCGACCATCCAGAATTTGCAGTACGACACCATTGCTCTCATTGCTCTGATGCTTTTGGCGATGACGATCGCCGTGACCCGCTTCCGTCGCACGCTCGATTGATGCAGTATATTTGGACGTCATTCCGGGATGGTGCGCCAGCACCAGACCCGGAATCCAAGGATTCCGGGTTCGATGCTGCGCATCGCCTCGGAATGACAAGGGTGGGGAAATGTTCGGTTTCTGGGGCAACACAAGCGAGAAGCCGGTGGTGTCGGCTGATTTTCAGCGCGCGCTGACGCAGCAAATACTGCGCACCGAGCTGATCCGGATCAAGGCGCTGATCGGGACCACCGTCCTGATCGGGCTACTGATCCTCATTGTCCATGCCCTCGATCCCAATGCGATCCAGAAGCTCTGGCACGGCCGCTTCGATCCGAGCGAGCTCTTCATCGTCCTGGTCCCGTTCGTTCTGTTCGAACTCTGGGTCCACTCCGTCATCACCCGGCACCTCGGCAAGGACCAGGACCTGCCGGTTTACCGGCGCTATGTCGGTGTGCTGGTCGAAACCTCGATGCCGACGCTTGCTTTGGCGATGCATATCGACAGCATGGGTCCGGTGGACGCGCTCGGCTTCGCGGTGCCGCTGACCTATTTCATCTTCGTCATTCTGTCGGGGCTGCGGCTGGATTTCTGGCTCTCGACCTTCACCGGGTTCGTTGCCGCAGCCCAGCTGCTTGCCATGGCGATGCTCTATCATCGCGCCGGCAGCGCCGATCCGCCGCCGGACCTGTATTATCACTCGGTGCGCAGCGTCATCATCCTGATCTGCGGGATGCTGGCCGGCGCGGTCGGTGTTCAATTGCGCCGGCAGTTCGAGGCCAGCATCCTCGCCGCGACGGCGCGCGACCGCATCACCAACCTGTTCGGCCAGCACGTCTCGCCGCAGGTGGTCGAGCGGCTGATGGCCGAGGGGGCGGCGACCGGCAGCGAAATCCGGCGTGTCGCGGTCATGTTCGTCGATTTTCGCAGTTTTACCTCGGGCGCCAGCACCCGCACTCCGCAGGAAGTGGTGGACCGCCTCGATGGCGCGTTCGCGGTGCTGGTCGACATCCTCGACCGCCATGGCGGCATCGTGAACAAGTTTCTGGGCGACGGCTTCCTGGCGCTGTTCGGCGCCCCCTTCGACTCAGGCAACGCCGCGCAGCATGCGGTGGCTGCTGCGCGCGAGATGCTTGAAGCGAACGAGCGCGCCAACAAGGCGTCCAGCTGGCCGCTGCGCATCGGCATCGGCATTCATGTCGGCGAGGTCGTTGCCGGCAATATCGGCTCGCCGCGGCGCAAGGAGTACACCGTGATCGGCGACACCGTGAATTTCGCCAGCCGGCTCGAGGCGCTCAACAAGGATTTCAATTCCCAGTTCCTGATCTCGGCGGCGGTCCATGACGCGCTCGGAGAGGAATGTCGCGATGCGGTCGCGCTCGGCGAGGTGCCGGTCAGGGGATATGAGCGGCCGGTGACGGTCTGGAAAGTGGCATAGGGCATGATCCGGAAAAGTGGAAACCGGTTTTCCGAAACGATCATGCCCCAACAAAAAGTGAGATAGCAATGCAACGGCGTTACATCACCGTCGACGTGTTCACCGATCGCGCCTTCGGCGGCAATCCGCTCGGCGTGGTGCTCGATGCCGGCGGGTTGTCCACGGCGCAGATGCAGGCGATCGCCAGAGAATTCAATTATTCCGAGACCACCTTCGTGCTGCCGCCGGTGGACCGCGCGAATGACGCGCAGGTTCGCATCTTCACCGTGAACCGCGAGATACCCTTCGCCGGCCATCCCAATGTCGGCACCGCCTTCGTGCTGGCGACGCAGGCGGCAAAACCGCCGGCGCGCCTTTTGTTCGAGGAGGGGGCGGGCCTCGTCCCGGTCGAGATTACGACCGAGCAGGGCAGGGTCGTCAGCACCGAATTCACGGCGCCGCAGCCGCTGAAGCGGATGTCGCACCTCAGTGCCGAACAGGCAGCTTCCTGCCTGTCGCTGCCGGCGAGCGAGGTCAAGCTAGACCGGCATCCGCCGCAGATCATCTCGGTCGGGCTGGCGTTCCTCGCCGTCGAACTCACCTCTCGCGATGCGCTGCGCCGGGCGAAGCCGAATGCGGAGGGATTTGCAAAGACCTTCCCGTGCGACGGCAGCGACGCGGTCTATTTCTATACGCGCGACGTGCCGCCTGGCGAAAAACCCTGCGAGTTGCAGGCGCGCATGTTCCATCCCGGCGCCAGCGGGCTTTCCGAGGATCCCGCCACCGGCAGTGCCACCGCCGCTTGCGCGGCGCTGCTCGCGGACATCGATCCGTTGAAAGATGGCGAACTGAAATTAACGATCGGCCAGGGTGTCGACATGGGGCGGCCGAGCCTGTTGCTGACGCGCGTACGCAAGCAAAACGGCGCGGTTTCGTCGATCCATGTCGGCGGCGCCAGCGTGCAGATGATGGAGGGTACGTTCCGGCTGGCCGGCGAGGGGTGAGAAACCATTTTCTCGTCATTCCGGGATGCGCCTCTTGGCGCAGGCCCGGAATCCATTGGGCCGCATAATTCGCATTGCGATGGATTCCGGGCTCGCGCTCCGCGCGCCCCGGAATGACGACTAGATCTGTTTCGCCGCCAGATTCTCCACCTTCACGCCATCGCGGTCTTCGATGATCTCGGCGATCCATTGCCGGTGGCACTGCTGATGGTCGCGCTCGTAGCAGAGAATGCAGACTGGACCGGACTTCTTCACCAGCGCCGACAATTCGTCGAGTTCTTCCTTCGCCTGCGTGGTCTTCAGATGCGCCGAATAGATCTTGTGCAGCAGATCGAACTTGCCGCTGCGCGCCGCCTCGCGGCCGGACTTCGGCGTACCCAGCCCCTTCAGATGCAGATAGGAAATGCCGCGCTCGTCGAGGCCGGCCGCGAGCTGGTTCTTGGAAAAGCCCGGCCGCCGTGACGCGGCCACCGCGCGAACGTCCACCAGCAGTTTGACGCCGGCGCTTTTCAGCTCATCGAGCACGGCCTTGGCCGGCGTCTGCTCATAGCCGATGGTGAAGAGGCGATTCCTGCGTGCCATGTCGATGTCCCATCGCCGTTATGTCCCGACGCCAGGCTAAGTCACCCCGCCACGGATTTCCATAACCGCGGAGGTTATGCCGCAGTTGCCCGGCCGCCAGATGCGTTGCTGCCGGCTGCGCCATGTCGCATAGTCGCGAAAACAGCGCCTGTTGATGGCCGGTTATATCGGGGGAAATACGATGCATGGATTTTGCCGCTCGCTGGCGTGGTTGGCCGCAGTCGCGCTGCTGGTTTGCGGCGGCGCAGCGCGGTCGCAGGGCACCTATCCCGACCGGGCCGTGAAAATCATCGTCCCGATCGGTCCGGGCGGCAGCTACGATCTGGTAGGGCGGCAGCTTGCCGACGTGCTTTCCAAGCGCATGGGACAGGGCTTCGTGGTCGAGAACAAGCCCGGCGCCGGCACCGTCGTGGGGACGCAGGCCGCGAGCCAGAGCGAGCCGGACGGCTATACGCTTGTCGTCGGCGGGCTCTCCAACATGGCATTCAATTCGGCGCTGTATTCCAAGCTCGGCTACGACCCGCTGAAGGATTTTGTGCCGGTCGCGCTGGTCTACAAGTTCGGCTATGTGATGGTCGGCCGCAAGGATCTGCCGCAGCCCAAGCTGGCGGATATCGTCGCGGCGGCGAAAGCCAATCCGGGCTCGATCTCGGTGGCGACCGCCGGCGTCGGCACCGGGCAGCAACTGGTGGCGGCGGCCTTCATGAAAGCTGCGGGGGTGAAGCTGCTGGAAGTGCCCTACAAGGGCTCGCCGCCGGCGTTCACCGATCTGCTGGCGGGCCGCATCGATCTGTTCTTCGACTCGATGGCGGCAGGCCTGCCCCATGTGCAGTCGGGGCAGGCGAAGGGCATTGCCGTGCTGGCGTCCAAACGCAGCCCGCTGGCGCCTGACGTGCCGACGATGTCGGAAGCCGGCGTTCCCGGGCTCGACGTCGATTCCTGGCTCGGAATCTTTGCGCCCGCTAAAACTCCTCCGGAGATTCTCGCCAAGCTCCGCCGCGACATCCGCGCATCATTGCCCGACCTCAAGGAGCGCTTCGAGAAGAGCGGCGGCGAAGTCTGGGACGTGCCCGACGACAAGCTCAATGCCTTTGTCGCGTCCGAATACGAGACCTGGACCAAGCTGATCCGCGAGGCCGGCATCAAGCTGGATTGACGAGGAGCGTTATTCCGAACGCGTTTTCTTTACGCGAACCGGCAATCCACCCCGGCTCAAGTCCGCGGCAGGCTTTCGCTCGAAAACGCTATGCCTACTTCACCCGCTCGATCAATTCCATCGCGCCCGCCGGCGCGCGGACCTTGCCCTCGTGGATCACGTAGGCGAAGACGTCACGCGGCGTCTTCTTCGGCTTGGCTGCATCGACGCGCGGCAGGTCGTCGGGTTCACTTCCCGAGGCCCAGGCCTGAAACCGATTCGCCCAGGCGTCGAGCTGTTTTGGCGGATAGCAGGTCTTGAGTTCGTCATTGCCCTTCTGCAGCCGCGCATAGACGAAGTCGCTCGCGATGTCGGCAATCGCCGGATATTTGCCGTGCTCGGCGAACACGACGGGCGTTTCGAACTTTCGCAGCAGCGCGATGAAATCGGGCACGCAAAAACTGTCGTGGCGGACTTCGACCACGTGACGCAGCGCGCGGCCTTCGAGTTTGCGCGGCAGCAGTTCGAGGAACTTGCCGAAATCGGCCTCGTCGAATTTCTTGGTCGGCGCGAATTGCCACAGCACGGGGCCTAGCCGGTCGCCGAGTTCCAGCACGCCTGAATCATAGAACCGTTTCACGGAATCGCCGGCTTCCGCCAGCACCCGCCTGTTGGTGGCAAAGCGCGGACCTTTCAACGAGAACACGAAACCGTCGGGCACCTCACGCGCCCATTTGCGAAAACTCTCCGGCTTCTGCGAGCCGTAGTAGGTGCCGTTGATCTCGATCGAGGTCAGCTTCGACGCGGCGTAGGACAACTCCTTCGCCTGCGTCAGCTTCTCTGGGTAAAATACACCGCGCCACGGCTCGAAGGTCCAGCCGCCGATGCCGATAAAGATGTTGCCGCTGTTCTTGGCGGACGATTTTGCAGGTTTGCTCACCGGGGGGCTCTTTGCGAAGGAGGGATGATTGCGGGCCGATCTTAATCCAGATCGGACCTAATTGGCCAGATTGCCGCAGGCAAAGACGAACGTCCGGAAGTGCGGGATAGAAGCCGGGCGCTGCGGCGCGATATATGGACACAGACGCCGGTTCAGCCGACAATACTCGCCGAACTTGGCGCGCCAATTGCAAACCTTTGCAATGTAGCAGGCCGTAGGCCCAGGAACTTTTCCGTTCATATTGACGCAGGTTCGGAGTTGGCTACGAGCGGATACATGACAAGCAAGCATCAACCATCGCAACGAGAGACCAAGGGCGGCGGGCAAGCGCAGTTTGGGGCCTTGCTGATGACCGATGGTGGAACGCAACGGAACGGACCGCCATCGCTGTTCCATGGCCTCACCGAGTCTGAAATTGCGCAGGTGCTGGGCTCCGGAAAACGCAAAGTGCTCTACCGCGGCGCCCAGCTGTTCAGCCAGGGCAGTCCGCAAGACGGCATCTTCCTGATCGAGAGCGGCCGCATCAAAGTGTTCTACATCGCCCCATCGGGCCGCGAGATCACGCTCGCCTATTGGCACTCCGGCAATTTCGTCGGCGGCCCCGAGGTCTTCAAGCAAGGCCTGCACATCTGGTCGGGGATCGCCGCCGTCAACAGCACCGTGCTGCATTTGCCGGGCGACATCCTGCGCCGGATGGTGCTCACGATCCCCGCGCTCGCGATCGGAATCATCGAGGGCCTTACTTTCAAGGGTCAGTGCTATTCGGCTTTGGCCCAGATGCTCGGGACGCGCTCGCCGACCGAAAGGCTGGCGCAACTGCTGCTGCATCTGATGAACCTGTACGGCGTTGAAGAACGCGATGGATCGCTGATTGCCGCGTCATTCACGCATGCCGATCTCGCGCACATGACCGGCGTGACGCGCCAATCCGTCACCATCAGCCTGAAGCGATTTACCGAGCTTGGAATCCTGCACGCGCACGGCGCCAACCTCGTCATCAAGGACGCGGACAGGCTGAGCGATATCCGCGACGGCAAGCTCGCCAAGGCCGCGGCCTCTGACGACATCTGAGGCGAGGGACCAAGCGAGTCCCGCGTCAAACCGCCGCTGATGCCGGCGGCTTCCAGACGTTTGCGGGCTGAGTCCTGTCTGGTTGCGATGACTATTTTATAGACATCTAGCCCGCCGGATAACCAAGATGGGCGCAAAATCTGTTCATTAATTGAGCATCCGCAAATTTCTTAGCAATAGGTTGCTGGTTCGAAGCGTTCGTCGTTTCGGATTCTGAGGAGGCCGTTCAGAACTTGCTGACCGGACGTGATCGCGTCCGTGATGGAAGCAAGCGAGTTTGCGGCAAATGACGCCTACCACTCCCTTCGTTAGCCACGCCCTTCGCGAACCGGGCCTTCGCGAACCGGAAGCCGTCCGCGCCGTCAGAATTGGTCTGATGGCATGTCGTTTGCACCATCAAGGTCATCAAGCCAGTCAGTCTGCTCAGCGCCGAGTAACCCTGCCGCCCTTCGCCGTGGCTGGGGGATTGCGCATGGGCCAGGCAAGTCACACCGCACAGTTTGGTTCGAAAGGATTTGTCCCATGAGCATCGGCCCTGCGTCTAAACTCCCTGGCTTCCTTCCTTTGATCGCTGCGGCAGCCATCGCATTGGCGCCCGGACAGGCGAGCGCGCAGACGCTCGAGATCGGGATCGGCACACAGAATACGACGACCAACACTGTGACCGGCGGCGTCGTGCTGAAGGAGCTTGGACTCCTGGAGAAGCACCTGCCGAAGACCGGCAAGTACAAGGACATCCAGTACAAGCTGAGCTGGCAGAACGCCACTTCCGGTCCGCCGATCACCAACGGCATGATGGCCAACAATATCCAAATCGGCATGATGGGCGACTACCCGCTGATGGTGAATGGCGCCACCGGGCAGGCGACCAAGAACGAAACGCAGCTCGTCGCGATCATCGCCTACAACGCATTTGGCGGCGGCAACGGCATCGTCGTCCACAAGGACTCGCCGTTCTACGAACTCGCCGATCTCAAGGGCAAGAACGTGTCGGTGCCGTTCGGCTCCGCCGCGCACGGCATGATGCTCACCTCGCTGCAGAAGCGCGGCCTGCCGCCCGATTTCTGGAGCCTGGTTTCGCAATCGCCGGAAGTCGGCACCACCAACCTGCAGGAAAAGCGTATCGACGCGCATGGCGACTTCGTGCCGTTCGCCGAGCTGCTGCCGTTCAAAGGCTTTGCCCGCAAGATCTATGACGGCGCCGAAACCAAGGTGCCGACGTTCCACGGCGTCGTCGTGCGCAAGGATTTCGGCGAGAAATATCCGGAGATCGTGGTGGCCTACATCAAGGCGTTGATGGAGGCGAACGACTGGATGCGCAAGAACCCGAAATTTGCGGCCGAGAAGATCGAGGAGTGGACCAAGATCAACAAGGAAGTGATCTACATCTTCCTGGGTCCCGGCGGCGTGCACACGCTCGATGCGACCATCAAGCCGAAATGGGTCGAAGCCGTCGGCGCCAATTATGCGATCCTGCAGAAGCTCAACATGATCAAGGAACTGAACATCGGCGCCTGGGTCAACGACAGCTATGTACGGACGACCTACAAGGAACTCGGGCTCGACTACGACAAGCAGCTTGCTTCGTATGACACCTATAACGTCACTGGCACCGATCCGGTCTGCAACACGCCGGTCAACAATCCCCTGCAAACCGGCGAGATCTGGATCCAGGGCGGCGACATCGTGCCGTTCAGTTCACCGGTCTGCACGCTGCTCGGCGTGAAGAAGTACGGCTCCGAAGGCAAGAAGTTCAACGCCGTCTATCTGGTCGATCGCGAGCTCGGCATCAAGGTGTTCGCCGACGCCGCGTTCTATTCGGTCGGCGGCCAGGATCCGAAGAAGCCGGATGTCGTGCCGTTCCTGCTCAAGAAGGACGCGGAAGCCTATGCGGCCAAGAATGGCGGCAAGCTGGCCACCTATGCCGAAGTCCTCGGCGCCATCAACCTGGGGCAGTAGGGGAATCCGATGGGCAGCACGGCAACAGCCAAGATTGTGGCGCTCCCGATGGTCGACAAGCACGCCGATCCTGAGCCGGTGGAGACGAAAGCCTCCGCAGCCCAAATGTCCGCAGCGGAAATTCAGGTGCCGGAACCGGAGCCGATCCCCACGGTCTCGCTCACCAAGGTGTTTCTGGGCCTGCTCGGATACGTGACCCGGGAGCGGATGATCACGGCGTTGCTTGCCTGCATCTCGATCGGGGCCCTGTTCCTGTTCTGGTATCTCGGCACCAAGTACAGGCTGGAATTCTACATCCGCTTCAAGAACGTTCCGACGCCCTATGAGGTGTATCAGCAGCTGACGCAGGTCGGGCTGTCGAACAAATACCTCTTCAATATCGCGATGAGCGTACGACGCATTCTGCTCGGCTTCATGATCGCGACCATCATCGGGGTGCCGCTCGGGCTCGCGATCGGCAAGTACGAGCGCGTGCGCGACTTCTTCATGCCCGTCGTCGAGATCATGCGACCCATTCCAGCGATCGCCTGGGTGCCGATGTCGATCATGCTGTGGCCGAACAACGAGGCCAGCATCGTCTTCATTACCTTTATCGGCGCCTTCTTTCCGATCCTGCTCAACACCATTCACGGGGTTCATTCACTGGATGGCGTGCTGGTACGGGCGGCGCGCTGCCTCGGCGCCAGCGAGATCCGGCTGTTCATGAACGTGATCCTGCCGGGCTCGTTGCCGCACATCTTCACCGGTCTTGCCGTCGGCATGGGCGTGGCCTGGGTCTCGCTGATCGCCGCCGAGATGATCTCGGGTCAATTCGGCGTCGGCTACTTCACCTGGGAAGCCTACTCACTGGTGGACTATCCCGCGATCGTGCTCGGCATGATCACGATCGGTGTCCTTGGACTGGCGTGCAGCGGCATCATCCGGATGGTTGGCGTCCTTCTGATGCCTTGGCTCGCATTCGCACCCGGAGGCCGGCGATGAGCATGACCATGACTGAAGCCGAAACCCATAAGGGCTTCATCGACGTGCGCGACATGGGCGTGACGTTCGGTGCCAACGACAACAAGGTCGTTGCCGTCGACAATGTCTCGCTCAACGTGCAGCCGGGCGAGTTCGTCTCGCTGATCGGACCTTCCGGTTGCGGCAAGTCGACCTTGCTCAGCATCGTGGCCGGCTTCGTCAAGCCGACCCGCGGCGAGGCCTTGCTCGACGGCAAGGCGATCACCAAGCCCGGTTCCGACCGCGGCGTCGTGTTCCAGCAATACTCGCTGTTTCCGTGGCTGTCGGTTCGCAAGAACGTCGAGTTCGGCCTCAAGATGGCCGGCGTCGAGCAAAGCAAGCGCAACACCACGGCACGGGCGCTGCTCGATCTGGCCGGGCTGCTGTCGTTCGAAAACCATTATCCGGACCAGCTGTCCGGCGGCATGAAGCAGCGCATCGGCATCGTCCGTGCGCTGGCGACCAGCCCGCAGGTTCTGTTGATGGATGAGCCGTTCGGCGCGCTGGACACGCAGACGCGGGTCGTGATGCAGGAGATCCTCACCAACATCTGGCAGCAGTTCCGCATCTCGGTACTGTTCATCACGCACGATATCGAGGAATCGATTTTCCTTTCCGACCGCATCTACGTCATGACCGCGCGACCGGGCCGCATCAAGGCGGTCATCAAGGTGCCGCTGCCGCGTCCGCGCACGGCCGAGATGACCGACACGCCGGAATTCATGAACCTGGTGCAGGAGCTCAAGGGTCTGATCCGCGAAGAGTCGCTCGCCGCCATGGCGCCGGAGATCAAGGATCGAGGCCTATCCGGCTTTGGAATGAAAGTGGGACCGAAAGGAGTAGGCGAAATCTTCTGACGTAACTTTGAACGTCGCGGCCTGACAGGCGCGAACCCAAGAATCGATCACAGCAATCAAGCACGGACGCAAACAGGCGCGCGCGTCAACGATGACTCACGCCTGGCGTCCATCAAATCGGAGCATTCAATGGCAAAGAAACCAAACATTCTGTTTTTCCATGTCGACAATCTGGGCATGGGCGAACTCGGTTGCTACGGCGGCGGCATTCTGCGCGGCGCCGACACCAAGCGCATGGATCAGTTCGCAAAGGAAGGCGCCAAGCTGACGCACTACGTTGTCGAGCCGCAGTGCACGCCGACGCGTTCGGCGCTGATGACCGGCCGTTTTCCGATCCGTTCGGGCAACCACACCATCGCGCTCGGCGGCAACGGCGGCGGCATCGTCAAGTGGGAGCGCACCATCGGCACCATCCTGTCGGATGCCGGCTATGCGACCTCGATCTACGGCAAATGGCACATCGGCGCCGAGGACGGCCGCTTCCCGACCGACCACGGCTTTGACGAATGGTACGGCCCCTTGCGTACCTATGACGAATGCATGTGGCTGACCGACCCGCATTATGTCGCAGAGCGCGACGGTTTCTCGCACATGCATGAAGGCGTCAAGGGCAAGGGGGCCTGGCCGCTGCTCGATGAGCAGCTCACCATGGAAACCAAGAAGACCTGCGATCTCGAATACCAGAAGCGCGCCATCAAGTTCATGGAAAAGTCCGTCAAGGCGGACAAGCCGTTCTACTGCTACTTCAACCACTCGCTGATGCACTTCCCGATGAGCCCGCGCGATGAATTCGTCGGCAAGAGCACCAACGGCGACTGGGGCGATTGCCTGCTGATGCTGGACCATGATTTCGGCGTGCTGCTCGACAAGCTCGACGAACTCGGCGTTCGCGACAACACCATCGTCGTGATGTGCGGTGACAACGGCGCCGAGGACCATCTCGCCGGCCGCGGCACCGGCGGCTTCTTCGACGGCTCGTATTTCAGTTCGGCGGAAGGCGGCATTCGTACGCCGCTGCTGATCCGCTGGCCGAACCACATCAAGCCGGGCACCGAAAGCAACGAGATGGTTCATGTCACCGACATGTTCACGACGCTGCTGTCCATGACCGGCTGCGAGGCACCCAAGGATCGCCTGATCGACGGCGTCGACCAGAGCGAGTTCTTCCTCGGCAAGAAGGAAACGTCCAACCGCGAGTCCTGCATCGTCTGGCTCAAGGACGAGCTGCACGCTGTGAAGTGGAAGGACTTCAAGATCAACTTCAAGCGGCAGCAGCACTTCCATGATCCGGAGCTGGCGCTCGGCTTTGCCCGCATCACGCATCTGAAGGAAGACCCGAAGGAGCGTGACGCCGTCAACCAGCGCTACGTTCGCTGGTGGGTGATGCAGCACGCCCAGCGCATCATCCGCGACTTCGAGGAGAGCGCCAAGAAGGAGGAACTGATTCCGCCGGGCGCGGCACTCGATTTCGTGCCGAAGCAGCGCCAGAAGGCTTGAGGACGATGTCTGCACCGACGATAGCGGCTGACGTCGCGCAGGGTGCAGCCGGCAATCGCCGGGGAGCGGGCTGCTGCTCGCTCCCTGGCCAACCAAACACGGGCATAACGCCTGGCACCAACCGCGCTTCCATGATCTGGATCCCGGGCGGCTCTTTCCTGATGGGCTCCAACAGCTTCTATCGGGAAGAACGCCCGGTGCGTCCTGCCTCCGTCGACGGCTTCTGGATCGACACCTATCCCGTCACCAACGGCGAGTTTCAGAAATTCGTTGAGGCGACCGGATATGTCACCTATTCCGAACGCCCGCCGAACCCTTCGATGTATCCCGACGCCAATCCGCAAATGCTGGTGCCGGGCTCGCTGGTGTTCAAGAAGCCCGATCGTCCGGTCAACTTGCGCAACAACCTTGCCTGGTGGGAATACAGGCCAGGCGCCGACTGGCGGCATCCGCAGGGGCCGGAGAGTTCGATCGCAGGATGCGAAAATCATCCGGTCGTGCATGTGGCTTATGAGGACGCGCTCGCTTACGCAGCGTGGGCCGGCAAGGAGCTTCCGACCGAAGCGGAATGGGAATTCGCAGCGCGCGGCGGTCTGGAAGGCAAGGCCTATCCCTGGGGCGATGCGTCCAATCCGGATGGGCAGTTCATGGCCAACACCTGGCAGGGCCATTTTCCCTACCAGAATTCGGCCGATGACGGCTATGAGGGCACGTCGCCGGTCGATGCGTTTCCGGCCAACGGCTACGGCCTGTTCGACATGGTCGGCAACACCTGGGAATGGACGTCGAGCCCTTATGGCGCCGCGCAGGAGCAGCAACAGCAATCGTGCTGTCATAGCAGCGCAGGTGATGACACTTCCGTACGCCGCGTGGTGAAGGGCGGTTCGCATCTGTGCGCGCCGAACTATTGCCTGCGTTACCGGCCGTCGGCGCGCCAGGGCGAAACCGTCGATTCCTCTACCTGTCATATCGGCTTCCGCTGCGTCGTGCGTCAACCACCGGGCACCTGACGAGAATCCCTTTCGCAACCGGCAAGGCCGGAGCACCACAAACATCTTTCGGAAGCTTCCCATGCAAGCCGCCAGCACAACGACCAACGCGCAACTCCAGTTTGAAGACTCGCCGTCGATCGGCGCGGTGCTGCGTGCGCCCAACCTCTTTGTCCGCGAGTCCCTGGCCGGCATCGTCACCGCGCTGGCGCTGATTCCGGAGGTGATCTCGTTCTCCTTTGTCTCCGGCGTCGATCCCAAGGTGGCGCTGGTCTCTTCCATCGTGCTGTGCCTGGTGATGTCGGCGCTCGGTGGCCGGCCTGCGATGGTCACCGCGGCGGCGGGTTCGATCGCGCTGGTGATCGGGCCGATGGTGAAGGTGCATGGCGTCGGCTACATCCTGCCGACCATCCTTTTTGCCGGCATCATCCAGATCGTCTTTGGACTTGCCGGACTGGCGCGGGTGATGCGCTTCGTACCGCGCTCGGTGATGATCGGTTTTGTCAATGCGCTCGGCATTCTGATCTTCGCCGCACAGGTACCTCACATCTTAAACGTGCCATGGCTGGTCTATCCGCTGTTCGCGCTGACGATCGCCGTTGTCCTCATCATGCCCCGTTTCACGACATCAGTGCCGGCGCCGCTGGTCGCGATCATCGTGGTGACCGCGATCGTGATGGTGGGGCATCTGACCGTGCCCAATGTCGGCGGCGAGGGCGCCATGGCGCCGGGACTGCCGGGCCTTACGGCGTTCATCGTTCCGCTCAACCTTCAAACGCTCAGCATCATCTGGCCGACCGCGCTCAGCGTCGCCTTTGTCGGCCTCCTGGAGACACTGCTGACGGCCAAGCTGGTCGACGACCTGACCGATACCCGCTCCCACAAGGGCAAGGAGTCCTGGGCGCTCGGCGTCGCCAATATCGCGGCCGGGTTCTATGGCGGCATCGGCGGATGCGCGATGATCGCCCAAACCGTAGTCAACGTGAAGATCGGGCAGGGCCGCACCAGGATATCGACGGCGGTCGCCGCACTCGTGCTGCTGGTGCTGGTCACTGCGCTCAGCGACCTGATGGCGCAAATTCCGATGGTGGCGCTCGCTGCCGTCATGATGATCGCAGCCCTCAAGACCATCGATTGGCACAGCATCCGGCCGGCGACGCTGAGGCGCATGCCGATCCCGGAAACGCTGGTGATGGTCCTGACCGTTGCCGTCACGGTGGCCACCAGCAACCTCGCGATCGGGATCGCCGTCGGGGTGTTGCTGGCGATGGTGTTGTTCGCGCGCCGGGTCGCCCATGTCATCCGGGCCGACCGCACGCTCAGCGAGGACGGCCTTTCGGTTCGCTATCACGTCCATGGGCCACTGTTCTTCGGCAGCAGCAACGACCTCGTCGAGCGCTTCTCCTACGGCGCGGATCCCAAGCGCGTCCTGATCGATCTCACTTATTCCCAGATCTGGGACGCTTCGAGCGTCGCGGCGCTGGATTCGATTGAAACAAAATACCGCGACCATGGCGCGTCAGTCACGTTCGTTGGGCTCGACCAGCGCAGCTCCTCGTTCCACGAGCGGCTGACCGGCCAGCTCGGCACCTGAATTTCGGAGCGCGGAACGAGAAGGAGCTTCCGATGGCGATCTTCCAATGGCTGTCGACATTCGTCCGCAGGATGATGGGAAACTGGTCCGGCCGCTATCGGCCGGAGCGGCATTACATGCGTGGGGCCGGGCCGGCGTCAAAGCGAAGCGCGCGCCACAGCACAAGCTCTTGAGACGCGGCGCTAATCGCGGATACGGTGCCTTCTCCGACAGTGCGTACTCCAGGCCAGCCCAATCAATCGTGATTGGCCAACTCGCTGAAACCGTGCTGTGCACTCTTGTCTCGATCGCGGGTCGGGCTACGCAAAACAAGAATGGAGAAACGGATGCGCATCCTGGTCGCCGCATTGGTCGTGATGACCGCTTTCCCTGTTCTCGCCGACGAGGTCGGTGATGCACGCAAATTGGCGGTTTCGGGGCGCGACGCCTACTGGAACTGCCTGGCCCGCGAGTATCCGCGGGAGAGCAACAGGAACATGCCGGAGCAGGAGTTTGGCGCGTTGATCGCCGCTGCCTGTGCGTCGGAGCGGCAGAATTTCCGGGTGGCGCTGGTGGGTTTTCTCGCGATCCAGTCCCCGGACAAGGATGAGGGCGCGAACCTGACGACGGCCAACGATGCCATCGCCTTCGCCCAGAGGGACATCGTGACGGCGTTCGCAAGGCGCAAAGCCGCGTCGAAGTAGCCAAGGCGGCTTTCGCCAGCCTATTCCACCATTCCGGCCTTCCGTGATATTGATTCCCGATCAGGCGGGGGATTGTCGGGTATGAATTCTGAGTCGATAGCCGGTATCTTGGGTGCCATTGTCGCCTCGATCGTGCTGGTGGTTGCGATCGCCTATGGGCCGATCGGGCAGTTTGGCAAGCCGGCGCCGAAGCCGGCCGCCGTCCAGCAACCGTCCCAGATGGCGCCCGCGGCGCCCGCACCACGGGGACCGGTGATCCGGGAAGTGCCGAATTAGTTGACGCAGGGCAGGGCTCGGCCACCCCTTGCGGAAGGCCCCTGGCATCCCTATCTTGCTCCTAACGGCGACGTTGAGCCTTAAGAAGCTCCGGCGCTGGGACGACCATGAATGGTTTGGCTGCGCCGGATGTACGCGCGCCCTCTGTTCGTGGTCGTTGGCATTTTGGGGGCCTTTTTGGCCCAGTTTCCCCACCTGAAACCCGGTCCCGCGACCCTGCTTTGGAAAGACTTGCGGCGGCTTCGATTGCTGGCGGCGCCATTGGTAGTGCTGGCGGCGCCTTGGCATCCCCAGCGGCTGCGGATATACGCTGGCCCCATGAATCAAGCCATCAAACCGGGCCCCGAAAACCCGTCGCAGGCCGCCGGTTTGCCTCAGCTTTCGGTCGTCGTCCCTACCTTTAACGAGCGCGACAACGTCACCGTCCTCTACCGGCGGCTGGACGCCACCCTCAAGGACATCCCCTGGGAAGTCGTGTTCGTCGACGACAATTCCCCTGACGGCACCTGGGAAGTGGTGCGCGGCCTGGCGCAGAAGGATCCCCGCGTCCGCTGCATCCGCCGGATCGGGCGGCGCGGCCTGTCGGGGGCGTGCATCGAGGGCATTCTCGCCGCCAGCGCGCCCTATGCGGCTGTGATCGACGCCGATCTGCAGCATGACGAGACCCAGCTGCCGAAGATGGTGGGCATCTTGCAACGTGGCGAGGCCGAGCTCGTGGTCGGCAGCCGCTATGTCGAGGGCGGCAGCGCCGACAGTTTCAACAAGGGACGCGCGGGCATCAGCGCTCTTGCGACCGAAGTTGCAAGGCGCGTGCTCAAGGTCGAGATCGCCGATCCCATGAGCGGCTTCTTCATGATCCGCCGCGACCGCTTCGAGCAACTGGCGCCGCAGCTTTCGACGCAGGGCTTCAAGATCCTGCTCGATATCGTAGCTTCCGCGCAAGGCAAGCTGCGCTCGGTCGAGGTTCCCTTTACCTTCGGCTCGCGCCAGCACGGCGAGAGCAAGCTCGATTCGATGGTGGCGCTGGATTTCCTGGGTCTGGTGCTGGCCAAGTTCACTCACGACGTGGTCTCGCTGCGCTTTCTGTTGTTTGCGATGGTCGGCTCGATCGGTCTCATCGTACATCTCGCGGCGCTGTTCATCGCGAACCAGCTCTTCAACATGCCGTTCGCGGAGTCGCAGGCCGTCGGCGCGCTGGTGGCGATGACCAGCAATTTCATCCTGAACAATTTTCTCACCTATCGCGATCAACGCCTGAAGGGTTTTGCCATCCTGCGCGGCCTGCTGCTGTTTTACCTCGTCTGCAGCGTCGGCCTGTTCGCCAATGTCGGCGTCGCGTTCTCGGTCTACGACCAGGAGCCGATCTGGTGGCTGGCGGGAGCGGCGGGCGCACTGATGGGCGTGGTCTGGAACTACGCGATGTCCGGACTGTTCGTCTGGCGCAAGCGATGATCCAAAAATGAATCCGAACGAGGCTCGGCTTGTCCTCAACACGGTTCTGACGATCCTGGCGCTGGTCGCGGTACGGCTGGTAGCCGCCGCCTACACGCCGATCACCTTCGACGAAGCCTATTACTGGATGTGGTCGAAGAATCTGGCCGGCGGCTATTACGATCATCCGCCGATGGTGGCATTCGTGATCCGCCTCGGCACCATGATTGCTGGCGACACCGAACTCGGCGTGCGTCTGGTCTCGATCCTTTTGGCATTGCCGATGAGCTGGGCGGTGTATCAGACCGCGGCCGTGTTGTTCGGCGGCAGGCGGGTGGCGACGACGTCGGCGATCCTGCTCAACGTCACGCTGATGGCCGCCGTCGGCACCATGATCGTCACGCCGGACGCGCCGCTCCTGGTCGCCTCGAGCTTCGTGCTGTTTTCGCTGGCCAAGGTGCTTGAGACCGGACGCGGTGCATGGTGGCTGGCGGTAGGTCTCGCCACGGGCGCTGCGCTGCTCTCGAAATACACCGCGCTGTTCTTCGGCCCCGCGATCCTGATCTGGCTGGTGGTGGTTCCGAAACTGCGGCGGTGGCTGATCTCGCCATGGCCCTATCTCGGCGGCCTCGTCGCACTCTTGATGTTTTCGCCGGTCATTCTGTGGAACGCCGATCATCATTGGGTGTCTTTCATCAAGCAGATGGGCCGGGCGCGCATCGAGGATTTCAGGCCGGCCTTCATCGCCGAATTGATCCCGACGCAGATCGCGTTCGCAACGCCGCTGGTATGGATTCTCGGGGCGATGGGTCTCTATGCTTTGTTTCAGCGCCGCGCCGGCGCGCTGCCGGCGCGCGTGCTGGTCAGCACCATGTTCTGGACCATTGCCGCCTATTTCGTCTGGCATTCGCTGCACGCCCGCGTCGAGGCCAACTGGTTCGCGCCGGTCTATCCGGCGTTTGTGGTCGCGGCGGCCTACGCAGCTCATCTGGTGCCATGGGAAAAGCGCGAGCAGCGCACCGTCAATTTCTGCCTGCGCTGGGCGGCGCCATCAGGCATTGTGATGTTTGCACTGCTGATCGTGCAGGCCAATACCGGCGCGCTCTCGGGTTATCGCCGGGACGCCACGGTGCGCAGCGTCGGCGTCGGCTGGCGCGAAATCGCAGGCGAGATCGAAGCGGTGCGGGCGCGCGTCGGCGCATCCTGCGTGCTCGCGCCGGATTACGGCACCACCGGCTGGCTCGCGTTCTATCTGCCGAAGGGAACTTGCGTTGCGCAGCGAAGCCAGCGCATCCGCTGGGTCAATATGCCCGAGCCGACAGCGGCGCAGCTCGGCGGCAGGCAGTTGTATGTTCGCGAGGCCATGCCCGGCGATCATCCGTTGAAGGACGAATTTGCCCGCGTCGAGAAGGTCGGCGAGGTCACGCGCAAGCGCGGCCCGCTTGTGATCGAGACCTACGAACTCGATCTGCTGGAGAGACCGAAAGGCGAGGTATTCGATCGCTCGCCGCCGCCGGAACTGGTGTTGGAGGACAGCGTTATTCCGGCGTGGCTGCGCCGGCAATAATCCGACGTCCGCTCGGATGAATGAGCGCCATGCCGATGGCAGGCTGTATCCGGCGAAAGCCCCGCTGTGCATGAACCTAAGCGAGTTTTGCTGCGACGACCAATGCTCGGTGTAAGGTATGGCCGGCGACATCAGGTATTCGTGGAAGAGGAAGATGCAATGCGGCTCGATCCCTATCAGGAGCGTGCAAGGGCCCTGGCGGTCGAAGCCGGGCTCGACCCCGATGCGAAGATCGATCGTCCCGGTCAGCGGCCGATCCCGGTCTGGTGCACGTTCCGCGACGCTGCGCGCAAGGAACAGTTCACGACGCAGGCTGCGCAATACCAGAACAGCCCACTCAAGATATTCGGCCAGCACGAGGACGCCACGATCGCGCAGATGCGCAACTGCATGGCGGTCGGCAACGCCGTGGCCGGCGTGATCTGCGCGGACGGTCATCTGGGATATGCCCAGCCGGTCGGCGGCGTGATCGCCTATGAGAAGCAGATCAGCATCTCCGGCGTCGGCTTCGACATCGGCTGCGGCAACATGGCGGTGCGTCTCGATACGCCGTTCAGCCGGGTCGAAAGCAATGTCGGCACGATCATCAAGGACGTGCACAAGGCGATTTCCTTTGGCGTCGGGCGGACCAACGAGGAGCGCGTCGAGCACGAACTGTTCGACGACGGCGATGCCTGGAGAGAATCCGACATGGGCGCGTATCGGCAGAAGGCGGTGTCGCAGCTCGGCACCGTCGGATCGGGCAACCACTATGTCGACCTGATGCGCGACGAGGCCGGCCTTGTCTGGATCGGCGTTCACTTCGGCAGTCGCGGTCTCGGGCACACCAGTGCCACCCGCTACCTCAAGGCTGCGGGCGGCAAGGATGGCATGAATGTGCCGCCGGCCGTCATCGACGAGGACAGCGAGATCGGGCGACGCTACATCGCGGCCATGCAACTGGCCGGGCGCTATTCCTGTGCCGGCCGGGAGTGGGTGATTGAGCGCGTGCGCAAGATCATCGGCGGCAACGTCACCGACATGGTTCACAACCATCACAATTATGCCTGGCGCGAAAATCACGGAGGCAAGGATTTGTGGGTTGTGCGCAAGGGCGCGACGCCGGCATTTCCGGGACAGCGCGGCTTCATCGGCGGATCGATGGGAGATGACGCCGTCATCGTCGAAGGCGTCGACAGCCCCGAAGCAAAGGCGTCGCTCTACTCGACGGTTCACGGCGCGGGCCGGATGTTCGGCCGCAGGGAGGCCAAGCGGAGATTTACGCGGGTCGAGATGGATGCGTGGCTGCAATCGCGCGGCGTGACCTTGATCGGCGCCGATCTCGACGAAAGTCCGATGGCCTATCGAAGGTTGCCCGAGGTGCTTGCCGAGCATGCCGGCTCGATCAAGGTGCAGCACACGCTGCGGCCGTTCGCCGTCGTCATGGCGGGCGAGAACGAATTCGATCCGTTCAAGGATTGATTGCCAAAATGGGACACCCGGCCGACGGCCGGATGTCCCGATTGCAGGGCAAACCCGCATGTTTACGGGCTGATTTGCGCATAACTTCCAATGATTTGCGCATGCCTTAGATCTGCCCGCGTTTAATCTGCATTTAACTAAAACTCGCCTTAATGACGCTCCGTGTCTTTGCGAGATGCTGCCCGGGAACTTTGCGGGCGCGGCATCAAACAGGGACTTAGTAGAGTTGTTCTGGACGCAAGGCGAATGAGTACGAGTACCGGTGCGTTTGGCCTTGCGGCCCACAACCGCAAGAAATCTTCCCGGAAAGTCATTCCTCAGCATTTGCTCGGCGGCGTCGCGATCGCAGCCGTGGTGCTGGGCTGCGCCTGGACCGTTTACAGCAATATTTTCGCCTCCAGCATCTATCCCTCGGTCAACAGCGCGGCGTTCGATCCGCCGGTTGTCAAAAGCTCCACGATTGTCGCGTCGCGTCCGGTGCGGCCCGCCTTCAACGAAGTGTTCGCTGCGCTGCCCCAGCCGGCCCCGAAGATTTCCGCGCCCGCGACCGTCTCTCCTTCGATTATGTTTAACGAAAGGTTTGCAGCCTCGGCGCCGCAAGGCGAAGCATCCAGGGCGATTGAAGCCACGCAAGTGGCGGAGGTCGCGCCGCCGGTCGATGTGAAGAAGACTGAAGCGCCGAAACTTGCGGAAGCGCCGAAACTTGCGGAAGCACCGAAGCCGAAGGAAGCCGCTTCGCAGGCGCCGACCCAGGTCGCGTTGAACGTTCCGGCCCCGGCGCCAAAGCAGGCTGAAGCCAAACCCGCCGCGAAGGAATCCGGAGCTTCGGTCCGCGACATGGCGCAGCGCGCCAAGGCGGCGGTGATGTCGATTGCGTCCAACGACAAGCCGAGCATGGTCGAGAAATTGTGGGGCAAGCAGCCTGCGCATGGCGGGCTGTTGTCGTACGCTTCCGCCGACGCCAGCGTCACCGGAAGCATTCTCGATACCCGTTCGCAGAACCCGATGCTGGGTGGATCGCCGCCTTACGACAAGCAGACCGCGGTCTACGACATCGCGGCGAAGAAGGTCTATCTGCCGGATGGCACCGTTCTCGAGGCGCATTCGGGCCTCGGCGCCAAGATGGACGATGTGCGCTATGCGCATGTGCGGATGCAGGGCGTGACGCCGCCGCATATCTATGACCTGAAGCCGCGCGAGGCGTTGTTCCACGGGGTGCCGGCGCTGCGACTGACGCCGATCGGCGGGCAGGACAAGATCTTCAACCGTGACGGCCTCCTGGCACACACCTACATGCTCGGCGCCCGCGGCGATTCCAATGGCTGCGTTTCCTTCAAGGACTATTACGCGTTCCTGAACGCGTACCGGAACCAGGGCATCCGGCGGCTTGCGGTGCTGGCCAGGATTCAGTGACGTCGCTCGTCGTCCCTGCGAACGCCGGGACCCATACGCCTCAGCGATCAGTGTTGCAGAAGGTTCTAACGCTAGCGTCCGATCGGCCGCGGCGTATGCATCTCCGGGTTCGGCCTTAGGCCCACCGAAGAATGTGATCTTCGTAACAGTGCGACCGCCGCCGATCAGCCATCGTTCCTATCACCGAGGCACTGGTGCATCGGTATCAACCAACCCAAGGTAGGAGACGTAACTATGGATGAAATCGAAATCGCTGCGTCGGATACCGTGACTGATGCGGAACTCGATGAGGTCAATGGCGGCTTTATCTTCATATTGGTGGGTGCGGCGGCGTTCAGCACCGGCTTTTTCGCCGGGTACGGGGCGGTCAGATTTGCACAGGACATGTCGAAATAACGCAGTCCGTGTGAAAGAAACGAGCGGAGGCCCCGTCGCAGTTGCGCGGGGCTTTCTGCGCTCCTTGTCATCCGGGCCATAACGTAAGAGAGGTTCATCCCTGCGATGTGCAGCCTCCTTAGGCTGTATGTCGAAGTGAACTTCCATGATGCTTGAAGAATAGGTCAAGCTTTACAGGTTCGCCGGTATCTCGCCAGAACAGTTTTCGATTAAGGCTGGCCGCCACCGCGAGGCGATGGTGGCCGCCGATCAGAATATGGTCGTCCGTCGTTTTGGCGATGATTTCTCCATCTTCGTCCACGATGGTTTTCATGTGCCGCCTCCAATCCAAGGCTGCCGGTCAGCGCCGCCGCGATGGTGCGCATTCTATCTAACCTCGTGCGGCCTCCGGGTGTTCCACCCCATGAAGATCATTGTTTCCGGATAACAGGCGCGACAGGTCCCCGCACAAACTCGCGCCCTCCACGGAACCCTGCTTCCGATTGCGGAAGACCGCCATCGTGCGACGGTCCCGCCAACAGGTCATCACAGTTCTGTTTTGATTTAGCCCTGAGTGAGTCGCCGCATGCATCAGCGTTGCGGCACGGGCAGGCGAGCGGATGGCATCACGTCGTCGAAGTGCGGCGAATGGGCACGTTGGTTCGTTGAATGTCTGTGACGGGGAGTCACAGTGCATCCGAAATTTGAAAAACACGCTTGCAACTGAAAGATGTTTCGTTTATTAGCCCGCTCCTTCGCTAGGCCATGGGTTCGGGCTCTCTGAGATCCGACTGGCGCGAGCCGGTGTCCGGTTTCGTGTTCCGCCGAATGAAGACGCGAGGTGTAGCTCATGGAGAGCATCGGGGTGATACCCGAAGGCATCGGTTCGATTCCGGTCTCTTGCACAACCGAAGGATAGCTCAGTGGTAGAGCAGATGACTGCTAATCATCGTGACGCGGGTTCGAATCCCGTTCCAACGCTCCGGTTCAGTCTAAAAAACTGAATTCCCATTGAAGGGGACCGGACGCGCGCTTCAGTCGCAGTCCGGCCGCATTGCCGCAAGGCTCTTCGTCCGAACCTAGACACTGTACGAACGGCTCTGCGCCGCGGTGGATACCGCTTGCGCTGACGCCGGGAAAACCGTTCGAACGCCCGACGTTTGTCGGGCGATTGCGCGCGTGCGCCCGTCGTCATGCAAGCTCAAACCACGGCCCGCCGGACTTACAGGAAGCGCCGTTCGGTCCTCCGTTCCTTCTAGACGAAACCAGCTTTCCGACCTCTGGCCGGAAAGCCAATGATGGAGGCGTGCCATGAACTGGCATTTCCTGATGACGCATGTGACGGTGAAGGATGGCGAGCGCGCGTTGCTGACGCGGAACGGCAGGCTCGAGCGCGTGCTTGGTCCCGGCCGGCATCGGCTGTTCGATCCGCGCAACGAACTGACGGCAGAAGTATTCAAGGTGGTTCGCGCCGAATTTCCGGTGGAGCGTTACCTGGTGCTCAAGGCTGCGCGGCCCGATCTTGCGGCCGAGCTGTTCGAGGTGGTGGAGACCAAGGCGGATGAAGTTGCCATCGTCAACCTCGACGGCCGTCCGATGCAGCTGATGACGCCCTGGCAGGCGCGCGTCTACTGGAAGCTCGCGACATCGATCGATGTCGAACGCATCGACCTGACCGGCGATGTCAGGGTGACCGCGCGTCATCTGGCGATGATCGACCGTAGCCGTTCGGCCGTCGTGACGGAAGCGGTGGTCGAAAACCACGAAGCCGGCCTGCTCTATGTCGAGGGCCGGCTGGTGGAGCGGCTCGCGCCCGGCCGGCACGCGTTCTGGATCGTCGGCCGCAAGATCGAGGTCAAGCGTCTCGATCTGCGGCCCCAGGCGGTCGAGATCACCGCGCAGGAAATGCTGACCAGGGACCGCATCGCGCTGCGGGTGACCTTGACGGCGTTCCGCCGGATCGTCGATCCCGAGCGGGTCGTAGCCGCGGTGCCTGACGTGGATGCGTGGCTGTACCGCCTGGTGCAGTTCGCGATCCGCGAGGCGGTTGCCGGCCGCACGCTCGACGAGGTGCTGTCGGCAAAGGCAGCGCTCGATGCGGAGCTTCGGGACTATGTCCGCGAGCGTATCGCGGACAGCGGTGTCGAGGTGACGGAGCTCGGCGTCAAGGACGTGATCCTGCCCGGCGAGATCCGCGAGCTGGTGAACAAGGTGGTGGAGGCGGAGCGGGTGGCGAAGGCCAATTTGATCCGCCGGCAGGAAGAGACCGCGGCGACGCGGTCGCTTCTGAACACCGCCAAGCTGATGGAAGAGAACCCGCTGCTGCTGCGGCTCAAGGAACTGGAGTCGCTCGAGCGGCTGGTGGAGAAGGTCGGCCGTATCGACCTTCACGCCGGTGACGGGCAGGGCTTTGATGCCCTGCTCACCAAGCTGGTTCGCCTGAAGCCGGCGGAAAGCGCGTAACAGGAAGGGTCGCCTACGGGCGGCCCTTCAACTGCGATTGCGGTGTGCTCACGAAGGGGGAGTATCAGTAGGGTGGGCGAGCGTTGGTGGAGTGAGCATGATCGCTTGAAATGTATCTTCGCCCGATGCCACATTCTCCGTCATTCCGGGACGCGCCTCTTGGCGCGGGTCCGGAATTCATACTCACGATCGTGGCTATGGATTCCGGGCTCGCGCTTCGCGCGCCCCGGAATGACGAAGGAGAGGGGTCTCCTATGGCTTATTACGTGTATTTGCTTGCCAGTAAAAAGCACGGCACGCTGTATCTTGGCGTGACCAACGACATCGTGCGTCGCTTATATGAACACAAGGCGAAAGCCGTCCCCGGCTTCACTACGCGTTACGACGTAAACAAGCTGGTGTGGTTCGAGATTTACGATGATGCGTTGACCGCCATCGCACGCGAGAAAGAGCTGAAGAAGTGGCGGCGTGACTGGAAGATACGCTTGATCGAGGAGCAAAATCCAGGGTGGGTTGATTTGTACCAAGGCATCGCAAGTTAAGCCGTCATTCCGGGACGCGCTCGCTTCGCCCCGGAATGACGAAGGAGAGATTCTAGCCAACAAAAACCCCGGCATCGCTGCCGGGGTTTTGCATTCCTTGACGTTCGCCTGGATGGCTGGACTTAGAAGTCCATGCCGCCCATGCCGCCGCCCGGGGGCATGCCGCCCGCGCCGCCGGCGTTCTTCTTCGGCAGTTCGGCGATCATGGCTTCGGTGGTGATCAGGAGAGCCGCAACTGACGCTGCGTTCTGGATCGCCGCACGAACCACCTTGGTCGGGTCGATGATGCCCTTGGAGACCAGGTTGCCGTATTCGCCGGTCTGCGAGTCGAAGCCGTAGTTGTACTGATCCTTCTCGAGGATCTTGCCGACGATGACCGAGCCGTCTTCACCAGCGTTGATCGCGATCTGGCGGGCCGGCGCGGACAGCGCCTTGCGCACGATCTCGACGCCGGTCTTCTGGTCGTCGTTCGCGGTCTTGATGCGCTTGAGCTGCTCGGAGGCGCGCAGCAGGGCGACGCCGCCGCCCGGCACGATGCCTTCTTCAACCGCCGCACGGGTCGCATGCATCGCGTCATCCACGCGGTCCTTGCGCTCCTTGACTTCGACTTCGGTCGCGCCGCCGACGCGGATCACCGCGACGCCGCCTGCGAGCTTGGCCAGACGCTCCTGCAGCTTCTCACGGTCGTAGTCCGAGGTGGTTTCCTCGATCTGCGCCTTGATCTGCTGCACGCGCGCCTCGATGTCGGCCTTCTTGCCGGCGCCGTTGACGATGGTGGTGTTTTCCTTGTCGATCATCACCTTCTTGGCGCGACCGAGCATCTGCAGCGTGACGTTCTCGAGCTTGATGCCGAGATCTTCCGAGATCGCCTGACCACCGGTCAGAACCGCGATGTCCTGCAGCATGGCCTTGCGGCGATCGCCGAAGCCCGGAGCCTTGACGGCAGCGACCTTGAGGCCGCCACGCAGACGGTTCACGACGAGGGTGGCGAGAGCTTCGCCTTCGACGTCTTCCGCGACGATGACCAGCGGCTTGCCGGTCTGCACCACGGCTTCGAGCAGCGGCAGCAGCTCGTTCAGCGAGGAGAGCTTCTTCTCGTTGATCAGGATGTACGCGTCGTCCATTTCAACGCGCATCTTGTCGGCGTTGGTGACGAAGTAGGGCGAGATGTAGCCGCGGTCGAACTGCATGCCTTCGACGACGTCGAGTTCGGTCTCGAGCGACTTGGCTTCTTCAACCGTGATGACGCCCTCGTTGCCGACCTTCTTCATCGCGTCGGCGAGGAACTTGCCGATTTCGGCGTCGCCGTTGGCGGAGATGGTGCCGACCTGGGCGATTTCCTCGTTCGAGGTGACCTTCTTGGAGTTCTTGACGAGGTCGGCGACGACGGCTTCCACCGCCAGGTCGATGCCACGCTTCAGATCCATCGGGTTCATGCCGGCGGCAACCGACTTGGCGCCTTCACGGACGATCGCAGCCGCGAGCACGGTTGCGGTGGTGGTGCCGTCGCCGGCCGCGTCAGCGGACTTGGAAGCGACTTCGCGCACCATTTGCGCGCCCATGTTCTCGAACTTGTCTTCAAGTTCGATTTCCTTGGCGACGGTGACGCCGTCCTTGGTGATGCGGGGAGCGCCGAACGACTTGTCGAGCACGACGTTGCGGCCCTTGGGGCCGAGCGTGACCTTCACGGCATTGGCGAGAATGTCGACGCCGCGCAGCATGCGGTCGCGGGCATCAACGCCGAATTTGACTTCTTTAGCTGACATATTTGATTTCCCTGAGTTGAACTTGGTGTCTCACCTCTTCGAGGGGCGCCGCGCAGGCGCTCCTCAGGGGTGAGCGTGTGCTGACTTGGCTTAGGCGGCCTTCTTCTTGGTCGCGGGAACGTCGGTGAGGACGCCCATGATGTCGCTTTCCTTCATGATCAGCAGCTCCTGGCCGTCGATCTTGACCTCGGTGCCGGACCACTTGCCGAACAGGACGCGGTCGCCGACCTTGAGGTCGATCGGGATCAGCTTGCCAGCTTCGTCACGGCCACCCGGGCCCACGGCGACGATTTCGCCCTGCGAGGGCTTTTCCTTGGCACTGTCCGGAATGATGATGCCGCCAGCGGACTTCTCTTCGGCGTCGATGCGCTTGACCACGACGCGGTCGTGAAGCGGACGGAATTTCATGCAGTCCTCCTAAGTTTTTGCAACTGTTGTCGAATTTTGGTATTTTGGCAGTCCGAGCAAGCGAGTGCCAGCGCGGCTGCGGCTGATTTAGGCCAGTCTTGTGCGGGGGACAAGGGCTTCTAGCAGAAAAATTGGCACTCAAATATGACGCCTGCCAATTTCATTCATCATGATTAATCGAGGTAAACGCCCGCCGACCCCGTATTAGCACGTGCGGTAAGCTGCTGCTAACGCATGAATTTTCAACAGATCATTAAACATTTAGGCTTGTGATGGGCAGGTATCGTGCGTCACATTTCTCTCATGTGAGCGCATCTCCGCCGGGGTGGCTCGGTGTTGGCCACCCACGTGAAATGCGCTTCCTAAAATGGAGGTTGGCATGGTCTCGCGGGTTGGAGTTGTTTCCGACGATTTCCGGAAGCAGGTGCTGGGTTATGGGCTGACGACGGCGCAAATTCTGTATCGGTTGCCGGATCATCCCTCGCTGCTGCAGACATACGTCTGGCAGAACTACGATCTGTTTCCGAAATTTCCGGCGCTGAAAGATTTTCTGGCCTTCTGGCAGGAAAAGCTCGACGGCCCGCTGTACTCGGTCACGGTCGCGCATTCCAAGCTGATCAAGCCGGCCGAGCTTCGCGCCGTAGACGGCGTGTTCAGGCTGCATTGAGCGGAAAGATTTGTAGGGTGGGCAAAGCGCAAGCGTGCCCACCATTCCTTGCTCGATGAAGATGGTGGGCACGGCGCGAGCGCGCCTTTGCTCCCTACGAATTTCATTTTGTGTTAGCCTCCCGTCATCAAACAAACGGGAGGGCACCAATGGCCAAACAAAAAGCCACATCGAAAGCCGTAGCCAAAACCGCGGTGAAGAAGAAATGGACGGGCCTTGGCACGGCAGCCAAATCCACAGCCCGCAAGACCATCGCATCAAAAGGCCGCGTCGCCACGGCCAAGTCGAAGGCGGCAGCCAAGCCAGCGGCCAAGGCCGTAGCAAAGCCGAAGGCGCGGCCGAAACAGCGCATCGCCATCAGTCATCACCGCGATGAGGATTTCAAGGCCGACGGCCTGCGCACCTATGCGCAGTATCGCGATCTCGGCATTGCCGCGGCGACCCATGGCCTGGCGCAGGCGCATGTGATCCGGCTGATCGGACCTTGCAACCCCGAGGAAGTTTCAAAACTGCATTACCACGACGTCGAATTCCAGATGGTCTATGTGCTCAAGGGCTGGGTGAAGACCTACATGGAAGGCCAGGGAGAGACTTTGATGAAAGAGGGCGGCTGCTGGACCCAGCCGCCGCGCATCAGGCATCTGATCCTTGATTATTCCGACGACGTCGAATTGCTGGAAGTGATTTTGCCGGCGGAATTCAAGACGGTGGAGCTGGGGGCGTAAGTCCGAGCGAGCGCGAATGTTAGTGTTCGTCATGGCCGGACTTGTCCCGGCCATCTACGTCTTGTCTCGACAAGCAATACGTGGATGCCCGGCACAAGGCCGGGCATGACGAAAAATGGCGCAAGCCGTCCTCACGCCCGCTTCGTCTCCGGCATCACGAACGCAATCAGACAAAGCCCGACGCAGGCAATGCCGGACAGGCCGAGGAAGGCCAGGCTGTGTCCAAACTGGTCGCTGACATAGCCTGCCAACACATTACTCAGCGATGCCCCGATCCCCACTGCCGTCCCCACCACGCCCTGGGCGAGGTTGAAATGGCCGCTGCCGAATGCGATGTCGGCGACGGTCAACGGGATCAGCACGCCGAACACCGCGGCGGTGATGCCGTCGAAGAATTGCACGGCCACCAGAGCGTAGGGGTCGGTGACGGTTGCGAACAGCACGCCGCGGATGGCGAGGGCAGTGAAGCCGATCAGCAGCAGCGGCCTTCGGCCCCATTGCTGGGCCTTGCGGCCAACCGATGGCGAGGTCAGCGCCACGATCGCCTGCGGCAGGATGATGCACGCCGCGATCAGCACCGGCGCCCACTGGGTCGAACGCGTCGTCACGATGCCGGCCATCAAGGGCAGCATCGCGGCGTTGGCGAGTTGCAGCAACATCACGGCGCCGGCAAAGATCAGCAGCGGGCGCTGGCGCAGCAGATGCAGCACGCTGGTGGCTTCAGGATCCGGCTTGGCGCGGACGATCGCGCCATGGGCCTGCTCCGGATCGATTTCGCGATCCTTGATCCGGGATAGCGCGATTATGGTGAAGATCACCAGAACGAAAGTGGCCAGAAACACCGAGCGGCTGGAGATGAAATAGCCGCAGGCCCCCATCAGCGCCGCGGCGACGCCGTTGCCGATTGACGCGAACCGCGCATTGCGCCCGAGCCGTTCGCCGATCGCGGCCGGTCCGACCAATCCAAGGCTGATCGCGGCGATTGCCGGGCCGAGCACGCAGCTCGCCATGGCGTGCAATGTCGCCGCCGCCGCGATGACGGGAAAGATCGGCCATGCCGCATAGGCCAGTGCTGCGACCCCGATCGCTGCGACCGCAAAACCGGCGACCAGCCGCTCTCTGCGGGCGGCGTCGATGATGGCGCCGCCCGGCATCTGGCCGATCAGCCCGACAATGCCGCCGATCGACAGCACCAGCCCGATCTCGACCTGGGTCCATTTCTGCGTCGTGAGGTACACCGCGACGAACGGACCAAAGCCGGTCTGGACGTCGGCGAGAAAGAAGATGAACCAGTCGAGGCCGCGCTGGCTTTGCGCCGAAGGGTGCGGCTCGGGCGATGCCGGCGGCGGTGACGTGTCGCCGCGTTCATCGGTGGACGGCGCGCTCCGCGTCTCACCGGCAAAATCCTTGGCAAGATCTTTGCCAGAATCTTTGGGATATGGGTTCGGGCGCGCGGACAGTGGAATTCTCCTCCTCCGTCAGTGGTCGAATTGCAGCGGCTGCAGACTGCCGGAGGCGCCAAGCACCACGATCGGCGTATCTTCCTTGTATTCGGGTGCGGCCTTGACCTGTTCCAACGTCAACTCGAGCGTCATGCTTTCCTTCTTGTTGGTAACTTGTCCGAAGTGGAGTGCGTTCCAGTCGACGACGATCTTTCGGCTGCCGACGCCGAGAAAGCCGCCGAAATCGATCACCGCGGCGCGCACGGTTCCGGAGCGATCGACGATCACGTCGACGATGCGCCCCATGTTCTCGCCGGCCGTGCTGCGGACATCGCGTCCGAGAATCCCGCGTGCGTCCGCCGCGCGGATGACCGTGACGGAAGGCGGGGGCACCGGTTCTTTCGGCGCATCCGGCGAGCTCTTTGCCGCCGGACTTGGTGTGGCGGGGGCCGGTGAGCTCTTGTCTGGTTCCTGCGCGACCGCCAGTGCGCCGAGGGATATCGCGCTCCACACCAGAACGGCTGCCGTGATCTTTTGCCCTGAACGCATGCGGTCTCCTGAAGCTCTTCACGGTTGCGCAGAGGTGACGAACCGGCCACAGCCGGTTTCGCCATCCATTTTCGCCGATACGATCGCCGTCAGCGCGACAACACGATCGAGACCTGAACGCGGCCGCGCGTCCGCATCATTTCGAGCGATACGTCGTCGCCGTGACGGCGCAGGCGAAGATCGACGCTGCTATCGCCAAGCCGCAAGTCACGCAGCACGACCTCGTTCAGGAATTCCGGCAGACGCGGATTCCGCAGGCGGATTTCGCCGGCCCGCGCATCGAATTCCAGGCCGAGCGAAGCTTCCAGCAGCGTGAACGGCGTCGCGCTCGCCCATGCCTGCGGCGAGCACGCCACGGGATAGAGCGTCGGGCCAAACCGCCGCTCGCGGTGAAAGCCGCAGAACAATTCTGGCAACCGCCTGAGATCCATGTAACTCGCCGCGCCGAACAACCCCTTGAACAGATGTTCGACTGAATGTTTCAGGCCGTAGCGCGCAAGGCCCAGCGCGATCAGCGCGTTGTCGTGCGGCCAGATCGAGCCGTTGTGGTAGGACATCGGATTGTAGCGGGACTCGCCTGATGCCACGGTGCGAATGCCCCAGCCGGTGAAGAAGCGCGGCCGCATCAGGTCGGCGGCGACCATGCGCGCACGGTCGTCGCCAATGATGCCCGTGAACAGGAGCTGGCCGGCATTGGAGGTCCGCACCTTGCACGGCCGCTTAGCGCCGTCGAGCGCGAGCGCGTAGGTGCCCATGTCCGGACACCAGAACGCCTCCTCAAAGCGCATGGCAAGCTCCGTTGCCTCCTCATCGAGCCTGCGCGCCTTCTCGGCAAAGCCAAGTTGGCGCGCGCAACGCGCCGCCAGCCGTTTGCCAGCGAAGACGTAACCCTGAACCTCGCACAGGGCGATGTGGCCTTCGGCCAACTGGCCATCGGCATGAAAGATCGCGTCGAAGGAATCCTTCCAGCCCTGATTGGCGAGGCCCTGGTCGGACGCGCGCTGATACTCGACAAAGCCGTCGCGATCAGGGTCGCCGGGCCCGTCGATCCAGGCCAGCGCGGCCTCGATCGCAGGCCACAGTTCGCGCAGCGTGTCCTCGTCACCGGTGCGCTCGAAATAGAATCCCGCCAGCAACACGAACAGCGGCGTGGAATCGACGCTGCCGTAATATTGCGCGAACGGCACTTCGCGCAGCGCCGCCATTTCGCCGCCGCGCATTTCATGCAGGATCTTGCCTGGTTCGGCATCGTTCAGGGCATCGACGGCCGTGGCCTGGTACGCGGCGAGGCGTTTGAGCACGCCGCAGGCCACGCGCGGATCGATCCACAGCATCTGCAGCGCTGATATCAGGCCGTCGCGGCCGAACGTAGTCGAATACCAGGGAATGCCGGCATAGGGATAGCGGCCATGCGCGGTGTCGGTCATCAGCATGTTGAGATCGGCCATCGACTGGCACAGCACCTCATTGAAGATGCTGTTCGAGGTTTCGACGCTGGCGGCGCCCGCGGTCGAACGGCGCATTTCGCGGCGATGCGCGAGCAGGCCGTGCATGAACGGCGCCGGCCGGTGCTCCGCTGCATAGTTGCAGGTCACCGCAACGAATACCGAGGTAAGCTGCTGCGGCTCGAGCGCGAAATGATAGCTGCCGCTGTTCACCGCCAGCAGGGTCGGGCGCGGGTCGAAATGCAGATTGGTCGTCCGCGCCTCGCCGTCGAGGCCGTGATATTCGAACCTGACATCGGCGGGGCTGAGCAGTTCGCTGGTGCCGGTGCCGCGGCGCGGGCGCCTCGCGCCGCGCACCTCGAACAGATCGGCGAAATCATTGTCGAACAGGAAGGTCAGATCGATGTGTGCCGCCCGGTCGCCATGGTTCTGGACGGCGACCCGCTGATAGGCGGTGCCGCGCCACAGGAAGATGGTGCGTACGATGTGGATCAGATCCTTCTGCAGGACGATCCGGTCGCCGTCATAGATGTCGGGATTGGTGAGGTCGATCGTCAGCGCGGAGTTGTCGTCGCGCAGGTTGGAGCCGAGCAGTAATGGCTGAGTCTGGTTCAGCAACAGCTCGAGCCGCGCCAGATAGCGGGTGTCGGCATTGAACAATCCATCGGGTCCACCGGCGGAAGCGCCGATGTCGCCGTGGCTGTCGAGGACGATGAACGTATCGTCATGCTTCAGGGTGCGGCGCGGCCGTGCGGCCTGGCCGGTCATCGGAATGTAGAACGGCGATTCCGTGATCTGCTCCGCGAGAGGAGCATCCGCCCGCTGGACGTTGGCTTTGGTGGCCATGCGTAACCTCTATCTTAACCCCTGCGGATACCGCCCCGCGCGCCGCGACGCCGACCTGACTGTACTCTATTCGTGGCCGCGATTTCAGGCTGCGTGGACCGCGAGACGGTTCATTTCCTGTGTCACGAGCTGCCGGTACGGACCGGTTTCGCGCATCAGGCGGTCCGGAGGGCCATCCTCGATGATCTTGCCGTCCCTGAGAACCACGACGCGATCGAAATGCCGGAGCGTGGCGAGACGATGGGCGATCGCGATCACGGTGCGGCCGCGCATCAGGCGGCCGAGCGCCTCGCGGATCGCTTCCTCGGACTCGCCGTCAAGCGCGGCCGTCGCCTCGTCGAGCAGGAGGATCGGCGCGTCCTTCAGGAACGCGCGCGCGATCGCGATGCGTTGCCGCTGGCCGCCGGAGAGCTTGACGCCGCGATCGCCGACCATGGTGGCAAGGCCGTCGGGCAGGTTTTCGACGAAGTCACATCGCGCCGCGATCGCCGCGCGCAGGACCTCGTCGTCGCTCGCCGTCGGACGGCCATAGCGGATGTTCTCAAGGATCGTGCGGTGGAACATCGAGATGTCCTGCGGCACGACCGAAATGGCTTCGCGGAGGCTTTGCTGGGTGACGCGCGAAATATCCTGGCCGTCGACGGTGATGCTGCCATTGTCGACGTCATAGAAGCGCTGCAACAGCACAAACAGGCTGGATTTGCCGCCGCCGGATTGGCCGACCAGGCCGACGCGCTGCCCGGGTTTGAGATTCAGGTTGAATTTGTCGAACACCTGGACGCCGCCGGGATATCCAAACGAGATATTCCCAAAGGCGATGGCGGCACCGCTCTTGATCAGCGGTTCGGCCTCGGGATGGTCGCGCAGCTCATGCGGTTGCAGCAGCGTCGCGATCGCCTCCGAAAGCCTGGCCGTGTGCTGGGTGACATCGACGAGTGCTACCGCCAGATCGCGGGTCGCGTGCAGGATGGATAGGCCGAGCGTGCAGACCAGCACCACGTCGCCGGTCGTGGCCTGGCCGCTCTGCCACAGCGTGACCGCCCAGTACAACAGGGCCACCGTCAATGCCAGCGTGATCACGGCATGGGTGAGCCGAAGCTTTTCCAGATAGCGCAGGCTGCGGCCCCGCGCGGTCAGTTCGCGGTCGACGGTGTTGTCGAAGCGGTTGTGCTCATGGTCGAGCCCGCAGAACGCCCGCACCAGCGGCATGTTGTTGATGACGTCGACCATTTCGCCGTCAACGGCGGCGGCCTTGTCGGCATAGTCGTCATGTAACGGCTTGCCTGCGGCGGCGATCCGGAACATGGCGATCAGGACCACGCTTGCGATCACGATCATGCCGGCCGCCATCGGCAGGCTGACGGTTCCAATCAGCGCGATTGCCACAATTGTGGCGATGCAGGGCGGCAACACGTTCCATACGAACATGTTCTCCACCGTGAATACGGCATTGGAGGTGGCCGTGATCCGGCTTGTCAGCATGCCCGGGAGCCGGTCGATGAAATAGCTCGGGGCGTGCCCGGTCAAATGGCGGAACATGTCGCGGCGCAGATCGCCGGTGACGCCGACGAACGTGAAGCTCGCTGTCCAGCTCGCGATGCGCCACAGCAGGACGTCGGAACCAATCAGCGCTATGAGAAAAACGAATGCCAGCCATACACCGCCGCCATGCGCAGGTCCGGCGGCGAGGGCGTCGACCAGATACTTCACGCCGTATTGTGTGCCGACCGAGCAGGCAACGGCTGCCACCACCGTGAACAGAATCACCAGATGCGCCGCGGGCCGCCGGCGCAGATAGCGCATTACAAAGGGGAATGGTCGGTTCGCGTATCCCGATAGATTGTCCATGTGTCTGCTAAACCTGTTGGAGATTAACGGGAAATCCTGGCGGAACCCCGACCCTGTCGACGGCCGTCATTCGAATGGCGCGGCAACGCCTCAACTGCACAACAATTTCGCAGCAAAGGTTGTTCAAGAAGTCTGATCACGTGTGATGGCATCAGCAAGACGACAGTGTGAGAGAAGTGCGCACCAATGTGGGAACTTCGCATCTGCGTAAACGTTCCCGCTCTGGCGATGCCGCGCCACGAGGGTTGAGGGCTTTCACAGTAAAATCACGATCAGGAGGTTGTTAGGATGCGCATCGCGCAGGTTGCTCCGTTGACGGAGGCTGTTCCGCCCAGGCTGTATGGCGGCACCGAACGCGTCGTCTATTGGCTGACCGAGGAACTGGTCGCCCTGGGCCACGAGGTCACGCTATTCGCCAGCGGCGATTCCCGAACTTCCGGCAAACTGGATGCGACATGGCCGAAGGCATTGAGGCTGGACGGGTCGGTGCGGGATCCGAACGCACTTCACATGCTGATGCTCGAGCGCGTGCGGCAAAAATGTGACGATGAAGAATTCGACTTTCTTCACTTCCATCTCGACTACTATCCGTTCTCGCTGTTCGCGCGGCAGCCGACGCCGTTCGTGACCACGTTGCACGGCCGGCTGGATCTTCCCGAGCATCAGCCGGTGTTCGCGACATTCTCGAAGATTCCGCTTGTTTCGATCTCAAATGCGCAGCGGCGGCCGGTGCCGAAAGCGAACTTCATCAACACCATCTATCATGGCCTGCCGGAGAAGCTGCTGACGCCCCAGGCCGTGAAGCCGAGCTATCTTGCCGTCCTCGGCCGTATCGCGCCGGAGAAGGGCGTGGACCGGGCGATCAGGATCGCGATCCGCTGCGGCATCCCGCTCAAGATTGCGGCGAAGGTCGATCGTGCGGACCAGGAATATTACGATGCGGTCATCAAGCCGATGATGAATCATCCGCTGGTCGAGTTTATCGGCGAAATCGGGGACCACGAGAAAGCCGATTTCCTGAGCGGGGCGATCGGGCTGCTGCTGCCGATCGACTGGCCCGAGCCGTTCGGCCTCGTCATGATCGAGGCAATGGCCTGCGGCACGCCCGTGATCGCCTACAACCGTGGATCGGTTCCTGAAATCATCGACGACGGCAAGACTGGCTTCATCGTCGAGGATGAAATCAGCGCGGTCGCCGATGTCGGGCGGCTGGGGGAGCTGGATCGCCAGGCCATTCGCACGCATTTCGAGACGCGCTTTACGGCTCGCCGAATGGCGCTCGACTATGTCAACACCTATCAGGGCATGATCGACGCGGTGAAGCCGCGGATGAAACTGGTCAGCAGCGCGGAGTAGAGAGGGCGGTTTCCGTGAGGACGCCCATCGACGTCTCCGACGATGGCCTGTGCCATCGTCGGAGTCTTCACCGGCGGCGTGCAACACGGAACTATTCAGACGCTCGCGCGGTTCCGTCGACGGGGATCAATGTCGGGCGCTTTGGGCTGTGCTCCTCGACCCATTTTTCGACCCGCTTGCGAACGCCCCGCTTGGGCCGTTGCACGGCATGGCTCTCGGAGGAACGAAACAGCGCGTAGTCGCGGCCGAACAGCCAGCGCGACATCTGAAAGACGCCGTGGGTGATGAACAATGCGGCGACCACATCAATCGAATAGTGATAATGGCCCAGCAGCACGACGGAGCCAAAGAACACGGTCAGTGCCAGGTAGAACGTCCGCCATGGCGGGATGTGCCAGAGGGCAAGCGCGGCGAGGAACGGCAGGCCGGTATGGCCGGAAAAGAACAAGTCGCCGCCGTAAAAAATCGAGTTGAAAAACGGCGCCGGCTGCTGCGGATCGATCGGCGACGGCGCCATGTGGGTGAGCGCCACGAAGACGGCGCGGACCACCAGGAACAGCGCCGTTGCCTTCAGCGCGAACGGCAACCGGTTCGGCCGCCAGGCCAGCAGCCCCGCCGTGATGACGAAGGCCGTGAACGTGCCGTAGATGAACAGAAAGCGGACGTTGTAGGGCCCGACGCGGCTCAGCACAAAATCGGTGACGTGGTTGCTGGCATGGACCGTGGCATAGGTGACAGCGGCGAAGATCGCGATGCTGCTGGCAGAAAGAAAGGCGGCGCCTTCGCATAGCGAGCGGACATACGCGCGCGTACCAAACAGCGTGCGGTAAAGCCGCATCGTGTCCTGCATTGTCCCTGCGCCTCCGTTCGCGGTAGTCGGCGACGATAGGTGCGGCGGGCTTCGTCGCTCGGGCCGCTGGATATCCTTTACTTCAGCGTTACCGTAATGCGAGGCGAAGTATCTGCATGTGAACTATGCCACACCTCGTCGATTTTTGCCGCTACCCGTTAGCTCATCACCCCCCACGATTGTGCCCATCAGGCAGGTGGCCAGCGTATCCGACACGACCGATTTGGCGCGATAGCGCCACCAGCATCAGCGGCATGGGGACGTCCGCTTTCAACAGGTGATCTTGCCCGTCGCAAAATGCTGTCCCTTCGCGCACGACAAATGCAAGCTGCCACCGGATATGTTCGACAATTCCTCTTCGCCAAGTTCCATCTCGACGACGATGAGTGAACGTTTGGCGCGTTCGTTGTTCGGGTGCGTTGGACCAAGGTCGCGGATTTGATTGTGCATGTGACTCTCCTGGAACCGTTTGGGAAGGGCCGTTCCGTCATTTCACGGTCGCAGGAGTAGCCGGTGCGGCTCGTTGTCGCTGTGAGGAGCCTCACACAGCGAACCTCCCAACGAATTCCAACGATGAAGTGGCGTGCGCGTCCTAGCTCATCACCCCCACGATCGCGCCCATCAGGCAGGTGGCCAGCGTGCCCGACACGATCGATTTCAGCCCGAGCGCGTTGATTTCTTCGCGGCGGTCGGGCGCCATGGTGCCGAGGCCGCCGATCATGATGCCGAGGCTGGCGAAGTTGGCAAAGCCGCACATCGCATACAGCATGATCAGCCGCGACCGCGGATCGAGCGCATCAGGACCGAGCTTCGATAGATCGACATAGGCGATCAACTCGTTGAGCACCGTCTTGGTGCCCATCAGGCTTCCCGCCGTGATCGCCTGCGGCCACGGCAGGCCCAGCAGCCAGCATACCGGCGCCATCAGATAGCCGAGCAGCCGCTGCAGCGAAATCTTGGCGCCGCCGATCTCGGGCAACAGGCCGAGGATGGCGTTGGCGAGATAGACCAGCGCCACCAGCACCAGCAGCATCGCGACGATGTTGAGCAGCAGCTCCAGCCCGGACGTGGTGCCCTTGACGATCGCGTCCATGGTGCTCTTCACTTCCGTATCCGTGTTCGCCAGCATTCCGCCGGTTCGCTTGTCGGAAGTTTCCGGCACCATGATCAGGCTGATCAGGATCGCCGCGGGTGCGCCGAGCACCGAGGCAATGACGAAATGCGCCGCCGCATCCGGGATCAATGGCGCCAGAAACGTAGCGTAGAGCACCAGCACGGTGCCGGCGATACCCGCCATTCCGCCGGTCATCACCATGAACAATTCGCTGCGGGTGAGTTGCGAAAGGTACGGACGGATGAACAGGGGCGCCTCGACCATGCCGAGGAAGATGTTGGCGGCGGCGGAAAGGCCGACCGCGCCGCCGACGCCGAGCGTGCGTTCCAAAAGCCAGGCCATGCCGCGCACGATCGGCGGCAGCACCCGCCAGTAGAACAACAACGTGGTCAGGACGCTCATGACGAGGATGATCGGCAGCGCCTGAAACGCCAGGATGAAATCGGCGCCCGGCGCCTTGAGGTCGAAAGGAAGCGTGCCGCCGCCGAGATAGCCGAACACGAAGGAGGTGCCGGCGCGGGACGCCGCCGCGATGGTATTGACCGCGTCATTGACGGCGCTGAACGCCTTTGCGACCAGCGGCAGCTTGAGCAGCGCCAGCGCGGTGACCACGGTAACCGCAAGCCCGACCGCCATCTGCCGCCATGACACCGCGCGGCGGTTCTCGCCGAGCGCCCACGCGATTCCCAGCAACGCCAGCACGCCGAAAGCCGATTGCAGTTGCAGCATGATCCCAAAGTCCCCCGGTCGATTATGGCAGCGGGGGACTTGCAAGCGCAATGCCGGGCAGCCCGTCGCCGCCTGGCATTGGCAGCCCGTGGGCATTGACAGGGGGATCAGGGTCGTTCACGGCGTAATCAACAACAATGCGAGCGGACCCGGGCAACGGCTCACGCTTCGAAAGCAGGATACCGGCCTCACCATGTCTTCCCTGATGCCGGTCGGCGCCGGCGATCTGCTCAGGCATCCATCCTTCCTGTCGTTTCTGCTGTCGCGCAGCCTGTCGCGCTTCGCCAGCCAGATCGGGGCCGTCGCCATCGGCTGGCAGGTCTACGACATGACCGGCAGCGCGTTCGATCTCGGCATGATCGGACTGGTTCAGTTCCTCCCCACAGCGCTGTTTCTGTTCGTGGCCGGCCATGCCGCCGACCGCTACGAACGCAAACGGGTGGTGCGACTCTGCCAGATCGCCGAGGGGCTGACGGCGCTGTTTTTGGCCTGGGGCGCCTATGCGGGCTTCCTCACAGTGACGCAGATATTCATCGCGTCCTTCGTGCTCGGCATAGCCGGCGCTTTCGAAAGCCCGGCATTGGCCGCGCTGCTGCCGCTGATCGCGCCGAAAGGCTCGCTGCAGCGCGCCACCGCGGTTTCGAGCGGCGCGGCACAAATTGCCACCATTGCCGGTCCCGCGCTGGGTGGGCTGGCTTACGCCCTCGCGCCAAGCGCGGCCTACGGGGGCATGGCCGCGTTTTTCCTGTTCGGCGCCGCAATCGTGGGCGCGATCAGGCTGATACAGCCGGCCGTGGTGCGGGATGCCGCGACATCGGATGATATCTTTGCCGGCGTCAAATTTGTCCGCAACAACCCGGCTATCCTCGGCACCATCTCGCTCGATCTGTTCGCGGTGCTGCTCGGCGGCGCCACGGCGCTGCTGCCGATCTATGCGCGCGATATCCTTCAGACCGGCCCGCTCGGTCTCGGCATCCTGCGCGCCGCGCCCGCCATCGGCGCGCTGCTGATGACCGCGTTCCTGGCGCACCACACCATCAACCACCGCGTCGGAATACGGATGTTTCAGGCCGTGATCGTGTTCGGCATGGCGACGGTGGTGTTTGCGCTGTCGCACTGGATGTGGCTGTCGGTGCTGGCGCTGGTGGTGCTGGGCGCCGCCGACGTCGTCAGCGTGGTGATCCGCTTCTCGCTGGTGCAGCTCGCAACGCCGGACGAAATGCGGGGCCGGGTCGGCGCGGTCAATTTCCTGTTCATCAATGCTTCAAACCAGCTCGGCCAGTTCGAGAGCGGCGTTACCGCAGCACTGTTCGGCGCGATGCCGGCGGCCGTGCTCGGCGGCGTCGGCACGATAGCGATCGCGCTATTGTGGATGAAGCTGTTTCCGACGCTGCGGGATGTGGAGAAGCTGGAGTAGGGGGCCGCGTAGCAGACGTCTCGCGTCACACTCAGTGTCGTCGCCCGGCTCGACCGGGCGATCCAGTACTCCGCGGCAGTTGCGATCGATCCGAAATGTCCCGGCGTACTGGATCCCCCGCTTTCGCGGGGGATGACAGTCGTGGGTGCCGCGCTATGCCCGAGTCACGAGAGAGCCTAGCCCCGCCCGACGAACGGCATCTTGGTCGCCATGACCGTCATGAACAGCACGTTGGCATCCAGCGGCAGGCCGGCCATGTAGGCGACGGCATCGCCGACCGCCTTCGCATCCATGCGCGGCTCGTGTTTCATCGTGCCGTCGGGCTGCATCACGCCGGGGCCGGCGACCATGCGGTCGGTCATCGGGGTTGCGGCGTTGCCGATGTCGACCTGGCCGACCGCGATGTCGTACATGCGGCCGTCGAGGTTGGTGGCTTTGGTCAGGCCCGTGATGGCGTGCTTGGTCGAGGTGTAGGCCGACGAGAACGGCCGCGGCGCGTGCGCGGAGATCGAGCCGTTGTTGATGATGCGGCCGCCGCGCGGGTTCTGGTCCTTCATGATGCGGAAGGCGTGCTGGGTGCACAGGAACGGGCCGGTGAGGTTGGTGTTCACCACCGCCTGCCACTGCTCGAGGCTGAGATCCTCGAAGTTCACCGGCGGCGCGCCCATGCCGGCATTGTTGAACAGCACGTCGAGCCGGCCGTAGGTTTCCTTGACCTTGTCGAACAGCGCGGCGATCGAGGCCGGGCTCGTCATGTCGGCGGAAACGCACAGGCTCTTGCCGACATTGTCGCCGAGCTTCTTGGTCTCTTCCAGCATCTCCATGCGGCGCCCTGCGAGCACCACGGTGAAGCCGGCATTCATCAGCGCTAGCGATGCCGCGCGTCCGACGCCGGTGCCCGCACCGGTGACGACTGCGATCTTGTTTGCTGCTTCGGCCATTGTTTCCTCGCCTTTACTTCTTTGTTTCTGTTTCTGACTTGTAGGGTGGTCTTGGAATATTCTGGTGCGCCGCGCGCAGCGCCGCCGACCAGCGCGAACGCAGATCGTGGAAATAGGGCTCGCCGGCCTCGATGCGGTGATTGAGGTCGGCCTCGCAGGCATCCGCGCGCACCACCAGCACGTCGATCGGCAGGCCGACGCCGAGATTGGAGCGCATCGTCGAATCCATCGAGATCAGGCTGGTCTTCAGCGCCTCGTACAGTTCGACGTCATAATGCATGGCGCGATCGAGCACCGGCTTGCCGTATTTGTGCTCGCCGATCTGCAGGTACGGCGTGTCGGTGGTGCATTCGATGAAATTGCCGGCGGTGTAGACCATGAACAGCCGCATCCGCGAGCCCTTGATCTGGCCGCCGAACAGGAACGAGACGTCGAAAGAGACGTCTTCCGACCGGAGCGCATCGCCCTCGGTGGCGTGGACGCTGCGGATGGCGCGCCCGATGCGCTGGGCGGCCTGGAACATGGTCGGCGCATTCATCAGCGTTTCGACCTCGCCGGAGTGCGGGTCCTCGATGCCCTCGGTCAGGGTGGACAGCACCGACTGGCTGATCGCCAGATTGCCGGCGCTGGCGATCGCCATGATCCGCTCGCCCGGTTTTGAGAAAATGTGCAGCTTGCGAAAGGTCGAGACGTTGTCGAGGCCGGCATTGGTGCGGGTATCCGCGATCATGACCAGACCGTCCCGTACCAGCACTCCGCAACAATAGGTCATTCCACGTCCCCGAAACCGTCCGAATTACCGGCGGGGCACTAGTAGCCAATTTTTCGGGGGCATCCAACCCCAATTCCCCAGGCCGTGGCATGCGCTGGATGGGTAAAAAGACGCCTTGAAAGGGTGGCTGCGCGGAACGAGGGCTCGATCGGCGCTTGATCGGTGCTGCGAACCGAACCCAACGACACGCCTCCGTCGTTCTATTTACCACCGACAAGGAGGTTCTTGTAGATTTTCCCGTCCTTCATGATGACGACGAAATTCTTTGCCGGGTCTTCGATCAGCTTGATGTTCTCGACGGGGTTGCCATCCACCAGCAGCAGGTCGGCCAGCGCGCCTTCTTCCACTACACCGAGCTTGCCGGGATAAGGATTGCGAAGCCCGGACATGGCAAGCAGTTCGGCGTTTGTCGATGTCGCCATGATCAGCGCTTCGGCAGGGGTGTACCAACGGGTAAGCGAGGCGAGAATTGCCCCTTGTTGTTGCGCCAGTTCGCGGGAGAACAGCACATCCGTGCCCCACGCCGTCTTGATCTTGTATTTCTTCGCCATCTCATAGGCTCGGGCTATCCCGGGCCAGACCTCTTCCGCTTTGGCTCGCTGGACAGAACCCTCCGGAAGGCCCAGCCTCATTCCCTCCGGCAGTGGCTGCATGCTCAGCCAGACACCCTTGTCCGCGATCAGTTTTGCGGTTGCCTCGTCCATCAGAAAACCGTGCTCGATACACCTCGCGCCGGCCGCAATAGCGCTCCGGATCGCAGTCGACGTAAAGGCGTGCGCGGCGACGTATGTCCCCCAATTTTCGGCCGCTTCGACCGCGGCGCGCATTTCGGCCTCCGTGAAAGTCTTAACGTCGATCGGACTGAAGGGGGACGACACCCCGCCGCCCGCCGTCAACTTGACTTGTGAGGCGCCCTGCATGAGCTGTTCGCGTACGCGTACGCGAACCTCGTCAGGACTGTCAGCAACGATGGCGCCGCCGATCTGCTCCATGCGGGTAAGCATGCCGCCGATCGTCCGCGGCAGATCAGTCAGCTGCCGGAAATCCCCATGCCCGCTCGTGACCGTGATCATGGCGCCGGACGGATAGATACGCGGGCCCTTGACGATGCCTTCGTCGATGGCGCGCTTGAGGCCAAACACCGGCCCGCCCACGTCGCGAATGGTGGTGAAGCCGCGCATCAACGTGTCTGTCGCTTCGTCGCCAGCTACCAGATTGTTGAAGCCGACGTCACCGAACGCCTCTACCGGGTTCGTGCGGATCAGCATCGCGTGCCAATGCGCATCGATCAGGCCCGGCATCAGCACGCGGCCGGCACCATTGATCGTTGCGGTTTGAGCGTCGGCCGCGATCGAGGCCGTCGAAATCTTCTCTATCGTGTTGCCTCGGATCAGGACGTTGGACGGCGCTGAAAGCGCACCGCTCTTTCCGTCGAAGATCCTGACATTCTGAAATAATGCAGCTTGCTGGGCCTGCGCGGAGGGCGGGGCGGAGAAGCTCGTCCCGATTGCAGCCAGAACTGCCAGCACGGAACTGCCGGGCAATATTCTCAAGCCAGACATTCTCATAGCCGCGTATCCCCCGTTATCTGATCTGGTTATCTGTTCTCATTGCGCCTGATGATCTTGAGAACCCAGAAGATCACGCCGGCAATCAGGGACAGGACGCCAAGAAACGATAATGCCGTTGACTCGAGGTTCATGCCTGCGACCAGCAACACGCATCCCAGGACGATCAGAAGCAGACCGCCGAGCTTCTTCGCGAGAAAAACCGATCCTTCGTCAGCACGTGCAACCATAGCGACCACTCCCTTATGCCGCTTTCGCCGACGGCCACCACGCATATGCCAGCCACGCGATGCCGTGAGATATCAGGTCGACGCCAAGGACAAATCCAAGCACCCAGAGACCGGTCACCGGGAATCCCGTCAGAATCACGAGACCAGCCAGGACTCCGAACGATCCCGACAACAGCATGATCCAGCCCGCATCTTTCCAGTGGCTGAAGCCCAGCAGAACTCGAACGATGCCGGATACCAGCAGCAACAGGCCGAGGACATAGGTGAGGATCAAGGCGCTGGCGACCGGTTGGCTCACCAGCACCGCGCCGAACGCGATGTACAGAATGCCCAGCAGCACCTGCCATACGAAGCCGCCCCATCCCTTGGTCCAGAACGCATGAATCACTTCGAAGGCGCCCGCGATGATCGAGATCCAGCCGATGAACATCGTGCTGATAACGGTCACGAGCACGACGTCACCCAACACCAGGATTCCCGCGGCGATCATCACCAGTCCAAGGAGGACGCAGATCCAGAATGGTGGCGCGGACAGGCCATCGGCGCGCAGACGTGAACTACCGTCGTAAGTGGTCATGTCGTCCTCCTCGGGTTCAGAGCCCGTTCGATCGAATGAGCGGCGCAGCGCCGGCCGCTCGCGGCTCGCGTCAGCATTCTGAAATTGGCTATATCCATCGCCAGCCACAAACGCGGCGCCCGCGGTGCCAATAACAGACCCAACGGCGCCGGCGGCGACGATGGATTGGCCGCCGTCGCGGCGGACGAACGTCAGGACGCGGGGGCGGCCGGCGGGTGGAGGCCTGAACCCGTACCGTGAGATCATCCTCCTTGCTGCCGGGATCCTTGCTGCCAAGGTCCTTGCCAAGATCTTTCTGGGGCGCGAGGGGCATGGCCTCGACCACGGCCGGCAGCGAAGTTGCGGCAAAACCCGCGGCTGCGGCCACACACAGAATGCCCCGTAATACGCTGCGACGCTCGATTGCATCCATTGGGCTCACTCCTTTGACCAGCGCCTTGTTATTGTTTCTCCGCGGAGAAACGCACGTCTCGCAATTGGGGATCAGGTCGATTTCGCGCCTTCGACCGCGGGGTCGTCACTTGGGATTTCTCCCGGCAGGTAATTCGGGAGCTTTCCGGCCGGGAACACCGCGAGCAAGGCGAGGCCGGCCATGATGAGCAGGCCGATCTTCAGCGCGCGCAGCCGCGCCTCCGTGTTCACGCGCACGGCTTCCTGCACCTGCTGCGGCGTGGCGGTGGTGTTCTCCATCACGCTCCGCAGGCGCTCGTTGCTGACGAATGTGATGTTGTTGAGATCGACCTGGCTCTGTATCTCCTTGGGTAGTACCGGATTTGCGGCGATGCTGCTGACGGCGATCGCGCTCAAGAGGCCGACAAGCAGCGCGCCGGCGACGGCTGTTCCGACGGCCGCGGCGAGATTCTGCGTGGTGCCGCGCGCCGATCCGACGTCGCCTGCCAGCGACTTGGGCGAGGCGGTGACCAGTACGTTGAACAGCAGCGTGACCAGCGAACCCTGGCCGATACCGAACAGAACGAGGCCGAACAGCACGGGAATCTCGCTCCAGTCGTTCCGCACCACGAACGCGAGCCACACCAGTGCAATCGTGCAAAGCCCAAAACCATAGCGGCCGATCTGGCGGGGCGTCAGTTTGTCGTAGACATTGACGATCAGCATCGCCGTGAAGAACACCGTGAGATTGAACGGCATCATCGCGATCGCGGTCGCGAGAGGGGAGCGGCCCTGTACGATTTGAATGTACAACGGCACAGTAAAGTTGAGCGCCGCCTCCAGTGCGACCACGGCAAACAGCCCGTAGACCGCCGCGCGTTCCTGCGGCGAGTCGATCACCTCGAGGGCAAGCAGCGGCGTCTTCCCGGCCGCCTGGCGCCGATGCGTCCAGATCAGAAAGGCCTGGCCGAGTACGATACCCAGAACGATCATGACCGGCGCAGGCGAAAGGCCAAGCAGGTTGAACGGCGCATTGGGCGTTGCCAGCGCCAGGCCCCAGCCGTTCAGGTTATTGAAGCCGAAACTGATGAGGATGATGGCTGTTGCCGCCAGAACGACGCCGGTGATGTCAATCTGGACGTCCGGCCGTCCGTGGTCGGGCCTGAGGCGGAAGCTCAAAACGAAAACAATGGCGGAGGCGGCGATCAGGATTCCGAACGCCGGACGCCAGCCGATATATGTACCGAGGACGCCGCCAATGATGAACGCCAGCACGCCGGCGGCGGCCCGCGCCGAACCAAGCGCACCCACGGCGGTCGCCTGTTGGCGCCCGGTATAATTCTCGGCGATCAGCGCCACCAGCGACGGCACGATCACGGCCCCTGCCGCGCCGCAAAGCGCCTGGGCCGTGATCATCAGGGTCGCGGTGGGGCTGAATGTCATCAAGATCTGCGCGGCACAGAACAGGACGACGGCGGCGCGGAAGACCTGAGCGGCGCCGAACCGCTGGGCGAGTTTCGCGCCCAGCATCACGAAGCCGGCAACCAGCATCGAATAGGCCACGATGCCGGTCGCGACGGTCGTCGGCGGCACGCCGAAGCTCTGCACCATGCCCCCCATCGCGACCGGCAGCGAAGCGACGTTGAAGGACATGATCATCTGGCCGAACGCAATGGCGATCATCGGCACCCATGACGCCTGCGCGTCTTCGCGGATGTCGCCGATTGAAATCGAGTGCGTTGCCATGGCGTCCTCCGGCTTGTTCGGTTCCGGATCGGTCGGGTCTTGCGGCCCGTCCCAATCCCTGTGGCATCTGATTCATTCTTCCGGTTGCGACACGAACAGATCCATTCCCAGCCGCTGCGACAGGAATTTTGCGGCGAGCTGTCCCTTGACGCTGTTGCCTGCGGCGTCGAGCGGGGGTGCGAAGGTTCCGAAGCCGCCTTTACCCGGGGAAACGGCGACGATGCCGCCACCGATTCCGCTCTTTCCGGGCAGGCCGATGTCGTAAAGCCAATCGCCCGAAGTCTCGTACAGTCCGGCGGTGATCATCACCGCCAGCGCGTAATGACAGACAGCGGGATCGACCACGCGTTTTTTGGTGATGGGGTTGACGCCGCCGTCAGCCAGCGTCGCGCCCATGACCGCGAGGTCCCGGGCGCTGACATTCAGCGAGCACTGCCTGGTGTAGAGGTCAGTCGCTTCCTTTGCGTCGCAGTAGACCCGATCGAAACTCTGCAGCAGGCGCGCAATGCTGCGGTTGCGGAAGTTGGTATCCGACGCCGAGGCATAGACCTCTTCATTCAGCGGCAGCTTTCGGCCCGCGAAACGCGACAGTCCGTCATGGATGAATTGCCATTTTTCATCCGCGGTCGTGCCCGACGCCAGGCTCGTCGTTGCAATGGCGCCCGCATTGACCATCGGATTGGTCCGGCCGCCGCCGTGCTCGATGGCGGCGAGGGAGTTGAAAGCAAGGCCAGTGGCGTTTGCTCCGAGCTTGGCGCGCGCTTCTTCCGGTCCGATCGTCTCGCATACCAGCGCGAATACGAACGGCTTTGACACGCTCATGATCGAGAATTCGTAGTCGGTGTCCCCGGCGGCATAGACGCGTCCGCTGGTGCCGACGACGCAGACACCGAACAGATCGCTGGGGATTCTGGCCAGCGCCGGATAGACTTGCGAGTTTTGGCCGTCGGTATTTGATTTAAAGCGTCGCTGCGCTTCGGACACGAGTTCCTGCACCATCTCGGGCTCGGGCAGATGCCCTGTCGAAATGTATGGCCGCTCGGCTTGTGCCGTGATCGATGGCGAGTCCATGGGACTCCTCCTCAATCCTGTTTGTACGATCCTGCTCGTGGGCGCCGGGGCATCGGCAACGTTTGTTGCTCATTGAGCAACCGATCACGTGGGATCTTGTCAGCTCTTTTTATTCGGCCCGACAAACAAGCGCTCGTAAGTGCACGGAGTCAAGCATACAACCTGCCGCACTGGTTTGCGCAACGTGCGCTTCGTCGTGAAAAGTTGTGGCAAATCCGTGCAACGCGATGGCACAAACTGCATATGCTGGGATGAAGTCCTCAAGACCCAGTCCGTGTGCGCCGCAGCTTGCTAGTTTCCCTTCGGCCCGGCGGGGCCGGGAGGACCTGCTGGACCGGGCGGCCCAGCAGGTCCGGGAAGGCCGCAGTTCTGTATCACCACGTCTCTGGTATCCGGCCCTGACGTGATCTTCACGATACAAGTGGAGGGGAATTCTGCTCCGACCCACCTGAAACCGCCCGTCGATGTGCTCTCAATCTGCAGCGTTTTGGTCGGACTAATCTTGATCTCCACCTTGGGTTCGCGCGGTCGCCTGACCCGCCCGGCGATAACCAGCTCGCCTCGCGATATGGAGGCGGTCGTGATCAGTATTTCTGCCTGGGCATTTCCGCTCAACGTGACCAGACAAGCGGTTGAAGCAACTGCCACTGTGCCGATAAGCTTTGTGCGCATAGCAAGTCTCCCCTGCAATTTGTAATACGGGACTTGATCACTGGCGCTCAATGTTAGCTGTGCGATCGCATGGAAGGGTTGGCGGCGTGTGTGCTTTGCTACAAAAGTTTGTGACAAATTACGCTATCGGGTGGCACGAACTGCATACCGGCTAGCGGACGGCTGAAATAGAATGGGGTGCCGCGAGGCAGGGCAGCAGCACCGGGGGAGCGGATGCGCGCTGGTATTCCGCCGAGACGCTGGTAGCGTCGGTTAGCAGCAGGCACTCCTATCGCGGATGCAAGATGCGCGCTCCGATCATGACGCGGCCGACCGCGGAACCTGATTCAACTCCCGCTCAAGGCGGGGCGCTGGTCGATCCCCGCCAGGGCGATATCGAGGATGATGCGTCCAGCCCCGGACAGAGATCGCTGCTGGCGATCGCCGGCAGTCTGCTGGTTGAAATCAGTCTGCCGAAATTGCTGTTCGCCTGGACCGTCTCGCTGCTGTTACCGGCGGTGCTGCTCGGCCTTGCGCCGCTGATCGCGACGGCCTGGTTTTCCTCCGTATCCGAACACGTTCTGGAACTGACCGGGATCGGCGCGGCGCTGCTGCTGGTCGCGGTCATCGCGCTCGGATGGTTCGGATGGCGGCCGCTGTTTCGGGCCGCTGAGACAAATTTCTGGTCGCTCAATGCGCTCGCCGTCCAGCCCGGATACGCGTTTGGCCGCGAGGCGCTGCGGCATCTGGCGGAACTGGCGTTCGGCAGGAATGCTGACGCGGCGGGGCGGGCACGGCTGCGTGCGGCGAGCTCTGCCGGCGCCGGCATTGTGCTCTGCCTGTGTGCGGCGGCAGCCGCGATTCTCGTTTGGCCGTTCTCGCGGTGGATCGGTTCGGTGCCGGACCTTGTGCTTCTGCATCGCCTGATCGTTCCGACATTGGCCAACGCCGTCATGCTGGTATCGGCTTATCTTGCATTCGCGTCGCTGGTCTGGGGCTTTGCGGATGCCACCATGGATCAGCCGCTCGATCTTCCCGGATTCGACGCCGCGCCGTCCGGTTGCCGGACCTGGCGTGTCGCGCATCTGTCGGACCTTCACGTGATCGGCGAGCGATATGGCTTCCGCATCGAGAGCGGACGTGGCGGCCCGCGCGGTAACCAGCGCCTTGCGCGGCTGATGGTCCGTCTTGCGGCGATCCATGCCGTCGACCCGCTCGACCTCATCCTTGTGACCGGCGACATGACCGATGCCGGCCGCGCGACGGAATGGGCCGAGTTCCTCGACGTGGTGGCGCTGCATCGTGACCTCGCGGCTCTCATGGTCATGTTGCCCGGCAATCACGATGTGAACATCGTCGACCGCGCCAATCCGGCCCGGCTCGATTTGCCCTTCAGCCCCGGCAAGCGCCTGCGGCAGATGCGGACGTTGTCGGCTGTCGCGGCGGTGCAGGGGGAACGCGTGCATGTCGTCGACGACGCGGGAAAGCCGGTTGCCACCCTCAACGAGGCGCTGGCGTCGCATCGAAAGCGGATCGCCGCCTTTGCCGAACGCGGCGGCTTGCGCCGCGCCGCCGGGCTGGTCGGGCTGTTCGACGACCTGTTTCCGATGCTGTTGCCACCCGATCGGGAAGACGGATTAGGCGTCCTGATCCTGAACTCCAACGCCGATACGCATTTTTCCTTCACCAATGCGCTCGGATTGGTTTCCGTAGAACAGATGCGCCGGCTCGCGGCGGTGCTGGGTCGCCTTCCCCGTGCGCAATGGATCGTCGCGCTGCATCATCATCTGATCGAATATCCGATGCCGGTTGCGAGTTTTTCCGAACGCATTGGAACCGCGCTTGTCAACGGCAGCTGGTTCGTTCGCAAACTCAGGCCTTTCGCGAAGCGGGCCGTAGTCATGCACGGCCATCGTCATATCGACTGGATCGGCGCCTGCGGTGCGCTGAAGATCATCTCTGCTCCGTCGCCCGTCATGGGTGGCCCTGATGCCAAACCGACGCATTTTCTGATCCATACGCTGGCTGCTGGTTCGGGCGGGCAGCTCTGTCTGCTCCCGCCGCAGCGCGTCGAGATCGCCGGCGACACCGGCGGTTAGCTTCTGTCGGCCCTTATTGCTTCGATCCGCCGAGCAGATCGGCTACCCAGCGGCTTGACGGATGCTGGGCACAGAAGGTGAGGATCGCAAGCGCGATCGGCACGCCGATAAAGGTTCCGAACAGGCCCCACTGAAAAGTCCAGAAAAAGATCGCGAACAACACCACCAAAGGCGATATCGAAAGCATGCTGCCGGCAACGCGCGGCTCAACATAACTGCCGACCACGAACTGGATGATGTTGAGGCACGCGAAGAGGGCAAGAACCGCTTGCCAGCTCTCGAATTGCGTCATCGCCAGCAGGGTGGGAAACAGCGTTGCGATGAAGGGCCCGATAAAGGGAATGTAGTTGAGCGCGAAGGCGATCACGCCCCACTCCAGCGCGAACGGCAATCCGGTGATCCAGGCGAACGCACCGACGAGCAGGCCGGTGATGGCGCTCATCTGCGTCCGAACCAGGAGGTATTTCCGGAATTTGGCCGCGGTCGCCGCACTGCCGTCGAGCAGTACGCGCGCAACCTCGGGCTTGCCGAGCGTCTCGATCCTTCGTCTGGCATCCTCTACTTCCAGAAGTCCCAGCACGACATAGACAAGTGCAATCACCCAGAAGCTGAGCGTGGTGTTGACGCGGCCAGTGACGAACTGCGTTGTGCGCATCAGCCATCCGACGTTGAAATGCTCGGCCCACAAGCCGGCAACGGAGACGCCATGGCCGTCGAGCCACGTCACCATGGCGCCATAGAGCGCCTGATAGCGCACCGTATCGGCCATCAGTGATCGTCCCACCCGCCCAAAGCCCCAGGCCGCGAGCGAGGCGAAAGCGAGGCAGACCACGATCGTGACCACGATGGTGAGCGCCAATGCCAGCAGTTTCGGCATTTTTGCCTGCAGCCGGCTCTGCAGCGGCCAGACGATCGCGATGATGAAAAGCGCCAGCGCCAAAGGCGCGAACACCGCGCTCGCCTGCCTGAGAGCGGCCGCCAGCAGCACCACTGCGATGATTCCGACCGCGAACTTCATGCGACGCCTGCTAGGCTTATTACCGGCGGACAACTAGTAGCGAATTTCAGAGAAGGCATCCAATCCCAATTACCCAAGGGGGTGGCATGCACCGGTGGGGTGACACGAGGCTTTGAATCAGGTCGGGAAGGCTAGATCCGGGCGAGGATGATATGGGCCTGGATCTTGGCCGATATCTCGCCGCTGCCGTGCCTGGTAGCGATGAGCGAGGCCGCATGGTCGGTTGCGGCTTCCAGCCGGTCCGGAGCCCGCGCTTCGATCTCGTTGCGCAGCGGGGTTCCCTGGCAATAGGCCAGCGCGACGTGGCGGGCAGAGGGAGCGCGGCTTTGCGCTGCCCTTGTCTCGATCGTCACGTCGGTAAAGCCGGCTTTCGCCAGATCGCTGCGGATCAGCGCGGTGTCGTGATAGCCGTGGGGCGTGCGGGCCATGAAGCGGGGAGGGTCGTTTGGAAAGAACGTCGCGAGCGCGTCGGTGACGTCGTTCGCGAACACATTCTCCTCGATGCGATCCCAGGCGTTGAACAGGAAACTTCCGCCTGGCCTCAGAACCCGGCGGGCTTCGCGGCAGCCGGACGGGCGATCGGGAAAGAACATGACGCCGAACTGGCAGCAGACGAGATCGAACGCGGCGTCCTCGAACGGCAGCGCCTGCGCATCCGCCTTTTGCCAGGTGATGCGGTTGTCCGCGCCTTGTCTTGATTTCGCATAGTCCAGCATGGGCTGATTGAGGTCGGTGACGACGTATCTGGCATCGGGCGACAGTATTGGCGCCAGGGCGCGCGTGACCACGCCGCTGCCGGCCGCGGTTTCCAGCACGGACTTCGGCGCCAACGCGGCGACGCGTTCTGACATGTCCCGCGCGTAGCTCGCGAAGATCAACGGAACCATATGGCGATCATAGTTTTCCGGGATCGAGCCTGCGAACAGCTTGTCGGTTTCCGACATCGCGGTCTCCTGCGTTGCGCATGGTGGTTTTGCTTGCAGTCTTGTCTCGCGGCCCTATAGATTTTGACAGCTCTAAAGAAAAAAGAAAACATTCTGGGAGGCGGAAATTGCGCGCCATTTGCTCCGGCAGGTTGAAATTCGCTTTCCCAGTGCTCTTGTGCATTGCGCTATGCGCCGCAGGTCCTGCAGCCGCACAGAAGAAGGGCGGCACGTTGCGGCTCTATCACAACGACAATCCGCCGAGCACGTCACTCCTGGAAGAAGCAACCATTGCTTCGGTGCTGCCGTTTGCAGCGGTGTTCAACAATCTGGTCGTGTTCGATCCGGCCAAGCCGCACGAGAGCATGGAGACCGTGATCCCGGATCTGGCCGAAAGCTGGTCCTGGGACACGACCAACACCAAGCTGACCTTCAAGCTGCGGCAGGGCGTGAAGTGGCACGACGGCCAACCCTTCACGGCGAAAGATGTGCAGTGCACCTGGCGAATGCTGATCGGCAAGACCGAAAACCAGGATTTCAGGCGCAACCCGCGCAAGGTCTGGTACACCAAGCTGCAGGACGTCAGCATCAATGGCGACCATGAGGCGACGTTCGAACTGAGCGAGCCGCAGCCGAGCCTGCCGGTGCTGCTGGCGAGCGCGTTTTCAGCCGTCTACCCCTGTCACGTGCCGCAGGCTGTGATGCGGAGCAAGCCGATCGGCACCGGACCGTTCAAGTTTGTCGAATTTAAACGCGGCGAGTCAATGCACGTCGTGCGCAATCCGGATTACTTCAAGAAGGACCGTCCCTATCTCGACGAGATCACGGTGCGCACGATCGACAACCGCGCCACGCGGATGCTGGCATTCTCGACCGGCGACTACGACATCACCTTTCCTTCCGACGTCAGCGTTCCCCTGCTGAAGGACATCAAGGCGCGGGCGCCGAACGCAATCTGCGAGATGACCGGCACCGGCACCCAGATCAATCTGCTGGTCAATCGCGTCAACCCGCCGTTCGACAATCCCGACATCCGCAAGGCAATGTCGCTGGCGCTCGATCGCAAAGCCTTCAATACCATCCTGATGGAGGGCAACGCGCGGCTCGGCGGGGCGATGCTGGCAAAGCCCGAGGGCGAATGGGGCATGTCGCCGGAAATGGTGTCGTCGCTGATGGGTTATGGCCCTGACATCGCCAGGAACGTCGCGGAAGCCCAGGCGATCATGCAGAAGCTCGGCTACAGCGACGCCAAACCGCTGCCGATCAAGATTCAGACCCGGAACCTGCCGACCTACCGCGACCCCGCGGTGATCCTGGCCGACCAGCTCAAGAAGATTTACATCGTCGGCGAACTCGACATCCTCGATACGCCGCGATGGTATGCGCGGCTGGCGAAAAAGGATTTTACGATCGGGTTGAACGTCACCGGCGTCAGCGTCGACGATCCCGACGGCAACATCGTCGAGAATTATTCGTGCAAGTCCGAGCGCAACTATACCCAGTACTGCAATGCCGAAGTCGACAAGCTGCTGGCGGCGCAGTCGCGCGAACTCGACAAGGAAAAACGCCGGAAGATCGTCTGGGATATCGAGCGCATATTGGTCGACGACGCCGCGCGTCCGATCATCCTGCACTCATCGGCCGGAAATTGCTGGCAGCCCCATGTGAAGAACTTCAAGCCGCACGACAACAGCCAGTACAATAATTTGCGGTTCGAGGATGTGTGGCTGGATCGCTGAATGTCACCCCTCATGGTGAGGAGCGCGTCTTTCGCGCGTCTCGAGCCATGAGGCCCGTGGCCATCCTTCGAGACGGCCGCTTTGCGGCCTCCTCAGGATGAGGGCCGTAGAGACTACGACTGGCTCTGCCACTGCCCTGATCGCCCGGCCTGCTCGACCTTGACCGCAACCGTCAGCGTCTCGTTGCCGCCGCCATAACGGGTGCCGCGGACCGGGGCCGCGCCGAGATAGTCGAGGCCGATCGCAATGCGGGCGTGGGCGTCCGTGGTGCAGATGCCGTTGGCGGCGTCGAAACCGACCCAGCCCAAATCAGGCACGAAGGCTTCGGCCCAGGCGTGGCCGGCCTGCTGGTTGACGGTGCCGTCGGAGCGCAGGAAATGCCCGGAGACAAACCGCGCCGGCACGCCGCCCGAACGCGCGCAGGCGATGAAGATATGCGCGTAGTCCTGGCACACGCCGCGCTTCAAAGCGAAGGCCTCCGCCGCCGAGGTGCCGCTGTTGGTCGGGTCCTCGTCGAACGTCATGTGCTCGTTGATCTGCACCATCAGCGCATGCAGGAAGCCGAGCACGTCGTCGCCCGATTCCGAACGCATCTCGCGGGCAAAGGTCGCCATCGCCGGATTGACTTCGGTCAGCGCGGTGGGGCGCAGGAACAGGCTCGGCGGGAAGCGCTCGTCGGTGCCGCGCAGCACGCCGCCGGTGTCGTGGGTCTCGATCAGGCCCTCGACATTGATGGTGAGGTCGGCGAGCGGCCCGTGAGTCAGGACATGCGTGACATTGCCGAACGCGTCCTGGTGCATGTCGAGCCGGGAATCGGTGGAGACGTCGATCTGCCACTCGGCGACATACTGCCCGTCATGGCTGCCGGGCGTCATCCGCAGGATCTGGATCACCCCCGAGGCCGGGGGCTCATAGCGATAGCTGGTGGTATGGGCAATTCGCAGGCGCATGGGTAGACCGAAAATGAAGCGGGTGTTTCTTTGTAGACTAGAGCAAGAACTTCGTCATGCCCGGGCTTGTCCCGGGCATCCACGCCTTCTTTCTAGGTCCGCTCCTAAAGCAGACGTGGATGGCCGGGACAAGCCCGGCCATGACGGCATCAGATCAGATATTGTTTCGTGATGATCTCACCCAGCCGAGCGTTATCCGCAATGAATTCCTGGATGAATTCATGGACGCCATGCTGGAAGATATCGTCCATATGGCTGTGTTCAAGCCGGTTGCGGACGCCGCGGGCGTGGCGCTGGGAGGCGCCCTGGCGGCCATAGGCGACGCCAATCTGGTCGAGGTTCCGCACCAGATTGCTGTAGCAGCTCGCCAGCGAGCGCGGCAGCGTGTCGTTGAGGATCAGCAAGTCAGCGATCAACCAGGGCTTTAGCGTCTCGCGGTAGACCCAGTGATAGGCCGTCAGCGCCGACACCGAGCGCAGGATCGAGGTCCACTGGTAATAATCCAGCGGACCGCCGACATGTTCCTCCTCCGGCAGCAGCACGTGATATTTCACGTCGAGAATGCGGGCGGTGTTGTCGGCGCGCTCCAGATGCAGCCCGAGGCGCGAGAACCAGTAGGCGTCGTTGCGCAGCATGGTCCGGTAGGCCGAGCCGTCGAAGCGGAGCGAGGTCTCCTGCACGAAGCGCAGGAATTTTGCGAGTTCCTCGCGGCTCGACGTGCCTTTGCCCCACACCTCCTGCAGCTCGATCCAGGCCGAGTTGATGGTGTCCCACATCTCGCTCGTCAACGCGGTGCGTACCGAGCGGGAATTGAGCCGCGCTGCCTCGATGCAATTCTTGATCGAGGAGGGGTTGGACGGTGAGAACGCCAGGTACTCGACCACGTTCTGTTCGTTGGCTTCCTGATAGGCTTCGTAGAAGCTGGCGCTGACGCCGGCGGTCAATAGCGCGGAATCCCACTCATTGGTCTTGCCGATATAGGCGGCGGGAAGAGCGGTCACGCGCAACGTCGCGTCGATGGTGCGCGCGAGATATTCCGCGCGCTCGACGTAGCGGGCCAGCCAGTACAGGTTTTCGGCGGTGCGCGACAGCATCTCTATTCGTCCAGAATCCAGGTGTCCTTGGTGCCGCCGCCCTGGCTCGAATTGACCACGAGCGAGCCTTCCTTCAGCGCCACGCGGGTCAACCCGCCCGGCACGATGGTGACGTGATCGCGCCCGGTCAGCACGAACGGCCTGAGATCGACGTGGCGCGGCGCGAGGCCGGATGCGGTGCAGGTCGGGCAGGTCGACAGCGCCAAGGTCGGCTGCGCAATAAACCCTTCGGGCTCGCGCTTGAGCTTGTCGCGGAACGCCTCGATGGTCGCCTTGGTGGCGGCGGGGCCGATCAGCATGCCGTAGCCGCCGGAGCCGTGCACCTCCTTCACGACGAGATCCCCGAGATTGTCGAGCACATAGGCGAGGTCCTTCGGCTCGCGGCAGCGCCAGGTAGGCACGTTCTTCAGGATCGGCTCTTCGCCGAGATAGAATTTCACGATGTCCGGCATGTAGGAATAGACCGCCTTGTCGTCGGCGATGCCGGTGCCGACGGCGTTGGCGAGCGTGACGTTGCCGGCCGCATAGGCCGACATTAGCCCGGGGACGCCGAGCGCAGAATCCGGGCGGAAGGTCAGGGGATCCAGGAAGTCGTCGTCGACGCGGCGGTAGATCACATCGACGCGCTTGAGGCCCTCGGTGGTGCGCATGAACACCTCGTCGTTCTTGACGATGAGGTCGCGGCCCTCGACCAGCTCGATCCCGAGCTTGTCGGCCAGGAACGAGTGCTCGTAATAGGCCGAGTTGTAGACGCCCGGCGTCATCAGCGCGACCACAGGCTCGGCGGAAGCGGAGAGCGGCGCCACCGAGCGCAGCGCGGACAGCAGTTCGTCGGGGTATTTCTCCACCGGTGCGACGCGGTGGCGGGCGAACAGATCCGGAAACAGCCGCATCATGATTTCGCGGTTTTCCAGCATGTAGGACACGCCGGACGGGGTCCGCGCATTGTCCTCCAGCACGATGAAATTGTCGGCATCGACCCGGACGATATCGATCCCGGCGATATGGACGTAGACGTCATGGGGGACGTCCTGGCCGTTCATCTCGGGGCGGAATACCGGATTCTGGAAGATCAGGTCGTCGGGGATGATGTTGGCGCGCAGGATGTCGCGGCCGTGATAGATGTCGCGCAGGAACATGTTGAGGGCGCGGACCCGCTGCTTCAGGCCCTTTTCCAGCAGCGTCCATTCCTTGGCCGACATGATCCGGGGGATCACGTCGAAGGGGATCAGCCGTTCCTGGGCTTCGGCGTCGCCATAAACGGCGAAGGTGATGCCGATCCGGCGGAACAACAGCTCCGCTTCCTGGCGGCGATATTCAAGGGCGTCCGGAGGCGTCTCCTTCAACCAGCGGGAGAGTTCCTGGTAGGCGGGCCGGAGGTCCCCGCCGGGGCCATTCATTTCATCAAACGCGACTGCCATAAATCCTGACTATCTTTCGAAGCCATGCGACACAGTGCATGACTTCACGGGATGGTAGCAAGGGCCGGGCCAGCGCGATATGCATGGGCTGGGGCATTTGGTATGGGGGTGTTTCCCCGTGCTGCCTGAAAAACCGGCTGCCGGGTGCTTATTTCGGCAGCAAAGCCCCGTGACTTCAATGCGTTGGATGCGCATGGTCAGGGGACAGGGTGAGGAAGAGGAAATGAGTGAGATCGTCACAGCGGGTATTCTGGTCATTGGTGACGAGATCCTGTCCGGCCGGACCAAGGACAAGAACATCGGCTTTATCGCCGAGTACCTGACCAATATCGGGATCGACCTCAAGGAAGTCCGCGTCGTCGCTGACGAGGAGGCCGACATCATCGCCGCCCTTGATGCACTGCGAAAGCGCTACGATTACGTCTTCACCACCGGTGGCATCGGGCCGACCCATGACGACATCACGGCCGACAGCGTCGCCAAGGCGTTCGGCGTCGGCATCGATCATCATCCCGAGGTGGTGGCCCGATTCCGCGAGCGCTGGACCGAGCAGGATCTGAACGAGGCGCGCTTGCGCATGGCCCGCGTCCCTGACGGTGCCGAACTGATCCAGAGTGCGACCATCCTGGCGCCCGGCTTCAAGCTCGGCAACGTCATCGTGATGGCCGGCATTCCCACGATCATGCAGGCGATGATGGACATTGTCGCGCCGAAGCTGAAATCGGGCGTGCGGATGCTGTCGGATTCGGTCCGGGCGAATGCGCGGGAAGGCGACATCGGCGGCCCCTTGCGCGCGATCGCGAGCGCTCATCCCGACACCATCATCGGCAGCTATCCGTTCCAGGACGAAGACAAGAAGCCGAACACCAATCTTGTGGTCCGCTCGCGCGATCCCGACAAGCTTGCCGCCGCGATGGCTGCGGTGAAGGAGATGCTGGCGGGTTTGAACACGCCGCGATAGCACCGATGATTTCGACCAGGCCAATCCGCGCCGACGATCTCGAACTGGTGTGCCGGCACCGTGAACAGATGTTCCGCGAAACCGATGCGCCGGGCAGGACCGAAGAGATTTTGGAAACGCAGACCGCGCATTTTCGACCCTGGCTGGCCAAGCATCTCGGTGACGGATCGTATTTCGGCTATATCGTCGAGGAGCACGGCAAGCCCATCGCGGGAATCGGGCTGATGACCATCGAGTGGCCGCCGGGGCCCTCCCATCCGACGCAGGACAGGCGCGGCTACGTGCTCAACGTGTTTGTCGAGCCGTCGCATCGCAAACGGGGAATTGCCAAGGCGCTGATGGACCGGGCGGATCAGGAATTCGCCAGGCGCGGCGTGGCGTTCGCGATATTGCACGCCACGAAGATGGGACGGCCGCTGTACGCGCAACTGGGCTGGTCGGCGACCAGCGAGATGGCAAAGTCGCTATAGTTGAGGAGATCAAAGGTGGCCGATCGTTTTGGAGCGAAGTCATGAGCGAAAAAGTCACTCCGCCGCTGGAGAAGGCCTTTCCGGTCTCGTGGGATCAGTTTCACCGGGATTGCCGGGCGCTGACCTGGCGGCTCAACGAGGTCGGGCCGTTTCATGCCATCATTGCGATTACCCGTGGTGGGCTGGTGCCGGCCGCGATCGTGGCGCGCGAACTCGGCATTCGCATCATCGATACCGTGTGCATTGCCAGCTATGACCACACCCGGCAGGGCGACCTGAAGGCTCTGAAGGGCGTTTCGGCTGATGTGGCAAAGCTCGGCGGCGGTACCGGCAAGGGGCTGTTGATCGTCGACGACCTCGTCGATACCGGCAAGACCGGCCGGCTGGTGCGTTCGATGATGCCGGAGGCGCATTTCGCGGCTGTCTACGCCAAGCCGCAGGGCAAGCCGCTGGTCGATACCTTCATAACCGAAGTGTCGCAGGACACCTGGATTCACTTTCCCTGGGACACCGCGCTGTCGTTCCAGCCGCCGATCCGCGACGGCGCCTGAGTTTTTCTTGACCTCGCCCCGCTTGCGGGGAGAGGTCGCCGCGCTCTTACGCGCGGCGGGTGAGGGGGTACCGCTCGTAACGCACTCACCGGATTTGCGGATAGAAAGTGCCCCTCACCCCAACCCTCTCCCCGCAAGGGGCGGGGAGAGGGAGCAGACCCAATGCCGCTGCAAAACCGCGTCACGCCCTCGGGCGACATCGTCGCCGATCCGCACCGCGGCCTGTTCACCGGCAATCGCGGCATCATCCACGATCCCGCAACCAAGACGCTGCTGAACAAGCGCTGGGCGAGCCCGGCGTGGATCACCTGTGTCTGCGAGTTCAGGGGATGGCGGCGCAAGGTGATGGGCACGCGCAGCTGGACCGAACTGTTCTTCCTCGATGAGGCGACCGCGTTCGCCGCGGGCCATCGCCCCTGTTTCTTCTGCCGCCGCGACGACGCCAACCGCTTTCGTGCGGCGTGGGAACAGGGCAACGGCGTCGCCAATTTGCTCGCGCGGGATATCGATGCTGTGCTGCATCGGGAGCGGCTGGACAAGGGTAAGAAGCGGCTGCACGCGTTGCCGATGCCGGTTGAGAAGCTGGCTGATGGGACTATGGTGCAGGCGGGGGCGGAGAGTTTTCTGATCGTGGCGGGCAGGGCGCTGCGATGGTCGATGGCGGGATATCGACAGGCGGGCCATGCGATCGAAGACGCGATGCTGCTGACGCCGCCGTCGACGCTGCGTGCGATCAGCGCTGGGTATCGGCCGGTGTTGCATCCGAGTGCCACGGCGTAGCCCTTTAGGGATCGTCATTCCGGGATGCGCCACTTGGCGCAGGCCCGGAATCCATAACCACGATCGTGCGTATGGATTCCGGGCTCGCGCTTCGCGCGCCCCGGAATGACAGCTACCCCAACTGCTGCCGCGCCAGCTTCGCCCCAGCCCCGAGCGCCGCCAGCTTTGCCTCCGCGATATCCCGGCGCATCGGCGCCATGCCGCAATTGGTGGTCGCGACGATGTTGGCCTTCGGCACGAATTTCGACACGGCGTCGATCACCTTGACGACGTCCTCGGCGGTCTCGACCGTGTCGCTGGCGACGTCGATCACGCCGGCCTGGACGATCTTGCCGGTCAACAGCGCCAGCAGATCCAGCGGCACCTTGGAATTGCGGCATTCGATCGCGACCTGCTGGATCGAGCTTTTGGCGATCGCCGGGAAAATCTCCTCGTACTGCCGCCACTCGCTGCCCAGCGTTTCCTTCCAGTCGGTGTTGGCTTTGATGCCGTAGCCGTAGCAGATGTGCACGGCGGTGGCGCAGGTCAGCCCCTGCGCGGCGCGCTCCAGCGCCTTGATGCCCCAGTCGGAAACCTCGTCCATGAATACGTTGAAGGCGGGCTCGTCGAACTGGATGATATCGACGCCGTCGGCCTGCAGCGCCCGCGCTTCCTCGTTCAGCAGTTCGGCAAAGGCGAACGCCATCTTGACGCGATCGCCGTAATGGCCGTCGGCCACGGTGTCGATGATGGTCATCGGGCCGGGCAAAGTGAATTTCAGCTTGTGTTTGGTGTGGGCGCGGGCGACGCGGGCCTCATCGGCATGGACCCGGCCTTTCAGGGTCAGCGGCGCGACCACCTGCGGCACCATCGCCTTGTAGCGGTCTTTGCGGATGCCCATCTCGACCTTGTGGGCGAAATCGATGCCGTCGACCTTTTCCAGAAAGCCGTGGACGAAATGCTGGCGGGCCTGCTCGCCCTCGGTGACGATATCGACCCCCGAATCCTCCTGCAGCTTCACGGCCAGCATGGTGGCGTCGCGCTTGGCGCGGGCGAGTTCATCGCCCTTGGATTTCCAGGGCGCCCATAGCGTGTTCGGCTCGGCCAGCCATTCCGGCTTCGGAAGTGAGCCTGCGATCGTCGTTGGAAACAGCATGGGAGCCTCCCGGGTGGTTCTGATTGAGCGCCTGTCTGCCATGTCTTATGATCGGCGTACAGAACAACAAAAGTCGTTCTCGCCGGGAATAATCCGGCAGGTGCGGCTGCCGGGGAAACCATGATCGACTTGCACTACGCGCCGACGCCCAATGGCTGGAAAATCTCGATCATGCTGGAGGAACTCGGGCTCCCTTATACGGTGATCCCGGTCAACATCCGCGCCGGCGAGCAGTTCGAACCTGAATTCCTCGCGATCAGTCCCAATAACCGCATTCCGGCCATCGTCGACCATGCGCCGGCCGACGGCGGCGCGCCGTTCTCCGTGTTCGAGACCGGTGCGATCCTGATTTATCTCGCGGAAAAGACCGGCCGCTTCTTGCCCACAGACGCGCGCGGCCGCTCCCACGCGGTGCAGTGGGTGATGTGGCAGATGAGTGGGCTCGGGCCCATGCTCGGCCAGCACGGCCATTTCGCGCTCTATGCGCAGGAAAAGATCCCGTACGCCATCGAGCGCTACCGTGACGAGGCGGCGCGGCTCTATCGCGTGCTCGACACCCAACTGGGCAAGACTGGGGCCTATATCGCGGGCGAATATTCGATCGCCGACATTGCCTGCTTCCCCTGGACCATGACCCACAAGGCGCAGGGCTTTACGCTCGACGATTATCCCAACATCAAGCGCTGGTACGCCGTCGTGCGCGCCCGGCCGCAGGTGCAGGCGGGATTGGCGATCGGCAAGTTCGTCAAAGAACCGTTCGACGAGGAAGCGCGCAGGAACATGTTCGGCGCGAAGGCGAAGGAGATGGTTGGACGGAAGTGACAATTCCCAACCCTCATGGTGAGGAGGCGCACTTGCGCCGTCTCCGGACGATGCTACGCATCGCCGGGAGAACCATGAGGCCACAGACGGGCCTGCATCCTTCGAGACGCGCGTTCCGCGCTCCTCAGGATGAGGGTCGATAATCAAAAAGGAAACGCCATGATCGAATTCTTCTTCGACTGTTCCAGTCCCTGGACGTATCTCGCCTTCCATAACATCCAGCCACTTGCAAAAGAACTCGGCGTCGAGATTTCGTGGCGGCCGATCCTGGTCGGCGGCATCTTCAACACGGTCAATCCCAGCGTTTACGCCCAGCGCGAGACGCCGGTGCCGCTGAAGGCGCGCTACATGAAAAAGGACCTTGCCGACTGGGCGCGCTCCGCCGGGCTTGCGATCAAGATGCCGCCGACGGTGTTTCCGGTGAACAGCGTGAAAGCGATGCGCGGCTGCATCTGGCTGGGCAAAGAATCTGAAAAGCACATGGTGCCGTTCGCAAGTGCCGTCTTCGAGACCTATTGGGGCGGCGACAAGGACATTTCGCAGGATTCGGTGCTGACGGAAGTCTGCAAGAGCGTCGGCGTCGATCACGTCAAGTTCTTTGCCGGGATCGGCGAGCAGGCGATCAAGGAACAGCTCAAGGCCAACACTGACGAAGTAATGGCGCGCGGCGGCTTTGGTTCGCCGACCATCTTCGTCGGCAAGACCGACATGTACTTTGGTAACGACCGCATGCCGCTGATCCGCGAAGCCGTGCTGCGGCTGCAAGAGAAGGCTGCCTGATGCCGAAAGCCGTCGTCTGCCGCGAGCTGGGTCCGCCCGAGAGCCTGCGTCTCGAAACGTTCGAATCGGCACCTCTGGCGCCGGGGCAGGTGCGTGTCGCGATCCGCGCCGCCGGGATCAATTTTCCCGATGTTCTGATGGCAGCGGGGCAGTACCAGCTCAAGCCGCCATTGCCGTTTACGCCGGGCGTCGAAGCCGCGGGCGACGTGGTCGAGGTCAACGACGCAACGGGTGTCAAGGTCGGCGACAAGGTGATCGTCAAGATGCGCCACGGCGCCTATTGCGATGAGGCCGTGGCCACGCCGTCGCAACTCGTGCCGCTGCCATCGACCTTCGACTATGCGGAGGGCGCGACGTTCCTGGCCGGTCACGGTACGGCCTATCATGCGCTGATCGATCGCGGTCAGCTTCAGCCGGGCGAAGTGCTGCTGGTGCATGGCGCTGGCGGCGGGGTCGGGCTTGCCGCTGTCGAGATCGGCAAGATGCTTGGCGCCACCGTGATTGCGACCGCCTCGAGCGACGAAAAACTTGCGATCGCCGGGGCGAGGGGCGCCGATCATCTGGTGCGCTACGACCAGGAACCGTTTCGCGACGCGGTAAAGCGCATCACCGACGGGCGCGGCGCGGATGTCGTGTTTGACCCCGTCGGCGGCGAGGTGTTCGAGAACTCGATGCGCTGCATCAACTGGGGTGCGCGGCTCCTGATCATCGGGTTCACCGGCGGCATCGGGCTCGCCAAAACCAATCTCTTGATGATCAAGGGCGCGAGCGTGCTCGGCGTGCGCGCCGGCGAGGCGGTGCGGAAAAATCCTGTTCTCGGCGAGGTCAGGATCAAGGCGCTGACGGAATGGGCCGAAGCCGGAAAAATCCGCCCCAACATCTCGCACCGGCTGCCGCTGGAAGATTACGCCCGCGCGATGCGGCTGTTGATCGACCGCAAGGCGATCGGCCGCGTTGCGCTGACGATGGGGTAGATTGTCATGCCCCGCGAAGGCGGGGCATCCAGTACGCCGAGAATTTCGTGATGATCGAGATGCCTGCGTTTACTGGATCACCCGCCTGCGCGGGTGATGACAGTGGAGGAGGCGAACCTGCCATCCTTCAGGAACGCAATCGTCTGCGCAATCGCCGCACGATTCCCCGGCAGCCAGGGATGTGACGTGCCGATCACAACATGATCCGCCATCCCGTCGAGTTTCGTGTTCGCAACCGACACCCTGCCGTCATGCGGCTTCGGCAGGAAGCGCGAGAATGTCGGATCGACCGACCGGTTTCCCGCGATGATGCCGACGGGATAATCGACCGGCGGAAACAGTGCGTTGGTGGCTGCATCGCGCCGGGTCACGAGCTGCTCACCGGCAGGGCCGAACCAGGCGCGATAGAGCGAAACATTCTTCAGGCGATCGGCGATCTCGCTGCCGCCATTGGGCGTACCGAGCATCACGACGCGGCCCAGGCGCTCAGGCCGATATCTGGAAAGGTAGACGCGCGCCAGCAGGCCGCCCATCGAATGGCCGACGAAATGAAGCTGGCCTGCGATCCCGGCGGCTACGTGTGTGACGGCGGGGTGGATGTGCTCAGCCAGCGCTTCGAGGGCGTGATGGCGGCTGGGATAGTCGATGTTCAGAGTGGCGAAATCGGCGGCCTCGAGCGCGGTCTGCATTTTCCGGAATGACAGGGCCGTCCTGCTGATGCCGTGCAGCAGAACGACGCCGTCTTGAACATCAGTCATCTCGAGATCCCCCGATGTGCGATTGCACATCTGAGGTTCGATGCTTCGCATCGCCCAGGGATGACGGCTTCGCCGTCACTTATATTCCCGCTCGTCCCACCACGGGTAATAGTCGGGCATATCAGTTGAAACCTTGTTCTTGAATTGCGCGGGGCGCTTTTCCAGGAACGAAACCACGCCTTCCTTCACGTCGTCCGAACGGCCGCGGGCGTAGATGCCGCGGCTGTCGACCTTGTGGGCTTCCATCGGATCGTCGGCGCCCATCATGCGCCACATCATCTGGCGGATCAGCGCCACCGAAACCGGCGCGGTCTTGGCCGCGATTTCCGTGGCGAGCGCGCGGGCAGTCGGCAGCAGATCATCCGGCGGCACCACCTTGCTGACGAGGCGGCCGGCGAGCGCTTCCTGCGCGGGGAAGACGCGGCCGGTGTAGCACCACTCCAGCGCCTGGGCGATGCCGACGAGGCGCGGCAGGAACCAGCTCGAGGCGGCCTCCGGCACGATGCCGCGCTGGGAGAACACGAAGCCGAAGCGCGCGGCTTCAGAAGCGATGCGGATATCCATCGCGAGCTGCATGGTGACGCCAATGCCGACCGCGGGTCCATTCACCGCCGCGATTACCGGCTTTAAGCACTTGAAGATGCGCAGCGTCACCTGTCCGCCGCCGTCGCGCACCTGCGGATCGCTGTAATCGACAGTGCCATCCGCAAGCCGCTTCACCGGCCCACGCCGCGCGTCGCGATCGAACGTGTTGGCGCCCGAGGAGAGATCAGCGCCGGCGCAAAAACCGCGGCCGGCGCCGGTGACGATGATGGCGCGGACATTGTCGTCCTTGTCGGCCGCGTCGAACGCGTCGATCAATTCCTGCTGCATGGTGCCGTTGAAGGCGTTGAGCTTGTCGGGTCGGTTCAAGGTGATGGTGAGAATCTGCTCGGCGACCTCGTACTTGATGGTCTCATACGCCATGGGGTTTCCTCTCTCTAGATTGTTTTTTCGTCTGGCTCATCCGTATCGTCATGCCCGGGCTTGTCCCGGGCATCCACGTCTTTCTGTCGATCGAGAGCGTAAAGACGTGGATGGCCGGGACAAGCCCGGCCATGACGGAAGTATCCCAGAATCTACTTCTTCGGCGGGGCAGGCCACGGCTTTTGCGGGCCGCGCAGGCCCTCGAACGCCTTGGCCATGCCGAGCACGCCGAGATCGTCGAACCGCCGGCCGACGATTTGCACGCCGATCGGAAAGCCCTTCTTGTCGTAGCCGCCATTGATCGAGACGGCCGGGTTCTCCGACATATTCCACGGCACGGTATAGGCGATGTGCTCGAACGGCTTTGTGGGATCGTTGACCGGGGAGGCGAACTCGGCAGGGAAGTTCACCACCGGCGACACCGGGGAGACCACATAATCGAGATCGCAGAACAGCTTTGCCGCGGCGGTACGGATCGCCATGGTGGCGTTGAAGCCCCTGATGACATCAAGGCCTGAGAGCTTCGCGCCGGCCTCTGCCCATTGAAGGATATAAGGCAGCGTCTTGCTGCGCTCCTCCGGCGTCAGTCTGGAAATATCGTCCCAGCTTCGCGCGCGAAAGAAATTGTCAATCCCGTCGAGCATCTCGCGCGTCAATATGCCGTCGACTTCGGTAACGACCGCGCCGGCGGATTCGAACGCCTTGGCGGCCTTGACGGCGACCTCGCGCACTTCCTTCTCCAGCGGCAGGCCGGTGCCGGCATCGAGCATCAACCCGATCCGCACTTTGCGCGGCGACTTGTCGAGCGCCTTCCAGGCGATTTCATGCGCGGGCAGGCTCATGCCGTCGCGCCGGTCGGGACGCGACAGCACGCTCATCATCAGCGCTGAATCGTCGACAGTGCGGGTCATCGGCCCGGCGACGCGTCCGACATAGAAGGGATCGACCGGAACGCGTCCGAGGCTCGGCTTCAGCCCGACCAGGCCGCACCAGCAGGCCGGCAGCCGCACCGAGCCGCCGATATCCGTGCCGAGATGCAGCGGGCCGTAACCGGCCGCGCCGGTGGCGCCGGCGCCGGAAGAGGATCCGCCGGGGTTCTTGCTGAGGTCCCAGGGATTGCGGGTGAGGGGATGGAAACTCGAAAGGCCCGACGACAGCATGCCGTAATCCGGCATCGTCGTTTTGGAGAAGATGATGGAGCCGGCTTCGCGCAGCCGAGCGGCGGGCGGCGCGTCCTTCGGTGAAGGCACCAGCTTGACGCTGGCGGCGCCCAGCGGCACCGGCTGGTCCTTGGTGGCGATATTGTCCTTGATGGTCACAGGCACGCCGTCGAGCGTGCCGACAGGCTCGCCCTTCTGCCAGCGTTCGGTCGAGGCCTTGGCGACGGCGCGCGCGCCCTCGGGATCGAGCAGATAGAGCGCCTTGATGTGCGGCTCCCACGCCGCGACATGCGCCAGGACTTCCTCCAGCACTTCGGACGGCGAGAATTGCTTGGCGCGATAGCCGGCGAGAAGGTCGACGGCGCTGAGATCGTGCAGCGACGTGACCTCTTCTTCTTTTTTGGTTTTATGCATGACCACCTAACCTACTGGCATACGGGTCTCGATGATGCGCGCGAACATGCTGGCGCCGATCGGCAGGATCTTGTCGTCGAGGACGTAACCGGGATTGTGCACCGGCACCGAGCCTTCATGACCGACCCAGAAATAGGCGCCGGGCACCGCCTGCATCATGTCGGCGAAATCCTCGCTGCCCATCTTCGGCTCGGTGCGGGTGATCACCTTGTCCGGATCGACCACCGTACGCGCCACCGCCTCAACGATCCGCGACTGCTCTTCCTGGTTCACCAGCACGCTGAAAGTGTCGCGGATGTCGGCAGTGATCTCGCACTGGAACGCGGCCGCGATGCCGGCGCAGATCGCGCGCATGCGCTCGCGGATCAGCGCGCGCACGCCGTCATCGAAGGCGCGGACGGTGCCGCACAGCTTGGCCTGGCCGGGAATGACGTTATAGGCCGAGCCGGCATGGATCTGCGTGATCGACAGCACCGCCGGATGATGCGGAGGGACGTTGCGGCTGACGACGGTCTGCAGCGCCTGCGCCAGCGTGGTGGCGATGATCACGGCATCCTTGGAGCGCTCCGGCATCGCGCCATGGGCGCCGTAGCCGTCGATCGTGATGTCGAAGAAATCGGCGCCAGCCATCGCCGGGCCCGGCAGGATCGCGATCTCGCCATGGTTCAGGTCAGGCGCGTTGTGCAGGCCGTAGACCTCGTCGCAGGGAAACTTCTGGAACAGGCCGTCCTTGATCATCGCGCGCGCGCCGCCGAGGCCTTCTTCGGCGGGCTGGAAGATGAAATGCACGGTGCCGTCGAAATTCCTGGTCTCGGCCAGATAGCGCGCGGTGCCGAGCAGCATGGTGGTGTGGCCGTCATGGCCGCAGCCGTGGAAGCGGCCGGGAATGGTCGAGCGCCAGCGCAGGTTGGTGTTCTCTTCCATCGGCAGCGCGTCCATGTCGGCGCGCAGGCCGATCTTCATGCCGCTGCTGCCCTTGCCCTTGAGCACGCCGACGACGCCGGTGCCGCCAAGGCCGCGATGCACCTCGATGCCCCATTGCGTCAGCTTGTCGGCGACGATGCCTGAAGTGCGGACCTCCTCGAAGCCGATCTCGGGATGCGCATGAAGATCGCGCCTGATCGCGGTGAGTTCTTCGGCATAGCCGTCGATGCGTTCGATGGTGGGCATGTCTGTTTATCCGGTTACGGTTGAACGAGATTTGGCTGGAGTCGCAAAAGCAGGGCCGTTCGGTTTGATGCGGATACCCGGACGCAGCCGCGTCCAGGGCAGGGTAGCGGTATCGGCCGGCATCGCGCCGGGCGCGGCGCAGATCAGCAGTTTTTCCGCGATCGGCTCAAAGTCGGCGCGGAAGTGCACTGAACTCTTGTTGACCAGGATCGCCTGTTCGGTCGGTTCGATCCCGACATAGCGGTACATCGCCTGGTCGGCGAGCTGCGCCTTGTAGGAACTCACGACCACACGGACATCGCCGATGCGCAGGCACGCCGACGGTCCCATGTCCATGTCGCGGCCGCCATAATAGGGGCCGGACGCCACGAACTTGCCGTCCGACAATTTTTCGACGACGAACGTTTCCTGATACGGCGCGTCGCCCGGGATGCCGGACTTGCCGCCGAGCGAAAGCGTCACGGTCGCGCCGACGCCCGCGGCATGCGCGGCCTTGGCCGACTGGGGATCATAGATCACGCCGGTCGCCGCTCGCGTCGCCTTGTTGCGGACCAGCGCGCGCAGCATGCCTGTCGTGTCGGAATCGCCGCCGGCTCCGGGATTGTCCTGGGTGTCGGCGATGACGATCGGCTTGCTGGCGTTCTTGGCCAATTCCATCGCGTGGCGCACGCCGTCGTCGGGCGAATAGATGCGGCCGTCGAAATCGTCCTCGTGGCTCTCGATCAGCGCTACCAGTTTGTCGGCGGCTGCATCAGCATCGGCCTGCGTCACGCCATAGGCGAATACGCTCGGGCCACAATCGCGAAAATCGGCGGCCGGAAAGCCGGGCGCGAATGACAGCGTCGGAACTGAAGCGCTCTGCAGCGCCGCCAGTTTTTCATAAATGCCTTTGGTCGGCTGGTCGTTGGTGCATTGCCAGCTGATCGGAATCAGGAACGGCAACTGCCGGAAGGCTTTTGCGTAGCGCGCCTTCGTCTTGAGCATCAGCGCCAGATGGTTGGCGCAGGCCCGGCCGGTGTCGGCCATGTCGACGTGCGGGTAGGTGCGGTAGGCGATGAGCACGTCCGCATGTTCCATCATCTCGGGCGAGACGTTGGCATGGAGGTCGAGGCTGACGACCAGCGGCAGGTCCTTGCCGATCACCTTGCGTACCCGGGCAAGCGTTTCGCCTTCGCCGTCGTCGTAATGCTCAGTGACCATGGCGCCGTGCAGGTCGAGATAGACGGCATCGATCGGCCCCGCGCCCGCGATGCCGTCGACCATTTCCTTCATGATGCGTTCGAAGGCATCCTTGGTGACATGGGCCGATGGAACAGCGGCCGCCGAGATCGTCGGCACCAGCTCCCAGCCATTGGCCTCAGCGGCTTCGACAAAGCCGGCAAGGCCGATATTGACCTTGCGCATCACCTTGAGCACCTCTGTGCCACGCGCCATCGACGGCCATCCGCCACCATGAACGAAATCGTCATAGGTCGCCTTGGTCGGCGCGAACGTGTTGGTCTCGTGCAGAAAGGCACCAACGGCAATGCGGGTCATCGAGTTTTCTCACCGGTGCATTCGTTGGGGGACGTTAAGCGTGTCATTGCGCCAAGCGCAAGCCGTGGAGCAATTCCGTTTTGCATGCCGCCCCATCCGCCATTGCCTGCGACAAACGCGAAGCGTTTGCGAACGGAAGCGACCTGTCCGCCGTAGCTCAATGAGCGAAGGCGGAAGCAATCCGTGCAGCGGCTTGCTCCGTTAGGCTTTGCCTGGTTGCGCTGCTCCCTTGCGCAAACGCTCTGCGTTTGCCGCGGGCAATGATGGGGAGAGATGCCTGGCGCTCACGTCAATGTCGCCAGCAGACCCGCCATCAACCGGCCGCGCTCGGCCAGACTGTCGATCTCGATATGCTCGTTGAGCGTATGCGCGTCGGCACCGCGAACGCCCAGGCCGTCAAGGGTCGGGATACCCATCGCGCCAGTAAAGTTGCCGTCGGAGCCGCCGCCGGCGCTGGCGTGCGGGAGTTCGAGACCAAGGCTTTGCGCAATGCCGCGTGCCTGTTCGTAGAGCGCCATCGTGCCGGCGTCAGGCTCCCACACCGGCCGGGTCACGCCGCGGGTGACTTTGAACGTGACGTCATTGCTGGTCCCGGAAAGCGCGAGCATCCGCTCGACGCCGCGATCGAGATCTGCCTGCCGCTTGGCCATGCTGAGCGCCTCGCCGGTGCAGGTGGTGGCGACGCAGTTCACCCACTGGCCGCCATGCACAATGCCGACCGAAAAAGTGCAATCTTCAGTCGTCATGCCGTCGATGGCGATAATCTGGCGTGCCATCTCGCGGATCGCGGAACGGCCGGAGGAGAGCGTGGCGCCGGCATGGCTCGGCTTGCCGATCGATTCCAAATTGAACCGGGCAATCGCATATCGTCCGGTGACCACACCGTTGTTGGCGCGACCCGGCTCGGGCACCAGCACATATTTGTTGCGGGCGGCTTCGGCCTCGATGATGTCGCGGGTCGACGGCGTGCCGACCTCTTCGTCCGGCGTGAACAGTACCGTGATCGGCAGCGGCGTCGTGAACGAGGCGCGCGCCAGTTGCCGGATCGCCTCTAGGCTGAGGTAGTTGCCGCCCTTCATGTCGAATATGCCCGGGCCGTAGCATTTGTTGCCTTCGCGCCGCCACGCCAGCTTTTCCAGCGTGCCGACGGGATGGACGGTGTCCAGATGACCCGCGATCAGGATTCCAGGCTCACCCAGCTTCGGGTGAGGGAAGCGCGCGCGGACACAGCCTGCAAAACCCTGCCGTCCGGAGATGCGTTCGATGGTCGCACCCATGATGGCCATCTCCCGCGCTGCAAGATCGAGCATGCGGTCGACCGCGCCGGCGTCCCAAGTGGGGCTTTCGCATTCGACCCAGGTCCGCAGCCCCTGCAGCATGGTCTCGGAATCAAAGGGAAGGTTGGCAGGATTCATCTGGATTCTCCCGGTTCGGCCGGAATGTTTGGGCTCGGTGCCGATGGGGCCGTACGAGAGGGACCGGCGGCGATTTTGTAAAGGGAAAACATGCCGCCGTCAGACTTTCGCCGCAGCGGATCGGGGAATGGGAATTCTGGCATCATTCTTGATTGTAGATTTTTGTGGAGGCGTGCTGGCGGAGCCGGACAGGGGGCGGCGTCATCCATGTCGTCGGACCAAAAGGGTGTTGTGAAGCTCAAGATCGACCCTATAGTCCGGTCAGAAACCGGGCAGGGGGCCCGAACAAGAAAAAGCGTTCGGGCGCCGAGCGACAATGGAGGTGAAGGAATGAATGCGTTCAGAAAAGTAATTCTTGCTGCGACTTGCGTTGGCAGCCTGACAGCGGTGGCAGCGCCGGCGACGGCCCAAACTACCTTGCGCGTCGTCATGCACTCGGATCTGAAGATTCTGGATCCGATCTGGACCACGGCCTACATCGTCCGTAACCACGGCTACATGATTTACGACACGCTTCTCGCGCAGGATGAGAAGGGCGAGGTCAAGCCGCAGATGGTCGAGAAGTACGAAGCCGCGGCGGACGGCAAGGGCTACACCTTCACGCTGCGCGAGGGACTGCTGTGGCACGACGGCAAGCCGGTGACGTCGGAAGACTGCATCGCTTCGATCAAGCGCTGGGCGGTCAAGGACTCGCTCGGTCAGAAGATGATGACCTTCGTCGACTCCATTGCCGCCGTCGATGCCAAAACTTTCACCATCAAGCTCAAGGAACCGACTGGCCTGGTTCTGCTCGGCCTGTCAAAACCATCGTCCAACGTGCCGTTCATGATGCCCAAACGCGTCGCCGATACGGATGCCAACAAGCAGATCGAGGATTTTACGGGATCCGGCCCCTTCGTTTTGGTCAAGGATGAGTGGAAGCCCGGCGACAAGACGGTTTATGTCAAGTTCGACAAGTACAAGCCGCGCTCCGAGCCGGCCTCGGGCCTTGCCGGCGGCAAGATCGCCAAGGTCGATCGCGTCGAGTGGCGCGCCATTTCCGACGCGCAGCAAACGGTCAACGCGCTGTCGAAGGGCGAGATCGACTTCATCGAGGCGCCCAGCCACGACCTGCTTCCAACCCTGAAGAAGGATCCGAACGTAAACATTGTCGTGTCGCCGTTGGCGAAGTTGCAATACGTCTTCAGGCCGAACACGCTGCACAAGCCGTTCGACAATCCGAAAGTCCGCCATGCGTTGTGGTACGCCTTCAATCAGGAAGATTTCCTGATGGCGACCATCGGTGACGAGAACTACATCAGGCCGTGCAAGGCGCTGTTCATCTGCGACACGCCTTTCGCCAGCACCAAGGGAATGGACGGGCTGCTGACTTCCAACGCCAAGAAGGCCCAGGAGCTGCTGAAGGAGGCGGGCTACGACGGCACGCCGGTGATGCTGATGCACTCCACCGACCTCAAGACCCTGACCAACCTTGCTCCGGTGGCGAAATCGCTGATGGAGAAGGCGGGCTTCAAGGTCGACATGCAGTCGATGGATTGGCAGACCCTGGTCGCCCGCCGCGCCAAGAAGGACCCGCCGGAAGCGGGCGGCTGGAACGCCTTCCTGACGGCCTGGGTCGCTGCCGACGTGATGAACCCGATCTCGACGGCCTATGTAAACGCGGCTTGCGAGAAGGCGTCGTTCGGCTGGCCCTGCGACGAAAAGCTGGAGAAGCTGCGCGACGACTTTGCCCGCGAGACAGACCCGGCCAAGCAGAAAGCGATCGCCGAAGCGGTGCAGCAACGCGTCATCGAGTTCACGCCGGAGATTCCGGTCGGCGAGTACGTTCAACCCGTTGCCATGCGCAAGAACGTCAAGGGGTATCTGATTTCACCGGTGCCGGTGCTCTGGAACGTGGAAATCACGAAGTAAGTTGACAACGGGCGGCGGTTCGCCGCCGCCCGTTCGGTTTATAGGATCGCGCTTCCATGTCGATGTACGGCTATCTCTTTCGGCGTCTGCTCGGCACGATCCCCGTGATGCTGGTGGTTGCGGTCTTCATCTTCCTGATGCTGCGGCTGACCCCCTCGGATCCTGCGGCAATCATCGCCGGCGACAACGCCACCACCGAACAGGTGGCGCAGATCCGCAGCCAGCTCGGCCTCGACCGGCCGATGATCGAGCAGTTCGTGATCTGGTCAGGCCGGGTGTTGACCGGTAATTTGGGCGAAAGCTTCTTCTTCAAGAAGACGGTGGCCGCGCTGATCAGCGAGCGGATCGAGCCGACCTTGTCGCTCGCGCTGTTCACGATCCTGATCGCGGTGTTTGTCGCTGTCCCGCTAGGCGTGCTGGCGGCGCACCGGCACGGTTCGTGGATCGACCGCATCGTGATGAGCTTTTCGGTGCTCGGCTTTTCCGTGCCCGTGTTCGTGATCGGCTATCTCCTGATCTATTTGTTCGCGGTTTATCTGAACTGGTTGCCGGTGCAGGGCTATCAGCGAATCTCGGAGGGGGTTGGCGGCTGGGCGCAGCGGCTGATCCTGCCGTCGGTGACCTTGTCGGTGATCTATATCGCGCTGATCGCGCGCATGACCCGCACCAGCGTGCTCGAGGTGCTCTCCGAGGATTACATCCGTACCGCGCGCGCCAAGGGACAGTCCGAGCGAAAGGTGATGTTCCGCCATGCGCTGCGCAATGCTGCCGTCCCGATCGTCACGGTGATCGGACTTGGCGTAGCGCTTTTGATCGGCGGCGTCGTCGTCACCGAGAGCGTGTTCACCATCCCCGGCCTTGGCAGGCTCACGGTCGACGCGGTGCTGGCGCGCGACTATCCGACGATCCAGGCCGTGATCCTTCTGTTTTCGTTCGTCTACGTCATGATCAACCTTGCGGTAGACATGATTTACACAATCCTCGATCCCAGGATCCGCTACTGATGGCCGACGCTACGATCCTCGAACCCGCGCTGCCGGCGAGCGCAGCCAAGCCCGCCGCGTATCGCAAATTGCTGCGCAACATGGGCGTGGTGTTCGGCGCCGCCGTCATCACGATCGTGCTGCTGATGGGGTTGTTTGCACCCTGGCTCGGAACCATCGATCCGACCGCGATCAACCCGATCGCACGAAACAAGGTTCCCGGCACCGAAATCACGATACGCACGGACACCGGCGAACGCATCAAGATGATCGCCAAGTTAGGCACCGACGGCCTCGGACGCGACGTCTACAGCCGCGTGGTCTATGGCGCGCGCGTCTCGCTCTTTGTCGGCATCACGGTGGCGCTGATCAGCGTCGCCTGTGGCCTGTTCATCGGTCTGCTGGCCGGCTTCTTCCGCGTTCTCGACGCCGTCATCATGCGGATCATGGACGGCTTGATGGCGATTCCGGCCATCCTGCTGGCGATCGCCATGGTGTCGCTGTTCCGCTCCAGCGTGTGGACGGTGATCATCGCCATCACGGTTCCGCAGATTCCAGGCGTGGTCCGGCTCGTGCGCTCCATCGTGCTCAGCGTGCGCGAGGAGCCCTATGTCGAGGCAGCGGTGACGCTCGGCACGTCTACCCCGAAACTGCTGTGGCGGCATGTGTTGCCCAACACCGTCGCGCCCATGATCGTGCAGGGCACGTTCATCTGCGCGTCCGCCATTCTCATCGAAGCCATCCTGTCCTTCCTTGGCATCGGCGTGCCGCCGGAAGTGCCGACCTGGGGCAACATCATGGCAGCGGGAAGAGAGGTGTTCAGCCTGTTCCCGCACAACATCATCTATCCCGGTGTGTGCCTTGCGCTCACCATCCTTGCGGTCAACGTTCTCGGCGACGGCTTGCGCGATACTCTCGATCCCAAGATGATGAAGCGGGTGTGATGTGAGCAACACCGTCCTCGAAGTCTCCGATCTTTCCGTCGCCATCAGGGGAGGCGACCGGCCGCACGCCGTGCAGGGGATCAACCTGACCGTCGATGTTAACGAGATCGTCTGCGTGGTCGGCGAATCCGGCTCCGGCAAATCGGTGACGGCGCAGGCGGTGATGGGGCTGTTGCCGAAGGGCGCAATGCAGGTCGAGAGCGGTTCGATCCGATTGCAGGGCGATCAACTGCTCACCAAATCGGATACCGAGTTGCGCGCCATCCGCGGCACCCGCATGGCCATGGTGTTCCAGGAGCCGATGACCGCGCTCAATCCGGTCGAGCGGGTCGGCGACCAGATCCGTGAAGTGCTGGAGATCCACACCAGGCTCGACCATAAGGAGCAGCGCGCGCGGGTGCTCGAGATGATGCGCGCGGTGCATCTGCCGGACCCCGAGCAGATGATCGACGCCTATCCGCACCAGCTCTCCGGCGGCCAGCGTCAGCGGATCATGATCGCGGCCGCGCTGATACTCGACCCTGCACTGCTGATTGCGGACGAGCCGACCACGGCGCTCGACGTCACCACGCAGGCTCAGATCCTCAAGCTCGTACGGGAAATGCAGGGGCGCACGAAAACCGGCGTACTGTTCATCACCCACGATTTCGGCGTCGTTTCCGAGATCGCCGACCGTGTCGTGGTGATGCAGATGGGCCGGATCGTGGAGCAGGGTCCCTGCGAGGAAGTGCTGCGGGCCCCGCGCGAGGAATATACCAGGATGCTGTTGCGCGCGGTGCCGAGCATGACGCCGCCGAAGCGATCTCCGGTGACCGGTCCGGTGGTCCTGCAGACCGAGAATCTCTTCAAGACCTATGGCAAGCGATCGCTGTTCCAGCCGAAAGCGCGCGTCGTGGCCGCGGTCAAGGACGTCTCGCTGACGGTCCGTCGCGGTGAAACGCTCGGCATTGTCGGCGAGTCCGGTTCAGGCAAGTCGACAGTGGCGCGTTGCGTCGCGCGGCTGGTCGATACCTCAAGCGGCGGCATCAAGATCGACGGCATCGATATCGCGGCAATGCGGGAGGCGAAATTTCGTCCGATGCGCCGGCGCGTTCAGTTCATCTTCCAGGATCCATATCGATCGCTCAATCCGCGCCGGACGGTCGGAGAGGCGATCATCGAGGGGCCGATGAATTTTGGCGTCAGCCGCAAGGAGGCGTTGCAGCGTGCGCGCGACCTGATGGCGATCGTGCACCTGCCTCCGGCCGCGATCGATCGCTTCCCGCACCAGTTCTCCGGCGGCCAGCGCCAAAGGATCTGCATTGCGCGGGCGCTGGCGATGGAGCCTGAATTGCTGATTGGCGACGAGCCGGTGTCGGCGCTCGACGTTTCCGTGCAGGATCAGGTGCTGAAGCTGCTGGACGAGGTGCGCCGAAAGTTTAACCTGGCGGTGCTGTTCATCACCCACGATTTGCGGGTCGCAGCCCAGGTCTGTGACCGGATCGCGGTCATGCAGCGCGGGGTAATCGTCGAACAGGGCACCACGGCGGAAGTCTTCGCCGCGCCCCAGCACGAATATACAAGGGCATTGTTCGACGCCGCGCCTGGCAGGCATCAGGAATTCGCCGCCAGCGCTTGATGGCTCTCCTAGCAGTTGCTGTCGCGCAGCAGTTCTGGCCCGTCGTTCGAGAGCGGAGACGGGATTTGCGGCCGTGGCGAAGGCGAGTGCGGATCCCTGGCCGGCTTGCACCCCGTGGCATCAGATTTTTCGGCAGGTTGTTCGCTGGCCATGTCGTCATGCTCCAATTGCTGCAGGACAACATTTTAGCGGGCATCAGGTTCCGTCAATCCGGGTGCGCTGCGATATGCGCCAGCAATAATTCGCTGACCCGTTCCGGCGCCTGATCGGCCGCGAAATGCCCGACGCCGGGCAGGACTTCGAATTGATAGGGCGCGGCGACGAAATCGCGGGTGCCTTCGGCGGCGATACGGCCGACGGTGTCGTCGGCGTCGCCCCAGATGTAGAGCGTGGGCACACGGATCGGACCGAGCGGCCCGCGGACCGCGCCGCGCGCGCGGTACCAGGCCAGCGCCGCTTCCATCGCGTCCTTGTTGCCAAGCACGTCCAGATGCCGTTCGATCGCCTCATTGGGAACGCCGTTGGCAATGAGCCGATCGCGCAGCCATTTGGCGTTGTCGGCGAGCACGATGTCGGCCGCGTCAGGTTCGAGGAACGCCTTGTGGTGTCGCGAGCGACTAGCCTGTTCGCCGTCGGGCATGTGCAGCGCGCGATTGAACGCGTTCGGATGGGGCCGCGAAAGAATGGTGAGCGAGGCCAGCCGCTCGTGGCAACGGTCGGCCAATCCCCAGGCGATGCTGCCGCCCCAGTCATGGCCGACCAGGTGAAAGCGCGCCTCGCCATAGCCCGAGGCCGCGGCGATGGCCAGCGCGTCGTCGATCAGGCGGTCGATCAGGTAGTGCGAGAACTCGCGGGGGTCAGGCCGCGCGCCCGGAGAGTAACCGCGCTGGCTCGGCGCAATCGCGCGGTAGCCCATATCGCCGAGCGCCGTGACCTGGGCGCGCCAGCAATGCATCGATTCGGCAAAGCCGTGCAGCAGCAACACCAGCGGCGCGCCTGTCTCGCCCGCGACGAGGGCGTCGAAGGTCAGGCGCGGGGAGATGGTGATCTGTTCCAGGGCGGGCACGCGACAATCCTAGATTGACAATGCCGGCCGGTCCACGGCGAAACGATTTTTCTTTGGGGCAGGTGGTCGTCTGGGCCCGTCCGGAATTATGCAAGGGCCGAAAAGTACTGTATTTGGGGCCCGTCAATCGCAGAAGCCTCAAGGGATATTATCGTTGCATTATCTGAGATCGGTCGCATTCGATACGTTGGTGGTGCTGTGGACGCTGGTGCTGTCGCCGGCGATACCCCTGTTGTGGGCTTTCGATGCGAGCAGCGCAAAGGTTCGCGCGGTGTCCCAATTGTGGTCGCACGGCATCGTGTTTCTTCTGAAATACGTGGTGGGGCTGGATTACAGGGAGCTAGGCCGCGACAACATTCCAGTTGGCCCGTGCATCATCGCCTGCAATCACCAATCGCTGTGGGAGACCGTCGCGCTCTGCGTGATTTTTCCCGATGCCAGCATCGTCGCCAAGAAAGAACTGCTCAACATCCCGGTCGTCGGCTGGTTCCTACACCGCTATCCGATGATCCTGGTCGACCGGTCAGCCGGCCGGCAGGCGCTCAAGCAGATGATCGCGGAAGCAAGGGCCGCGATCGGCGAAGGCCGCAAAGTCTTGATATTTCCGCAAGGCACGCGGCAGGCGGTCGGCGAGCCCATGACATTCCATGCGGCCGGCATCGCCGCGCTGTACACCAATCTCGATATCCCGGTGTTGCCGACGGCGCATAATTCCGGATTGTTCTGGGGCAAGAAGACGCTGATGATTCACAGCGGCAACATTTCGCTGTCCTATCTGCCGCCGATTCCGCCGGGCCTCGATCGGAAAGAGTTTCAAGCGAAAGTCGAGCAGGCGATTGCGGACGAGGCGGGCAGATTGCTCAAGGCAACCGGCGCCAACTAAAGCGTTTTCAAGCGAAGTGGATCCGGTTCGCGTAAAGAAAACGCGTCAAAACAAGAGTCTGGAGCTTCGGTTCTGATTTAATCAGAACCGAAGCTCTAATCGGCATCGACAACTCGGCCGTCGAAATCGGATTCTAATTCACCGCTGCGGGTTTCACACCCACAACCAGTCGGAGGCGAAGACCTGCACGGCCGGAAGCACGTCTGTCTGCACGGCGGGCAGGAAGTTGGTCTGCACCGCTGGCAGGGCGTTTACCTGCACCGCAGGAAGGAACTTCTGCACAGCCGGGAGGAGGTCGACGTGAGATGCATCGGCGTTGGCGAACGCCCGGGGCTCGAACGGATTGGGGATGTCCTCGCGGGCAAAAAGGAAATCAAAGTCCGGCATCGCGGACTGGCCGTCCAGACCGGCCGCGGTCTGGGAATCCTGCATCGTGAAATTGAAGTCGTGCATTGCCGGCGCGCCGGTTTCCGGCGTGCGGCCCAGGAAGCTGTTGAATTGGTCGAACACGAAGCCGCCATCCTGCGGCCCGAGGACCGGCGAGATTTCGGTACCTGACGTGGCGGTATGGGTTTGGGCGCCATTGAGGTCGGCTGAGTTCACACCGCCGGATGGTTGTCCGGATCGCGGCCCAAATAGCCACCGAACAGGCTCGAGACGAGCCCACCTTTGGGCAGCGCAGGAAGCTCCGACGCGATTAGGCTATCCGCGGTGTCGATGTTGGCTTGGAAATTGGTGGTAGCAGGCGTGCGGCCATAGGTGCTGATCATTCGCATGACATTGTTTCCTTCGCGCGGCGCCCCGGAGCTATTCCCTGGGCCGCGCCGGCGCGCGTTCACAGCCTTGGTCGCGGCGAGGCGGCGCCGGGAGGATGCTGGAACGACGAACCGTGTCTGCTGGAGCGACAGAATCCTCGTCTTGCGGGCTTTGAACCGAAAGGTACTCAGCTGCGACCAAGTCCAGTTGAGGATGCTGATAGCAGGTAGGGGACATGGATCACGCAACGGTCGCGCCAAACGGCGACCTGGCATTTCGCTTTCTGACCGACGAATGGCCGGAGCGGGATCGCATCGCTGTTATCCGGGACCTCTTCGCCCGCGCCATCTGTCGATTCGAGCTCGAGCCGTCGCCGGACCACCGCGTGTTCGGCGAAGCGAAGTTGCGCGCCATGCCGGGGCTGGGGCTGGCCCATCTGACTTCATCGCCCGCGCAAGTCTGGCGTGCGCCCACCGACAATGATCTGATATTCACCGTCTGGTTCGCCGGCGCGAACAGCCTGAAACATTGTGGCCGTGAAACCGCAATTGGCGAAGGCGACGCGTTCCTGACAATGTCGACCGAGCGGTCGGCGTGGACGTTTTCGGACGCGCAGTTCCTGTCGTTCCGCCTTCCCGCCAGGGAAATCGCGGCGCGGGTTCCTGACGTCGAAAACCGGGTGGGACGCAAAATTCGGCGCGACACTGCAGCCCTCAAGCTGCTCACCAGTTATGCCGCCACGCTGCAGGACGCGAGCGCGACCGCGACGCCGGAACTGCGGCAGCTGGCAGTGACGCACATATACGACCTCGTGTCGCTGACCCTCGGCGCGACGGGCGATGCCGCTGATGTCGCCAGGGAGCGCGGGGCGCGCGCGGCGCGGCTGAGCGCTATCAAGGCCGACATCGTCGAAAATATTTCCCGCGCGGATCTGTCGGTGGCCAGCATTGCGGCGCGCCATCGCCTACCGGTGCGCTACGTGCAGCGGCTGTTCGAAACCGAGGGCACCAGCTTCACGCAGTTCGTGCTGGAGCAGCGGCTCGCCCGAGCGCGGCAGATTCTAATCAATCCGCAGCTTGCCCATTTCAAGATGAGCATGGTCGCGATCGAGGCGGGGTTCTCCAACATGTCCTATTTCTACGAGACGTTCCGCCGCCGCTATGGCGCCTCGCCGTCGGACGTCCGGGCCGAGGCGCGGCGAGACAACTGAATATTCCTCGCGATGATTGCGAAAGCCGGGCGGCTGCTCGAAGCAGTAAATATTGAAGCGAACATCGGCAGCTGCGAACGAAGAGAGAGCACGCTAGCTCGCGCGTCGTCCGGCGAGCCAGCCTGCGACCGGCGAGAGAAAGGCCAGGCACCAGATGAACTGCGACACCTTCGGGGAGAAGGTGGCGACGGCTGTTCCGATCACGAACACCAAAATCGGGAATAGGACCGTCACCCGCAATGGCATGTCGCGGCGGCCCCTGAGGGCGATAACCCACAGCAGCCCGTTCAGCGTGGCGATCGTGGCGAGATGAAGTCCGTAGATCACGGCGACCACGCCGTCGAGCCGCCAGCTGCCGTAGAGGCCGTTGGTCACCGGCAGGATGATGATCGACAGAAGAAACAGCAGATTGAGGAACACGACGCCGCGGCTGGCTTCCGGCGCGACGGCGAGCCGCCGGTGATGGCTGAACCAGAACAGGCCGGCGACCACGAAGCTGATCGCCAGCGCGATGACCGGTTGCGCATAGACGCGAACGAGGTCGATCCAACCCGGCGCGCTCGCGAAACTGGCGGCCTTCGGCAGGTCGTAGGCGAGCAGCGTCATGGCAACGCCGAAGATCGTGTTGCTCAGCATCTCCAGCCGACGCATTTCGAAAAGGCTAGTCTGCTGCAAAGTTGCTCCCCCGCCACGCTTCGCGCCAATGATCGACGTGGCTGCCCCGGTTTTGGCCCATTAGGCTGTCCGTCTTCGCTTTCGCTGCGCTTCAGCTACGCCGGACACGCTTCGCCCCGACGGCCTCCGCGTGGCTGCGCCACGCGTAGCCCGTCAGGGCGAAGCGTGGTGCGGGCGGTGGGACTCGAACCCACACGACGTTGCCATCGAGGGATTTTAAGTCCCTTGCGTCTACCAATTCCGCCACGTCCGCTTTAGTCAGAAGATCAGGTACTTAGCGCGTTTGCCCGCGAAGTGGAAATGGGATAATCCGCCCCCGGAAACCGCGCCTTTCCTTAAGGGAACGCGGGGCCGGACGCAAAGCCTCAATGCGGACATCTGGTCCTGCTTTAGGCAATCTCAACGTTGTAGGCTTATGAAGGTCCGATGCCCGTATCCTCGTCCCATCGCCGGCGAATTTCGCGTGCCGTAGGCGTGTTGGCGCTGCTCGCGGCCGGGGCAGGGCTCTCCGGCTGTGCCAGCGTGGGCGACAACATGTCGACGGCTTTCGCCGATCCCGCCAAATATGACCTCTATGAATGCAAGCAACTCGAGACGGAACGCGCCCGGATTACCGGGCGCAAGGCGGAGCTGAACGGCCTGATGGCGAAGGCTGAAACCGGCGTCGGCGGGTCGGTGGTGTCGGAGCTTGCCTATCGCAACGAACTCATTGCGGTCCAGGGCCAATCGAAATTCGCCGAGGAGGCCTGGCGGCGCAACAAATGCCAAGAGTCGCCGCAATCGCCGCCGGAACCCAAACCTGCCGCGAGCGCTGCGGCGATACCGCCTGCGCCGTCTGCAGGCGTCAAGGGATCGCGTCCATCGTCGCGATGACGCGCCCTGCGGAAGTTCTCCCGCGCCATGCGCTCGCGTCGGATGTTCACACCCGCCAGTCGTAAATCCAGTCCTGCCGCGCCAGCATTCGCCTTGGACCAAGCGACTTGATGGCGAGATCGCGCGCGAGCGCCAATGGTCCGGTCAGATGATAGATTTGTCCCGACCGCCGGGCGGCGCGCTGAACCCTTAACACGCGGGCGCGGCGCAGCCGTCCGTAGCGCTTCAACGCCACCGGGATGCCGGCGGTATTTTCGCCGGCGCATTCGCTCAAGGCTTTCGCCAGTACCGCGGCGTCCTCGATCGCCATTCCCGCGCCTTGGGCTGCGAACGGCAGCATGGCGTGCGCGGCATCGCCGAGCAGCGCGATCGCGCCGTCACTCCAGCCGCCGATATCGGGCACCGTGAACAGCGCCCATCGCCGCCATTCGTCGACGGCGCCGATCAGCATTCGCGCGGTCGCCGGCCATTGCTGCGAGAACGCCGCCTTGATTTCGTTGGCCTCGCCCGGTGCGCTCCAGCCCGGCCTGTTCCACGTCCCCGGCACGATGGCGACGACATTGATGCGCCGCCCGCCCGAGATCGGATAGGCGACGAGATGCGCTCTTGGTCCCATCCAGAGTTGCACCCGGGGCGAGGTATATTCGCGCGGCAGCGCCGTCGCATCGAGCGTGCCGCGCCAGGCGATCAGACCGGAGAATTGCGGCTGGACCTCCGGGAACAAATGATGCCGGACCGCCGACCAGATGCCGTCGGCGCCGATCAGCGCCACCGCCAGTTCCTGTTGCCGCGCATTGCCGCGGCGCCCCACGACCGTCAGTCCCTTGGCGTGCGCGGTGACGTCCTCGAACTGGCAGCCAAGCCGCAATTCGATGTCGGGACTGTGGTCGACCTCGGCCTGCAGCGCCGCCTGCAGGTCGGCGCGATGCACCACCCAATAGGGTGCGCCGGCGCGAAAATTCGCGGCCTCGCCGAGCGGCAGGCGGGCGATCTCGCCGCCCTCCCGGGCGCTCATGATGTTGATGGATTCGGGCGTCACGGCGCGCGGCGCGAGCCGCGGTTGCAGACCGAGTTCAACCAGGATGCGGCTGGCGTTGGGCGACAGCTGCAGGCCGGCGCCGGCTTCCTCCAGCCGCTCGGCCTTCTCCAGAACGACGATGCGAAAGCCTTGCTTGGCGAGCGCCAGCGCCGCGGTCAGTCCTCCGATCCCGGCACCAGCTACAACGATGGTGCGCGTAACCGCCACGGCGGATCTGTCAGGCGACTTTGTCTTTCAGCACGCATTCCGGGGGGCGCGCTTCGCCGGCTTTGAGATCGGCGGCAAACCGGTACAGCGTGGAGCAATAGGGGCAGATGATCTCGTTGTCGTTGCCGAGGTCCAGGAAGACATGCGGATGGTCGAACGGCGGATTGGCGCCCACGCACATGAATTCCTGCGAGCCGATCTCGATTACCGAGACGCCGGCGTCGTTATGAAAGTGCGGGACGACATGATCGGACATCTTGTTTCACCTTGGATAGCAATGACGGACGGGCGCAACCAACGCGATGCGGCGGCCCGAAACGCCGCGCACCATACTGACGGGTTCCGTTGATTCCTATAGCCCAGATTCTTGAAGGTCGCCGCCGCACATTTGCTCATGCAAATTCGACACAATCTTGTCGTCCCAGAGAAGCCCTTCTTTCGTCGGGGACGTTGTGTCGCAAATGCGGCACATTATGTTGAGGGCAGTGAAAACCCGGGTTTTGCAGGATGAAGCGGGCGGGGCTCAGTTTGGCGGTGGCGGGCATGGCGGCAACTATCGCCGTGGGTGCGGCGCTATGGCCACACGCGCGCGACGCTTTTGCGATCCTGGCGGCGCAGGACGAACCGTCCGAACTGGCCGATCTGAGGATCAATTCTGCCCTGCGGAACAACCCGGCGCTGGTCGCAGAAAATATCGAGGCCGCACTGGCCTCAGGCGATGCCGATCTTGCCGGCAGCTTTGCCGAATTGGCGCGCGACAAGAATGTCGCCATTGGCGAAGAGCTGTCGCAGCGCGTGAACGAGGCCGTCACGGACGCGAACTCAACCTCGCATTTTGCTAAACGTTTCGCGGTCGGTCTCGTCACCGGCAACGCCGAGGATGTCGCGAGCCTGTCGGGCACGGTGGCCGGCGATCTCTTCGTGTTCGGCGATATCCGCGACGTGGTGCGCGAGAGCAAGCATCTGGCGATGGGCGAGGATACCGATCATCTGATACTTGGGCTTGCGACGGTGGGCCTGGCGGTGACGGCGGCGACCTATGTGTCGGTCGGTGGCGCGTTACCGGTGCGTGCCGGGCTGACCATGGTCAAGGATGCCCGCAAGGTCGGGCGCCTGGGCGAGGGGCTAACGCTATGGGCCGGCCGCTCGGCGCGCGAGGTCGTCGATGGGCCGATGCTGCAGAAGGCGGTCGCTTCCGGCTCGGTGCTGCGGCCCGGCGCAACCGTAAGCGCGATCAAGGCGGCGTTCCGCGCCGAGAAGGCCGGTGCGCTGGTTCGGCTGGCCAAGGACGTCGGCCGCATCGGAGAGAAGGCCGGTACGCGCGGTGCGCTCGACACGCTGCGCATCGCCGAGGGCCCGAAGGATATCGCACGCGCCGCCCGGCTCGCGGAATCCAAGGGTGGCCAGACGCGGGCGATCCTGAAACTGTTCGGCCGCGGCGCCCTGCTGCTGGCGGCCGGCGCATTCAATCTGTCGCTGTGGGTATTCAGTGCACTGCTGGCGCTGTTCGGCTTCTTGTCGTCGATCAAGGCGATCACCGAACGCGCCACCATCGCGTATCTGCGCCGCAAGAAGGCGAGGCGGCTGCGTGCGCAGGCGGCGGCCGCGGCGTTGCTTCCCGGCCCGGCTCTGGCGGGCGCCGCCGCCTGCGGCTAGAGTTGCGATCTTTCCGATCGCGCCTTTTGAACTCCCCAAAAAATGGAACTAGCGATGCCGAGTTTTCACAACGGCGATATCGAAATTGCCTATCTCGACGAAGGCGAGGGCGATCCGATCGTTCTCGTCCACGGCTTTGCCTCGAGCAAGAACGTCAACTGGGTCTATCCGACCTGGGTGTCCGAACTGAAGAAAGCCGGGCGCCGCGTGATCGCGCTCGACAACCGCGGTCATGGCGATTCCGGCAAGCTCTACGACTCCGCGCAATACGAGATCGCGATCATGGCCGGCGACGTCATCGCGCTGCTGGATCATTTGGCAATCGAGCGGGCCGACGTGATGGGCTATTCGCTGGGATCGCGGATGACCGCGGTAATGGCGCTCAGCCAGCCGCAGCGGCTGCGCTCGGCGATCCTGGGCGGCATCGGGATCGGGATGATCACGGGCGGTGGCCCCGGTGAGAACGTAGCCCTCGCACTCGAGGCGCCGTCGCTGGAGGACGTCACCGATCCGGTCGGGCGGACGTTTCGCGCTTTTGCCGACCAGACCCGTTCCGACCGCCGCGCGCTGGCGGCCTGCCTGCGCGGCTCGCGGCGCCTGATGACGCGGGATGAAGCCGCCGCTATCCGCGTGCCCGTGCTGATCGCGGTCGGCACGTCAGACGAAATCGCAGGTTCGGCGCAGGCGCTGGGCGAGATCATTCCGGACGCCGAGGTGCTGGATATTCCGAACCGCGATCACATGCGCGCGGTCGGCGACAAGGTCTACAAGGCCGGCGTCATCGATTTCCTGTCACGGCGAAGCTGAGCCTTCGCGTGGGTCCTCGGCGAAAAATTGCCGCGCCGTCGCGATCAGCACCACGAAGGTCGCGACCCACGCCATGCGCGCGCCATAGCGGTCATGCGGGCCTGATATCACGGCGCAGATAAAGGCGTTGCCGAGCACGGCGAGTGTAACGGTTCCCGCGAGCAGCGTGAGATCGTCGAACGGACGCCGCCACAGGCCGCGACCGAACACGATTACGGCCAGCAGCATCGAGACAAGCGCCACCGGCACGTGGAGACGGTTGATGGCGGCGAAGTCGAGCCGCCAGCGCTGCTGGTTCGCTGCGCGCATCGCCTTGACCTGCGTTGGGATATAACGCTCGATGATCCCGTAGGTGTGGCCGATCCATTCATTGGTGCCTTCGCCGGTCGCGACATGGACCAGTTGCCGCGCGGTTCCGGTGATCGCCGCCTCGATCTGCCGTGCCGGATATTCGGCCAGCGAACGCAGCACGATGAAGCTCATCTCGTCGCCGAGGCCCTTGAAGCGGCCAAGCGTGTTGAACATGCTGTTGCCCCACAGAAATTGATCGGCCGTTGCAGGCAACTGGTCGCGATAGGGACAGAGCTTCAACTGCTGCTGCGGACAATGCTCGTTCAGGTAACGCGCGACGATGCCGTCCTGCAGCATGCGTCCGAAGGCGACGCCATAGCCGCCGGGCGTCCACGCCACTTTCCCCGACAGTGCGAAATTCGCCGCCAGCAGCATCGCAGCACCCGCGACGAGGGTGAGACTGCCCTGCATCAGTCCGGAAACCGTAATCCGCCCGCGCGAAAACGGACGCACGATCCAGCCCACACAACAGAGCCCGAGCAGCACCGCCAGCGTCGCGCTGTGCGAGGCCGCGGCGAACGCCGTCAGCGCGAACAGCGAACATTTTTCGATTGTCGAAGTCCGCCCACCGAGCGCGACCAGGATGAAGAGCGACAGCACCGACAGGCCTGCGTAGAGGTCGGTCAGAAGCGTACTCGCGAGCCACGGCAGTGCGGTGGCCAGGGCCAGCACCAGGCTCATCGCCAGCAGCCGCAACGGTTGGGCGATTTCGAATGCGCGCAGCGTCAGCTGCAGGATCCACAACGTTGCCAGCGCCTGGATGCCGAGATTGATCCAGAATGCGGAGTCTTCGCCGAAATGCAGATAGAGGCCGAACACCGTGGAGCGGCTTGGCACGAGGTAGCCCTCATACCAGCGTGCCAGATAGCCGCCGGTATCCCATTGGAGCAGCGGATAGCCGTTCCACAGGGCAGGGGCGAGCAACATCAGGGGGATGGCAATGGCGGCGATCCAGACCAGCCGTGAGTCGGCCGTCCGCGCGCGCAAAATCTGCGTGTTGATGTGATTTACCCCCAGTTTCGGCCAGCTTGCCCGGAATGGCCGGGGGGCCGAAATTCACCAATAGTCGGACCTTATCCGGCTTGATTTCCTGAAATCGCCAACCACCTTGAACTGACCCTCACCGATCCTGGGGCGTTCGGCGGGGGTTTACTCTGCCGGCGCCCGCCCCGGGACAGCCATCCGTCCGCCGTGCTATAACGCCGGGCGAAACAAGTCACGAGAACAAGCCGAGAAACCCGAGAGAAGCCCGAGAGAAACCCATGGCAGTGCATCAGGTCAGTCCGCAGGGTTCGAAGCTGGCCGCGCTCGATCCGATCTGGGATCGCGTGCGGAACGAGGCGGAAGACATCGTTCGCCGCGAGCCGGAACTGGCGTCCTTCATCTACTCGACCGTGCTGCATCACGAGCGGCTGGAAGATGCGGTGATCCACCGCCTGGCCGAGCGGCTCGATCATTCGGCGCTGTCGGGCGATCTGATCCGCCAGACCTATGACGAGGCGCTGCGCGACGAACCCGATCTCGGCAATGCGTTCCGCGCCGATCTGGTCGCGGTGTATGACCGCGATCCTGCGACGTCGCGCTTCATCGATCCCTTGCTTTACTTCAAGGGCTTCCACGCCCTGCAGACTCATCGGCTGGCGCACTGGCTGTATAAGCGAGGGCGCAAGGATTTCGCCTACTACCTGCAGAGCCGGGCGTCCGCGGTGTTCCAGACCGACATCAACCCGGCGGCGACCATCGGCCGCGGAATCTTCCTCGATCATGCGACCGGTTTCGTCTGCGGTGAGACGGCTGTCATCGAGGACGACGTTTCGATCCTGCACGGTGTCACGCTCGGCGGCACCGGCAAGGAGAACGAGGATCGCCATCCCAAGATTCGCCACGGCGTGCTGATCGGGGCCGGCGCGAAAATTCTCGGCAATATCGAGATCGGTCACTGCGCGCGCATCGCCGCCGGCTCGGTGGTGGTCAAACCGGTGCCGCATAATGTCACCGTGGCGGGTGTTCCGGCCAAGATCGTTGGCGAAGCCGGCTGCGCCGAGCCATCGCGCACCATGGACCAGATGCTCAACGCGATCGGAATCTGATTTCTATAGCGTTTTCCAGCGAAGTGGACCCGGTTCGCGCTAAGAAAACGCGTCAAAACAAGGAATCTAGAGCCCCGTTTCGATTCAATCGAAACGGGGCTCTAGGGATTTTCTGACCTGTCGATCTCGTGAAGATACGGCTGGCGGTCTGTGCCGTCTCGGCCTAAAACTCCCCGGAAACCCCATATTATCCGATTGGAGACCACCGTGGACGTTCAGGAAGTCAGGAAGCTCGACGCCTATCTCAAGCGCGTATTCGGCAACCAGAAAATTCGCGTGGTGCCGCGCCCGAAAAAGGATGATTCCGCCGAGGTCTATATCGGTGAGGAGTTCATCGGCGTCCTGTTCGTCGACGACGAAGACGACGATCGTTCCTTCCAGTTCCAGATGGCGATCCTCGAGGAAGACCTGGTCGATCAGGGCTGACGCGGATGCGTAGGATGGGCAAAGGCGCGTAGCGCCGTGCCCACCACCTTTGTTCGACGAAAGAAATGGTGGGCACGCTGCGCTTTGCCCACCCTACAAAAGCCGGCGCTTGCGCCGCTATTTGTGTGGCCCCTGCAATTGCGCTGTCAAACGGTTCATCGCATTGGCGACGTCGCGCCATTGCGATAGCCAGCTCCGCGGAAATCTGAATGTCAGGTCGGCGCCGTCGACACGGCGCTCGCTCAGGCACATTCCGGGCGTCACCCCGTCGCGCGTGCAGCGCGCGTTGAGGCCTGGCGCGCCGGCGGTGAACAGATCCTCGTTGGAATAGGGCGAGCCGTCGCGAAACGCGCGCATCGTAAGTCCGTCGTCGATCGGCGTTGCAGCCTGCTCCAGATAGCGCGGATAGATGGTGCGGACGCGGACGTCGGGCGCCAGCGTGTCGTGGTGTGCCGAGATCGACAGGAAGATCCGGTCGATCGGCTGCACCTTTTCTTCGACCGTGTCGGCACTGACGTGCTTCGGCGACTCGGGCGCCTCGAGCGAAGGGAATGTGAAGCTGAGATCGACGCGTTCCTGTGGACCGGAATGGCGCTGGATTTTCCTGCGGATCGCCGACGTCGGCACGTTGAAGAGGGTGCCGCCCACGCTGACCGGTAACCGCGACGGCGCGTTGGCTGCGCCGTTGCCCCAGGTCGGCCACAACAGATAGGCCACGAGTCCGATTGCGCCGGCGGCGATGGTCGCTGCCACCACGATCAGGACCATGTGCGAGCGCGGGTCTTTCCGCGTGTCGCGGGCGATGTGCTGGGCCGTCGAAAGCAATGTCATGAAAGAAGTATCGGTCGAGTTCGAGGCTGAGGCCGAATCACCCGGCGAATATGCCACGGGCGGCGGGATTTCCGTATGATTTCACCGGCATCGGGCAAGCGCGAGCCATGCGCGAACGGGATTGTGGCCTTCAGCTGTTAACCTTTCCTTAAGGATGCTGTGGCGGCGGGTCCCCGATTTTGCGAAAGCAGGGCGCGGTTTGCTCTGTAGCGGATGTGTTCCATGTCGCCCGATGCGTTGAATTCCCTGTTTTCCCTTTGCATCGGTTTTGCGCTCGCGGGCGCGTTGACCAGCGGCTACCAGGCCATGGCGGCGCGGCCCGCCGGCTTCGGGCTGCTCGGCAATGGCGTGGCGCCGAAGACGTTTGCGGCGGTTCCGTTCCTGGTTTTTGCCGCCCCCTTCATCATCATGCGCAATACGCTGCGCGGCGCCAGGATCGAGCGCCGCCGCTTCGAATTCGTGATGATGGCGACCGTGCTCGCTGGCTTCTGGAGCCTGATGTCCGGCACGTTCTTCCTGATGACGCTGCGGGCCGCAGGCCTGTTCGCTTAAAGCCTGTTCGCCTGAGGCGTATCCGGCCGCTTGCTTGATCATGCGCTGGCGGCTGTGCCAAGGTCTCCGCAAATGGAGACCTGATCATCATGGCGATCTACGAACTTGACGGGCAGGGGCCCGATCTTCCCGCGGACGGAAACTATTTCATCGCCGATACCGCCACCGTCATTGGCAAGGTGCGTCTGAAGAACGGGGCCAGCGTGTGGTTCGGCGCCGTGCTCCGCGGCGACAATGAGTGGATCGAGATCGGCGAAGGCTCCAACGTGCAGGACAATTCGACCTGCCACACCGATCCCGGCTTTCCGCTGACGATCGGGAAAAACTGCACCGTCGGCCACAACGTCATCCTGCACGGCTGCACGCTCGAGGACGGCGCGCTGGTCGGGATGGGCTCGATCGTGATGAACGGCGCGAAGATCGGCCGCGGCAGTGTCGTCGGCGCGGGATCCGTTATCACCGAGGGCAAGGAATTTCCCGAGCATTCCCTGATCATCGGCTCGCCCGCGCGCGTGATCCGCACGCTTTCGCCCGAGCAGGCGACGGCGATGGGACGTGCGGCGAAGTCCTACGCCATCAACGGGCCGCGTTTCAAAAAAGGTTTGAAGAAGATCGGCTGAACGCAGCGTCAGGTATCTTCGGATTCGTTTGCCTCAGCCGCGCCGGCTACCTGCTCGTGCCCGGCGGCCCAGAGCGCATGCTGTTCGCTGCCGTCCTGATATGGATTGGCTTCCGCCGGAATGTTCTCGCGCGCGGCGCGCTGACCCTGCTCGAACGGATCGGGATCGGTCGTCATGATGTTGCCTTCCGGGCTTTTGATTTCTTCTGGTTTGCAATTTTCTCTGTTTTGGCGCTGGAAAGTTTTGCGCTCTTGCGAAGTGCGTCCCTGAGATCGATCGGGATGCCGTGCTTCTTCAAGACGTCAGCAAAGGCTTCATCGGCCAGTTCCTGAATCGTCGCCATCCGGTCGCGACCAAGCTGAGTCAGCTTGTCGAACGTGTCGTCGTCGAAAGCGATCAGTTTGCGCACGCGTCCTCGGCTCCGGCAACGTGGCGGATACGTTTGCATAATGGTCCGCGCCCGAAATCGTTCCGGCCGGAACAAGCCTGTTTCGCCGTCGTTGAACCTGGAAAGGAGTTCTCGATGACCAAACCAACCGCATTTGCAGCAATGATCGCGCTCACCATCCTGACCGTGCCTGCCATTTCGTTGGCGCAAAGCGCAGGCGGCGGCAGCGCAAGTGCTGGCGGCACAAGTGCCGGCGGCGCCGCGAGCGGCTCGACGACAGGAAGCAGCAGCGCGGTGGGTACGCCCAATGCGGGATCGGCGGGCGCCGGCTCGACCTCCATCAACGGCGTGCCACCCGGCCCGGCAAACGCGGCAGGTCTGAACAATTCGGGCAACGATCCGAGCGGCACAGGCAACGCGGCCAGGCTTCCCGCTGCGCCCGGCACCAACAGCGCCGGCACCGCCCAATCGTCGGGCCCGGCCGTGAACACCGGGGCCGGGGTCACGACCGGCGCTGCGGGCACAGGGTCGATGGAGCGACCGCATGCAGATGTCGATGCCGCTATCCAGCAGGAAAACAGGACCATCGATCGCAAGGTGAAGAGCATCTGCCGCGGCTGCTAGCTACAGCGGCTGCACGTTGCCCGGTCGCGCAGAAGTGCGAACACAGGCCGAGCGATTGAGCCGGTTCAGGTTGCAACTAATCCCGGTCCGGCGGGTTATCGGGATGATTTCCGCGGCCCCGGTGTTTAATCACCGAGGCCGCGTTTGGTTTGCTGGTAGGTCGTTTGCATCACTTTGGGGGTGCTGAACATGCTCTCAGTCCCGGCTTTGACGTTCGTGCTCCTGGGTATCGTCGTTACTCTGGGAGCGGCCGTCGTCTGGATACTCTGGGAAATCGAGCGGACGGCATCCAGGCCGCATCGCAACAGGGATCGCGCCGGATAGGCCGTCTGTTGGAATAGCGCGCAGCCCTTTGATGCGCGCTGTTGTTCACGTCTGTCGTTTGCCCGCCGGTATTCTTAGCCCAGCACGCCGTATTTCTTGAACCAGGCCTGCATCTGCGCCCACGCGTCGTCGGCCGCTTCCTTGCGATAGCTGGCGCGGTAGTCGGCGTGGAAGCCATGCGGGGCACCCGGATAAATCTTGAACTCGGCGGTCTTCTTGTTCGCCGCCAGGGCGGCCTTCAGGGCTTCGACGGTGGCGACGGGAATGCCGCTATCGGCTTCACCATAGAGGCCCAGCACCGGCGCCTTCATCTCGGGCGCGAGCTGCGTCGGGCTCTTCGGCCAGAGCGGGTTCGGCGGATCGACCGGCGGGCCGTAAAACGCGGCGCCTGCCTTCAGCGTGGGACTATGGGCGGCGTATTCCCAGACCGTCCGCCCGCCGCGGCAGAACCCGATGATGCCGAGCCGGGAAGTATCGCCGCCCTGCGACTTCGCCCACGCCACCGTGCTGTCGAGGTCGGACAGCAATTCGGCGTCCGGTTTCGAATTCACGATCGGCAGCAGTTGCGGGATGTCGGTGACCTTGGTGAGATCGGTGCCCTTGCGGAAATAATAATCCGGCGCCACCGCGAGCACGCCGAGCTTGGCGAGGCGCCGCGTCACGTCCTTGATGTATTCATGCAGCCCGAAAATCTCCATCGCCACCAGCACGACCGGCGGATTGGCGGCGCCTTCGGGACGGGCGAAATAGCCGGGCATCTCGCCGTCGGCCACCTTGATCCTGGCATCGCCGGCGTTGAGGCCGTTGGTGTCGGTCTTGATGACGTCCGCCCGCACCGGCCCGGCGGCGAGCGTATAGCCGGCCGTGACGGCGGCCGTCGCGGTCATGAAGCTGCGGCGGGAAAACGGCCCGACTTTGGTCAGTCCGATGACATCGGCGGTCGGCAGTGCTTCGGTGCTCATTAGGGAGGCCTCCTTGCGTGGCGTCTTCCGGCGCAAGGGGATCCCTCTGCATAGCAATCAAGTTTACGCAGATTGCGTAGACTTATCTGCGCCGAAAACGCATCAAAAACAAACGAGTAGGGCGCGGCTCTCATGTATCAGAACCGCTCGGGCTCAAGCGAAGCGCATTCAGCAAACAATACCGGCCAAAGGCAAATCACCTGCCTGCGAGGTTCAATTTGATCGTGGATTTCGGAAGCGCCGGGGCGAGGGATGAATGGGGGCCCAAAAAACAAGGCCGTCGACGCAGTATACCGTCAACGACCTTGCCAGCCCCGGATATTGAAATCGGCTCACGCCATCCGGTGAACTGCAGCATGCCGGAGATTCCCGCGGTCATATGTGAAGCAGTTCACACTCGGAACACAAAATTGGCGGGAAGGCGGGTTTTTGGTGGCAAGGAGAACTGCCGCGCGGTGGCCTTATAGCCGGGCACGACGTCCCGGGCTGAACGTCACAACCAGCCAAGGGCACTGATCGTGCGGGGAGCACCGCGATGGCGCCTATCCGTTCCTCTGGCTTTGAGGGATGCCCCGACCCCGTCCGGGGCCAGCGTCAGCCGTTCGACCTGCCGCGCTTGAGTTTGGCGCTCTTGCTCGCGCGCGGCTTTGCCGCGCTGGATTTCCTGACCGGCCGTTTGCGGGTAGAGGGCGGGGCGGCCGGTTCGGCCGCCTGCGCGCTCGCGAACGATTGCCGCAAGCCGTCGATCGATTCCGTCAGGGTGCCGACCTGTTCGGAGAGCTTTCTGGTATCGGCCTGCTGCGCGGCGAGCAGGCGGCGCACCGTCAGCAATTGATCCTGCACCACCTGGAGCTGGTCGATCGATTCCTGCTGGGTGGCTTCGAGGCCCTTGGTTTTCTCGACCAATTGTTCGGACGCCTGCGCGGTGCGTGCCTGCAATTGCCTGACCGCGACGACGCGGTCGGTTTCAGGCGCGCTGCCGGTATAGGCCCGCCATAGCGTGATCGAGCCTATTCCCAGTACGACGATGACGAGGGCAACAGCGCCGATTGCAATTGGCTGACCGCCGATACGCGCAAGCGCACTGGTATTCCCGGGGGCGGGCTCGATCATGAGATTCCAAATCCGGACGTAATTTCAATACCATCGCTTACCACAGGCTTGGCGGCCCCGAAACCCGAGATTAACCGAATCGAGGCGGGATTCCGGGTAAAACTTCAATATTTCCGGGGTTTTGCGCCGAAAAATGGTCTCGGACGGCCTCGCACGCTCTACGGCGGCCCTTGCAGATGCGCCCGGACAAATTGCCCCGCCTTGGCCAAGGCGCGGCGGCCATCTTCCAATCTCGCATTCCAGACCGGCCACGCATGGATCATGTGCGGCCAGATCTCGAGGCTCACTTCGACGTTGGCCGATCCGGCTGCGGCGGCCAGCCGTGTGGCGTCCGCCAGCAGCGTTTCCGCCGAGCCGACCTGGATCAGGAGTGGTGGAAAGCCTGCAAGATCCGCAAATAACGGCGAGATCAGCGGATCCCGGCGATCGAGCGGCGACGGCGCATAGGCGTCCGCGAGTTCGGCGAGATAAGCCCGGTGGATCAGCGGGTCGATCGCATCCTTGGTGTCGAGCGTGGCGCCCGACATTGTGAGGTCGGTCCAGGGCGAGACCAGCCAGGCGCAGCCCGGCAGCTGCTCGCCGGCCGCGCGCAACCGGCCGATCAGCCCGAGTGCAAGATTTCCGCCGGCGCTGTCGCCACCGACGGCGATGTTTGCCGCCGGCACGCCTTGCTTGCGCAGGAAGCGCCACGCCGTCAGCGCGTCCTCATGGGCGGCCGGGTAGGGATGCTCGGGCGCGCGGCGGTAATCGATCGCGAGCGAGCGCGACTGCGCCGCGCGGCCGGCCTCCGTCACCATCCGGCGATGGCTCACGATCGAACCGGAGCAATAACCGCCGCCGTGAAAATACAGCAGCACGCGCGACGGGTCGCTGCCTGATACAAGCGACCACTCGCCGGGCACGCCGTCGCAGTCGACGGCGTCACATTTCACATCGGCAGCCACCGGCCAGGTCGATCCGACTTCGTCGAGCCGCTGGCGCCGCTCCGACCATCCGACCGGTCGCGGTTTCGAACCCAGCAAGGCGCGGATAGCGTCGATCTCGTTGTGGGGCACGGTCGGTTCCTCCGAAGGGCGCCATCATCTCATATCTGGCGCGGCACAAAAAGTTGCGGCATGGCTTGGGCGAGGGCGACCGTAGCTCACTTGTAAAGCCGCTCGACGACGCGCAATCTTGCCGGCACCTCTCATGGGTCCGACGTTGCCCGATGGCCGGCATCCATCATGATCAGGAATGGAATCTATCTGGCGACCACAAGGTTTCAGGACGGCGTGGAAGCCTACAACCGACACGTGATGGTGCTGCGCGACGGCACGATGCGCGGTGGCGGTGGATTCTATTATACGGTCGGAAGCTACACCTGTTCTGACGGAAGGTGGAAAGGTGAAATGACCAGCCGGGAGCATACGCCGATTGACGGTACGTTTCCCTGGGCAGGAAAGGAAATCAGCATCGGATTTTCCGGAACCTATTCCGGGGAGGGTGCTGAGTTCGACGCCACTGCATTGGCTGGCAAGCGAAGCTTTCGCTTCAAATCGATCTACCGGCTGCTGCATGCCGATTGAGCGCTAGCTACTTCCTGAAATCAAATGCGGGCTCCCCAAAAAGGTTGCGGCCAGCCATTGGGGGATGGCTGGCCGCGCGCGAACCGGTCTGGGACGGGGAGGGGTGGGGATGTGACCGGGTCGCGGGTTCGTAAATTCCTTTGTCGTTAGCGATCGCGAGAACTGGCGGTGGCGACCGCGGGGCGGTTGTCACCGAGCGACACCCACAGATTAGGGTCGCTCTGCGACTGACGCTTGACGAAGCGGTAGCCGGTCTCCGTCCAGGCGAGGACGCTTTCGTTCTGGTTATCGAGCACGAATTCGCCCTTGTCGGTTTTGACCGTGAGCACCGCGTGGCCTTCGCCCTTCTTGTCGCGCACCACCGTGATCAGCAGCGCCTCGCGCGGCCAGCCGGCGTCGATCAGCATCTTGCGCTTCAACAGCACGTAGTCCTCGCAGTCGCCGTAGCCGTCTGTCGGCAACGACCATTTTTCGATCACACCCCAATGATCTATGTCGGTGATCGGCTTGATGGTCTCGTTGACCCACTTGTTGACTCTCAGCAAATCTCGCCATGCCGTCTGCGACAGCACGATGTCCCGCGGCTGTGATGCGCCGCCGCGGCAGTCGCCGGGATTCTCGGCGCAGAATTCAACCCAGCCGATCGGCGAACGCGTGGTGTCGCCGAGGCTGGCATAGAGCGCGTCGCCGGCTTTCGCCTGGAAACTCGTAGAGACGCTCATCCCCAGCAGGATGGCGGCAACCGCCAATCCCTTCCCCTGTCCCCTGAACAACATTGTGGCCCCCGTTTCTTGTTGGGACCATGTTTCGCACAAAGGATTTGCGCCGCCGCTAAGTCAGCCAAGTACATTTGACGTGAATACAAGTAAAAACAGACGCGAATTCGATCTATACTTGAATCGAATTCGACTAAAATTTGAAACAACTGCAATTGATTCAAATTTTACGCGTTAACGCGCCAGGCGCTGCCGCAGCTGCATTTGTGATTGCAAAAGCTGCTGGCGTTAACCTGCTCTGGCAGGCGCCAGAACGCACAAAGACGGTATCCGGCAACGCGGATACCGCCTCTTGAGGTCGATAAATCGGGGGTTTTGAGCGGCTGGCGCTTTACCGCGCGCTAACCGCGTCTTCGAGCGTTTCGGCGCTTTGTTCGTGGACGAACTCGAGCGCGAAGCCTTCTTCGAGATTTCGCACCACCCGGGACTGGACCTTGCCCAGCATGACGAGCGATTTCAGCGGCGGGCGGTTTTCCGCGGCAATCGCCGCACCCGACGCCGAGAGGTCGATGATCCGGCAGGTCATCTTGCTGCCGTCCTCGAGCGTGAGCAGCGCGATCGGGTTGCGCGGCACGATACGGTCGTGGCGGCGGTCTTCCGGCAGATTGAGGATATCGCGGTTGGCGAGCCAGGTGAGCTGGGCGGCAAGCTTGTCGCGCTTGCGCGCGGTCGCCCCCACGGTCATGGCAAAACCATTATCGATGATGCGGGTGATCTTGCCCTCAACCCGGCCGATATGGTCGAGATAGGCGATCACCCGGTCGCCGACATTGCCGATGCCGGGCGCCAGCAGGGCCAATCCGCCCGGCGACATATTGATGATCTGGCAGGGAAACTCGCGCCGGTCCGGCAGCATGTAGCGGCCGAGCAGGTGGACTTTCACGCGCTGGAAGCGCCGTCGCTCCTGGGCGACCGGTACAGCGGATTTTTTTTGCGCAAACGACATTCTTCGCCACCCGACGTCCGGTCCTTCGGCGTCAGGAAGACCCTAAGGCCGACAGGGTTAATGATGTGTTATCGCCGGTTGCATCAAGTGTGTGCATCAAGCTGTATGTGTCCGTGCCGTCGCGATCCGGTTGAACGTCCACAGCAGCAGCGGGCACAGCAAAACCATTACCGCGCCGAAGTCGAATGCGGTTGCGGCGGTCCCCGTCCATTTGGCGAGGCTGCCGCCGACAAACGGCCCCAGCATCATCGTGGCGTAATGGATGGTGTAGAACAGGCCCATGCCGATCGCGCGGGTGGAAGGCTGCAATACCTGCGCGGGCAGGCTCATGATCGGACCCGCCGGCAGCGCGCAGATGATGCCGAGCGCGACGACCGTCAGCAGCACGGCGCCGGAGCGTGGCAGCATCAGCATCAGCAGCGCGAACACGATGCAGCCGCCGACAAGAATGGTCTGCGGGCGCTTGGTTCGATCCGCCAGAAATCCGCCTGCCGGGCCCGCGAGCGCCGCCAGCCACAGCACGATGCTGATGGTCGATCCGGCTGACGCGATCGACCGGCCGCGTTCGACCAGCAACAACGGTCCGAAGCTGAAGATCATCGCAAAGCCGATATTGTAGATGCCCCAGAGCAGGCCCGCGACGATCACCGCGATCGTTGCCTTGTGGTCGAGGCGTGCGGGAGTGCCGGAGACCGCGGCCGCATTCGGCGGCGATCGATAGCCCGCGGCAAGAAGAACGATCCCCAATCCGATCAAGGCTGCGACCGCAAAATAGACCGCGCTGACACCCCAGGCGGTGCCGATCGCGGGCAAGGTCAACAACGAAATCGCAATGCCGGCCGGCCATGAATTGACAAAGATCGCCATCGCGGTTGCGATCTCGCGACCGGCGAACCAGTCGGCGACCATCTTCGTCATCTGGACGTTGAGCAGCACGCCGCCGGCGCCCGCGATCAGCCGCCCCGCCATCTGCACGTTCCAGGAATCCGACAGCGCCATCGCAAGACCGCCGATCAGCATCAGCGCGAGCGCGGCGAGCACGGTCGTCTTGTCGCCGAACCTTTGCCCGATTGCGCCGCCCGGCAGCGCAATCGCCACGCCCGGCGTGAGATAAAGGCCGATCAGCAGTCCGATATCAGCAAGGCTGACGCCGAAACTGCTGCCGAGCAGCGGCGCGACCGCGGCCACGCTCTGAAACTGGAAGGCCATCGTGAGGCGAACCACGAACAGGATCGCAAGAATGCCCCAGCGATTGCACAATGCCGCACTCCCGGAAAAACGCCTCACCTTCAAAAGTTGTCGCGCAAGCTCGGGCCGCGCGCGGCCTATGTCAATGCGCGCACGGATTTCAGGCTGGGCACGCCGACCGATGCGGTGCAGCTACTTCTGGACCAGCTGATTGAGATCCCGCTTGATCGAGCTCAGCAGCGACTCCAGCCGTTCCTGCCGGAAGGCGGGTTGCTCCGGCAAGACAGTTTGAACGGCCGGCTCCGCGATGGCGGCTTGAACGCGCTTCTCGGTGATGTCTGGCTTCGCGGTGATGACGGGTTTTGCGGGGAAGACGGGTTTTTCGGCGAAATTCTGCCGAGCCGTTTGAACTTTACGGGCAGGCCACTTGGGAAATACCGATCGAACGGGCTCTTCGGCCTGCGCACCGGCTTCGACGAACTCGCCGTGCAAAACGTCCTCGCGCCGTCCCATCAGCCACAGGACCGCCCAATAACAAACCGCCAGCAAAATGACGCAGGAAATAATGATCTCAAACATCGCTCGCGTCCAATCCGGTCAGTATCCCGGTAAAGGCGGTTTTCGGTCAAGACCGCTGAAAGCGATTGTTTGTCAGTGCGTTGTTTCGGTACCATCATGCTTAATGTCGGGCCCGGCAGGGCCGGCCAAATTTCTGGGAGGGATGCGATGCCGGGAGTGAAGCGGGACCGCGACGATACCGTCGGCGTGCTGACATTGGACGAGCCTGCGACGCTGAATGCGATGACGCCTGATCTGCTCGGCGATCTTGCGCTAGCGATCCCTGAGATGACCGAGGATCCCGGGGTACGGGCGCTGGTCCTGACCGGCGCCGGGCGCGGCTTCTGCTCCGGCCAAAATCTCAAGGCCGCCGCCGCCCTCGGCGACGACATTGTCGATGGGGTGATGAGGTTCTACTGGCCGGCCTTCAAGGCGCTGCGCGAATGCAACGTGCCGGTCGTGGTGGCGGTCAATGGTGTTGCGGCCGGCGGCGGCTTCAGCCTCGCGATGGCGGGAGACGTGATTGTCGCGGCGCGCTCGGCGAGCTTCATTCAGGTCTTCAGCCGGATCGCGCTGGTGCCTGATCTCGGTTCGACCTGGCTGTTGCCGCGCCTCGTCGGCCGGCAGCGTGCCCTCGAACTGATGTTGATGAACGAGCCGCTATCGGCCGAGACGGCCCGGGAATGGGGGCTGGTCCGGGAAGTGTTCGATGATGCCGCGCTTCAGGGCGGCGCGCTGGCGCTGGCGCGCAAGCTTGCAAGCGGTCCGACGCGGGCGCTGGTTGCGACGCGCCGCCTGATCGAGGAGAGCGAACACTCAAGCTATGCCGATCAGTTCCGGCGCGAAATCGAGACGCAGGCCGAGATACGAAAGAGTGCGGATGCGCTGGAAGGACGCAACGCGTTTCTGGAAAAACGCGCCGCGCGGTTCAGCGGCCGGTAATTCCTTCGTACACCATGAAGCCGCGCGCGATGGCGAGCTTGCGCAAGGCGCGGGGAACGAGTTTCTCCGGCCGGTGCAGATAGCGCCACGACGTCAGCTTGAAATCCTTCAGCGTGCCGAGATCGTCCTCGAACGGCGCCAGCAGGCCGGTGACGCTGATCGGCGCGTGCGCGCGGTTGTTGAACGGCAGCAGCAGCAATTCCAGATGCGCGGTCCGGCCGTCTTCCGACGTCGCGGTGATGCCGGCGACGGCGGCCAGCATTTCTTCGGCGACGTAAGTCACGATGTCCTGGACCTCGCGGCGGCTCTCTTCGCCGAACAGCGCCGAGAAGCTGCTGTCTTTTGCGTCGCGGCCGAGCAGGGCGCAGACCCGGGTTCCGGCGACGCGGAAGGGGAAGCCGGCTTCGGTTTCGTAACCCAGCACGAAGATGTCGCCGAGCAGCTCGCGTACGGCTGATGGCTCGATCTCGCTGCGGTCAGGTGCCCGCGCGTGGCCGCGTTTTGCGTCCCAATAGGCAAAAAACTGACGGCTCGATGGATGTTTCATACGTTGGCCTCGCCCCCGCCCGTGGCAGGGCGGCACATATCTGTCCCGATTTTGCTCACGTGCTGTCCCTTCTGTGTTGTGCAGGACAGGCTGTGCAGCGTCCATGCCGTGGACGCGGTTTGGCGGCTTTGGCGGCGGCTTTGCGTTGTTAACGTTAAATTTACCAAGGCGGGCCGTACAGGCTTTTAGCGCTAAAGCCACATAGGGTATGTAGTTGATTTTACTAGTTTTTGTTGTCCACGAACGGTGTTAAAGTCTTGCCGCTAAAACAACGTTTGGCGGCCCAAAGGCAAGGATTGCCTTATTGGGACGCCCCAGTCTGGGGAACCGGGCATGCCAACTACGAAGTTAACCCAAACCTTCGTTGACAAGTTACGCGCGCCGCATCCCAGCGGACTGCAGGTGGTCTATTTCGACACGGTCACGAAGGGCTTCGGTGTTCAGGTATCAGGCAAGACCACCGCGAAGGACTACATCGCGCAGCGTGACCTGCCCAACAAGGTTAAGGGCGCAAGGAAGCAGACCCGCCGCGTCAACATTGGACCGGCAGAGGCCTCGCTTCTAACAGTGGAGGTAGCGCGCGAGCGTGCCGAGGAGGCGCTGGACCAGATTCGGCGGGGCATCGATCCCAAGGCCAAGGCCGAGCCCGACCCCCAGGCGACGATGTACACGCTTCGCGAAGTGAAAGAGAAGTATTTCGTTGCCAATAAGAAACTGAGTGCAGGGAGCAAGCGCGCCTACGGTCAGATAGATCGCCACCTTGCAGACTGGATGGACAGACCACTGTCGTCGATTACCCCCGATATGGTCGAGGAGCAGCATCGGAAGATAGCGGCCGCAATCGCTGCGAAGGGCGGTCGGTATGACGGCAGAACGACGGCCAACGCCGCGATGGTGACGCTGCGCGTTCTGTGGCGTTGGGCCGCTAAGCGCATTGCTCTGACGGCATGTCCCGTAGGTCGAATGCAAGATGAGGATGCATGGTTTCCCGTTCAGCGACGGACCAGCCGGGTTCCCGCCGAAAAACTGCCTGCGTTCTACCGGGCGGTTTGCGGGCTTGAAAGCAGGACTCTGCGCGACTTACTGTTGCTGCTCATGTTCACGGGTTTTCGAAAGACCGAAGCATCGCGACTGAAGTGGACCGACATTGATCTTCTCCAGCGCATCATGACGCTTCCCGCGCCCAACACGAAGACGAAAAAGTCCGTCGAGATACCGATGAGTGATTTCATCTACGATCTGATGGTTTCGCGCCGTGCGCTCGGCGACACGTCCGACTACGTCTTTCCTGGCCGCCGCGCGGGAAAGCCGATCCGCGATACGCAGCGGCCGTTTTCGAAGCTGAACGAGTCGACGGGTGTCGCCGTCAGCGCCCACTCGTTACGTCGGGGTTTTCTCAAAGTCGGAGCGTCCGCTCGGGTAAACATCGTGTGGCTGAAAGTGTTGTGCAATCACGCGCTTCCGGCAGATGTTACTGCAGAGCACTATCTGGCTCCCGACATTGAGGATCTTCGCGAGCCCGCGCAGCAAGTGTGCGACAAGATGCTAGGGCTATGCAACGTTCAGCCGGTCGTAAGAGGCAACGTTGCAAAGCTGCGCTAAGCTAGAGGCTTAGGTAGCTGTCGGGGGTACTTAGACGCAGTTCGTACGAGTTATTGGCCAGCGTCGCGCGCAACGGTCGCCGATCGGCGGGCTTGCGCGGTGCCGCCAAGTCACCGGTGACTGCGGGTCAACGCATAAAGCAACGTTAGGTCATGGGGTTACGCACAGTTGCCCCGAAGGGTTACATTGTTGTATAATCAGGGTCACATAAGACTACCTTGCGGATGAGTTCGGCGAGACTCCCACAAGCTGGTGCATCCCATGAGCACACCCTTTGATCGCCGCTGCCAGAGGATCCAACCTCTTGCGGGACGTCAATCGGCCTACACTGCCGAGACGGGCTTTAGCACGGTGGCGCACCACAGCGCCTGATAGCCGCGCCAAAGTGAAGGGGTTCTACCAGAGACGCGTTGGGAGAGCGCGTCGATAGCGGGCTTACGCTCGCAAGGTAGGACCACGTGCATGATCAGACCAGAAGTTACGGGCAGGAAGACCAGCGCACCGCTGGGCAGGTTGCTCATTGATCGCCGCGCTCACCGTTTAATCGACGTCGATTTCCATCCAGAAGAGAGGCTGACGACCAGAGAGGTCGCGGCTTGGCTCGATGTCAGCGTGCAATTTTTGGAGATCGGAAGAACGCGCGGATACGGGCCAATGTTTGAGCGCCTTACGGGAAAGCTGATTCGATACAGAGTCGGCGACGTCCTGGAGTGGCTTAGGTCACGAACATACGCCTGTACGAGCAATTATACGGGGGGCGAGTGAGCCATGGCCCCCAAAAGCAAACAGGCCAAGGCGGTGGCTCGCCCGGCCAGTCCCGAATTCGTTGCACTCGCCAATGCCGCACTAGTGCGTTTACCACGCCAAGGCGGCAGGGGTATCGATGTAATCGAGCTACGTCGCAACCCGACATTCAACAGCGCCCGCTGTTGGGTGGTGAGAATCAATAGCCATCCGTCGTTCTCCATCTCGCATCGGCAGCTGATATCGCCGTCACGGTTTCGCGGGGTCGCTGTTTACCAGCTCTTGCGCCGAGACTTCCAACTTGATCATTTTCTTTGCGATATAGTCGGGCTGCCGGTGATCGGCTGGTGCGATATTGTCGAGCGCCTAATAGCTGCCCTAGAACGGGGGAGCGGCGAATGATGGATGCTCGCAACACCGCTATCCTACCGCCGCTGCTCGAGGTTGATGAAGCGACCGTTCACAAATTCGTATCGTTGATTCACGAGCAGGCGGCACGCGCGCTAAGGGACGTGGCGCGTCCTGGATTCTTGCAACTCACGCGTTTGCATCCGCTGGACAACAAATTGGTCCCGACTCGTTTTCAAATTGGCGACGTCGACGGCATGGTCCAGCAGGCGATCGCGGATGCAAGCGCTGGCCACAACGTCTATATAGAGGGCCGAACGATCGGTGAGCCTACGCCACGGGGCGCGCGAGGTAGGATAGAGCACACCGCGTTCGTCTTTGCGCTTGTCGACGACAGTGACGCCGACAAGGGCAAAGCGGCGAACCGCGATCTTGGCGGTCTCGCTTCGCTCGTCGTCGAGACCTCTCCCGGCAACGGGCACAACTGGTTTTTTCTTAAAGAGGCGGTTTCCGCCGTTGATGCCAAGCCCATCGGCGAGGCTATGCGCGCGTCGCTAGAGTCCGACAGCGATACCGGGACCGTCACGCAGCCTTACCGAGTCGCGGGCACGCCGAATTATCCGAGCAAGGCCAAGCAAAAGCGCGGCCGAACAATGGTCGAGAGAACGTCGATAGTCGATGCCCAACCGGAGCGGAGCTACACACTTGAAGAGTTGGGCTCGCTATTTTCTTCGCCAACGCGAAACGGCGCAAGGGGCAAGAGAGGCAGCAACTCGAAGGCTCCGGAGGACTTCCGTACGCTTCTTGACTGCACGGACGCCGCTGCATATGGGTCGGATCGCAGTCGTTTGCTTTTCGCAGCCCTTCGCGGGGCTATCCTCGCCGGGCTTGACGATACGGCGATCATCAAGAATTTCCTCGATCCGTGCTACACCGGCAAAGCTATCAACCAACACTGCCAAGACCATGGTAAGACCGATAGCGGAGCGCACGAGTATCTGGCGCGCCAGATTGAACGAGCCCGAAAGAAGATATACGAGTTCGAGGAGTACTTCGAGAAAGATGGCAGTATCTTCTGGAAGAAACTTGGCAAGGATGCGGTGCGGCTCAGCAACTTCACCGCTGCCATCATCGAAGATCTGAAGATTGACGATGGTTCGGAGCAGGTCAAGCGACAGTTCACAATCAAGTATACGGTTGCTGGGAGACAGAGCATCGCCAGAATACCGGCGGACCAGTTCGATTCACTGAACTGGGTCACGCGCGAGTTGGGCTCCGATGCGTGCATCACACCGGGGCCGCAGATCCGCTCGCATCTTGCGAATGCCATTAAGTCGATGGATTACGACAGCCGAATGAGGGACACCGCATACGCGCACCTCGGGTGGCGCAAGATCGAAGGCCGGTGGCTCTACCTGCACGCGGACGGCGCGATCGGAACCTCCGGGCCAGTCGAAGGCATCAGAGTCGAACTGAACGGTGAGCTGTCGCGGTTCACGCTGCCCACGGCGCCCGTCGCGGACCCGCTCAGTGCAATTGGCACCTCGCTTCGGATGCTCGATATGGCGCCGGGGCGGATCACGTGGCCGCTGCTGGGGGCCACATATCTCGCGCCTCTGGGCGAGTTCGTGCCGATCACTGTGACCCTGTTCTTTACGGGCGGCACGGGCACGCGCAAGTCCGCGATGCAGGCAATCGCTCAGGGTCACTGGTACTGGGAGCAGGACGGGAAGAAGTCTCCCGCGAACTGGTCGTCGACTGCCAATTCGCTTGAGGCGCTCGCATTCCGCGCCAAGGACGCGCTTCTCGTGATCGACGACTTCTGCCCCAAGGGTGCAGTGTCGGATGTCCAGCGGTATCATCAAACGGCGGAACGAATAATTCGCGCCCAAGGCAATCACGCTGGGCGCGGCCGCATGAATGCCGACGGCAGTCTTCGCACTGAAATGCATCCGCGCGGCCTGCTGGCGGGCTCGGGCGAGGATACACCAAGTGGGCATTCCCTCCGCGCGCGAAACATGATCTGCGAAATATCGGCAAGTGATGTCGATCTTCAAGTGCTCACCGAAATGCAGCGCGCGGCGGGCGAGAGCGTGTTGAAGGTAGCGATGGCGAGCTATGTCAGATTTGTCGCCACACAGGACAAGGGCTCATTCAAGCGGCGATTGAGCGAGCTGCGCGCTGAGGCGACGAAAAAGGTCAGCGGCGGCCACACCCGCACGCCAGAGAACGCCGCACTGCTTATGCTCGGCGTGGAGACCCTCCTTGCACACGCGGTGAGCATTGGTGCCGACATTGACATTGAAAAGATGAGGCGCGAGGCGTGGGAGGCGCTGCTGACGGTCGGGCAGGAGCAGGACCGACACCAAAGAGACGAGCAGCCCGCCGAGAGAGTCATGACTTTGCTTCAGGGCCTGCTATCGTCGGGTCGAGCGCACATCCGCAACGCGCGTTCGGATCACCCGCCCAAGGACGCGCGCATGCTCGGGTGGACCGAGAAGGAGTACAATGACAGATTGGTGTTGCATCCGGGCGGCCATTCAATCGGCTGGATAGATGCGGATGACCTTTTCCTCGATCCGAGTGCTACCTACGCAGAGATACAGCAGTTCGCACAAAAGCAAGGGCAGCCGTTGGCTCTCACCCAGGGGGCGCTGTGGAGGCGTCTCCGCGAGGCCGGGCTGTTGGAGCCGGGTGACGAGGGACGACATACGACAAAGAAAAGCATCGGCGGCCAGAGACTACGGGTGCTTCACTTGAAGATGATCAAGGTTCTCGAAATCGAAACAGCCACCGATGCTAGACGCCATGAGGAAGTCTTGTAGGCGCGCGGTGATCGTTTCGGCGGCGCACGTTGCCCAAGGGGCAGGGGTTAGCCAAACTTTAACTTCCGGAGACGCGATGTGCGCCCCACCTTGGTGGGGCACTGCCCCACCAGCGCCCCAGTTTGCGTTCGGTATTTCTCCCTACTCGAACATCTGCTTGGACCGAAAGTGCCCCAGTTGCCCCGGTTTGAATAATGGGAAGAGCTCAAACAACGACTAACTGGGGCTCGCTAGTGTCGACACTTTCATGTGTTGCAGCTCGGCCCTGTCTTGTTAAGCCGGGGCAAATGGGGCGGTTTTCCACAAGCTATGGCGCCCACTGGCGAATTGCGCCCCCACCCGTTTTATTTGGTTGGTGCATTGCCCCGGTTTGGTGGGGCACCTCGCTCCCTGAGCTAGCCTCACCCCGGAGCGGCGCCGCGCGGCCCCTCTAACGTGCGAAGCGGCGCGTCTCCCTGGCCGAGGGGCCCCAACGGGGCAGCCGTAGCAATTCCCTGCACCGGTGGCGCCCGCAACCGGGCTGACGGGCCTGCGCGGGGCGGGTCTATGTGGAGGCCTGCTTCACGCGGCATACCACCCGCCGCTGTCTTGGGTCACTGGGCAAACCGGCGGCAATGTGCTATCAAATGTGTAGCGCACAATAACCTAAACTAGGAAAAAAGTAGATCGGTCATGCCACGCGGAATGCCTCAGAACTTGCGCCCGATGCGTAAAGGCGAGCGCCGTGTGGGTCGTGCCAAGGGCACACCAAACAAATTCACCCGCGACGTGAAGGAAGCAATAATCAACGCTGCAGCACTCAGCAAGCATTCGAAGACCGATGACCTTGAAGGCTACATGGTGTATCTCGCGGACAACAAGCAGGAGGTCTTCGCAACTTTGCTCGGCAAGTTGATTCCGGTGCAAGCGAAGATACACGCAACAGGTCCGAGCGCGGTGAACCTGAATCTCAGTCTAAAAATGCCGCTGGCCGACATGGTCAGCACATTCGAGCAGCGCATCAAGGGCTCGTACATGCCTGCGCCGCAGCGCGCTCTCCCAATCACGATAGGCCACGACGAAGACAAGAATGCTTGAGCGTACACCAGCAGTGCAGTGGCCTCCGGACTATCAGCATGTAATGCTGGAGCGTGAACGTAAGTACAACATCATGTTCGAGTCCGCCGAGATGGTCGTGGCGGGAGTGAACTACTACAGGACGCACCCCGTCGAGTTCATAGAAGATTGGTGCTACACTTTCGACCCGCGCAATGCAGGCACAGACAAGCCGACCAAGATTCCATTCATACTGTTTACGCGTCAAGGCGAGTTCGTGGAGTTCTTGCACGAGTGCCTCAAGGGTGAGACCCACGGCCTCATCGAGAAGTCCCGCGACATGGGAGCTACTTGGCTGTGTGTTGCGTTTAGCGTCTGGCTGTTCTTGTTTCAGAAGGATGCGACGGTTGGCTGGGGCTCGCGCAAGGCGGCGAGCGTCGATCAGATCGGAGACATGAGTAGCATCTTCGAGAAGATACGTTGGCTCTTGCGAATGATGCCCCCGGCTTTCTGGCCCGTTGGCTTCGACGTCGATAAGACGATGTCTTACATGAAAATCACCTGCGCCGAGGGCGGCGCGAGCATAACCGGCGAATCCGGAGACGACATCGGACGCGGCGGCAGGACCCGCATCTACTTCAAAGACGAATCGGCGCACTACGAACACCCTGAGGCAATCGAAGCTGCTCTCGGCGACACCACGCGCGTGCAGATCGATATCTCCAGCGTCAATGGCCTCGGTAACGTCTTCCATCGCAAACGCGAAGGCGGCGTAGAGTGGGAGCCTGGCAAGCCACCACTGCGCGGCAAGACCAATGTCTTCATCATGGATTGGTCCGACCACCCCGACAAGACCCAGTCGTGGTACGACGAGCGCCGCAACTTGGCCGTCGACACTGGTCTGTTGCACGTGTTCGCGCAGGAAGTAGATCGAAACTATTCCGCATCGGTCGAGGGCGTGGTGATCCCTGCCGAGTGGGTACGGTCCGCGATAGACGCGCACGTGAAGCTAGGCTGGCAGGAAGCGGAAAATGACCCGTGCTACGCCGGACTGGACGTGGCCGACGGTGGCGGAGACAGAAACGCACTTGCGATCCGCGAGGCGACTGTCCTGCGATCCGTTGAGCAGTGGGGTGAGCGAGATACAGGCATTACAACCCGCCGTGCGCTCGACGGAGTTGCTTTTTATGGTCGAAAGCGTCGACGTGTCCGCCTTCAATACGACTCTGTTGGTGTAGGTGCTGGCGTGAAGGCTGAGGGCAATCGCCTGAACGACGACGACTTGATGCCAAAGTTCGTCAACCTCGTTTCTTGGAACGCTGGAGCTGCGGTGCTCAACCCCGACGACCGTGTGATCGCGGACGACGACCAGTCTCCACTTAACAAGGACTTCTATGGAAATTTGAAAGCGCAAGCGTGGTGGCAACTGCGTCTGCGCTTCGAGCGCACGCACCGTGCTGTCCGGGACGGCGTGAAATACGACCGCGACGAACTGATCAGCCTGCCTTCCACGCTTCGCCTGCTCCGCACGCTCGAAAAAGAATTGAGCCAGCCGACCATGAGCAAGAATACCCGGATGAAGTTGATCATCGATAAGCACCCCGAGGGCACGCGCTCGCCGAACCTCGCTGACGCAGTTGTCATGTGCTTCTGGCCCGTGGACGAGCTGGCCTACGACTCGAGTTTTGAGTGGGTGTAGCCGGCAGCCAGAACGGCGGGTCGCGGCAACGGCGTTTTTAAAACCTAACGACTCTAATATTATGCAAGCGCGCGGATGAACAAGTAAGGCTCCTAGGCGGCTACGGCAGCCCGTTTGGCCCCCGCTTGAGCCTGGCGCCCTTTCAGGGCAACCTTCGGATTCTTCGCGCCAGGTGCGCCAGGAACCGGCCTCCCGGCCCCGTCCAATTGGGGACGCCCCGGTGGCCGCCGCTCACGAGGACCCCCTTGTCGGGGCGCCAGCGGGCTGCAGGTGCAATTTTTGGGGCTACCGCTGAAATTTACCACCGAACCTCAAAGGCGTCCCAGCGCCCCCCGCGCCCACTAAATCTTTCACAAAAAATCGTTCATTTACAGTATGTTAAGTAGATTGTAACACGCCAACGCCGGTTGCCGTGTTGTATTTTTTTAGGATTATAGTCTCATGACCAAGACCGCAATTGCATATATCCGCGTATCGACGCAGCGCCAGGGGAAGTCAGGCCTTGGACTCGAGGCCCAGCAAGCGACGCTGGCGAGATTTGCTGAAGCCGAGGGCTACGACCTAATCCAGATCTTCAAGGAGGTTGAAACCGGTAAAGGTGCGGATGCCCTCGATCGACGACCGCAACTCGCGGCGGCGGTGAAGGTGGCCCGGAAGCTTAAATCCCCGATCATTGTTGCCAAACTCGATCGACTGAGCCGAGACGTCCATTTCATTAGCGGGTTGATGTCGCAGAAGACGCCGTTCATCGTCGCAGAGCTTGGCGCTGACGCCGACCCGTTCATGTTGCATTTGTACGCCGCGTTGGCAGAAAAAGAACGGGCTATGATCTCCCGACGCACTCGGGACGCGCTCGCTGCTAAAAAGGCCCAGGGCGTTAAACTGGGTGGGCTCAACGCAAGGGGCATTGCGAACCGCAACGAGGCGATGGAGCGCGCCGAGCAGTTGCGACCGATCCTGACTGAACTCGCGGGCCGGTCCGCGCGGGCCACGGCCGCGGTGCTAAATGAGCGCAAGATACCGACCCCAACCGGCGGGAAATGGCATGCTGCTACTGTAATCCGCGTTCAAAAGCGAATTGGAGAAGGGCACTCAGCCTGTTGCGACGCAGTTTAGTTCGGGCGCTCCGAACCTCGCTGACGACAACAATTGGTGGGCTCCGTGTAGGCGATCGCTGGCGACGGGGCACTTTGGCAACCTGGAGATTCGCAAAGCGCCCGAAGCACGAGCGACCGCCCCCCGAGCGCGCGAACGAAACATCCCGGTGCTTATCGTCCCGTCCTCGGTCACCGCTGAAACCTACTCTCGACTTGGGTTCAAAGCCGGACGCGATGCCGCGATGCCTTTATGGCGACGAACGCACGATCATCATGAAGCGACCGTTGGAGGTCCCTCCTTGCAAAGGCAATACCCTCGGAAATAGGCGTTTGTTGCTGCGGTGCGCCTAAAACACCGAACGTATGAGTTGGACGCATCGGTATATATCCATTGATCGCCACGAGAATTCCTGCATGACAGGAACGGAGCCTCAACAGCTTGCGTTATTCCATTTGTTTCCATTTGTTTGTGAGGCCGTCCATGCGCCTTATTATTGGAATAGTCGCGGTTATCACAGTCCCGGCTTGGTTGTGCATAGATGTCGATTCTGCTTCGGCACAGACCTTTCTTGATCGATGGTCTATCATTCCAAAAGCGCGCGCAGAACCGGCACCCGAGGCACAGGACCAGCCCAGACAGTATCCTCCACTTGAGCAACCTCCGACCGGAGGGGAGACGGCTCGTCGTCCGGAAGAGCGCTCAGCCCCTCGACCTTCAAACCGGGCTTTTTCTGGAAAAGCCTCTTACTATTCATATCCGACAGGAAAAACAGCCAGCGGTGCCCCGTTCATTCGGAATTCAATGACCGCTGCCCATCGCAGCCTACCGTTCGGTACAAGAGTTCTTGTAACTGATCTTGCAAACAGCAAGTCCGTAGTAGTTCGTATTAATGACCGGGGACCTTGGGTTCGCGGCCGCGTCCTCGATCTTTCACTCGGCGCTGCGCGCAGGTTGGGGATTACGGACCGCGGCGTGGCCCAGGTTCGCGCTGAAGTGCTTTAGCTTTTTGTCTGCTGAAGTCCTTCAAGGAATGTAGACATAACCTATCAGGAGGTGAGCCGCGTCGATGCGTCTCCTTCTTACGGTATCCATTTGTTGAGCGCACAGGATCGAGCATGTATCTTAAGGGTCATTCGCGTCGTTCCGGTCTAATCCGAACGGACGGAGCGCAACAAACTTCCAATAAGGGCCAATAAGCGCGACATCACTTGTTCACCTCGTCGGCACGGCCGAGCAGGGTCGGCGGTATGATCAGGGCGTGACTAAGCTCGATCTGGCGCGTTATTTCGAAGCGGTTGGCGAATGGATGATCGTGATCTCATGGGTCGGCCGTGCTCGGTGGTTCACGCGCGTGACGGCGTCAGGGGGCGACGTTGTCTCAGCGTCACAGGATGAAGTCGAGCTGCTCGAACCCGTCATTTTCGGCGTTTACCGAGCATGTCTCTCTGCCCGGGTGATGCAGACATCTACCTGCGGAGTCGCTAGACCCACTGGCGAATGGGGCAAATGAATGCAACAGATTGAAACCTAGGACGAACATGCGGGCGACAAATTCACAGCCCTCAACAGATCCGCAATAGGGCCAGGCCGGCTGCAAGGCTTCACCGGTTCAGATGGTTTGGATCGATCCGCGGCTTGATTGCGTTTGCGGTCGACATTCTGGCTCTTCTTTTTGGATTCGCTCCGTCGCGAATCTTTGAGCGAAGGTGAAAAGGCATGAGGATCGCGCCAATGTCGGCTTATGATTTTGGTTTCCACCGGCGGGCTAGGCGGAATTATGACAGGTGCGGTTGGCTCGATTGGCTGCAAGACAGCTTGGGGCGGGGTTTCCTGACGCGCGTAGTTGATCTCAAGTCGATCGGCCTTGCTGAGTGCGTGTTCAGCGTCAGCAATGCCGACCGTCGCCCCGTCTGCTGACATCTCTGCGGGTGTGGTGCCGGCAGGCGTCCTGAGCACCTGGCCGACAGCCAAGGCGCTGAGCAGCGCTAGACATACAATCGCAAGCCACACCGTCCTGATCATCTGCTACCCTAGACAGTATCAGCGGGTAGCCTCAGTATGGATTTTGGCGCTTAAAGGGCGGAATACACTCAATTGTGAGGAATGTATGGAAATCGCCGGCTAACGCTACGCAGGGCCGTTTGCGGCTGCTCAAGCTTCGGTTGGCATGCTCGGTTCTTACACGCCAAGCACCGAGCATAGCCCGCAAAGTTGAGGGAATACTCAGTTTAGATAGTTGCGAACCGTTTTGGCTTTTCGCTCCGCTATATTTCGTTTTTGGATGTTTTCGCTTGCACCACAATGCGTAATCCATTTCGTCTTCTGTGCAACTTCGATAAACCTGCGCAACGAGTAACGATTGTGGAGAGGTATCGTTGCCGGCGAAAGCTTCAACTACCAAGGCTGAGAGTGCGGGTCTTCTCCTGTTCAGAAAACGTGATAGTGACATCCAGTTCCTGCTCGGCCACCCGGGAGGCCCGTTCTGGAGCCGTAAGGATGCTGGTGCGTGGAGCATACCGAAAGGGTTGATTTCCCCCGGCGAGGAGCCACTTGCAGCCGCGCGGCGTGAGTTTGCCGAGGAGACCGGGCACCATCCGACGGGAGATTTCATCCCGCTCGGCGCGGTGAAGCAAGCGGGCGGGAAGGTGGTTCACGCTTGGGCTATTCAAGGCGACTGGGATCCTGCGGATCTGCGAAGCAATACGTTCGACATGGAATGGCCACCGCGATCCGGGCGGCGCCAGCCATTTCCCGAGCTCGATCGGGCAGCTTGGTTCAACGAGTACGAGGCGCGCCTAAAAATTCTGAAGGGTCAGGTCCTCTTTATCGATCGTCTGTTAGAGGGATTGGTCAGATTGACGAAAGCTGATCACTAGCGAGAGAGCGTGTTTTCCATGCCGCGCCCAGCGGCGTATCGTCAAAAATCACCATGTCCTGCCGCGTCGGCCGACTACTGCGCTCGGCTTCTAGATACGGCAAGGGTTGTCACTGACTACGCCCGCTTCTGTACGCGTCGAGCATTGGGCGTGGGGTCAATACCCGGCAGACGGTCCGCTACTCTTTAGGAACCATCGTACGATCGTTGCACTTAATCGGCATGGCGAAAACTCCCCTCAGTATCGAGATCGTTCAAGAGGGTGAGGAGCGCTTCATCGTCAAGACCTTTGGCGACGGTAGCGAGCAGCGAGTGCCGATTGTAAAGCTGCCGAGGAAGAAACGCTATCCCGACCGCCCTTATTGGACTTGGAAATTCGACAAATTCGACAAGAGTAAGAAAAAGGGGTTTTGAAAGTGGCAGGGGTGCTTAACGTTGCAAAAAAGCCGGCGTACGGGATCAACCCATACGTCCGGCCTCCAACGACCCAGGGTCGATAATTTACTTGTTGAGCACTTCGCGAGCCTTATCCTTGATGCCACCGACAGTATTCTGCACCTTGCCCTCAGCCTTGTCTGCAGTTCCTTCGGCTTCGGTCTTACTGTCGCCCGTCACCTTACCGACAGTTTCTTTAATCGTGCCCTTTGCCTGCTTTGCGGCACCTTCAATGCGGTCCTTATCCATGATCACTCTCCTTTGTGAGCGGATGTAACGAAGGGAGGGCGCCGGAGTTGCTTAACGATTCGGTTACCAGTCGTCGGTCTTGGACCAGTCGTGATGTTCACTCTGACTGTCGATTTTCTTTACGTAAACGGAGCTCGCTCTCTTTGCCGGGGATGTCGGCTCTCGAACACCAGTGCCGATAGTGGACGGTAGAAACGCAAAGCCTCGTGAGCCTCCGCTAGATCACTCGCGGGCTGCCGGAGGGGCAATCGCAACGGCTATGGGGATGAACAGAATTAGCAGGCATCATCTATTAGGCAACGCCATAGGAGGGGTGGGACGCATCGAGTAGCTCACCATCTTCTTCGGATCGAATTTGTCGGCGATGTGGGACCCGCTTGAAGAAAAAAGTAGAAAAAGCACCGCTAGTAAAACGGTTCCACCCATTCCCGCTAGCACTGTCGTACCCAGCCCAAGATCCGGACTAGGATTGCGCGCTTTTTGCATATCTTCTCCAAAACCCTGTACATCCAACATTCGCACTAGGGAGAACGTTCCTGCGTACGGGGCGCGAGACCGCAAGCGGGACGGGGCTATCCTTCAACCCTCTCGCGAGGGTTCGCGGTCGGCTATCCCCGTGCGTGCGCCCTGTTACGACGGATACGACGCACCTCGACTACCGCTCTTGCCGCAGTTGAGGCGTGGACGGCTTGGAGCAACTTTTAGACGATGTCTTAGTTGTCGTGCATGACAGACACCATGCAGGATAAACGAGCGTCCACTGCTTCCCCTCAAACTGGTCACAAGGTCGACCCAAAAAAGCCGATAGAGACTACTGAGCAATTGCGCATTGCAATCGACCAGGGCAGCGGCAAGGTCGACGCGACGGACCCCGCTGCCGCTCCCCTCGGAACCGACGATGAAGCCGGTGGAGCTCCTAACACCGCAGCGCAGGTCCGATTGGCCGCCGCTCACGAGATTCGCCCGACAAAAAAAAGCCAGCGCGCTACAGGGCTGGGGCATGCCTGGTGGCTCATCGGCTCTACTTTGTTCATTGGTATTTCGATCGTCGCTTCTATGCTTTTCGTCGCGCGGTGAGTACAGGACCAAGCCCCTTTCGCTCCGTTAAGCGCCAAAGGAGATACTTATGAGCGATTTTACAGACAGGCGCGGCGGCGCGTACGACCCAGTTACCAAGGCGGGCAATCCTCCACCCCATCAGGTTAAAGAGAACGCCACGCCGAGCCAGAAGGCACAGCGGGGCGCGGACGTACGGCCCAAGCCGATGCCGGGACCGGACGAAGGTAATTACCCGCTGCCTGAAGGACTACGGAAGGAACGCAAAAGCCCGCTCAATAAGGATACGGGACGGCGCTTGAAGACTTAGTTTGGATAACGCTGCCAATGTTCGTGATACACTGCATGAATACGCAGCATCAAAACATGTTCGAGTGGATGCATCAGCAGATCAAACGTTCACGCCTATAACTCTGCTAGGGGCGGTGGCACGAGATTGGCCGCGCAGAGTTCTTCTTTCGGCGAAGAAAAAGCCCGCATCGCTGCGGGCTTCTTATTTCTAGTACCAGCCCGGGCCACCGCCGAACCCGAACGAAACGCTCGGGCCACCATAACCATAGGCTCTGCCATAGTACGGTCCGCCGCCGTATCCGCCACCATAGTAGGGACGGGGGGCGTAATAGCCGTAGCTGTTGCCGTAATACGGACGATAGGCACGATGCCCGTAGTGACGATGATGCCGACGCTGAGAACCGATGTCGGTAGACGGCTGCGTTACGACGGTTGACGCTTTCGCCTTCGCCGTATTGTCCGCAGCATTTGCGGCAGAACCGCCGAGCAGCGCTGCTGCACCGACGGCAAATATGATACCTAACTTATTCATTTGAACACTCCAGTTACATGTGGAGTGCTAATTGATGCGCATATCTTACGTTCCGATGTGCGACATTAAATTGGCGTAAGTTATTGAACAGCCGTTCATATTCACGTCCAGCCGGCCCATTATCACTCTACTGGCATAGTTTTCGGAATCTCACGAGTTCCGGGCCAGGCGACGTCAGTTGAGCCGGTAAAGGGAATAGTTGAGAAGGGAAGCGAAGGCGACCCAACCCGCATAGGGAATAAACAAGGCAGCGGCCACTCGATTCTCATGCCATTGCACCCAGATAAAACTCACAATGACGGCCAATAGGGTCAGGATAATTGCAAGGGCGAACGTCATATGGTGAAGCGTGAAGAAAATTGGCGACCAAAGAAAATTCAAGATCATTTGCGCTAGCCAGAGCTGCATTGGCAGAGCGGTCGCATCGTCTTGCAGATAGGTTCGCCACCCCGCCACCGCGATCATCACATAGAGGACCGTCCAGGTCGGGGCGAAGATCCAATTTGGCGGATTGAAGGGTGGCTTATGCAGCCCGGCATACCATGCACCCGGCAAGTTGGTAGCGCCGACCGCCCAGCCGATACCGACAACCAAAACGATGAAAAGAGCGAGAGATCGGTGCCGTTTTGCCATGCCTCAGCCTTGGCTGCGCCGGAGTTAAAAGTCGATGGCAGAGCGTGGCAATTGCAGCCCAACCATGCAGGCGCCTGCCGATTAGGCGCAAATTTTACGTCCGCGCTTTGAGCAGAGAGTGTCAGATGACCCGAAAGCCACCTTGAAAAACAAGCCAACTCCGAAAGAAGCGGACTCGGTTAGCCATGGAGACAACCCTCCAAGGCCGGGCGGCGTAGGATTGCTCCTGTCCAAACGCCGCCCGGTTACTTTCTAAATCAATCCATCAGATCATCAGCGATTGGACTTCTTCTTCTTCGCCTTTTTTGTCTTCTTGGGCATCATTTTCTTGACAGCCTTCTTTGCCTTTTTAGCCATCGACTTCGCGGCCTTGACTACCTGCTTGGTAACGGATTTCTTAGCCTTCTTAGCCACAGCATTCTCCTTCAGCGTTTTGACTTTTTCGACGTCTTCTTCGTTTTCTTAGTGGCTGATTTCTTACCAGCCTTCTTACCAGCCTTCTTACTAGCCTTCTTGCCGGCTATCTTCGTACCTGATTTCGCTTTGGACCTATTTTTGCTCTTGGCGACCTTTGATGCGCGGGACGACTTTTTTGCCTTCTTCACGACCTTTGTTATGGCTTTTACCGGGGCGGTTTTCGCCGTCGCTTTCCTCACACGTTTGACCACGGCCTCGGCCGCTGTGTGAGCCAACACGGTGGCTCCGCTGACCACCAATTCGCCAACGATCTCGCCGATATCCTTCTTGGGCTCTTCCGTAGTCTGTTCGCTCGATTTCTTCTCGGTGTCCATGACGTACGCCCTCCAGAGTGCGTAGCAGCAACGTAACTGATTCTGACCGCCACGATGGGATCATGCGGTAGCCTAGCAGGGAACAAACGCGGCGGTTCGAGAACGTTTCCCCGACCTAGGACGCCGCACCTCTTTCATCTCTTCTAACGCGCGATTGCCCCTCAGGCACAGGAACGAAGGACAGTTTTGCTCGTTCAACCTGCGCTGCAACATCTCCCTAGTCTTTCAGGATATCGTGCATGCACTGTCGAGCGCCCCGATGACCATAGCCCGCCGCAGAGAGAGCACTTTCTCAACTTTCTTGAATCAAGGCCGGCAATTGGCCCGCATGGCTCACAGTATTCATTGGAGTTCTTGCAACGGACGTATGGTCCATCAAACGACAACCGGCCCAGTAACGTCAGCCATCAAAGACATTGTTCTGGCCGTCTCATCGGAAGAGTTCAGCGGGATAGAAGACGGTCCGAAGCCCGGACCAGTCTTCTGGCGTTAAACAGAGGTCAAGATGGCCAATCAGCCATTCAAAGCGCGCACCTCAGAGGAATTGATTGCACTGCAAAGTGCGGTAGCAACCGCGGTTCTGGCTGTAATCATCGTGATGACGCTCTATTTCGGACGCGACATCGTCATCCCGATTGCGCTGGCAATTCTGCTTAGTTTTGTCCTGGCCCCCCTTGTGGGACTGCTTCAACGAACGCGCGTTCCTCGCGCAATTGCGGTCGTAAGCGTCGTCGTCCTTGCCTTTGCGTTGCTCTTTGCAATAGGCAGCCTCCTTGCATCGCAATTAACGCAACTCGCTAGTGAGTTGCCGCGCTATCAATCTACGATAAGTGAGAAGATACAGCTGTTTCGAGACACCACGGCTGGCCGGGGCACACTCGAACGCGCCTCTGGGATGCTGAAGGACTTGAGCAAAGAACTCGATAAGCCGAAAGACGCCGGGTCCGCACTCGGTGCGAATACGATAGTCAACCCCAAAGCGCCACTTACTCCAGTGCCCGTAGAGGTGCGGCAACCGGATCCAGGCGCTCTGGAAAGTTTGCAGGCGTTAATCTCGCCACTCCTGCACCCACTCGCTACGACGGGTATCATTATCATTTTTGTGATTTTCATCTTGCTTCAACGGGAAGACCTCCGTAACCGGCTCATTCGGCTCGCAGGGTCGCATGACCTCCAACGCACAACGGCAGCACTCGACGACGCGGCCAGGCGCCTCAGTCGGCTTTTCCTAATCCAACTCCTATTGAACGGAGCGTTCGGCGTAGTCATTGGCGCTGGCCTATGGTTCATAGGTGTTCCAAGTGCCATCCTCTGGGGAATCTTAGCGGCTGTTTTGCGATTCGTGCCCTACATCGGCGCAGCTATCGCCGCGGCCTTTCCATTGGCTCTTGCCGTTGCCGTTGATCCGACGTGGTCGATGCTGCTTTGGACTCTTGGCCTCTTTCTAATAGTGGAGCCGATTGTTGGGCACGTGATCGAGCCAATGGTCTATGGTCACAGCACCGGGCTTTCCCCAGTGGCCGTTGTCGCGTCTGCCACGTTTTGGACCGCGCTTTGGGGTCCAATCGGGCTGGTGTTGGCGACTCCCTTAACTGTCTGCCTGGTGGTGCTCGGGCGGCATGTGGAACGCTTAGCATTTCTTGACGTGATGTTTGGTGACCGGCCCGCGCTTTCTCCACCTGAGATTTTCTATCAGCGGATGCTCGCGGGAGATCCAACCGAAGCTTCCGATAAGGCGGAAGAGTTCTTAAAAGAGAGATCACTTAGTTCCTATTACGATGAAGTAGCGTTGAAGGGCTTGCAATTGGCTCAAGCGGATGCAGAGCGCGGCGCTCTCGATCAGGAGCGTTTGACAAAAATTAGAGACGCGGCAATCGAGTTTGCTAACAACCTTGCTGATCAGGACGATCGTCCGGCGCCAAAAGTCCGCTCAACTTCGGACGCAGAAGCGACCTCGGCGGTAGAGAGCGTGGCTGAAGACGGGCCATACGCAGATCTGCCAATCGTCAGCAAGAAGGATCTGCCAGGCGAATGGCAGAGCGAATTGCCGATCTTATGCATAGGTGGGCGTAGTCTAATTGATGAAGCCGCCGCCATCATGCTGGCACAGCTCTCTACGGCACACGGGCTGACAGCTCGCGCCGAGGGACCCGAAGCGCTGACAACCTCCAATATCTTTCGGCTCCAGACCGACGGTGTTTCGATAGTATGCCTAGTCTACTTGGATGGGACTGGAGCCGCTCATATGCGCTATGCCGTTCGACGTCTTCGTCGAAAATTGCCGAAAGCAGCCATAATACTGTGTTGCTGGCTTAAGGACACTGATCAAGCAGAGTTAGAGCGGCTCCGCGAGGCAGCAAAGGCTGATCTGATCGCGAGCAACCTCGGCGAAGCGATCAAATTGGCAATTGAGGCCACTGGCTTGAACGTCGATAGTCTGAAAATGCACGACAAATTGCCTGCAACAACGGCGGCTTAACTCTGGCGACGTCATTCGCGCTTCTAACGGCGCTGTTCGCCGCCATTCACAAGGTCCTGCCCGAGATGTGCACACTGGCGCGCTTCTGACGGCGTTACCGCGGTCAAAGCCTAGTAGTGCCTGAGCACTACAGCGACCAGCCCGGGCCACGGCGCGGCAGGCGCGCTTTGAGCGTAAATTTGCTCCAGACTACTAGGAGTTAGTATTTAGGTTTGGGTAGGAGGACTAAAGCTCGCGACGCGCGGTCGCATAAGACCGAACCCGGGAGAGCTGCTCAGGCGTGAAACAGCGGAGTCCCCGGCGACTAGTCTTGGATTGCTTTGAAGAGGCGCGCTGTCGAGCTTTGCGACTGTGAATCTTCTTGCTGCATTTGGAACGTATGGAGCTTGAGCCTGTTGCGCTCAGACGACATGGACCGGGGTTGTGCATGCCGTTTCCGCAAAGGAGAACGACCATGCGTGCATTGTGTTGGCACGGCAAAGGCGACGTTCGCGTCGACACGGTGCCCGATCCCAAGATACAGCAGCCGCGAGATGCGGTGATCAAGATCACCGCTTGCGCAATTTGCGGCTCCGACCTCCATCTCCTTGATGGCTATCAGCCGACCATGGAAAGTGGGGATATTCTCGGCCACGAGAACATGGGCGAGGTGATTGAACTCGGCCCCGAAGTCAAAAATTTGAAAATCGGCGATCGCGTCGTCGTCCCTTTCACCATCAGCTGCGGCCAGTGCTGGTTTTGTCAGAAGGGCCTGTTCTCGTGCTGCGACCGGACCAACCCCAATGCCGAGATGGCCGCCAAGGCCATGGGCCAATCGCCCGCGGGGCTGTTCGGCTTCAGCCATATGCTGGGCGGATACGCCGGCGGGCAGGCCGAGTATCTTCGGGTTCCTATGGCTGATGTGGGCCCGATCAAGGTACCGGACAACGTGACAGATGAGCAGGCGCTTTTCCTGTCTGATATCTTCCCGACCGGCTATATGGCAGCCGTGAACGCCCAGATTGAGCCGGGCGACACCGTGGCAATCTGGGGCTGCGGTCCTGTAGGGCAGTTCGCGATCCGCTCCGCGCTACTGCTTGGAGCCGGACGCGTGATCGCAATCGACGAAGTCTCTGAGCGGCTGGCCATGGCAGAAGCCGGCGGTGCCGAGATTATCGATTTCTCGAAAACCGATGTCTACGATGAACTCATGAAACGGACCAACAAGCGTGGTCCGGACAGCTGCATCGATGCGGTCGGGTGCGAAGCCTCCGGTCACGGCGCGACCGACGCCGTGCTCGACAAAGTGAAGGCCGCAGCATTCCTGGCGACGGATAGGGTTCACGTTCTCCGCGAAGCAATCATGTGTTGCCGGAAGGCGGGTACGGTCTCAATACCCGGCGTTTACGTAGGCATGGGCGACAAGATACCTCTCGGCGCAGCTATGAACAAGGGACTCACGATCAAGACCGGCCAAACACACGTGCAGGCCTATACGAGGCCGCTTCTGAAGCTCATTGAAGCTGGCGATATCGATCCGAGCTTCGTCGTAACGCATCCTGCGAGCCTCGAAGAGGCGCCGGAAATGTATAAGAAGTTCCGGGACAAGAAGGATGGTGTGATCAAAGTCGTGTTGCGGCCGGGAATATAAGTTCCGGCTGGCGAACTGTACGATTTGAGGTTGGCGAAGTCACATGTTCTTTTTCTTTTCAAATCGGCTGGGCTGCTTCGGCTCGCTCATCCTCTCGGCCGTCGTTACCGTGGTCCTTCTCCTCATTTTCGGAGTTATTCGCATCTGACCCAATGTTGCTTGTGCATGATTGCTTCTATCCGGCCTTCCATGAATGGTCGACTTACGTCAGCTCTCGAACCTTTGTTCGCCCGATTTCCCCGGTCAGCCAAGGCTGCTTCGAGCAAGCGCAAAAATGGAGTTCGACCGAGCCAATCGTTACCGCAGACCTCGAGAATGGCGCAAAAAGTAGCCGTTAGCCAAAAGTTGCTCTGAGCAGATCGGTGACCACCCAAGCCAAAAACGTCGCTATCGCGGCCAAAATCATTGTTGGATGGCGAGTACTGGCAATTTGGCGCCTGACATTATTCCAAAAATTGATCAAGGTCCCTCCGCCCTACGTCAACTGTCCGGCCCGATCTGGAGCTCAAGCAACGCTAACCGCTGCAAAGCGAGTGGATCGCATTCGCCATCCCGGACGAGTCGAAGGATTGTTTCCGCCAAGCGATGGATGATGTGTGAACTGACCGGCTCCGGAAGTGCGTCGATGGCATCCTGGAGCGCGATATCCATCATCTGGATCGCTTCCGGAGAAAATGACGCATCCGCAAAGTCCTTCATTTTTCAGCACGGCAAGGGGTTGAAGCATGCCGGTAACGGGAAAAAATGGCAATCGTTCCAAATCATCGGCGGGACGGTGTGGGGGGCGCAAGACGAGGGGCTTCAAGGTCCTGGACAGGGACGCCGACATGCGACCAGCGCGACGATAGGGTAGTCTGGGCGAGCGGTTCCGATGCCGACAGGACGAAGCGGGGCAGTTGTCTCCGACAAGCTTGCGAACGGTCTTCCGTGCTTCGTCGACCATTTCAGCGAGCTCTTTGAAATGCCTTTCCGTGGAACCTGGGTCGTGTCGAAGGGTTTCTCAACTCTCTTGGACGGGTTGGACCGCTGTCCATGCTGGCGCTGAAGGGACAAAATGGACGCCCCCGTCAACAACCGAGACAAGCTGAAAAGGGGTACTGCTGGCGACTTTGTTCGTGTCTTTGGCGCCCGTGAGCACAATCTAAAGAACGTCTCGCTTGAAGTTCCTCGCAACGCCCTTGTGGTGTTCACAGGCGTTTCAGGATCCGGCAAGTCGTCTTTGGCGTTTGGAACGCTCTATGCGGAAGCGCAGCGCCGCTATCTTGAATCCGTTTCACCTTACGCCCGCCGGCTATTTCACCAGATGGCGGTGCCCGAGGTCGATGAGATTGAGGGCCTGCCCCCGGCGGTGGCGTTGCAGCAACAACGCGGATCGCCCACCACTAGGTCGTCGGTGGGAAGTGTCACGACATTGTCGAACTTGCTGCGAATGCTGTATTCGCGCGCTGGTGACTACCCGCCCAATCAGTCGCTGCTGTATGCGGAGGCGTTCTCGCCGAATACGCTTGAGGGGGCCTGTCCGAATTGCCATGGCATCGGCCGCGTCCACGAGGTCAGTGAGCGCTCGCTGGTGCCTGATGACAGGCTGACCATCCGGGAACGGGCCGTCGCAGCATGGCCGACTGCCTGGCAAGGGCAGAACCTGCGGGACATTCTGGTCACCCTCGGCTACGACGTCGATAGGCCATGGCGAGAGCTTCCGAAGAAGGATCGCAATTGGATCCTCTTTACCGACGAACAACCGACAGTGCCGGTCTACGCCGGATATACTCCAGCTGAGACAAAGCGAGCGCTCAAGCGCAAGGAGGAGCCCAGTTATCAGGGGACCTTCACCGGGGCCCGCAAGTATGTGCTGCAGACCTTCGCCACGACGCAAAGTGCGATGATGAAACGTCGTGTGACGCAGTTTCTGTCCAGTACCGACTGCCCGGTCTGCAACGGCAAGCGGTTACGGCCGGAGGCGCTATCGGTTAGCTTTGCCGGATTGGATATCGCCGAAATCTCACGGCTGACGCTGAAGCGACTTGGCGAACTTCTCAAACCCTATCTGAACAGCAGAAGAAGTGTTTCCCACGCTCATCCTGAGAAGGCTCTCGTCGTCCAGCGTATTACGGAGGACTTGCTCGGGCGTTTGGACGTGCTGCTCGATCTCGGGCTCGGCTATTTGACCCCAGAGCGCAGCACGCCGACGCTGTCTCCGGGCGAACTACAGCGACTTCGTCTAGCGACACAGGTTCGATCCAACCTGTTTGGGGTGGTGTACGTGTTGGACGAACCGTCGGCTGGACTTCATCCGGCCGACACCGAGGCATTGCTCCGCGCGCTGGAGCGTTTGAAAGCTGCCGGAAATTCGCTTTTCGTCGTCGAGCACGAACTCGACATCGTCCGACACGCGGACTGGATTGTCGACGTCGGGCCGCGAGCCGGAGAGCAGGGCGGTCAGATACTGTACAGCGGTCCATTACCTGGTCTCGCCGAAGTGCGAAACTCTCAGACGCGGCACTATTTGTTTGCGGAAGCTCAAGCGGCCGCCAGGTCGCTCCGGCGTCCTCACAAATGGCTCAAGCTTCGGGGAGTTACCCGCAACAACCTCGACCGTCTCGATGTCGACATTCCGCTGGCAGTATTTACCAGCGTCACCGGAATTTCGGGGTCCGGGAAGTCGAGCCTGATCAGTCAGTTTCTGGTGGAGGCCGTTGGCGACAAACTGGGGCAACGTAAGGGGCCCAGCGAAGATGATGACGCACTTGATGCGCGCGTAGAAACGCGAGGTGGCGACATTACCGAAGGTCTCGACAGCATAAAGCGGCTGGTGGTGGTCGATCAGAAGCCGATTGGCCGAACGCCGCGCTCGAACCTTGCGACCTATACCGGTCTCTTCGATCATGTCCGCAAGCTGTTCGCAGCCACGAAGCAGGCTCGCGCAAGGCGCTATGATGCTGGTCGTTTCTCGTTCAATGTTGCGAAGGGACGCTGCGAGACCTGCCAAGGGGAGGGATTCGTTTGCGTTGAACTGCTATTTCTCCCGAGCGTGTACGCACCTTGCCCGACCTGCAAGGGAGCCCGCTACAACGCCAAGACGCTGGAGATCAAGATTCGCGACAAGTCGATTGCTGACGTGCTTGCCATGACTGTGAATTCAGCGTTTGAGTTTTTCGCCGACGACGCATCTCTCCGTCGATCCTTGCGCGTTATTCAAGAGGTCGGGCTGGGATACATTCGGATCGGCCAATCAGCCACGGAACTATCAGGTGGCGAGGCACAGCGCATTAAACTCGCCACCGAACTGCAGCGCTTGCAACGTGGCGAGGTACTCTACGTGCTTGACGAACCCACCACGGGCTTGCACCCGTCGGACGTAGCGAAACTGCTGAAGCAGCTCGACGGCCTCGTCGAGTCTGGGAACACCGTAGTCGTTGTCGAGCATGATATGGGAGTTGCGGCAGCCAGCGACTGGATCATCGACATTGGGCCGGGAGCGGGCGACGAGGGCGGCCGGATCGTTGCATCAGGGCCGCCAGAACGGGTTGCGTCCACGCCTCAAAGTCGGACAGCTAAATATCTCGCCCGAGTTCGGTAAACGACCGTTGCCCGTGACGGCAAGTGGCAAAGGGCTGGTCATCGCAGAGCGTCCGCCACGCCGGTGCCAAGGGCGAGTATCACAGGAGCAGATGCCAAATGCTGAGTCCTTCCTCCAGTTTCATGATGCATCGATGAAAGTGCAATGTTCAGATTTGGTTCCGTTGAGGGTCAGCGGAGGAGCAACGAGGGCACCGACGATTACCACTTCGTCCCGGTGACTATTGCAGGCACCCAACATCTGTGGAGACGCATCGAGACAACGTCTCATGTTGTTGGCTATTGGAACCTTCCAATAGGATTTCCATTAAGTGGCTACGCGGCGCACTCCGTGCCGGGTTGATTCGCGCATCGGTAGATAGAGGTGTTGGTCCCAGCTGGCTTGGCATTTTCAAACTTCTTGATCGGCGCACTTGTCGTCGCCGCCCTCTATTTCACGCGTGAAATCCTCGTCCCGATCGCAGTCGCCATCCTCTTGAGTTTTGTCTTGTCGCCCCTTGTGAGGGCATTCCAGCGCATGAAAGTGCCGCGGTCGATAGCGGTGCTCAGTGCGGTCAGCCTGGCGCTGGCCATCGCCCTCAGTCTTGCGGCGATGGTGATGATCGAGGTCAACCAACTCGCGAGCGACCTGCCGCGCTATCAGTCCACGCTGGGCGAAAAAATCCATAACCTGCGGGACAGGATTGGCAGCGTTGGCGTGCTCAAGAACGCCTCCAGCCTGTTGAAGAACCTGGACAGGGAGCTGAAGTCGCCCGGAAGTGGTGATGCTGAAACCGCGAAGCCATCGTTGTCGGACGGCCCGGCAAAAACGCCTATCCCTGTCGAAGTTCATCAGCCAGACCCGGGTGCGTCTGAGGCACTGATCGCAATGTTGCGACCACTCGCAGCTCCCTTCACCACCACCGGAATCGTGGTGATCTTCCTCATCTTCTTCCTTTTTCAGCGGGAGGATCTGCGCGACCGGTTCATTCGGTTGCTCGGCAGCGAGGATTTGGAGCGCACCACGGCGGCGCTCGATGACGCAGGGCAACGGTTAGGCAGGCTGTTCCTGACGCAACTCATTCTGAATGCGACTTTCGGCGTCGTGATCGGACTGGGCCTGGCCGTCATCGGCGTCCCGAGTTCGCCGCTCTGGGGACTGCTGGCAATGATCCTTCGCTTCGTGCCCTACATCGGCGCGATCCTCGCTGCCGGCTTGCCAATTGCCTTGGCCGCCGCGGTCGGGAGCGACTGGACCATGACCTTGTGGACGATCGCCTTGTTCGCAGTGGTGGAACCGCTGACCGGCCATGTTGTAGAGCCGCTGGTCTGTGGGCGAAGTGCTGGTCTGTCCCCGGTCGCCGTGGTCGTGGCCGCGTCGTTCTGGACCTGGCTCTGGGGACCCTTGGGGCTTTTGCTCTCCACGCCGCTCACGCTGTGTCTGGTCGTCTTTGCCAGGCACGTCGACCGTCTCCAGTTCATCGACGTCATGCTGGGAGACCAGCCGGCGTTGACGCCGCAGCAGACCGCATACCAGCGCATGCTGACGGGCGATCCGATTGACGCGATCGAACAGGCGCGGTCGTTCCTGAAGAAGGGGATCGCTTTGGCCTATTACGAAGAAATCCTGCTGGGCGCCCTGAGATTGGCTGAGGCCGATGCCGCCCAGGGCCGGCTTGACGACGTCAGGCTCGAGAATATCCACGAGACGGTTTCCGAAATCATCGAGGATATCGCCTCGCACGAGACCGCTGAGGGGAGCGCGAGTGCCGAAGCGCCCGCCAGAAAGGGGAAGATTGTCAACATCGACGCTCGCAAGCTGGGCAAGCCGGTTTTCTGCATACCCGGGCTGGGTCGGCTCGACGATTGCGCCGCGCTGATTGTCGCAGATGCGTTGAAACGTGAAGGATTCAACGCCCGTGTTTCCGGTGCCGATACCGAGATTGACGCCGGCAACGCAGAGACGATCTGCGTCTGTTTTCTGGAGGAGGTATCCCAGGCGAGGTCGTCGTTCACGGTTCGCAAGTTCTCCCGACGGGCAGCTTCGGCCAGGATCATCGTTTGCCGGTTGGGAAATTTCGAAGCGGACAAGGAGCAGCGGAGTGATGATGTAGCGCCGCAGTCGCTCGCGACCGTGATCGCCGCCGTAGCCAAGAGTGCCAGCGTCAAAACGCGTCGGGAACAATAGGCAATGTCCGAGAGTTCAGGTTTGGCACAGCAAGGAATCAAGGTCATGCAACAGACGGCCAATCGATCGCTCCGAGAGCTACAGCGCGAGACCGAACAGACGCGCGAAGGTCTGACCCAAACGGTAGATCAGCTCAAAGCGAGCGTAACCGACACCGCGAGCGAAATTCGCCAGCGCATCAGTCCCGAAAACATAAAGGCGGAGGTCACGAGCTACGTCCGCTCCAAAGGCGAAAGCATGTTGGAGGACATAACGGCGGCCGCGCGCCGCAACCCGATGCAGGCGGTGGCCGTGGGCGCAAGCCTCGCCTATCCGCTTTTCAGGTTCGCAAGGGCTATTCCCTTGCCCGTGCTGATGGTCGGCGCGGGAATCTTTTTCGCCGGCACAAAGAGCGGCCAATCGATCACCCAAAAAGCCTCCGACATGGCCTCCGATCTCTCGGACGAACTCGGCCGGCGTGGCCAGGATATGTCGGCACAGGTTGGAGAGGCTGTCAGCTCGGCAACGGGTGCGGTTTCGGATGCCGCCGGACGCGTTAGCGACGTGCTGTCGGCGGGCGCGGACCAGGTTCGCCGCACCGCAACGTCCTCGACGCCAGAGCCCAGTCTGGCAGACCGGCTAAGGGACTCGGCCGCCTCGGCGGGCGACGCGATCAATACGAGTGTCTCCGATATGAAAGACAGTGCGTCTGAAGTGGCTGGTTCCGCGATGGATTCGTCGCGTGATATCGCCGCTGGTGCAGCCGCCGCCACGCGAAGCGCCGCCTCGTCGGCGGCGAATGCGGGGCTGGAAGCGGCCAGGGATGTTCGGGACAGGGCAGCGGATTATTCCAATCGCGCCGGAAAGACCATGTTGGATACGATCCAGCAGAATCCACTTCTGGTCGCCGGCGTCGGCCTGTTGGTCGGAGGTCTGATTGCGAGTGCGCTTCCCAAGAGTGAGTTGGAGGAAGATCTCGTCGGAGACGCAGCCGCGGCCGCCAGAAGGCGGGCGAGCGAGGCGGCTTCCAAAGGCTTCGACGCTGCCAAGGGCGTAGCGGGCGAAATTTTTGAAAACGTGGCGCGGCAGGCCGGCGCGGAAGGCCTGACCCCGGACAAGCTGGACGAGTCGGCAAGCGAGATCCTGCAACGCGTCAGGCGCGTGGCGGAAAGCGCGGTCACGACCGCCTTCGATCCGGACAAGACACCCCATTCACATACCGGCGGAGGAAACTGACATGGCTGACCTCATTGGAACTGCACATCAAGGCACGGCGTCTTCCGGCCAGGACTCCGCAAGAGCGAAGTTTGACGACGCGGTTGCGTCAACGAAAAGTTTGAGCGAGCAGGCCATGTCGGCTGGCCGAGACCTCACCGACAAGGCGAAGGATCTTGCTGAAAGCTCGACCGACGCCATCAAGGGCCAAGCCTCCGATCTCGTCGATGCGGCCAAGGATGTTGCATCTCAGGCTACTGACAAGCTCAAGGACGCGGTCAACAGTCAAAAATCGTCCGGCGCGGAATACGTCGGCAACCTGGCGGATACAATGCGGCGCGCGGCACGGGAGTTCGATACGGATCTCCCGCTCGCGGGCACCTACATCCGGAAGGCGGCCTCCCAGATCGAGGGAGTTTCTGATCACATCCGCAACGGCAACCTGAACGACGTGGTCCGGAAAGCGCAATCCTTTGCGCGCCGTCAACCCACGGCCTTCCTTGGGTTGGCGGTCCTGGCGGGTTTTGGAGCCGTTCGGTTCCTCAAGAGCTCCTCCAGTGACGACGGCCCGAGTTCGCAAGCCCTGAGAACGGACAGTCGCTCCTCCGCAGCAGACAACCGAGGGTACCGCGATGACTTCTCGAACTGATCGTTCGATCCCGGAACTGTTCAGCGATGCGGTCGGTCAGCTTGCAAAGCTGATCGGAAACGAATTCGCGCTGGCTCGCGCCGAACTGTCCGAAAAGGCCGGGCAGGCCGGGAGAGCTGCCGCAATGATGGGTGCTGGGGCAGTCATCATGATTCCAGCGCTTGTCCTGCTGTTGTTTGCCGCGGCGGCTGCCCTCATACAAGGCGGTTTTTCGGAGCCCATCGCATATCTCGTCGCCGGTGGCGGCGCAGCGGCCTTATCGATCGCCCTCATCGTGGTGGGCCTTAACCGCCTGTCGGGCGATGCGCTTGCGCCCACTGTGCTGATTGAAGAAGTCGAGCGAGACAAAGCGGCAGCGAGGGAGATGGTTCGATGACCGACGTTACTGAAAAAGGCTCGGACTTTATCAAGGACCTCGGCAACGCAGCGCGCCGTAATCCAATCTCTGCGGCTCTCATCGGAATGGGACTGGTCTGGCTGTTCGCCGGCAAATCCGGAGGTGCACCTGGCGATATTCTTCAGACGACCGGCCTCGATCGCCTGCCGGACGCGGCAAGGAATGCGATGAGCGCCACACAAGACCGCGTTGTATCTGCTGCCGACACGCTCCGTGAGACGGGCAGCGACGGTATTGAAACCGCGACCCGCATGGCCTCGGAATACGCAAAGGCCCTGCCGGATTCTGCCGATGTTCTTGGCACGGTGCGGGGCAATCTGACCGATCTGTTCAAGGCACAGCCCCTGGCATTGGGCGCCATTGGATTGGCCATCGGCGCCGGCATCGCCGCGGCCTTGCCGAACACCGAGATCGAAAAATCATACCTTGGCGAAACCAGCGACACCCTGAAAAGCAAGGCTGCCGAAATTGCCGGCCAGCAGATCGACAAGGCGGCCACGGTTGCAGCCACCGTCGTCGAAACCGCGTCGGACGAAGCGCGCAGGCAGGGCCTCACGATCGATGACGCAAAGGCGGCGATGGACGCCCTTTCAGGCAAGGTCAGCCGCATGGTCGATGCGGCGGGAAAGAGCGCGTCGCAAAGCGCAACATGAACTGCAAGTGCTCGGTGATCCTCGCGTTCTCCGTCGCCGCGGCTCTGTTGTTGGGTGCTGTCATCGCATGGGCAGCGGCCGGTATAGGCGGACGCCACCGTGACGGTGCGCCGATGCCGCATTGGATGGGCGCTCGCGGGTCTGGAGTTGCGTATCGACGCGAAGCCGTGTGAACGGGCGGGGTGAGGTGGAATCGGATGAGAACCCCCAACCTCGCCCCCGATGCCGTATTGATCCCATGTCCAAAATGCAAGGCGTGGCCGATGGCGTTGAACATCGTCAAGCCGTCCTGGTCGTCTCGGCCGATGATTCAGTTTATGTGTCCGAAATGCCATTTTACCTCCGAGTTAGAAAGGCGCCGATACGCGAGATTGGACTCCGACTAATCCTTGCGCCGCCCATTCTCATATCGCGCGGCGGCAAGGCACGAGACGAGGCACTCGAGAGCAAAGCCATGTCCGAGGTGTGCAAGATTAAGGCTGCCGCCCCCAAGTACACCGCCGAAGTGACGCACTTGCACAAAATGGAAGGTTCCAATTATGTTGCGGATTTAACGCGCTTGGGAAAAATCGGCAATCCGTCCCGTTTCTTGATCGTAACCAGATGGACCAGAAATCATCCTGCCCTTAGCTTTCACCACTATTCTCGGTCTCGGTTGCGGGGCGTAGCGTGAATTTTCAGATCACAGTCTTGAAGGTCTTAGCAGGACACCCTGAAGGGCGCGCCTCGCTTGCGGACCTTAAGAAATACGTTGCGGTTCTCACTTGTAGCGGCGCAGATTGGTCACAAAGGATGAAGAAGCTGGCCGCACGCGCGCCTGGATTGGATATTTTCTCCAGCGGCTACGTGCTACGAGAGCCCAGCGGGTGGCAGATATCGGAGAAAGGCCGTGATTTTCTAATCATGATTGAAACGCCATCGGCCGAACCGCTTATCGCGCCGGTCGCGTTTACGCCGCCGGTGGATTCCGAAGCGACGGACCTTCCGGCGAATGTTGTTCAATTGGTAGGTCATAAGATCCAACGCCGGCGCCGGCGCGCCGCTGCTTGAAATTGGGTAATTAGGTCGCCGCGTTCGGGTCGGTCTATGCGAAAGTGCTCGCGGACGAGTCCGCGACCGGCTCTGTAGAGTGCCTTTTCAATCCCGGTGTGTCGTTTCCCAATCTTTTGCAGCCATCACCGGCTCTTCGAAAGCTGCGCCGCTTTCAAGTAGCGCACGTTTGAGCGCAGGCTCGAGTGGCTGTTCGGCGCCGGTATCGCAGCGGCATCCTGGCCTCACGCGCCGGCGTTCATTAACCGTGCAATCTTGCCTACCGCGTGGGCCGGTGTGTGCATAAGCACCAAGCGGCGCAGCGGCATGAGGTTGTTCGGCCCACCAATTGTTCGGCGCACCGTTGTGTCAGTTCGCTCGGGATGCCGCCCCGCAAAGGGACGCGGCGGCACGCGGCCTGGCTAATGTCCCTTTCGGATGGGCTGAGCGAGGGAATAGATCGTTTTGTCGCCAGCTTCCGCTAGGCCGCTTTCGAACAGCGTCTTGCACCCGCGGAACTCTGGAGCTCTAGCGTTGTTCCCAATGGTTGCGCGGGCGATAGCTAAAGCGAGATGAAATGACTGCCTCTTACAAAGAGATGAATAGGTATTTCGAGATGATCAATCGGCGAGTGCCGGCCAGGATCTCTCGGTTCATTCAGTGGTTGCGTAAGCCGTCCTCATTCGCGGCTCGTCTAACTGTCGCTTTATTGCTGATTCTTGGCGGTGTCTTTAGCTTCTTACCTGTGTTGGGTATCTGGATGCTGCCCCTCGGTCTCCTTTTCATTGCGCAGGATGTCCCATTCTTGCAAAAACCTCTCGTTAGATCTCTGACCTGGATGGAAACAAAGTGGGAGCGGCTAAGGTTGGCATGGCAGAATCGCTAATGCTTTCGCAGCAATAGGTATGGCCGGTCGGCAGGACTGAAACAGTGCTCAGCGAACGTCTCGCCGTGGGCCTTTACGCCATGAAGACCGCCGGTTGGAGCCAGTGCGCCACTAACCCGTGCCCCCAATCTGAAATGAGGCTTTAGCAGGAGTCAAAACTGAAACGGATCAACGGAGACGGAAGTCTGGCCGTCGGACGACTGCTGGACGGTGAAAGTCACTTCTTTCGTCGCTTTAATATCGCCGACGGCGGCCGAAATCCCGCCACTGCATTTCACCGTCAGCTTGTCCTTGCTCGTTGAGGTCGTAACTATTCTCTGACCGAGCTGATACAGAGGCTTTTCGCTTTTTGAATGTTGCGAGGTCGCGTCAGCCGACGCCTTACCGGCCGTTGAATTCTTGGCCGCATAAGTAACCAGTGGATTGTTGCCGTCGCCCAAGACAAATTGGAGCACGGCCTTCCGGGTTTCGAGGGAGTCGCACTCTGGCGCAGCGATGCACTCGCTGGAAACAACAAGAAAGGGAAGAATCCAACAAACGAGTGACCGACTGGTTAGATAGCGCATCAGTATGCTTTCATTGCGTCAACCGTCACGCCAACCAGTCACGAGAAACATGGTTCCGGCTACCGCGTCTGAAAGCGGGCGTAAATTATCGAACCCAGTCAGCTTTACCGCGTGGGAGAGAGCGAACAATGTGTCCCGATTTGCGATTCCCACAAGAGCGAGCTTACAACGCATTGGCGTTTTAAGAGGCCGGCCATTGCCAACAAAACTCAACGAAAGGTTTCGAGGCCTTGGAGTATTTGCTTCCTAACGCCAACGTCTCGGCAGTCGGTGTAGGTGTCAGGTAGGCGGCCACTTCTGGATCGCCGGCATCGTCGAGCCGGTTTCCGTGGCGATCGACTTTTCCACTTGGCGCGCCGTTCGAAAATCGTCGAGATGATCGACGTTCGGGGCGACAGCCGCTTCCTTGGTCAAAAGCAGATAAATTCGCCCGACTGCTCGTTGAAGGCGCTTTGACTTGCCAATCGGCATCCGTCGCGCCTTACAGATGGCTCTTACGGCGTATGCGTGCAGATAGTCGACAGCATCGGACATTATGAAACTCCGGACGGTCAACTGCCCCAATCGGGTTCCGTTCCTAGTATCAGCAACGAAAGCTGGTTTCGCGGGTTGTCGAGCGAACGCTGGCACTCGATCTGAGTGCGTAAAGAGGAGGGCATTATGTCCAAGGAATTCAACCCGGCGCCTCACGACAAGCACGCAGACGATCCAAAGCACGCCGTGCAAGCCGACAAGGAGCAGAGAAAGCTTGAAAAGGGTCTGGAGGATACCTTTCCGGCATCTGATCCGGTCAGCGAAACTCAACCAAAGCCGTCTAAAGATTGACGCTCTTGCGCGCCGCAAGCCCGGCCTTAGGTCCAGCTATTCAGGCGGCAAGCTCAGTCGATTGGCCCGCGACTTTCTTGATCGCTGACATCACCTGATCGGTGGCAGTTGGATCATGTGGCCGTTCGCCGCGACTTTCTGAAACTTGCACTGGGTAACGTCGGAGTGCAGGCGGGCTGACTGAGTGTCGATATCGATGAGCTTGTCTTGCTCGCCAGCAATGATGACAACTAGCATTTTCAGGTCAGCATACTGATTGCGCAGCATGAACGCGTCCGGGATCATTAGCGCCGACTCAGATCGCGGCCAACGCTCCAATCGCAACCGAGGCAGCCGCGATGGAAGTTGAATTGGTCGTGCGCCGGCCTGGAACAGATCGGCGAAGGCGTTTAATAGTCTGGACTGCGGTCATAGATCATTCTCGTTCCGGCGCGTGCACGAAATCCGGATGATCCTAGGAAATGTTGCAGCGCAGAGTGAACCTGCGGTAGCGCGGATCGTTCCGAGGAATTTTTCTGGTCCTCGAGAGCAGTGGGATCGCATGAATTGGTTCACGATGCGGAACCGCGCGAATGGCGCCGAGTAGAGATTGCACGTTTAAGCTTCGCTTTTGGGATGGCGTGGCTGCCAGCTAAGCTGGAGCAACGTCGCCGAGGGGCGGCGCCCGGTCTTGGCGCACCTGCGGCAGCGCAGCCGACTTGCGAGATCGTGCACGAAAGTGGTCGGTGGGTGTCTAAGAGACGCTAGGTCGACATCGTTCCGCGCGCTGCACCTTGAGCAGCGGATTTCCAGCCAGGGAAAGCCGCCATTGATAGCTTGGTCGATGGTGGGTGACGGATCGATCGGCTCGCCATCGCTCCACATCCTTTCGTTCCAGCTTTCGCAGAGCAACCTGTCGGCCTGTTGAATCAGCGCAGCGCCCTTGGAACGCATTTCCAATGACTGCGCAGCCAGGATACCCGTCATCGCGCGCGCCTTGCCGAGCTCCTTTGTCAAAGCCTTTCGGTGACTTCCCGAAAGCGGCGTTGGGTGGTGTTTCGGCGCCATTCGGAAATCCAAGTGCAGACCAAATTGGGTGAAAGGCTAAGTCGCATCGAACGCCGGCCAGCAGCCGTCTTCTTCAAGCCGGCCGGTGCGCTGTTGGCAGATGTTGTCCAGCAGCCGCTGCGCGACATCCTTCCAGACCGCGTTGCCGCCATACGATCGGACCGCATCGGCGGTCTGGATTTCCACAGTCCGCTCGCAACGTCGGCAGGAGGCGCGCAGGACGTGGCGCTGGATTTCCGAGAGATGTCGTTGCGCCAATCGAAGCCCATTTGTCCCTGCTTGAGGATCCTTGAGGATCGCATCCCAGTATTCGGCAGGGGTCGCAAGGTCAGGAGCCGCACCGTGGCTCGCTGCTTTCCGGACCGCCTCTGCGGCCAGTTTTTCCATCTGTTTCGGGGTAGGCATGCGCCAGCTCGCAGGTCGGTCGATCATTCCTGCACTAGAACATAAAGAGAACGAAAGTCGAGTCCGCTTGTGCTGGGGTCTGAGAAAAAATCATCTTCTTGGGAAGCCACCCTGTCGGAACCAAGGCTGCCCGTTCGTCTTGAACCCAGCAACAGTATTTGGAGTTCCCAGCCATGGCCCCCCGCGCTAACTGGAAAGGCTTCTTGCGTCTTTCCCTCGTCACCTGTCCGGTAGCGCTCTATCCCGCCACGTCGGAATCCGAAAAGGTCTCCTTCAACCAGCTCAACCGAAAGACCGGCCACCGGATCAAGTACGCGAAGGTGGACGCGGACACGGGTGAGGAAGTTGAAAACGAAGACATCGTCAAGGGCTACAAGGTCGATACCGATACGTACATCGAGGTGACCAAGGAGGAGCTCGAGAATGTCGCGCTGGAATCGACACGAACCATCGAGATCGACGAGTTCGTCGACCGCAGCGAGATCGATCCGCGATATCTGATCCGTCCCTACTACTTGGTACCGGATGGGAAAGTCGGTCACGACGCCTTCGCCGTCATCCGTGAAACCATCCGTGAGATGAACAAGGTCGCGATCGGTCGCGTGGTGCTAACCAATCGGGAGCACATCATCGCGCTCGATCCGCTGGACAAGGGCTTGATGGGAACGCTGCTGCGCTATCCCTACGAAGTCCGGTCGGAAAAAGAGTACTTCGACGATATTCAGGACGTCAAAGTCACCAAGGACATGCTTGATCTCGCCAAGCACATCGTCAATCAGAAGGCGGGCCACTTCGAGCCGGACAAGTTCGAAGACCAGTATGAAACGGCCCTCATTGACCTCATCAACCAGAAGCGCGCCGGCAAACCGATCACTGCGAAAGAGCGCCCCCGTGGAGAGAACGTCGTCGACCTGATGGACGCGCTACGCAAGAGTATTGGCGGCGCACAGGCTTCAAAGGACTCCAAGCCGGCCAAAAAGCCGCGCAAGGTCGCAAGCGGTCAGAAGGAAATGCTCATGCCGATCGCCGGCAAGAAGTCGGCAAAGGAAGCTGCGGCGAAGAAGCCGGCGGCCAAACCGCAGCGGAAGTCAGCCTAGACCGCCTTTTGGCATGAAGCCCGAGGGAAGGTGCTATCCACCACTGGCTACACGCAGAATGCCATCGTCCACAATGGCGTGCTGGATGCCGGTACACATCTTTGCCGAAGCCGTTCAGCATAGAGGACTTGGCGGCCAAAGTGCGGTTCATAATAACGATACTGAGCGGGTAACTTGCCGTGCCACAGGAAGCGAACTCGCTCGCTTCGACTATGGAGGATTGCAAGTTGTCGAAAGCCGCTATCTTCGACCTGGACGGCACGCTTCTGGACTCGGTCGATCTCCACGCGCTCGCATGGCAGGAAGCCATGCTTAAGTTCGGCCATGATGTGAGTTTCGAGCAAGCTCGAAGCCAAATAGGCAAGGGAGGGGACAAGCTCATTCCCGTCTTCCTGTCCGCTGATGAACAACGGGACCACGGCAAAGAATTGGAAGAGTGGCGCGGCAATCGTTTCAAGACCGAGTATCTGCCGCTTGTACGTCCCTTTTCGGCGGTCCCGGACTTGCTACGACGCGTGCGCTACGCTGGACTTCGGATTGCCGTCGCCTCTTCCGCTAAGAAGGATGAAGTTGAGAAATATCTTGAAATCGCTGGCATTACCGAACTGGTGGAGGTGACGACGTCGTCTGACGACGTCGAGGAATCGAAACCTGCGCCGGACATCTTCGAGGTAGTTCTAGAGAAGCTCGGGATCCAAGGCGTTGAGGCCGTCGCGATCGGCGACACGCCCTACGACGCGATCGCTGCGGGGAAGGCGAAGATCGCAACCATCGGCGTGCTGTGCGGCGGGTTCACGGAGGGTTCGCTGCGGCGGGCCGGGGCGGCCGAGATCCATCATGGTCCGGCCTCGCTGTTCGCTTGTTTCGCAAATTCGCTACTTGCGAGATAACGATAAGGCTGACCATGGCAGTGGCCAGTGGAAGGTGCGGGGAAGCATTGGTTTATGGCGAGAAAACTGAAAACCTATCAGACTTCGCTGGGCTTTTTCGATCTGGCAATTGCCGCGCCGTCGATGAAAGCGGCTCTGGAAGCGTGGGGCGCCGACAGCAATCTCTTCCACCAGGGCGCGGCGAAGGAAACTGACGATCCGGACGTACTCTCGGCGACCATGGCGAAGCCGGGCGTCGTTCTCAGGCGGCCTGTCGGCTCCGACGGACCCTTTGGCGAGTATGCTGAACTACCCACCAATTTGGGTGACGGCGAAAGACCGAAGACTGTCCGCAAGTCGAAAAGCCACAAAGTGAAGAAGCCTTCCCCGCGTACGGTCGACAAGGCGACGGAGCGCAAGGGCTTAGTTGCCTTCGAAATGGAACAGAAGCGACGCGAGCGTGAACGGGCGAGGGAAGAGGCTGCCAAACAGAAGGAGCGTGAACGCCGGCGAGGGGCCGTTGATAAGGCGCAAGCGGCGCTGGACGCGGCCGAGCGGGAGCATGAGGAGAAAGTTGCGGCCATCCAGGCCGAGGCGGCCGCTCTCGAGAAGAGATCGCGAACCGAAAACGTCCGCTGGGATAAGGAGAGGGAGCGATTGGAAGCTGCGCTGCAGCGTGCGCGTGGCTAGGCACCCAAGATTGGTTCAAACAATCGACGTGGCGGCGGGCGACCGGGATCATTCTGGCGGGCACTCGGGGCACGTATCTCCTATCGAATCGAGAACTTGTGCGACGGCTCCAGCAGCCACCTGCGGTGATACTCCTGCGGCGGACTTTTGCGGGCGATTTCGAGCGCGCGCTCGCGGGCATGCGGATCTGCGCCGTCCTGCATCCATCCGTGCTCTCCGCACTCTCGAATGGCGCCGACTTCCTGCAGCACTTCGATAGCCCATCCCTGAAGTGTGCGGCTCGGTGGCCTTGGCATGTGAGTCATCAGCACCGGAAAATCTCCCTCGTCAGGGATGAATCCTCAGATCATCCAGTTGTTCCGGTTTGTGACTGTAATGGGAATGCAGGATCAGGCTGGATTGGCGTCACGTGTGTTATCCAAGAAGCGTTTGTTGTCCGGTCCCCGCACCCACTGCGCCGCGAGACCGATCCTGTTCCTGAATTGCGTCGCACTGCGAATCGGGTCGGCCTTCACCACGATGTCACCTTTGCGTCCTGCGGAATTGTCTGAAAACTTTCGCTGACTTTGATGTCGCGCGAGTCCTTGAAACGGCTCAGGGAACGATTCAGTTTTTGGCAACTTGGTACGCGCTCGCCCGGCGATCGGCCCCCAAGGCCGCCGGGCCGAACAAAGCGGCCCCAACGTCTCATCCCGAGACTGGGGCCGTTTCTTTTATCGCTAACTGAGCGGCGCGGCGATTCCCAACGCGAGCTTGCAGAAACGTTACAGAAGCCTCGCAAGGCGGCCCTGGATTGCGCGCTCCAGGGGCCGAGCTTTTGGATGGCCCGACGCACGACGTTCCTTCGTTGCGTGCCGTGGAAGACCTGACACATCCGATCCCGCTATCTTGGTTAGCTCAACCCCAATCGCACTTATCCGGTTGTTCGTTCATGGGATAAGTCCGCAGGCTCCATTGGCCAATGATCCCCCCAAAACGCGACCTAGATACTGAGGCTGTCGAAGCTCTGGAGACGGCGCGGTCAATGCCGAGCGGGCCTGAGAAGACTGAAGCCTAGAGAAAGGCAGGGCTGTTGCGCAAGGGGGGCGATGCTAAAGGGATTTTGTTCGCCAAGCGTGGAAGGCCACGGAAGTAAGCCGGCGCAGTGGAAGTCCAAGGTTCAAAGGGCGCCAGTGCCATTAGGCGACTCGGACTTCAAAGCGACCTTTGGGTCGCGGCCCGCGATATCACAGGGCTTCTTGTAGCGCCGCGTCTTTCAACCGGGCGGTCATCAGTTGGGCCGGGCCGGCTATGTGGGCGGCTTTTTCCCGGCATTCTTGAGCGTAGCGGAGCAGGGCTTCGCTGGTTCTCTCATCCAGGATCGATCGTGCCAAACGCTCGGCTCGGAAAGCTTGATCAAGAAGATTCATCGTTGCACCCCTCCGGCACAAGTTGAAGCAAATGCCTTCGTTCCGAGTATCCTCCCGTCAGGCTTAAAGCTCTGTGAATGAGATCACAGGACACTGGCTGAGCGCCCCTGGGAGATTGCCCTCCTTGCAAAGTCTCGGGATCGCGCCAGTGTCCGCAAATGACACCAAGGGGACTTGCGGCAAGGATGGGATAAGCTATGAGGGGTTGATTGTCCGGATTGCGAAGGGATCAGATTGGCGTGCGAGAACCACCCACATGTGGCTTGGTTCCTTGCAAGGTTGCTAGTGCGGTGCCGGAATGCCATGCCGGTGCATCCGGGTGGCGTTGAACAGCCTATAGGGCAACCACATGCAGATAGAGCGCGAGTAGAATCAGAGCACTGATCGCGATTATCGCGAGGAAGAAGCGGCTCATCTATTTTTCACGTCGGACGCCTTTGAATTTCATGGCGGTCTTCTTGACGGCCATGAACTGGCCGCCCTTCTTGTTGCGCTTGGTCGATGTCTTCGTGAGTGGATTTTTTAACTGAGTACGCTTCTTGACTGCGCCTCTACGAGCGTTGTCGCCTTTGGGTTTGTTAACGGCCATGGTGCCTCCAAAAGACACCAAGTTCTGAATCGAGAGGTTTGTTCCCCGCGGGCAACATGAAGGCGATTGAAAAGTGCACTCGCCGGAAACGGGTTAGTTGTCAGCGCGTACCGATGCGTTGATGTCGCGGGCAGAAACCGGAAAAATGCTCCGCGTCCAACATCCCCGTTGCGTCCGGTTGTCACCCGGCGGTGCGTGGTCTAACGCTGCTCCAGGCTGTTGGTTGCAAATTCACCGCCTGGTGCTGAAGACAAAGTTTGGAGGTGCCAGCGCTGAAGACGCGTACAGGAACGTTCAACGTCGTCGGGGATTTAGACTCCCTAAACGGAGGATTTGCAGATGGAAATTTTGCCTCGCGGCGTAGCGGCTACCTACCTATCCGGCACAGCCACGGGCATCTTCGGGTCGCTTTTCCTGCTTTACTTGCCGGAGCATGCCGTGGCTCAAGGATTACCGGTTGAGACTGGTTCGCATCTCCCGGTAGCGCTATGGCTTGGCGGTGCTGTTGTTCTGGGCATTGCTATCGCTTACGGAATCCTACGCACTCGCAGCCGCACCAGCGCGGAAAAGCGAATGACCGATCAGGCGACAAAAGACCTTTATGTGAAAGAGAACCGCGACGCCAACTAGCAAGGCTGGGGCAACTCGCAAACCGCGTCGGTTGATGCGATGACCGAGAAGAAGAACCAACCTTGGACCGATGAGTATGACCGCCGACTGCTGGTACTGGAAGCAGGCGGCCGCTCTGCTTCGATTTCCTCTGATCGTCGTCAATCACCGTACAACGCTCGAAAGATTTGGATCAGTTGATGTTAAGCAACCCTTTGAACGAGCTTCGATAGCAACGCGTGCGGTCGACCGGACAGGGTCGATCTCTTGAGATTTGATTTTGCGGTCCATGGGACGAAGGCTGGCAAGCGGCAGTTCAGGCTCTAATGCGAGGAAAACTTGGACAAATTACTCTTAATCGAATGGGCGGAGCTGATAATTCCGACCCATTCCGTTGCGGAGATGATGTTGAGGGGCACGGTGATGTACCTGTCGCTTTTCATTATCTTACGGTTTGTGATGGTGCGTCAGACCTCAACCATTGGGATTGCCGACATACTTGTTATCGTCGTCATAGCCGACGCTGCACAAAACGGATTTGCCAAAGAGTATAAGTCTATTACAGAGGGTGTAGTTCTGGTCCTCACTATCGTATTCTGGAACCTGTTCCTTAATTGGATCAGCTACCGCTTCAAAATATTTGAGCGGCTTTTATCTCCCCCGCCGCTTCCGCTTATAAAAAATGGCAAGATGAATCGCCGTAATATGCGCCAGGAGTTTATCACCGAAGAAGAGCTAAGGGGTCAGTTGCGACAACAAGGAGTTTCTGAACTCGCCGAGGTTCGAGAGGCTAGTCTGGAGGCAAACGGAGAATTGAGTGTGATCAAATCAGATTCAAAGGAAAGCTCGAAACATCCGAAATCAAGGGCAAAACCCGGTTGAATCATGCGATCGATATTTGCCACGCCGCGAGGATCGAAATGGATAGCCCGGCGGCGCTTTACGCTCGATCCGCGGCAATTTTCGTAGGTCGTAGCCATTGAGATAGAGCAGGTCGAAGGCAACCATCACGATGCGCGTCGACTTGCCCTTCACTTCGTTTTGCAGCACCGAAAAATCCGTGGTGCCGTCGGCGGCCGGAACGATGACTTCGCCGTCGATAATCGCGGATCCGGCGCTAATGTGCCAGGCGTCGTCGGCGAAGGGACGACGATAAAGCTTTATATGCCGCGCGCGCACGTGAGCGAGTCCTAGCCCATCCATAGTTCCGGGCATATCGACGGAAGGCGAGTCCGTCTGGAAAAGCGGATCTTCCGGACACAACCGCTTATGGCTCGCAGATCAGACCAATCTGCTGATGTAGTTGAGTCAGACAGCGGACTGCGAGCCACAAATGCGGCCGTCACCGCAATGCGCCCAAACCATTGCCGATGGTCGGGGGCGACGGCGCACAATCATTCAGCCGGCGCGCCCTTGAATACCGGCGCTTACCATCCATATACCATCCACAAAGATGGTATATGGATGGTGAGAAATGCCCCCTAATGTCCACGAACTGCGACCAAAGCCTGCCGAGACCGAAAAAATCACGATCAATCTCGGGTATGTCGATCTTGGGCACGTGGATTTGATGGTGCAGGAAGGTTTCTATTCGAACCGCACTGATTTTATCCGAACAGCGATCCGTAACCAACTCGAACGGCACGCAGACGTAGTCAAACAGTCCGCGGCCCGAAAAAGCCTGGAGCTCGGTCTGAGGAATTACAGCCGAGCGGATCTCGAAGCGGCGCGGCGGGCCGGCGAGATGGTGCACATCAATGTTCTGGGCCTTGCCAGCATCGCCCAAGACGTCACTGCCGATCTCGCCCGCGCCACCATTGGCTCAGTCTCCGTGCTCGGAGCTTTGCACGCCAGTCCGGCGGTCAAGGCCGCTCTCGCCGACAGAATAGGGTAAATTCGATGCTGGATCAGGACACGATTCGCGAAGCCACACGGCTGACGCATGCGGGCCAACTTGCGGAAGCCACGGCGCTCCTTCAGCGCATGCTCGGCGGCAAACGCACGCCGGACGCGACATGGCGCACGGCGGGGCGCGTCCCTCTTACAGGCCGCGAGCCGCTTACCATCGATGCGAAGGTCAATGACGTCGAAGAGACCGATAGCGCGCACTTGGCGCGGGCCCCTTCCGCTCCACCCCGCGGGCTCCGGCCGTTACTCGATCGAGCAAAGGTTGGCTCCTGGCTCGGAATGCGAGGCGTGAAGCGCACGCCGCCGTCGACATCGGAAATCGCGCCGGACGGGACGAAGTTCATCGAAGCCGCTTACAGCAATCCGGCGGGAAGCCGAGCTTACAAGCTCTTCGTCCCTAGTGGCTATCAGGGGCAGCCGATTCCCTTGGTCGTGATGCTTCACGGCTGCACCCAGTCGCCGGATGATTTCGCTGCCGGTACAAGAATGAACTTCATCGCAGAAGAACAAGCCTGTTTCGTGGTCTATCCGGCCCAGCGCAGCGACGCCAACCAATCGAAGTGCTGGAACTGGTTTCGCACAGCCGACCAGCAACGCGGCGGCGGTGAGCCCTCGCTTATCGCGGGCATTACCCGCCAGGTCATGCGCGATTATTCGGTCGATCCAAAACGCGTCTATGTCGCCGGACTGTCGGCCGGAGGGGCCGCTGCAGCTATCATGGGAGCAACGTACAGCGATCTGTATGCGGCGGTAGGGATCCATTCCGGCCTCGCCTGCGGGGCCGCTACTGACATGCCCTCCGCATTTGCCGCGATGCGGCAAGGCGGCGGATCCGGTCGCAGGGGCATTTCCGGCAACGGGCCGCCTGTACCGGCGGTTATTTTTCACGGTGATCGCGACACCACCGTGCATCCAAACAATGGCGGTCAAGTTCTTGAACAGGCCATAGGTACAACGAGCACGCAAAAAACGGTGCATCGCGGGCAGATACCTGGAGGGCATGAGTACACCCGCACGACCCACACCGACGCGGGCGGACGCGAAATCCTGGAGTATTGGAATATCCATGGCGCTGCCCACGCTTGGTCGGGCGGTAGTCCTGCGGGCTCGTACACCGATCCGCGGGGACCGGACGCAACGAGGGAAATATTGCGTTTTTTCCTCGGGCATTCGCTTCCTTGACAACCAGCGACGAGCGGCCTTTCGGCAATTGATATTAAGATGACTACCCTCATGTGAAGCATTGCGGCCAGCTAAAGCCGGCGGCCAATCTGCATGCATTCGGCTCGGAGGGCGGTAGGATAAGGATCCGCCTAGTAGGAGGCATCGGCTATGGCGAGGCCCGTTTGAGGGTATCCGACAATGGCCGCGGCATCCAGAATCTTAACGAAACGGATCTGGCCTCAAATTGATTGCCTCGCTTGCACGTCAGATCGGCGGCGCAGTTGATCAGGAAAGCAGCGATAGGGGACGACAACCTCGCTCACGTTTCCATTGATGACGTGATACTCAAAGCATCATTCGCAAGGCGATTACGCGATTGACTGCCACATCGTCAATCGAACATCGACCGCCCTCTACATATGTCCGTAAAGATGGAAGTGTCGCTGCTCGGATAAGTAGCCTTTGGGACTTCATCGCTTAATACTTAGTTCAACCATTTCATTCGAGAACTTGCGGAACATTGCGATCCGCTCTCTTGTGAGCTCTTCAATGACGCGGAGTAACTGAAAGGGCGACCTGATCGACGCAAGCCTCGGTCCGAATTCAAGCGCAAATTGCATGTTGGCTTGTGCCATTTCCAACAGCTTTGCTTGATAAGCCCGCGCTGTTGCCGTGGCTGAAGAAAAATCAAAACCTTTCTTTAATTCCGTTTCGCTCATGATCTGTTTGACGGAGTCCTGCAGTGCCATCGCTGGACTCTCAAGAATGGCAGCCTTTTGTTTCGGGGCGTGACCCTTGGGGGACAATCTAATCGGGTCGGCTGCAACCGAGCGCACGCGGCTGGGTTTAGAGCTTCTGATAACAGGCGAATTGGCCCGTTGGGCCTTCGCGGTTACTTTCGAACTGCGGGCGGGCTTTGACGCCGTTGGCGCTTTACGTTTGGTCATTTCAGCACTCCAAAGATTATTATTGACCAAAACGGTCATAATTGAAGAGCCAACATGCTGAGCAGTTCAACGTTCCATCGAATTACAGTGCGACGCGGACTAATGCCCACCACGTTGAGCTGTTTTGACCAGTATATCGGTTTCCGGATATGCCAGATTGTTCAGTGCATCGCGGCAGGTAATCCTTCCACGCTACTTCGAAGCTGGAGGCTTAGGATTAGATAGCCCCATGCGTCTCCGGGTGAAGATGCATTAAAGCCAAGTTTGGCTGGTCGCCATCCTATCAGCGCTGTTCAAATCTGCGATGCCTATCGCCGGTGCGTGCCGTCGAGAAAGCGGTCGCCGCGGCGGAGTAGGAAGCTCGGCAGTGCCTGGAACATCATCCCGTAATTGAGGTTTGATCTAACGACCATCGGCGCGCTGCGTGGATCGTGAGGAAGTAGTTTGATGTCGAGTGGCTGGGCTGTCAATGTGAAGGAGAGCCGTCGGATGACTTTGAGTCTTCCAAAACCTACTACGCCCGTGTTGCGGACAGGCACCATGCCGCAGAGGCCGTTCGGCGCCATCTTGTGGCGGCGCGGGGCAACACAATTGAAGCGCGGGTGCCCATACAGTCCACTGTATTCGATGCCCTTGGCATTCCCGACGGCGAGGTTGTTCTGAAGACTCGGGTCAGCACCCGGGGTGATTGAAGTGTGATCGGCCGTCGCAAGGAAGTAAATGCGGGCGCAGCTTAGGGGCCGCCTGCGCCTTCGAATTTTAAAACTACGGTCTAAATCCCTTGGCGCGCGGTAAGGGCGTTCCCTCTTTGCAATCGCCGTTTCTGTTCCGGACTACCCCCTTCGGGGGACGAACAGACCGCGGCAAGAACGCGGCGCTGGGGTGGACCAAAAAGGGCCACCTAAAAAATTAAAAGGGACCAACGACTAAGTGGATGATGAAAAGTGAGGGCCCGTAGTCTTACCCGGCACAAAGCCCGGCAAATTTTGGACATTTTCACAGCAATCTCCGGACCGGGACGCCGAGGCCGTGACGCGCGGGGGATGGAAGCCGTCCGCGCCACCGCCACAACACCTTCTCTCATAAGCGGGTAAAGTCCGGCCAATGCGTCATCGCGAGATCGGGGTGATAAAATCACGGTGCAGGCAAGTTGGTCTGTTGGCACCATCGAACAGAACGGTGACGCCTGTGTTGCTTCGGAAAACCTCGACCACGATCCCAGTCTTGCCGGCCAGCGAGCGGCATCGAGTGGCTCCGAGTTCACTCATCTTGAAGCGAGCGCCGACCGCCAGCCTGCTAAATTCTTGCGTGTCACTCACAATGCACTCCGTGACAAAAAACCACTTAGAAATGACGTTTGAACTTCTATCTCGGCTCAGGTTCCAATGAGGGCGTAAGCTCTGGAGCGCGGAAGTACTCCAAAGTAGCTCGGGGAACGATCCAACCAAGTTGCGTTAACTTTACTCGCCGTTGGCGCTTTTTTTTCAGGCGTTGCGGTTGGAATGGGCGGCCCCCAGCGCAGCCTCCCGGCCCCTGATAGGCCGCATTTCTGCGGCTCGCGAAATGAAAAAGGCCGCCAAACTGAGGCGGCCATACTAGCGATTGGAGCCAGAGGACAGCAGGAACTCGCTCATATCAAGTGCCGTTTCAATCTGGCGAAGCTTCTGGACTAATTCGTCGCGCTCGCTGCATGGCGCAAGCGTCTCCACATCTGACCGGACCCGTCGAGCCAAATTAATCAGGCGTTCTTCAAGTGTCGTGCTGGGGCTGACAAGGCGGCGCCGCACAGCCTCACTCCGGGGCTTTGAGGTTGCTGGATTGCCAGCCCGACTTATCCGACATCGGATCTCGCGCAACGGTGCGCGTCATCGTGTGATTGCAATTGGCGCACTCAAAGGTTCGGCTGTCATCGCGGTCAGACGCTGGGCTGATCACGGTCAGCATCATTCGTTTGGAACATTGGGGGCAGCGGGGCCGCTCAAATGGGATCAGCGACGGTTCTGGACGGGTATGAGGTTGGGGCATGTGATGCATCCCTTTTGGTCAGGCGGGAGCGCAACACTCTCAGTCACCGATGGAAGCCGAAGGCGGAGCGGTGATCGGGATAATCTGGCATGTCCGGCAGCCGACGTAGTGGTCAAAATTGCTCACACCGGAAAAGTTAATGGAGGAACTATTTAGGGTCGAAACAGGATCAGTACCGCCGGGTACCGGCCGAAATAGGCCACTCGCTTTTTCAAAACGTGATTAGGGAACGATGACGACCGCCAAAACTTGGGTCTGCAATGCGTCACTCAGCCCGACGTATGAGGCTATCTAATCCCTAGCCGACCCGGCCCCAGTTGCCTTTTACCTGAAGGCTGGGGCCGTTTCTTTAGCGCTAGTATCTTGAAGACCATCCGACCAGAGAGATTTGGTCTCACGACCATCGGCGGGTCGCGCGGCTTGTCAGAAAGTAGAGGTTAATGTTTTTTCCCGACGTTTTCGTTGTCACCACGAATGCGCGCTGCGGTTTGTTCAAGGAATGCCGCCATTTGCCCTACACTAGTTGGGCTGACGCCAGCATTGACGCCAAGAGTGCATCGACAATGTCGGCCGGATCCGCGCCGGATGTTTCCAGCTCTTCGATGAGTTCAAAAATTGGTTGATGCGGGGTTGGCAAGTCACCGTCCATCTATTGCAACGCTCCTTGCGTAGTGGCGATTTGCAGCAATGATCGGCCTTCCGAGGCACGAAAGCCGCCCCATCGGGAGTGGTCCCGAGGGAATAGCGGCGACGGTGCTGAGAACATCCAAAGCATAACGTCTAAGCCACCCGCAACGGAACTCGCTTGTTTAAGATGAATGTCCGAACCCGGCCGGATGATGCTGGAACCGGGTCGACCGTTGCTTAGAATCCCCAATCGCGCCGACATCATCGCGTGACAACCGAATCATTTTGACTGTGCGGCGCGCGGAGTTGCTTACTTAGTCTGTGCCCTAGGATCGTCACATGCTCGAGGCTATTGCAGCATTTTTGGTAATTCTCAGCGTCAGCATCCTTGCCGCTCACGCGCTGGATGCCTATCGATCGCGGAAATAGCTCCTCAGGGTCGCGGGAGGGGGCACGGCTTTGGTAGCGGGATACGACCGGTGACCGCTGGGGGCTCGTCGACCGACGCCTTCGCGTTCTGCGCTCGCTTTAGGATAGCCTCCACGGCTCGTTAGTAGGCGATCACCTCATCTTGCTGGGTGAATGTAAGTCGGACAAGCTCCGTTGCAACCGGTTCGGTGTGTGCCCGTGCGTGCCTGCCCGCCTAGTCGGTCCAAAGGCGCTCACTGCTGGCATTCAAACAAGGTTGCTAAAAAACATACTCTGAATATCGGGAACAAGTGGCAACGGTCGCCGTTGTGCGGGCGCCCGCCATGGGCAAACAGGAGTGGCCCGTTGATTTTCTCGATGTGGATGCGGCGTCTTGGATCGCCTCTATGCTGTTAGCGATTTCAAGCAGCTTTTGGGCGGCGATCGGAATAGGGGCGCAGTGGACGGGCGCGCTGTTTCTGTGGTGCCGCGATCGATATAGCGGTAACCGACCGTCACGTTCACAATGCATATTTTGGCTTATAGCCTCGTCTACATATCGTTCTGACGTTTTTGATCGCGGGGCGTTGCGTGAGTTTTCAGATCACGGTCCTGAAGGTTTTGGAGGGACACCCTGGCGGGTGTGCATCGCACACTGACGTCACGAGATCCGTTGCTATCCTGATATCCAGCGACGTGGACTGGTCGCAAAGGATGAAGCGCCTTGCCGCTCGCGCGCCAAACCTAGACATGTACTCCGGCGGCTACGTCATTCGAGATAACCAGCGGGTGGCGGATCAGCGACCTTGGCCGAGCTTTCCTGAAGTCGATCGAGGCGTCGGCGCTCAAGCCGGTGCTCAAACCCGCGGCTTCGCCAGGCCCGTCGTTTCTGTTCCGCCGGACCTGGAGCCAAATGTGGTCAAGCTCGTCGACCATCAGGACGCTGGCGCGCCGCTGCTTGACTATATTCGGGTCGCGCAGGCCGTCGCCGTGGGTCGCGACGTTTAACATCAACAGTATTAATAAGCGACGCCTGCCTAACATCCTCTATAGGCTGCAGTCATCGCGTCCCGAATAGCTACCTTTGAGGTGAACCAATCCATCAGGAAATCGTTACTGGTGGCCACTTCACCGGAGGAAAATCCATGCGCGCTCTTGTCCTCGCCAGCCTTTTATTGGCCTCGTCGAGCCTATTCTCCTTTGCCCAGGGCGAAGGGAAGCCGCCGATTTCGTCGCCGCAAAGCGTGCCTACTCCGCCCGCCCCATCCGACCAGAATGCCCAGCAACCGCGAGATCAACGAACCGACCGGGGCCAATCCAAGATCGAGGAGCGGGAAATGGGTCGGGACTGGCGGATGCGCCGGGGTGACGGCGACCGTATAAGCCGCGATGACCGTGAAATGGGTCCGGAGGTGCGTCGCAGTGACCGCGAAGAGTATCGCGAGCTCGACATGGAACGGCGTCGATACAGCGATCGAAACGACCGCGACAATCGCGGTTGGGACCGTGCGGACCGACACAGGGACTATCTAAGCTACGACGATGATCGCCCTCGGCGGCGCGTGAAGATCTGCATCGAATACGACAACGGCGATGAGTACTGCCGTTATCGGCAAGGACCCTGAGGCGGTTCTTATCGAACGATGGAAGTTGCTGTTGCTTTGACCGGCCTCGGTGGGGATTCGCGCCTCTCAGCGGGCTTCGTCTTGCAGAATTCCTCACCTCGACTGGCGATCCGCAGCCCGCCCTAACGTCGACGGAACGTCCGGGCTCGCCGAAACTAGAGCCCGACGTCGTCAACCATGCGCTTCACAGCGATCTTTTCGGCTGGCTTATCGGAGGTTGGCGGCGAACGAGCCGCACCGTTTCAACTGCTTGGCAAATAGCGCACCGGTAGTGAATGAGATCGTTGCCGTTGTCGTCCGGGTCGGCCTTCTCGATCTTCATCGTCTGCATGCAAATAGTGCAGGTCATCAAATCCAGCAGTGGGCTACGATCGTCGTTCAGGGGAGGACGATGATTTCTCATTTGCGTGCTGTGACGGCTTTCACCTGTTTCGCTTCCTCGAACTCGGTTACCACGCACGAAAGGCGGCCGGCGCGCTTGCATGGCGCGCCGGCCGGCAGTCCTTATTCGACTTCGATACGCTCGACGGCCGCCGGCATCTGGGCAACCGACATCAAGCTCCGGGCCACCTGATTCAGCAGTTGATCGGAGTTTTCCTCCTCCGCCAGAGATTTTGACAGCAATTCCACCACGGCGCTGTGGCGCAGTTGCTGGGCAAGGTTCTTAGCGGTCGTGTACGCGGAAATCTCGTAGTGCTCGACCCGCTGCGCCGCCCCGATTAGGGCGAGATCGGCAAGCGCGTCCTCCTTGTCCGCGCCTTGCTCCATGACTTCCTGGCCTTCCTCCACCAGACCCATCATGCCCTTGCACGGCTTGGCGCGGGCGGTCTCGCCGAGCAGCGAGAAACATTCGTCGAGCCGCTCGATCTGCTCCTCGGTTTCGATCAGGTGCTGTTCGAAAAGCTCTCGCAGGCGATCGAACCGCGCCGCCTTGGCCATTTTGGGCAGCGCCTTGGTCAGTTGCTTCTCCGCGTGCAGGATGTCCCGCAATTCGTCGACCAGAAGCTCGGCCATGCCCTCTGGCGCGAGGGGAGGCGAACTTTCAGTCTTGATCGGTTGCGCGCCGCCATTGATGCCGGCCTCAGACTGCGAGAAGGCGGGCGCTTCCACGAATTCCCAGTCGCCGCCCTGGTTCCAGGGACCACGCGTGTCGATCTCGCCTTCGTCGCCGGCTCCGGTGGAATCGTTAAAGAACTGATTTACCAGCCCCGGCGTCGGGGCGAGCTTGCCGATGCTGAACGCCGGCTTTTTCATGCTTTCCAGGGCTGCGGCAAAAGCCTTCATGTGGGTGATTTCCCGAGTCATGAGGAACTGAAGCGCATCCTTGGTGCCGGCGTCGTCGCAGAAATTGATGAGCCGCTCGTAGACGATCTTTGCCCGAGCTTCCGCCGCGATGTTGCTGCGCAGGTCGACGTCGAGTTCGCCGGTGATCTTGAGGTAGTCCGCGGTCCACGGATTGCCTTGCGAGTTGAACAGATTGACGCCGCCGCCGCCGGCGATCGCAATCAGCGGGTCGGTTTCGGCTGCCTGGCGGTCGAACTTCGAGGGTTTGAGGTGCATGCGCGCCAGACATCCGACGATTTCGAGATGGCTGAGCTCTTCGGTCCCGATATCCATCAGGAGGTCCTTGCGGTCAGGGTCTTCGCAATTCAATCCCTGGATCGAGTACTGCATCGCTGCAGCCAGTTCGCCGTTGGCGCCGCCGAACTGCTCCAGCAGCATGTTGCCAAATCGAACGTCCGGCTCGTCGACGCGCACGGTGAACATCAGTTTCTTGACGTGATGATACATGATTATGCCGCCTTCTGTTCGATCGCGAGATACTGTTGGGTCACCTTTGCAACGTTGGCATCAATCCAGGCTGCCATGCGCTCCTCTTCCTTGAGGTTCTGCTCCAGCAGGGAGCGGGAGCTGCCTTGACCGGCGCTGTCGCATAGCGTCAGGAGCGATTTATATGCGGCGATCTCGAAATGCTCAAAAGCGTTGTTGGCAAAGGTGTTCTTGAGAATTTCGTCTCCAGCCATGGCATGGGTCATTGCCATCATGTTGGCCATCACGGATTGCGCAGTGTCCTTGAGGGTGGAGTTGCTTTCTCCGCACGCTTGCAGGCATTGCTCAAGACGACTGAGCTGGTTGTTGGTTTCTGCCAGATGTTCCTTCACCCGCGCCCTTACCTCAGGATAGTCGGTCAGTCGTTCCGATTGACGCTCCATCAGTTCTCTCGCCTGTACTTCCATCGCGTGCGCATTGCGCAGGCCGACGACGTATACGTCCTTTGCTGTGGTGGTCATTGCCGTCTCCATTGTTCGTAGGAGACCGTCCAACGAGACGCGCCGCTCATCGTTCCTATTGTATCCGCGCGCTTCTTTAGGACGAGGATGTACCCGCTCATCCCACACGCGGTACTGATGCCGCCCGGCACTAGGTAAGCCGCGTCGCATTAGCTGCCACTTGCTTGCGATAGAAGTCGATGACCTCGCCGGTGGTCTTGCCACCCATCAGCATCGTGCTGGCTTCCACTGCGGCATCGATCTTTTCGGAGACCATCAGTTGTGTCTCTTTCCCAGCATGCACGGCGCAGGTGGCGATCTTCCATAGGCGCATGTCGATGACGTTCTGAGATTCGACCGCTAACATGAGGGCCGGATAGAAGGGGTAAAATAGCATCTCGCTGTCTCCTCACAGCGGGAGCGCTGCAACTGCCCAACAGTCTGGCAACTCAATGGTTGCTAAGTGCGGGTCGGAGGCCGACGAGCGCCGTTGGTGGTCCATTGGCCGGCTATGTACACTTTTGTACTGACTTGCCTTACCCGCGCCAGCAATGCGCTTCTCTTTGGGTTCGAAGGTCGTAATCCGACGCGCCTCTTGCCATCAACTAACAGCTCAGTTTGAAATTTGGCTTCCTTATCATTATCGCAAGGAATCTCGATGCGGTTGCGGATATGGCCGGCGTCATGGCAACTAGGTGGGCCGCTGTAGTCCGGGCGACTTTAGCCAATCACTCATGTGAGAAGCCGCTTCAGCCTGCCGAGCCCGCTTGAGAAGAAGTTCCCGGGCCAAACCCGGCGGAGCGTTCTCTGCGGCCTCCCTGAAACGCTCAGCTTCCTCGGCTAGTCGTTCTTCAAATGTCTGAGTGTGCTTGAAACGTCGGCGTTGCTGCGGCATCGCGTCTTCTTCCGTTGGAGTAAGGCGGGAGCGCAGTTCGGCGTCCTCACCACCGAAAGATGCTTAAGGTCTTGCGGTGGTGATCAGCTTAGGCTCTGTGGTTCGAAACTCTATAACAACGGTTAACTTTCGGGAGATTGTTGCCATAGGAACAACGCTGCCCCGCGGCTGTTCGGATTGGCATGACGCGCTATTCCTTTCAGATTACGAACGGCGAGAATTTTCTACACTCGGAAGAGCTCGCCAGTGACGCGGCGGCATGGCACGAAGCCATTCTCACTGTCAGGGACATTGAATCCACGCTCTCGTCAGAAGGCGGGGATTGGTCGCTTGAGGTCAAACGGAACGAAAAACCCATTTTCAGGATCGACGTTACCGCCCGAAGGATGAAGGATTGAACCTTAGTTCCCCGGATGCAGATGCAAGTAAGATGGGTCGAACTCAGCCAACTTCTCCAGTTCCTGTGGATCGACCAAGCGGAAATTCGTTCTTTGAACCTCAATCAGACCGTCTCTTCGAAGCTGCTGCAGTACCCGGTTGACGTGCACAGTCGAAAGACCCAGGCAGTCGCCTAGATCGGTTTGGGTAACGGGCAACTCGAATTCCAACTCCCGCGCACGACCGATAGCGTTAAGCCTTCGATGGAGTTCGAGCAGCAGATGCGCCATTCGAGCATCCGCAGATCTACGACCCAGACTCAGGAGCCATTCTCTGAATATCGCAGCATCGATCAGTGTTTCTCTCCAGAGGGCGGCAGCAACGTTCGGGCGCTCCCTGTTCAGCCCCATCACCGCCGCGTGAGGGATGAAGCCGAGCGTGCATGGCGTTAGCGTTGTAAGATCGTGATCCATGACCTTCAGATGAAGGCTTTGGAGATCTGGTACGTCGCCGGGAATATGAAGTGAAAGAACCTGCCGCTGGCCTTCGAAGGTTGTTTTGGAGCGAAAGGCAAAACCTTCTGCGATCAAACAACACTAGTGAGGGCGCTGTCCGTCGGCCACGATAGCCTCTCTCGCGTTGAACTCGCGTTGGTGTATGGGCAGACTCCGGAGCGCCTCGATGTCTTCCTCATCGAGTACGTTGGAGACGGTAAGTTTTGTTATCAACGCAGCCGCTAGATCTGCCGTCATCGATCGTCCTTGCCCGGAACCCGAAACCGGAGTCCTACGACGTCCAATGTCGGTATCCGAATAACAGCAGCGAGCGAGTTGAGTTCCGGAACTTCCGGCTAGGAAGAGTAGACGGCCGTGGTCGTTCAGATAGAGCAGGTCGAAGGCAACCAGATCGACGGCGTCTAATTGGACGTAAGCATACACCCGCTCCACGCAACAGAACCGGGATTCAAGCGCCTCAGAAGATTCGTTCCCGGGGCGGGATATGCCGGATAAGACGGGCGACGTTTATGTTCAAAAGTATACTTAGCTCGTGCGCAGAGAGTTAGGTGAGCGCTTAGACGGCCTTAATTCCTTTGCGTCATCCTCGGGAAAAAATGGCAATGGGCTGGCCGGTGAGTGGCATGGGAACACCAAAGGAAATCGAACGTCGGGTGAAGTTCGAACACGGGCTGAACGCGCACATGATGGCCATTGACGGCACCTGGCGCCGGGACTGCGTGATCAATGATGTATCCGACGGGGACGCGACATTGACGGTGAATGTCTCGATTGAAGGCTTACAGCTGAAGGAGTTTTTCCTTCTGCTTTCCTCCACCGGTCTCGCTTATCGGCGCTGCTCGCTCAAATGGGTAAATGGAGACCAGATCGGCGTCTTGTTTCATCGACAGAAGGGCAAAAAGGCTAACCGATCTTCGAAGGATCCTGAGTTTGTTGAGTGACCACATTGGGTCAGTTTGAATGTGGCAATGCAGACGTCTAGCAATCCGCTATTTTTGCGCCGGGTTGCTGGCCAATGAAAGAGGCCACAGTGCGTCGCGCGCTGCGGCCTTGCCGGGAAAATTGAATGTCAGTGCAATGCGGACTCCCAGTCCCGATAACGCCGAGGCTGCCGCAAGATTTTCGATCGCGGAAGTTACATTTAGTGTTCCAAGAAGCGGAACATTCTCCATGTTGCAAGGGGGAGACAGTTCTTGCCCTCCATTTGCACGCATGCGGGACAAGTATGCAAGAAAAGCGATCGACTGTGCCGGCTATGTTATTAAGGTGTCAGCAGCCTCACTCGGGCTAAAAAAGCAATGATACCCCGACTTAGCCCCGCCCTAACCGGCGGGGTTTTTCGTCTGCCAAGCGTTGGATGAAAAAAAGGGCCAGCCTGACGGCTGACCCTTTTAATCTTCATCTTAGTAAGCCTCAGTAGCGAGAAGCCGCCGCGTTGCCCCAACCGAACCGGTAGTTCAGGCCGGCCTTGATCGTGTGCTCGTCGTTGCGGAACCCGACAGCGGTGACCACGCCAGCAGCGCTGGTGAAGAGAGCGTTCCGGGTACCGAAATCGTAGTACTGGTATTCGATTTTGCCCGACCAATTCTGGGTGAACAGGTATTCGAGACCGCCGCCGACGGTGTAGCCGTCGCGACCGCCGCCGTCGTTTGAAAAGGTGCCGCCGCCGAAACCGTTGGTGAGGCGGGAGTCAGCCCAGGCATAACCGCCCTTGACGTACACCAGCGCCGGACCCCACGTGTAGCCAAGGCGGCCGGTGACCGAACCTAATCCGCGGTTGACGAAGGGATTGTTGTTGGTGTCGAGGAAGCTGTAGTTCGCTTCAAGGCCGAGTACCCAGTTCGGTGCGAACTGGTGGTCGTAACCAACCTGCACGCCGCCCATGAACACACCGTCGTTGCCGTTGGTGCCGGTGAAGCCGGGAGCCAGAATGTTGTTGTCGCCACCGAACGCGCCGCCGACGTGACCACCGATGTAAAAGCCAGTCCAGTTGTAAATCGGGGAGGCTTGCATCATTGGGGCTTTAGTGTAGGGACGGGCGGCCATGTCAGCTGCCGATGCTGTACCTGCCAAGGCGGCAAAGGCGACAGTAGCAAGGAGGAACTTTTTCATTTCTGTTCTTTCAGGTTTCATACTTTGTCTCTGCAGCTAGCGCGCAATGCGCAAAATTTGCTGTAGCGCGGATGACACACAGCGCGCCATATTGATTGAATCAGTGCCAGGCACGGTCCGAACTTTAACGGTGCGGGGGGCCGCTCACTGTCGCCACGTCTTCCTGTTGGAAAAGCCGATCGCATCCGTCGCGTAAGGCTGTCAGTTCGCTACGACACTGCGCGACAAAAATCGGAACAAGTGGCAATGATCGGTGTTGGTGGTCATCTGTTAAGACAGATACGGACACCTCGGCCGGCCTCGGCGCGCTTCCCCCTAGAGCGCCGGTGCCGCCTTTTTTGCGTCTGCGGCCATGTGGTCGGCCAAGGTCATCGACCCCATCATTGCGGCGAGGGTCACCAGGCCGCAGAGTGTTGCGACAACCGCGAGCATGGCCGCCTCCTTTAGTTTGGCGAATGCAGCTCCTCAGACGCGAGCCATTCGTCAACGCGGGGCGGGGTTTGTAGGCCTTCGGCCGTTTCAATTCAGCAAGCCTGAACAGGCCAAGCACGTCGACTGTCGGGATCAACACGGCGGCGGTTGCCAACGCTAGTAGCTCCAACATGATGGCCACGCGCTCTTGGTTCCACCCTACAACGTTCTTAGGCGTGCTCGTTCCTCCATTGGAACCTTTTGCCCGGTCGCGTGCTTTTCCCGCGGCGGTCAAGGAGACGAAGAATGGCAGTCAACAAGCCCAAAGGCGACAATGGACGCAAGGGTGCAGTGAAGAAGCGATCGCAGGTGAAACCACGCTCGGCGGCGCCACCGCATGGACCAAGCGCAGCAAGAAGGGCGGCGAGTTCATGGCAGTGAAGAAGCCGGCAAAGAAGGCTAAGGCGGCGAAAAAATTCAAGGGAGTGTGGGTCGAGAAAAAGCGGGCGCGAGCGGCCCGATAGCCCGCGATATTGCGAGGTGTGTGATAACACGCAATCGGACAAGGCCATCGACTTCATTGGAAATGCGCCTTCTGAAGTTTGCGGAAGACGCGCGAGCTGCGGCCGGCCGCATCAAGCCTGGTCGAGAACAGGGCGTTTTGATTCAGAAGGCGCGGAAGGCGGAGGCGATGGCCGATGCCGAGAACCGGCTCAAGACGTTGCCATATGAGACGGCCCCAGCGCGGGAGGCAAGCTGAGGCCGTCGGCTTCGAGAGGTCGTGCCGGAGGAGCTGTCCGGCACAGGTTTACAATTTCGAAGGCCGGCGCCCGTTCCAACCACAACGGATTGGCAAGATGCCCGCCTTATGTGACTTCAGGCGCGCTGGGCGGTGGCAAGCCAAAATCCTTAGCCTGCTTAGCTGCTAGCTTCCGGTAGGCCGACGCTTGCTCCAGCAAGCTGCGTTCGCCGCACTGACATTCAAACATTCGTACTGTGAGGCCACGCGTTGAGTCCATTATCTTGCGGACCACTTTGGGCTGTGCTCCACACCGGCACCTGCGCTCCTCGGGCGTCTCCGGTCCTGATAGTTTTTCGCTGCACTCGGCGGACAAGGCGCCTCACCCAAATGGGTTAGCGGTATGACGCCAAGGGGAGGCCGCACCGTTGCAACGTTTCCCCGGTCTCCCCCGCGGAGCTTTATGAATCCAACCGATAGTGCGAAGTGTCCCCTCGATGCGGGCTCTCGAGACGTCTTGAGGCGTCCGTTGGGGCTTCAACTCAAATGAAGTCCGAACAGATGTCGGCACTCTCATGCACATCAAATCAAGTTCTCGTTCGATCCAAAGAATGAACTGAATTGGCGGCCGAAATGGGCCGTCCAAGCACAACGCCACCAAGCTGAATAATGCTTGGCGGCGCTGCACCAGTCTGGGAATTGCAATGCCCCAGTCGGAGAATACGTCCGTGAGAGGACAAGGTTGCTTGGAATGTCGGGAACAAGTGGCAATGACCGAGTTTCGCTTTATTTCGCGGCAAGGCGGCACACGGAACCCCATGCTGGGCCTTCCCATTTTTGGTGGCCGGTAAGGAACGCGCTGGCGATCTCGTCGCGGTGACGGCGATCTGGCGGGCCGAATGGAATTAGATGCGCCCGCGGACGCCATCAAGACAGCAAACGACCTCCGTGACGAGGTTCGAAGCCGCCGGCCATATCTATACGGCAGGAGAATTCCACCATGTCGACCGCAAGAATTAGCGGCCACTGGCAGACGTTACCGCTTAAGATCAGCGAAGAAATGCGCCACAGATGATGACCAGAATGACGAGTGCAAACGCCATCAAAAGCCAGGGCATGTCTTTTCGTTCGCGGGGTGTCATTACTGATATCCGAGATCACATTAGTGGTGTTCATTTCGGGAACAAGTGGCAATGGCAGCGTTTTTGAAGGTTCGGTCTGGGTGGACTGCCGCTTTGAACCTGTAGGCTCTAGCTGCCCGCTCGCGCGGGTTTTTGGATGCTTATCTCGACTTAGCCCCGCCTAACCGGCGGGCTTTCTTCCTGACGCTAGGAACGATCCGGCGCGGCAGGAATCGACTCCGCGCTCCCGGAAGACTCCTCAGCCTCCGACCGGGAGAAAACCCCCATTGGGTTGGCGGCCTTGGTGCAGCGTTGCGTATCAGCGCTGGGGCCGTTTGCGCGTGGGTGAAGCTCATCACGGCCCCGCGGCCGGTCAGTATTCGCATTTGGAAATGCCAGTCGTCATCATCGCCGGCGAGGAAGGCAGTTGATCGACATCGAAAGTCAGTCGACCCGACTTCACTCCGACCTTGCTCAGAGCAAGTTCCATAGGCTCGGGGGGAACGGCCACATGATCCAACAGACCGCGACGGATCAAGTAATGTCAGCCATACGGGAAGTAGCCGGGGCATCAACGCATCTTGCAGCCGCCGAATAACCATGTAGCCGCGCGTGCAGCTTGTCCGCTAGCGGTGGCCCTTCCGCATCGATCGGCGCCGCCCCCTTGGGGAACAATGATGCGTCACCGGCATTACGTATCGATGCCGCACTATCATTTTGAATTAGCGAATGGACATCGAATTCCTGACCCGCGGGGCCTCAACTGTAAAGATAACGAGGATGCGATCGCCAAGGCGCGCCAAATTGCGAAGTCGATGGCCGTAGAAGTCGGGGAAACTCCTCGTTGCCTTGTCGTGGTAGACGATGAAGGAAACGATCTATGTAAAGTGCCGATCGCCCCAGCGCGCTGAATTAGGTCAATTTAGTCGGCTTATTCGGAACTCCAGTTTAGCGTGCATTACCTCGCCTATCTCGTCTCTGACCCAAATCGTGATCTCCGATACCGTCTGCCCAGTGTGCATCAAATCCCGCCCTAAGTTGCAAAGTGCCAAGCCGGCTTCCACACGAGCGGCATCGAGGTCGGGAAAGCGCTCGCCTTCCTCATCAACGGACCGAGGTGCGTCCCCTATTTGAATGTCGAAATAATATAGACCCATGCAAGGCAAGACCCCGACCCAGGAATTCGTTCCGGCGCTTGCCTCCCTTTGGAACGGAGCCCTGCGCCTTGAATTAACGCCACGTCGTATCGCCCTGACGTCGTGAAACTTGCGATGGTTGGAAGTAGGAACAGGCCTTGGACGGAGGAGGATGATCGCCGGCTGCTTGAATTACGAGCCAGCGGCAGATCTTATCTTTCGATAGCGGTGGCCATGAGACGCTCGGCCTCTGCGATTAGAGGTCGTCTGTGTATTGTCCGGGCCCGGGCGAGATCCACCCCAAGCTCGCTGAAGACCGATGCGTAGCGCCTTACCGCTCCGGCCGCTCACCCATTTGGGCGAAAAACCCGTGGCTCCCGCGATGCTACAGGCCAAGGGTGCGTTTTCATGAGCCATCCGTGATCGGGAACAAGTGGCAATGCCCTGCGTTGATGGTTTGTCTGAAAGGACATTAGGACACGGGCAACTTAACCGGCCCCAGCGCGCTTCCCCCTTAGCGCTGGGGCCGTTTCTTTTGCATCAAGCTTGAGACCTTCCGCACTGCCTGGCCTTTGGATCCAGAATTGCAATGGCTCATCTGCGTTCGCCGCTTCTTGGACTTCAATCCTGCTCTTCGATCATTCTGACGGTGTTTAATCGGACGGCAATTCATCTCCAACGATAAGGGACGACCGCACGTTTCGCTTCTCAAATCATTGGTCTGTTTTTTCCATTAAATGAGCGCCGGCCCTACACCATGATTTGTCGGGAAGCGAACACATCTGTCCGAACCATTTGATGTCGGCGGAGTTGGTTCCAATGCTACGATTTCCCAGATCATCAACTCGGCCTGTTTAGCTGGATCGCTGTTGCTACCGGCCTAATCGTCCGCGCCCGGTAAGTTCAGATCGCTTAGGAAAAAACATGGAAGCGCAAGGTGACAGCCTGTTTGAGGCGGCTCCTGTTCCGAAGATTTCCGCAAGGCCCCTGGGGAAGTCGGGCATGCCAGTCTGGGATGCGGAACAGTTACGTTTGGCGATTGCTGCTGCGGGAGTCGCACTGTGGTCGTGGAACGTAGACACCAATCGCTTCACGATGGACGAAAGAGCCTTCCATCTTTGGGGCGTGCCGCTCAGCGGATCCGTGACGTTCGATGACCTTTCTTCGCATATTCATCCCGCGGACCGCGACCGCGTGAAAGCCGCTTTTGCGGCCACACGCGCTATCATCGGCGCCTATGAAATCGACTTCCGAATCATGGTCGGCGAGGAGGTGAGGTGGGTGTCGGCTCGAGGCCAGGGCAACGATGCGGATATCGTCGGTCGTATCATGTACGGGATTTTCCTCGACGTCACCGGACGTAAGCAGGCTGAGGAAGGTCACGAGCTACTGGCGGGTGAAATGAGCCATCGGGTGAAAAATCTGCTAGCCATTGCATCCGGTCTCACGGCCATTACTTCGCGGTCCGCAAAGACAACGGCCGAAATGGCGAAAGAACTAACACATCGGCTCGCCGCGTTGGGTCGCGCCCATGATCTTGTCCGTCCGCTTCCAGGTCAGGGAGGAAAAGCTGCCCTTCTCGGCGATCTGTTGACGGTACTGCTTGCACCATATGACGACATGGGGGCGTTTAGCGGTCGCGTCCGAGTGTCAGTCCCTCGCATGGGCGTGGGCGAGCAAGCAGCCACAACGCTCGCGCTCGTTATTCATGAACTAGCCACCAATTCTCTAAAGTATGGCGCGCTATCTTCACCGACTGGCACATTGGATATATCCTGCGCTGCTCATGACACTGAGGTGGTGGTAGTCTGGACTGAGCGCGGTGGCCCGCCGGTTGCGTCTCCGATTGGTGAAGGCGGTTATGGAAGCAAGCTGCTCAACCGCGGCATGACGGTCCACCTTGGCGGATCAATTTCATGCGATTGGAGCGCGGAGGGTGTCATTGTGACGCTTCATATGACCAAAGATCAGCTCGCCAAGTAGAGACGGGACGATGCCGCCGGTCCCAAACCGAGCCAGTTCTTATTTGCACTTTCGATGCCGGCTATAGGGGTAGCAGCGCAGCTCGGAATAGTCCTTGCCTCGCATGTAACGCTCGAGAAAGCCGGTTTCACCGGCCTTACCGAGGGCGAAGGCGAGCTACGAAGTCGTCGCGAACCGGGGCAAGGAATCCACGAAAAAATTTGAAAGTACGATGAGTAGCCGGGAACGCTTCTGCTTGTTCCGCAAGTATTTAGCCGGTGACGAAATCCTTGCGAGGAGCGGGACAGTCCCTGCTAAAGGCCATGCGGTGTAACGCCCGTGTGGCCTTAGTCTTGAGATGAGGCGGCCCGACGGTGAGCTGAGGAGATACCGCATACGCGCCCAACAGCGCGACTACAAATCCAACGCGCCGGTTCCATCATTGTGCCTAGGCCTCGGTCGGTTCGATGTATTCGCGGTGGAGAGAGGTTGAATTCCGATTACCATCGAAACGAACAATTACGATGCTGCTGTCGGGCCGTCGATTGATGACCCTACCTACCTTGCCTGCGAGCCCCGGGCAACGCTCAGCACCAAGCGTGCTTAAACGAAAGCGATCGCCAACCTGGGGTTTCTGTTCGGTGTCGGCCAACGGATCGCTTTCTGCAATCGATTGATTAGGTTGATTCATTCCGGCCCTGTCGGTTCCAATCGTCTGTAGGTTCGAACGAGGAGTTCGCATCATTTCTCAGTATGGCTGGAGGTGGATTTTGCCTGGGCTACCCGGGGCTCGGACGATACACGGGCGATTTCTAATTGCAGAGACCGGACGTCTCATGGCCACTGCTATCGAAAGATAAGATCTGCCGCTGTTTCGTAATTCAAGCAGCCGGTGATCGTCTTGCTGTCCAAGGCCTGTTATTATCGCCCGTCATCGGCAAAGGCACCAAACAACAATAGGAACAGAGAAAGCGAGCAGAGAAACCGGCGTCAGTTTGATTTTTCATTCGCCAACCGCCCGCGGTTCAGGGCGACTCGCGCTTCGGTATGAGCTTCAAACAAAAATCGCCCGGCCTCTGTTGTGGCCGATGGATTTCGGTCGATATGCGACCCGTTCAGCGTGACTGTGCCGTTTGATAGAATTGGAAATTTGAAGACGTGGCCGTGCCTCACATGAACAACCACGACCTCTTTTTCGGAAACTGATGTGGTAAATTCAGGATCGGGCATGGTCCGCTGGCCCTGCGAACTCGGCCGAGAACAACTGATGGTAGGAGTTGGCGGCGTCGCGAAGCTGGGCTGCCTTCTTGAGAGCGCAAGTTGTTGGGGACCGGAAGGCAAGCACCGGGCGTCCATTAGGGCCTTGATTGCCTTTGCGCTCAATTCCTTGTCGGGAAACGTCCTCTTGGCCATAGTCCTTCTCCTCAAAGACACGCTGGACGCGCCGAAAAGTTCCAGTGCTAGAGCGAATATGGAGATCAGGCGTTTTTTCGCGTGCGGACGGAAGCCAGCCTTCGCACGGCGCATGGCAGGTGAGGCGGGATTCTTCACTTTGATCCAGTGTGGCGATCAGCCAGCCCGATGCGGGCGAACGAGGTCGCCAGCACCCGAGGGAAGGTACTGCCCTTCTAGTGGCGCGAAGAAACGGGTCTCCACGCGTCTGGCAGCGCCACCCCATTTCGCGCAACCCGGTTCCTGCGTTCACAAGTGTACAGACGCTTGCGAACTTTGAGGTCCATATTTGACGCGCGTTAAGTCTTTACGGCTCCAGTTGCTTCCCCGCGCTGGGGCCGTTTTTTTTCAGCAAGCACGTCAGCGACGCGGCCGCATAGGAAGCTAGTTTCCCCTCGTGCGCACGGTTGACCTGCCTAGCTGAACGCGAGCACCAGCCAACCTGAGCACAACATCACAAGGGCGGTTACGATTAGTGCGAGGAAACCGTCAGACACGAAGTCATGATTACGCATGATACACCTCCTGCCGCTGACGGGAGGCTGGTCCGAATTTATTAAAAATTTCGGAATCACTTGCAGCCGAACTTCCCGAACTAAAGCCCGGCCCGAGACCACTCGTTCATGTGGGCTGCGGTATCAAGCTGCCGGAGGTCGCCGACCGATCTCGCCGGTATAACCTTCGGATGGGTCGGTGCGACGTGCGTGTTCGGCACGGTCAGACTGGCGCTGGGGCGTTCAGCGCTCAACTAAAGACTTCATGTGAACCGCAAAGCGGACACTCGCGGCCTATCCATCGAGATCCACAAGATACACAACGTTAGTGTCACTTGATGACTCGGTCGATTGCGTTGCTCGCCGATAAAGAGCAGCTTCTTCGGCGGTAGCCAACCTGACCTTCATCGTGGCCGTGGCGTCGCACAACGGCGTCCCATGAGACGTGATTGTGCTCAACGTTGTGCGTAACCTGCCATGTTCGCAAAGACGTTCCGCGTCCGCGTGCCTCTTAGCCTGCAACGCAAGCGTTGGCCTGTCGTTGATCTCAATCGTGAATATCGAGATTGTGAAGCGGTGGTCCATTTGATCTCCGGCTTCCATTTATAGACCTACAGATCAATCCATCAGCAGATCATAGTCCCGGCGCAAAACAGTTTGGACGTGAACCGCGGCGCGCGCGGCGGTATTGGCATCTGCCGCGCCCGCTGCGAGCGCACAGAGCGACCAGTTATTTTCAGCGTGACTTGCAACACGATTGATCACTATTTCCTGGACGTTATGACAGCCGGGCTGCTTTCTCACTTCTAACAACGCTCGACGCTGCAATTCCGGCATTGAAACGAGGACCTTGGGCATAGGTTGGCTCGGCTGTTTGGGGGCCGCTCGGCCCATATCTAACAAAACAAGGCCAACTCAGGTTCCTCTTGCGAGAGGCGTGACCCGGTGAGACATGATAGCAGGACGATCTTGCCACCGAGCCGGCCGGCCTATCCTGGAAATGCCCGTTCTCCGGTTAGTTTGGAAGTCGGCATGATCGGGCCAGCCGCGCTCGGTACGCCACGTAAAAACTCACCGTCGGCCCAAGCCTGGAGTTGATTGAGCCGGTCAGAAGACAAAAACGCGCTACGAGTTATGGAGAAGCACCGGGTATCTAGCACTCTTCAACATTGGACCGCTTGTCGACATGTTGCCGATTTATCGCATCTGGGAAAAACCGGCATACGGCGGCGCCCCTCGCATGTTTGGCGGATGGACTTAGTCTTCCCCATGACCCAGCCTTCGCTCCTGTTGGTCTGCGGTAGCGGGGCGGGGCGTCGTGAGTTTTCAGATCACCATTTTGAAGGTGCTCGCGGGCCATCCGGACGGTCGTGCTTCGCATCCTGACGTCACGAGATCCGTCGCCATCCTGATGACCAGCGGTGCAGATTGGTCCGAACGGATGAAGCGCCTTGCAGCGCGCGCGCCGGGCCTGAGTATCTTTTCGAGTGGCTATGTCATTCGGGACGCCGGTGGGTGGCAAATCACCGATCGTGGCAGGGCGTTCCTATCATCAATCGAGACGCCGAAGTCAGAGCCGTCGTCGGTCGAGTTCGAGGCGCCTCAGCCGGTTGCCGCAGCTGCGCCCGATCGTCCGGCGAACGTTATCAAGATGGCGGACCACGCGAAGCGGCGCCGCCGGCGCGAGGCCGCTTAAGGAGACATCGTAACGCGTGTCGCACTGATGGTTAGTATATCCCTGTTGCTGGCCTCGGAATGTCGCGCCGGTGCCATTCATCCGTGCATCCCCAAAGCAACAGATGCGCTACCACGCACGGCAGGACTGATGGTCAACAAACGCGCGTGCTTACATCGCACGTAGCGCTCCAGCTCGTGCACGGGCGTTGTTTTCGGACGGCGAATGATGTCTAGCGTCACCGTCTAATGAGTGTTGCAGCCGAGGCAAAAGCGCGGCTGTGCGGTTACCGCAAATTTATCAATGACTGGGGGACAAGGGCCCGACGGTACTGGCCCTCGTAGGTGTGGACAAAGATTGGTTTTCTGACCGAGGAACGAAGGTCGATGCCGCAAATTATCCACCGCTGGCACGCAAGAGAATATGCGGTAGCCAGCGATCTGAGCTGGGCTCGCACATCTGATGGAGAAGCGCTGGATATGAAAACGGCGTCGGTAGTTGTGGCCCTTTACCTCGGTACCTGTTCGCTCGCCTGCGCGCAAAGTTCGGCCGGCAGCGCCGGATCGACCGGGGCGGGCGGCGCGGCCGGCTCCACGCTTTCGAACGGAAGCACCATCAGCGGGACCGGCGGATCGCCTGGCCCGAATACGTCAAATGCGCTCAACCGCGGGACGACCGGAAATAACCTCGGCGCGCCGCCAAACCGTCCTTCGGCTGGGCCGCACGGCAATGCCGTTGATACTCCCGCAGCAAAAGCGGCCACGCAAAATCTTGGCAATACAGACGCGGGCGTTCTCAAGAAATAAGCGCAGGACCGACAGTGTCACCGCAGCCACCGCACATACCGCGAGCCAATGAGCGCGGCGTATTGCAGAAGGTGAGCCTCACCCGTGGTCTTCCTCTAGAAAAGCTGTATCCCGCGGGCAAGGTCCTTATCGCCAACATGGTGGTGAAGGGCTGGATAAAGAAGCAGCCTGACGGGCGAACGTATTGCAGAACAGCGGCAGGCGACGAGGCGTTGAAGGCGATTATTCCTGTGAAATGATAAGCCGGGATTTCTAAGCATCGAGTACGCTCGACGAGGCGCGAAGCACTGGAGGCAAAAAACGCAACCTCTGGCTTTAATTTTGGCAAAGTTCCGCCCAGATTTCTGACCAACATTTTCGCGCTAACAAAACAGGGGGACGAAATGAAAGCAGCTGATTACGCGCGCATGGCGGAAGAGTGCTCTCAACAAGCCGACGCGATGCCACCATGCCCAGAGCGCGATGCTCTGATTGAGAAAGTTCGTCAATATCGGTCCTACGCCAAAATGGACAACTGGGTCGCTTCTAAGGAGTTACAGCCACCGGCTTAACCCGGGGCTTGATTCTAGTTTGTCTTAAACTCACTTCGCTTCCGCATGTAATAGCCCTGTCTCTGAACGGTAGACTTAATCTCGTCGCTGACGCTGGCGACCCGCCGCTTTCTCTTTTGCCATCTTCCCGACGTGTCACCGAGAGGTATCGACGATCCCTGCCTCACCACCAGCAGATCACGTTTATAGTTTAGGTACACGTCGAACATGTGCCACCTCCGATCCAAAGCCAAAACACTATCGTTTCGGTTCAGAAAGAAGGTTGCGTTAATGCAACAGCCCGAGCGGTATTTTGGTGACTTCACTGCGCACCCTGCAACCGCGTTGACGATGGACAGCTCGTCGATGTTATCGTAGACCGCTGCGCCATCAGACGGGCTGCGAATCTATGCGCGGCGCCGTAGTCAAACGCCAATGCGCAGCTAGGCAACACGCTCGCCGGTCCCCATCGTTGATTCATCAATTAGAAACCATCTCAAATGATCCGAAAACTTTAACGAAACATCTTAGCCGTCTCGGCGTAAGTTTGTCGGAGGGCACAACCCATGACAAATCGACAGCTCAGAGAGCAGGAAGTTCAGATTGCGCGTTATCAGGTTCTATCGCGTGAGGTAACTGATCCGCTTGCGGCGTGTTTGCTTCGGGTCATTGTCGAAGAACTTGAAGCCGACCTGCGAAGGGATCGCGACGTGATTAGTACAGTTCCGGCTTCTTTTTGATTTTTTCCAATGCTTTTAGCGCTGGCCGTAGCTGGGGCGTGCAATTTGTCTTGAGTTCTTTCAGCGGTAGCGGCAGCTGCACGCCGATCTTGCGGCTCGAGGGCCGTCGATGAAATCCTACAGACTTCGGACACCTCACGGCCTTCAGCACCAAGCGACCGAGACAATGCGACCAATGCATGCCAGTTTTTCTATGACTGCGCCGGTTGCGGCACTCGCCTGAAACCCAACGCGTTCGACTGTTGCGTATTCTGCTCCTACGGAACCGTGCCGTGCCCGCAGGCGAACGGCAATTGGCTGCTAAGATCCCCACTGGAACCTTAACCGCCCCGTTTCGTTGCCCTCGGCATCACCGGCCAGAGGGAGCGCGCGTGCCGTGATGGAACAACCAAGTCTCACTTCGTGCTCACTCGCAGCACGCATCTGTCTTACCGTTGCGATCCTCAGTACCGCTCTGCTCGCCACGGTGATTACGCGCGGCCTCGTCATGTAAGTAACTACACAACGGGTATAGACCCGTTCTAAGTGGCCCCGGAACATCGGGGCGCAAGATGCAAGAATACAGGGCCTACATCAATGACGGCCGCATTCAACAACGCTTCGACCTGACAGCCACCGACGAAGGCACGGCCTGGGAGCAGGCCAAGCGGTTAGTGGACGGCCATGACGTAGAGCTATGGCAAGGCACCGTGAAGGTCGCGAAGCTCACCCGCCAACACTAGTCGCAAGTTCTTCGACCGGGAAAGATGTTCCCATGCGGAGAATGCAATCCGCCATGGTCGGAACAAAGCAGCGATCCGAGCATAAACATCGCATGGACAATTTGAACCAGCGCAAGGACGAGGCTCTCGTCTATCGCTAAGCACAGCAACGTTGATTGCGTGCTTCGCCATTGCGCTTGCGTTGTGTTGAGGTCGCCTCAGTTGGCGGCCTCGCTTGTTTAATCGAAAGCGTTGGTCGGCTGCACTGTCGGTTGCTACGACTGCAACCGCATTGAATTGAAGACACGCTAGAGCCTCCTTTGTCGGCGGCCACTTTCATTCGTTGTTTTGCTTGTCACCATCATAATCGGGGACATTGCCAATGAGAACATTTTGGATTGTTGCCGTTGCGGCTGGAGTCGCTTTTTTGGTCGATTACGAATTTTATAATGGCCACTACTGGCATTTGGTATCAACGATGCTGCGCCAAATTGGCCGATCCTTTGGTTGGCGTTGATGAATGGCGTAGTCTGCAATGGTCGAACATCGAGCGCGAGGTCGTCCAGCCGATCATGACGCTAGTCCAGGCCGGGTTTGTATTCGACCGGGCTGACGCTTTCTTTGAACAGAAATGGCCCGTTGATTGAAGCGCAGGTGACCGCGTCAGTTGGTTTAGGCCAACAGATCAGCACCCGCTTCAGTGAACTTTTTCGATATGTATGTGAGCTGACGCACAGTGCTCGGTCGCGATTGGTCAGACAACGCGGTTTCCCGTGGATGGAGGGTTTAGCCATGACTGAATCTGCCAAGCGACGCATAACAGTTGATGTGATAATCCTAGCGGTCGGAGCGGCAATCTTGATCGTTTCTGCCTTTGTGGGCGTGCTATAACTGAAAGGGCGGCTTTTCGCGTTCTCAGGCAAACAGCTCGGCACCGCCCGGTGTAAACTTCACATAGGTGCCACTCTCGTGCAGCCGTAATCATCCACGCGCGATCGCGAGATCTAAGGGCGTGTACTCATAAAATCGCCAGCCAGATTTGTGATTGCCATCACAACAGTGTCGATTTGCCCTCCGCCAGTGATTTGCCTCACGGTACTGCGGGGACTGTTGAGCGAGCGTTCACCAGCGACGGATGGCCCGGCGCTGGCCTCTATGGAGAAGATCATGAGCAACACTAAGCGTACCGAGAGCCGCGGAGTTAGTGAAAGTGGCGAACTGACGGACGACAATATCGCGGTTGTGGCTGGTGGTCGTCCAGGCGCCGCGAATCTAACAGCAGCTAGGGACAGTTTCAAAAAAGGAGACTTTGCTGGCGCTTTTGCTCATATGACCGCCTATCTTACCAACAGCGGGGGCGGGGGCGGCTATATCTAAGAACCGGGAAACCGGAACATCCTTACCTAGCGATAGCCTCCAGAAGCCGCAGCCGCGGCTTCCGGGGGGCCGCTGCCGATGACGCGTACACCGCGTTAGAGATCCTCTCTCAAGCCCTTGAAGAACGGGTGTCGAACCTTGCCTTCGGCAGATTTTGCTCGGTATTCGATTTCGGCCAGTAGCTCCGGCTCAACCCAGATGCCTCGATGCGCGATGCGCTTGGCATAGGGCTGGGTTTTGCGGATCAGCGGCGTGAGACGTCGGCGCAACTCTGCCGCGGATGTCTTGTCAAAGCCGTGGTCGACCTTGCCGGCGTAGAGGAGGTCGTTGCCCTTGCACCGACCAAGATAGATACCGTCCCAATCGTTACCGTCGAGTGCAAAGCCGGCAATCGTCAGCGTCTCGCGCTGGGCGCAAGCCTTCTTGACCCAGTCGTTACCGCGGCCGGACGAATAGCGGCTGTCGCGCACTTTTGACACGATGCCTTCGAGGCCGACCTTGCAGCCGTGCGCTAAGATCTCGGGGCCGTCGGTTTCGAAGCTCTCGCTGAACTGAATCGACGTATTGGTAACCAGCTTCTTGAGATGCGTCTTGCGTTCGATCAGCGGCAGCTTCCGGAGATCGTAGCCATTGAGATAGAGCAAGTCGAACGCGACGAAAACGATTTTGTCGGACTTGCCCTTGAGTTCGTTCTGCAGAACGGAAAAGTCGGTCGTGCCATCGGCGGCCGGCACAACGATCTCGCCGTCGATGACCGCAGAGCCTGCACTGATATGCCATGCGTCGTTGGCAACTTTCTTAAACCGATCAGTCCAATCGTGGCCGCGGCGCGTGAAGACCTTCACCGCTTCGTTTGCGAGATGGACTTGAACGCGATAACCGTCGAACTTGATTTCGTGAATCCAGCGCTCGCCGGATGGCACCTTGTCGATCAAGGTCGCGAGCGCGGGCTCGATGAACCCCGGAAAAGGAGCCTTGACGCCGATCGCCGCTGGCTTCTTGCGTGGGGCCATCTCAAGTCCGCCGCCGATCAAGCAGCTCCTTCAAACCCATTGCCGTGAGCTTGAAGAGGTCCCCATCTCTTTCGATATAACCGCGCGCGACTAGGTCCATGACCTCCGTTTTCTTCGCCTGATTGAATGACGAAGCGGGGCCGATATCGCGTAGAACTGCAATTTGCTGGTCGGTTAGCATCGTCAGACCATGCGCATCGGCAGCGGCAGCTGGACGTCGCGGTAACGGCCTTCATAGCGGTCAGTGAAGTCCTGCAGCGGCACGGGAATATCCCGCATCTGCAGATCGCATCGACGGCGCAGCTCATGAGCGACGTCCACGGAAACGTCCTCTGACCAGTGTTCGGCGGTATTAAAGGCGACGACCCGGATCGGATTGGCGTATTGGCCGCTGAGTAAGTCCTGAATGACCGTTTCGAGGTCAGCGGTCTCGCAATCGGTTTCGTGCCAGGCGCTGCCGTTTTTGCCGAAATCGTCAGCTACCAAATAGACCGTCTGATCGCCGCCGTTAGGCACAATCGAAGGCGTCCAATTCGACTTACGCATGAAAGCAACTCCTACGCTACAGAACCGGGATTCAAGCGAAACGCTGTTGATTCGTTCCCCACACTGGAACGGGATGCTGGCTAAGCGATTAAATTAGCAGGAGGAACCATGAGCAAAGAAACCCCGAAAGATGACCCTCGCCAACGCGCCGATCAAGGCTCGCATGCACAGACGGACAAGCCCTGGAAGGGCAACCCGGAGAAAGAGCAGCGCAACGACGGAGCCAAGATCGACCTTGAGAAATGGCAAAAGTCCGGAACACATTAGGAGCTGAACAATGGGATTGGCGTCTTACGAAATCGTTGGCGACGCGGGGGAGTGGCGAGTGAGCCATGACGGCAAGGCAGAGAATGTCTATCAAACCAAGGAATCGGCGTTCGAGGCCGCGGTTGCCGCAGCTTCATTGGCGCTCCGGCAGGGTCATGAGGTAATCGTCAAAGCTCCCGGCCACGGGACGGCTACGGGTGCGGCAAACCCGGGGTGAAGCTCGCAACGCTCCGAACGTGCTAGTGCGTCAGGGTGACGAAGTGGTCGCCCGTGAAGAAACGCTTTGGAACGTAAACGGCGGCCAATGCTGACGATCAGCCATGGGTCGGTGGACCAGCGTTCAGCGAATCCCTGAGGGCTTCAGCGGCCGAGAATGCCAGCTTCACAAGCTCCTCGCCCTTAAGCCTGGCTGGTCGCTTTAATAGTCGGTCCCACACCATCCAATTTGTGCCGCTGCCGTCTTGCCTAACAAGGAAGCGGGGTAGTGAGGAGTCAACCATAACAGCCTTCCGTGGCAAGGCGCGGCCCACCAGGCGTTATCCCGGCCGCCCAATCAATCGCGACAGGATGAAATGGTTCCTAGCCGAACAGGTCGGCACCGGCTGGGGTGAACTTCACGAACGTTCCCGACTCGTGCAGCAACAGCCAACCACGCGAAATTGCCAAATCAAGCCCGGCTTTTGTATTCGGCCGGAGTGGCGCGTTCCAGGTACAGCATCGGCGCGTTTATCTTCTCGATGTAAATCTTTCCGTCTAACGGCTCGGTCGCATTGGCGATATCCAGCAGCTTGCGCGCGGCCTTTTCAGGATCGGAATAGGGGCGGTCAGTGCTGAACTTCATGCGTGCTGCGAATCCATATGTGCATCCTGAACGTGACGGTCGATTACCGCCATATCGATCGTGGCGCCACAGAAACAGCGCGCCCGTCCACTGGTTGATTGTGTCGGCAGCGGGAGGCCAGCGGCATGCATGGCGTATTTCCAAGCCGTGAAGGCTCGCTGGCGGCGGTGCTCAGGTGAGGTCAGCTTCTGTACCGTGCGGGAGGTAGTCCTTCTAGGCGGCTTCGAAGCCGGCCCGCGCCTGATCGAAAGTCGCAGCGTAGCCCGAGCGAGACCGTCCGCGGTGTGACAGCGGATAGAAGCCGCAATCCCAGCGCCATTGCCTAGCGTGCGTCGGCAAGCCCGATTGGACTGCGATCGTGCCGACCTGCACGTCACCGTAGTAGACGTGCCAGGTGTCGGAGCGTTCGGGGTGCGGGCGGCGGGTGAGGGCGTGCATGCCCCATTGAAGCGCGGCGGTGCGCCTTTGGGAAGCCGCTACGGATTGAGGTCCGCAGGCGCGGTCGCCACAATGAAAGAGGCCGCCAACTGAGGCGGCCTGATATCGGAACAATGCTATGTACAGGAGCTTGGTGATCTGGAGGTTGCCATGCCCCGGTACTTTTTTGACGTCGAGGACGGCCACCGGCTTTTTGATGCATCGGGGTTTGTTTGCGATGACGATACCGACGCAATCAACAAGGCGTCGGTCCTTGCCATAGGCGTTTCACTCGACAAGCCTGCAGACGATCCTGAGCGCCGGATCGCTGTCATCAACGATGCAGGGCGCGAAATTGGCACCGTGCCCGTGTATTCCAAACCCTCATACAAGAACCCGGCCGCCGACTGAGGCGGCCTTTATTCTCCGGTCTGAGCAAAATTGAACATCCGGGATCGTCGAAGGGGGCCATATTTATGCCATGGCCCCAGAACCGAAATTGCTCAACCCCGATGAGTTCGACTCCCTGCTTGCGGTCGGCAAAACGCCGATAAATCGCTGTGCGCCCGCAATCCCCGCCGCACATAGCGCGCGGTTGATTGCACTCGGCTACATGGTCGATCTTGAGGGCAGGCTGCGCATGACCACGCCGGGGCGCATCCGGATTTATGCCGGGCAACTCGGCAACTGATGCGGTTTCAGTCTTTGGGCTGAAAGGTCGCTACCCGACGCGCCTCTTGCCATAGCTCTATGGCCTGTCCATCCAGCAGTTGTTGGGCGCAGCGTTTGGCTTCCTCGTCGTTGTCGCAGACAACGTTAATGCGGTTCCGAACATGGCCGTCCTCACCGATGACGTAGGCGTAATACCCGATGGTCATGGTGATTACTTTGGTCGCTGTAGGCCGGGGGACGAAAGCCATTGCTGCATGTGGGCGGCAGTTTCGGCCTGCCGGGCTTTGCGGATTAACCGCTCCCGCTCGATACCTAGCCGGGTGCCTTTCGCCATTTTCCGGAGGCGCTCCGCTTCTTCGACTAGGCGCTGCTCTAGTGGTACATGGTGTTGGATACGGCGTCGCTGCATGGCGCTGCTCCATTCCTGAGGAAGGCGGGAGCGCTACGGTGCGTTCTCATCACAGATAAGAGCCAATGACCGGGCTGTGATTGGGTCAGTTTGGCATGTCCGGCATTCGACATACTGGTCAAAACAGCTCACATCGCCAATTCGTTGACAACTTTTCAACAGGCCAGTAGAGCGCCGTGAGGGCCGCCAACTGAGGCTGCCTTACAATGCGCTCGTAAGCACGGTGGCGAGCAGCGCGGTACTGAGAATGGCAACGCCAAGACAGATGCGTGCTGCGGTTGAATACGAATGGAGACGGGGTAGTTTGGTCACAACTCGCTCCCTTATGGGCAGGCGGGAGCGCGATCGTCTCTCAGCCACCGACGCCTACGGACAAAGCCCCGGCCAGTGATGCGGGGTTAATGAAGCGGGGAGGTCCGGGTTCCTATGCCCATGGTCGTCCAGGCGCGCCGAAGGAAAGCCGCTACGGATTGCGGCTTGACGACGTCGCCGACGCAAGGAAGCCTATGACAGCCGCCAACGTGAGGCGTTGAATGCCCGTCAAGCACGAGAAAGCCCAAATAACCGCCGGTGCCATTACCGCCGTCGCTATCGTCGGGTTGCTTGCGGTGATAGCGCTCGGCTTTCTGATGGTGCCACCGCCGTAAGGAAGAGGCCTCACGTCGCGGGCGTGCTTGTTCAGCCGAATTGCCGGGCCGCCGCCAAGAGTAGGGCTGCAGCGACAGCGAGCGCTACGGCAGCGAGCACGCCCTTCAAGAGCCCTTGGCCCGAGGTGGGAACAATGAAGGCAATAGCCAACAGCGCTAGGCCAGCCGCCGCAGCGGCAGCATGAGCAAAAGTCAAAAACTATCTCCCTTGGCGGCCGATCGCCCAGGACCATTCAATCAGGCCAACAATTTCAAACTAGACCGCTAGGGCTGCGGACATCCGGGCCGGGTTCACCGAGCAGGATACGACTCATCGATACGCCGAGACCAGCGCCGAAGCGCTGGCCCGTTTGCGAGGCTGCGTTAAGGGGCTGCCCTAACTGATCTTCGCATCTCGACCTGTGCCGTCGCAGGCTTTGCAGGCCGGTGGGGGCGCAATCCATTGGCCAAACTTCATCGGCTTCACTTCAATTTCTTGGCCTGTTCCGAAGCAGGTTTCGCAGCGGTGTTCGATGGTGTCTTTGGTATCCATTTTCGTCACTCCTGAAGCTCAGAATCGAGCGCTTGGAGTAGGACGACACCGGAGATTGCTAGCAACGCACCAGCATCGACGCGCTGCAATCTAATTGCAATCTATCTAGTATCTATAGTTGCATGCAATCAGTTTGGCTACTTTGCCAAATTTAGAAGTCGTTGCAGCAGTGGGGATTCATGGTGAGCGCGGAGGGACTCGAACCCTCGACCCCATGATTAAAAGTCACGTGCTCATGCCTTATGAGAGCAAACGACAATGCCTCTTTCGGATACTGCAGTCGGCAGACAATCCGGAAAGAGCTTCCAAACGATGCTGATCCCGACTTCTTCGCAGCGATCGGGCACGGGAAAAAGACGATACGTGGTCGCGCGCATCCAAGGAAACAAATCCGAGGCCACGCGGTAGCTGGCCGCCCCGTCAGCCGAGGCGTGCCTTAAGCCGGACCGGAGCGACGGACAGGGGCGCTTGTAGGCCTCCTGGTGCCCCGCCGCGGCTGGCTGTCCCTTTGGCAAGCATTACGCATCCAAGTGGCTATGCGGTGAGCCTGAAAAGGCGGCCTGAATTGCCTTATTGAGAGCGATTGCCAATAAGGTTGGGCCAAAAATCTTTAAAGATCATAGTACGTTGGCGAGCAGTGCGGCCCATTGCCGTGTTAACGTTAAATTAACTATGAGATTGGCGATCCCGCTGCTGCCCGCGTAGAGTGGAACGCATCGGGCGCGGCCGGCTTGTCTCCGACTTGCCGGCTCGGTTGGTACACAGGTGGCGTCAAACAGTTTGGTCGTCGCGCGGGGAGGGGTGGGGATGTTCCCCCAAGCTCCAGGGGCGCGAAAAGATCGGCGACGAGGGAGGATGTTCTCAGCATCCTCCCTTTTTCTTTTTTGGCACAGCGACCCAGTCTCGTGTCCCGGACGCAGTGCAGCGCTTCTTAGCGGTGCACTTGCAGAGCCGGGACCCACACTCGGCCGCTACGAGTTCAACTGGTCCGCCAGATCCCGCCAGTCCGGATTGAGTTTCTCGATCAACTCGATTTTCCAAGCCCGCCGCCAGCGCTTCATCGCGTGTTCCCTCGCGCGAGCTTCAAGGACGGAATCGAACGCCTCGAAATAAACCAGCAGATCGACGCCGTATTTCCGGGTGAAACCGGGGACGAGCTTGGCTTTGTGCTCGGCGACGCGGCGGGCGAGATTATTGGTGACGCCGACGTACAGCGTTCCGTTTCGCTTGCTTGCGAGGATGTAGACGAAGAAGGGGGCGTCCATGCGCAACCTGGAGAAGGGTTCTACGACGGGCGTCGTTTCAGATAGTATACCGCAAATTGTGGGTCCCGGCTCTGCGGAGCAGCGTTGCACGCTGCACCGCGTCCGGGACACGAGTGATGATGTCCACCACGGCCGTTTGTGCACTTGCACAGCGCGGGCAAAGCCGCCTATCTGGGCCGAATGCTCCCCAAAGCCGCTCTAAAGGTCCCTGGCCCCTTGGAATCCCAGCCTGAAACCCAGCTTGAAGCCCCGGAAGGTCCGCGCGAGCCGATCCTGACCCTGCCGGGTGCGCTGACGGCCTATGTCGCGCTGATCGCGGTCATTCACCTGCGCGTGCTGCTGCCGCCGGAACTCGAGAACTGGACCATCGACGTCTTCGGTTTCATTCCGAAACGCTACGATTCGACGCTGCTCAACATCGATTTTCCCGGCGGCACGGGCGCCAAGGTCTGGACCTTCGTCACCTATTCGCTGCTGCACGCCAATCTCACCCATATCGGCTTCAACGTGCTGTGGCTGTTGCCGTTCGGCAGCGCGCTGGCGCGGCGGTTCGGGGCGGTCAGGTTTTACGTGTTCATGGCCGTGACGGCCGCGGCCGGGGCGCTCGCGCATCTGCTCACGCATGAACACGCGATCGCGCCGATGATCGGCGCGTCGGCGTCGGTGTCCGGCACCATGGCGGCCGCCATGCGCTTTGCCTTTGTGAAGGGAAGCTTTCTGTCGTTCAGCCGCGGCGACGCGGATGAAGCGGCGAGGGTGCCGGCGCTGTCGCTCGGACAGGCCTTTCGCGACACCCGCGTGCTGGCATTTCTGGCGGTGTGGTTCGGCGTCAACATCATCTTTGGCGTCGGATCGATTTCGATCGGCGCCGACGGCGGCAGTGTGGCGTGGCAAGCGCATATCGGCGGATTTGTCGCCGGCCTGATGCTGTTTTCGCTGTTCGATCCGGTGCCACGGGCGGCAACGCATGCTGCAGATGCGTCATCGCAGGACGAGGCTGACCGCGTCTGATCGTCGCTTGCGGCGCACCGCGATTTCATTCATCATCTTCATATGTCGTGATGCAAAGACAAAGCCCGCTGCCGTGCAAGACAGCCGTGCTACGTAACCGCGCCTGAATGGAACTGGCGCAAAACTTTTGATTGAAGACTCGCGAACAAGTCGAACCCCCAAAAGGGGTGCGCACCGATTCAGGAGGCGGCAATGACGGTACGTGCAATTCTCGATTCCAAAGGCCATCACATCCTGAGCGTCGAGCCGGACGCCAAGCTCTCGGCCGCGGTCAAACTCCTCGGCGAGCGCAAGATCGGCGCCGTGCTGGTCATGAACCAGGGGCGCCTCGAAGGCATCTTGTCGGAACGCGACATCGTCCGTGTGCTCGGCGAGCGCGGCGCCAAGGTGCTGGATGAGCCGGTCGGCGCCGTGATGACGCGCAAAGTTGTCAGTTGCCGGGAGTCGGACACGGTCAGCGGCATCATGGAAATGATGACGCTGGGCAAGTTCAGGCATTTGCCTGTCGTCGAGGAGGGCAAGGTGGTCGGCCTGATCTCGATCGGCGACATCGTCAAGCGCCGTGTCCACGAGTATGAAGCCGAGCAGGAAGCGCTGCGCGACTACATCAAGACCGCCTGAGCACTATTCCTTCTCTGGTCCGGCCTTTTCGGCGGCCTTTTCGCCGGCCTTGGCGGCACCGGCCGCTGGCGGCGCCAGAATGTGGATCGCTTCCTGGATGGAATCGATCGCGCGCTCGGCGGCGCGCACGCCATGGGCGATCAGATCGTCGGCGCGGTGAAAATCGAACAAGCCGATCTTGCCAACCCGGGGCGAGATCAGCAAATCCGGCGGATCGCCGGCCAGCCGCGCGCGGGTGATGCGGTCCTGCATGATGTTGAAGGCGTCCACCATGACGGTGGAGATTCCCGGCCGTCCGCCGCCGCCGAAGAATTCACGCTTCATGGTGCGCTCGGCCGAGAAAAACCTGCCGAAGCCGCGCTTTGCGGGCTCGGCTTCAGGTGCTGATTCAGGCGCGACCGAGACGTTAAGGTCCGCCGCGGCGCCGTGGGAATAGATCGTCGTCGAATGGGTGAAGACGTCGCTGGAGAGATTGGCGGCGATGACGATCTCGGCGCCGAGAGCACGCGCCGCCGACACCGGAACCGGGTTGACCAGCGCACCATCGACCAGCCAGCGGTCGCCGATCAGGACCGGCGAGAATATTCCCGGCAGCGCGTATGAGGCCTGCATCGCGTCGATCATGCGGCCATGGGTCAGCCAGATCTCGTGGCCGGTGCGCACTTCGGTCGCAACAGTGGCGAATTTCACCGGCAGGTCCTCGATCAGGCCCTGGCCCATCGTCGCCTCGAGTTGGGCGGCAAGCCTGCTGCCGCCGATCAGGCCGGAGCCGTTGAGGCGGATATCGAGATAGCCGAAAATATTGCGCGGCTGCAGGCCGCGCGCCCATTCTTCCACCTTTTCGAGATTTCCGGAGGCGTAGCCGCCGCCGATCACCGCACCCATCGACGTTCCCACCACGACATTGGGGTGGATACCGTGGGCGACCAGGGTCTTGATGATACCGATATGGGCGAATCCGCGTGCGGCGCCGCCGCCCAGCGCCAGCCCGATCACCGGCCGGCGGATACTGCCGAGCCCTACCTCGTCACGGCCGTCGGAGCCCTTTTGGCCGCGACCCATCCAGTTATCCAACACGAAAAACTCTCCTGCGGCTCAAGCATATTCGCCGCGGCATGGCCCTGCCAGAATCACGTCAATCAATTCCAGATGCATGGTTTATGCCCGGCCCAAGCGGCCTAGGCGGGGATTATGACTGGACCACGACCGCGGGATCAACTGCCGGTTCCTAGGCCAAGGGGGGCTTCGGGCTACTCTTTCGGGCTACTCTGCAGGCTTGAATTTGCCGCGTTTTCAGTGAAAAGCATGGCCATGGCTTGGCGAGGCAATGGCATCGGCGGGGACGGGGGCGCATGGCGGCTTTTCCCGCGGCTTCTGCTTGCCCCAATGCTTGCCTTGGTGTTGCTGGCACCTGGCCCCGCTTCGGCCCAGATGTTCTCCGATCGCCCGCCGCCGGTGCCGCCGGGTTCTATACCGGATGCGCCGTCCGGCCCTGCGATGAACCTGGCGCCGCCCGGTTCGATTCCAACCCTGCCGCCGACGCTGACGCAGCCGACCCTGGTGCCGCCGTCGATCGCCACCGTCCCGCCGGCGGCGCCGCCGCCGGGCGCCTCGCCGCCCGGCCAGGCCGTGCTGTCATTGACGGCGCGCTACGGCAAGGATTTGCCGGTCATCAACAGCGGGTTGGTGTGGCGGGTATTCGCGGACAAGCCGGACGATAACGGCACCTTCCGCCTGATCCGCGAGGACCGCGGTGCGACCCCGAACATCGTGCTGCCGCCGGGCAATTATGTCGTGCATGTCGCGCTCGGCCTCGTCAGCGCGGTGCGGGCGGTGAGCCTGAAATCGGAGACCGATCGCGAGTCTTTCGTGCTTCCGGCCGGCGGCCTGCGCATCGAAGGCCGCGTCGGCACCTCCAAGATTCCGCCGAACCAGATTTCGTTCGCGATTTATAAGGGCAGCCAGTTCGACGGCGCCGAGCGCACCTCGCTGTTGCCCAACGTCGCCGGCGGCGACGTCGCGCTGCTGCCGGAGGGAACGTATTACATCATCTCCAATTACGGCGACGCCAATTCCGTGGTCCGTTCCGACATCCGCGTGCAGGCCGGCAAGCTGACCGACGTGATCGTTACCCATCGCGCCGCCGTCATCACACTGAAGCTGGTCAGCGACAGGGGCGGCGAGGCGCTCGCCAACACCGCCTGGTCCGTCATCACGCCGGGCGGCGACGTCATCAAGGAATCGATCGGCGCGTTCCCCCGCGTCGTGCTGTCCGAAGGCGAATACCGCGCCATCGCCAAGAACGAAGGCAAGGTGTTCGAGCGCCCGTTCAACGTGGTGAACGGTGTTGATGGCGAGGTCGAGGTGGTGGCGCGGTAAAGCAGGCCGGCTTGCGGCCAATCGGCACTGCCTTTAAGGCAGTCAGTCCCGGCCTATGAGACACCACGATGGGGCCCCCCGCCAAGACGCTTCGCGTCAGCATTGTGCAATGCCGCGGTACGCCTTACGAGGTCGGCCGCGCTCAGGCTGAGGCCTTTGCATTGACGCGCAGGGGTAAGGCGTTTCTCCGCAAGAAGCTGCGGCTGCCGGGGTGGTTCAATATTTCCAGAGAGGAGCGCGCGTTCAGACGCTACGCGCCGGCACTATGGGAGGAGATCGGCGGGATCGCCGAGGGGCTGAACATCCCGATGGAGCAAGCGGTCACCTATTTCGGCAACGACAGCTTGCGGATGCCGACCGGCGGCTGCTCGGCGGTCATGAGCGGTGGCGTGTATGGCCGCAACTATGACTTCTGGCCGCGAGGCTACGAGTCACGCTTCGCGCTCGTGCAGCCGAGCGGCAGCTACGCCAGCATCGGCGGCAGTCACCAGTTGACGGGGCGGCTGGATGGCATGAATGAGCATGGGCTCACGATCGGCCTGCATCTGGTGAAGGCGCACCCGCGCTTTCCCGGCCTGACCAGCACCTTGCTGGTCAGGCGGGTACTCGACAACTGTGCGACCACCGCGGAGGCAATTGGCCTTCTGCGACATCTGCCCCACGCCATGAAGTACAACTATTCGCTGCTCGATGCCGGCGGTGTGGCTGCGGTGGTCGAGGCAGGGGCCGGAGCCGTGATAGCCCGCCATGGCGATTGGCTCGCTTGCACGAACCATTTCCAGTCGCCGCAACTGCAGCGTTTGAACCGCCGCGTCGCGCACTCGATCGAGCGGTTGCCGCCGCTGGAAGGTTGGGCCGCGCGAGGGCTCAGTGCCGAACAGACATTCAGCGCACTGAACTTCTCCGCCTCGCCGGCCTTCCATAACTACGGCAACGCCCCGACGCTGCACACCATCGTCACCGAGCCAATCAAGCGACGGCTTCTCGTCGGCATCGGTGGCGACGCTGCAGCGCTCGAGGAGGATATGCTGGACGTTGATTTCAAAGTTTGGGTCGCCGGTGAAAATCTGCCGACGAAGCATTTGAAGGGCGAACTCGGCTTAGGTCGGCAACGATTCTTGCGGACGAGAGCGAAGCTTTGATTACGATGACAGCTCGTAGGATGGGTAGAGCGTAGCGAAACCCATCGTTGTCCATCAACGACGACGGTTGATGGGTATCGCTGCGCTCCACCCATCCTACAGCCTGACTGAAGCTGGTTAGCGACAAGGGCGGCGAGGCGCTCGCCAACACCGCCTGGTCCGTCATCACGCCGGGCGGCGACGTCATCAAGGAATCGATCGGCGCGTTCCCGCGCGTCGTGCTGTCCGAAGGCGAATACCGCGCCATCGCCAAGGACGAAGGCAAGGTGTTCGAGCGCCCGTTCAACGTGGTGAACGGCGTTGATGGCGAGGTCGAGGTCGTGGCGCGGTAGGGATTGCTTCGTAGAAAGCGTAATCCGCCATTTGGAGCCTACTGGTTTGGCTCGTCAGCTCTTTCCAGGTGAGGTTTTTCATACAAGACTGCGTTCAGCAAAGAACGATGCACCTCGATCTTTCCGTTGTAGCTGATAAATCCCAGCTTGCGAAATTTGTTCAGGAAAAAGCTCGTCCGGGATCGGGTCGTTCCGATCATCTCCGCCAAGGTTGCTTGATTGATCGAAGCATCGATTGGCGTTGGCTTTCCAGTTTTCCCGAAATTGGCCAGCAGCAGCAGAAGGCGCGCGAGCCGCTTCTCGCTGGAATTGAATAACTGGTCGATCAAATCTTCTTCAACGCGATTGCTCCGGGTCACCAAGTAAGTCACGAATAGTTCTGAAAACTTTGGCTCCTTGCGGAGCGCCGCCAGCATGGCCTTCCGCGTTATCGAGGTGATAACGCACTCCTCCATCGCCCTCGCGGTTCCAACGCGAACCGCCTGGCCATTCAGGCACCCCTCGCCGAAAAATTGCGCAGTCTCCAATATGCCGACGACGGCTTCTTTGCCCTGCTCCGAAACAACGGTGACCTTGACCTTGCCCGATTGGACGTAAAAAATCCTATCAGCCTCTTCGCCCTGGGCGAAAATGATCCGGCCTTTACGGTACTTCAGTATCGTTTTGCCGGTCCCGACTTTGGCTAGAAAAGCCTGAGGATTGAACGATCGCTTTGCTGACTTCACAAGTCTCTCCTTTGGACCAGCGAAACCTAAAATATTAAAAATGGTGTGTTGTGGTCAATATTGACCAGCGGACCCGTTTTCCAGGTGAGAAAATCACCCGGTCAGTAGCCGGTGTCCGGCAGCATGTTGTGCACCCGCCTGATCCAAAAGGGGTGCCTGCATGCCCGGCTCTCATGCGTTACCAACCGGCCCGCCGCTTAGCGTCTTGGAGCGCCCGCGCTGTCAGCACTGCCAGACCCGCACGCTGCTGGCTGGCATTGCGCACGGCCCAGCGGGATACGAACTCCGCACTTTCGAGTGCCCTAGATGTGATCGCGCCCAACGAACCCTCGTGGTGAGCGATCCCATGAGCGGCGACGCGACAGGATGGCTTTGCGGCGAGCTTAAATCCCCGGACTAGATTTTGGCAATCGCCTGGGAGATTAACAATGTCCGACCAATTGGCCCCCTCGAAACCTCGGGTCCGGTCGAGTTCGCGATGCGACCGTTGCCGGGGCGCTACCATGCTGCAGCGGATCACGCCTTCGCAACGAGGGTACGAGCATTGGACGCTGCGCTGCACAAGCTGCGGCCATATCCATCAAAGGCAAGTTATCTCCAGCCCCTCACAATCCGACCCTCTCGCTTGGTTTGAGAGCAATTTGTACTCCCCGAAATGAGGACCGGCATGCGTAACAAGACCAAAGTTACATTCTTGACGGCGGACCATCTGGATGAGCAGGCAAACGCGCGCGCCAGTGAGGCGACGCAATTGCCCGAAGGAGAAGCGAGACAGAATGCGCTTCGTAACGCCGCACAATTGAGGGTGTATGCTTCCATGAAGCGCGCACTCACACCACAAGCCGCCAAATCGAAATAACAGACGCGGATCCGGAGAGTTGCAGAATGTCGAATTGTAACCCCGAGATAGTCCAAATCCTGAATTCGGAGCGAGTTAAAGCACAATGAGCGATGCATCTTCCGACGCGCTACGTTTCTTCCGGCGCAAACCCGTGAGAACCTCCATCGAGGTGGGCGGGGTTGCGAACGCAGCCGGCGTCGTCCTTGATATGCGTGATGCGGAACAGGCCTTCGAATTGCCCGGGCGACTGTTCGAACAACTGCCGTTTGCCGTTTATGTTTGTGACCGGGACGGTCTGGTTCTTCGATACAATCGCCGCGCTGCCGCACTATGGGGCCGGTCGCCCAAACTCAGCGATCCCAATGAAAGGTTTTGCGGATCCTATCGAATGTTCCGCCCCGACGGCAGTCTGCTCCCGCACCACGAATGTCCCATGGCAGAGGTGCTGCGCACCGGCATTTCCGTGCGCGAACAGGAAGTCCACATCGAGCGACCGGACGGCTCGCGCGGCATCGCGCTCGTCGACATCGAGGCAATCAAGGATAGCGGTGGAAACGTTGTCGGCGCCGTCAACTGCTTTCAGGATATAACGGAGCGCAAACGTAGTGAGGAGACCGCGCTACGGCTCGCCGCCATCATCCAATCCAGCGACGACGCAATCGTCAGCAAGGACCTCGATGGCATCATCACGAGTTGGAACGGCGGCGCGGAGCGCATTTTTGGCTATCTCGCCGAGGAAATCATCGGAAAGCCGATTACGCTTCTGATTCCGCCCGAATGCCAAAAAGAGGAAGAAACGATCATGGCGCGAATTCGGCGCGGCCAGCGCGTCGAACACTACCAAACCGTTCGGCGGCGCAAGCATGGGAGTTTGATTGACATTTCGCTGACCATCTCACCGGTCCGAAACACGCAAGGCAAGGTCATCGGCGCATCGAAAATCGCTCGCGACATAACGGAGCACAAGCGCAACGAAGCTCAAATGGTCAATCTCGCGCGTGAGGCCGAGCATCGAACAAAGAACATCCTGGCCACTGTGCTGGCGACGGTGCGTCTTTCCAGTTCCGATACGTCTGATGATCTGAAGCATCTGATCGAAGGGCGTATCGACGCCCTCGCAAAGGTCCATACGCTGTTCGTGGAGTCCCGCTGGGCGGGAGCCGAGCTTCACCGTCTGGCCACGCAGGAGCTTTTGGCTTACGGCGGGGACAGAGAAGCGAGGGTGCGAATTGGCGGGCCAGCCGTTATGCTGGAGCCGAGTACGGCTCAGGCTGCTGCAATCTCCTTGCACGAACTTGCGACCAACGCGGCAAAATACGGATCGCTATCGGCAGCGGGTGGCCGGGTTGAAATCTCATGGTCCCTTACAGCAGATGGAAGGCTCAGCTTGCGCTGGATCGAGTCGGGTGGGCCGACCGTTACGCCGCCCACGCACCGCGGGTTCGGCACGCGCATTGTAGAAAACATGATTGGCCAACTCAGGGGTGAGGTACGTTTTGATTGGCGCGACCAAGGGCTAACCTGCGAAATCGTCCTACCGCTTGCATAAGCCCGGCAGCCCAAAGTGCGGATCGCTTCCATTGGCGGCGGCCTTCAGTTCAAGCCAAGCCTGCAATGTCGCCAAAGGCGTCGCGCAATTGAGGATCGTTTTCACACGGTCAGGACCCAAAGCTGACATCAAGCCTTGAGCCGATCTTTGGTCATATGAAGCGTCACGATAACGCCCTCCGCGCTCCAATCGCAGGAAACTGAGCCGCCAAGCTGGATTGTCATGGCACGGTTGAGCAGTTTGCTTCCATATCCCCCCTCACCAGCGGGGGCGGCGACTGGCGGGCCGCCACGTTCAGTCCAGACCACTAGCACCTCAGTATCATGGGCGGCGCAGGCTATATCCAGTGTGCCGGATGGTGACGACAGAGCGCCATACTTCAGCGAATTGGTGGCGAGTTCATGGACAACGAGCGCGAGGGTTGTAGCCGCTTGCTCGCCCACGCCCATGCGAGGGACTGAGACCCGGATGCGACCGCTGAATGCTCCCATGTCGTCATATGGCGCAAGCAGTACTGTCAACAGATCACCGAGAAGGGCGGCTTTTCCTCCCTGACCCGGAAGCGGACGGACAAGATCATGGGCGCGACCTAACGCGGTCAGCCGATGCGTCAATTCTTTCGCCATTTCGGCCGTCGTCTTGGCGGACCGCGAAGTAATAGCTGTGAGACCGGATGCAATGGCTAGTAGATTTTTCACCCGATGGCTCATCTCCCCCGCTAGCAACTCATGGCCTTCCTCAGCCTGCTTACGTCCGGTGACGTCCAGGAAAATCCCGTACATGATACGACCTGCGATATCCGCATCGTTGCCCTGGCCTCGGGCCGACACCCACCGGACCTCCTCGCCGACCATGATGCGGAAGTCGATTTCGTAGGCGCCGATGATGGCGCGCGTGGCCGCGAACGCGGCTTTCACCCGGTCGCGGTCCGCCGGATGAATATGCGAAGAAAGGTCGTCGAACGTCACGGATCCGCTGAGCGGCACGCCCCAAAGATGGAAAGCTCTCTCGTCCATCGTGAATCGATTGGTATCCACGTTCCAGGACCACAGCGCGACCCCCGCAGCAGCAACAGCCAAACGTAATTGTTCCACATCCCAAACTGGTATGCCCGACTTCTCCGGCCGCCTTGCGGAGATCGTCGGAATAGGAACCGCCTCAACCAGGCTATCACCTTGCGCTTCCATGTTTTTTCCTAAGCGATATGAACTTTATCGGGATCGGTCGATTAGACCGGCACCAACGACGGTTCCGGCTGAACATGCCGAGTTAGAAATTTCGGGATGACCTGCGAAATCGCAGCCATCGGAACCAACTCCGCCGACCTCAAATGGTTCGAACAGATGTGTTCGGCTCCCGACATATAATCATGGTGTAACGCCGGCGCTCATTCAGTGGAAAAAACAGACCGATGATTTCAGAAGCGAAACGTGCGGTCATCCTTATCGTTGAAGATGAATTGTTGATCCGGTTAAACGCTGTCGAAATGATCGAAGAGGCAGGATTTGAAGTCCTCGAAGCGGCGAATGCAGATGAAGCCATCGCAATTCTTGAACGTCGTTGGGACATCACTGTCGTATTCACCGATATCCAAATGCCGGGCAGTATGGATGGTCTCAAGCTTGCTGCTGCGGTTCGAGACCTCTGGCCTCCGATTATGATCGTGGTCACTTCGGGACGCGTCAAACTTGGTCCCGGCGATTTGCCGGAGGGCGGCCGTTTTTTGCCAAAACCCTACAGCCCCGCTGAGATCACGAAGATACTTCGTGAATTGATTGTGGCCTAGGGTCGTTGCCCGCAACTTCGTTTATCGCCGCCATCACTTCGCCCGTCGCTGTCTGGTGAATCATGTGGCCGGTTTGAGGAACGCGGTGAAACGCGCTCTGCGAAACGTCGGAATGCAACCGGGCCGATTGCTTGTCGATGTCGATCAGTCGGTCGTTTTCGCCGGCGATGATGACGACAGGCATTTTGAGCTCGGCATACTTGTCCTCGAAATGGAAGGCATCGGGAATCATGAGCGCCGACTCGGCGGCCGAAGCGCGGATCTGCGAAGGACGAAGCGCCATCTCCTTCGGGAACCGCTGGAACTTGGCAGGCGCCGACTTGGGTCCGAAGATCTTCGCCATCATGAGCGGCCACATCAATCTGCTGATCATGGGCGACAGCGTGTGGCCCATGATATCGCCCACAACGGGGACAGCCGGGGCGGACAGGGCCACGACGTCGGGACGCAGGGTGGGATAGTAGTAGCCCGAGGCGAGAACCAGGCCGCTCACCATGTCGGGAAACTTGAGAGCCAGGGCGACCGCCACCGATGCGCCCCAGGAGTGCCCGAGTATGATCGCCTGTGAAACGCCGAGCCGCTTGAGCGCGCGCTCGATCAATTGAGCCTGGGCATCGGGCGTCCACACGACATTGCGCGGTCGGCTGCTATGGCCGAACCCGGGTCGGTCGATGATAATGACCCGGTAGCTCCTGGCGGCCAGGTCGACCAGCCCACTGGATTCGAAATCCTGGATCATGCTGCCGTTGCCATGCAGAAGCACCAGCGGCTCACCCGAGCCTCTTTCCACGTAGTGCAGACGGACACCGTCCACATCAAGGAACCGGCCCGCTGGCGGATTGTCGTGCTCTGCCTTTTTCGCCAGATGACGGTTCAGAAGTGCCGTCGCTGCCAGCGCTCCTGCTGCAACTACTGCGGCGACCGCATAGGAGTGGCCCGCTGCAACGTTCCGGTTTCGCCTGACGGAGGTCGGAAGCCGGCTTAATCGGTTCATTGGGGTCATGCTCACACCATGGGTGCCTGCACGAAACGTCGGCCACCCGACAAATGTTGCAGTGTGCGTTAAACCGCCCGCGGCACGGATCGTTCCTCAACCGTTTGAGAAGTCGCGGCCTCAGGCGATATGCAGCCGACCGTTAACATCAACCATGTAGCCCAGTGCAATCAACCGGGAGCTAAGTGCGGCGGGCATAGTCGGCACAGAGCTATTTACAGCCGTGTTACCGACCGGAAGCGGGGAGGGAAACTCTTCACGGTCGAGCAGTGTTGCGTCGAAGGCCATGGTCTGAAGTATGGACCGCTTCGCCGACCCCGCACGATCAATTTTGCTCGTATCCACCCACGCACTGCGAACTGCGTCGCCTGACACGCAAGGGCAATCTCGCAGCCGCGCGTGCGACAAATCAACCCGACGGGCAAATCAGTTCTGATTTACGGAAAATCATGTCAACCCCAAGACGCAAAAATATTTCTGTTTACCGGAAGATAAAATCAAGGCATATCTATCGCCATCCCGTCCTATCAAGAGGGGCGTCGGCCGTCGTCACGACGAGGGGCGGGTTGCGGTGGACGTAACAGTTGCGATGGACGGTCGCGGCTGAAGCGTACGCCGAAAGCGTGTGGTCCTGGCGCCCGTAACGGCGTCAAGTCTTTCGGGAGCTAACGCTTCCGAGGGGCGACGGTGGCAATAGAGGCCGTCTCACCGGGGAGAGC
>NZ_JAFCLZ010000006.1 GCF_018130165.1 Bradyrhizobium sp. JYMT SZCCT0180 | reverse complement strand
GCGAACAACCTCAACACGCTTACGACCAACATGGATTTTCCTCTATACCATGCGCTTCGAAGCAGCGACCGCTGGCTGTGCCTGTTCCTCTATAGCTATCAAATCTATGCCGACTTTTTCGGATATTCTGCTATCGCGATCGGGCTGGGGCTGCTGTTCGGCTACCGTCTGCCAATCAATTTCAACTTGCCCTATATCTCGCAGTCGTTTGCTGAATTTTGGACGCGCTGGCACATCTCGCTGTCAACCTGGCTCCGCACCTATCTCTACATCCCGTTAGGCGGCAACCGCCATGGTCGAGGACGGACGTACCTCAATCTAATGATCGTGATGGGCCTGGGTGGTCTTTGGCATGGCGCCGGATTGAGCTACCTGGCATGGGGGCTAATGCACGGCCTCCTTCTGGTGATTGAGCGTCCGTTCCTGCCCTTGATAGAAAAACTTGCGACGATTGCCGCTCTGCGTCGCGTGATCGTTGCGGCTCGCATGCTTGTTGTTTTTTTATGCGTCTCCTTCCTATGGGTTTTCTTCAAACTCCCGAATTTCGAGCATGCGATGGATTATATTTCTGGCATGTTTGTTGATCAGTCCGTGCCCAACCCTGCGCGCATTTACCGAAGTCTGGCGCTGATCTATGCGCTGCCAGTTCTCATACAGCATTTTATCACCTCGGAGAGGCTCGTTGTGCTACGAGGTAACCTGGATCCCTATGTGTATGGCGCGATGGCAGCTCTGATGCTAATCGAAGCCGGCCCCGACACAGCGTTCATATATTTCCAGTTCTAGGTTGGACATGGACCGTACGACCTCGATGAGCTGGTTTGTGAAGGCGAGCGCTGCATGTGCCGCAGTATTGGCAATGTGCTGGGTAGCTCCTCGGCTCTTCAATGACATCCCGGACTTTCCCTCGACCACGACGGATGAAATACTGTCCAAGATTGCCGATCGTTATCTCAATAGTCCAGTTGCTCCGATCGCGTTAACGGGCAGTTCGTTCACCGTGCGACTGCACGAAGAATTTTTTCATAAACTCTACGTTCGAAATCTGGCGCTGCCTGGCGGATCTCCGTTGACCGGGGCAGCAATGATTGAGGCAGCTACTGCTGTTCGGCCGCGGCTCATAGCGATCGAGACCAATACTCTTTCTCGCGGTGTCGACCAGGCAATGGTTGAGAGGGTCCGCACGAGTAATGCGGAGCCTGCGCGAGCCCCCATGAATTTCAGGCCCCTTCGCACATTAGCCGCGTTGTACCAGCAAAGGCTCGACGATTGGCGACGCTTTGACAGGGATGACAAATCTGCGCTTCTTCGGCAATCGGCTCTGGAAGAGGCAATTCTACGAAAGCCGCCAGCCCCCGAATACAACCCACTTGCGCTCGCTGCTATCCTGGCTGAGTGGAACAATCCGGATCACGATCAGATTATCCTTCGACATGTAGCCGAACTGAAGCACCTCGTGGAAACGCTCGAGAAGCAAAGCATTTCGGTGTTCTTTTACGAACTTCCTCTGGGCCCCGCATTCGCGCGGTCCCGATATATGACCACGGGCCGGTCAGCGATGGCAGAGGCCTTTGGGCACGACCACGGCAGATGGTTATCACTGGACTATCCATCCGACGAGATCCGATGGACCGATGGAGCACATCTTGACGAACGATCGGCTATCATCATGGCCCGCTCTTTGGAGAGAGCGATCGAGCGGAAAATTGGTAGCGAGGTGGTAAAGCGGACATCCTCAGACCTTGCCCGCTAACTCAAAGTCGCCATTTCGAGGCTACCTGGTGGAGTTTGGAATTGCACGTCACGCCAACGCGTAGGTTTGCAGGAGGGTCTTTCGCTCAAAACGGATTTATCCAACACGGCGCGAACATCGGCGTTCGAGGAATTGGGTGGACTGAGCGGCTACGACGAAGGTGGGTTTCGCATCCAGCTGGAAGTCTGGATCAATGGATCACCCTCGCTGCACGTCCGGATCATTTCGATGGACGGCAATGGGATTTGCAGACAAAGCCGAAATGGATGCGATGGTCGACGTACCATCGTCACGTCGCCCCCTGATCGCACGTGCCGCGCTGCCGATGCCCAACGCCGTGAAAACCGCGCTTAGGCAACAAAAACCGAAAACCTGCCCGGTTATTTCAAAGGTGCCAATCACGTCGGATTGAGCCTCTGCCACGCGATTCCGGTTTCAGGCGAGAAACGGGCATCGTCAGGCCGACAGGCAGGCCCATTGGCCCAAGCCGAGCGGGTAGTTTTTTGCGTCGTCGGCGCGCCCAACAAAAAAGCCCCGGACGATGCCGGGGCTTTTAAGTTGATCAATCGGGAGATCAGTACCGCGTTCCGGTCGCAGCACCCCAGTTGAAGCGATAGACCAGCGAAGTGCTGATCGTCTGAACGAAAGGCTTGAAGGTGATGTCGAAGCCGGTCGGGAGATTGGTGCCATCGACCCGCTCTTGGAGGTTCTTGCGATCAAGATAGGCCGCGCGATATTCAGTCTTCATGAACCAGCCCGGAGCATTGATTCCGAAGATGTTCAGGTTGTTCTCGACGCCACCGCCCACAAACCAGCCCTGAGTGTTAAAGCGGTCAGTGTGGAGACCAGACGGAGTACCGGTGTTTGAACCCAGCAGCGTGCTGCCCGTCCAGTACGTGCCCGTATAACCACCGTTCACGTAGGAGAGGACGTTCGGAGCGACAAGGTAACCGACGCGTGCGCCAGCTGCCCAAGCCGTCTCCATTTTCGTGGTGCCGACGATGCCCGGAATGAGGCTGCCAGGAGCGGTGAAGCTCGAATCACCGATGTTGCCCTTCAGGCTACCGAAGGTGCCATCGCCGAAAATACCGAGCACCCAGTTCGCGCTCTGCCAGTCGTAACCGGCACCCACCGTGCCGAACCAGCCGTCGCCGCCAGTGCGGGTGTTGGTGCAAACGATGCAGGGGCCCCCGGTGACATCCACGCCGCCGTTTGCAGACCAGATGCCGCCACCGCCACCGCCGAAAATGTAAAATCCGGTCCAGTTATAGATAGGAACCACGGGGGGCGGCGCCTTGGTATACGGACGAGCCCCAAGGTCAGCGGCCGAGGCCGATCCGGTGATTGCCGCTACCGCAGCCAGAGCGAGCACTAATTTCTTCATGTCACTATTTCCCTACCTGTCGCGCCGGGTGCGTCGCACCGATTCCAAAATTCAATGAAAGGAGTATACGCAATTCGGCTTGGACAGCTGTCACCGGGATGCCACACTAAACGGCAAAGTGCGCTGAGGGCTTGATGTCAGACGACGAATTTGACCCGAAACTCTACCGCGACAACCCGGGAGCGATTGCGGCGTATCTAGATGATATATTTCGCAAAAATGACCTGCGTAAGATCCTAATTGCGCTGAATCGGGTAATGCGAGCCCAAAACGTAAAGGCGATGGCGCGCGAAACGGGCCTTCGCCGAGACAACTTGTACAAAACATTTGGCGGTGAGATCGACCCTCAACTCGGACGTGTCATGGCTTTGTTCGATGGACTGGGAGTTCGTTTATCAGTAATGCCAACCCCACCTAAAGAACGCGCGCCGCGGCCAAAGCTTGGACGACCGCCCAAGCCTAAGGGCCCCCTCGTATCCTGAGACGGTACAGGACTTGTCGCGATGCCAGGCACATTCTCCGTAAGGTGTCTGAAGGCGTGCCGGGCCAGAATCGCTGCTAGCGCGGCTGATACATCGAGCGTTTACCTGCCAACACCCAATGCTCGCGAACGGTCGCCGGTTCGGTGCTTCCGCGACAAACCGGGTGACGCCGCTTTTCGAGAGCTTTAGCGACCCTCTGATCGCTGTGCTTAATCTGGCCCATGACCAACACTAAATTGTCGGCGTTGCCATGCTGCGACGCCGCGATTGCTGTTTTCAGAGACACCATCGCGTTGTCGACTTCAGTTTGCCGCCGGACGGCGGAACGGAGGGACGACTTAAACGCTTCAGCAAGTGTGGTTGCCGTCACCGACGCGTCCGTGCTGAAACACCGGTGCAACCCCGCCGTCTTGGCTGCTCGATCGCGGGCCGCCACGCCGAAAATTATGTTTATTCGATTGGTGTCCACATTATGAATGCAACCAGCTGGTTTTTTCTACTTGTCCAAAAAAACCAAACGGCCCCAGCCTCGGGAAGAGATGCTGGGGCTGCGCTCAAGGCACGCGAGGTCGATGGTTGAGGCGGCGAATCCCGATGCTCAACCGGAAAGTCGGCTTTGCCGGCGGGTTCAATGGATTGCCGGGAAACAAAAACCCGTAGTTTTGCGGGTATATACCCAGGCGAGGCGTTGCTATCCGATTTTGCATAGACAATCACCAAACTCTCTCACTGCGTTCTGGACGAAGTCATTTTGGGCCGCCAGCATCAATATGCGGCCGTTGTAACGTTCCCGCCATCCTTATTCGCGCGCGCTGGTCGAAGCCGCTGCGAGATATGTTCGCGCCAACTGCCTTGTCGATCGTGATGCAAACCACAGCATGAGGAGCCAAGATGATCACAATTCCTCAACTCACCGCGGAAGCCTTGGGTTCATTCCTGGCGCACGAAACTAGAGGGCGATTCGTGGCTTCGCAGGCTGGATTGACAGAGCTCCTGCCCTTTGCAGCCAAGCTGGCATTGGAGTGCATTGGCAACAGTGACGCATTGTACCACAACATCGAACATACGATGCTCGTGACCCTGGTGGGCCACGACATCCTGATTGGCCGAGCGTTGGCACGAGCCACCACGGCAGACGACTACACAAATTTCATCCTAGCCTGCCTGACCCATGACATCGGTTACGTCCGCGGCATCGTCCAGGGCGACGAGGATGACGCGTATGTTGCGGACGTCAGCGGCCGCAAGATTCAGTTGCCCGTGGGATCTTCAGACGCCGCGCTCGCGTCGTACCACGTCGATCGCTCAAAGCTTTTTGTGATTGAACGGTTCGATGCGGTGGAGGGAGTTGACGCGTCGAGAATTGCCAAGGCGATCGAATACACCCGGTTTCCCTATGAGACGACACCGAAGGCCGACACCGACGATCTTAATGAAGAGGAAGGGTTACTATTGCGAGCAGCCGACTTGATCGGCCAGCTAGGCGACCCAAATTACATGCGGAAATCTAATGCGCTTTTCTACGAATTCGAGGAGATCGGCCTGAACAACAGGCTAGGCTACGCAACGCCTGCCGACATCGTCTATAAGTTTCCGCAGTTCTACTTGACCAATGTCGCGCCGCAAATACAGCTTGCGATCCGCTATCTCAATGCGACTTCCAGGGGTCGCCAATGGATCGCGAACCTCCACAGCAACGTTTTTCGGGCTGAACGCGAGGTGAAGCTGTCTGGGCCACAGCGATAGAAATTTCGAGCGTAACAAATCTCTCGGTCCCTCGCCGGATCGGGCGGCTTCTCCGCACTTTCCTGAGAGCTCAACTGTGAAGGTCATGTCACATCGGACAGCGAGAACGGCCGGATTTCGCATAGTCAATTGTGCGGAAAGCAGTTTAGTATAGCGACTATTAAAGGCTATAGCACCGCACAAGCGCCATCGTGACCAGCTAAGCGAATGTACCGCATGCAGGACACCATCATCCTGCTCCTCAACCAAGTGGAGTTAGTCATGTCGTCACAGTCAACGATCCAACAGGGTAGCTCGGACTCCGCACAAGAGCTTGGAGACGAAAGCTTCATGTCGGCTACGGAGCTGCGCAACTACGTGATGAAGACTGAGATGGCCAAGGTGTCGAAAGACGTCGGTGATATGGCCGCCAAAGCGCGCGCGGAGCTCATCAAGTCGTTGATGGAGCCTGTCGCGGTCACACCTGAAAAGATTGCTGAGGTAAAGCGGCGGGTGCTCGGCCAACTGAGGAACGCTGCATTAAAGGGCAATAAGGAAGTTCTGGTCATGCGTTTCCCGAATGCGTTGTGCTCGGACAAGGGGCGCGCGCTCAACAATCTGGAAAAGGGATGGCCGACCACCTTGCTCGGCAGGCCGCTTCAAGCCTTCGAGTTCTGGCGCGACCACCTGCAACCCCAAGGCTACGGCCTGAAGGCGATGATCGTGGATTGGCCGGCGGGCATGCCGGGAGATGTCGGCTTTTTCCTGACTTGGGAAGAAGCGAAGCGCTGACAGCTGGGGGACTGAATTATGAACCAGGTAGCCAAGAAGAATCGCAAGAGCGAGGACACCAACGCTCCGGCACTCAAGCGCAAGGAGTACGAGGAGAAGTTGCGCAAGCTGCACGTCGAACTCGTCAAACTTCAGGAATGGGTGAAGCACGAGGGCAAGAAGGTCTGCGTGGTCTTCGAGGGACGAGACGGCGCCGGCAAGGGAGGTGTCATCAAGGCCATCACGGAAAGAGTCAGCCCGCGCGTTTTCCGCGTCGTTGCCATGGCCGCGCCAACGGACCGCGAGAAGTCGCAAATGTATGTTCAGCGCTACGTGCCGTATTTTCCATCTGCGGGCGAGATCGTGATCTTCGACCGCAGTTGGTACAATCGCGCCGGGGTCGAACGGGTGATGGGTTTTTGCACGGAGGATCATGCCAAGGCTTTCCTGAGGGTGGTCCCTAACGTCGAAAAGGCCATGGTCGAAGCGGGAATTATACTTTTCAAGTACTGGCTCGAGGTCAGTCCGGAGGAACAAACCAACCGGCTCGCAGCCCGGATCGACGACAAGCGAAAGATATGGAAGCTGTCCCAGATGGATCTGGATTCCTATACGCGATGGGATGATTATACGCGGTGTCGTGACGACATGTTCCAGGCGACCGACACCGCGTGGGCGCCATGGTTTATCGCTCGGTCCGACAACAAGAGGCAGGCGCGACTCAACATCATCTCGCACCTGCTCTCAAATATTCCCTACGAGAAAGTGCCCCGGGGGGATGTCAAGTTGCCGAAACGCAAGGTTACCCCCGGCAAGCCGCTTCGCGCTTCTCTGAGAATCGTTCCAGTGGCAGGTTGATTCCCTTGTAGCTTGGGCCGCGGCGTTGTCAGTTTCGGTTGCCGCCCGCTGCCCGGCTCGCACGCCGCCGCTCCGCACGCTGGATTCTGATGCAACGCCGAAGCTGCTTGCGGGTGGTGATGACTGTTTGACCGGCGCGAATAAGCTCGGCGGCATGGTCGGCGAGGGCCTTGCAGTCGGCGAGCTCCTCTGAGCTTGGGCGGCCCGCCGCGTGCGCCGGCATTGCGATCAATGCGAGCATCACGCAAATCGTTGCAAAACGAACCTTCATTGCTTGCGTCGCCTCAGATTGACTTCCATGCCCTGCGGCACTTGATGCAAGGTTGCGTCACAATGAGCTGCTGTCAACAGTCCGTGACCGACGCCTTTTCGGGTATGCCGCAGCAGGACAGCAGGATCAGGCCTGACGTCGGGCTTTCCTTGATCTTCATCGAATAAGCTTGGTACCTTCAGCGCGCCCCCATGGGAGCAATGGAGGCTGCTATGACCGGTTGCTGCCAAGCCCTGATACTATCCCGACCGGGCCTGGAAGAGAGCCAACCTCGTAAGCGACGACAACGGAGAATTAGACATGGCTGAAGCGGTTCGGAGCATATGGTTTAGCCCAACGTATCGCATTCGTCTCGCGATCGGGATATTTGCCGTTTTGATAGGGCCGCTAATTATTGCATCTGCAGCCCAGTCAAGGGATTTGACCGGGGCCTGGGTCACTGATGCTGGGGCGTGCAAGAAGATCTTTACAGGGAGTGGTGCCAACCTGGCATTCGCCAAGGATGCGGATGTGTATGGCAGCGGATTTGTCTATGAGAAAAACAGGCTCAGGGGAAAAATCGCGACCTGCCTCATCAAGACACAGAAGGAAGACGGTGACGTGTTGCACCTCATTGCCAGTTGTTCGACCGATGTTGCGCTCGCGACAGTTCAATTCAGCCTCAAGATTGACAATGAAAACAAGATTACCCGCCTCTTCCCCGGAATGCAGGAACTCAAGACCGAGTACTTCCGTTGCCCTTCATGATTGCGATGCAGTCTCTTGAGTCATCAAGATAGGCTTTTCTTGCTTTCTTCGGTCTGGGCCATCACTGCTGCCCGCAGCACCGCGAAAATGACGGCGGTCGACCAGACGAACAGCAGCACGCCGTTCATCGCCGTCATTGGCCCGAGTAAATGCCAGCGTCTCAACCGGCGTCACGTCGCCGTAACCGAGCGTTGTGTAGTTTACAAAGGCAAAATAGATGAAATCAGTGCCAGGCGGTGCCGCCCCCACGATCCTGTAGGTCAATGCCCAAACGGTTACTTCAGCGATATGCGCGACCATCAAGACCGATACGGTCGCAATCATGACGCCGACCAGTCGAAGTGATGGGCGCGACGTGGTGCGCTCTTCCGCGATGCGCGCCACCCATAGGACGGCGGCCATCACAATTGCGTGGATCGCGATGTTGCCCGCGCTGACCGCAATACTTGCGAGAAATTGGCGCAGCATAAGGATCGCTCCGGCGCGGTGGCGTCAAGTGACGTGAACTTGCCCTCGTCATGTGCGCGCTGGATCGAGCCCAGTTGTCTTGTGCGGTGCTGCGCCTTCGCTGGCTGATTTGGGCGGCAACAGGTAGAGCGTCATGGCGAAAATCAGATAGACCATCAGTAGCAGCACGCCGACAAACCATGCCGACCGTCCGCTGTTGGTCACCAGCGAGGCGGTCATGGTGGCGATGAGCATCATGACGACGGCGCCCGGCCAAAATTGCAGGCTCATCGGTGTCGGGCCGATGACATAACTGAGCAATACCAGCACCGGAGCGACAAAGAGCGCGATTTGGGATGCGCTCCCCAGCGCGATGCCCACGCTCAGGTCCAGCCGATTTTTGCGCGCGCCCGAAAACGCCGAGGCCACCTCCGCCGCGCCGCCTACCAGTGCCACCACAATGAAGCCCACGAACGCAGGGGTCATCCCGAATGCCACCGCGGCGTGCTGCACCGACTCGACGAATACTTCGCTCACCAGTGCGACCAGTACGGTGACGCCGGCCAATGTGGCCAGCGCCAGGCCCAGCGGCCACGGCGTTTCGCCCGCCCCCGCGTGCTCCGCGCCGGCAAAAAAATCGCGATGGGTTTTGAGCGAGAACAACAGGCCGAGGCCATAGACGGCGATAAGCAACACGGACAGACCAACACTCAGCGTCTCGGTGAAGGCCGAGCCCGCCACGGAATCGGCTTCGGTGACTGCCGACGGGATCAAGATCGCGACCGTGGCCAGAAGGAGCAGGCCCGCTTGCAACCGGGCGCTGGCCTTGTTGTATTCCTGCACGCGGTGCTTGAGCCCGCCGAGGAGAAACGACGCGCCCAACATGAACAACGTGTTGGCGACGATCGCCCCGGCGATGGATGCCTTCACCAGCATATACTGCCCTGCACGCAATGCGGTCAGTGCGATGACAAGCTCGGTCAGGTTTCCTAGCGTGGCGTTGAGCAAGCCGCCAACGGTATCGCCGGTCTTGGCCGCCACGGATTCGGTGGCGTGACTGAGCTGCCAGTGGCACGACTGCCAGGACGGAGAGCACAAAAAGCAGCGTGTGCGCTTCCGGCTTCAGCTTCTGAGCAACGAACAGAATGGGCACGAAAGCCAACAACCAGCAGAGGGTTGTGACGGATCTTTTTGAGCAACATATTCATGGCACCCCCTCCATGCTTTCGAGTCGTTGCGCTCGCAAGCGCTCGCTTAATCTGTAGGGGAGTTTGGCGACTGTCTATGCGAAATCGGACAGGCGGGGCAGGTTCAGAAGCCGCGCCGCTGATGTCCGTTGAGGGTCAATCGCGTCACTTTGACAGCGCGCCGCGAACTTCCGCTCTTCCCCTGGAAACGGACATCGTCTGGACCGGTCGCCATGTCTCAAAGGTGCCAACAACGGACTCATGCACCGAAACAACTACCGACCTATTCGATCATCTCCTCCCGCATGCATGATTACTTCGAGCCGGCCCTGCTATGTGCGGAAGCGCCCCGGGATAATCTTTTGGATTTGGCTTGATCTCCGCGAACGTGAGGTAGCCGGTCGCATTGACGAATTTACGAAACTGGCCGTTCGTCACCGGGCTGCGATCAATGAAAAATTCACCGACGTTGACACGATGGACAGGCGCCTCTTCCGGGTAGTGCCTATCGGATCCCATCCGAAAGATTCTGCCCTCAATCCCGATCATCCCAAGAGGAGGCGCCGCCTGGGTTGAAATCAGTTGCGTTTGTGCAAGGGTACCTTCGCTCATTGGATCGTAGCCTTGCTAGTCCACAATCGGCCTACACGCTTGTTAACACCGCTGAATTAAACGCGGGTAGCGGTCGCCCCAACGACGAACATGCGGTTTTGAAGGTATCCGTCGGGATGCGCCAACGCGTGACGCTTCTGAATCAGCGCCTACCGACCCGATTTACGGGGCCACCACGATTCATCGGTGTCCCCGCCCGCACGCCCACACCACGGGCACCTACGCCCGGGGTCACCACGGCTCGGGCCACCGGCCGCGGCCGCAGCACGACTCCGGGCCTCACGATGCAGCCGGACGGATAGGAAACGTATTGACAATAAACCACGGCATTGGCCTGTTCACTGCTGGCGGTCATAAAGCCGGTGATCAACAGCGTTGATAACGCGATCGAAAGCTTCATCTTGGTCTCCCTCTCTCGGACCCCTAAAGGACCCTTTGATTTGCGTGAGGACCGTCGACTTCTAGCTCGGCCTGCGGAAACGTTGATTCCGACGCCACTTTCAAGGCGCTCATTCTCGGTGCTTGAAGAAGTGCTGGCCCGCACACCGCGACGGTATGCGCTTGGCTTGACACCGACTAGGGCAACCTGATCGCAATAGAGTGGAGGCGATATTCAGCCTGGGGTCAACAGCAACCAAGGCCCCTCAACTGGGTGTGGCGCAGATGACTGCGTCCGCGCAGCGCCACCAGAGCCTGAACTTCCGTGTGTTTTTCGGGCAACAGAGATCGAGAGACTTTCCCAACGATCTTTTTTGTCATTGTGCCGGGTGGCCGTGAGGCATTCACTCGATGTGCGGACACGGTTCGCTCCGGAGGCTAAGACATGGCGCACGCGAAATCCGAGCAACGGAGAGGCCGCTGGCTCATGCACGCCGGTTTTGCGCTCGCAGCGCTGATGTTCGGGGTGCTGCCCGAGCCGGTACTGGCCGACCAAGCCGGGGTATCGTACTGGGTCCCCGGCCGCTTCGGCAGCCTCGCAGCAGTGCCAACCGTGCCGGGCTGGTCGATGGCCGAGGTGTATTATCACACCACCGTAGGGGCGTCCGGCGCTGCGGCGGCGGCAAGAGAGATTGAGATCGCCAGGATTCCGAGGACCGTCAACGTAAATTTAAACCTCAACCTGAATGCGCAGGCTGATCTCATCCTGCTCAATCCCACCTATACTTTCGCGACGCCGGTGCTCGGTGGGCAGCTGGCCATTGGTGTAACCGGCCTGTTCGGGCGGTCGAGCGCCAGCATCGACGGCACGCTGACGGCGGCAGTTGGCCCCCTATTCGCGACACGAACCGGCTTCCTTGGAGATTCTATTACGTCGGTAGGCGACCTGTATCCGCAGGCAACACTGAAGTGGAACGCCGGCGTCCACAACTTCATGACCTATGTGACCGGCGACATTCCTGTCGGGGCCTATGATCGAACCCGCCTTGCCAATCTCGGCATTGGTCACGCCGCTATCGATGGGGGCGGCGGCTACACCTACTTCAATCCAGCAACCGGGCACGAATTTTCGGCGGTCGCGGGCTTTACCTACAATTTCATAAACAAGGATCGGGATTATCAGAGCGGCATCGATTTCCACATCGACTGGGGTGCTTCCAAGTTTCTGTCGAAGCAGGTGTTTGTCGGTCTGGTAGGATATGGATATCAACAAATCACGGATGACTTCGGCGCCCATCCGATCCTGGGCGGATTCCGATCGCGTGTTCTGGGAATCGGACCGCAGATCGGATTTCTTTTTCCGGTAGGCGACATGCAGGGATACCTGAACCTGAAGGGCTACGGCGAATTTGAAGCCGCCAACCGGCCGTCGGGATGGAACACCTGGCTGACATTCTCGATTTCGCCGATGGCCCCCACCAGCACTGTGGCACCCACCCGCCGGATCGCCACCAAGTAATGCGATCATATGGCGTCCTCGGATGGAGGCGCCGGTTACGCCAAGCGTCCGGAAACGGTAGTGTGCCTGACCAAATAAGCACTACGGGCTTCCAAGCGGTTTCGGGAAGGCCTAACATCGCTATAGCTCGAAATTTTTTAAAGCCATTACTTGAAGTGATAGGGGCACCGATGATGTTCCGTTTGTCCTCCATCTCCGGAGCCGCGCTGGCCGGCGTTTGTGCCGCATGCCTGGTTGCCACTGCCGTTGCCGCGGATGATCTAACCACGGACATCGGCACGCTCGACAAGGAAACGGCCGATAAGGTGTTTCCGTCCAAGCCGCCCTACTCGCCCTATGCGGGGCGCAATTTTCCGACCCGGCCGTACTTCGGCGACACCCACACGCACACCTCATATTCGATGGACGCCGGCGCATTCGGCGCCCGGCTCGGCCCAAAGGACGCGTATCGCTTTGCCAAGGGCGAGGAAGTCATCGCTTCCAGCGGACAACGCGCGAAGCTCTCGCGCCCGCTGGATTTCATGGTGGTGGCGGATCATTCGGACGGCATGGGCTTTTTCCCGCAACTGATCGGGGGCGATCCCGGCCTGTTGGCGACGCCGCAGGGGCGGAAGTGGTACGACGAGATCAGTTCCGGCAAAGGTGCGCAGGCGGCGATGGATATCATCGTGAGCTTCGGCAAAGGCCAACTGCCGAAGGGCTTCCCGACGCCGGGTACGCCGGCCTATCGCAGCGCCTGGCGCGAAACCATCAAAGCCGCCGAAGAAGCCAATGAGCCGGGTCGTTTCACCGCATTCATCGGCTATGAGTGGACGTCGAACGCGGGCGGCAACAATCTTCATCGCAATGTCATTTGGCGCGACAACGGAGCCAAGGCGAGCCTCGTCGAACCCTACACCACGCAGCCGCCGCTTGGCAGTCCAAATCCCCGCGATCTCTGGAAGTGGATGGCGATGGTTGAGGAGAAGACCGGCGCCGAAATTCTTGCGCTGGCGCACAACGGAAATCTGAGCAACGGTCGGATGTTTCCGATCATCGAATCGTTCAACGGCAAGCGGATCGACCGCGAATATGCGGAGAACCGCATGCGCTGGGAGCCGCTCTACGAAGCCACGCAAATGAAGGGCGATGGCGAGACTCATCCATTTCTTTCACCCAATGATGAATTTGCAAACTACGAACGATGGGACAAGGGCAACCTAGATCTGACCGAAGTGAAAAAGCCGGAGATGCTCGAATTCGAGTATGTCCGTTCGGCGCTCAAGAACGGTCTCAAGATGGAGGTCGAACTCGGCGTTAATCCATACAAGTTCGGCCTGGTCGGCAGCACCGATACGCATACCGCGCTCGCGGCCGTTGAGGAGGACAACTTCTTCGGCAAGACATCTTCCGCCGAACCAAGCGCCGTCCGGGCGATGCATCCCTTCGTCAAGACCAATATTGCCGTTATCATGGGCTGGGAGACGACGGCGGCGGGGTACGCCGCGGTATGGGCAACTGAAAATACCCGTGAGGCAATTTTCGACGCTATGAAGCGGCGCGAGACCTACGCCACCACTGGGTCGCGCATGGCGGTTCGCTTCTTCGGCGGCTGGGACTTCGAGGATGCCGATGCCAACAACCGCACGCCGGCGCGAATTGGCTACACCAAGGGTGTACCGATGGGTGGCGATTTGAGCGATGCGCCAAAGGGAAAATCGCCTTCGTTCCTTGTCGCCGCATTGAAGGATCCGATCGGCGCAAATCTGGACCGGATCCAGGTCATCAAGGGCTGGGTTGGCAAGGACGGGCAGGCGCAGGAACGCATTTATGATGTCGCAGTGTCTGGAGGCCGCACGATCGACGCCGAGGGCCGCAGCAGAACATCCGTCGGTAGCACGGTCGATGTCGCCAATGCGACGTGGACGAACACGATCGGCGCGGGCGAGATGATCACGGTATGGAAAGATCCCGATTTCGACCCCGCATTGCGCGCGTTCTACTATGTGCGGGTGATCGAAATTCCGACGCCGCGCTGGACGGCCTATGACGCAAAATACTTCAGTGTCAAAATGCCGGCGGAAGTCAGAATGACAACCACCGAACGCGCTTATACCTCACCGATCTGGTACACGCCTTGATCGCTCGGCTGCTGAGAGAACCGTTATTCCAGTTTCTTGCGATTGGTGCGGCGCTGTTCGCGCTTTACGGTCTCGTTGGCAAGCGAAATGAGGCGCCCGAGAAAATCGTCGTTTCCGCCTCGCGGATAGCCAATCTCGGCGACGGATTTGTGCGGACGTGGCGGCGGCCGCCGAGCGAGCAGGAACTGCAGGGCCTTATCGAAGACTACATTCGCGACGAAGTCTTCTACCGCGAGGGCAAAGCGGCCGGGCTCGACCGAGACGACGTCATCATTCGTCGCCGCGTGCGGCAGAAGATGGAATTTCTCGCCGCGGACATGCCCGAACCGAGCGACGAGCAGCTTGCCGCTTACCTCGCGTCCAATCCGGAGCGCTTCAAATCCGACGATCAAATCACATTCCGTCACGTCTTCCTGAGCGCCAGGCGGCGCCCGAATACCATCGAGAGCGATAGCAAGCAGGTTGCCAGCGTCCTGGCTGGCGCCGACGCGGCTGTAGATACGACGGCACTCGGCGATCCCTTTCTGCTTGGCGAGGAGTTTCGTGGCTTCTCGGCAACAAAGGTAACGAACCAGTTTGGAGAACGCTTCGCCAAACGGGTACTCGCGATGGAAAAGGAGCGCTGGCAGGGGCCGGTTTCTTCGAGCTTTGGGCAGCATTTCGTCTTCATCAGCGAGCGAGTTTCCGGCAGCTTGCCGTCGCTCGATGATGTCCGGCCGGCCGTCCGCCGAGAGTGGGCGAACGCGCAGCGCCTTGGGGCAGAACAGAAGCTGTATGCCTCGCTACGGGAGCGCTACGAAATCGTGGTCGAAGCGCCTCCTTCCAAGGCGGCGTCAGCCGACGTTGGTCGATGACCCGTTTTCGTTTGTTCATTGCTGTTCTGGCGGTGCTGCTGGCGCAACCCGCGATCTCGGATGAACTTCGGCCTGGCTATCTGGAAATGCGCCAGACCAGCCCCGGCGAGTACAATTTGCTTTTCAAAATCCCCGCGCGCGGGGACGACTTGCGGCTCGCGATCTACGTCAAGCTGCCCGAGGGCACTCAAGATGTAGGGCCGCCCCGTGCATCGTTCAACGACGGAGTCTATGTTGAACGCCGCACCATTCGGCGGGACGGAGGATTTATAGGGCAGCTGATATCCATCAACGGACTTTCGGCCACATCGACTGATGTACTGGTTCGGATCGAAAGTCTCGCCGGCGCAGTACAGACCGAACGGCTTTCTCCAACGAAGACGGCATTCATCATTCAAGCCGTGCCCGGCGCTTGGGAAATCGCAGCGACCTATCTCCACCTAGGTGTCGAACACATTCTTTTCGGCTTCGACCATTTGCTGTTTGTGCTGGCGCTGGTGATTCTCGTACGAGGCTGGAGGCGCGTGGCCATCACGGTGACGGCATTCACGATCGCGCACAGCATTACCCTTGCAGCGGCGGCGCTGGGCTTCGTGAATGTTGCAGGACCGCCCCTGGAGGCAACGATAGCACTCAGCATCATGCTGGTTGCGGTCGAGATTCTGAACGCCCGCGGTGGGAAGCCGAGTTTGACCGCGCGCCGCCCATGGCTTGTTGCCTTCTCCTTCGGCCTCCTGCATGGCTTTGGATTTGCTGGCGCGCTGGCTGAGGTGGGATTGCCTCAACATTCGATCGCCGTCGCGCTGCTGTTTTTCAATGTTGGGGTGGAGATTGGGCAGCTCGTTTTCGTTGCCGCAGTCTTGTCGTTGATATCCCTATTACGCTTTGTGGTGTCAAAACTATTGGAACCTGGGCGTATACAGCCATCTCTTGACCGGCTCGATGTGACCGTTGCCTACGCCATAGGCATCATGGCGGCCTACTGGCTGGTTGAGCGTACGACGGCCCTTTTTGTGTAGCGGGGTTAAGGGCGGTGTAAGAGACCGGTGTCCGCTATGGGTGGACCACGGCGACTTCCGGTCTACCCCGGTGAACGGACATTCTCAGGATAGGCGGGCATGTCTCAAAGGTGCCAATAGCAGAAGTCACCTCGGCATGATCGGCGACCACACGCTGTCGCGTTGCGCGCGGCTACTGTCCGGTAAGCAAACGCGCCGACGCGTTCATGGAACCATTGCGATCTCGCTCGGCCGCCAAGTCTTGTTAATCCAAGGTTCGAGTGGCCCATACATGCGCAGGAGCAAAAACCAGCTCTTGTCCGGGAATGTCTGCAGCCAGTTGCCCTCTTTGCCGGCCGGCGCTTTCGGCGCGAATTTATGTCGTATGAGCCATCCGCGTTCTTCTCGATCCCCTTAGTCTGGCTTCCGACTGTGGGGAATTTCTGGCTGGTCTGGAGTTGCGAACGCGTCTGGGTGTCGTAGAGCGTGACCGCCCCTCGGTTGTACGACATCTCACAAATCGGGGTGCAGGCGTGCTGGGGCGACATACTCAAACAACCAACGCAAGAGTGTAGGAGCTCGTCGGTAAGGCGCCCGCGACCGCGACGATCCTGAATGATCGCGGGCACGCGTCTCCGCGAGGCCTAGCCCGCTGGCCGTACCAGCGTCAGGCTCGGGCTTTCGGCAGCAACGCAGACACGGTTGCGACCCTGTTCCTTCGCCACATAGAGGGCCCCGTCGGCAGCCGTCATAATCGATGCGGCGCTCGTTCTCGCATCGCATCGAGCTCCCGCAACTCCGATGCTGACAGTCACGCGGCCATAGCTGCTTCCAGCGTGCGCGAGCCCCACATCGGCGATCGCCTGGCACAGGGCTTCCGCGACTAGCTCAGCGTTATCCGCACCGGTTTCGGGAAGCAACACCGCGAATTCCTCACCACCGTAGCGAGCCACAAGGTCGCCGGGTCGCTTCAAATTGGACACGAGCACATCCGCAACCTGGCGGATGCAGTCGTCGCCGGCTCCATGACCGTAGGTGTCGTTGAAGGACTTGAACTTGTCGATGTCGACGAACAGTAGCGAAAGATCGGATTTCGAACGCTGGCATCGGTTGAACTCGCGCGCGAGCGTGTCGTCAAACCTTCGCCGGTTCGCGATGCCGGTAAGAGTGTCGGTTTCGGAAAGCTCCTTGAGCCGCTCGTTGGCGGCCATCAGCTGTTCTTCGGCAGCCTTTCGCTTGGAGATGTCCCTTACGACGGCGACGATCTCCGGAGACGGCTCCTTTGGATCGGCGACGTAGCTCATCTGGGCTTCCACCCAGACGTAGGTCCCGTCCTTGCGGCACGTGAGGTACTCGCAGGCGGCCGTCGGATTGTCCGGTCCCAGTCCCTCAAGGACGGCCTTGACGATCTCCCGATGGCCTGGGTGAAGATTGCCATATGCCGATTGACCGATGATCTCCGCGGCCGACCAGCCGAGCAGCTTCTCGATCGAGGGCGAGATGTACAGCCGCTTCCCATTCTTATCGACGCGGGTCACGACGTCTTCAACGTTCTCGGCGAGCAGCCGGTACCCGCGCTCGCGTTCGCGCAGCATCTTCGCCATTGCGGCGCGTTTCCGGAACTGCATCGCGAGAACCCCACCCAGCACGACCAGGAGCGAGGAGATGGCGCCCGCCAGTAACATGTCGAAGCTGCGGTCCTTTCGCCATGCGCCCAAGATTGCTTCCTCGGCCACCGCCACGCTGATGACGATCGGAAAATCCGGCAGCAATTCGTAGGCGAACTGCTTTGTCTGCCCGTCGAAGAGTGAGACGATCGAATAAAGCCCACTGGCGGAGTTCTTCAGACGGCTGGAGAATAGAGGAGTTCCGGCCACGTCTTTGCCGGTTTCGCCTTCGTTCCGATGGATCAGTACCTTGCCGTTAGTCTTCATCAGCGTGATCGAACGGGTTTGGTCGGCCTCAAAGCCACCATAGAAGGTTCGGAAATATTGAAGGTCCACGGCGGCAAACACGACGCCGGCGAAGGATCCGTCGGAGTGCGAAAGACGCTGCGTCATTAGCAGGGTCGGCCTACCCGTGACGCGGGAAATGAGCGGCTCGCTGATCCGTGCATCTCCGTCCTCGGGATGCGACCGGTGATAATTGAAGTAGTCGCGATCCGCGTTGTTCACTGTCGGCACGGTTTCAAAGGACGAGTAAATCCAGCTGCCGCTGTCTGAGAGAACACCAAGCTCGCGCACCTGAGGGACGTTCTTCACGTATTGCGCCAACAAGTCATTGATCTCCGCCGAGGCGCGCGCCGATCTGTCGGAGTGCTCGACGTACTGTCGGGCGCCGAACAGCGCCAGCGCGACAGCGCCGAAAGTCTTCGAGGCGTGCTGCGCCAAGGAATGGGTCAGCCCCAGCGTTTCGGACCCCGCCTTGGCAAACGCTGCCGTCCGCGCCTGGACCGACTTCCAGGCGATCAGGCTCCAGATGCTCGCCAGGGTGATGCAGAGTAGCACCGCGATGACGGTTAATGGTGACTTAACGACCTTAGGCACGACATGCTTAGTCCTTGTTTGCTGGACAGACTAGGGGACCCGTCTCAACGTCGAGTTTCCGCTTCTTTAGTAGAGCCGAGTTCCAACTCGCACCGTTAATTTGAGGCAAATGGCTCGCGCTTCCCAATCGGCAGCGAAATGCGACCGCGGTCCGAAGTTGAAACCGGCCCCCGGCCTCACCTCGTTCTACGGTTCCTGACCCAGGCGTCGAACGCCGTCCTCGAGCCGATCCACCTGAAGGCCATGCCGGTGATCTTGACGACCGATGAGGTGCGCGGCGTCTGGATGCGCGCGATGTGGGACGAGGCTAAGGTGTTGCAGCGGCCCCTGAGGATCGTCGCGCGCGGTGCGGATAAATAAGGACCGCGCAGTGGCATGATCGTCGAACCCGAGCGCTCGGTGGCATTCAAGCCTTGCCCATCTCACGCCAGGCACCTCAAACGCGAAAAGAGTGCCTGATGTGTCGCACCATCGACATGCCGGCGTCGGTATACCTACCGTGAGTGAGATACGGATCTAGCTGCACTGCACCAAGCAGCACCAAGAGGCAATTGCGAACCCTTTGATCATACCGGGCCCCACGGAAAGACCGCCAACCGGGCTGGTCGGGTTAAAGCCTTTCGGAATTCGCTGCCGCTCGTCGCGACCTATCTGCAATGGCGCTAGGCTGACACCAATTGGTAGCAAATTTTTAAATGGGGACGCGTGGAAGGGGTCAATCGCGTCGTTTTGACGGTCGGCCAGTCACTTCCGGTCGACCCGGATCAGCGCACATTCGCAGGGTACGTCGGCACGTCAAACGTGCCATAACGACCGAAATATCCGCGGGGCGGCCACATCATTAAAGGGAAGTCCGACTACCGCGTCTTCGGCGAGGTAGGACGGCAGTGGGGAGATGGCAGTCGCACACATGCAGGTGCGAATAGTGCATCGGAAGCGCTACATGCGCGAAGGACGGCTATGGGTCATTCGCGTCGTTTTGACCGGACCACGGCGAATCCGGTCTACCCCGGTGAACGGACATTCTCAAATTAGGCGGGCACGTCTCAAATGTGCCAACTACGGACATGATGCCGCAGGCTTGGCTGCTTTTTGCATAGCTACCGCTCGATCCTTGCGCCAGACTGGTGACTGCTCCGTCAGGTGGGGCCAGGCACCTCATTCCGATTGCTGCCGCGCGGTAAATTGAACGATCTTGGGAACAACTTGCGTGTGCCTGGACTTTGCTGGCGTCCCACGACCGCGCTCCCTTCAAGTTCAATGGGCAAGATCGACCGGCTGAAGATCAACTATCTACCGCAATGCGTCCTGACTAAGAAAAGGATAGGACATGAGTAACGATCATCCGCAGGGCCCGGCTGACTCGCGTCGAGGCTTCCTGCGCACGGCTGGAATGGGTGCGATGGCTCTGGGACTCGGCGCGGGGGCCGACGCGAGCGGGCAAGTCCATGCGGCGGTTAGCTCGACCAAGGCAGGCCGCGAGAGCGCGCAGCCCTACAACATCCTGTTCCTCTTGGTCGACCAGGAGCGATTGTTCCGGCCCGGAGAACTCCCGGCGGGTTATCGGTTGCCTGCGCACGAGCGATTGATGAAACGAGGCACAACGTTCGTCAATCACCGCATCGGTTCATGCGTGTGCACGCCTTCCCGCTCGGTGCTCTATACCGGGCGGCACATCCAGCAAACGCGAATGTTCGACAACACGAATTTCCCCTGGATCGAGAGCATGTCGACCGAGATTCCGACCCTTGGCGATATGATGCGCGACGCCGGCTACTACACGGCCTACAAAGGCAAGTGGCATCTGACCAGGGAATTTGAGACGGTCAACGAACATGGCCATCTGACCAAGATTTTCACGGAGGAGATGGAGGCGTACGGCTTCGCCGATTACTTCGGCGTGGGCGACATCATCGCACACACGCAGGGCGGATACCTGCACGACGCCATCATCGCCGCAATGGGCGTCAACTGGCTGCGCGGCAAGGCACGCGATCTGTCACAGGAAGGCAAGCCTTGGTTCCTCGCCGTCAACCTCGTCAACCCGCATGATGTAATGTACTACAACACCGATGCCCCCGGCACGGTGGTCCAGACAAAAAGCGGTATCAAGCGCGTCGCGCGCGATCCGGTCGATCCGCTCTATTCGAAGCAGTGGGACTTCAAGCTCCCGGCGAGTCACTTTCAGGCACTTGACGCGCCGGGTCGCCCTCCGGCGCACCGTGATTTCCTGAAGGCCCACGACGCGCTGGTCGGCCACATCCCGAACGAGGGTTCCCGCTGGCACCGGCGCCACAACTATTATCTAAATTGCATGCGCGATGTGGATCGCAACATCGAGACCGTTCTGGCCGCGTTGGACGCCTCCGGTCTTGCCGACAAGACGATCGTGATCTTAACCGCCGATCATGGTGACATGGACGGCGCGCATCAACTTCACGCCAAGGGTGCAGTCTCGTACCGCGAGCAAAACAACGTACCGTTGATCATCGCTCACCCCGCGCACGCAGGCGGGCAGCAGTGTCGGGCTGTCACCTCGCACGTGGATATCGCGCCGACGCTGATAGGGCTTAGCGCGGTCGCACCGGACAAGCGGGCCAGGATTGTCAAAGACCTTCCCGGGAAGGATTTGTCCGGACTCCTCGCGGCTCCTCAGCGCGCCGAGTTCACGGCCGCTCGCGACGGCGCGCTTTTCAACTACAACATGTTCGCTTACCTCGACGGGGATTTTCTCAACAAAGCCGTTACCTACATGCAACAGGGAGGCAAATCGAGCGATCTCAAAAGTGCGGGCATCCGCCCCGACATGATGAAGCGTGGCGCGGTACGGTCGGTGTTTGATGGGCGGTACCAATTCACGCGCTATTTTTCGCCGAAGCAACACAACCGCCCCACGACTTTCGAAGACCTCTACCTGATGAACGATGTAGAGCTGTTCGATGTGAAAGCCGATCCATACGAAATGAACAATCTCGCGATGAATAGCAAGCAACACCGGGAACTCGTTGTCGCCATGAATGAGAAGCTGAATCGGTTGATCGACGCAGAGGTTGGTGAGGATCGCGGGCAGATGCTTCCCGGTGGCATAGATGCCGGTTGGGAGGTCACGGCCGAAACAATGTCAGGCGCCTGAACCGGGAGCTGAATTTACGCCGGGCTGCAAGCCGATGGCGATCAACCTGGCTACGTGCATTCCCGCAGGAAATCTGACGCTCGACGGCTATGAGCGTAGGGCCGCCTTTCACAGTGCGCCCTCTCTGCCCACCGAAGAAGCGTTTTTCAACCAACCTTCGACAGTCGGCTTGGGGTCGTTGTTGACCAGGAACGAACGCGCCGCGTACAGCACGCGATTAGTCTTCGACCGCGCTATATAGAAGCCGCCTTCGGGCAGCGGTCCGTCGTAACCGGGCGGCACGAGCAGATACTTCCCGGCCTTCGCCGCGATCGGGTCCAGGAAAGCCGATGTCGACGATCCACGAGAACCACATGTCGTTGATGGTGCCCAGCCCTTGGGTGGCTGCTCTACCACCATCGGCCCCTTCGACAGGTTCACCACCGCCATGTAGTAGACGGTATCGGCGTTGGCCGTGAGAATAGCGACTGTGCATCCATTAACTCGGAGAAGATGACTGGGATGTTGTCTTCAGCGCCGATACTTTGAAAGCCCTTGCCCAGCGCATATGCCGAGGCGCCGCGGAAGCTGTTGTTGTACACGTTCAGCGCGCGCGTGAAGTCGAGCGTGTCGCGGACCTTCTCTGCGGTTTCCACCGTCGGCGCGCCGTCCTTGAATTCAAGGGTGCCGATCCGAGTCTCCACCCGGTCCGGCGTGATGAGCGAAGGAGGGATGGCGGGTGGTCTGGGCGCTTTCGAAGTGGGACAGTATCAATGCAGGGCAGGCCAAGCCGGCTGCAAATCTAGCGTGATGCTTCATGCTGCTAACTCCCTAGTGGAATACAAGTCCCCAATGGGTAGCCCGCACATAACTTGCAGGGTGCAACTAGCAAGCCAAAAATGGCATTTGCCGCAGGTAGCCATTTCAAATGGGCCTGGTCTCCAAGCACCGCGATTCGCCCCTATCGTGCTGGCCGATCACCCGGTTGGGTAAAGGGGTTCGCATAGGTCTTGAGTTCGACCTGGGCAAAGGCCGGTCCGCAATGATAAATCCCGACGCAACAGAATATGAGTTTCGTTACAGACATTTGATTTTCTCGATGAATATCTGACCCCTGAGGCGCGACCGCTCGGCGCGAACTGAACGCCTCACACCTATTTAAAACGAACCGTTACCCCGCCCACTGCAGCCGACACTTCAGCGCCGACCTTCGGGCCGCTGAGCTGCAAGATCACGCCATTGGCATTCTGCAATTGAACGCCTGCAGCCCCGGCCGCAACCGCACCGCCGGCTCCGATCGCGCTGTAACTGCCTTCAAACGAAGCCGGGCTATTCAGATTGACGGCCCGTCCGACCAGCTTGGTTGTTGAGGCTCCGATCGTAAAGCCGATGCTCATGCCCGATACAGTGAACGGATAGCGCTTGCCTCGGAAGGTCAGCACGCCCTCACCGCCGCCAGCTCCGACAATGAAGCCGCCTTTCGTGAACACGACGGCAACCTGACCGGTTTCGGCCCGCGATGGTGTGCTGAAACCGGCTACGCCTGCGAGCAAGGCAACCAGAGCGACGCTTCTACCGAGCTTTTTCATGACTTTTCCCCTGATGAGACGCAATGAGACGCCGAGCTGTTTTCAGGCATGGCGGCTTCCTGAAGATTGACGCGCTTTAGCGCCGGCCGACGCGATTGACCGGACCGCCGCGATTCATCGGCGTTCCCACCCGACCGACGCCGGGAGTCACCACGGCGCGCGCGACTGGCCGCGCCACCAACCGGACGCCGGGTCTGACGATGCAATTGGCCGGATAACTAATGTACTGGCAGTAGACCACGGCACTGGCCGGTTCACTGCTTGCGACCATGAACCCGGCTATCAGCAGCGCTGACAATGAAATCGAGAGCTTCATTTGTGCCTCCTCCGTTCGGAAACGCTGACTGCTTTCTTTGAGCGAATGCGGGTTGCGAAGCCGCAGCGCTCCGAAGCGCTGCGGCTCTTCTCGTCGTTCAGAAACAACTTACCGGCAGACCGTGACGATCCGCCCGTAGGCGTCCGCGACCTGCGAGCATGCTCCCGCAGCTCCATAGTAGGCTCCGGCCGCGACGGCGCCACCTACTACGGCTCCGCCGACTACGGCCCGGCGCGTGGTGCGCCGGGCAACACCGGCGTAACTCATCGGCGTGAGCGGACGGCCGATCCTGGCTTCGGCGGACGACACCATCGATGACTGTCCGTCGAGAGGCAGTTGACCTCCCCAGAAAAGGGCGCCGACGCCGAGGACGGTTGCGAACGACAGTCGGAATAATGTTGTTCGGATCATTTCTTGTCTCCGGTCTTGGTGGTGCCCTGCGGGACTTCGTCGATATCGGAGAGATCGCCGAGCGCGATCTTCTTGAAGGATGGATCCGCCTTGAACGCAAAGGCGTCGGCCGCGACATCGGTTTTCCATTCCTTGATCCGCAGGGTGTATTGCGGCGCTTCGCCGATGCCCTTGCTGGTAATCACGTACTTGCGCGGGATCGGCTTGGCTCCGGATTCGATCCAGATCTGCCAGTCTGTTTCCACGTTACGGAATGCGAGGTGGTCGCACTCTACGCCGTCGATCACGCCCTTACCAATCACGGCGGCCTCGACCACGTCAGCCATCATCACATTGAAGACGTTGGTAAGCAGCAGGTCGGCACCGGGCGCTACGACCCCATGCTTTTCCCGCAACACATCAATCAATTCCTCGGCGGTACCCGGGGCCTCGATCTGGGCGTAGTCCTTACCGTCCTTGTTGTTGACGGTCAGCATTTTACCGTCGAACACGATCTCGACATCGCGGTAACCACCCGTTCGGGTGGCACGAAGCTTGTCCGGGCGGCTCAATTGCACCTGTCCAGAGCTTGTGAACTGGATTTTCTGTAGCTTTGACGTAATCACCTCGATATCGGAGTCGTAGGTCACGGCCAGGGTTTTCTGGCTGGAAACATAGTCCGCCATTCCCTTGAGCAGCTTTTCGGCGTCGCCGTTCTGAGCATTCGCCGCGGGAATGAAGGAGACACTCATCATCAGCGCCGCCCCGATCAATATTCCGCGCCGTGGTATCACTCGCTTCATACTCTTCATCGCGCTTTCTCCCGTTGAATTCGTCAACATCGGTGGCCTTCTGCCGACAGTAGCTGGCACCTTACGTCTACGCCAGTGATGTCACACCGGGAAATCGTTATCCGTCAGTTACCGGTTGGCATCGGCAGCTTGAAGCCTTCCTTTGCCAAAGACTCGCGCACGTTCTGGAATCTCTCGTACTGAGAGAGCGTGAGCGGTCCGGTGTAGCTTTCACTTTGGAGCTTGCGCGGAGGATACTCGATGTACGTCTTCATTAGTTTGTTGATAGATTCGCTGATGGTGACCATAGTCCACGTGCGCTCCGTATAGTTGGTCATGAAGATATCGTAGCGCTCCTGTGGATCTTGCCAGAGGTCGAACACCTGCGGGATTGTGGCGACATACTTTTCGGCCCCCTTCCAGCCGAGGTTGGTATCGACCGCCAAGCCGCCGGTCGACGCGCCGTCGTCGCCACGCAGATTGAACACGGCCTTGTAATTGCCGACGCGCGCGGCACCAGGCGACAGTTCATTCTCGGTGAAGTAGAACCATTCGTTGCGCGGCGACTTGCCGGTGCCAAACAGGACCGGCGACATGTCGTAGCTGTCGAAGATGATCGGCTGTCCGGCGCGATCCTGTGTCGGAAGCTTGGCGCCCCCCACAGCAGCGAAGGTAGCCATCAAGTCGAGGCCGCCGAGGATCTCATGGTTCTTCGTGTTCGGCTTGATCTTGCCGGGCATCCAGGCAATCGCAGGAACCCGGTTGCCACCCTCGCGCACGGTGCCCTTGGTGCCGCGGAACGGAGTGTAGCCGGCGTCGGGATAGACATCCTGCCAAGCACCGTTATCGGTGGTGTAGAACACCAGCGTATTGTTGGCATTGGGGAGCGAGCGGATCTTGTCCATGATGCGGCCGATACGCGCGTCGAGTTCGACCACGGAATCGGCATACTTGCTCTTCGACAAGGACTTATGGATGTAGTCGGGATGCGGCATGTTTGGTTGATGCACCTTCATGAAGTTGATGCTCATGAAAATGGGCTCGCGGGAGCTTGCATTACGATCCAGGTATTCGATCGCCGCCTTTTCGACATAGCCGTCGAAGAATGGAATTCCGACCACGCCTTCCTTGCCGTTGATCACGGGCGTATCGACGTACTGCCCGTTGATCTTGAATTCTTCGCGCGCCTGCTGGCCGGCGTTGCCTGACAGCGCGCCCTTGGTCACGCGCGCGAACATCGCTCGCAATTCGGGAGACATATCCGGGAACCAGGTCGGATCGGCGTACGTGTAGGCATTGAGATGATAGAGACCGCAATACTTCATCTCATCGTAGCCCTGTGCATTGGGCATTGCGTAATCGGCCTCGCCCAAGTGCCATTTGCCGGTGAAGAAGGTCTTGTAGCCGCTGGTCTTGAGGACCGAGGCCAGCGTCCACTCCGCAGCCGGAAGCCCGCCACCCTGGCCCTGGAACGCAACGGTGGTCATCCCGCTGCGGTTCGGAATGCGGCCGGTCTGCATGGCCGCGCGTCCCGGCGTGCAGCTGGGCTGCGCATAGAATGAGTGGAACATCATGCCCTCGCTGGCCAGACGGTCGATGTTGGGCGTCGGCATGCCGCGCCCCTCGCCGCCGCCATACGGCCCAAGGTCACCAACGCCGGTGTCGTCGGAGATAATCATGATGATGTTCGGCTTGCTCTGCTGTTGCTGAGCTTGTGCCTGGCTGAATTGAAGTCCGTCGAGGGCAAAGGCGGCCAGCATGGTGCCGGCAAGCAATGTATTACGTCGACTGACGCCCCTGTCTGCAGCTCTTTCTTTGGGAGTTTTCATTTTCTTTCTCCTGTTTGACGACCTCAGTGCTTCTCAGATACACGACGATCTCCGGACACAACGAAATCCGAGATGGCTTGTTGACGTATCGACAGGTTCGGCATGCCGCGCTGCGGGGCGATAGCGGCGGCAATAGTTGGGCGCGCAAAGATGCGAGCCACCTTTGATGACTTTTCGCGGAATTTTGCTGGCTGGATGAAGAGGATCGAAGCTTTCCTCTTCGCGGCCACCGCGCGGATTTTGTGGAACGCAGCAGGCCTTCTTGGCATCGACCTTGTGTTTCGGGGAGTACCAGTCGGTGGTCCACTCCCAAGTGTTGCCGATCATGTCGTGGATGCCAAAACCATTCGCTGGAAACGCGTTCACGGGCGAAGTTCGAGCGAAACCATCGCTTAGGGAGTTTTCGGCAGGAAAGTTTCCTTGCCAAGTATTGGCCATGTGACGCCCGCCGGGTATGAACTCGTCACCCCAGGCATATTCTGCGGCTTCGAGTCCTCCGCGGGCCGCAAACTCCCATTCGGCTTCGCTCGGGAGAGACTTGCCGGCCCAATTCGCGTATGCCAGCGCATCATCATAGTTGATGTGAACGGCAGGATGGTCGTCTAGGCCATCTATATTGCTTTCAAGGCCGTAAGGATGCCGCCAATTAGCTCCCGGCATCAGGGTCCACCACTGGCTCCAATCTTGAGGATTCGACAGACGCCTGGGCGGAACGAAAACTAATGAACCGGCGAAAATGAGTTCGGGAAGAGCGTCCGGGTAATGCAAGGGGTCCGGCGCAACTTCCGCAAAGGTAACGTGGCCCGTCGCGCTCACAAATTCGCGAAACTGACCGTTCGTCACGGGATAGCGGTCGATCCAGAAGCCGTCGACGCTAACGCGGTGCGCCGGGGCTTCGTCGGGATAATGCTGGTCCGATCCCATGCGAAAAGTGCCGCTAGGTATCCAGATCATCCCCTCGCCTTGCGAGGGGGCATTATCAACAGAAGCATCGGCCTGGGCCGCAAGTGCAGGAAAAAGCGCCGACATTTCGAGCGTTGCCTCCCGGTGGATCGCCAAAACAGCAACCGAGACGAGCACACGCTACGTAGGCGCCCTGCCACAAGCTATTGGACCGTGGTCCAACATCAAACGATTCAAGGAGTCCCGGTATGGGTGATATCGGGGAGACATCGTCGGCTGTTTTCGTCTGACGAAATATTTCCACCAGTCGAACCGCTGGAGGCGCTTTGGAAGCCATCTTACCGCGCGCAATGACGTTCGCATCACACCGATATGCAGTTTGTGCCACAAACCATTAGGAAGCGCTCGGTGTCCCATGCCGCGACTAATGAAAGCGCCCCATATCCGCGACCGATCGCCGCAACGACAGCATCAATTGTTGGAAGCCCCCTGCTTACGAATCTTCAGCGGCGTAGTGGGTTACGCGCGGAAAATCATGGTATCGTGCATAGCATCAACACTTAACCGTGGGTGCCAGTTTTAGTCTGTAAGTTACAACTGGAATGTTTGAGTGCGGCCTCTTCCAAAATGACAACGACGCGCATTGCTTTGTGCAGCATCGGGTTCCTTTTTTGTCTCGCGGGGGAAGCCTGCGCTGCGGAGCGTCCGCGCATTCTTATGCTTCACGCCTTCAACTACTCATTTCCCGCCACCAGCATGATTGCGGAGGCCGTTCGTAAGCGGCTGGTCGAGTACTCGAAATCAGTTGAGATAGATGCGGAATTTCTCGATCTGTCCCGGAATATGGACGAAGCCCATGCGCTGCGAACGGCGACCTTTATTCGCGACAAATACGGCAAGCATCCCCCGGATCTGGTGATGACGATTGGCAGCGCCGCACTGCCATTCGTCATCCAGTATCAAGACTTTCTCCCCAAAGTCCCAGTGGTCTTTGCATCAATCTCGCCCCAGAGCTACGCGGCGTTGCGACCGCCACCGGGGATTACCGGAATTATAACAGCCTTCGACTTGGCGAAAACGCTCTTGCTGGCGGAGAGGCTTCAACCGGAGGCTCGTCGCCTGTATGTCATCGCCGGTCGCGGCGAGGCCGATCGGCGTTGGCAATCAACCGCGCGCAGGGTCATCGAAGAGCACGGGCGCAAATTCGAGACGACATTCCTGTTCGAACTTCCTTATGCTGAACTCATTGCTGAATTGTCGAAGGTACCCAAAGATGCAATCGTGATCGTTCTGACGATTTTCGTCGACGGTGACGGGAAGACCTTCGTGCCGGCGCAGATTGCGACCGAATTGGCCGGGCTGTCACCTGCCCCGGTTTACGGGCCTTACGATACATTTATCGGTGAGGGTGCGGTCGGCGGCTTTGTCGAGACCTTCGAATCGATTGGCACTGCGACGGCCGAAATGGCTATCGAGATCATGAAGGGCGCGGATCCGACGACGCTCGCGCCTCGAACAAACCCGAACCAGCACTACCGCGTCGATCACCGGGCAATGGAGCGCTGGAATCTGAAGGAAAGAAATCTGCCTCCTGGCACTGTCGTTTTATTTAAGCCTCCGACGATCTGGGATCAGCATCGCGGCACCGTTGTTGCGGCGCTATCCGTGCTCGGCCTACAAACGGCCTTTCTAGGTGCCTTGCTGATTCAATGGCGCAGGAGGCAGCGCGCCGAGGCGCTGCTAAGGGATAGCGACGATCGGATGACGTTTGCAGCCACTGCGGCAAATATCGGACTCTGGCAGCTCGACCGGGATACGGACGAGTTGTGGGTCACCGAACATTGCAGGGCCCTGTTCGGGCTTCCGCCTGACATACCGCTTACCCGAGGGGCGCTCCTTGCGACGGTTCATCCGGATGATCTCGAAACCGCAAACAGCGCGATTCGGAAGTCAAACGGGACGCAACGGCCCGCCGCCAGCGACGTGCGAATTGTCTTGCGGAACGGTGAGGTGCGTTGGATCCGGATGCGAACGCACCCATATGCGGAAGGCAACGGTGAGACAAACCAATTAGGGGGCATTTTCGTCGACCTTACCGACCAAAAATCGGCCGAAGCCGAGACCGCCCTGCAACGCATGGAAATTGAGCACCTGATGCGGGTGTCCGTCCTAGGCGCACTCTCCGGTTCGATAGCCCACGAGATCAACCAGCCGCTCACTGCCATACTGTCGAACGCCCAGGCGGCCCTGCACTTGCTGGGACAGAAATCGCCAGACCTCGAAGAAATCCGGGACGCCCTCCAGGACATCGTTCATGAAGACAACCGCGCCAGCGAAGTCATTCAACGCCTCCGTCAACTTCTGAAAAAGGGTGAGCCCAAGCTGGAAGCGGTCAACATCAATGACCTTGTCAGATCCACAGCCGGCCTCCTGCACAGCGAACTGATCGGCCGCGAAATCAGGATCAGGTTCGACCTGGAGAACAGGCTTTTCCTGACAAGAGGAGATTCCGTCCAATTGCAACAAGTCCTGCTTAATCTTGTCATGAATGGAATGGATGCCATGGCTGCGACCCCGGTCGATCAGCGGTATATCCTGATTTCAACCCGCGGGATGGAGAGCGGGTCGGTTGAGCTGTGCGTAAAGGATCGAGGGCACGGCATTGGTGCCTTGGCTCAAGACCGTTTATTTGAAGCGTTTTATACCACAAAGGAGCACGGCCTCGGTCTTGGCCTCGCGATCTGTTCAGCCATCATAGAGGCACATGGCGGGCGGCTTGCTCTCGTGAGCGACGCGAGCGGGGGCGCTATCGCAACGATTTCGTTACCGAGCTGGGAGGCTACGGCGTCATGACAGATGAATTTACTGTCTATTTAGTTGATGACGACGCTGGTGTGCGGAAAGGACTGTCGCGATTGCTTCGCGCCAAGGGGTATGGAGTCCAGGCCTACTCGTCTCCGCAAGAATTCCTTGAGCAGCACGACCCCGCGGCACCTGGCTGCGCCGTACTGGACGTCGGTATGCCGGGCCTGAACGGTCTCAGCCTCCAGCAGGCGCTGACTGCTCGGGGCTCGCACCGACCAGTGATATTCATTACCGGAAAGGGCGACGTTCCAACCAGTGTGAGCGCCATGAAGGCCGGCGCACTGGATTTCTTGATCAAGCCGGTCAAGGAGACGGATTTGCTTCAAGCAGTTGAGCGCGCGAAGACCTACGATGCCGAGCACCGACTGGCCGAGTCAGAACTGGACTCAATCCAGGCGAAGATCAGCACGCTGACACCGCGAGAACGCGAAGTGCTCGTGCACGTGATCGCTGGCCGGCTCAACAAGCAAATTGCCGGCGATCTTGGTACCGTAGAAAAGACCATCAAGGTGCACCGCGGCAGGATGATGGAAAAGCTGGGCGTTCGAGGCGTTGCCGACTTGGTCCGGCTGGCTGAAAAAGCCCGAATAGGTAAATAGCAAATCCGTGGCCTATTGGACCAACGGTCAACTCGACCGGCAAAGAACCGGGCGCAATAATCCTTTATGGTGGAGAGTTCTCCCTGGATCGCTGTGGTCGACGATGATCCGGCCGTGCTCAAGGCGCTGAGCAGGCTGCTGCGATCCCATGGTTACAAGGTTCACGCATACGAATCAGGGCAAGAGTTTCTTGCTTCGTTGCCCGACGGCCCTCCCAAATGCCTGATTGTCGATCTTCAGATGCCCGCTATGAACGGGCAGGAGCTGCAAGAACATTTAATACGGAAGGGCTTCATTATCCCGACGATCATGATCACAGCCCACCACGACGCGGCACCGCATCAGGACAACCTTCGATCGGCGGCCCTTCTATTGAAGCCCCTTCAGGATAGCACCTTACTTGCCGCTATCGATCGGGCGATTAATGTTCCTCGCGAGGAGTGTTAGAGTTCGGTTCGAAAGCTCACGTTGGAAAAACAATATCGAGTGGAGATACGAAAATGCCTGTTTCAATTTCGATGATCGCCTTGAGCTCGCAACTTGTCGTCACCGTCGCCGATCGGGTGCCGACGTTCGACATTGTTCGGAGCTGCAAGCTCGACCTTGCCGCAACGGCCGGACTTAATGACGTCCAATCGCTGAAGTCCTGCGTCAACGATGAACCGACGGCCCGGAAGCAGCTCGGAAGCCAATGGTCAAAATTTGCCCCATCCAGCAAAAAGAGTTGAGTCTCCCAGGAGAGCATTGGAGGCACGCCGAGCTATGTCAGCCTGCAAACCTGCCTCCAGATGGATGTAGGGGTGAAGACGAGATAGCCGGCGACGCCGTATTGCCAATTCGCGCGTTGTTAAATCTACGTCCCGCCCGAGATCACGGTCAATCGCGGTATTATGAGCATGCGTGGGGTACAATATTGGACCAGGGTCCAATATTCCGCAATAGGCTCCTTCCATAACGTACCGTCTCAAGCCGTGGCAGCGCTAACTGTAGCGAGGCATCAAGCTCAATCGGCAACTGGCGGATAGGATAAACAGCGGCTAGCGCGTGATGGCACCGTCCTCGTTAATGTCCAAAGGGACCTTTATCATGAGTGCATCTCGGTTTCCCCTCCTTGATCGTCGATTTCTGCTCACTTCGCTCGCAACCCTCCCTATCCTATCTGCTTCGTCTCGTTTCGCATCGGCGCAGGCACCATCCGACCCGCTGCCGTCTTGGAAGGATGGCGCGACAAAGACCTCGATCCTCAACTTCGTCGCGCGCGTCACGACGCAAGGCGGGCCTGACTTCGTTGCGGCCGACAAGCGCATCGCGACCTTCGACAATGACGGAACGCTCTGGGTCGAGCAGCCGATGTACGTGCAACTGGCCTTCATACTGGACCGCGTGAAGGCGATGGCGCCTATGCATCCGGAATGGAAGACCAAGCAGCCGTTCGCAGCGGTGCTGGACAACGATTTCAAGGCGCTGGCGGCATCAGGCGAGAAAGGACTGGTTGAACTAGTGGCGGTAACACATGCCGGCATGACCACGGCAGAGTTCGAAAAAATCTCCTCGGACTGGCTCGCGACGACGCGCGATCACCGCTTCAAACGACCCTATACCGAACTGGTCTACCAGCCAATGCTGGAACTGCTCGCCTACCTGCGCGCCAGCGGTTTTAAGACCTTCATCGCGTCGGGCGGCGGAATTGAGTTTATGCGGCCGTGGACCGAAAGGATCTACGGCGTGCCGCCGGAGCAGGTGATCGGATCTTCGATCAAGACCCGATTTGAAATGAAGGACGGTGCACCAACTCTTTTCCGGCTTCCTGACATCAACTTCATCGACGACAAGGCCGGAAAACCGGTCGGCATCAACGAGCACATCGGCCGCCGTCCGATCGCCGCCTTCGGCAATTCCGATGGCGATCTCGAAATGCTGCAATGGGCGACGCTCGGCGCCAGTGGTGCGCGGTTCGGTCTGATCGTCCATCACACCGACGAGGTGCGGGAATATGCCTACGATCGCCTTTCACACTTCGGCAAGCTCGACGCGGCGCTCGACGCGGCGAAGGTGAACAATTGGACGGTAGTCGACATGAAGAAGGACTGGAAGCGGATCTTCGCTTTTGATTAGCCAGCCTAAAACGATTCCGACCGGAGAAGCAGATATGAAGAATACGAACATCATAATGGCGGTCTTATTCGGCCTGACCGTACTCTCCGGCAGCGGCCTTCGGCCAAATACGCCATCGCCCCCCATGAACCCGACTGCCGCTGCCAAGCCCGAGATTGTGCCGTCCCGATCCGTACTCAATTCGCGCAATGCAACCCTCCAAGTCGAAACTCGGGTGCTGAACGGCGTGACGCCGAGTTCGATCATTTTTGCCGATCGTCCCGTTCGCGCCGCGGGACACCACACCGCCGATGTGATTGCTGAATGGGCCTCGGGTGAGGAAGCTTCGCCGAAAGAACCCGCCGAACGCAACGGTCTCCGTCCTGGGCAAGGACGGTTCGGTCAAGGATGCGGCGGTTGTACTGAAAAATCCGAAGCTTGAGGGCGACAAGCTCAGTTCAGCGTTCAAATTCTGTAGGGCGATCTCGCTGGTGGGGACGGACCTGCGGTGGTTTTTATCGATATAATCGGCCGGCCACTCACGCCGCTGTCGTTTGCCGGGGTCGCCCGCCGCTCGGCTTTCCGCAGCGCAATATATGCTGGCGCTGCGGGCGGCAGCCCATGTTGCGTCCGCCTACGGCGCTCCCTTTACCGCCCGTATCCTCCTCCGCCGGCGTGCGGCTATTACCCGTATCCGCCTTGCTATTAGGTCGCCGCGGCGAATTCCAATCAGCAGGGCACTCACGGAAAATGCAATGCTTCGATCATTGATCCGCGCAGCGGCCCTCTTAATGAGCGAAAGCCCCGATAGCCCAAGCATCCAAGAACTGGGCGCAGACCAGAATTGCTAGTGTTTTCAGAACGCCCCCCGCGCCGCGCGAGAACGCAAGGAGATCCAAAGTTATACAAGGGGACCGAGATGGCGAAAAAATGCCGGACAAACTTCGGTCCACCGTGATGGTCGATGCCATGGAGGGGTCGGGATATATCGACGCGCTCCTCCCGGCTCGATGCAAGGACGAAAGGCGGTCGAGATGGAATCTGACGCCAGAACGGGGTGACGAAGTTCGTCTCGCTGCACCCTGCGTCGATCGAGCGCTGCGCTGGCCTCTGAAAGATATGGACTAATTCGCTCTAAGTCTAGGTCATGATCCTCCCGTCCCCTCCACCATACAAAGCCTGGCTTTAGGGCCTTTTGTATTGAGCTACTGCATCATTCGGCAGTTTTTATCAAAAATCGGTAGTGGGCCATTTCGAAAAGTGAGCCCTGAAAATGATGCTACCCTCGGAAGCCTTTTTTCAACGCCACTGCATCCAAGGGCCTTACCCTGCTCTTCTGGCGTAAGGTCCGGGCAGGCATCTCCCCCGTCGCGATGTCGATGATCGACCCGCGAACTGGTTGGGGTCGTGGGGCGTTTGGGAGTCATATCTTCTCACCCGCCCTCCCCGGCTGGGCGATGATGCGCTTCCAATCAAAAAGGTGATAATGACCAGCCCATTCATTGACAATTTGTTTGCAGCCGTCGCAATGAAAGCGCCCTTCTCGCCTTTCGGGCATCTGCACTTGGGATGCAGTATAGTGCATCCCACATGCGCAGGAAAAATGGACGGTGATTACGGTGCCGTTCGTCATCCCCCAAATATGCGGTGGAAATTGTCAACATACCAGGCCAAACCCCGCCACAATCAATACGACCCACTACCCAATGGGCAGAGAGCCAAGCAGCGAGGAATGGGCTTTGTTCGCGGACATTCCGCTTTACGATGCCGGCGCTGACTTAGAAAACTGCAAAACTATGCGCCGAAACTCCACCCTACCCCGCTCTCCTTCCGCTCAAGAAAGAACTCGCGCGATGACGAACATCCTGGCTGCAAGCGCGGTTGAAAGCGCGCCGCCGGCGAAGCGCTCATCCGCGAAGGGAACGGCCCTCTTTGCCAGAGGTGGAACCAACGCGTGTGGAGCGATGGAGGACCGGCGATCCGCCTGCCTAACAGACTCGACCCAAAACGGTCATGGCAAACGGGACCTACTGCTTAGGCTTTAAGTCGCCCATCTATTTCGCTACGGAGCGCCGTGAAGTCGATTGGTTTAGTCAATAAGGCCTCTGCACCTCCTTCCAAAGCTATTCGTCTGGTGTCGCCATCGCCGTAGGCCGTGATCATGATAACCGGAACATCCGGTCGTGACGCTTTCGCTTTTGGTAGGAGTTCAAGCCCGCTCATACCGGGCATATTGACGTCGGACAAAATCAGCATCAAAGGCACCGCATTAGCGTCACCAATTTTCTTAAGGGCGCTATCTCCCGACTTAACAAACTCCATTGTAAAGCGGCCGGCACGGATGTCGCGTCGGAATTGCTGGCGAAATAAATCTTCGACGTCGGGTTCATCATCGACTACGAGTATAAGAGGCTTCATGTATGTGCCTCAGCTTTGCCCGCGGGGGCGGAGCGCGGAAGGATGACCCTGAATTCGGTGAATTTGCCGGGTTGAGTGTCAACCTCAATCAATCCGGCATGTTGCTTGACAACGATGTCGAAGCTCAACGAAAGCCCGAGACCGGTCCCTTCGCCCGGCGGCTTGGTAGTGAAGAATGGGTTGAACATCTTTTCCCTCACCTCGGACGGAATGCCCGCGCCATTGTCGCGAATTCGGATTTCGACGCGGTCACCGAGGTTTCTGGTCGCGGCGGTAAGCGCAGGCTCATAACCCTCAAGGTCATCTTCCGCCTTGCGTTTCATTGCCGCATAGAAACCGTTCGAGATCAGGTTGAGCAGCACGCGTGTGATCTCCTGCGGCAGCAGCTCAGCTTCGCCGGCGGCGGGATCGAAATCCTGCTCCAGCCTAATCTGAATAACCCGCTTCTCCGCGCGGGCGCCATGGTATGCGAGCTTGAGACTCTCGCCAACCAGGGTATTGATGTCGACAGTGCGCCGGTCACCCGAGCCATCGCGCGAGTGCATGAGCATATTCCTGACGATCGAGTCGGCGCGCTTGCCGTGCTGCACTACTTTTTCAAGATTGCCCTTTAGCAGCTTTGCGATTTCGTCAGTTTCTTGGCGCATCAGGTCGTTCAATGGCGCGGGCTTGAGGACCTCGCCTAGTTCGTCGACCAGCTCCGCCGACAGGGCGGAGAAATTATTGATGAAATTAAGCGGGTTCTTGATTTCGTGGGCGATGCCGGCGGTGAGTTGCCCTAGGGAGGCAAGTTTTTCAGTTTGGATTAGCCGATCCTGCGCCGCGCGCAATTCTTCCAGCGATCGCGAGAGTTCCCGTGTGCGTTCGCGGACTTTCTCTTCGAGTGACTGCCGCTCCCATTCGAGCGCTTGGTAGAAGTTCGCATTGTTAATCGCGGTAGAGGTCTGGCTTGCCAGGTTGGCTAGCCCGAGTAGCGCCTCGCCTTCTTGGACAACCCGGCGCTGATAAGGCGCTTGCCCCGCTGTATTTCCCGCGACCAGCAAGCGAATTGGATTTTTCGGTTCCCCGCCCAACGGCAAGACGACGTACTCGTCCATACCGATGAGACGCCGCAGCGAGGTCAGCTCGCTGCGGCGGCAATCGGGCAAACACAGTACCCGTTCAACGCCGGCATATAGTGGTGCGAGCGCCAATGAGGCGGTGGGGAGTGCCAACCTCGCGATGACGGTACTCTCGGCATCGTTATAGTAACCATCCATCGTCTCGATGGAGAAGCTGTTCGCGCCGGATTGCTTCAGAAGAAAGAGGCAGCGCTCGAAATTGAGTTCGTATAAAACGAATTTGGCGGCGAGCTGCAGGATCGTCGTGAGGTCGACGGTTGTGTTGAATTTCTTACCAAGCTCATAGAGATGGCGATACGCGCTCATCTGGCCATCGAGATGCTCTTGCACTTCGTAGAGCTGAACCTCGGTTGTCACCAGGCGCTTGACCTCATCCGAGAGGCGCTGGTTTTCGACCCGAAGCCGATCAATCTCACTCACGCTACGGTCTTTCCATCAAACGCGGAAGTATAGCGGTACTGGACATTGGCTAACTCAGTATACTGCTAATACTACAGCGGTGTAGTTATGGAAATAGTCGCGCCCTCCTATCGGACCAATCTCTCCATAGGTGTAGAGACCTATCCATGGCACGGTGGGCCCAATTTTTTGCTGAAGCTTTTCTAGTATTTGGCTTTTTTGCTGATCGCGGAACACGGCTTTCCCGCGTCCTATGCAGTCGAACTGAAACACCATCTTCGGGGCGTTATTACCTAATGTTGACTTGATTTCTTCGCCAATGCGTTCGACGCCGGCCGATATCTTTTCGTGGTCGCGCCGGCTCATCCAGATGCTCGTGCCCTCTTCAACTTCGGTCGGGATTGTGATTGACCCGGCCTTGTCATCTTTTGTCGGCATGAAGCGGATCAAGTAGTCGTCGTAGCCCTTGATCTGTTCGGGCGCTTTGAATGCCATGCAGAGGCTCAGAACCGCCTTACTCCAATTGTCGATCTCATCACCGACGAGATATTCCTTTAGGACGTCGAGAACCGGCATACCGTCAATCTCGTAGATGACATTGCCGGAGCAGCGAGTTACCTTCCGTTCGCCGCCGATGGGAAGACAACCGTGGTTAACCGACCAAGCAAGCCGGGCAGATCCCGACAACAGAACGCAGGCCACACCGTCGGATGTGATCTGATCGTCGCAGTATTGATAAGTTTGTTTAAACTCCATGTTGTCGGCCGAGGTACCCCCAAACAAAGGCAGGTGACGATCAAGCTGCAATTCACTCTTGAGGCCCGCAGCGAAGCGGTCAAAATTCAGGGTTAACCCGTCGCCGAGCATAATCAGCCCAAGCGTGTCAGGCTGCACCTCGCAAGCTAAGCTCTGGGCGATGGTCCTTCCCGCCGCTTCCGAATTGGCCTTGAGGCCGGAGGCCATTGCGTTCTTGAAATTCAATTCGTCGGAGCTGATCGTCATCACAGCTACTGAGAAGTTCGACTCGTCGGCTTCCAAACCTGCGATGACTCCCCCGCCAGACCCGCCGGCCAGTGGAGCACCACCGGTGGCTACGCGGACGGCATCTAAGAGTGCGCGCTGTTCGTATCCGACGGAAGCAAACATAAAGACGAAGTCGGGTCGGTCGATCCCGGCCGCCGCCAATGCTCTTTCGGCGGCCTCGCGCCCGGCTACCTTAGGATTTCGATGATGGCTCATCCCAACACCGGCATTCGTACCCATCGGCGCGACCTTTCATTTGACGAAGACTTCGCCTCCTCGGGTTTACCTGCTTCTCTCGGATGGCGGACATTAACGAGCGCTCGCTAAGATCAGGCGGAGCGACTTGGACGATACGCCAACCGTAGCTTGCCGGAAAGAAGCGCGGCGCATCGCAAGCGGAATAACCTCAAAAAACGCAACATACGCTCAAGCTTAAGAGCGCGAACTTCGGCAAGATATTGGACCGTGGTCCAATATCGCCCCTGGGACGAGCCCCGCTACTACAGGGGCGCCCACATACCATCAAGTGCTTTACGCACCGGAGGATCGCTTCATGCACTCCCTGGTTCACCTGAAGACCGGCTCGCAGGACAATAGGCCCCAAGATTTCGCGTGAGACACGGTCTAAATGTTGGAGCGAGAGTCATCCGAATAGGTGTGCCGCATTGCAACTTTACCATCGCGCGGTTGGACATCGGAGGAAGGAACGCACAGCAACATCAGGAAGATGGCTCTATTGGCTTTGTAGCTGGCGGCAATTCGACGGCTTTCAGAGCCCTCCATCACTACCCGCCCGTCGGCGGTACAAACAGTCCACCTCCATCGACGACCACGCCTTTTTAGGCGCACTTCAAACACAGGCAGGTGAGGCAGCATTGCGATCATTTAGGTCCCTGTACATGGGTCGGCCGGTTCTCCTTGTAGGTTCAAGACCTTACAGCATATTTTTATATTACGCGCGATTATCCAATTGTGGAACATTTTCTTCCATCGTCTACATGACAAAAAATATTTGAACCTTAAAGTTATTAGGTATAACTTGTAGGTCGACTAAACCGTCTTGCCTCACAGCGGCGCTTTAGAGATTTATTTTTAATCCAAGCAGAGCGCGCGGCGTAATTTCGCTTTCGCAGCTGTTAGCAAATGAGTGCTGGTCGACATCAGATGTCCATCCAATCTAACCGCATCGCGCTCTTTATTGATGGCGCAAACTTGCATTCGACGGCGAGAACGCTCGGCTTCGACATCGACTACAAGCGCCTCCTCAAGGAATTTGATGGGCGCGGTGTCTTACTGCGCGCGTTCTACTATACGGCAATCGTCGAAGATCAGGAGTATTCCTCGATCCGCCCGTTGACAGATTGGCTCAGCTACAACGGTTTCACCGTCGTCACCAAGGCGACTAAGGAATTTGTTGACGCGAGTGGTCGCCGCAAGGTGAAGGGAAACATGGACATCGAACTTGCCGTCAATGCCATGGAGCTTGCCGAGCAAGTTGACGAGATGTTCTTGTTCTCGGGTGACGGAGACTTCCGCTCGCTCGTGGAAGCGGTCCAGCGTCGCGGCGTCCGGGTTACTGTCATTTCGACTATAACGAGCCACCCACCGATGATCGCCGACGAATTGCGGCGCCAAGCTGACGTTTTTATGGACCTTGTAGAGTTGCAGTCCAAGCTCGGCCGTGACCATTCCGAGCGCCCTGTCCGCGCTCCAACAAGTGCCACAATCCAGAGCGCCCCGCGAAATTCCCCCGCCCGACGATGACACGATTAACGACTGAACGGCTCGTCCCGGCGCCTGAGCGACAACCGGTCCTCAGCGGAGCATTCGCTACGGTGATAGTGACACGAAATCGGCACCGAGGTCGGGTCCGGTCATGACAATCCGGAACTTGGTCATTGAGCCGATCCATCCGACGATCGAGGTCACGCAGGTCGCTACCGAAGCCGCTGCTCCCGGCACGAAACCGACATTACCTACCTAGCCGGTGATGTCCGGTCTGGCGGAAGTCGGGTCGCCGGGGCAGCAGGTCCCAGTCTGACCCACAGCAACAGGTAGGATTAGAAAGGGGGAGTGTGCAACCGGTCGCCTCTCATCGCCAGAAGACCGCTCAATCGCTTTTTGCGAAAGCCCTTCAACCAATCACTGGCGGTACTCCGTCGCGAGATCGCAAGACACCGGGATGACAGCAATGCAAGCAACGGGGACCAGTAATTCCATTTAGAGGCCAGCCGGTTCTGTGTGCCTTTCGCGTGACAGTCGCCAAGAAAAAGTCCGAAGAAACATCTGCCGGATGTCTCGTCATTGCGTTGCGAAGATCGTTACGTAGATGCTGAGCGCTAAATTAGCGGAATCGTTGCGGAGCTCGGCCTGACGAAGACTGCTTCCGAATGAGAGGGAAAGCGGACCATGAAGATAATCAACGGCGCGGTGCTCGGCACAGCAGCATGTCTTGTCGCCTTGAGCGGAGGCCATGCAGCGGACCTTCCGGTCAAGGCCAAGGCGGTCGAATATGTCAGGATCTGCTCCCTCTATGGAAACGGCTTCTACTTCATCCCGGGTACCGACACCTGCATCAAGCTCGGCGGTTACCTGCGCGCCGATGTCACCTTCAACGGCGGCGGTATTCAGGGCACCCCGGCCTGGAGTGGTCTGGCCGGTCAAAAAAGCCGGCTGAGCAACTATTATTTCGCTCGCGCCCGCGAAAACCTCAACGTCGACACCCGCACCGCGACCGAATACGGCGTGGTCCGTACTTACTTCGATGCGAATTTCTCCTGGACCTCGGGTACTTATGCCGCCACAGGCGCTGGCGGCACCGTTTACTCTGCTGCTGCCCAGGCCGGTGGCTTCGGTGGCGTTGGCAATCCCTCCGACGGCGGGCTTTCAGGCGGTTCGTTCGCCCTCAACTTCGCATTCATCCAGTTCGCCGGCTTCACGATCGGCAGGGCAATATCCCAGTTCGATGCACCATTCGCCGGCTATCCCGCCAACATCACTGACGCGCTCCTCGGCGGTCACTCCGACCAAACCGGCGTGAACCAGTTTTCCTACACGGCGGATTTTGGTCAGGGCGTCAGCGGTACGATCTCGCTGCAGGATCAGGTCACCTACTACCATACCAATCTGTGGAACACATCCAGCCTCACCGCGGCCAACTTCGAGGCCGGCGGGTATGGTGCCAATGCTTTCGGCGGCACGCGGTCTCCCGACATCGTCGGCATGCTTCGCGTCGAGCAGGCCTGGGGCATGTTCCAGGCCTCGGTGGCCGCGCACAACATCCACGCGGCCTATTACGGCGGGACAGAAACGTCAGGCCATCCCAGCGACAAATGGGGTTGGGCTGGTCAGCTGGCCTTGACGATCAAGAACCTGCCGACTGGTCCGGGCGACGACATCGATATTTCAGTTGGCTATTCGGACGGTGCCAGCCGTTACGTCTGGCAGAGTCTGGTCGCACCCACCGTCGCCATGTATGGCAGCAGCGGCCTGGCTGGCGTCTACCAGAGCCTGACTATTGGGGGCGTGTCTGACGGCATTTTCACGACCGGCAATGGGATCGAGACGACCAAATTGTGGGGCTTTCGTACTGGTTACACGCACAACTGGAACAGCCAGTGGAATTCAGCGCTGTTCGGCTCCTACACGTCGATCAGCTACAATGCCACGGCAAGAGGTTATATCTGCGCCACCGTCACTACCTTCCTGACACCCGGTTCGACCTGCAATCCGAACTTCAACGTCGCGCAGATCGGCACCAACACGCGCTGGTCCCCCGTGAAGAACCTCACTTTCACGGGTGAGCTGATGTACACGCTGGTGGATCAGCAATATTCCGGCCTCGCCGCATTGCCGGCCGTCAGTGTCAAGCCGGCAGCCTTCTACGAACTCAAGGACCAGGGCACATTGTCACTCGCCTTCCGCGCCCAGCGTAACTGGTAAGACGACGAGGCGACGTCCGCGCATTGGTCGAAGCGATGCGGTGCCGCGACGACCGCCGCACGCCATCTCCGAGATTTCAAGCGTGTTTTGGACCACTGGGAACCACAGCATCCCAGCTTGCAACTACTCGACCTCAAGGTCGTGCCGTCCACTGGTTGATTGCGTCGGCAGCGGCAGGCCCGCCTGACGCACGGCATTTTTCAGGACACAAGCGCGTTCCCGGCGATGCTCGGTGAAGACGGCTAGAACAAAGTCGCCAGCTTCACTAAATCAGTGCATCAATCTAAAAATCGGCATATTGCGAGGAGACGACCGATGGCCCGACGAGCCTCCGAGGCTAAAAATTATCGCGATAATGTTGAAAAGTACCGCGATGATCCGGAAATGATTGCCCAACATCTCAACGAAGCGTTCGCAAGAAAAGATCTCGCCTTCATTTTACGCGCAATGAGCAATGTAGTCCGGGCCCAGAATGTCACGGTCCTCGCGAAAAAGGTTGGGCTAAATCGGGCGAGCCTCTACCACAGATTCGAGCGCGACAAGGACCCAAGGCTTGGAGGGATCTTAAAGCTTCTTGCAGTACTCGGTGTCGAATTGCTCGTGAAGCCGCAGCCGTCTACTCCCGCTAAACGACCTCGACGCAAAACATCGAACGCCTGACGCAAGAACTCTATTTGGCCTTTGGCTCCGTGTGCTGGCAATATAATAGTCTTTCCTCTGGACGAGCGAGGCGGACATGCGGAGTTTGCGAAGTCGTCCGCCGGTCTGGTGCTTTGCAGCTTAGCGGGGGATATGACGGGGATTTGCGAAGTCTTCTAAAACAACGGCCCCAGCGTCTAGAGGAGCTCGCCGAGCCATTTGGACGTCTCAAGGTTTGTAAGATGGATAGCCGGTCGCCCCATGCTATTACCTCGCGTAATTTGTCCGCTCGTGCGCGTACGCTCAGGTTCGCTGTGAAATGGCTTTTGTGCGTCCGCCCTCGGCTTGTTCGCGGACGCTCTCGTAGTACCGAAGGACTCTTGTCAGTTTTCGAAACCCATAATCAACTCCTGCATACTTAGCACTTTGATGAAAGCAGCCCGCGCCCGCGTGATCTTGAAACAACTCCCCGTCCCGCGCATAGCCCCGCATGGTCTCTCGACAGATGTGACCCGCTGATCCATCATCTTGAAGATGTTCGCCCGGTTTGCTGCGGCCGATGAAAAACAGCCGGCACGGAGTGAATGTCCTAAATAGGTCTTCGCGTCGAAGCCAGCCCGCTCCGCATAAGCTTTCACAAAAAATTGGCAACCGAACGCATGTAAGACGTAAGGGCCGCGCCGTCCCGGCCTTATCGATCGGCCGAAAGATGGGCGCGGTCTCAATCTTCGTAGCGACCGGCCAGGCTCGCAATGCCTTTACTGGGCAAATGACGTCTTCCCAGGATTGGCGATCGAACGCCCTTCGCCCTCCTGGTCTGTTTTTCCACGTCGAATTCCAGTCCGCAGCCTCTCACAATTGCCGCCCTATGGTTTATGGTTTCGCGATTGAGGCTTCAGCCGCCAGATAGGACGCGACCGTCTCAGGCGAGGCCGGGCGGCGAAGTCCGCTCCCAACGCGGCCGGGAGGCCTGCCTTGGGGGACGAGATGGGCATTTTGATCACTATCACATCTCACGAATAGGAAAGTGCCGTGGCGTGAGTTCATATTGCTTGGATGGCACGCACCCGACGACCGGACCGACTGAAATCCGGCGACCTCGGACCCTACAAGGGACTGTTGGTCCGGATGAACTGCGCAGCGGCTGGCGAGATTCTGATTGTTGCTCGCGATGCAGCGCCGGCACGCGCGGACATCTGCCAGAACTCGGACGGGCACTGCTCCTTGACGGCGACCACTCGGCAGCTGCCGATGCCTTCCGCCACGCACTCGGCCAGCGCCCTAGGATCCGTTGACCGCGCCAACCTGGCCGCGTGCCCACCGGATATGGTGGAGCGTGCTGGTGGCGGGACCGCCGTGCGTTACGCGGACGGCCTCTGATGCTCGGCCGCGCTGCATACGCGCTTTCCGCTTCCTCACATGCCGCTTCTCTTTCCGGCCGATTGCGGTGGCAAAATTCTCCGCCAAAACCGACCTGAGTAGCTACGCCCTGAAATTCCGCCTGTACAGTCCAGGCTGTCTTTTTATCTGCTTTTGCAATGCGCCAACCCGCCGCGTCTCTTCTTCCGTGAAGGACGAAATTTGCGCCATCCAGTTTTCTCGTTTGACGGGAATGCACTGCGCGATGGGCGTTCCTTTTGGGATGAGACCCTCGAAGTCGCGGTTATGCCAATGCGCCGGAAAGTGCACCCAGGTATCGTGATAGCGGTCGCAATCGACCAGACCGCTTAGAGTGGTGAAAGGCAGATCAAAGCGATTAACGGGATGCGTGAAGAATACACCGTAGCCTTCGGGAGCTTCGATGGTCCACAGGTTGTGGAATTTGATAACGAGGCGGTCAGCTTCAAAAAGTGGCGTACCGGTAACCTGCCCCTCATCGTGAAATCCGATCGGCGAACGGGGAAAATCGAGTGCACCACCCGGTGGGATTTCGTTGTCCCAGGTGATTTGGCCGTTCGCGACCCTCAAGTCGCAGAGCAACGGTATCAAAAAACCGTGCGTCATTGCATCGATGAACGGTGGGCATCGCTTTACGGTCTCCTCCTCGCCCATGTTGATCGTGCTGAAAGCCTTGGCCGGCATCGTTTTGAGCCAGTCAGGAACGCCTTGGGTCGCCGGCACAGGCGAAGGCAGAGAGCCCTCAAGCTCTGGAGGACAGCGGAATTTGAGGTGGAGCGTACTATTATCGTGATTGTTCATCTCAATATCGATGTTGGCGGCTTTGTTACGCCACATCACTATAACGCCGGCAACAGAGTCAGGCCAACCCTTGGAAGCATGTCGGCCAGTAATCGGGCCCCACAAAGGTTTGCCTCTGGAGCTCACATTCGGCCTTTCTCTGCCGAGTGATCGTCGTTCCGGCGACCGAGAGCAGGTGACACCTGTAAAGAACGAGGTCAGTGAACTCAGCCCAAACCAAAACCCCCGGCAATTTCCTGCCGGGGGCTCTGTTAGTGCTTGATCAGAAGAACTGGATTACCAGTTGCGCTGAGCGCGGATAAGCATGCTGACCGTGTTCTGGTCCTTCAGCTCGTATACAGCTGCCGGCTTCGCGATACCAGCCTGGGCTGGCACAGCAACCACGCCCGCAAATTTCTGGTCGAGGTGGCTGTAGATGACATCCGCCGAGAAGGTCAGACCCTTCACAGGCGTCCAGCGGGTGATGACACCGATCTGGGCGACGTTGAAGTCTGGGTTACAGTTGGTGATACCCGCAGCGGCTACGAGGCCGGTGAGAGTGCCGCCGGGGCCGCAGATGAGAGCAGATCCGCCGTTGCCATACTTAAGCTGGGCGTAAGCACCGTAGAGCGACGAGCTCCAGTAGGGATCCCAGTTGTGGTTCCAGGCACCGCGCATACCCCAGGTCTGAACCTTGGAAATGCCGGTTCCCAATCCGAAGATCCCGTCTGCTACCGCAGCGAGGCCAACGCTCTGGTACGCGCCCGGCACGCCGGTGCCGCCGTACATCGCAAAGCCCTGCGGAGCAAGGTTCTGGAAGTTATAACGGCTTGCACCGTCGGTATAGACCGCCTGGATGTTGATCGTGTCACCAGCGCCTGTCGGGATGTTCTTGATCTGCAACGAACCCTGAACAGCCCAACCCCACGTGTCGCTGGGATGACCGGTGACTTCACTACCACCATAATAGGCAGCATGAAGGTTATGAGCCACACCCGACAATTGGAGCATACCCCAAGCCTGGTCGGCCTTGACCACGCCGATGATGTCAGGAGCCCTTGTGCCGCCGATATCGCTGGCGCCATAGGTGCCACCGAAGAAGGTCGCGGGAGCGACGAGGCCAGCAGACGTGTTAATCAGGTTGCCCTGAGAATAGGCAGTCGGATCCTGAAGTGACACCGTACCGGAGATGCCGTTGCCGAACTGAGCGGTATAGGTGAACTGGTTCACACCGGTGACCATGCCGCTGCCGCCGACGAGACCGTCGAAGTTGTTGCCCGGGTAGTTGACCCACGGAGCGTCGAACTGGGAGATCGTCTTACCCATCGTGAACCCAGCGAACTGGATGAACGCATGGTAGACGCCGAGCGAACCGCCCGAGAGACCGCCGTCAGACGGGTTGCCAACGCCACCGAAGCCGCCGGCCTGGGCATTCGCAGAGTAGACCGTGCCGCCGAGGCCGTTGCCGCCGTACGAACCCGAGGTCCAAGAGAACGTCGCATCGAAGTAGGTACGGACGACGCCGTATTCGGTCGCGGTGCGCGTATCGATGTTCAGATCCTGACGGGACCGAGCGGTGTAATAGTTCGACAGGCGATTACGAGCGCCGGCCTGGGTCTGGTAGGCACCGCCGAACACCGAGTTGCTGTTAAGCACGGTTTCAACGCGCAGATAACCACCCAGCTTGATGCAGGTGTCCGTGCCGGGGATGTAGTAGAAACCAGCACCGTACAGGGAGCAGATCCTCACGTACTCGACCGCTTTGGCCTTGACGGGAAGATCGGCAGCCTGAGCTCCACTCATGGCGACCAGACCCGCCGCTGAGCCGAGAATAAGGCTCTTAACCATCTTCATGATAACCTCCAAGTTGCTCTGTAGGGAAGGTTCCGGATCCGCCGGGTGCAAACACCCTAAGGTTGGTTCCCTTAATCCCATGAAACCCGCTTAGTCGCTTCGCGCCTTCGGACCACTCCCGCTTAACGCGAGGGACTTAAGCGAACCACCTAACGGGACGACCTCGGGATGCCCCCCTCCGTCGCGAGATCACAATTACCGAGGACTTCTGCACACGCAACAAAGGAACCGCTTCCCGACGCATGACTCAGCGCCTTTTCCAAAGGGTGTTGCACAAATAACACGCGGACGTGATCGGGATTTCTCCATAACTAATTGTTTCAAATAGACATTTTTTGAAAGTTCCATTTGCCTCCCGCATTGTCGCTGACGACCGGCCGACGGGCGGTTTTCCCTCTTCGGACGTGTTGCGGCGTCGAATCGAGTGCCCAAAATCACCGAATCCCCGTCAGACCGTCACACTCATGGTGAAATGGGGATCGGCGAAACGACCGCCGCAATGCCCGTTCGCCGCCATATATCAATCGCCGCATATAAAGGCTCAGGGCCCGAACGGCTCTGCGGAACCGCCCCAGGATTGCAAGAGTCGCTATTACTGGCGCCCGAAACGCGCCTTTGCCTTTGTGGGCAACCCGTCTCATCCGAATCCGCAGTAGTTGGCGCCGAATCGACGACAGCGCGTCGCCTGAACGAGCGAATCCCGCACCTTGAAGACGTCAAAGCCGGCACACGCGGGAAATGATCCCAAAGCCGGCTTTATTATATGGAGGCCGCCTGACCACCTGGCCGCCCGGGGGATTCCGAAGCCGCAAGGAAGGCTCTCAAACCGGCGCCGCAAGATGCGAATTGGCGTACCAGCCGTGCCGGGACGCGGCAGCGTCGCTAAATGGCACCGGCGTAACCTGAATCTGCCGCTTGCGGCCCGCCCCCGCGTCGGGCATATCCGCCCCTACGGAGCTGTGGCCGAGTGGCTGAAGGCGGCGGTTTGCTAAACCGTTATAGGGTTGTAAAGCCCTATCGAGGGTTCGAATCCCTCCGGCTCCGCCACCCTTCGCCCTGACGGGCTTCGGGTGGCAGGCCACATCTGCGAAGCAGCGACGGCGGGCTGGTGCACAGTCCCCTGCCCTCAAGCTGCTTCAGCGCCCCCATCTCAGTCTTAGACCGGCACTGATTGAACAGATATCATCGCCCCGATGAGCGCGAACGACGAATCCGCCCTCTATCTACCCGGATGTCTGTTCGCGCAGCGGCTCGAGCACCTCGTCGGAAACCGCCAATGAAAAACCCGCCGGGTGAGATCTCCGGCGGGCTCAAGTCAGGGTTAGCAACGCGTTGCGAAGAACAAGTTGATTGCATGGTGGGCGAACAATCGGAACCGGCACTTCGAAGTCGCTGCCAAACAAGGCGGCCTAGCAATTCGGATCGGCAGCAGGCCTGAAACGATGCTGTCCGTCGCTTTGCCGACCAGCTGGAACATGCACGCCGCACGCAAGCGATCGTCCTGGGCGACTTCGCCAGTCAGGCTGTTTCCAAAATCAGTTCGGTCCCGGGATATCGTCCTTCTTCGGCGGCTGCAGGCCGGGCGAGTTGAGCCAGGCGTCCATATGGGCCGCCGCTTCGGTCTGCCGCGCCTTTCTCAGGGCCGCGTCGCGGAGCGGTCCATGAGGCAGGAGCTTCGCCTCGTCGCGCAGATTTTGCGCTTCTTCGAGAAGGCGCTCTGTTGGTGATTTTGAGAGTTTGAAACGACGCCCTGTTTTCATGACGCACTCCTTTCCATCGGAGGAAGGCGGGAGCGCTACCAGGCGTCCTCGTCACAAATGAAAGCCGCAAGACGGGCTGTGAACGTTGATCGTGCGCCTCGGTACGGGGGATCGCCAGTTTTATATTTTGTGCCGGGCGCGAAACTTTACAGGAATGGCTCAAGCGGCTGAAAATGCTGCTTCGGCTCACCAGGATGCTGCAGATTTTTCCGACCGTCTCCGGGAACAAGTGGCAATGCCTGAAGTTATCCCGCGTCTGATGGACACGGACATAGGACCCCTAAACGGCTTCAGCGCGCTTCCCCCCGTGCGTTGAGGCCGTTCTTTTTGGGACCTCGCTGCGGCAGCGACGCGCGATGCCGTGAGCCCCGCCTTGACGACCTCGATCCCGTCCGGCCCGCGGACGCCTCACAGGTTAAACAGTTGCGGATTGCTCGTGACGTATTCAGCCCAAAGCTCGCGCATCATCCGCCTTACGTCCTCAGCCCTGAAGCCGCTTCCACTCGGATGCTTGTTTGCGAGTTGACCTGATCGTTCGATTCCCGAAAAGGGATCGCCCGGGTATGGCGTGAAGGCTGCGTCGGTCGGCTTATGGACGATGCCTTGCGGAGTGACATTGAACTGGTCGCGCCTGACTAAAGTGCTCTCCATCGTCGACGTCCTGCGGCCTGCAGGTCAGAGGCCTGAACGATACCGTGCAGGGAAAAGCGAGGAAGTGAGGATAAGTTCCTGGCGTTCGGATCAGACTAAAGCTGCACGCTTATGCTGCCATTCCATCGGTTGATAACGAACGCAAGCGAGTGCGAGTACCAATCGTTCCGCGGCCACTGATGTTGAATGAACCACCGCAAATCAAAGATGCCGAGCAAGGAAAAAAACTGCCTACCAAAGGGACCAAGTTTCCCTATTGCCACCTGTTCCCGGTCTAGTGCGCAAGCGGCTGTGCCGTGACCGTCCCGCCACGTCGTGTACAGCGGCTGTCGGCTTCCTCTGGAACATTTGATCTTCTGTTCTGTTCTCCAAGCACTGTTTAAACACTGGAGGATGTAATGAAGACTCTCGTCACTGCCGCTCTCTTGAGCGTTGCCGTAGTTAGCGCTCCGGCCTATGCCCAGACCGCCCAGCCCGCTGATCGCGCTGCCCCGGCCGCGACCACCAGCCCGGCAGCTTCCAACAAGATGATGCTCAAGGGAAACTGGCGCGCGTCGAAGCTCATGGGCCTCGACGTCTACAATGAAGCCAATGAGAAGCTGGGTGATGTCAACGAAATCATCCTGGACAAAACCGGCAAGGTCGCCGCTGTCGTTATCGGCGTCGGCGGCTTCCTGGGAATGGGCGAGCACGACATCGCCGTTTCCATGGACAAGTTGAAGTTCCTGGAAGAGCCCGCCCGGACCGCTTCAACTGCTCCGGCGACGACAACCGCACCGGCGACGACGCGTGATAGCACTACCGGCGCGGCCACGGCTCCCGCCCCCGCGCGCACGGCCGGCGCCAATGATTGGGTACCCGATCATGCCGTGATGAGCGGCACCAAGGAGCAGCTCAAGGCGATGCCGCAGTTCAAATATTCGGATTACAACTAAGCTCGATATTGGGGGCCCCATCCTGGGCCCCCTCTTTCTCTTGACGATGATCACAGCCGGGGGACTTCCGCCGCTGCGCGCAACGTCATTTTCTCCGGATCCTATCCGGATGACGACAAACGCTAACTTCGGGGGCTGGCCGGAGGCGCCGACGTTGGTGGCGGCGCCGGCTGGGAATCGCCTGTTCCGTGGGGCACACACGTGCCCACGTTGCTCAGCAGCCGCTTGGCTTGCAAATCGCGTGCTCTGGCGTACTCGCGTCGACGCTCGAAGGTGACGGCAGCTCCGCGGTCCCAGGCCTCGAATGCATCAGCATAGTGCTTGCGCATCTGTTCTTCCGCGGCGAGACACTCGGAGAACTTTTCAAACACCAGGTTTGTATTCACGGGGGTGATGCCGCCGACCAGGACCACGAGCATCCATTTCATCATCCGCGCCCACGCTGTTGCCCTGTCCTGCACACAACCGCGACAACCCTGTTAAGTTCCAGCGGGAACAAGTGGCAATGAGCGGCGTTGAACGTCCGTCTGGAGGATACCGGACATATGGAAACGGCCTCAGCGTCCTAATCCCGAGTCTGGGGCCGTTTCTGTTCCGTATCGGTGATGAGGCGGAGCCGACTTTCCTGGCGTCCCCGGCCGGCTCGGATTTGTTTGCCTGGACCGGATTCGCAATTCCAGCGATACGAAGGCTTGCAGTCGTCGACGAGCACCGCTCGGTGCTCACATTGAACCTACCAGCCCCTACTCATCACTCATCCCCGAGGACCTGCGCACTTCGGACAGGCCAGATCCTGCGCAACCTTGTAGCTGACGTTAAGCCCTGATAGATCCGGCCCATGATGCTGGGAGCGTGCAGGGAGTCGCCAATCGGGACGCAAAGCGGCGATCGACGGCGCGTTAGAACCCAAGAAGGAAGGGTTCACAATGCCCTCGTAGTTTTGGGTGTTGTAGATCAGTTGCACGATATTGCAGACCTTTTCGTCAGCCTCCGCTGCAAGCATTTTCACCTCGGACGATCCAGCAGTTCGGCGGGAGCAGACTGGGAAGGCGATGCGGAGCTTCTGCGCCCGCTTGTACTGATCGGTCGCCGCACGCGTGCGGCTGGAGAACTGGATTTCCTTCTGCCGCACGTCGGCTTGGCCGAGATTGCGCGGCAACTTGCCGTGCGCGCTCCACAGATCGATCTGGAAGGCCAGCGTGTCCAGCCCCGCGGCCGACTGTCGAGAACCCACTGCAGCGGCGTGTTGGAAACGAGCCCACCATCTCAATAGTACTCGCCGCGATCTCGGTAGCCGGGAAGCCGGGCGGCAGCGAACCGCTGCCGATGATGTGCGCGGGACCGATACGATGGGTCGTGGTGTCGAAATAGGCGAAATTCGCGGTCTTGACGTTCACCGCGCCGACGCTGAAGCGCATGGCGCCGGCGTGGAGCCGGTCAAAATCCACTAGGCGCTCGAGCGTCGCCTTCAGCGGAGCGACGTCATAGAAACTGAGTTGGTCGGCATCTGGCGACGGCCAGAACACCGGCGAGAGCGGACGGGGCGTGAAGAAGTGTGGCGCGCCGAACATCATGATGCCGAGCGCCCGGGTTTGATTGACCAGGCGATGGGTGAAATCGTCTTTGATGTGGACCGATTTGAGATAAGGCACGCCCAGCGGCGGCGTGCTCACGGCCTCCCAGAACTCCCGCAGTCCTTCGACGCGCTTCTCTGCCGGATTCCCGGCAATCAACGCCGCATTCACCGCACCAATCGAAATGCCGGCAACCCAGTCCGGATGTAAATTGGCCTCAGCGAGCGCCTGGTAGACGCCGGCCTGATACGAACCGAGTGCACCTCCGCCCTGCAGCAACAGAACGGTTTGCTCAAAGCGCGAACGTTCGACCCGAAATTGTTTGGCTTCCGGACTCGGCTCGGTACCCATGATCGGACCTCCCCCTGCAGTGGCAAGTCTGTGTTCCCTGCGCGACCGGTGCCCGCCTGCCTTCGGGTACCTTGATGGACAAATGAGCTAGGCTGACTTGGCATCGCCGTCTCGAACAAAAGCAACCAGCAAATCCCAGACGACGGCCAGCACGATCGGACCAACGAAAAGACCGATGATGCCATTCGACAGAGTCCCTCCAATGACGCCGACAATGATCACCAGCATCGGCGTCTTCAAACCACGGGCGAATATGATCGGCCTGAGGACATTATCGATCAGATTTACGGGCACGATATAGGCCGTAAAGATCAGCGCCGTAGCTGTCTCCTTTGTCATCCACGCCCAGATCACGACCGGAACTAAAATCACGGTTGGGCCAATTTGAATGATCCCCAGAATGAGAACGCCGAACGCAATCAGGCTTGCGCCGGGCGTCCCTACCGCCATGAGTCCGATGCCCGCGAGCAGCGCCTGCAGCAGCGAAACACCGATAACCCCCTGGGACACGTTCCGAATGGTTGCGCCGGCCAGTTGCATGAATTCGCGGCCGCGTTGCGAGACACGCCGATGCAAAAAAACGGCAACGGCTTCCACCAGCATCGGACCCGGTGAAAGCAGAAATCCGGCTACGATTACGGCGGCCAGAAATTGAAGGATGGCGGCTCCCACGCTCCCGGCTGCACCAAGCAGGGTGCCCCCAATCGGCTTGAGATGAGGTGCGATTTTAGCAAGCGCGCCGGTCAGATTGGTTGATGCCAGCTCCCAGAATTGAAACACCGGCTCGCCGATCAAGGGCCATTTTTTGACGGTCTCATCCGGTGGAGGAACGGATATCGCTCCGGAGTCAAGGCGCGCGTAAATCATGCGCGGAACTTCGACCAAATCCAAACCAAGCCAGGTTACAGGCCCGAATACGATCAAGAGAAGCAGGATCGTGATGAGTGCCGCTGCCAATTTCCGGCGCCCACCGAGGCCATTCGCCATCCAATCGAAAAACGGATACAGCGCCACCGCCAATACGACGCTCCAGGCGATGGTCTCCAGAAACGGACGAACGATCGATAATGCCAAAAAGAGAATGGCGCCCAAGAACGCCAGTCGAATTGCCAATCCAATGATTGTCGAATTGAGCCGTTCGAAATCGATTTTGTGGTCTTCGTTCAAACGGACATCCCATGGAGTATGCTGCATTCCTTGTGACAGCTTGCTAGAATTCATCCTTCATTGCTACCGGCTTCCGATGGGTGTCCACCTGGTAGAATTTGGCCCAGCTATTGGCGAGCGAGAAAAGCACAGGCTTCCCGACGATCTTCGCCAATCCGCTCGGCAGCGAAAAATGACGGCGATTTGAGAAATACGGGTAGTACTTGGCGTAGTCCTCAACAGCGTCGCCCAAAATATTTCGCGCGGCAAAACTGCCGGCGAACGTCGCCCAGGGTAGCCCGACAATGCCGAGGATGAATTGCAGATGCGGCTGGCCCGGCGGCTTCACGATGATGGGCAGCAGATCCCGGGTGGTGTCGATGAGGCCCGGCCAGAATTGAATGAAGGATAGATCCCTCAAATGGGGGAAGCGTCCCTTAAACTCCTTGATCACTTTCTTGATGATGAAGGGTCCGTTATAGGCGGACGGGAGAAAAGTCGACAAGGGACTGCCGCCCCCGAGCAGCAGCCGGTTGTCGCCCGTCAATCTGAAATAGGAATAGACAAGCTTGGAGTCCCAGCATTGCATCTGCTTGCCGCCCGGGAACAGAACATTGAGTTCCTTGTCGGTCAGGGGCTCGGTGACACTCATGAAGGTCTGGGCATGAAAGATTTCCCCGGCCAGCGGACTGAGGGAACTCTTCAGCTTGTCGACGGCAATGATGATGTGGTCCGCCGTGATGCTGCCGCCGTGGGTATATGCCGTGTGGTCGTCCAGCCGCAGCATTTCGGTGCTCTCGAACACCTGCATGCCGTTATCGATCAGAATATCCTTGAGGCCCTGCAGGCACGCCAACGGATTGACGCCATAGGTGCCGGTATAGCGGATTCCTGCGGTGAACCCCTCAGCGCCGAGAACCCCCTTTAATTCTTTCTCGTCATAGACCTGTTGATCCGTGAATCCGACGCTCTCGCGGCACTCCCGCTCAGACGCAACGGCCTCCATGCCGCCCTTGCCGATGCCCAGGAAAAGCGAATCCTGCTGTAGCAGTCCGCATTCGATGTTGTTTTTCTTGATCGCCTGCACGATGCGGTCGATGCCCCGGCAGGGCATCGCCCAGATTTCGCGCGCCGCGTCCGGTCCATACCTGCGGACCAGCTGATGCAATTCCAGTTCGCTGTCGGGAGTCAAAAATCCGGCGCTGCGGCCTGAAGAGCTTCCGCCGACAATGTTCCTGTCGATCAGGACCACTTTGAATCCCTTTTGGAGGAATTCCGCCGCGGCACTCATCCCGCTGAACCCTCCCCCAACGATCAAGACGTCGCACTTGATGTCCTTGTTGAGCGGAGGACAGTATTTGAACTGCCTTATCAGCAGGGTCGTAAACCACCAGTTCTGGTTGATCATGACGCGGTCTCCGGCTGCGACAGGCAAACTGTTTTTTCGCGAAGAGGTCTCGATACGTCAGGCGGTCTCCCCATCTGGGTTATTCGGCAGATGCCAAATGGGCCGGATCATCGGCGGCTTGGCGCAGTCCATATTGAGCTACCATGGACCTGGCCGCATACGCCGCTATTGCCCCCAACACTGCCACCCCGGGAGTCTGTTGTCATCATTGCTCTGCAGTATGGGCGATGACGCCCGCTCTGATGACGCGACGTTCTACATTTTCGCGGCATGAGATGCCCGAGCTTTTTGCGTCATTTTTTACCCTCTCCAATCAGAGGGCGCAGGGAAGACCGGGTGCGCGCTGCACCGCGGTCCCGTGTGCGGGTTGCACAAAACAAAGTGCACACGATCATACAGGTCCAGCGGAGAACACCCGGCCTTCCCTGCGCAATGGCTTTACGACTTAATATCGTGTTCGTGACGCCAGCAACGGGGTCGCCAAGACCACACGACTTCGCCGTACGCTTTCTGCCACGTTCTTCATCGTGACTTTCAGTGTCCACCGCACCCGTCTTTCCGGCGCTTGACACGAATTCCGTAAATCAGAAATGATTTGCCCCTCGGGTTGTTTTGTCGCACCCATCGCATACAGATCGCTGTTGTGCGCGCGGCAACGCAGGTCGCAGCTGGGTAGTCGGCGTGTCCGCGGATCGCTTCACTCGGGCCTGACCATCGGAATTAACCGACTAATTTCGCGTTGCGGAAGAAAAATAAGAGCTGAAACGCTCATCCAAAGTGACACGTTGCGCGCTTGCCAAGGTCCCGCTTTACGTAAAAGATGGCAGCGCCTAGCCGGGCGGCTGTCCATGCCTTCGTTCGCGCATTGCTGGCTATTCGGCCTCCTTTTCGAAGTGGAGAATTGCGTGAGTGAAGCCCTTCATCCTGCCGCACCGCATCACCTGCCAGGCTTCATCACCGCACCGGGAGATACCGACGTCCTGATGGTCGTTGTCGGCATTATCCTGATTGCCGCCATCGTCGGGGTCGGCAATCTCTATTTGCACCTGCACACGATGCCGGAGCGGATGGCCCACAAAACGCAGAAGCTGCAATTTGAAATCGTGGCCGTGCTGGGCCTGCTGGCACTGTTTACGCACAACCACCTGTTCTGGGTGATTGGCCTGTTCCTCGCCATGATCGACCTGCCGGACTTCAGCACGCCGCTGCGCAGGATTGCCGGATCGGTCGAGAAGATGGCCGGCGGTCCGCCCGAACCAGATCCGACCGAGCCGGTCCCAGAAACCGCAGGCCACGCCAGCACGCACGCCCCCGCCGCCAAGAGTGAGGCCAAGAGTGAGGCAAAGGCTCATGCTTGAGATCATCCTCTGCTCGCTGGTGACGATACTGCCGGACTATCTCTATCGCCGCTATCGGCAGGGAAAGCGCATCGGCCACGAAATCACGCTTTATTCGGTCTGGTTCGAGCTGCGATATGGCATCATCACCTGCTTGATGCTCACGGTCGCGCTGATCACGATGATCTTCTATTATCATCCCTCGACCACTTCGGCGACGATGTATTTTCGGACAGTTCCGATCATGACCGAAGTAGCCGGCCGGGTCGCCGAGGTTAACATCGATGTCAGCGCGAACGTCAAACAGGGTGAGGTGATTTTCAGACTAGACAGCGCCAAGCAGGAGGCAGCGCTACTGACGGCCAAGCGCAAAATCGCCGAAGTCGATGCCGCCATGCTGTCGGCGCAGGCCGACGTTCTCAAGGCGGAAGGGCAGATCCTGCAGGCTCAGGGCGATTATCAGCAAGCCACCGATGAACTGAACACCAAGCGGGATCTCCAGCAACGCAATCCCGGCATCGTCCCGCAGCGCGACATCGAAAAGCTTACGGTGCTGCAGGCGGGCCGGCAAGGATCGCTTGATGCCGCCAATGCTGCAAAACAATCGGCCGCGGTCCGGGTCACCGCCCTTCTTCCCGCCGAGAAAGCAAGCGCGGAGGCGGCGCTGGCCGAAGCCCAGGTCGACCTGGACAAGACCTTTATTCGTGCAGGGTTCGACGGGCGGGTCGAGCAGTTCGGGCTGAGACCGGGCGATATCGTCAATCCAATGATACGGACGGCCGGCGTTCTGATTCCGGAGGGCGCGGGACGGAGGGCTCTCATGGCAGGGTTTGGGCAGATCGAGGGTCAGGTCATGAAAGTCGGAATGGTCGCCGAAGCCACCTGCATTTCCAAGCCGTGGGTGATCATTCCGATGGTGGTGACCGTTGTGCAGGACTACATCGCGGCTGGCCAGTTCAGGGGCGGCGAACAACTGATCGAGGCGCAGAGCACGGCACGTCCGGGGACCATTCTCGTTTTCATGGAGCCGATCTACCAGGGCGGGCTGGAGGGCGTGACGCCCGGCAGCAGCTGTATCGCCAACGCCTACACCAGCAATCACGAACGGATCGCGTCAGGCAAGCTCAGCGCGTTCAAGAGCTTCGCGCTGCACGTCGTCGACGCCACCGGCCTCGTGCACGCCCTGCTGTTGCGGATTCAGGCCCTGCTGCTGCCCGTCAAGACACTGGTGCTGAGCGGGCACTGAGCCTTTTTCGAATGCTGCCGATGCCGGCACACGGACGCAGGCACTCCGGCCGCTCCGTGACGGCTCGCAAGCTCAGTGCGAGGTCATCCAGGCGCGGGCTTCGCGCTGCGCGGTGGCGATCTCGACGTCCGACATCATCTCGGCGACTTCGCGGCGCATCGAGATCGCGTCGGCGCGGCCCTTCAGGGCGGCGAGATTGAACCATTTATGGGCGGCGACCAGGTTGACGACGCCGGAACGGCCGCTCGCCCAGTACAGGCCACGCTCGAACAGCAAGTCGGGGATTGCGGTTTCCACCGGTGTCGCCGTCTCCAGATCGAATTGTCCCTGAAACATCGAAAGTCTCCCCTTTTTATTGTTGCCGCCCTCCCCCGAGCGCGGCCCCCGTCCACTGTCAAAACGTCCTGTTATTCCAGCGCGCGGTCAGCAAAAGTGGAACCCGGTTTTGCGTCCGACCGCGCGCCCTTTTTTAAGAAGAGCGCATGATCTGATCGCCAAACCGCCTACACTTTGGCGGATCATGCGCTCGCCGTTTGCCGGCTTGTTGGGATGATCATGGCCCATCAAATTTGAAGGGCAGTTTAAATATCGCGATGAACGGGGTGTAAACGCGAGGCGCCTGGGCGCCGGCGGGGAATCGCAGAAGTGCCTGTGCCGCAGCAACAAGTGAGGATTCGTGAAGACCGGTTTACCCTGCCGCTTGGCAGAACGATAACCATTGCAACGGCTCGCATCTCGCGCGTGTCGTGATCGGCGAAAACCGAAGACCTGGTATTGCAAAAGTTCCCGCACCGGATCGGCGGGGCGCGCGCGGCGTAACCGATACGCGGCGGCGCATGGGCGCGATCTGCGACCGCCCGGCGCAGGCCGTGGGCGGTCAGGACAGGACAGGAACCCAGGGGATTTGGGAAGTGCCGGGCACCAAAGGCGCGGCGATCGGAGCGCTAGACGTTCCGGGGAACAGGAGGCGTTCCGGGGAACGAGGGCGTCGGCGAACACGTCAGGACCAGATTTCAATCGGGCTTTGGTCCGATGAAATTGCGGAGCAAAGATTCCGCACCGAACGAAGAAAACTTGTTTCTTCTGCCGGACCGGTTTTGGAAAAGCGAACTCTTCCGAAAGTCGATCCAGCCGTTTGACCTGATGTCTCGCCGACACCCTCTTTCGTCGACCGAGCCGTCGGAGTTATGTTTGCTCCGAGAAGCAAACCGTCTGAAGGCTCGAGTGACGCGCCGGCATCAAGCCGCCGGCAATTCTCTCAAAGACGAGAGCTTACTTCTTCTTCTTGGCGACCTTGCGGGTCTTCTTCGCAGTCTTCTTCACTGCGCTCTTCGCCTTCTTTGCCTTCTTAGCTTTCTTGGCCATGTTGCCCTCCTAATGTAAGTGAGATGGCTTAGTTCGCTGCGTGCACTCGGGAATCGATGTGCACTACATCCCGAATACACCAACACGTTCAAAAAAACAGCGTCCCGCTTAAGGAAGTGTTGACGCGGCAATGCGAGGGCGCGCTCGAAGCATCGTTCGGCGGCGGCGCAACAAGCTCGCGCAGCGATGCAAAAAGTGCAGCAACGACCAACGTCGGCGTTTGTCAATATTGAAGGAAACGCTTGCACTATAGATGTTTTGGCGATTCACGCATGCGATGGTCATTGCACAATCGACGTCATCGCGACTCGGTGAGACGGCCCAAAAGCCGCTTGCGCGGACTCTGAGTCGCGAATTTTGGCAATAAAAAAATTTTCGTGGATAGAGCCTCCACGTCTCATCGGCGCTCGCCAGAACCGAATTTTTGGACGAATCGCGGAGACCGATTCGCAAGGCCGGTTGTCCGTCGTGACGATGATTTTGATCCGCGATGCGAGATCGATGCACGCTTGTGCGCGTCGATCGCAACGTCAGCGACGACGAAAGCGTCCCGTTACGGGACGCTTCAGATGCCGAGCTTCGCCTTCAAGAGATCGTTGACGGCTTGCGGGTTGGCCTTGCCGCCGGACGACTTCATCACCTGGCCGACGAACCAGCCGGCGAGTTGCGGCTTGGCTTTCGCCTGCGCGACCTTGTCCGGGTTGGCGGCGATGATGTCATCGACCACCTTCTCGATCGCGCTCAAGTCCGTGACCTGCTTCATGCCGCGCGTCTCGACGAGCGCGCGGGGGTCGCCGCCTTCCTGCCAGACGATCTCGAACAGGTCCTTTGCGATCTTTCCGGAGATCGTGCCCTCGCCGATCAACTCGACGATCGCCGCGAGTTGCACCGCCGACACCGGTGAGGCCGTAATATCACGGCCTTCCTTGTTGAGACGTCCGAACAGCTCGTTGATCACCCAGTTGGCGGCAAGCTTGCCGTCGCGCGCCTTGTCGCTGAGCCCGGCCAGCACGGTTTCATAGAAGTCCGCGCTCTCGCGCTCGGCCACCAGCACGCCGGCGTCGTAGGGCGACAATCCGAAACCTTCGATGAAGCGGATCTTCTTCTGGTCCGGCAATTCCGGCAGATCGGCCTTCAGGCCGGCGACATAGGCGTCGCTGAACTCGAGCGGCAGCAGGTCGGGATCGGGGAAGTACCGGTAGTCGTGCGCCTCTTCCTTGGAGCGCATCGAGCGCGTCTCGCCCTTGCCCGGATCGTACAGCCGGGTCTCCTGATCGATCGCGCCGCCGTCCTCGATGATCTCGATCTGGCGCCGCGCCTCATACTCGATCGCCTGGCCGATGAAGTTGATCGAGTTCATGTTCTTGATCTCGCAGCGGGTGCCGAGCGGCCCGCCGGGCTTGCGCACGGAGACATTGACGTCGGCGCGCAAGGAGCCCTTCTCCATGTCGCCGTCGCAGGTGCCGAGATAGCGCAGGATCGAACGCAGCTTTGTCACGTACGCCTTGGCCTGCTCGGCATCGCGGATGTCGGGTTTTGAGACGATCTCCATCAGCGCCACGCCGCACCGGTTGAGGTCGACATAGGACATGGTCGGGCTCTGGTCATGCAGCAATTTGCCGGCATCCTGTTCCAGATGCAGCCGCTCGATGCCGATGGTGGCCTGCTTGCCGCCGTCGAGTTCGACCACGACCTCGCCCTCGCCGACGATCGGCGACTTGTACTGGCTGATCTGGTAGCCCTGCGGCGAATCCGGATAGAAATAGTTCTTGCGGTCGAACACCGAGCGCAAATTGATCTGCGCGTTGAGGCCAAGCCCGGTCCGCACCGCCTGCCGCACGCATTCTTCGTTGATCACGGGCAGCATGCCCGGCATCGCGGCGTCCACCAGCGAGACATGGGTGTTCGGCTCGCCGCCGAACTCGGTCGAGGCACCCGAGAACAGTTTTGACCGGGAAGTGACCTGGGCATGGACCTCGAGCCCGATCACCATTTCCCAATCGCCGGTCTGGCCCTTGATCAGCTTGCCGCTCGCCGCCGTCATGTCCGTTCTCCCAACAGCAGTGTAAAGACGATCCGGTCCCACTCTGCCTCAAGCGAATCGATCGCCGCTGGTTGGCCGGACTGGCGATACCAGTAACCGGCGTTGCCGAGATCACCTTCCACGCGGTGCAAATAGGCGTGCACCCACGCCGCTTCCGCCGAGGATTCGTCCTGAACGATCTTATGCGCCGCGTCCCAATTGCCCTTGGCAGCCCACCACAACGCGGTGAGTGACGGGCTCAGCGCCGGCGGCGGCGCGTCATTGGAAAGGCTGGCCTTGAAATCTGCCATGGCCTCACCACCATCTGGCCGGCGTGAAGCGTCCGGCCGCCTGCTCGACCACTTCGCCGAGCGAGAACAGCGTCTCCTCGTCGAAGGGACGTCCGATCAGTTGCAGGCCGAGCGGCAGCCCCTGCGCATCCTTGCCGGCAGGAACCGCGATACCCGGCAGCCCCGCCATGTTCACGGTCACCGTGAAGATGTCGTTGAGATACATTTCCACGGGATCGGCGCCGCCCTTCTCGCCGATGCCGAACGCCGCCGACGGCGTCGCCGGCGTCAGGATCGCGTTGACGCCCTTGGCGAAGCAGTCCTCAAAATCCTTCTTGATCAGGGTGCGGACTTTTTGCGCGCGCAAATAATAGGCGTCGTAATAGCCGGCGGAGAGCACATAGGTGCCGATCATGACGCGGCGGCGCACTTCGTCGCCAAAACCTTCGGCACGGGTGTTCTCGTACATCTCCCCGATGGAGCGGCCGGGCACGCGCAGGCCGTAGCGCACGCCGTCGTAGCGCGCCAGATTAGACGATGCCTCGGCAGGCGCCACGATGTAATAGGCCGGCAGCGCGTATTTGGTGTGCGGCAGCGATATCTCGACCAGCTCCGCGCCAGCCGCCTTCAGCCAGGCCGCGCCTTCGGTCCAGAGCTTTTCGACTTCCGCCGGCATGCCGTCGAGGCGGTACTCCTTGGGAATGCCGATCTTCATGCCCTTGACCGATTTTCCGATCGCGGCCTCGTAGTCCGGCACCGCACGATCGACCGACGTCGTGTCCTTGGGATCGTGCCCCGCCATCGAGCGCATCAGGATCGCGGCGTCGCGCGTGCTACGCGCAATCGGCCCTGCCTGATCGAGCGACGACGCAAAGGCGACGATGCCCCAGCGCGAACAGCGGCCGTAGGTCGGCTTGACGCCGACGGTGGCGGTGAACGCCGCCGGCTGGCGGATCGAACCGCCGGTATCGGTCGCGGTTGCGCCCATGCAAAGCAGTGCGGCCACCGCGGAAGCTGAGCCGCCCGACGAGCCGCCCGGCACCAGCGAGGTATTGGAGCCTTCGCGCCGCCACGGATTGACCACCGGGCCGAAGCACGAGGTCTCGTTCGAGGAGCCCATCGCGAACTCGTCGTTGTTGAGCTTGCCCAGCATCACGGCGCCGTCGCGCCAGAGCTGCGAAGTGACTGTCGACTCATAGGGCGGCACGAAATTGCCGAGGATTTTCGAGCACGCGGTGGTGCGCACGTCCTTGGTCGCGAACAGGTCCTTGATGCCGAGCGGAATGCCGGCCAACGGACCGCCCTCGCCTTTGGCGATCTTGGCGTCGATCGCGCGCGCCATGGCACGGGCCTTGTCCGGCGTTTCCAGCACGAAGGCGTTGAGCGCGCGCGCCGCCTCGATCGCGGCAAGGTGCGCGTCGGTCAGTTCAAGCGAGGTGAAAGACTTGTTCGCGAGGCCATTCCTGGCCTCGGCGATCGTCATCGAAATCAAATCGGTCATTTATTGATCGGGCTGCAGAAGAACGGAGACAGGGTCTTGTCGTTGGCGGGGTCGTCTTGCTTGGGCCGCGTCAGCTCGGACGCCTCGAGCGCGTCGAGCACGGCGTCCATCGCCTTATCGGGATCGGCGACCTTTCCCTGGCGCTCCATCGCGTCGAGATAGTTCATGTAGGCCTGATAGGCCTTTTCATCGTCGCAGAGCATGCACATCGGAATTCCGATCTCGAACAAAGAAGAAGTTATTCCACGACCTTCGGCACCAGAAAGAAATGGCTCACGGTGTCGGGCGCGTTTCTGACGACATCGTCGGTAATCTCGCCGTCATTGACCACATCAGAACGTTTCTTCATTTCCATCGGGGTCACCGAGGTCATTGGCTCGACGCCGTCGACGTTCACCTCCGAAAGCTGCTCTACGAACGCCAGCATGGCGTTCAGTTCGCCCTGCAGATGGGGAACTTCGGCCTCGGCGACCGCAATTCGCGCAAGGTGCGCGATGCGGCGAACGGTAGCGGCATCAACGGACATTAATATAAGGCCTCAATCGGGGGATCGCACCCGCCGTATAGCAGAGCCCGGTTTTGCGCCGCAACCACGGGAACCGCCCTGCCGGCATTTTGGGGCCAAAATACCGCCAAACGGGGCTCAAAGGCGGGGGTCAAAGCGCCGCCATGGCGACCCGCGCCGAGAGTCCGGGGTTTCGACAGGGAAAAGCTGCCGACGAAACCATTTAGCGGGCTGACGCAGTCGTTTTGAAACAGTCGCGGCGTGTACTCGGCCATCACCCTGGAGGCCGTGCCATGCGGACAACGGAACACGACAGTGTAACGGAAAGTTGGGATCCTGCTCTGTGGTCGATCGGTGGCGTGCTTGGCGCCGCGATCCTATATCTGGCGTGTCTAGCCTGACGAACGTGAGGCAACGTCATGTCCAAAGCGAAAGAACTTCAGGAAAAAGCCGAGATGTTCGAGCGGCGCGCAGAAAGCGCCACCGATCCCATCTCGCAACGTCACTACAAAGAGATGGCCGCGCATTATCGATCGCTCGCCGTCGAGCACCTGGACGTCGTCAAACGCGACGAGCCGGCGCATTAGCGCTGGTGACCCCGGCAGCCGCCGGACGCTAAGCCAGCGAACTCAGCCTCGCCAACGCCGCGCCCGCCAAAGCCCGCGTCAGTTCTGCGGCCGGCATCTCGCGGCCCATCCGCACCGCCTGCCCGGCCCACAGATTGGTGAAATCGACCTTGCCGAGCTTTTCGGCGCCCGCCTTCAGCGGACCGAGCGCGGTTGCGGCGTGCGGAAAATCAGGCGCATCCGGCGAAACCGGCCCGACCTCGCGCATCACGCGGTTGGCGACGCCGCGCGCGGGCCGTCCCGTCATCACGTTGGTAATCACGGTGGCGTCATCACTCGCCTGGGCAAGCGCTACCCGCGCCGGCGCGGACACCTTCGATTCCGGGCAGCGCAGATAGGCCGTGCCGATCTGCACGCCCGCAGCTCCGAGCGCAAAGGCCGCCGCGATCCCGCGCCCGTCGGCAATGCCGCCGGCCGCGATGACAGGCACCTTCACGGCGTCGACGACCTGCGGCACCAGCGCGAAGGTGCCTGGCTGCTGGGCGATATTCTCGGTCAGGAACATGCCGCGATGACCGCCGGCTTCGGCACCTTGCGCAATGATCACGTCGGCGCCGTGCTCCTCGAGCCAGATCGCCTCTTTCACGATCGTGGCTGACGACATCACGATGGCGCCCGCCGCCTTGACGCGCTTGACCAGCGCCGCATCCGGCAGGCCGAAATGGAAGCTGACCACTTCCGGCTTCATCTCCTCGACCAGCGCGCACATCGCCTCGTCGAACGGCGCGCGGTTCGCGGCAGTGACGGGCGCTGCGGAATCGAGGCCGAGCTCCTTGTAATAGGATGCGAGCCGCGCCTTCCATCCAGCTTCGCGCGCGGGATCGGCTGCAACCGGCGTATGGCAGAAAAAGTTCAAGTTGATCGGCGCGGAGACGCGCTGGCGCATGATGCTGATCTGTTCACGCGCCTTTTCCGCCGTGATCATCGCGCACGGCAGCGAACCCAGCGCGCCACCCTGGGCCGCCGCGATCGCCAGCTCCTGGTCCATCACGCCGGCCATCGGCGCCAGCACGATCGGAAATTCGGTCTTGAAGAGATCGAGAAGTCGGCGGTCTGGCCACATGGTTCTGCTCGCTTGAATGAGTGCAATCAGGCTCTTGATGCTGCGGAAGAGTTGCGCCGTCCAGCCAGTATCTGGTCGGCCTCCGTGGCGATCCTGTCAACGATCACGGCCGCCGGCGGGATGTCATGGATCAGGCCGACGGCCTCACCGGCGATCACAGCGGCGACGTCGTAATTTCCGGCGGCTCTGGCGGCGGCATATTCGGCCGCGACCGCGGTGACGTTTTGCATCAGCTCGACCTCGCGTCCGATCCAGCGGCGCGCGTGATCATTGATCAGGCAGCGGCCGTTGAACGGCGCCGGCCAGATATTGTTTCGGGAGATATCGAAGATGATGCTCCTGATGCTGCTGCCGCTGGTAGCGTTACAGATACGCTTTTTGGCTTCATCGGCGCCGTCGCATTCCAGGCTGGCGTAAAAGCGCGTGCCGAGCAGTACGCCGGACGCTCCCAGCATCATCATCGCCGCCAGCCCGCGGCCGTCACCGATGCCGCCCGCCGCCGCAACCGGCACCCGGCCCGCCACGAGATCGACAATCGCCGGCACGATGTCGATGGTGGTGCGGGAGGCACCGTGTCCGCCGGCCTCGCTGCCTTGCGCAATCAGCAGGTTGGCACCGGCGTCGAGTGCCATCAGCGCCATGCCCTCGTCCTGCACCTGGCAAATCAGCAGCGCGCCGCTGGATTTGATCTTTGTCGCAAACGGTCTTGGATCGCCAAACGAGAGCATGATCGCGCGCGGCCGTGCCGCGAGCGCGATGTCCATCAGCTCCGGCCGCTTGGCGAGACTCCAGGTGATGAATCCGATGCCAAAGGGAGCGGACACGTCTTTGAGCTTGGCGGTCTCCTGCTCCAGCCAGGCCTTATCGCCATAGCCGCCACCCAAAATGCCAAAGCCGCCGGCGGCGCTAACCGCCGCCGTGAGCCGTGCGCCGGCGATCACGTCCATTGGCGCCGACAGGATCGGATGCGTGATGCCCAGGAGAGCCGTCAATGGCGTGCTGATCGACATGTCCAAACCCTTCTATCTGGACAGACACGATAGGCCGACGTATCATTCTCATAAAATGAATACTATAGAATTCTCCCATCGCTATAATGAAACGGAGAGCGGTCCATGGAATTGAGCGATCTCGTGACGTTTTCGACGGTGGCGCGCCTCGGCGGCATTACCCGCGCCGCCGACGAACTCAACACCGTGCAGTCCAACGTCACCCAGCGCGTGAAAGCGCTGGAGACCGAGATCGGCACCGCATTGTTCGAGCGGCATAGCCGCGGCATGACATTGACCGGCGCCGGCCGCCGCTTGCTTCCCTATGCGCAACGAATGGCCGCCTTGTCACGCGAAGCCGTACTGGCCGCGCGCGACGATGGCGAGCCAAAGGGGCCGTTGTCGATCGGCTCGATGGAGACCACCGCTGCGGTACGGCTGCCTTCCCTGCTCGCCGAATTTCACCGCCGCTTTCCGGCGGTGCGCTTGAGCCTGCGTACCGCGCCGACCGCAGACCTGGTCGCGGCCGTGCTTGACGGATCGCTCGACGGCGCCTTTGTTGCTGGTCCGATCGATCACGCCGATCTCAGTTCGACAATCGCCTTCACGGAAGAACTGGTGCTGGTGACGTCGCGGCGCTGGGCAAGTCTGGCGGCCTTGCGCGCGGGCACGCCGGAGTCGGGGCCGACCGCCCTGGTATTCCGCACCGGCTGCAGCTACCGCCAGCGGCTCGAACAGGTTTTCTCGGAGTTCGGCTGGCCGTCTTCGGCGCGGTTCGAGCTCGGCACGCTCGACGGCATGATCGGCTGCGTCGCCGCTGACATGGGTGTAACGCTGCTGCCCCGTGCCGTTGTCGGAAAAAACGAGACCGTCAACGTCCACAAGCTGAAGGCCGTTCAGTCCGGAGTCGACACCCTCTTCATCCAGCGCCGCAGCGCACATCAATATAGCGCGCTGCAAGGCTTTGCCGCCTGCCTGAACAATAATGGCGAGGTCATTGCCGCCTGAGATTGAACCTGGTCCGCGGGTCTGTCGTCTACCGTTTCACGAAATCTCGTGAGACATGATGAGACCGCGATGCGAACCCTTTTCAAGACTACCGCAGAGATCGAAAACTCGTTGCGCGCGGCGGGGGTCCGTGCCGCTGACGCAATGGCCCTGGCCGCAAGGTCGAAGCCGTACATCTGGCTCGAAACCGCAGAGGTCGACGACGAAGCCGGGATTGCCTTGGGCGCGACCAAGATAGGCGGAACGCCCGACCTTCCGGTCACGATGCCATGGCCCTGGCGTCCTCCATATCCCGATCATCAGCAGCGGGTCGAAGAGATGCAGGCTGGCGTGACACTCTTCAACCCGCAAGACATGATGGCTGAACAGGCCGAGACGCTCGAAGAATTCCGGAAGCTCTTGCCGCCCAACGAATTCGAAGCCTTCGCGACCGAATCCGCAAAGGTCGATTTCAGCAAACTTGGCCTCGATTCATTGGTCGACGATATCAGGCGGACCGCGGAGCCGGCGCCGCTACAGTTCATCGCGCAGGTCGATCTGGCCGAAATCTGGCGTGCGGGAGCCGTCGATCCGGATATCCCGCGCGAGGGGCGGCTTTTCTTTTTCTATGACACCGACCATCGGCCCGGGGGCGATCGACCGGCAGATATCACGGGGGCCCGGCTGATCCATGATTTGACGCCCACCCACTCGTTAAAGCGAGCAAGCCCGCCGGCCGAATTATGGGCTCACAAGCAGACCGCCGGCTTCCGGCCGCAGCGGTGCGCGCTTCATGCCGGCATGTGGCCTCCCTATTTCGGCTCGCCCGATTGGAATGCCTGCGAGATCAAAGCCAAGGCGGAGAAATCCGTTCAAGCCTGGTGGTACGACGTCACCCGGGGCGGTCATGATCACCGCTTCGGCGGGCATCCGCTCCAGATTCAGGGCGACATGCAAACCGAATGCGCGCTCGTCAGCAAGGGACTGGACCTCAGCGCGCGGAATTCGAAGGCGGCCGAGTTGTTGAAATCCGACGCGGCGAACTGGCTGCTGCTGCTGCAAATCGCATCCGACGATCGTGCCAACATGATGTGGGGTGATGTGGGCAACCTCTATGTCTGGATCCATCGCGACGCCTTGCGCGCTCGGCGCTTTGAAGAGGCACGGGTGATCATGCAATGCTACTGATGCTAGCCTCTTTGGAGCAGCGGCCATTCGACGGCGCCGAAGTTGCGACATGACGCGGATGGCCTATGCAATCAGCCGCCGCCTGACGCTCCAGCGCCGCAGCGCAACAACGGCCCAGACGGCCTCGACCAACCCGAACGGCCAGGCGCCCTGCAAGAAACCGTAGACCGAACCGAGCGCGCACGCACCGGCGAAGCCGAGGATAGACCAGTGGCTGCGGTCTTCCAGCGCATAACAAATGAGCATCGCGGTCACCGCGAACAAGCCCAACAATTGCAGTGCATCCATCGCGTCGCCTCCCTCGCGCGCGCCCCGTTCCGCTGTGCGAAATTTCGTCGCCACATTTTTGTAACAAGGAAATGCGGGCCGCGCCGCGCGCCTTCCCTCGCGAAAGCCGCATCAAAATATTTGGATCGCCGCACACTACTACGTTAGTATGAGGCGCTGACTACCAAGAACCATAACGTCAACTCTGGGAGGATCTGCGATGCGCCACGCGTTCGTGCTGTGCTGTTCGGCTGCCTTGTTGGGATCGGTTGCAACGGCAAGCGCTCAAGACTGGACGAAATCGAAATGGGGACCGAACGACGAACTCGGCGCCGCCAACTATATGACCCCGGAGCTGGTTGTGAAGGCGGCCGGGCTCGTCAAGACCGGCAAGACCTACGCGCTTGGCATTCCCGTCGACTCCACAACGCCGGCCTATCCGCCCCGCGCCTTCAAGATCACCGTCGTGCAACCCGGTCAGGCCGGCAGTCCTGGCCTGGGACCGAGCAAGCTGACCTATAATGACGACATCATCGAGGGCTGGGTCGGCGTCGGCAGCCAGCTCGACGGTCTCGGCCATATCGGCGTCGAGCACGTCTACTATAACGGCAACAAGTTGCTCGACTTCGCCGATCCCACTGGTCTGAAGAAACTTGGCGTCGAAAAAATCCCGCCGATGGTGGCGCGTGGCGTGCTTCTCGACATGGCCGCTCACTACGGCACCGACGTGGTGAAGGAAGGCACTGCCTTCAACGTCAAGGAGATCGAGGAAGTCGCCAAGAAGCAAGGCGTCGAAATCCGTCAGGGCGACGTCGTGATCTTCCACACCGGTTGGCTCAGCCTGATCGGCAAGGACGACAAGCGCTTTGGCGCCGGCGAACCCGGCCTGGGCGTCGAAGGTGCCAAGTACCTCACCGGCAAAGGCGTGGTCGCGGTCGGCGCCGATACCTGGGGGCTCGAAGCGGTCCCGTTCGAGACCAAGAACATCTTCGAGGTGCACCAGATCCTGCTGCCGATGAACGGCACCTACATTCTCGAAAACATGAACACCGCCGACCTCGCCAAGGACAAGGCCTACGAGTTCCTGTTCGTGCTGGGCCAGCCGCGCTTCAAGGGCGGCGTGCAGAGCATGATCAACCCGGTCGCGATCCGGTAAGACGATCTCGACGGATGGCGTGGCGTTCTCGCATGGACGCCACGCCGCTTCCGGCTTTGCATGTCAGACTGGAGCTCCGTTCCGATTGAATCGGAACGGAGCTCTAGATTTTGATTGGACGCGTTTTCTTGACGCGAACCGGTATCCACTTCGCTGGAAAACGCTCTAGCTGCGTGTTATGCGGGTCCATGCCCGCCCTCATCCTCCCTCTGATCGAAGCGGTCACGCATTGGCCCGAGCGCGGTGCGCTGGTCGGCCTCGATCTCGGCACCAAGACTATCGGCGTCGCGGTTTCCAATGCCGATCGCAGGTTGGCGACCGGCGTTGAAACCGTCCACCGTAAGGCCTTCAAGGCCGACGCTGCGCGGCTGCTTATCATTGCCGGCGAGCGTAACGCCGTTGGCTTCGTGCTCGGCCTGCCCATCAACATGGATGGCAGCGAGGGTCCGCGCGCGCAATCGACCCGCGCCTTTGCGCGCAATTTTTCCAAACTCACGGATCTGGCGATCGGCCTGTGGGACGAACGGCTCTCAACAGCAGCCGTCGAGCGCGAACTGATCGGGATGGACGTCAGCCGGGCCCGCCGCGCCGAAGTGATCGACGAGCATGCCGCCATCTTCATCCTGCAGGGCGCGCTGGACCGGCTCGCCACACTGCGCGGCGAGCGCTGAAGATGGCGGTGGTGGTCGCGGCGCTGCTGCCGGTGTTCTTGCTGATCGTGCTTGGCTTCATCCTGAAGCGGACCTTGATGCGGCTGGAGACGCAGTGGCACGGGCTGGAGCGGCTGACCTATTACGTGCTGTTTCCGGTGCTCTTGATTCAGACGCTGGTGAAGGCCGACCTCAGCAAGGTCCCGGTCGCAGGCGTCGGCGGCGCGCTAATGCTGTCGGCGCTGCTGATGTCGCTGCTGTGCCTGGCGCTGCGGCCCCTGCTCGCCCGCGGCGCAGTCGACGGACCCGCCTTTACCTCGGTGTTCCAGGGCGCCATCCGCTGGCAGACCTACGTGGCGCTCGCCGTCTCGGGCAGCCTGTTCGGCGATGCCGGGCTGGCGCTGGCCTCGGTCGCGATGGTCGCCATCATCCCCCTGGTCAACGTGTTCAGCGTCAGCGTGCTCGCGCAGTTCGCCTCGACCGAAAAACAATCGGCCGGATCGATCGCCATGACGGTCGTGCGCAATCCCCTGATCTGGGCCTGCGCGATCGGGCTGCTGATCAACGTCACCCACCTCCCCCTGCCAAAGCTCTGGCATGACGTCGCCGACGCGCTCGGCCGCTCGTCGCTGGCGATCGGCCTGCTGGTGACCGGCGCCGGCCTGCATCTCGAAGGCCTGTTCCGCCCCAGCCTTGCGGCGTCGGTCGCGGTATTCCTCAAGCTGGTGCTGATGCCGGTAATCGCCGTCGCGCTGGCGCTGTGGTTCGGGCTGTCAGGCTCGAACCTGGCGATCGTCACCGCGTGCGCGGCGGTGCCGGCCTCCTCGAGCGCCTATGTGCTGGCCCGGCAGATGGGCGGCGATGCGCCTTTGCTGGCGCAGATCATCACGCTACAGACCATTCTGGCGGCGATCACGATGCCAAGCGCGATTGCGATCGCGGCGATATTATAGCGTTTTCGAGCGAAGTGGGCACCGGTTCGCGTGAAGAAAACGCGTCAAAAAAGAATCTAGTTGCCCGCCAGCCAGAAAGTTTGAATTGTCGCCGCCGTGTTGTTGAGACCGTGCAGCACGATCGTCAGCCAGGTCGAACCGGTGCGGTAGCGGAAATAGCCGAGCAACAGTCCAATGGTGAACACCTCACCGAAGAAGAACCAGCTGTACTGCAGGTGCATCGAAGTCCAGACCAGCGACGACAGGAAGATGGCGCCGGGCACCCCGAGGCGCGATTCCGACCAGCCACGGTAGAGAAAACCGCGCGCCATAATTTCCTCCGAGATCGGTGCAGCGACGCAGAACGCTATCACGAGCAGCCATAGCGCGCCGTCGGCCTGCGCCGATTTCAGCACATCGCCCATAAAGCCCGGCGTCACCTCGCGCCCGAGCGCACGCGACAGCAGATCCCAGCCGCCGACCAGCACGGCCAGTGAGACGGCGCCGATCAGGAAATTCTGCCACGTGGTCCAGCGCAGCGCGAGATAGTCGACAAATGGCGTGCGCGAGGCGCGCGTCGCGACCCAGGCTGCGAGCAGCACCGCAGGCATTCCCATGATCACGGACAGCGAGATCGTCAGCCCGGCGCCGACGACATGGATCGCTGCCGCAAGATCCCACGAACCTTGCCGCAACACGAAGTAAGCGATGACCACGGCCTGGCCGACAAACATGCCGGCAAAGATGAACAGTCCCCACAGCGCCGTGCCCCAGAACTTCCATATCCGGGGTGGACGCAGCGCGGACGCGACGGGAGGGGGCGATTGCGGGAGGCTGAGGGAATCCATCAACTGACTTTCAGGGCAGCGCCCGTTCCAGCAGACCAGTTACGTCGGCGCCGGCAAGATCGACCGCGCCGTACATGCTGGCATGATTCCCGGCAAGGCGCGTGGCGGCAAACAGTTCCGCATGCCGAGGCGACACCGCGTTGAGCGCTGCTGCTGCTGCGAGCAGCGCCAGTTTTTCGACCGCCAGCCGCGCGACGCGTTCGCTGTCGGGCCGGCGGAAAGCTTTGCCGATAAAACCGACCGCCTCGCCGGCCCCCGGCAGACCCAGCGTTTCACCGGTGAGTTCGTGCAACACGGCGGATGCCGCCTCGGCCTCGCGCGACAACGCCCGGAGCACGTCGAGGCACATCACATTGCCTGACCCTTCCCAGATCGCGTTGACCGGCGACTCCCGGTAATGCCGCGCCAAAATCCCCTCCTCGACGTAGCCGTTGCCGCCGAGGCACTCCATAGCCTCGTACAAAAAGCCCGGCGCGCTCTTGCAGACCCAGTATTTGATCGCCGGCGTCAGCAACCGCATATAGGCGGCCTCCTTGGCGTCTGACGGCGCCCGGTCGAACGCCCGGCACAGGCGCATGACCAGCGCGATCGAGGCTTCGACATGCAGCGCCATGTCCGACAGCACCGCCTGCATCAGCGGCTGGTCGGAAAGATGCTTCTGGAACACGCTGCGGTGCCTTGCATGGTGGAGCGCATGTGCGAGGCCCGAGCGCATCAGGCCGGCGGACGCAATCGCGCAATCCTGCCGCGTCAGCTGCACCATCTGGATGATGGTGCGGATGCCTTTGCCTTCGTCGCCGATCCGCTCCGCATAGGCGCCTGTGAACTCCACTTCTGATGAGGCGTTGGAGCGGTTGCCGAGCTTGTCCTTCAGCCGCTGGAAGCGGATCGCGTTGACGGACCCATCGGGCGCAAAGCGCGGCATGAAGAAACAGCTCAGGCCGCCGCCCGCCTGCGCCAGCACCAGAAACGCGTCGCACATCGGCGCCGACATGAACCATTTGTGGCCGGTGATGCGATAGCCATCGCCGTCGCGCTCGGCGCGCGTCATGTTGGAGCGCACATCGGTGCCGCCCTGCTTCTCGGTCATGCCCATGCCGACCGTCATGCCGCGCTTGGTCCACCACGGCGCAAAGTTCGGATCGTAGGAACGGCTCGCCAGCACCGGCATCACCTTCGCCAGCAGATCCGGCTGCTCGGCCAGCGCCGCCACTGATGCGCGCGTCATGGTGATCGGGCAGAGATGCCCGGTCTCGACCTGCGAGGCGATGTAGAATTTGGCGGCGCGCACCACTTCCGAAGCACCGCCCGCCGGCTTGCCGTCGGCGCTCCAGGTCGAATTGTGCACGCCCGCATGCGCCGAGTGGGCCATCAGTTCGTGATAGGCCGGATGAAACTCGACCTCGTCGCGGCGATTGCCGCGGGAATCGAAGGTCCGCAGTTTTGGCGTGTTTTCATTGGCGGCACGGCCTCGCGCCGCCATCGCCGCCGCCCCCCAATGCTTGCCGAATTCGGATAGCTCCTGCTGCGCCGAAGCGCCGCCATTGGCAGCAACCGCATCAGCAAGCGGCCGGTCGACCGCGAACAGGTCGACATCTTCGAACGGCGGTGACTGGTTGAAGACCTCGTGGGTCGCGAACGATGCCTGGCTCATGGCGGATCCTGATCTCAGGGAATCAATTCCGTCGCGCAATCGGGAAATCATAGGCCTGCCGGCCGACCCCCGGCAGCGAAAAGTGCCACCACTCCTTCGAATAGTTCACGAACCCTTGCCGGGCCATCGCGGCAACCAGCGTGTTCCGCGATCTCCGCTGTGCCGGCGTGATCGAGGGGGCGGCGGTATGCGATTTGAGGTCCGAGCAATCATAGCCGGTACCCATATCGACGCTGCCTTCCGGCGCCCGCGCCTCGGCGGGCGCGGTGCAGTCGGCGTAGGCCTTGCTGGAATCGAACTTCGCGGAATTATCGGCAGTCAGATCGACCAGGGTCAGATCGAGCGCGGCGCCGGTCGAATGTCCGGACCGGGTCGCGATATAGCCCAGGCGGAACAAATCGGCTTTGCGGAAGGCCGGGCTAAAGCGGCGATCGGCTTGCGTCTCCCTGCCGTTCTTCGACCACGCCACCATGTCGGCGACCGCGCGCTCGGGCCGATAGCAGTCGAACATCTTCAACGACAGCTTTTGCCTGGCGAGTTCCTGCTGGATGTTCTTCAGCGCCAGGCCGACTTCGCGCTTCACGACGCATTCGGCGGCGTCATACCCCCTCAGCGGCTTGCCGACAAAGTTGTTCGAGGTGGCGTAGCGCATGTCCTGGATGATGCTGGGATCGATATCGCGCAGGTAGAGGAAGCCGCCCGGCAGCCCCTGCGCCTTTGCAGTCTGCGGCCCGGACAGGCCAAGACCGGTTAATCCGATCGCTAAAATAACGTGCCATTTCTGCATTGGACGCCTTCCCCGCGCGCCGAACGCGGCTCAATTGCGGCAACCCTCTTTACCCTGCGCGGCGACTGACCGGGGGATAACTCGCAAGCCCCCTATTCGCACTTGCCCCGCTTGGGAAGTCTGCCTATAGCTCTCGTTTTAATGACCCCTGCATCGAAATCGACCTTCGTCCTCGGTCACCGGCATCTGCTGGGAATCGAGGGGCTTTCCGCCGCCGATATTACCGGCCTGCTCGACCTTTCCGAGGAATATGTCGAGCTCAACCGCCAGGTAGACAAAAAGCGCACTTCGCTGCGCGGTCGCACCCAGGTGAACCTGTTCTTCGAGGCCTCGACCCGAACCCAATCCTCGTTCGAACTGGCCGGCAAACGGCTTGGCGCCGACGTCATGAACATGTCGGTATCCTCGTCCTCGATCCGTAAGGGCGAGACGCTGATGGACACCGCCGTCACGCTCAATGCCATGCATCCGGACATCCTGGTGGTGCGCCACCACGCCTCGGGTGCGGTGGAACTTTTGGCGCGCAAGGTTGACGGTTCCGTGATCAATGCCGGCGACGGCAGCCACGAACATCCGACCCAGGCGCTGCTGGACGCGCTGACGATCCGCCGCAACAAGGGCCGGCTGGAAGGCCTCGTGATCGCGATCTGCGGCGACGTGATGCATTCCCGCGTCGCCCGCTCCAATATCCTGCTGCTCAACACCATGGGCGCCCGCGTCCGCGTGGTGGCGCCCTCCACGCTGTTGCCGCGCGGCATCGAGCGGATGGGCGTCGAGGTGGCGCGCGACATGCGCGAGGGCCTCAACGGCGCCGACATCGTCATGATGCTGCGGCTGCAGCGCGAGCGCATGAACGGCTCGTTCGTGCCGTCGTCCGGCGAATACTTCCACTATTTCGGTCTCGACCAGAAAAAGCTCGCCTACGCAAAGCCCGACGCGCTGGTGATGCACCCGGGCCCGATGAACCGCGGCGTCGAGATTGATTCATTCGTAGCGGACGGCGCGCAATCGCTGATCCGCGAACAGGTCGAAATGGGAGTGGCGGTGCGGATGGCGGTGCTGGAAGCACTCGCCCGCAACCTGCCGAACGCCTGACATGCTGACCGATCGCCGCCCCATCCTCCTGGCCAACGCCCGCGTTGTCGACCCCTCGCGCGACTTCGACGGCCCCGGTGACGTCCTGATCGCCGACGGCATGATCCGCGATAGTAAGCGCGGCATTGGTGCGGCCGGTGTCCCCGAAGGCACCGACATCGTCAATTGCGCCGGCAAGATCGTCGCCCCCGGGCTGATCGACATGCGCGCCTTTGTCGGCGAACCCGGCGCCAGCCACCGAGAAACCTTTGCATCCGCGAGCCAAGCGGCAGCCGCCGGCGGCATCACCACCATCATCTGCCAGCCGGACACCTCGCCGGTGATCGACAATTCGGCTACCGTCGACTTCGTGCTGCGCCGGGCGCGCGACACCGCGATCGTCAACATCCACCCGATGGCGGCGCTGACCAAGGGCATGGGCGGCGAGGAAATGACCGAGATCGGCCTGTTGAAGGCCGCCGGCGCCGTCGCCTTTACCGATGGCGCCCACAGCGTCACCAATGCGCAGGTGATGCGGCGCGCCCTGACCTATGCGCGCGATTTCGACGCGCTGATCGTGCACCACACCGAAGACCCCGATCTGGTCGGCGAAGGCGTGATGAACGAGGGCGAGTTCGCCGCAAGGCTCGGCCTGGTCGGGATCCCCAATGCCGCCGAGGCCGTGATGCTGGAACGCGACATGCGCCTCGTGGCGCTGACCGGCGGCCGCTATCACGCGGCCTCACTGAGCTGCATCGAGTCGCTCGAAATCCTCAAGCGCGCGCGCGACGCAGGACTTGCAGTCTCGGCGTCGGTTTCGATCAACCACGTCACGCTGAACGAAAACGACATCGGGCCCTACCGGACGTTCCTGAAACTGTCGCCGCCGCTGCGCACCGAGGACGACCGTCTGGCGCTGGTCGCGGCCGTGGCCTCCGGCCTGATCGACGTCGTGATGTCCGATCACAATCCGCAGGACGTCGAGGTGAAGCGGCTGCCGTTCGCGGAAGCCGCCGCCGGCGCGGTCGGGCTGCAGACCATGCTGCCGGCGGCCCTGCGGCTGATCCACAACGGCGAGATGGACTTCAAGACGCTAATCCGCGCGATGTCGACGCGCCCGGCCGAGATTTTGGGCCTGCCCGGCGGCTCGCTGCGCGCGGGTTCCCCTGCCGACGTCGTCGTGATCGATGCCGACGTACCCTGGGTGCTCGACCGCGACGACCTCAAATCGCAATGCAAAAATACGCCGTTCGACGAAGCCCGCTTCTCGGGCCGCGTCGTGCGTACTATCGTGGGCGGACGGACGGTCTATGAGCATGTCTGATAGAGCGTTTTCAAGCGAAGCGGGCACCGGTTCGCGTCAAGAAAACGCGTCAAAAAGAGACGTGCGCGAAGCACTCCGCGGCGGGAGCAACGGCGATGACGTTTGAGCCATTCCTCATCGTTGCGTTTTTCGTGGGCTATTTCTTCGGCTCGATTCCATTCGGGCTGTTGCTGACCAAGTTCGCCGGCACCGAGGATCTGCGCTCGATCGGCTCCGGCAGTATCGGCGCCACCAACGTGCTTCGCACCGGCCGCAAGGGCCTCGCCGCCGGGACGCTGATCGGCGACGCGCTCAAGGGCACGCTCGCGGTCGTCGTCTGCGGCTACTATGGCGGCCCCAACGCCGCGATGCTGGCCGGATTCGGCGCCTTTCTGGGCCATCTCTATCCGGTCTGGCTCAAGTTCAAAGGCGGCAAAGGCGTCGCGACCTATATCGGCGTGCTGATCGGCCTGTTCTGGCCTGCGGCCATCGTGTTCTGCGTGATGTGGATCGCGACCGCCATCACCACGCGCTACTCGTCGCTGTCGGCATTGATCGCAGCCTTCGTGACGCCGCTGTTCCTGTGGTGGTTCCTCCACCCGGCGCTGGCTTCGCTGTTTGCGGTGATGACGCTCCTGCTGTTCTACGCGCACCGCGAAAACATCAAGCGCCTGCAGACCGGAACCGAGAGCCGGATCGGCGCGAAATAAGCTCGAACCGTAGCCCGGATGAGCGCAGCGATATCCGGGGGCGCTGGCAGATTTTCCCCGGATGTCGCTTCGCTCATCCGGGCTACGCACTTCCTCACCGCGCCAGCGCCTCCTCGACGAACCGCGCCGCTGCGAGCGCCTTCGCGTCCTCGCCATAGCGCGCGATGACCTGCACGCCCACCGGCAATCCGCCGGCGGCGATGTGCGCGGGAATGTTGACGCAGGGCGTTCCCATCAGCGTCCACAGCCGGTTGTAGCGGGCGTCGCCCGTCGAACCCAATCCCGCAGGTGCGGCACCCGGGGCTGATATGGCCAGCAGCACGTCGACGTCTTCGAAAACTTTTGCCAGCGCGATTCTGGCCTGACGTGTAACTTGCATCGCCCCGTCATAGGCGGCAGGCAGCATGCCCTTGCTTTCGTCCAGCCGTCCACGCAGATTCGGCGCGACGGCGTCGTAATGCACGCGGTATTCAAAGGCGAGCGCCTGATGCGCTTCGAATTCCTGCACTGTCGGATGCTCGCGCCATGCTTCGGCTATGATCTCCGGCATCGCCAGCGTGCGCACGGATGCCCCTGCCCGTTCCGCAGCCTTGGCGGCGATCTGCAGAGCCTCGACGCCTTCGGCCTCCGGTGCACCGGCAAAGTCCTGGGTCACGACGCCGATACGCGGCGTCGGCACTGACGCCTGCGGCAGAAATTCGTCCCGGCCGGTCATCGCCGCAAGGCCGTGCGCGACGTCGCGAACACCGGCGGCGAACAAACCGACGGTATCCAGCGTCCACGAATAACACTTCACGCCGACGGTCGGCAGCAGGCGGTAGGACGGCTTGATCGCGGCACAGCCGCAGAACGAGGCCGGCCGGATCACCGAGCCACCGGTCTGCGTGCCCAGCGCCAACGGGATCATGCCGGCCGCGACCGCGGCTGCCGAGCCTGCCGATGATCCACCCGGCGTGTGAGCATTGTTGCGCGGGTTGAGCGTCGCGGTCGGATCTGACGATGCGAACGCCGTCGTCGTGGTCTTGCCGACGATGCTGGCCCCTGCCGCCTTCAGCGCCATCACGACAGCCGCATCCCCGCGCGATCGAAATCCCTTGTAGATCGACGAGCCCATCTCGGTCGGAAAATCAGCGGTATCCATGATGTCCTTGATGCCGACGGCGACGCCGCGCAACGGCCCGGCGTTCTCAGCGCGGATGTTCGGATCATGGCAGACGAAAGCGCCGATCGTTTTCTCGTGCGCGCCGATCGCCTCCAGCGACTGGGCAATCGCGGCTTCCGCGGAAAGATCGCCCTGCGCGATACGGCGTTGAAGGTCGGCGAGCGAGATCATGGACATTCCTCCTGCGGCGGACCAACCGGTTTTACGGAGCCGACCGGAGCGGAGCAACGCATCAGCGGGCATGGCAGCCGTGAGAACAGGTGTTGCTTGCAATCTCCGGTTGGGCAAAGCTGCACCGACATGCACGACCGTACGCCCAGCGCGCCCCACCTCACCGATTCCGAGCGGATCGACCGGTTGCGGCTCATTCGCTCCGACAATGTCGGCCCACGCACCTTCGCTTCCCTGCTCCGGCATTTCGGCAGCGCCCGCGCCGCGCTGGAGCGGCTGCCCGATCTGGCGCGGCGTGGCGGCGCGTCAGGATCGGGGCGCATCTGCAGCGAGGACGACGCGCGGGGTGAACTCGCAGCTGGCCGAAAGATCGGCGTCGCTCTCGTCGCGCCCGGTGAAGCCGGGTACCCGCCGCGGCTGGCCACGCTGGACGATGCGCCGCCGCTGCTCGGCGTCCGCGGCGCGCCTGAGGTGATGATGCGGCCGATGATTGCGATCGTCGGCTCGCGCAATGCCTCCGGCGCCGGATTGAAATTCGCAGGCCAGATCGCGCGCGACCTCGGCGAAGCCGGTTTTGTCGTTATCTCCGGATTGGCACGCGGCATCGACCAGGCCGCGCATCGGGCAACGGTTGCGAGTGGCACGGTGGCGGTGCTGGCCGGCGGCCATGACCGGATCTATCCGCCCGAGCATGAGGACCTGCTGGCCGCATTGCTCGAACAAGGCGGCGCGATTTCCGAAATGCCGCTCGGCCACGTGCCCCGCGCCCGCGATTTTCCACGCCGCAATCGCCTGATCTCCGGCGCTTCGCTCGGCGTCGTCGTGGTCGAAGCCGCGCATCGATCGGGATCGCTGATCACGGCGCGGATGGCCGCCGAACAGGGCCGCGAAGTGTTCGCGGTCCCCGGCTCGCCGCTCGATCCCCGCGCCGCCGGCACCAACGATCTGATCAAGCAGGGCGCGACGCTGACCACGGAAGCGACCGACGTGATCAACGCGGTCGCGCCGATCATGGAGCGGCCGGTCGCTATTGAACTGCGCGAGCCCGACGGTGAGCCGCTGGATTTCGACGCGGGAGCCGGCGAACGCAAGCACATCATCGATCTGCTTGGGCCAAGCCCGATCAGCCTCGACGATCTGATCCGGATGTCGGACGCCTCGCCCGCCATCGTCCGGTCGGTGCTGCTCGAGCTCGAGCTCGCCGGACGGCTGGAGCGCCACGGCGGCGGATTGGTGTCACTGGTTTAGAAGCGCAGTGGCTCTTCGAAAGGGTCGAAACAAAAACTCGCGAAAACAACCCCATGCAAAGTAAGACAGGCAAGGACTAGCAGTACCCTAGTACTTACGACGACCAGGTTAGCGCTTGTCGTTGCGCGCATCGAAACTGCTGCGGGCGCCTTCGATTTCCGGCAGATGCGCGAACGCCCATTGGCCGAGCGCCTTGACCGGCTCCGCAAGCCCGCGGCCGAGAGCGGTCAATTCATAGTCGACCCGCGGCGGAATGGTCGGAAACACCGTGCGTGTAACCAGGCCGTCGCGCTCCAGCCCGCGCAGCGTCAGGGTCAGCATTCGCTGCGAGATACCGCCAATCACACGCTTGAGCTCGTTGAAGCGCTGCGGTCCGCCGATCAGCTGCATGATCACGAACACGCTCCATTTGTCACCGACGCGGGCCAGCACCGAGGCGACGGCGCGGCAATCGCCCGAGGCGTGCGGGCTCGGGGGAAGGACAGGCACATTGATGTGCTCGGGTCTCATGGATGTGCTCGGGTTTCAAAAATGTGCGTTCTTGCGGGGTTCTAGGGCAGTCACTCATATAGCGCCAGTTACAAATCAATACCAAGGGTGACTCAAATGAAACTTCTGCATATCGACTCCAGCGTCCTCGGCCCCCATTCCGTCAGCCGCCAGGTTTCCGCCGCCATCGTGGACCGGCTGCGCCAATCCACATCAGGCCTCGAGGTCAATTACCGCGACCTGACCCTGACGCCGCTGGCGCATCTGTCGGGCTCGCATCTTGCGGCCGGCCAGGGCGCCCCCGAGGCGTCGCTGCAGCCGGACCTCGCCGCCGGTCAGGCGGTGCTGGAAGAGTTTTTGGCCGCCGACATCGTCGTGCTCGGCGCGCCCATGTACAATTTCACCATTCCGAGCCAGCTCAAGGCCTGGATCGATCGCATATTGGTGGCGGGCAAGACGTTCAAATACAGCGCCCAGGGTGTCGAAGGTCTGGCCGGCAACAAGCGGGTCATCGTCGCGATCTCGCGCGGCGGATTTTACGGCCCGGGCACGCCGGCCGCCGTCGGCGAGCATCTGGAGACCTATCTGCGCTGGGTGTTCGGCTTCATCGGCATCGCCAGTCCCGAGTTCATCTCCGCCGACGGAATCCAGGTCGGTCCCGAGCATCGCGAAAAAGCGGTCGCCGGCGCGCTGAAAGCCGCGGGCAACCTGAACGCAGCCTGAGTTGGTGCGAGAGCGGTTGCCGTCACCAGACGCGCGACGGCAGCCGCTCCTATCAGAACACGCCGTTGATACGGAGGATAACGACAATCAAGGAGAACAGGAGACCGACACCCGAAAACAGCGCGACTGAAACGAATTGCGCGGTGTCCGAATTTTCCGCCGGGGTCGAGGAGATGCCAGTGGTCTTCGGCACGACTGGGCTCACCGGTTGATGGTTGTCTACGAAACTCCTGTCCTCGAAATCTCAAGCAGTTACACGCATGGTTCAATGGGCGTTCTGGCTCAGCGCCAATCCGCCGCAGGGCGCGAGAGCCGGCCAGCGTCCGAGATCGGTGTCATCGGACCCGCCGGCCGGCTTCGATGTTGCCGGGATATTCGCCTACCCGCGATAGATCGGCGCGCCGCTCGGCGAGGCCGTAGCACCCCCGTCGACGAACAACTCCTGCCCCTGGATATGCGCGGCATCGTCGGAGGCCAGGAACAGCACCGTCTTCGAAATGTGATCGGGCTCGCCGATGCGGCCGAGCGGCGTGGTGGCGCCCATGCGCTGCTCGAACGCCTTTTCGGCTTCGGGGGTCGCCAGTGCCGCGCCCCAGATCGGGGTGCGGATCGCACCCGGCGAGACCACGTTGACGCGGATATTGCGCGGCGACAGTTCGGACGCCATCACCCGCGCCATCGCGCGCACGCCGGCCTTGCTGGCCGCGTAGGCGGAATAGCCGGAATTGCCGAGCACCGAAATCACCGAGCCGTTCAGGATGATGGAGGCGCCGTCGTTGAGATGCGGCACCGCGGCCTGCACGGTGAAGAACACCGCCGTGATGTTGGTGCTGATGACTTTCTCAAAGGTCTCGAGCGTGGCTGATCCAAGCGGCGTGCCGCCGGCAATGCCGGCATTTGCGAAGATGACGTCGAGCTTGCCGAATTTCGCAACCGCCTGCTTGATCGCAGCCTCGGTCGCGGCGATGTCGGTGGCGTCGGCGACGATCGCAAGCGCATTTGGCCCGAGTTCCCTGGCAGCCGCCTCCAGCGTCTCCTTGTTGCGCCCGGTGATGGCGACCCGCGCCCCCTCCGCCACGAACAGCTTGGCCGTCGCAAGTCCGATGCCGCTGTTTCCGCCAGTAATGAACGCCGTCTTGTTCGTCAGTCTCACGGGAGCCTCCAGTGGTTGCATTATTAAACTAAGTTGCCATTTAGAGTATCTGGTTTTATAATGCAACTACACAAGGCTGTGATCGTCCAAAGCGTTTTCGAGCGAAGTGGAGTCCGGTTCGCGTGAAGAAAACGCGTCAAACAAAAAATCCGCGGAGATGGCCATGGTGAAACGGACGAGCTTTGAGAACGACGATTGCCCGATCGCGCGCTCGCTGGATGCGATCGGCGACTGGTGGTCGCTGCTGATCATCCGCGAGGCGCTATTTGGTAGTCGCCGCTTTGGCGAATTCCAAAAAAGTCTCGGGCTCGCCAAGAACATCCTCACCGTGCGCCTGCGCGCGCTGGTCGATCAGGGCATCCTCAAGCTGGCCCCCGCCTCCGATGGCAGCGCCTATCAGGAATATCTTTTGACGCCGAAAGGCCGCGGCGTGTTTCCGATCCTGGTAGCTCTGCGCCAGTGGAGCGAGGAATTCGACGATCGGCCCGAGGAAATCGCGACTATCCTGGTCGACAAGGAAAAGGGCCGCCCGGTTCGCAAGCTCGAACTCTATTCGCAGGACGGGCGGCTATTGAGCGCGGCCGACACCGCGCTCAAGCCGCGCGCGGACGTCAAGTCATCACGGAAGCTCAGGTCCATTTCGGCCTGAACAGACGCCGGCTACGATAGCTTGCGCTTGCTCCGCAGCCGCAGGTGTTCCTGGGCTTCCAGCAGCGCCATCCCGAGCAAATGGCTGAGGACCTCAAGCCGGTGGCGCTCGGCGAGTTTTGTCAATTCGGCAACGGTCTCCGCGATGAAGGCCACGGCCTCGTCGGGGCCGCCCTCCTCACCTGATTCATCCGCTTGATATCGCCGATTACCGCCCGAAACGGTGCGCTTCCGGCCGCCCCCTGCCTTGCTCAAATAAAATGCACCCAATCCCATATAATATGGACGAGAAATAACCCCTTTGCGGGCGCAACTCTAGGGCGCAATTCGCAACTTCCTGTATATAAGTCCGGGCGTCAAAGACCCCTTTCCGGCCCCTGCTCAATATCTGTCGATTTGACAGGGGCCGCCTCACCACCCATGTTCGGGTCGAAACGGCGGCCGCGAGTCTCGCGGAACCGGCCTTAATCTTTTCCCGTAAGCTATTGGAATGACATGAATATCGTCATTGTGGAGTCGCCGGCGAAAGCCAAGACGATCAACAAATATTTGGGCGCCTCCTACGAGGTTCTGGCCTCGTTCGGCCATGTTCGCGACCTCCCCGCCAAGAACGGATCGGTCGATCCGGACGCCAATTTTCAGATGATCTGGGAGGTCGACCCCAAGGCGGCCGGCCGGCTCAACGATATCGCCAAGGCCCTGAAGGGCGCCGACCGACTGATTCTCGCAACCGACCCTGATCGCGAGGGTGAAGCGATCTCCTGGCACGTGCTCGAAGTACTCAAAGAGAAGCGCGCGCTGAAGGACCACAAGATCGAGCGCGTGGTGTTCAACGCCATCACCAAGCAGGCGGTGACCGATGCGATGAAGTCGCCGCGCCAGATCGATGGCGCGCTGGTCGACGCCTATATGGCGCGCCGCGCGCTGGACTATCTGGTCGGCTTCACGCTGTCGCCGGTGCTGTGGCGCAAGCTGCCGGGCGCCCGCTCGGCCGGCCGCGTGCAGTCGGTGGCGTTGCGGCTGGTTTGCGACCGCGAACTCGAAATCGAAAAATTCGTGCCGCGCGAATACTGGTCGCTGGTGGCAACGCTGACGACGCCGCGCGGCGATACGTTCGAGGCGCGGCTGGTCGGCGCCGACGGCAAGAAGATCCAGCGGCTCGACATCGGCACCGGCGCTGAAGCCGAAGACCTCAAAAAAGCGATCGAGGCCGCCAACTTCACGGTCTCGACCGTTGAAGCCAAGCCCGCCCGCCGCAATCCGCAGGCCCCCTTCACCACCTCGACGCTGCAGCAGGAAGCCAGCCGCAAGCTCGGCTTTGCGCCGGCGCATACGATGCGGATCGCGCAGCGCCTGTATGAAGGCATCGATATCGGCGGCGAGACCACCGGTCTCATCACCTATATGCGTACCGACGGCGTGCAGATCGACGGCTCGGCCATTACCCAGGCCCGCAAGGTGATCGGCGAGGATTACGGCAACGCCTATGTGCCGGAGGCGCCGCGCCAGTACCAGACCAAGGCCAAGAACGCGCAGGAAGCGCATGAAGCGATTCGCCCGACCGATATGTCGCGCCGTCCGGCCGAAATGCGCCGGCGTCTCGATACCGATCAGGCCAAGCTCTATGAGCTGATCTGGATCCGCACCATCGCGAGCCAGATGGAATCCGCCGAACTGGAACGCACCACCGTCGATATCGCCGCCAAGGCCGGCTCACGCGTGCTGGACCTGCGCGCCAGCGGCCAGGTCGTGAAGTTCGACGGCTTCCTCGCGCTCTACCAGGAAGGCCGCGATGACGAGGAAGACGAGGATTCCCGTCGCCTCCCCGCGATGAGCGAGGGCGAAGCGCTGAAGCGGCAGGATCTCGCCGTCACCCAGCATTTCACTGAACCGCCGCCGCGCTTCTCCGAAGCGTCGCTGGTCAAGCGAATGGAAGAACTCGGCATCGGTCGTCCCTCGACCTACGCTTCCATCCTGCAGGTCCTGAAGGACCGCGGCTACGTCAAGCTTGAGAAGAAGCGATTGCACGGCGAAGACAAGGGCCGCGTCGTGGTCGCGTTCCTCGAAAACTTCTTCGCGCGTTATGTGGAATATGACTTCACCGCCAATCTGGAAGAACAGCTCGACCGCATCTCCAACAACGAGATTTCCTGGCAGGATGTGCTGAAAGAGTTCTGGACCGGATTCGCCGGTGCAGTCAGCGACATCAAGGATATTCGCGTCTCTGAGGTGCTCGATGCTCTCGACGACATGCTGGGCCCGCACATCTATCCGCCTCGCGCTGACGGAGGCGATGTCCGGCAGTGCCCGACGTGCGGCACCGGCAGGCTCAATTTGAAGGCTGGAAAGTTCGGCGCCTTTGTCGGTTGCTCGAATTATCCGGAATGCCGTCACACCCGTCCGCTTGCCGCTGACAGCGAGGCCAGCGCCGACCGCGTGCTCGGCAAGGACCCCGCAACCGATCTCGACGTCACGGTGAAGGCCGGACGCTTCGGTCCCTACATCCAGCTCGGCGAGCAGAAGGATTATGCCGAGGGCGAAAAGCCGCGCCGCGCCGGTATTCCGAAAGGCTCCTCGCCCGGCGATATGGAGCTCGAGCTTGCGCTAAAACTGCTGTCGTTGCCGCGCGAGATCGGCAAGCATCCCGAGACTGGCGAGCCGATCACCGCCGGCATCGGCCGCTTCGGCCCATTCGTGCGCCACGAAAAGACCTATGCGAGCCTGGAAGCCGGTGACGAGGTGTTCGACATCGGCCTCAATCGCGCGGTGACGCTTATCGCCGAAAAGATCTTGAAGGGCCCGAGCGGCCGTCGCTTCGGCGCCGATCCCGGCAAGCCGATCGGCGAGCACCCGAGCCTCGGCGGTGTTGCCGTCAAGAACGGCCGCTACGGCGCTTACGTGACCGCCGGCGGCGTCAACGCCACGATCCCGAGCGACAAGACGCCGGATACGATTACGCTCGCCGAAGCCATTGCACTGATCGACGAACGCGCCGCCAAGGGCGGCGGCAAGCCGAAGCGGGGCGCGAAGAAAGCCGCACCGAAGAAGGCCGCCAAGGCCAAGGCGCCCGTTGATCCAGACGCGCCGAAGCCGGCCAAAAAAGCCGCGGTGAAGAAGGCCGCTGCAAAACCGAAATCGGAAGCCGTCAGCAAGGCGCGCGCGCCGGTCGCGTCTGCGGCCAAGACGTCGGCGGCAAAACCTGCAGCAGCACCCAAAACGCCTGCGAAGAAGAGCGCGGGCAAGGCCCGGGGATAAGTGAAGAGAAAACACGACAATGGCTTTCCGGCCCGGGACGCCATCGTTGCCTTCATCCGTGCGAATCCAGGCAAGATCGGCACCCGCGAGATCGCCCGCGAGTTCGGTCTGAAGAATGCCGACCGCGTCGAGCTGAAGCGAATCCTGCGCGAACTCGCCGACGAAGGCACCATCGCCAAGCGCGGCCGCAAGGTTCTCGAGCCCGCCGCGCTGCCGCCGACCGTGATGGCCGACATCACCGGCCGCGATACCGACGGCGAACTGCTCGCCACCCCCACCGAATGGGATGAAGAGGAGTTTGGCGCGGCACCGAAGATCCGAATCCATGTTCCGCGTCGTCCGCAACCGGGCACCGCCGCCGGGGTCGGCGACCGCGCGCTGCTCCGCGTCGAAAAGACCGACGACACTGCTGGCACGCCGTATCGCGGACGCGTCATCAAGGTCATCGACCACGCTCGCACCCGCCTGCTCGGCATTTTTCGGAAGCTGCCCAATGGCGGCGGAAGGATGATCCCTGTCGACAAGAAGCAGGCCGGTCGGGAGTTGAACATCGCAAGCTCCGACACCGGCGGCGCCGAGGATGGCGACCTCATCAGCGTCGATCTGGTGCGCACGCGCGGCTACGGGCTTGCGTCGGGTAAGGTAAAGGAGCGGCTCGGCTCGCTCGCGACCGAAAAAGCGGTCAGCCTGATCGCGATCCACGCCCACGACATTCCGCAGGCCTTCACACCATCAGCATTGCGCGAAGCCGAGGACGCAAAGCCGGCGATACTCAAGGGCCGCGAGGACTGGCGCGAGCTGCCGCTCGTGACCATCGATCCGCCCGACGCCAAGGACCATGACGACGCGGTTCATGCCGCGCCCGATGACGATCCGAACAACAAGGGCGGCTACATCGTCCATGTCGCGATCGCCGATGTCGCGTTCTATGTGCGCCCGGCTTCGGCGCTCGATCGCGACGCGCTGACGCGCGGCAATTCGGTGTATTTCCCGGACCGCGTGGTGCCGATGCTGCCCGAGCGCATCTCCAACGATCTGTGCTCACTGGTGCCGGGCGAACCGCGCGGCGCGCTCGCGGTGCGGATGGTGATCGGCCCTGACGGCCGCAAGCGGTCGCACAGTTTTCACCGGGTGCTGATGCGCTCGGCCGCCAAGTTGAACTACGCGCAGGCGCAGGCCGCAATCGACGGCCGGCCCGACGACACGACTGGTCCCCTGCTCGAACCGATCCTCAAGCCGCTCTATACGGCCTATGCACTGGTGAAGCTGGCGCGCGACGAGCGCGATCCGCTGGATCTCGATCTGCCCGAGCGCAAGATCCTGCTGAAGCCCGACGGCACCGTCGATCGCGTCATCGTGCCGGAGCGGCTGGATGCGCACCGGCTGATCGAGGAGTTCATGATCCTCGCCAACGTCGCCGCCGCCGAAATGCTGGAGAAGAAGGCGCTGCCGCTGATCTATCGCGTGCACGACGAGCCGAGCCAGGAGAAGGTTCATAACCTCCAGGAATTTTTGAAGACGCTCGACCTGCCGTTTGCAAAAGCGGGCGCGTTGCGCCCCGCTTTGTTCAATCGCGTGCTGGGCCAGGTCCGCGGCGAGGACTATGAGCCGCTGGTCAATGAAGTGGTGCTGCGCTCGCAGGCGCAGGCGGAATATTCGGCGGAGAATTACGGCCATTTCGGCCTCAACCTGCGGCGCTATGCGCATTTCACTTCGCCGATCAGGCGATACGCCGATCTGATCGTGCATCGCGCGCTGATCCGCGCGCTCGGCCTCGGCGAAGGCGCGCTGCCGGACACCGAAACGCTGGAAACGCTGAGCGAAGTCGCCGCGCAGATTTCGGTCACCGAACGCCGCGCCATGAAGGCCGAACGCGAGACCGCCGACCGGCTGATCGCGCATTTCCTCGCCGACCGCATCGGTGCGACGTTCCAGGGCCGCATTTCCGGCGTCACCCGCGCCGGACTGTTCGTGAAGTTGTCTGATACCGGCGCCGACGGGCTGATCCCGATCCGCACGCTCGGGACCGAATATTTCAACTATGACGAGACGCGCCACGCGCTCGTCGGCTCACGCAGCGGTGCCATGCACCGGCTGGGGGACGTTCTCGACGTACGTCTGGTAGAAGCAGCACCAGTAGCTGGCGCGCTGCGGTTCGAATTACTATTTGAAGGCAAGGTCATTCCGCGCGGCAGAAAACAGGGCGGCCGCCGCGAAGGTTCGAAAGCCCCGGTCACGCCATCGAAGACGCGTCCGGGCCGTAGCCCGCATCCGAAGGAAAGCAAGTCCGGTAAAGGCAAGCCCGGCAAATCGAAGAGAGGCAAGTCATGGAAACGGTGAACCCCGCGACGACAGTCTGGACCAGGGAATCCGTGAAGGGCGAAAAGCGCGACCTCTGGACTGCGATGAAGCGCGGCTTCATGTGCCGCTGCCCGCGCTGCGGCGAAGGCAAGCTGTTTCGGGCGTTCCTGAAGGTCGACGACCACTGCAAGACCTGCGGGCTCGATTACACGCCGCACCGCGCCGATGATTTGCCGGCCTATCTCGTGATCGTCATCGTCGGCCATATCGTGGTACCGGTCGTGCTGTGGGTGGAAACCAATTATTCGCCGGCGATCTGGCTGCAAATGGCTATCTACCTGCCCTTCACCTTCCTCTCGTCGCTGTTGCTGCTGCAACCGGTCAAGGGCGCCGTGGTCGGTTTCCAATGGGCGCTGCGTATGCATGGCTTTGACGAAAATGCCCCTAGCGACATTCCGCCGGTCTAGCTAAACCAAAAACAACAAAAGACCGAACGGGGATGGAATGACCGAAGCAGCGCCTGCAATCGTCGAAGGAAAAGAAGCCGATCACCATCCCTATTTTCGACCAAAGGATGCCGCGACGCTGATCCTGATCGACCGGAGCGGCGACAAGCCGAAGGTGCTGGTCGGCAAACGCCACGACAATGTGGTGTTCATGCCCGGCAAATATGTTTTCCCCGGCGGCCGCGTCGACAAGGCTGACAACCGCATTCCCGTTGCCGCACCCATCACCGGCGAGCTCGAAGCCAATCTGCTGAAGGGCAGCCCGAAGATCGCGCCGTCGCGCGCACGTGCGCTGGCGGTTGCGGCGATCCGCGAGGCCTGCGAAGAGACCGGACTCTGCCTCGGCCGCAAGGTCGAAAAGCCCGTAAAACTCGAAGGCGCCTGGCAGCCGTTCTCGGATGCCGGCCTGCTGCCTGATCCGTCCAGCCTGTTCCTGATCGCACGCGCGATCACCCCGCCCGGCCGCGTCCGTCGTTTCGACACCCGATTCTTCACCGCCGACGCTTCCGCCATCGCCCACAAGGTCGAGGGCGTGATCCACGCCGATGCCGAACTGGTGGAGCTGGTCTGGGTCGAGATCGGCTCGAAACCGCTCGCCGATGCGCATGCCATGACCAAGAACCGTGCTCGCCGAACTCGACCGCCGCCTCGCCACCGGCCCGCTGCGCCACGACGCCCCGGTGCCGTTCTTCCACTTCTACGGCGGCAAGATGCAAAAGGACGTGCTGGGGGCGTAGGGCCCGGCTCTCTCCCCGTCATTGCCTGCGACAAACGCAAAGCGTTTGCGCAAGGGAGCATAGCGACGAAGCAATCCATCTATCCGTCTGCGCCGCGCGATGGATTGCTTCGCTTCGCTCGCAATGACGGTATTGGCGGCGTCGAATCCTTCTCCCCCCATCCCTTAAATTGCAAAATTCTTCTGCCTGCCGCCGATGGCGCAACCACCTGCCATGCCTATCTCTTTCCCCAACACCAACGAACACGGAAACGGGGCGATGGCACAACGGCAACTCAAGCTCGGCGCGTTCATGCGGCCGGTCTCTATCCACACCGGCGCGTGGCGCTATCCGGGGGCTTGGCCGGACGCCAATTTCAGTTTCCCGCGTATCAAGAAACTGATCCAGAAACTCGAAGCCGGAAAATTCGACGCCTTCTTCATGGCCGATCATCTGGCCGTGCTGAACATGCCGGTCAATGCGCTCAAGCGCAGCCACACCGTGACCTCGTTCGAACCGTTCACGCTGTTGTCGGCGCTGGCCGGCGCCACCGAACATATCGGGCTGATCGCGACCGGTTCGACCACGTTCGACGAGCCCTATCATGTCGCGCGCCGTTTCGCTTCGCTCGATCACATCAGCAATGGGCGCGCGGGGTGGAATATCGTCACCACCTCCAATCCGGACGCCGCGCTGAATTTCGGGCTCGACGACCATATGGAGCATGCCGAGCGCTACAAGCGGGCGCGTGAATTCTATGACGTCGTTACCGGCCTGTGGGATTCGTTTGCCGACGATGCCTTCGTGCGCGACGTCGAATCCGGCCTCTATTTCGATCCCACCAAAATGCACGTGCTCAATCACAAGGGAAAATATCTCAGCGTCCGCGGGCCTCTTAACATCGCCCGCCCCGTGCAGGGCTGGCCGCTGATCGTGCAGGCCGGCGCCTCCGACGACGGCCGGCAGCTGGCGGCAGAGACCGCGGAAGCCGTGTTCACCGGCGGCGGCTCTCTCGCCGATGCCCAAAAACTCTACGCCGACATCAAGGGCCGGATGGAAAAGATCGGCCGCAACCCCGAGCATCTCGTCATCCTGCCGGGTGCCTTCGTCGTGGTCGGCGACAGCGTCGATGAGGCAAAGGAGAAGCGCGCAAAGCTCGACAGCATGGTGCATTACGACAGCGCGATCGCCTCGCTGTCGGTTCAGCTCGGCACCGACGCCTCCGGTTTCGATCCCGACGGCCAGTTGCCGCCGATTCCCGAAACCAACGCCAGCAAGAGCGGCCGCCAGCGCCTGGTCGATGTCGCGGCGCGCGACAAGCTGACCGTGCGTCAGCTCGCCCAGCGCGTCGGCGGCTATGGTGGGCTCTCCTTCGTCGGCACCCCGGTGACGATCGCCGACCAGATGGAGGAATGGCTGACCAGCCGCGGCAGCGACGGTTTCAACATCATGTTCCCGTTCCTGCCCGCCGGCCTCGACGATTTCGTCGACAAGGTGGTGCCGGAACTGCAAAAGCGCGGGATTTTCCGTAAAGAATACGAAGGCAAGACCCTCCGCGAGAATTTGGGGCTGCCGAGGCCGAAAAACCGGTTCTTTGAGGGTTAATTGCCCGGATTTGGACCGGATTCGCCGCTGAAAACCTTGACTTTGGGCGATCAGAAGCTAGGTTGCCGCACAAATGCGGGCCGATTTGGCTGGCACCCGATTTTCACACATCAAGGGTTTTGAACATGGCCAAAGCGGTCACCATCAAGGTCAAGCTCGTTTCCACGGCGGACACCGGCTTCTACTACGTCGCCAAGAAGAATTCGCGCACCATGACCGACAAGCTGGTCAAGAAGAAGTACGACCCGGTCGCGCGCAAGCACGTCGAGTTCAAGGAATCGAAGATCAAGTAAGCGTTCGAAACGCTGCTGACTTGTTTTGAACGGGGCCCTTTTCGGGCCCCGTTTTGATTCTGCAGATGCGAGCGCGAGCGATGGCCGCAGCCCAATGGTGCCCCGCGAGGCCGTCTATTTCCAACCGAACCGACGGCGCGCATCATGGACAAAAGCGGCTGCTGGAGATTGTAACTGTTCAGCGGATTTGAAGACCTTTTCGTCCACCGCGATCGCCCCAACTGACAGAAAAACGCCTCCCGCCGCAAACTCGAGTCCGCCACCCAACGCGGCACCCGCAACGCCGAGGGCTGACGGCGCAAGCCGAAAAAGATTCCGGGCGACTTTCCTTATCGTCAACTTTTTGGCGGCGGTGTTGGTTGAATCCACCAACTCGCGCATTTCCTTGACCGCACGGTCGATCGACTCTCGATCCGTCGTGCCATCGCGGATGAAGTTTTGCTGCCAATCGATGAAGGCCGTGCGTCGCTTCCGAAATTCTGCATCCCCGGTAACAAATTCAACTACTTCGGTTAGCATTTTTTCGTCAGAAAGCTTGTCGTCGTCGACATCTGGAACGAGAAGCTCCGCAGCGAGCACGTTGGCAAGTAGCTGCCGAGGCAAGACCTGTCTTCCACCGGGAGTATGGTTGCCGCCTTCACTCTCGAATTCTTTGAAAGAGCGATAAGCGGGTCCTAACGCGACGCCATCGACGTAAGCCGGCAAATCTCGCGTCAACAGCGTTCGGGTCGCAGCAAAGGCATAGTCCGGAACACCTTGGGCAGCCAGCCTTGCAGCTTCCGCTCGGTATTCGTCTTCCATTTTGCCCTCGCTATTCCAGGACACCCTGCGGATGACAGGACTTAGCAAGTCTAGAAGTTTGTGCTGCGCGGCAGGATCCCACCCTCCTTTCTCCCACCGTGCCCATTCCGCGAGATCAGGTTTCCAGTCGACTGGACCGTTCTTGTTGGGAGGCCCGCTATTGTCCGGAAAATATCCGACCGCCGGAACGGGAAACACAAGCCGGTCGAACAGAACAACATCGACGGCAAGGTTACGTGGTGTGAGATGGTCTCTCACTGAATATGTCGCCCACAGCTCTCGGCTCATCGTCCACTCCTTGGAGTAGAAGCCAAGCAAGATACTCTACCTCTAGCTATAGTAAAGGTCTGCTATGAGCCTTACGCGGCGCCAGCGCTGGACGTGCATGCCCTCAAACCCTCTCGGCTTGCCGAGGTCCTTTTTTGGCTATCTCGCAGCGACCATTGGCGGCTCGCTTGGCCTGATCAGCGCGAACGCGACCTGGATGATGCCGCCCGCAAGTCCCAGCGCGACACCGATCCGCCACGCCATGGTGTAGGAGCCGAGCTGGTCGTAGATCAGCCCTCCGCCGTAAGCGCCGAGGAACGAGCCGAGTTGGTGGCTCATGAAGGCTAGGCCCTGAATCATCGCCTGCCATTTCAGGCCGAACATTTCGGCGACGGCGCCCGCAACCAGCGGGCCGACACCCATCCAGAGGAACCCCATGATCGCGCCGAACAGCAGCGTGGTTGCCGGCGTTGCCGGCAGCATGAAATACCAGGCGAGCGCGATCGAACGGAAAATGTAGATGCCGCCGAGCAGCGCCAGCTTGTTCCAGCGCTGGCCGGCCCAGCCGAAGAACAGGCTGCCCAGCACGTTGAAGCCGCCGATCATGCCGAGCGTCTGCGCGCTCAGCATCGGATCAAGGCCGCAGATCAAAAGATAGGACGGCAGATGCGTGGTGAGGAACACCAGCTGCATGCCGCAGACGAAATAGGCGCAGGTCATCACCACGAACGATGCGTTGCCGAACGCGATCTTGGCGGCGGTCGAAGCCGAAGCGTCGCCGATGTCGTCGGCGGCCTTGGGCGGCAGCGGGATCTTGTCGGCCCTGCCCGCATACCAGGCCGCCGGCAGCATGAACAGCGACAGGATCACAAAGCCGGCGACGCCGACGCGCCAGCCAAAACCCTCGTTCAACAGCTGCCCGATCGGCGCCGAGACCAGAGCCCCGAGCGACCCCGCCGCCGAGACCATGCCCATCACGGTGCTGCGCACGGTAGCGGGCACGGCGCGCGCGGCAACCGACATCGCGATCGCATTGGCGGTGCAGGCGAGCGAAGCGCCGATCAGCACGCCCGCGCCGATCAGGATCGGGATCATCCCGTGCGCGGTCGCCATCAGGGCAAGGCCGACGATGTACATCAGCGTGCCCACGATCATGATCGGGCGGAAGCCGTAGCGCACCGTCATGGCGCCGGCGATCGGCTGCAGGAATCCCCAGGCGAGATTTTGCACGGCCAGCGCCAACGTGAAGTCCGACACCGAAATGCCGATGTCCTTCGTCAGCGGCTGCATGAAAATACCAAAGCTCTGCCGCAGGCCCATGCTCAGGGTCAGCATCACGGAGGCACCGATCAGGATCGGGAGTGTTGGACGCAGGATTTGCAGCAGGGCCATTGTTTTTATTCTCCCTAGCGGCCGCGATTCAAAAGCCGCGTCCTGCGTTTGCGGTCTGATTTAGGTACACAGACCTGTGTAACAAGGCTATAAGGGCCGTCTGCTGTCAAGGCTGAAGGATATCGCGCACGCGCATGGCACCCCTGCCCGCCAAACCGGACATGAAGGACCGGATTCTCGAAACCGCGGATAGGCTGTTCTATCTGCAGGGGATTCGTGCGGTCGGCGTCGACACGATCGCGGCCGAAATCGGCATCAGCAAGCGCACGCTGTACAACCACTTCCCATCCAAGGATGCGTTGATCTCGGCCTATCTGGCACGCCGCTTCGTGCAGCCGCGCCCGTCCGAGAAGCCGCCGGTCGAACAGATTCTCGGCACCTTCGATGCGTTGGAGCGGCGTTTTGCAGCCAAGGATTTTCGCGGCTGCCCGTTCGTCAACGCGGTGGCCGAACTCGGCAGCGAGGATAAATCCGTCCGCAAGATCGCAATCGCGTTCAAGGAAAGCCGCCGTCTCTGGTTTCGCGATTTGCTGCTGCAGATTGGCGTCGGGAATGCCGAGGCGCTGGCAACGCAATTGGCCGTCCTCGTCGACGGCTGCATCGCGCAAGATCTGGTTCGCAACGATCCGGCGATGGCGCGGGCGGCGAAAGAAGCCGCAACGGTGTTGCTCAGGCATGCCGGGGTGAAAGTCGGCGGCGGGGAGACTGCGCAATAGCCACAGATCAGCGCGCGTTGACCCTCTATCGCCGTCCCTGCTAACGCTGGGAACGACAGCCAAACAAACGGCGCAAGCAAGGAAACACCATGGAAGACTTGACGGTGACCGCCAAGGGTTACGACTTCAAACCGGCCCACGCCGCGATGCAGCGCTATATCGACGGCAACATTCTGGCCGGCGTGTCGTCCGCGGTCCTGGTCGGCCGCGATCTGGTGGACGTCAACTGCGTCGGCTGGGCCGACAAGGAAGCGCAGACGGCGCTCCGCCCCGACCACATCTTCCGTGCGTTCTCCAATACGAAATTGGTGACCTCCAGCGCCGCGCTCCTGCTGATGGAGGAAGGCCGGCTCAAGCTGGACGATCCGGTCGAAAAGTACATCCGGCAGTTCGCGAACCGGAAGGTGCTGCGCCCCGGCGCGACGTCGCTCGACGACACCGAGCCGGCCAAGTCGCCGATCACCATCCGCCATCTGATGAGCCATAGTTCAGGACTGAGCTACGGCTATTTCGATCCCGGCAGCACCATCTTCAAGGCCTACACCGAGCGCGGCGTGCTCAACCCCACGACGACGCTCGCCGACATGGTCGATGTGCTGGCGGATCTGCCGCTGATCTATCATCCCGGCACGTCGTGGGAGTATTCGGTCGCCATCGACGTGCTGGCGCGACTGGTCGAGGTCATCAGCGGCCAGCCGTTCGACGTCTTCGTCAAGAGCCGCATCTTCGATCCGCTCGGCATGGTCGACACCGGCTTCGTGGTACCGGAGAAGGATCACGGCCGGCTTGTCGCCTATTACGTCGGCGCCGATCTGATGGAGCCCCTGAAGCCCGGGCTGACGCGATCGGAGAAAGCGCCCTACCCCGGCGCGTATTTGCGCCCGGTCGCGCGGTTCGACGGTGGCGGCGGTCTGGTCACCACGCTGCCCGACATGGTGGCGCTGATCCGGAGCCTTTTGCCAGGCGGCAACACGCTGCTCAAGCCGGAGACGATCTCGCAGATGCTGACCAACCAGCTGCCGGACGGCCAGTGGATCCGCTTTGCCCTGATGGGCGAACAGGTCGGCAAGGCGCACACGCTGGCGGGCGGCCTGATCGTCAAGCCGACGCCGTTCGACCATCCGGATGCATCAGGCGAGCTCTATTGGGGCGGCGTCGCCGGCACGCAATGGTGGATTTCGCCGAAACACAACATGGCGGGCGTAATGATGGCGCAGCGCCACATGGCGTTCGTCCATCCGTTCTCGTTCGAATTCAAACGGCTGGCGTATGACGCGGTGAAGCGCGGGCGGTAGCAAGACTGCGACCGATACAAATGCCGTCATCACCCGCGCATGCGGGTGATCCAGTATTCCAGAGACGTTAGCGATTGAATCGAGAGGCCGCGGCGTACTGGATCACCCGCATGCGCGGGTGATGACACCGAGCCAGGGTCAACGCCGGCGCTTACGCCGCCGCTGAAACCACGACCCTGTTGCGGCCGTCGTGCTTGGCGCGATACAGCGCCGTGTCGGCGCGCTTCAGCACGTCGGCGACCGGCTCACCCTTGCGCTCCAGCGTCGACAGCCCGATCGAGACCGTGACCTCGATACGCTTGGTGCCCTTGGCGATGGCGAAAGTCTCGCTCACGATCGAACGGCGCAGCCGCTCCGCCACCATGCCTGCGACATGCAGGTCGGTTTCCGGCATCACGATGACGAACTCCTCGCCGCCATAGCGGCAGGCGAGATCGATGCCGCGGATCGACTTGCGGATGCGCACCGCGAATTCGCGCAGCACGTCGTCGCCGCCGTCATGGCCGTAATTGTCGTTGATGGCCTTGAAGAAATCGATGTCGAGGATCATCAGCGCCAGCGGCTTGCCGCGGCTCGAGGCCTGCTCGGCAAGCGTGGCCAGATGGCTCTCCATGTAGCGGCGGTTGTGCAGGCCGGTCAGCGCGTCGGTGATCGCCATTTCGATCGAGTTCTGCACGTTGTCGCGCAGATGATCCGTATAGCGGCGCCGGCGGATCTGGGTGCGCGCGCGCGCCAAAAGTTCGTTCTTGTCGACCGGGCGCAGCAGATAGTCGTTGACGCCGATCTCGAGCCCGCGGAGCAGCCGCGCATTGTTGTCGGCGTCGGAGATCGCCAGTATCGGCACCTGACGGGTCCGCTCCAGCGAGCGCGCCTGGCTGCACAGCCGCAAGCCGTCGTAGTTTTCTAGGCTGAGCGAGACGATCAGCAGATCGTAATTGCCTTCGGCGGCATGAAACAGCGCTTCGGCCGGATTGGCCTCGACATCGACGGTATGCTCGGCGGAAAGCAGCGGCGCCAGCCGCTCGTAGGATGACGGGCGGTCGTCGACCAGGAGGATGCGCCCGCCAATGCCTTTGTCGGCCACGGCGGTGCGCTCGGGTGCTTCCATGCCGATTTCGAGCGAGGTGATGGCGCGCATGCGCAGCTCATCGGTCATCATCTTCAGCCGCGTCAGCGAACGGACGCGCGCGATCAGCACCACGTCGGACACCGGCTTGGTCAGGAAATCGTCGGCGCCGGCCTCAAGCCCGCGCACGCGGTCGGCCGGGCTGTCGAGCGCGGTGACGATAACGACCGGAATGAAATGCGTGGCCGGGTTGGACTTCAGCCGGCGACAGACCTCAAAGCCGTCCATGTCGGGCATCATGACGTCGAGCAGGATGATGTCGCATTCTGCGCGCGAACAGACATCCAGCGCCTCGGCGCCGTTGGTGGCGGTCAGCACATCGAAATACTCGGCCGACAGACGGGCTTCCAACAGCTTGACGTTGGCGGGAACATCATCGACGACCAGGATACGCGCAGACATCGAAACTCACTCCCACTACCCAATAAAACGCCGTACTGTCTCAATAAATTTGCCGACCGAAATTGGTTTGGACAGATACGCTTCGCAGCCGCCTTCGCGGATGCGTTCCTCGTCGCCCTTCATGGCGAATGCCGTCACCGCAACGACCGGTATCGCGCGCAGTTCCGGATCGTCCTTGATCCAGCGCGTCACCTCGAGACCCGACACCTGCGGCAGCTGAATATCCATCAGGATCAGATCGGGGCGCAGCTTGCGAACGAGATCCAGTGCCTCGAAGCCATTGCTGGTGCCGGAGGTCTGATAGCCATGCGCTTCCAACAGGTCGCGAAAGAGCTTCATGTTGAGCTCGTTGTCCTCCACGATCAGGACGGTTTTGGCCATCCCGTCCCTCCCTTGTCCCAAGAACTGGTTTCCAGAACAGGCCCGGCCTTTGGGTGCTTCCGCACCGCCTTTCCGGGCTTGTAGAAAAGTGAAATCAAACTAGCGCCAGATTCGCTCTAACCCGTTAAATCCGAGTCCTGTTTTTCTACTAACAAGTGCCATCTTTTCGCGAAGCGGTTTCCACTTGCTTGAACACATTCCGCAGACTCGGGCATGATGGCCGTCAAACTAGAGACCATAAGTTAACGGAAAGGCAAACCCATCTGTTGAAAAAGCCTGTTCACAACCCCCGGGAAGTAGCTGAAATCGTTGCGGTTCAGGCGCTGTCCTTCATTGCGTCCGATCCGGAGCGGCTGGGCCTGTTTCTGGTCGAGAGCGGTTTAGGCCCGGAGACGCTCCGGACCGCCGCCGCCGACCCTCAATTTCTGGCCAGCGTGCTGGATTTCGTGCTGCGCGATGACGCAACCGTGAAGGCGTTTGCGGCCGCTTCCGAGCTCCATCCTACCAACATCTCCGCCGCCCGTCAGGTGCTGGGCGACCCGCATTGGGAGCGCGACGTGCCGTGAGCGCCCTGGCGCAGGCAGGCGATGGTCCGCGCTGTTTTTGCCGGGATTGTCTCGGCGACCTCGATATCAAAGCCAGGCGGTGCAGCGAGTGCGGCTCCCCTCGCCTGGTTCGCCACCCTTCGTTGCCGGCGCTGGCGATGGCGCATATCGATTGTGACGCGTTCTACGCGACGGTGGAAAAGCGCGACAACCCGGAACTTGCCGACAAGCCGGTCATCATCGGCGGCGGCAAGCGCGGCGTGGTCTCGGCCGCCTGCTACATCTCGCGGACGTTTGGCGTGCGCTCGGCGATGCCGATGTTCAAGGCGCTGGCGCTCTGTCCCGCGGCGATCGTGATTCGGCCGGACATGGCCAAATATGTCCGGGTCGGCCGCGAGGTGCGCCACGCCATGCAGACGCTGACGCCGCTGGTCGAGCCGCTGTCGATCGACGAGGCGTTTCTCGACCTTTCCGGCACCCAGCGCGTCCACAGCATGATTCCCGCAAAAGTGCTGGCGCGCTTCGCCCGTGACGTCGAGCGCGACATCGGCATCACCGTCTCCGTCGGCCTGTCCTGCAACAAGTTCCTCGCCAAGATCGCCTCCGATCTCGACAAGCCGCGCGGCTTTGCCGCCCTCGACCAGGCCGAAGCCCGCGAGATGCTGGCCGACAGGCCGGTCGGCTTCATCTATGGCGTCGGCCCCGCGACCCAGGAAAAGCTGCTGCAGCGCGGTTTTCGCACCATCGCGGATCTGCAGCGCGCCGACGAGGTCGATCTGATGAAGCAGTTCGCCAGCGAAGGCCGCAGGCTGTGGCGGCTGGCGCGCGGCATCGACGACCGCCTGGTGGTGCCCGATCGCGGCGCCAAGACCATTTCGAACGAGACCACCTTCGATAACGACATCCGCGACTTCGCGACGCTGGAGCGAACGCTGTGGCGGCTGTCGGAGAAGGTGTCATCGCGCCTCAAAAGCAGCAACCTTTCCGGATTGACCATCACGCTGAAATTGAAGACCGCCGATTTCAGGCAGCGCACCCGCTCGCAGTCGATCCAGGCGCCGACGCAACTGGCGGCGAAGATCTTTGCGGTGTCCCGTGAATTGCTGGCGAAGGAGATCGACGGCACCGCCTTTCGCCTGATGGGCACCGGCGTCAGCGCGCTGCGCGCAGGCTCGCAGGCCGACGACACAGACATGCTGGACCGCCGCTCGGCCCACGCCGAACGCGCCATGGATGATTTGCGCAAGAAGTTCGGCAACGCCGCTGTGATCAGGGGCATCGCGTATGGGGGGCCGGCGAAGGATGACGAGGAAGAAGACGAATGACGGAAGTGCCGTAGGGTGGGCAAAGCGCAGCGTGCCCACCAAGCATGTCCAAGCAAGGATGGCGGGCACGGCGCAAGCGCGCCGTTGCCCACCCTACGAAGCTATTTGCAGGGTTTCGAATCCCTGACGTCAAACTTCCCCATCGCGCCTGAAATGACAAAGTCATTGTAATCCAGCATCAGCGCGCGGGAGACGCCGTTCTCGAACAGTTCGAACGACATCGCATAGACGGGCGTCTGTTCGCCGTCCTTGGCCTTGGCGTCGCGGTCGTAATAGCTCACCGTGACCGGCCAGCGCGTCAGCGATTTCATCTGGTCGTTCGCGGTGGAGGGATCGGGCGAAGCGATGGTCTTGGTGCCGGGAATCGGCTGCCCGATCACCGACAGCGTGTTGTAGACCTTCTCGCCATTATCAGAGCCGTCATAGACCATCAGTTCCAGCACCGACTTGCCTTCGCGGGCAGCCGCAATGATGAGCTGGATCTGCTCGGTCGGGAACACGATCTTGCCTTCGAGGTTGAACGTCTTCGCCACCGGCTGCTTCAGCTTGACCGTGATGTGATCGCCGGTCCGCTCGGCGACGCCGTCGACCGGGGCGGATGCCGTATCGTTCATCCGCGTGTCGATCTTGAAGCGGTAGCTCTTGCCCGCGGCATCCTCCCAGGAGGTCGAGCGCAAATCGCTGAGCGTCAGCTTGCCCTCGCCGCTGTCGAGCTCCGACACCTGCCTGAATTCCGACGTGTAGCCCTCGCAGGCGCTGCCGGAGAAATTGTAGAGGATGCGCCCGCGCGCACCGTTGATGGCGTTGGAGCCGCGCGACTTGACCAGGTTGAGTTCGTAGAGCGCCTGATGGGCAAGGAATGGCCCGCTTGCGGCTGACAGCGCTGGCCCGGCCTGGAAAACCGATCCTGTTGCAACGGCTGCGATTGTCAGCACCCAAGCACGAGGCGGAATCCGGAACGGTCGAGCCATGTGTTCTCCTTGTGAAGCGGAAGATTCGATACATTACTGTCGGCTCTATTGCGTCGCAACTAGGGCGGCGTCACGAAATCGCAGGAATTTGACGCCGGAATGCCACGTTTTCCGGCCTGTTTCTCGGAATTGCCGCCGCTTGCAGTGTCCGCCTCCAATCCGCCCTCGCTTGCAACCTCGAACGTGATGCGCGAAACAATGCGGACCTGAAAAGGTTCAGGTGTTGGTCAATTCAAACGGGGACGAAACATGGCGGGCACGGTCGAACAGAAGCTGGCGGCACAAGGCATCACCTTGCCCGAGCCCCGCGCCGCCATGGCGAACTATGTCGGCTTCGTCCGCACCGGAAACCTGCTATTCGTCTCCGGCCAGGTGTGCGCCGATGCCGAAGGCAAGCTGATCGCCAAGGGCAAGCTCGGCGCCGGCGTCACCACCGAACAGGGCTATGCCGCTGCGCAGGGTTGCGCGGTCAATCTGCTGGCGCAGATCAAGGCCGCGCTCGGGGATCTCGACAAGGTGGTGCGCGTGGTCCGGCTCGGCGGCTTCGTCAACTCGGCTCCGGATTATTTCGACGGGCCGAAGGTGCTGAACGGCGCGTCCGACCTGATGGTCACCGCCTTCGGCGACAAGGGCCGCCATGCCCGCACCACCGTCGGCGTCTCTTCCCTTCCCTCCGACGCGGCGGTCGAAGTCGACGGCGTGTTCGAGGTATCCTGAAAAGGAAGCGCGCGATGCGCGCGCCTAATTGGTTGACGGCACGGCCGGTCGCCCATCGCGGCCTCCATGACGCTGCGCGCGGCATCCTCGAGAACATGCCGGGCGCGGTTCAGGCGGCGATCGCGGGAAACTTCTCCATCGAGGTCGATATCCAGCTCTCCGCCGATGGCGAGGCGATGGTGCATCACGACAATGCGCTCGGCCGCCTCACCGAGGGCTCGGGCGCATTGCTCGGCAAGACCGCCGCCGAACTGAAAGCGGTCAAATTCAAGAACACGCCGGAGCGGATGATGACGCTCAGCGACCTCTGCACGCTGGTCGCCGGCCGCGTGCCGCTGGTGATCGAGGTCAAAAGCCATTTCGACGGCGACCGCAGGCTGGTGACGCGGATGGCCGAGGTGCTCGCGACCTACTCCGGCCCCGCGGTCGGCATGTCGTTCGACCCGGACCAGGTGCTGGCGTTGCGCGAGCTGATCCCCTCGCGCGCGCGCGGCATCGTTGCCGAGCGCGAATATACCGAGGACGAATGGCCGGAAGCCTCAGTGGCACAGCGCCGGGGCATGACGCATCTGCGCCACGCCTTCCGCACCCGGCCGCATTTCGTCGCCTATTGGGTCAACGAACTGCCGGCGGCTGCACCCTGGATCGCCCGCAATATCTTCGGCCTGCCGCTGCTGACCTGGACCGTGCGCACGCCGGACCAGCGCGCCCGCGCCATCAGCTACGCCGACCAGATGATCTTTGAGGGATTTGTTCCCTGACGTCTTGGGCCCTAAGGTTTCCCGCCGGGAACCTGATCCGCACGGCATGGCCTTGAAGTCGCGGGCGCAATGCAACATCTTTGCCTGACTTGATCTTTGCCTGACTTGGTCACCATCGCGATGGCTGATCGCAAGGGACCGGCTGCGAATTCTCGATGGCGTCATCCGAAATCACCCTCGAAGCCGTCCCCTCAGCCAGCGATATCCCGGCTGCGGAATGGGACGCCTGCGCCAATCCGAAGGGCGATCCGAACAGCCTCGAAAACCTCGATACGCTGGCTTCACCCGGCACGTCAGGCGATTCGTCCGTCGACTCAGAACTTGCCTATAACCCGTTCATTTCACACGCCTTTTTTTCCGCCGCCGAAGCCTCCGGCTCGGCCTGCGCCCGCACGGGGTGGGGTCCGCGGCATCTCCTCGCCCGGCTCGATGGCAAGATCGCCGGCATCGTGCCCTGCTATCTGAAATCGCATTCGCAGGGCGAGTACGTTTTCGACCGCGGTTGGGCCGACGCCTATGAGCGCGCCGGTGGCCGCTATTACCCTAAGCTGCAGGCCTCGGTGCCGTTTACACCCGCCACCGGCCCGCGCCTGCTGATCCGCGGCGACGTCGACCACGAGCGGATCGGCACCGCGCTCTCGCAAGGTCTGATGGCGCTGTGCAACGCCACCAACGCCTCCTCGGTTCACGTGACGTTTGCCCGCGAGGCGGAAGCGAAGTTTTTGGGCGCCCAGGGATTCCTGCAGCGCACCGACCAGCAGTTCCACTGGCACAATGACGGCTACAAGACCTTTGACGACTTTTTGGGATCGCTGAACTCCCGCCACCGCAAGGCGATCAAGCGCGAGCGGCGCGAGGCCGTGTCCGCCGGCATCACCATCCACCGCCTGACCGGAGCAGACATCACCGAGGAAGCCTGGGACGCCTTCTTTGCGTTCTACATGGAGACCGGCTCGCGCAAATGGGGCCGGCCGTATCTGACGCGAAAATTCTTCTCGCTGATCGGCGAGAGCATGAGCCGCGACGTCATGCTGGTGATGGCGCGGCGCAATGGCCGCTGGATCGCCGGCGCCATCAATTTCATCGGCGGAGACACCCTGTTCGGCCGCAACTGGGGCGCGGTCGAGCATCATCCGTTCCTGCATTTTGAGGTCTGCTATTATCAGGCCATCGACTTTGCGATCGAGCGCGGCCTGAAAACGGTGGAAGCCGGCGCGCAGGGCGAGCACAAGCTGGCGCGCGGATATCTGCCGCAGACGACCTATTCGGCGCATTACATCGCCGATCCCGACCTGCGCCGGGCGATATCAGACTATTTGAAGCGCGAACGCGCTTACGTCGCCGAGGTCGGGCGGGAACTCACCGAGGCCGGGCCGTTCCGCAAGGCCGCCGACGAGGCTTGACCTTGATAATACCGACCTGAGAATGAGACGAAACCGAGGGAGCCGCCATGTCCGCCACCTATGACACGAACAACATCTTCGCAAAGATCCTGCGCGGCGAGTTTCCCTGCCACAAGGTCTATGAGGACGAGCATGTGTTCGCCTTCCTCGACATCATGCCGCGTTCGCCCGGCCATACGCTGGTGGTCCCGAAGGCCCCTGCCCGCAACATCCTCGACATCACGCCCGACGACTACGCCCATGTCGCCCGCGGCGCCCACAAGATCGCCGCTGCCGCGATGAAGGCGTTCCACGCCGACGGCATCACCATCCAACAATTCAACGAACCCGCCGGCGGACAAGTCGTCTTCCATTTGCACATGCACGTGCTGCCGCGCCACGAGGGCGTCGCCATGCTGCCGCCCGCCAGCCGCAAGGAAGACGTGAAGGTGCTGGAGGACAACGCGACCAAGCTGATCGCGGCGCTGAAGGGGTAGTTACCCCGTCATTGCGAGCGAAGCGAAGCAATCCATCCTTCGGCATGCGCGGTGACAATGGATTGCTTCGCTGCGCTCGCAATGACGAAAGAAATCACTCCGTCTCGAAATCGCCCGGCTGCGGCGGCGCCAGCGGCGTGAACTCGCAGCGGTCCGGCTTGAGGTCGATCAGCGGCGTCTCGTCGAGGCAGTCAAGGCCGCGCACCAGCACGACGTTGCCCTCGACGCCGACCAGCTTGACGATGGACGTGCCGATCGGATTGGGCCGCACCGGCGAGCGCAGCGAGAATGTCCCGCGCGTATTGCCGTTGTTTTTCGGGCTTTGCAGCACGAAGTCGCGGCGCGACAGATGCAGCCAATAGAGCACTTCGAGGTTGGAGTAGAAATCGACGCCCTTGAGCGCGGGCACCCAGGGCTCGAAGATCTCCAGCCGGCACACCGGGCCGTCATGACGGCCCTGCCGCGGGCTTTCCAGCCGCGACTTCCAGGGCGTGCGGATGCGGCCGATGAACACCAAACCAGCATCCCTGGCCGGCGGCATGTCGACGGTGATTTCGCCTTCGCGGACTTCGCTTTCCCGAACCATAATTAATCCAGTGAGATGTTGAGCGCCTTGATCACGCCCGCCCAGCGCGCGCGATCGGTTGCGATGAACTGGTCGATCTCAGCCTGGCTGCGCGGCCGCAGCGGCGGAAAACCGACCTTCTCCAGCGAGGCGCGGAACGTATCATCGGCCAGCGCCTTGTCGAGGCTTGCGGTGATTTTTCGCGCGATATCGTCAGGCAGTTTTGACGACGCGGAAACGCCGTACCAGACGCTGACGCCGTACTCCGGATAGCCGCTCTCGGCCATCGTCGGCACATCGGGCAAATCTGAGATACGTTGTGCGGAGCTGACCGCAAGCGCGCGCAGCAACCCGCCCTTCACCGGCGGCAGCGCGGTGCCGAGCGTGTCGAACATCAGCTGGATATTGCCCGATATCAGATCGGTCAGCGCCGGCCCTGCGCCCTTATAGGCGACATGAACCATGTCGACGCCGGCCATCTGCTTGAACATCTCGCCGGCGAGATGAATGGTGCCGCCGGTGCCGGCCGATCCGAAATTGAGCTTGCCGGGGTTTTGTTTGGCGTAAGCCACGAACTCCGCCACCGTCTTGGCGGGCACGGAAGGATGAACCTCCATGACCACAGGCAGATCGGTGATCAGCGCCAGCATCCGGAAATCCCGCTGCGGATCATAGGGCAGCTTCTTGTACAGCATCGGGTTGAGCACGAAGATCGATGCCGCCGTGAAGAACAGCGTGTAGCCGTCGGGCTCGGCCCGCGCCGCGGCCTCGGCGCCGATCGCACCCTGCGCGCCGGCCTTGTTCTCGATCACCACCGGCTGCTTCAGGTCGCGGCCGAGATATTCGCCGACCATGCGGCCGAGCACGTCGGTCGGGCCGCCCGCTGCATAAGGCACGATCAGCTTGATCGGTCGCGTGGGATATTCGGCCGCCTGCCCTTGCGGCGCGGCCAGAACGATGCCGCAAACCAAGACCGCCACTGCGCGCCAATTCATGTCGTTTCCCTACATTTTTCGCGTTGCCGGACACTACCGGATTATGCGGCGGCTGCAATCAACCGAGCCACCATTTTCCCGCCACCATTGCAACCTCGCCCGAAACGACGCCGGCGAAGATCGAGCGCCGCGTCAGCATGAACACCGCAAAGCCCGCGGCGACCGCGCCGTAACGCAGCCAGTCCGGCACGCTCGCCAGCGCGCCCGGTGGCTGCACCAGGATCTGCGCGATGACGCCGGCGAGGATCGCGGTCGCCACCGCCCTCACCCAGATCAGCGCTTCCGAGCCCTCGTCGACGCCGCCGCCGAGCCAGAGCCCGAGCATGCGCCAGACCTCGTTGGGCAGGAAACCCGCGATGACAAGCACCAGCAGCGCGTGGGGGTCACCAAAAAAACTACTGAGCGAGTTTGCGAGCCAATCGCTCATGCGCGCGCCCGCCACCAGTGCGCGCCGTAGGCGATCGTGCCGGCCGATATGCCAGAGATCAGGATGTCGACGCCGGTCTGCAGCGTCGCGACAAGTGGATACAGCGCGAGCCCAAGCACCAACGCCAGCACGTCCGAAATCTGCCGGCAGTTGCGCGCGGTGGAAAGCAGGAACGCCAGCGGCGTCAGCATCAGGATCGCTGCCGCAAACAGCACCGGCAGGTTGGCAGCCAGGCCGTACCCGACCGTGGTCGCGACCAGACAGACGAAGAGAAGTCCGCAGCCGAGCCCATGCGTGAACGCGATGCGCCGCTCGCGTGGCACCAGCGGCAACAGCCGGTGGCATTCGACCCACAGCGTGACGGCAATGAAATGCGCCGCGAGCACGAGATGACGACGCTTGGTGCCTGCTGTCCGCATGGTCGGCAGCACCGACACCACCATCGGAAACAGCCTGATGGCACTGACGGCGACCGCGATCGCGGCCTGCACCACCGTTGCCCCGGAGCCCAGCGTCGTAATCAGGATGATCTGCGCCGGGCCCGCCCAGACCAGAACCGTGCTGCCGAGCACCCACCCCAGGCTGAAATGGCTGTCATGCGCCAGCGCACCGATGCCGACATAGGTCGCAAACAGCACCAGCGTCAAAACCGTCGTTGCAACCGAGCGCATACCCAATGCGAAGGTGCGCAACGGGCTTTGCCATGTCACAGAGTCGAGCGGAGGGAGCGCCACGTATCGCCGGCCGGGGGTGAATCCTGGCAGGCATAACGGCGGTGAAACAAGGCGGCGTCAAGCGAGGCCGCCTCAGGGCTGGCATGCAGCCGCCCGTCCGTGGCCCTACGACGCCGCCATCAGCCTGACGGCGTCATCGTAATTGCCCAGCACGCGCTCCTCGAGATCGGTATCGCAATATTCGACCACCTCGGCGATCTTGTCGCCGCGAAATTTGAACACGAAGCAGTATTCGTTGTTGTAGCGCTGGCCGCTCTTGGTCTGTACGTCGCCGCGCACTTCGGCCACGACGTAATCGCCCTCGGCGACCAGATTGATGGCCTGCGCCCGATACTCGGTCGCGAACAGCGCAAACAGCGGCTTCAGCAGCTTGGTACGAACCTCTTCCTGACCAGAAAAGCGTTTCGACCAGCTGCTGTGGCCCGGAAAGCGCCAGACATAGTCGGGGTGCACGGACGCGCCGAACACGCTGCGATCGCCGGTCTCCAGCGCCTGATAGATGCGCCGGATAGTGTCCTTGTTCTCGATGGTTCCCATCTGAATTCTCCGTTGCGGGGTGCAACTGACATGCCCGAGATGGGGTCTATTCGTCCAATCGATCGATCGTATAGTCGCCATTCACCCAGTGAATTTTAGCCGCTGCTAGACCGCGCCTTCGAGCTTCGGCGCAGCAACACCAGACAGGAATGACGCCAGATACATCTTGCCGAGAATGTGCCGGGTCCCGACCGCACCGCGCGTGAGCCGTCCTTCGTCGATCGCAAGGCGGAACTGCTCGGGAGTTGGGACGGAAAGATCGGTGTCGTCCTTCGCCCATGACGCCGCGGCCGACGCGCTGAACATGACGCCTGCATAAAAAAGGCAGGTGAGCGCGCGGACCGACGCCAGCCGGGCACGAAGCGCCGCGTCAGGCGCGCGGCCGAACCAGGCCTTCAGCAGCACATCCTCCAATTCCCGAGAACGCGCGAACTGATTGAGCACGATCGCCGCATCGACGAGGGGATCGTTGCAGCAGGCTGACTCCCAATCGATCAGCCAGAGCCGTTCGCCATCGAACAGGATGTTGTTCGGGGTGGGATCGTTGTGGCTGGAGACCAGCCTTGACGCGCCTGCGTCGTAGGCTTCCCGGAGCAGTTCGAGACGCTCCACATGCGCATCAAGCATGCCGGCGGCAAACAGACCGGTCCCCCGCACATGTGCAAACAGGCGCGCGACGATGTCGCCATAGTTGACGTAATAGGGAAAGGTCGAGGTGGCCTGCAGCCGCGAGAACAGCTCTCCCAGCGCCTGCGCCAGTGCGGGCGGCCCGCCCGGATAGGTTTTCAGCGGTTGGTGCTCGATGAAGTCGATCACCACGACGCGGGCCGCCTCGTCGAGATAACGGATGGCAGGGGCAATCCCCGCCTCGGTCGCGATGCGCATCGAGACATATTGGTGCGGATTGCGCAGCGGGCTTGGCTCGCCCTCGATCCGCAACAAATAGCGCCGTTGGCCTACTTCGACACGATAGACCGATGCCGTCGTCGCCCCGCCTGTCATCGCCGTGATCGCGCCGACCGGAGCGGAGCCAAAAGCGGCGGCGAGCGCCGAGCGCGCGGTCTCGCGATGGGTTATCGAGAACACGTCGAAACCGTCTTTGCTCATGGTCACCCCGGCACGCCCCTGTTTCGCAGCACAAAGCACGCCCCGCCGGCGCGGCGGATGCGGTTGCACAGATCATCGGCCGCAGGCCGCGTGTCCGCGCCAATCCGCACCTGGTAGAAGGCACGCGTACCGCGGCTGCGCATCACCGAACTGAGCAGGCTCGGATCCTGGTCGCCGATCACGGCACTCAGCCGTTTCATCGCGCGCGCATACATGGCCAGCGCCTTGTCACGGTTGAAGCCAGCAGCGAGCTGCACACCCCACAATTTCGCGGCAGAGAGCGTGATGCGCTGTTCGAGGCCCGTCACGAAGGGATTGGGCGCGCGCTTGAGCAAGGCCATCAGTTCGCGGCAACTGGAGGCTGGTGCGGCTTCCGGCATCTTGCCGTTCCGTCCCGCGGTCGCCCACTCCTCGACCGTCGAGCCGGTGATGGCAACGACATAGTTGCGGGTTTCCTGCGGCATGTATCCGGTGCCGGCGAGCCATTCCTGCACCCGCCGCGGGCCGGCATTATACGCCGCCGCAGCTAAGCCGAGATTGCCGAACTGGTCGCGCAACTCGCTGAGGAACTCGGCGGATTTCGGCAATGCCTGCACGGGATCGAAGGGATCGAGCAGCCGCCGCTCGTTCGCGGTTCCCGGCATGAACTGCGCGATGCCCTGCGCGCGCTGCCCGCTCCTGGTCACCGGCCCCACCGCATCGGATTGAAACCGGCTCTCCTGCCAGATCACGCGCGCAAAGAACTCCAGCGGCAGGTTTGCCGCCCTCGCCGCCGATTCCACCATCAGGCACAGCGCCTCGCGCGTATCGCTCTCGCGCGCGGTCTCCTTGGGCTTCTCTGGAGCTGTCGCGTCTGGCGGCGTCGCGTCTGGCTGTTTTACGGGTTCCTCGACGCCTGGCCGCGCCGCATCGGTCGGCGCGGATGTTGTGTCTTCGGCGGCAGCCTGCCCCAGGCACGCCAGCGTCGCCAACATGCACAATCCAGTGCGAAGCCTTCGACCTGTTCCCACCGTACTACGACCCCGACAATTGAGGAACTTAGCCCAAATATTTCAAGCAGTTTCAGTGATTCGTGGAAAAATCCGATCAACTGCAATTCGCGCGAGCAAATTGACGCGTGCGTTCCACCCTTGCGGAAGACTGGTCAAATCTGGCCTGCCACCGTTGACGACGAACCACTCGTCCGCCCGACGATCACGGCCTCGCGCGCGCGCCGGGAATACGAGCCGAAATTGCCGACCGCGAGGCAATTGGCCCCGAAATCAGTCAATCCCGAAAGCCAACCACAACCAATCGCTGACGGCGACAGGCATGATGGCATTCTTCGAGCGTCCCCTGAATACGTCGATCGACGCTCCGCACGGAATTTGCCTTTTGTGGGAACCCGAATTGATCTGGCTGCACGTCGTATCGGGGCGCGGCGATCCGGCTTGATCCGGGTGTCCTGCTGCTTTCCAAGCCTTACCGGCGCTCGGATCTCGCAACGCTGATCTGGACGGCGCTGGCAGGTCCGGTTGCCGTGGCGGTGCGATAGGTTGTCTCGAAATGCTTGAACGAGCCGTTCGTCATCGCGGGATCGTCTGCCCGACTGATGCACAGCGACCCGTGTTTCGCGCACCAGGGCGCGTAGGCCCCCTTCAATCTGGATTCGATTGCGGCGCCTTCAGCGAACGATGGTCCATTGACGGCACCAGCAAGCACAAACCCAATCGATAGCAATCTGGATATTGAGACGCGTCCAACCATATTCTTACCCCTAGAGTGAGCCGCTGATCTTCTCGAAGCAGGAATTCAGGCCCATGCAAGCTTGCATGGCCTTTCTGAGATCCTCCGACGACTGACCGTCGAGCGGGGTTTCCGGAAAGCCGTTCTGACGCAGAAAGACTTGCGCCCGCAGGAACGAGCGGCGACCGCCCGCCGCCAAGGCACTGACCGCTTCCGCCGCCGCATCGTCGAACCGCTTCAGCCGAACGGAGACGAATGCCCGCTGCATTCGAAACTTCGCAAGCTCGTCGCCCCCGATCGCGTATTTCGGCGGGCCGCCGCTGATCGGTCCCAGAAGCGTGTCGTAGTCAGCCAGCGCCGCGCTGTCGTCGCCAAGGATTTCGTTTGCGATAGCCCGGGCGCTCACCAGATCGTATCGTCCCGGATCCTGTTTGAGCGCTTCGGTCAAGTCGGCCACCGCCTGCCACGCGTTACCCGCTCTGATGTTGGCGTTGCCGCGGAGCGCGAGCAGATTGGGATCGCGACTGTCCTCCGCGAGCAGGACATCCAGATCGGCGATCGCATCCCCAGCCCGTCCCGCGTTGATCAACAGTTGCGCCCGCGATCTTCGGGAATAGCGATGCTCGGGATGCGCCGAAACGATCTTGTCGAACGCGCGCAACGCTTGTGTTTCGCTCGTAAGCAGCAAACGCGTCGCGTTGGACGCCTGAATGTTCGCATCGTCAGGCCGTTGCTGCAGCGCGATTGTGAATTCGCGGTCGGCGCGGGCGTTGTTCCCCGCCGACATCGCCAGGCGCGCGACGAGATGACGAATATCGACGTCGTCAGGGGTAAGCTTCAGCGCTTCATCGGCCTCAACGAACGCGTTCTGCCTGTCTGCCATGTCAATGTAGAACCGGGCACGGCTGAGGCGCGCGGCCGCCTGCTGCGCGATATCGCCGCCCGCGGCGAGCTCCGGCAATTTGCACGGCTGGCCCCCGTTATATTTGGCGAGCAAGCAAGGACTATTGCGCGGCTCAATGAACCCCGCCTCTGGCTCCTGAGAACCGGCCGCCCATACCGGCGCAAACCCGCATGCCCCGGCCATGACGATGGCTATGTAGCATCCGATCGACCTAAGCTGCCTCATTAGCCGCACCTTTCGTCCAACATGCAGGCGCGAGCCGCGTCCATGATCGCCGGGCGCGGATCTGCATCCGGCGCAATGGCCGCGAGATAGCCGAGCCTCCTCAACATGCCGAGTTTCTGAAACATGAAACCGCGGTCCATCCGGAAGGCCGTGATCCCCTCCCCTGCCGCCTCCTCGCTTCGTCCGAGTTTTCGCAGTGCCATCGCGTAGGACCAGCGCATGCCCCCGTTCTCGGGATATTGCTTGAGAGCAAGGGCGAATTCCGTGGCGGCCGCGTCGTACTGCTCACGGATAACAAGAAGGTGCCCCCGCTGCTCGTGGCTCACCCAATAATCAGGATCGAGTGCAAGCGCTTTATCAAGATCGGCCTGAACGGCATCCAAGGGTGGCGGTGGCATCCCTGGAAAAAAACCAATCTGCGACAGCCTGAATTCGGCACGCCGGGAGTATGTGATCGGATCGGGATCAAGCTCGGCCGCCATATTATAAGCCTGCCAAGCCTCGTTTGTCCGTCCAAGCTTCCTTAGCATTTCGGCCCGCTTTATCGCTGTTGCGATGCGGTGGGTGGTCGACTTCAAATAGGATTCCGCCGCCCGCGGTTTGGTAATCAGATCTGCGGGCAGCCGGAGGATAACGTCAGCGTCCTCAATCGCTTCGTGAAATCGACGATTTTTTTCCAGCATGATCAAGCGACCGAACCACATTGCCGGGTTGTTCGGGTCCAACCGTATCGCCTCATCGTGAGCCGCCTTCGCCTCAGCAAATCTGTCCGGACCGGCCATTGTAAGCGCGGCACCCGTCAGAAAATAAGCATCGGGGTAGCCGGGCTTGAGCTTCAACGCCTGAGTGGCCTGTTTGAGCGCGAGATCAAGCGCAGGTTGAAGCCCCGGATCGAAATAAGATCCTCCTCCACGAAGCAGTTCGTCATACGCTGTCCATCCGCGCCGCAAATGCAGTTCGGCATCATCCGGTGCGATCCGCAGACCCGTCTCATAGTCCGCGATGGCATCGGGATAGCGGTCCAAACGCTGCATGGCACGGCCGCGGATCTTCAGGGCAGCGACCCGGGAGGCCGTCGTGGTCTCGTCCGCATTCAGTACCGACGTGCAGGCCTCGGCAGCCCGGGCCGCGTTGGCCTGCAGGAGTTCCAGCGAACATTGGTCAGCCGCGAGCGACGGACCTGAGGCTAGCTGTACGACGAGCACCCAGAGTGCGATACCACCGCGCCGAAACATACCAACCTCCCGTCGTTGAACGGAAGCAGAGGTACAGCTTGAGGTGATAAAATAAGGCCAAGGAGATATTCCGGATTTTATCCAATTCGCGTTTCGGGCGGATTAGCCTGCTTCAGAGGCGACTTTTGTCCGGGCGATCTGCTCAGGGCTCCGCACGGCCCTGAATCGCCGCCATCGCGCCGATGTTGGTTTACGTTAACGGCGCTTTTTGGCGGCCAAAGCCTTTCGCGGCCGATAAAGCGGCGTAAAAGTCTTCCTTTGATCGGGAGATATCGATGCAGGACCGACGCGAGAACGCGCGCGACAAGGTGATTTACGGCGGCGTCGCGGAAATCGGCGAGAACGGCGCGAGCCGTGAATGCATCGTCCGCAACATCTCCGACAAGGGCGCCAGCGTCGAATTCAGTAGCACCATGGACCTTCCGAAGGAACAGATCTCGCTTCGCATCGCACGGAAAGGCCGCTCCTTCCTCGCCAAGGTGGTGTGGTGGCGCGATAATTTCGTCGGTCTTGCCTTTAGCGGCGAAACTCCCGCCCCGCCGGTTTCCGATCTGGAGGAGCGGTTGCGCAAGAGCGAAATCAAGAAGCGGCAGCTTCAGCGCCGCATCAACGAACTGCTCGGCGAACGCTGACCCGTCCCGTTAGATACAGCCCAGCAAAAAGCCGGCGGTCACCCGCCGGCTTTTTCAATTCATAGCAGTTAGAGCCGCTCAGACCTTGACCAGCGGCCCCCGCGAGGCCGGCCCATTGGAGCCGCCCCCGCCATTGGGACCCGATTTCGGCTTTCGCGGCGTGGCGCGCTTGCGCGCACCGGGCAGCTTCTCCGGCTTCGGCGTCACCGGTCCTTCGACGAACTCGAAGCCGATCTTGTCCTTGTCTTCCGCCTCGTCCTTGATCAGCACGACGCGGACATGACCGCCACCCTTCAACCGGCCGAACAGCACTTCATCGGCGAGCGGCTTCTTGATGTGCTCCTGGATGACCCGCGCCATCGGACGCGCGCCCATCTGCTCGTCGTAACCATGTTCGATCAGCCAGGCCTTGGCGGGCTCCGACAATTCGATGGTGACGTCGCGATCGGCCAGCTGGGCCTCGAGCTGCAACACGAACTTCTCGACCACCATGCCGATGACATCGGCATTGAGATGGGCGAACGAGACGATGGCATCGAGGCGGTTGCGGAATTCCGGCGCGAACTGCCGGTTGATCGCTTCGTGGTCGTCGCCTTCCCGCTTGCTGCGCGTGAAGCCGAAGGCCTGGCGCGCGAGGTCGGCTGCACCCGCGTTGGTGGTCATGATCAGGATCACGTTGCGGAAATTGACCTGCTTGCCGTTGTGATCGGTGAGCCGGCCATGATCCATGATCTGCAGCAACACGTTGTACAGATCCGGATGCGCCTTCTCGATTTCGTCGAGCAGCACCACGCAATGCGGATGCTGGTCCACGCCGTCGGTCAGCAGCCCGCCCTGGTCGAAGCCGACATAGCCCGGAGGCGCGCCGATCAGGCGCGACACCGTGTGCCGCTCCATATATTCGGACATGTCGAAGCGGATCAGCTCGACGCCGAGCGACGCCGCGAGCTGCTTTGCCACTTCGGTCTTGCCGACGCCGGTCGGACCGGAGAACAGGTAGGAGCCGATCGGCTTTTCCGGTTCGCGCAGCCCGGCACGCGCCAGCTTGATCGACGCCGACAGCGCGTCGATCGCCTTGTCCTGGCCGAACACCACGCGCTTCAGGGTCTGCTCGAGATGCTTGAGCACCTCGGCATCGTCATTCGATACGCTCTTGGGCGGAATCCGCGCCATGGTCGCGATCGTGGTCTCGATCTCCTTGATGCCGATGGTCTTCTTGCGCTTGTTCTCGGCCACCAGCATCTGCGCCGCGCCCGACTCGTCGATCACGTCGATCGCCTTGTCCGGCAGCTTGCGGTCGTGGATGTAGCGCGAGGACAATTGCACCGCGGCTTCGATCGCCTCGTTGGTGTATTTCAGCCGGTGGTAGTCCTCGAAATAGGGCTTCAGGCCCTTGAGGATCGCGATGGCGTCTTCCACCGTCGGCTCGTTGACGTCGATCTTCTGGAACCTTCGCACCAGCGCGCGATCCTTTTCGAAATGCTGGCGGTATTCCTTGTAGGTGGTCGAGCCCATGCAGCGGATCGTGCCCGATGCCAGCGCCGGCTTGAGCAGGTTGGATGCATCCATCGCGCCGCCGGAGGTGGCGCCGGCGCCGATCACGGTGTGGATCTCGTCGATGAACAGGATCGCGTTCGGATGCGCTTCCAGTTCCTTCAAAACCTGTTTGAGCCGCTCTTCAAAATCGCCGCGATAGCGCGTGCCCGCGAGCAGCGTGCCCATGTCGAGCGAGAACACGGTCGCCGCGGCCAGCACTTCCGGCACTTCCGAGTCGACGATGCGCTTGGCAAGGCCTTCGGCGATCGCGGTCTTGCCGACGCCGGCTTCGCCGACGAACAGCGGATTGTTCTTCTGCCGGCGGCACAACACCTGGATCGCCCGGTTGATTTCGGAATTGCGTCCGATGACGGGATCGATCTTGCCGTCGCGCGCCTTCTTGTTGAGGTTGACGCAGTAGGTATCGAGCGCCTCGCCCTTTTTCTTGGCGTCCTCGTTGCCCTTGGTCTCGGTCTCCTCGTCGACGCCGCGAACCGGCCGCGCTTCGGAAACACCGGGACGCTTGGCAATGCCATGGCTGATGTAATTGACCGCGTCGTACCGCGTCATGTCCTGCTCCTGCAGGAAATAGGCGGCGTGGCTTTCGCGCTCCGCGAAGATCGCGATCAGCACGTTGGCGCCGGTCACTTCTTCGCGACCGGACGACTGGACGTGAATCACCGCGCGCTGGATCACGCGCTGGAAACCGGCGGTCGGCTTGGCGTCGTCGGCTCCGTCCGTCACCAGATTTTCGAATTCGGTCTCGAGATAATTGACGAGGCTGGTGCGCAGCTTGTCGAGATCGACGCTGCAGGCACGCATGACCGCGGCAGCATCCGAGTCATCGATCAGCGACAACAGCAGATGTTCGAGCGTCGCGTATTGATGATGCCGCTCGTTTGCAATCGCCAGCGCACGATGCAGGGATTGTTCAAGGCTTTGGGAAAAAGTTGGCATTCTCGTCCTCTGTGGCCCCCGGTCATCATGATCGCCATTACCCGGTCAGGCAACAACAACCTTCGTCGTCCCGCGTCATATAGTTACGCACGATCGTGGCGAAAGACAGGTCCCGTGAACAGTGGTTTTTCTCTAAACTTTCGCACCACCGCGACACGAGTACCAACCCGAAAAACTACTGGGTTGCCGCCTGCTTCCTCCGGGGCGGAACAATGCAAGACCCGTTCCTTTTAGCCGGTCGCCTTTTAGCCGGTCGAGGCTGGTGCAGCGGCTATTTCTTTTCCATCACGCATTGCAGGGGATGCTGATGCTTGCGTGCAAAATCCATCACCTGCGTCACTTTGGTCTCGGCGATTTCGTAAGTGAACACGCCGCACTCACCGATCCCGTGGTGATGGACATGAAGCATGATCTTGGTGGCGGCTTCCGCGTCCTTCTGGAAGAACTTCTCCAGCACATGAACCACGAACTCCATCGGCGTGTAATCGTCGTTCAGGATCAGGACACGATAGAGATTCGGGCGCTTGGTCTTCGGCTTGACCTTGGTGATGACCGACGTCGACGGACCGTTCGTCCCCGCATTGCGGTTTTCGTCATTGCTCATCCGGGGAGCAGAGACGGCGGTCGCGGCCGGCGCGTACAAACAGGCTTTGGAGTTCAACTGCAACATGGCTCAGGCGTTCGACATTCCGGACCAAAATCCTTATGGGAAACCGGACAGCGCGTCGTCGCACGCTCGCGTAGGCCCCAAGACGACCACCACAAGGCACCCAGCAACGCTTTCCAGATCGCCGCTCCCGGTCCGATCCAGCGGCGGATCGGCTATTGGAATATGGGTCCAGTTGCAGACCACCGCAAGCGCATCAACGCTGCCCTGCCGCGCCCGCAACCGGCCCCGAATCCCGGTCCGGCAATCCAGGCAAGGTTAATCGTTTCTGGCGGATTTGACAAAGGAAGGCCCCTGCCCGTTTAGCGGTCCTTGAGCATAGGAGGCACTTCTGGCCGCCGGTTTCCCGATACATGGGCTTTGACCCGTTTTTGCGGGAACCAATTTACCACCTGTTTAGCGGCCCAGGCCGAAATACCGCTAGAAACCACTATTTCGGTGAGAGCCATGCTCAATACAGCCATTTTCAGTCGGGTGCGTACGGCCGCCGGGCGTTTTGCCAGGGCCGATCAGGGCAACATCGCGGTTCTGTTTGCCATCGCCGCCGTCCCGATCATCAGCTTCGTCGGCGCCGCGATCGACTATACCCGTGCCAACAGCGCCCGGTCGTCGATGCAGGCTGCCCTCGATTCGACCGCCCTGATGGTGGCGAAAGACCTGTCGGACGGAACCATCAAGGCCTCGGACATCAACACCAAGGCGCAGGACTATTTCAAGGCGCTCTACACCTACCCCGATGCCAGGGAGGTGACGGTCAAGGCGGAATATACCGCCAACACCGGCAAAGGCTCGACCATCAAGATCATTGGCTCCGGCAACGTGCCGACGGAGTTCATGAAGGTCGCCGGCTTCCCGCAAATCGGCTTCGACACCAGTTCAACCTCGCTCTGGGGCAACGTGCGCATGCGCGTGGCGCTCGCGCTCGACGTCACGGGGTCGATGGACCAAGACGGCAAGATGACGGCGATGAAGCCGGCCGCAAAGGCCCTGATCGACCAGATCGGCGCCCTCGCCAAGAACACAGGCGACGTCTACATCTCGGTCGTTCCCTTCGCCAAGGACGTCAATGTCGGTGCCAGCAACTACGAGCAGTCGTGGATCAACTGGTCGGAGTGGGAGGCTGCGAACGGCAAGTGCAGCGGCAAGAACTCCGGGAACTACCCTACAAAAAGCTCCTGTGAATCGGCCGGCAGGACCTGGACGGCGAAGAACCACGATACCTGGAACGGCTGCGTGACCGACCGTGACCAGGACTACGACACCAAGAACACGACGCCGACTTCCGATCCCGCAACCAAGTTTTACGCCGAGCAGTACGATGCCTGCCCCGCGCAGTTGCTGCCTCTGACGACCGACTTCGCCTCCGCCAAATCCAAGGTTGACGCGCTGACCCCGAACGGCGGCACCAACCAGCCGATCGGCATCGCCTGGGGATGGCAGTCCTTGAGCCAGGGCGTGCCGCTCAATGCTCCAGCTGAGGATCCCAATTACGAATACAAGAGGGTGCTGATCGTGATGTCCGACGGTCTGAACACCCAGGATCGCTGGCCGTCATACGGCAACGGCCAAGTTCAATACAATGGCGCCATCGACGCCCGCCAGCGTATCCAATGCGACAACGCCAAGGCTAACGGCGTCATTATCTACACGATGCATGTCAACACCCGCGGCGATCCGACCTCCTCCGTCCTGCAGTATTGCGCCAGCGGCTTGGACAAGTTCTCTACCGTGACGTCCTCGAGCCAGATCGCGACGGCCTTTAGTGCGATCGGCACGTCGCTCTCCAAGCTGCGCGTCGCGAAATAATCGCCGCCACAACCGGCAGGACAGCAACGCAAAACGAAAAAAGCCCGGCCGTAACGGCCGGGCTTTTTGTCTTGCTACAGCGCAAAAATTAGTTCGTGGCGGGAGCGAACTTCGCGACCAGGCCTTCGTACGGCTTGAAGGTCTGCTTGGCCAGATCGGTATAGAGGCCGGCAATCTTCTGCGACTCGGCGACAAAGGTCTCGTAGGACGAGCGGGCGAATTCGGTCTGGGCTTCGATCGCCTTGTCCACCGACTTCACGCCGGACAGCTTTTCAACAAACGACTTGGTGTCTTCGAACGACTTCTTGGCGTAGTCGCCATAGGCGGTCGCAATCGCCTGAACACCGCTCTGCAGGTTGCTCGCGGACGCGGCGACCGTTTCGAGATGCTCTTTTCCGTAGCTCTGAATGTCTTCAACCTTGACCATCTTGGAGTCCTTTCCCAGACTGAATGTAAATCGCCGGGAGGTCCCGGCTCCCTGACCACCCCTCCCTTATAGTGCACCGCACAATGACTGTCAAGGAATCTTGTGCGTCGCACAAATATCGACGATTAACGCCAAACACCGGAGTGTTACGCAACGGTTACTTAACCTTTTGGAAACTCGCGCCGCCTAACCTGATTCCCGGACGTGTTCGCCTTCCGACAGACAGCCTGAAAGCTGTTTGTGAACAACACCTTAGCTAGAACAGCGACCTGATCGGCCAGCCGGGGCCACATTGCAACCAGGCTAACCGCTTCGAACAGGCAGCGTCACCGGGCCGATGGGCACAATTTCGCCTCACGAACCGGTGATCAAGATAGAAATTGGGACGGGGAAGTAAATGCTTCGTACAACCTTAGCTTCCTCGCGCACATTGCGAGTTTGCGTTCTCGGGCTGGTCACTCTCACCTCTGCGGTCATCTACACCAGCGACAGCGCGGAAGCCCGCCGCTACCGCAAAAAGCACCATACCGCGCACCACGTGGCGCGCGCGAGCTATAGCCCGCAATTCGCCTCCATCATCGTCGACGGCAATTCCGGCGCCACGCTCTCCTCCAACAATCCCGACGCCCTCCGTCGTCCGGCCTCGCTGACCAAGATCATGACGCTCTATCTGCTGTTCGAGCAGCTCGAGCGCGGCAAGATGAAACTCGACACCGAAATGGAAGTGTCCGCGTATGCTTCCCAGCAGGCCCCGACCAAACTCGGCCTGAAGCCCGGCCAGACCATCAAGGTCGAAGATGCCATCAAGGGACTGGTGACGCGCTCCGCCAACGACGCCTCGGTCGTGATCGCGGAAGCCATTGCCGGCGACGAAGACGAATTCGCCAAGCTGATGACGCGCAAGGCGCGTTCGCTCGGCATGAGCAAGACCGTCTATCGCAACGCCAACGGCTTGCCCAACGATGAGCAACTCACGACCGCGCGCGATCAGGCAACGCTGGGCCGCGCGGTCCAGGAGCGCTTCCCGCGCTACTATCGCTATTTCGCGACCACCTCATTCACCTATCGCGGCCAGTCGATCCGCAATCACAATCGCCTGCTCGGCAATGTCGAAGGCGTCGACGGCATCAAGACCGGCTACACCCGCGCGTCGGGCTTCAATCTCGTCAGCTCGATGCGGCGCGGCAACCGCCATCTGATCGGCGTGGTGCTTGGCGGCCGCAGCGGCGGATCGCGCGACGCCACCATGCGCACCCTGCTCGCGGAAAACCTCGACAAGGGTGCGACCACCCGCACTGCCGCCGCCATCACCGAACGCAATTCCGCTGAGGCCAGCGTCGAGGTGGCCGAAGTCGCCAGCACGCCGCGCCCGACCGAGGCGGTCCAGGCCAACAACGCCGCCGCCGCCTCCGAGCCCAGCATGGCCGCAATGCAGGTGACGCGCAGCGTTGCCCCGGCCAAGCCGTCGCTGATGGCTGCAGCCGCAGCCGCCCTGCCGGCGCCGCAACCGAAACCCGAACAGTCCAAGTTCACGGCGCAGGCCAAGCCCGAACCGGCCCCGCTGACCAGCGGTGTGATTCAGACCCAGGCGATATCGGCGATCCCCGGCTCGGCCGAGCCGATGAAGCCGGTCAAGGTCAAGACGGTTCAGGTCAAGGCCGGCGCGATGAAGCTGGCTTCCGCCGGCCCCTCCCAGCCTGTTGCCCCGCCGATCACCAGCACGATTGCGCCCTCCCGCCCGGAAGTGGCGGAGACCTCCAGCGCCGTCGTGGCGCGGGCCGAGCCTCGATCTGAGGCCGTCAAGCCCGAGGCGATCAGGCCCGAAATGGCCCGTGCAGAACTGCCGCCGCAGCCCGCCAATCACGGTACCGGGCATGGCGTGCTCGGCGTGCTGCCCGCCTCCAGCGTGCCGTCTGCCCCCGCGCAGACACTCGCCTATGTCCAGCCACAGACCGTCCAGCAGAACGGCGCCATCAAGCCCGTGGCCGCCGTTACCCATACCGGCTGGATCATCCAGGTGGGCGCGCTGGAAAGCGAAAGCGAAGCCCGCGCCCGCCTCGACCAGGCACGCAATCAGGCCCGTGGCCTGCTCGGCAAGGCTGACTCCTTTACCGAGGTCGTTGCCAAGGATAATCGCAAGCTGTTCCGCGCCCGCTTCGCCGGCCTCGAGCGCGAGCAGGCCGAGGCGGTCTGCAAGGCGCTGAAGCGCGCCGACATCTCCTGCATCACCGTTCGTAACTGACCCATTTCTCTCTGGTTCGCAAAGCCGGCGCCGCAAGCGCCGGCTTTGTTGTTTCCAGAGCACAGTTGCAGACGTCGTTCGGTCGCTGGCGGCAAATCGAACCTGCGCAAACTTCTCGTCAAGAATTTACGGTTAAGTTTTCCGGAATGAAGGATCGACCACGCCGGAAAACGGCGGGCGACACGGGGCATCAACCAGAGAATAGGGCAGCGGCAGCTCTCGGTTTGTAGCGTTTGGTAGCGTTTGCCGGAGTTAGCTGAGATGCGCGCGAAGCAGAGTATCCTTGGCCTCGTTTACACGGGCGGCGAGGTACGTCGAGCCCCCCTGATCGGGATGCAGTTTCTTCATCAGGGCGCGGTGCGCCCGGCTGATGTCGTCACGCCCCGCCCCCGGCTGCAGGCCAAGGATCTGATAGGCCTCCTCGTCCGTCATTTTGCCGCTCGGCGGCGCGCGTCGCTGCCCCCCTGCCGCGTCGCCCTGCGCGTTCTGACGCCAGGCGGGAAACCGGCGGTCCAGATAGCTTTCAAGTAAGGCTACGCTCTCGGCGTCAAAGCCGGACATGATCGTCGTCAGCTGCACCAGGTCGAACTCGTCGAGCGAACGGCCGGCATAGGGCCCGTCGACGATCTGGCCCGACAGGCCGCCGCTGTCGTGATCGAGGCTCATGTCGAGAAACTGCGATCGCACGCGCGAGGTCTGTCCGGGCGAGCGCTGCGCGCCGCCGCCGAAGATCCCGCCGATACTGCTGAAGCCCGACGGGCCGAACGGCGACCAGCCGAGCAGTCCCGCTCCGAAGATGCCGAGCGGGATCGCCACCGCCAGTTCGCCCCTGAGCCCAGTGAAGGCCGCGACCGCCAGCGCGATGATGCCACCGCCGATCTTGAGCAGCCGCGCAAGCACGACCGGATTGGCTGCACGAAACATCTGCAGCAGCAAATAAAGCAGGACAACGGCGACGACACCGGCAATCAGGGTTGGCATGGGCCCAATATAGTCGCCCCGGCGGCAAAAAGCATGGCGATCCGCACCTGAAGAACCCAGCTGGCGATCATTTCATCTGGCCGATCAGCTTGGCCGCGCCGCTTCCGGTCTTCGACAGCCGCAGCAGCGCTTCGCGTCCGCCGGCGGCATAGGCCGCCGCAGCTCGCAACAGCTCGCGCAACTGGGCCGCGGCGCCGGGATCGAACCTGCACCATGCCCCGCCGGTGAGGCGCGCGATCTCACGGAAGGCGTGCTCGGCCGCAACGTCGTGGCCTTCCTGGAACATGAACACGGGCACCTTGAGCAGGCCGAGTTCACCGGCCTTGGCGCAGAGGTCGTCGACCGACTCTTCCATGGCGTCGCCGACGAACACCACGGCGCGCACGGCAGAAGCGACCGCCTCGCGGCGGGCTTCCGAGAGCACCTTGCCGATCTGGGTATTGCCGCCCTGGCAATCGATCTTGGTCATCAGTTTGGCGAGTTGCGCCGAGTCGGAGATCCATCCCGTTGCGCGGCACTCATTGAGGCCGCGGTAGTAGACCAGGCGAATGTCGAGACTTCCGAGCGACGCCGCTTCGCGAAACATATCGGCCTGCAGCGCGCAGGCCATGTCCCAGGTCGGTTGCCGGCTCATGGTGGCGTCGAGCGCGAACACCAGCCTGCCCTTCGCGCCGGTCCGGTGCGGCGACATGGCGCGAGCCTTGGCGACAAAGGCAGCGATGTCCTCGGCCGCCGAGGGCCGGGCTTCCGGCAACGGAGAGCTGCGCGATTGAGGTTTTTGCGCCGCAAAGACGTCGGCGGAAGATTTCGGTTTGGTAGGTTCGCCGGCCATGAGCGCTCGCAATTAAAGCAAGCTCTATGTGGGACTGTCCATACGGGGCGTCAATGCACCCGGTCGTGATCGGCCGGGATCAGGCAGCGGCAGCTTGACAGCTGAACCGTTAGTTGGTCGCCGACTTGATGGTCGGTGGGTTGCTCGCCAGCGGCACCGGTCCCGGATTGCTCACGAGCGGATCCGGCACCTTGGTCGGCACCGGCTTCAGCACGCTGCTGTCGGTGTTGTCAGCGATGAACTTGTCGAGCATCGTCTGGATCGACGACTTTGCCGCGTCGGGCCCGGTATCGCGCATATCGTTGTGCTGATAGCCGGTGTTCACGACCGTAATACCCGCCTTCTCGCACTGGTCGTCATCCGGCACGACGCCCGGATCCGGCTTGAACTGCGTGTCCTTTGAACGGAACGACAGGATCTTGAACTTGCCGTCGGTCAGGAATGGCACGCGCAGATTGTCCAGCGTCACCACTTTCTTGATCTCGTCGGGATATTGCTTGGCGAAATACATCGAGATATCGCCGCCCATCGAATGCCCCACCATCGTCACCCTGGCGTAGTCGGCGTTGGGCAGCACCTTCTTCATTTCCTCGATGGCGAAATGGATGTTGGCGACGCCGCGCTGAATTTGCGGCAGACGGCCGACATAGAGTTCGCCGACCTTGGTCACCATCGGCGGATCGGTCGGCAGATCATGCTGCGGGCTGACCGCAAGATAACCGCGCGCAGCGAACGCGTTGGAGAGGAACGAGTACTCGGTATGCTTGACGGTGTTGCCGTGATTGATGATCGCAACCGGCAGCGTGATCATGCCGGCATTGGCCTGCATTTCCTTGTCGCGCCGAACGGCGATATTCACCGCGACCAAACGATTGTCCCGCGCCGGATCATGGAAGGCGATGGTCTCGTGACGGATCGCCCACTTGCTCGCGGTAAAGTACGCGACCGCAACCAGTACGGTAAGTGAAAGCAGAACGGCAATTCCACGTTTCATCGGCGTCCTCGGGGCCCCCTGTAGGGGCGATGTCGGTTCGAGACTCTTCGGCCTCGTTCTTGATGATATATGTCACAGCGGCGTGACATAAAGTCCAAATGTTGTGAATTGACCGCCTGATCGTTGTGCGATGCACCCATCCATTGTGCAGCTGCTCACTAGCCGGCGATCACTTCCTATTTGCCTATATATGACGGCCCCAACCAGGCTTCGGTTCGACTGATCGATAAAAGTCTAATGAAAACGGTGTTGTAGGCAATTGGTTCCCTTGTTTCGCACGCCGCGTCTGCCCTGGAAATCCCGGAAAACCACTGGATTCAGCCCGCGGTATAGATGATCAGCTTCGGCGCCGGATCGTCATTGGCCTGGAAGCTCGCATATTCCAGCTTCAGCCGCCCCTTCCTCGGATAGCTCAGGGATTTCTGGCCGGCCGAGACGCCGCCGCGCCTCTTCTTCCCATGAAGCGCCGAAGAACTTTCACGTCGCGCGGTTGGTCCGTTCCGGATGACGGTGATCGAGCCGCCGAGATCGCGCTGAGGCCGCGGCGATCAGGTGCCGAGGATCAAGTGCCTTGATCAGGCGCCGAGGATGTCGTGGACTTCGAGCGGCTTGTCGACCTGGCTGAACCATTCGGCGCGGTTGGCGGCCCGCCGCCGGCCGCGCTCGTCGAGCGGCAGCTTCAACTGGCGGAGCAGGCTCGTCACCTCCTCGCGCGCCGTCACATGGCCCATGCTCGGCCGCGTGCCGAGGGTGGCCTCATCGATGTCGTCGAGCGCAGTCAGCCCGCGCGGGAAGAATTCGCGGTAGACCACCCGCTCGGCAAGGCCGTCGATCGAACGGAAGCCCAGCCGCAACGACAGATCCTTCAGGCTGTCGGCGACGAGCTGCTTGTTGCGCGAACCGATCATCGACAGCCGGTTGCGCACCACGATCCAATCGGTCGAAGCGCCGTCGAGCTGGCGGCGCTTGCGCCTGGTGTCGCGCACCATCTCGGCATAGTGGCTTTCGCCGGTCACCGAGTAGGTGGCGGGGTCGACGGTGCCGAGCACGTCGAAATCCAGGAAGCTGTCGTTGATCGGCGTCACCAGCGTATCGGCCATCGAATGGGCCAGGCGCATCAGATAGGAGTCCGACCCCGGCGTATCGATGACGATGAAGTCGAAGGCGCGCTCGACCGTGCTTACCGCTTCCATGAACTGCTGGAACTCGGAATTTTCATTGTCGGCGATCTGCATCGTCTCGCCGAGCTTGATGCAAAAGTGCACGGGAATTTCGAGGCCTAGGCCGGTGCGGCGAGCCCAGGCGGTGCGGTTGCCGACGTACCGGGTGAAGCTCTGCTGGCGGCAATCGAGGTCGATGGTGGCGACGCGCTGACCGGCTTTCATCAGGGCGACAGCGATATGCAGCGCGGTGGTGGATTTCCCCGAACCGCCCTTCTCGTTGCCGAGCACGACGACGTGCGCCGAACCGGACTGACCCTGACTAGCCTGAACCAACATGACTCAACCCCACCCCCCGTTTGATATCTTCAAATCACGCGCGACTGTGGTCAAGCAAAATGCGCGATAACACTTTTAAATCACTGTGTGCCTGCCTTAATCATGAATCCGCTTGGCGACGTCGCGTTCATCTGTGATCGAGCGCACGCTTCCACGCGCCGACCCCTCTGCGATACATGACCCATGCAGCTACGTCGGACTGCCGTGATGAGTTGCACAGGTTGATCACCTTGGCGGCGATGCCTCGGCCTTATAAGGTCGCATCGCCCGCCAAGAGGCTGCGGCCAACAGCCCCCTCATCCCAAGACATCGTGCAAGAGATCGAACAGATGCCGCGAAGCCCCATGGTCGTCCGTACCGTCCCCGCATTGCGCCGCGCCCTTGATGGCCTTCGCGCCAGAAAGGCTGATATCGCGCTGGTGCCAACCATGGGAGCGCTGCATGACGGTCATGTGTCGCTGGTTCGGCTCGCCAAGCGCCGCGCACAGAAAGTCGTCGTCTCGATCTTCGTTAATCCGACCCAGTTCGCGCCAACGGAGGATTTCGGCTCCTACCCGCGCACCTGGAAGTCCGACGTCGCCAAGCTCGCGGCCGAGAAGGTCGACCTGATCTGGAACCCGGACGTCAAGGCGATGTATCCGGAGGGCTTCGCCACAAGGATCGTGCCCGAAGGTCCGGCCACCGCCGGGCTGGAAGATCGCTTCCGCCCTCATTTCTTCGGCGGCGTCGCCACCGTGGTCGGCAAGCTGTTCACCCAGTGCCGGCCGGATGTCGCGATCTTCGGCGAAAAGGACTTTCAGCAATTGCGGGTGGTGACGCAGATGGCGCGCGATCTCGATCTCGCCGTCAAGGTGATCGGATCGCGCACGGTGCGGGAACGCGACGGGCTGGCGATGTCCTCGCGCAACGTCTACCTCGCGCCCGAACAGCGCCAGGCGGCGCCCGAGCTCTACCGCGCGATGAAGCAAAGCGCGGCGCGCCTGCGCGCCGGCGAGCCTGTCGACGCCGTCATGCAGGCCGGCGCCGAGCTGATCGAGAACGCGGGTTTTGCGCTGGACTATTTCGAGGTGCGCCACGCCGAAACGCTGGCGCCGATCGCTTCGCTCAAGGACGGTCCGATGCGGATGCTGGTCGCCGCCAAGATCGGAACCACGCGGTTGATCGACAATATCGCGGTTTAGGCCGCCGAACCCCGCCCCACTTGCGCGGAGCAACCTCTGCGTGAAATATGTCCATGGGGATAGCGGGGGGACTGCCAGCATGGGTGCGCGATCGATAGCTACGGCGATATTGGGCGGACTGCTGACGATGATCGCAGCCGGTTTCGCCCAGGCTCAGGCGCCGACACCAGATCGACCGCCGGTCGGCGGCATCGGCCAACTGCCCGATGCCATGATCTTCTACGTCGCGCGCGGCACGGTCGGCGCTTGTGGGCCGGGCTGCTCGGAATGGATCGCCGCCGAAGGCACCGTGCTGTGGGATACCCACAAGCGGCTGATCAACATTCTGGACAGGACCGCCGGGCGCAAGCTGCCTGTCGTGATCCACACCCGGGGTGATTCCGATGTCATTGTCGCGATGAGTCTCGGCAGGATCCTGCGCAGCCGCGGCATCGATGCCACGATGGGGCCGACCGAGGTCGAAGCGTGCCGGGGCAAACCGGAGGCCGACTGTTTTGCGCTCAAGCGCCTCGGCGGGCCGCTCGATGCGAAGCTCAAGCTCCCCCAGGATTCCTGCGATTTTTCTTGCGTGCTGATCCTGGCCGGCGATGTCCATCGCACGCTACCGGCCGGTGCCCGGATCATGCTGACCGGTTATTACGTTTATAACCGGATGGCGCCCAACCTTTCCAAGGACGAACGCGTCGGCCTGACCACACGGTATGATGAGATGTTCCGCGTCTACATGCGCCAGATGGGCATTGAGACCGAGTTGATGGACATCGTCGACAAGACCTCTTCCGTCCGCCGCCGGATCGAACTGCCGCCGTCCGATTGGATGCGGCTGCATCTCGTCACCGCAGCGTCCCTGTGACGCGTGTCGGCGGACGGCCGAATTGATCCCGCCTCAAAGCAGCCCGAGGTCACGCAATTCGCGCCGCATCGGTTCCGGCATCGACGCCACGACCGCAGCGGACTTGCCGAGATCGGCCGGCGCGCCGTCCTCGGTCAGGTAGCGCCAGCCCTGGAACGGGCGCATCGGCCGCGGCGATACCGGTATGACCTTGGGCTGCATCACCAGGCGGCAGCGTCCGATACCGTCCTTGTCGCGGAACGGCTCGATCGCGATCAGCTTTTCGCGCGCCGCGATCTCTCCCTTGATCACCCAGTAGAGCGAACCGCCGGCAAGCAGTTCCTCGTCGCGTTTCGGTGTCATCCGGGTGACGTGGATATGGCGGAGCGGCAAACCCTTTTTCTTGGCGGTTGCCATCCGTTCGGCAACCCAGCCCTTGAGTTCTTTGACCGACTCGCAGCCAACGGCGAGCTTGATGAGATGAAGCGGCATGGATCCGGGTTTAGCGGGCTCCGCGCCGTTTGAAAACGATCATTCGTTGGCGGGCGCCGCAGCTGTGGATGACACCGTCGGTGCTCCCGGCGCCCCCGGTGCCGGCGACAGCTGGACCGGCGCGGCCGGTGTGCGTTTCGGCGCCGGCGGTTGTTTTTTGGCTGCCGCCAGCGCTGGCGAGGCTGCCGCGGTTGGTGTGGCTGGTGCCGCGGCCGTTGGGGCAGCGGCGGCTGGTGCTGCGGCCGCGGCCGGCCGCGGCGCCGCTGCGCCGTTAGCCGCAGGTGCCGACCGGATCGCCGGGGCGCTGGTGGGCTCCGGCGTCATGATGTTGACCGCCGGAGTATTGGCCGCACTCGGGAACTCGGCATTGGTCGGTTTGCCGGTGGGCACCGACGGCGGCAGCCCCGCGAGCAGCCCCGGGGATGTCGCAGCCAGGGGCGGCGCGTTCCATGACGGCGCATAGCGCGTGATCAGGCTCTCGTAGAGACGCTCATCCATATTGGCGACGACCTGGCGCTTGTCGGCCAGCGCGGCGAACGCCGCGCATGCAGCCGGCGTGCAATGGTCGCGCGCCATCAGCACATAGGCCATCAGCCCGTAGCGGTCGCGCTCGACGGCGCGGCGCAGTGCCTGCAGATCGGAACTCGTCGCTCTGTCGGCCGTGGCAGCATCGCCGAGCCCGGTCAGGCGGGTGATCTGGGACGCCGCATAGGTGACCGCGGCAGCGACCGAGTCGGCGGACCCGAACAGCGTCTTCTCGCAGGCGTTGAGGACCGCATCGCCGGCGAGATCGTCGATACAAGAGAGCTGCGGCAACGCTGCGCTGACCGAAGCCACACGGGTCCCGGCGGACGAGACGGCGCCATCCGGCCCGAAGCTGCGGATGGTCGCTGCGACAGCGACGATCGCGAGCAGCGTCATGACCGTCAGCACGCCATTGGCCACGGATTTCTCCGCGCGCAGCAGCGTGATCAGAACGATGATTCCCAAAAATCCCGCCGCGGCCAGCGTCAGCCACATCGGAAAGGTCGGTGTGCGCCAGATTTGATCCAGCGAAGCAGCCCAGTCCCAGCTCATGCGCGGTGTCCCTCACGCAGCATAACGCGATCAGTGAATGCGTGTTTGCCCGCATTCACTTCCGACAGAATGGTCCTGCGAACCGGGCCTTTTGACGGCGAGCGATAAGGAACCGCGTCAACCGCTGGTTTGCACACAGCTCTCTCAGGAGACCGCAAGCGCGGCTCGGGAGACCGCACGCGGCTCAGGAGACCGCAAGCTGGCTTTCCTTGGCTACCCGTTCGAAGGCTTCCGTCGAGCTTTTGATGCGATACTGGCAGTCGTCACCGTCGGTCGGAAGCAGCCGGATCACCTCATAGGTGCCGCTGGCGGCCGGTCGGGCAACGTTGCTGGCAGTGAAATAGACAGTCTCTCCAACGGTGAACTTGTGCTTCAACGCCCTCTCCATCACGCAAGATTGTCGGCGGCGCTTAGTTGTCCCGCTAGCGATCGGCCGACTTGAGAACCCTGCGTCAACCTAGCACACCAAAGGCCCAAAAAGCCAGCAACATCGGGACCTCACGAAAACGGATATTTTATAGATATTTCAGTACGTTAAATGCCCATTTGGGGGAATTTGCATAGCCGCTATTCCGGCCGCAAGTTCCCCTCGCCCGGGCCCCGCCACAGCCAAGGCGGTGCGGTCAGAACTGTTTGAACCGGACGAGCCGAACGCCGCCCGCCTCAGATCGCCTCCAGCCGGTCGATCAGCATGGTTTCGGCCAGCCCGTCGCGGGTCCACTCCTGGAACGCCGGCAGCGCCTCCATCGCATCGACATAGTACAGCGACCCGGCCGAGATCGGAATCGCATAGGTACGGAAGCGATGCACGACAGGTGCGAACATCGCGTCCGCGCCGGAGAAGGCGCCGAACAGGAACGGCCCCGCTTTGCCATAGCGCTGATGGCACTCGGCCCAGATCGCCTGGATCCGCGCCACATTGGCCTGCGCGTCATCCGACAGCGCAACCGCACGGATCGGGCGATGCAGGTTCATGCCGCATTCGTTGCGCAGCGCCATGAAGCCCGAATGCATCTCCGCCGAGATCGAGCGCGCATGGGCGCGGGCCGCGCGGTCTTCCGGCCACAGTTTGGTTTGCGGAAATTTTTCGGCGAGATATTCGATGATCGACAGCGAATCCCACACCGTGACGTCGCCGTCGATCAGCGCCGGCACCTTTCCCGCTTCGCTGAAGCTCAGGATGCGCGCCTTGTCGGCCGGGTTGTCCGTGTACAGGGGAATCACCACCTCCTCGAACGGAATGTTGTTGGCGCGCAGCGCCAGCCACGGCCGCATCGACCATGACGAATAGTTCTTGTTGCCGATGACGAGCTTCAACATTTGCGGGAAATCCTGTTGGGGACGCCATCATGGCATAGTGCGCCGCGCACATTCAACCTGTACATCTGGCGCGTTTTCCAGCGAAGTGGGCACCGGTTCGCGTCAAGAAAACGCGTCAAACCTAGATGCCGTGACCAAGCGACGACGACGGGGAATGCAGCATGACCGGATACTGGGTCGATATCGCGGCCATCACGTTCTTCGTCGTGGAGTGGACGGTTTATGCCTTCACCCTTGAACGTACCGCCTACGGCCGGGACAGCCTGTCCGCCCGCATGCATATCTATCGCGAGGTCTGGATACGAAACCTGCTCGATCGCGAAACCCGCATGGTCGACATGCAGATCATGGCCTCGTTGCAGAACGGCACGGCGTTTTTTGCCTCCAGCAGCCTGATCGCGATCGGCGGCGGGCTGGCGCTGCTGCGCGCCACCAATGATGCGCTGGCGGTGCTGGGCGCGCTGCCGATCGATCTCAGCCCCTCGCCCGCTTTGTGGGAAATTAAATGCGTCGGGCTGATCCTGATCTTCATCTACGCCTTCTTCAAGTTTTCCTGGTCCTATCGCCTGTTCAACTATGTCGCCATCCTGCTCGGCGCGATGCCGCCAGCCTCGGAAAAAGGCACCCCCGAGGCGGAAGCCCATGTCATCCGCACCACCCGATTGTTCGAATCCGCCGGCCAGCATTTCAATCGCGGCCAGCGCTCGTTCTTCTTTGCGCTCGGCTATCTCGGCTGGTTCGTCAGCCCATGGGTGTTGTTCGTCACGACAGCGATGGTCGTGATTGTCACCTGGCGCCGGCAGTTTGCGTCCAATGCGTGGAAGGCGATGGGGAGCTGAGGGGAACAGGAGCTCTCTCCACGTCATTGCGAGCGAAGCGAAGCAATCCATCGCGCCGCCTGCAGAGGGATGGATTGCTTCGTCGCTTCGCTCCTCGCAATGACGCTGACAGAGCGGCTCCGCCCAATACTGTCATCCCCGCGCAGGCGGGGATCCATTACGCCGCGGCTTCTCGGTTCAATCATCGTTGTCTCTGGAATACTGGGTCACCCGCCCCCCGTGCGCAATTGCGCACTCGGGCGGGTGACGACACCTGAATATGTGTTAGCGATCTCGCGACGCATTGCGCCCGAGCTATGCCAGTAATTTCCTTGCCCTCCAATCAGAGGGCGCAGGGAATGCCGGATGCGCGCTGCACCCGCGGTCTCATGTGCGATTGTGCATAAGAATGCTGCACATGAGCATACAGGGCAGCGGAGAACATCCGACATTCCCTGCGCAATGGCTTTACGGCTTATGACGCGCTCTCCCCGGTGAGACGGCCTCTATTGCCACCGTCGCCCCTCGGAAGCGTTGGCTCCCGAAAGACTTGACGCCGTTACGGGCGCCAGGACCACACGCTTTTGCCGTACGCTTCAGCCACGACCGTCCATCGCAACCTCAACGTCCACCGCAACCCGCCCCTCGTCGTGACGACGGCCGACGCCCCTCTGAGTGGGACGGGATGGCGATAGATGCGCACTGATTTGGGTCGGACGACAACAGAAATATTGTTGATTTTCAGAAACTTTTGACTTGACATGACTTCTGACAATCGGAAGTGATTTGCCCGTCGGGCCGGCGGGGTAGTCGACGGTCTACCGATAGGACCCCGATATTCGATACGATTTGAAATAAGCTTCTAAGCATCCCGAAAGGCAGGTTCGCCTATCAATCGTCAAACGCGGTAGAGCCACGAAGAAGGGTCGACGCTTGGAGCAACGGAAGAAGCGGCGGGATTTGCGGGCCAGAAAGCCCGCCGTCATCGACAGGCTCGGGCTATGGTTTTCAAAGAGCCGAGATGTTGACGGACTTTGGGTGGGGACGATGGAAAGTGAGCCCTGGCCCGGCCTAGCCCGCGTCGAGGATGCACTCCGACTGATCGAACGTCACGATTCGCTGCACTATTCCCGCGTCATCGATAACCTGGAACGAATATGGGTAAACTTACTCCCAAGCGGTCTTGCATCTTATGACCGGTCGCTGAAGGCTTGCGTGTTTGACGAGCGTTATGTCCTCCTTGAAACAACGACACCCGAACGGATCGCAACCACAATCATCCACGAAGCCACCCACGCAAGGTTAGAAGGATGGGGCATCGGCTATGATGATGAAAAGAAGCGCGCCCGAATCGAAGCGATCTGTATGCGGCGAGAACTCAACTTTGTTACCAAGTTGCCGCATGCCGAAGTCTTGCGGGAAGAGGTCGCACGGACATTGGAGTGGTACGCCGGGAACCATGACTACTTTTCCGATGCGAGCTTTGAGCAGCGCGAGGTTCAGGGACAAGTTGAAGCACTGCGCTATCTGGGAGCACCAGACTGGGTCCATCGATTTACGTTGAAGTTGCGGGCGGTGCGAATGTGGGTTCACCGTTTCGCGGGGTCGGTCGGGCGACAGACGTAGGATGGTGGAGCGGCTGGCGTGTGACGGAGCGTCGCGCCGACATTGTGGACATTCCGATCGCGGATTTTGTGTCGCTGCGGGACGCTGAGGAATGGGTCAATTGGAAACAGGGACTTCCCAGGTTGAACCCATATGCCCAATAGCGAGTCCAACGATGCGGTGATCCTCACGAAGCCAAGCCCATAGGTCTTGGGTCTGGTGGGTTTCGCGGCGCTCTACGGGCACGAAACATGCGTCGTGTGAGTGCTTGGTGCAAAACGAGGCGGAGGACGATGATGCCGAATTGGTTGGGACCCCTGCTGGCGTTGTGCGCGCTGGTGGGATTTATCGCCTTCGCCGTTCGTCAGGGGACGAAGGTGAAGCCGAATGCAGACGGCAATCCCGAGAATTCGATAGGCGGTCCTGGCGGGGATACATAGCACCACAATCGATCACGCTGTGCGCGGCCTCGCCAGAAGGCGCGCGATGGCGCGGCCGAGGTCGGGGCTGTCGAGGGGCTGCTCGAGCGAAGCCTTGGCCGCCGCGACCAGCGGTTCGGGAGCGCTGTTCTGACCGGCTTTTTCGCAACAGACATGCGCAAAGGCCGTGGTGAATTCGGGATGCGGCTGCACGGACAGCGTTACGCCGTTCGCATAGAGAAGGCCCGCGTGCGGCGTAAACTGCGAATGGAATATGGTTGTCGCCCCCGTGGGCGGCGCGATGACCTGGTCCTGATGCGAGGCGGGAATCGCTAGCCTATCGCCGTCGACCACGCCGTTGCCGGGCACGACGTCATAGACGTGGCGCCCGATGCCCCAGCCCTTTTCCGATTTGCGCACCGTTCCGCCGAGCGCCTGCGCGATCAATTGATGGCCGAAGCAGATTCCGGCCATTGGAATTCTCGCCTCATACGCCGCGCATACAAAGCGCTCGAGCGGTGCGATCCAGTCGAGATCGTCGTAGACGCCGGCTGACGATCCCGTGAGCAGAATGGCTTCGAGGCCGGCGGGATCGGGCAGCGCTTCGCCGTCGGCAAGCCGGACCGTCGCAAAGCTCGCCGACGCATCCGCCTCGCCAAGCAGCCGTTCGAACATCTGGGGGAAGGAGCCGTGCCGCGCGCGATTGGCAGGCGAGACGACGCCGGTTTCGATGATCGTGATTTTAGGCATGAAGGTTTTCCAGGGCACTTCAACATGAGGCACCACAACATAAAGAGCCCCAGCTCCTTGGGGAAAGAGCTGAGGCCCGACGCGGCTTCTTGGGGTGCGCTGCCAGATGTTTTACTGGGGGGCGATGTCCGGCAGCGTTTGAAAATGATGCCGAGACATCGGGGTTTCCGCAATGAACATCGTGGAGCGAACCTGCTTCTTTGGGGGTAGTCCGAATTGGCTTTCCCATCACACGCTTCAGCGCTTGACCAGGCACAAATAAGGTTAATGCTTAGAGTGGGTTGCCACCGGAGCCGTGCAAGGCGCCCCGGTGATAAACTCCGCGTAACCCACCGCTGTTCGTACTCGCGTCGGCGGTGGGTTACGGCTTACGCCTTCTCTTTGCGAGCTACGGCGAATAAGTCACCTGACCCACCCCACGCAGTTGCGCAGCCGCCGTCAGCCGACGACGACTTCGCTGATCTGCATGACCGGGGCGATGTCGGTGTAGTTCTTGATGTCGCCCATGATCTCCTTGGCGTGAGGCCCAAAGCCGGCCTGGAAGGCCTCGACCGAGTCGGCGAAGATGTGACACATCCCGACATAGGTTGCGGGCGCACCGGGCGCACCGCCGCCGAGGCCCTTGTCCACCGTGTAGGACTTGCAGGCATCGCCCATGCGCGCCTTGACGAGCGGCATGTGCTTGTCGCGGTAATAATCGTGGTCGAAGCGCGCCCCCGGCGTGTTTGGATACATGACGCTTACCTTGATCATGGCGTGCTCCTCGTTTGATACTCGCCGGTTGATTTCCGGCTCAGGCCCAAACTCTGCGTCAGTTTTGCCGATCCCGCAACTCCGAAACGCAAACTTGCATTGTGTCGGCCGCCAATTACCCCGGGGCGCAAATTTCGAGTATTGTGCGAGCAGCCGGAGGAACAGCGATGCAATTGCGGGTTTTTGGGCGCACGGGAATGCAGCTCTCGGTGCTGGGCTTTGGGTGCGGCGCCGTCGGCGGCGTGATGGTGCGCGGCGAACCGGCCGACCAGGAGCGCGCCGTCGCGCGCGCGATCGATGTCGGCGTGAATTATTTCGACACCGCGGTGCTGTACGGCGACGGTGAATCGGAAAAGAACCTTGGCCGTGTTCTGCAAAAGCTGAAGCCGGCGGGCGCCATCGTCGGCACCAAGGTCCGAATACCGCCCGATGCGTTCGGCCGCATTGCTGACGCCATTACCACGTCGCTCGAAGGCAGTCTGGCGCGGCTTGGTCTTGATCGCGTCGACATCTTTCACCTGCACAATCCGATTACCGTTTCCGGCGGCGGGTCGGCGCTGAGCGCGCGGCAGGTGCTGGACGAGGTGGTGCCGGCGTTCGAGCAGCTGCGTCAGCAAGGCAAGATTCGATATTTGGGGATTTCGGCGGTCGGCGACACCGCGGCGCTGCATCAGGTGATCGATGCCGGCGTCTTCGACAGCGCGCAGATCGTCTACAACATGCTCAATCCATCCGCCGCCGAAGAATTGCCGAAAAATTATCCGGCGCAGGATTATGCGCGCTTGTTTGATCGCACACGGGCGGCCGGCGTCGGCGTCGTCGGCATCCGCGTGCTGGCCGGCGGCGCCCTGTCGGGCTCGGCCGCGCGGCATCCGATCGCAAGCCCGGCGCCCGAGCCGATCGGCTCAGCCATGAGCTACGATGCCGATATCGAGCGCGCCCGCCGTCTGATGCCGCTGGTGGAGGAGGGGTTTGCTTCCAGCCTGACCGAAGCCGCGACGCGGTTTGCGCTGTCGCACCCGGCGATGGGCACCATCCTGGTCGGCATGGCGACGCCGCAGGAATTCGAGGGCGCATTCGCCGCGGTCGAGAAAGGCCCGCTGCCGCAGGCGGCGCTCGACCGGCTGTCAGCGCTGCGGCAGGCGTTCGACGGCGAGGCGCGGTGACTGGATGGTCGCCAGCGCCACCTATGCCGAATTTCTGCGCGAGCAGCTGGCACCGCTCGGCCGCGTCAGCATGCGGCGGATGTTCGGCAAGACCGGCGTGTTCTGCGACGGCGTGATGTTCGCCATGGTGACTGACAACACGCTGTATTTCCGGGTCGATGACGAGAACCGGGAGATCTTCAAGGAAGCCGAGGCGTTTCCACCGCTCAACTATGCGAAGAAGGGCGCCATGATCGACCTTTCGTTCTGGCGCGTGCCGGAGCGGCTGTTCGACGAACCCGATGAGCTGATCGTCTGGGCGCGAGCTGCGCTGGCGGCGGCGCATCGGGTTGCGGCGAAGCGGGGGCGGGACGATTCACCGCCCCGGGCTGGAAATCAGCGGCGGCGCGGTTGAACCGGCGGCGAGCGAACGTTGCACCATGACGGTGTCGGCCCAGCGGCCGTAGCGATAGGCGACGCCGGGCAGCAGGCCGGCCCGGATGAAGCCGAATTTTTCGTGCAGCGCGAGCGAGGCCGTGTTGTCGGAATCGATATAGCCGATCATCTGCCGGAACCCGGCCGCGGCGCAGACATCGATCAGCTCCCGCAACAACAGCCGTCCGACGCCGCGGCCCTGATGCTCGCGATGCACATAGATCGAATGCTTGACGGCGTAGCGATAGGCCGGCCGCTTGCGAAACAGCACGACGTAAGCGTAGCCGACCACATCGCCGGCGCAAACAGCCACCAGATGCGGCAGGCGCTGGCTGCGCAAATTCTTGCGCCGGTCGCGCAGGTCCTCCGGCTCCGGCGTGCCGCTGTCGTCGACGCCTTCCTCGATGCCGCGGCGGATATGATGCCGGTAGATCGCCAGCATCGCCTCGACATCGCCGTCGCGCGAGGCCCTGACCAGCACCGGCTGCTGGCTGGTCACGGCCGGGTCCGTTGTTTCGACGGGGCGGTTCATTCGCAGACCACATAGGTATGCAGCCGGATGCGGCCGGACGGATCGACTTCCTTGTAGACGCCCTGAATCTCGACGTCGAAGCCGGGGAAGGTGTTGAAGCAGGTTTCGAACATTTTGAGGTAGTCGATCATCGGCTGCGCCCGCTCGGTCAATCGTTCGCCGGGCACGATGGTGGCGATGCCGGGGGGATAGACCACGAACGGCGTCGTGGCAATGCGGCCGGCGATGGCGTCGATCGGCAGATAGTCGACGTCGTTGCGAACCAGATAGCGCGCGGCGTCGCGCGGCGACATGGCGATGTCAGGCAGATGCTCGGCCTGGAATTGCCTGGCCTGCAGCGTGCTGACGCCGGCGTCGCGGAAGAAGCGATGCATGTCGCCACAGAGATCGCGTAAGCGCACGCCGGCATAGCGCTTCGGCCGACGCTGGTAGAATTCCGGGATCACCTCTTCCAGCAGCGCGTTGTCGTCGTGCAGTTTCTTGAAGGCGACGAGACCCGAGATCAGCGTGCCGGCCTTGCTGGCCTCGACGCCCGGGGTGAGCAGGAACAGCAGCGAGTTGAGGTCGTTCTTTTCCGCCACGATGCGGTTCTCGCGCAAATATTGCGCGACGACGGGGGCGGGGATGCCGTGCTCGGCATAGCGGCCGGTGGCATGGTCGAAGCCGGGGGTCAGGACCGTCAGCTTGTTCGGGTCGGTCATGGCGAAGCCCGCGGTCAGCCCGGGGAATCCGTGCCAAAGCTGGTCCGGCGAAAGCTGCCAATAGGTGGGGTCGGTGACCAGGAGGTCGGTGGAGATGGTTTCCCAGGCCACATTGTGCACGGCGCCCTCGCGCGAGGCGTCCGGGATCGCGACACGGTCGGGCACGAAGGGCTCGAAGAACCAGCGGCGTTCGGGCCGCGCTTCCTTCTCCTCGAACTCGCGGCGGACCGCGCGCATCTTCTTGCGCAGTTCGATGCCGAGCCGGATCGTGTCGTCCCACAAGACCTCGCCGGAGCGGCCCTTCATCATCTGCGCGCCGACATCGAGCGAGGCGAAGATCGGATAGAACGGCGAGGTCGAGGCGTGCTGCATGAAGCTTTCGTTGAAGCGCCGGTGTTCGATGCGACGCTTCTGGCCGGTGATGTGGCGGTCCTTGATGTGGATCTGCGAGGCCTGCGAGAAGCTCGCCAGCTGCTTGTGGGTCGACTGGGTCGCGATGATGCCGGGCGCGTCGGGGCCGAGACTGGACAATCCCATCGCGAAACGTCCCGCATAGAGCGGATGAAATTTCATGAAGCCGGCCCAGGCCTCGTCGAACAGGATGTAATCGCAGAGATGGCCGATCGCTTTGAGGATCATCTCGGCACTGTGGATCGTGCCGTCATAGGTGCACTGCTCGACCACGGCGACGCGGAACGGGCGCGGCTTGCGCCAGGCTTCCGGGTCCTTGACCAACGGATGGCTGCGGATGCGTTCGCGCAAACTCGTCTCGTCAATGGCGTCCCAGCGCATCGGACCGATCAAGCCCCAGGCGTTGCGGACGGTGGGGATGTAAACCGGAATGCCGCCGGCCATCATCAGCGCGCCATGATGGGCCGCCTTGTGGTTGTTGCGGTCGAACAGCACGAGATCACCGTCGGTGACCAGCGCCCCCAGCACCACCTTGTTGGAGGTCGAGGTGCCGTTGAGCACGAAATAGGTCTTCTCGGCGCCGAAGATTTGCGCCGCTTCCTTTTGCGCCTTCAGCGCCGGGCCTTCGTGAGTAAGGAGATCGCCGAGGTCGAGCACGGAATTGTCGAGGTCGTCGCGAAAGACCGCTTCGCCGAGATGTTCGACGAACACCCGGCCGATCGGGCTGCGGCTGTAGAACACGCCGCCATTGTGGCCCGGGCAGGTCCATAGCTGGTTGCCCTCTTCGGCATAGTCGACGAGGGCGCCGAAGAACGGTGTCTTCAGGGTCTCGGCATATTGCTTCAGGCGGCTGATCAGGTTCTTGGCGATGAAGGGCGGGGTCTCCTCGGACAGGAAAACATAGCCGTCGATGAAATCCAGCACCTCGACCGGCAGGTCCTCGAACCGCTTGCGGCGGATCAAAAGGATGATCGGAAAATCGAGGCCGCGCCGCCGCATCAGATTGATCAGGGCCATGGTCTTGCCCTCGAGGCCCTTTTTGCCCCAGTCGACCACCATGCAGCCGATCGCGGCGTCGGTCTGCACCTGGATTTCCGCATCCTCGAGCTTGCGCGCCCGGACCACTTCAAAGCCGGATCTCTCGATCTCGGTGATGATCTGGTTGAAACGGAGGCCTTCCAGGTCGTCGGTATCAAAGACCGGTGCGGCGAACAGAAAGGTGAAGCGTCGGAAATAGTCCATCGGTGCCCTCGAATGTGTGTTCAGCAAGCTGTTGGCGCATTCGATGACATCTGGATGACGGTGAATTCAGGGCGGCCGCCCAAAGCCCTGCCGCTGGACGGGCTGCCCTTCAGCCCCGGTAACGCAACGCTTCCACCAGCACCGCAAACGCCGGCGATTGCTGGCGGCGGCTCGGGTAATAAAGATGATAGCCCGGAAACGGCGCGCACCAGTCGTCGAGCACGCGGACCAGCCGCCCGTCGGCAAGGTACGGCTTCACCTGGTCTTCCGGCAGATAGGCGAGGCCGTGCCCCGCCAGTACCGCGTTCGTGCGCAGCGCGATGTTGTTGAACACCAAGGGACCATCGACCCGCACCTTCAGTTCTCGGCCGCGTTTTTCGAATTCCCAGGCGTAGATCCCGCCATAGGTCGGCAGGCGGATGTTGATGCAGTCGTGGGCGGTGAGGTCCTGCGGCTTCTTCGGCACGGGCTTTCGCTCGAAATAGGCGGGCGCGCCGACCACCGCCATGCAGAAGTCCGGCCCGATCCGCACCGCGATCATGTCCTTGGCCACCTGTTCGCCGAGACGGACGCCGGCATCGTATCGTTCCGCGACGATATCGGTGAGGCCGTAGTCGATCATCAGTTCGACCTTGATATCGGGATAATTCGGCAGCAGCGTCGTTAGCGCCGGCCAAAGAATGGCCTGCGCGGCATGTTCGCCGGTTGTGATCCGGATGGTGCCGGCGGGTTTTTCCCGCAATTCGGTCAGCGCCGATAGTTCCGAGTCGATCTGTTCAAATTTGGGACCGACGGTTCGAATCAACCGCTCGCCGGCTTCGGTCGGCGCCACGCTGCGGGTGGTGCGGGTCAACAAGCGCAAGCCGAGCCGCTCTTCCAGTCCTCGAATGGTGTGACTGAGCGCCGATTGCGAAACCCCGAGCTGTGCTGCCGCCCGCGTAAAGCTGCGTTCGCGCGCCACGGCCAGGAACGCCATGAGGTCGTTGGTGTTTTTGCCGAGCATTCATGAGCCTGTTTCATAAGTCCATGCCGATTATTAGGCCTAATCCGGCGGCGTTGCACCCGTTAAATCCCTGAAGGCACGCGGTCGTGACCTGCGCGATGTCGGCTGCGCGCAACCCCGGATCATGATCGGCGTTGGTGGACGAGGCGGGCGAACGAGCGAAGCGGCAAAAAGGGATTGATGGCATGCGAAGCCCCGGTGATTTCAGATTCTCTCGGCGCGACCTGTTGGTGGTCGGCGCCGCTTCTCTCACGGCGCCGGCCCTCGGGGTGACGACGTCGACCTTTGTGGCCAAGGCCGAGATCGCCCTGAAGCCTGCGGTTTCCGGAGCCCCGGTGATGTCGAAAGTGTCCTTCAACCTGAACGGCAGGATGCGCGAGCTCGAGGTCGATACGCGGACCACGCTGCTCGATGCGTTGCGCGAGAATTTGCATTTTACCGGCACCAAGAAGGGCTGCGATCACGGCCAGTGCGGCGCATGCACGGTGATCGTCGGTGGTCGCAGGATCAATTCATGCCTGACGCTGGCGGTGATGCACGAGGGCGAGAGCGTCACCACCATCGAGGGCCTCGGCACGCCCGAGAACATGCATCCGATGCAGACGGCCTTCGTCAAGCATGACGGCTATCAATGCGGCTATTGCACGCCCGGGCAGATCTGCTCGGCGGTCGCTGTGCTCGACGAGATCAAGGCGGGTATTCCGAGCCATGTCAGCGCCGATCTGAACGCAGTCCCGCAGCTCACCAATGCCGAGTTGCGCGAGCGCATGAGCGGCAACATCTGCCGCTGCGGCGCCTATTCCAACATCGCCGAAGCCATCAGCGAAGTCGCCGGGAGACAGGCATGAGATCCTTTACCTATGAGCGCGCCAATTCGCCGGCCGAGGCCGCCGCCGCGGCTGCACGCAAGCAGGGCGCCAAATTCATCGCTGGTGGTACCAACCTGCTCGACCTGATGAAGCTCGAAATCGAGACGCCGGCGCATCTGATCGACGTCAACCGTCTCGGGCTCGACAGGATCGAGCCGACCGCCGATGGCGGACTGCGGGTGGGCGCACTGGTGCGCAACACCGATCTTGCCGCGCACGAACGGGTGCGGCGCGATTACGGCGTGCTGTCGCGCGCGCTGCTCGCCGGCGCTTCGGGCCAGTTGCGCAACAAGGCGACGACCGCGGGCAATATGCTGCAGCGGACCCGCTGCCCCTATTTCTACGACACCAACCAGCCCTGCAACAAACGCCAGCCCGGCAGCGGCTGTTCGGCGATCGGCGGCTTCAGCCGTCAGCACGCCGTGATCGGCGCCAGCGAAGCGTGCATCGCGACCCATCCGAGCGACATGGCGGTGGCCATGCGCGCGCTCGACGCCACGGTGGAAACGATTCAGCCCGATGGAGCGGCGCGGAAAATTCCGATCGCGGAATTCCACCGGCTGCCCGGCAGTACGCCCGAGGTTGAGACCTCACTGGCGCCGGGCGAACTGATCACCGCCGTGACGTTGCCGAAACCCGTTGGCGGCAAGCAGATCTATCGCAAGGTGCGTGACCGCGCGTCTTATGCGTTCGCCCTGGTCTCGGTCGCCGCCATCGTGCAGCGCGACGGAAGCGGGTGCGTCGCGCTCGGCGGCGTCGCCCACAAGCCGTGGCGCGTCGAAGCCGCCGAGGTCGAACTGCCGCGCGGCGCGAAAGCCGTGACGGCAAAACTGCTCACCGACGCCAAACCTACACATGAGAACGCCTTCAAGCTGCTGCTGGCCGAGCGGACGCTCGGCGCGGTGCTGGCAGAGGCGAGGGGATAGACCATGAAATTCGAAACCCCGGCGACCACCAACCCGATCGACCAGTTGAAGATCATCGGCAAGCCCGCGGACCGCATCGATGGTCCGTTCAAGACCACGGGCACGGCGCCCTATGCCTATGAGCGGCACGACAACATCGCGAATCCGGCCTGCGGCTATGTCGTCGGTTCGGCGATTGCCAAGGGCCGGATCGCCTCGATGGACCTGACGGCCGCCAAAACAGCATCCGGCGTGCTTGCCATCGTCACGGCCGACAATGCCGGCAAGCTCGCCAAAGGCAACTTCAACTTCGCCACGCTGCTCGGTGGCCCCGAGATCGAGCATTATCACCAGGCGATCGCGCTCGTGGTGGCGGAGACCTTCGAGCAGGCCCGCGCCGCCGCGCAACTGGTCCGCGTCGATTACGTGAAGGCTGAGGGGGCGTTCGATCTCGCAGCGGTCAAGGATTCCGGCAAGCCCGCGCGCATCACCGGCGGTCCGGCCGATACCGCGGTCGGCGATTTCGCCGGCGCGTTCGCCGTGGCACCGGTTCAGCTCGACGCAACCTACACCACGCCCGATCACGCCCATGCGATGATGGAACCGCACGCCTCGATGGCCGCCTGGGACGGCGACAAGCTGATCGTGTGGACCTCAAACCAGATGATCGACTGGAGCGTTGGCGAATTGGCCAAGACGCTCGGCATGCCCAAGGATAAAGTCCGCCTGATATCGCCCTTCATCGGCGGCGGGTTCGGCGGCAAGCTGTGGGTGCGGGCCGATGCGTTGCTCGCGGCATTGGGCGCCCGCGCGGCCGGGCGGCCGGTCAAGGTGGCGCTGACGCGCCCGATGATGTTCAACAACACCGTGCATCGGCCGGCCACGATCCAGCGCATCCGTATCGGCGCGACCAGGGATGGCAAGATCACGGCCATCGGCCATGAGGGCTGGTCCGGCAACCTGCCCGGCGGCAAGCCGGAGGCTGCGGTGCAGGCGACGCGGCTGCTCTATGCCGGCGCCAACCGCATGACGGCGACGCGGCTTGCGGTGCTCGATCTGCCGGAAGGCAATGCGATGCGCGCGCCGGGCGAGGCGCCCGGCATGATGGCGCTGGAGATCGCGATCGACGAGATGGCGGAAAAGCTCGGCCTCGATCCGATCGAGTTCCGTATCCTTAACGACACCCAGGTTGATCCCGAAAAGCCGGAGCGGGCGTATTCGCATCGGCCGCTGATCGCGTGCATGGGGCTCGGCGCCAACCGCTTCGACTGGAGCAAGCGCAATCCCGCACCCGGCCGGGTTCGTGACGGGCGATGGCTGGTCGGCATCGGCATGGCGGCTGCCTTCCGCAACAATCCGGTGATGAAATCGGCGGCGCGCGTGCGGCTCGACAACCGCGGCGTCGTTGTCGTCGAGACCGACATGACCGATATCGGCACCGGCACCTACACCATCATCGCACAGACCGCTGCCGAGATGATGGGCCTGCCGCTCGACAAGATCATCGTACGCCTCGGCGATTCGACCTTTCCGGTTTCGGCCGGATCGGGCGGGCAATGGGGCGCCAACAGCTCGACGTCCGGCGTCTATGCGGCGTGCGTCAAGCTGCGCGAGGCCGTGGCGCAGAAGCTGGGTTTCAATTCCACCGAGGTAGATTTCGCCGACGGGCAGGTCCGTTCGGGCAACCGCAGCGTGCCGCTGGCGCAGGCCGCGGGCGAGAGCGGCATCGTCGCCGAGGATGTGATGGAATTCGGCGACCTCGGCAAAAAATATCAGCAATCGACCTTCGGCGCGCATTTCGTCGAGGTTGGCGTCGATGCCGCAACCGCCGAGGTGCGGATCCGGCGCATGCTGGCGGTGTGTGCCGCGGGCCGGATCCTCAACCCCAAATCGGCGCGCAGCCAGGTGATCGGCGCGATGACGATGGGCGCCGGCGCCGCGCTGATGGAAGAACTGGCGGTTGACAAGCGCGCCGGTTTCTTCGTCAACCATGACCTCGCCGGCTACGAAGTGCCCGTGCATGCCGACATTCCGCATCAGGACGTGATCTTCCTCGACGAGACCGATCCGATGTCGTCGCCGATGAAGGCGAAGGGCGTCGGCGAACTCGGCATCTGCGGCGTCGGTGCCGCCATCGCCAACGCGATCTACAACGCGACCGGTGTGCGGGTGCGCGATTATCCGATCACGCTCGACAAGCTACTCGCCCGGCTGCCGGAAGTGGCATGAGCGACAATATTCGGCGCGATGAGCTGCTGAACAACTGGAGAAGAAGAATTGCAGAAGCGTAAACTTGGTAAGAGCGGCCTCGAAGTTTCGGCGATCGGGCTCGGCTGCATGGGACTCAGCTTCGGCTATGGCCCGGCGGTCGAAAAGCAGGCGGGAATCGCGCTGATCCGCGCCGCCGTCGAGCGTGGCGTGACGTTTTTCGACACCGCCGAAGTGTATGGGCCGTTCACGTCGGAGGAACTGGTCGGCGAGGCGCTGGCGCCGGTCCGCGACCAGGTCGTGATCGCCACCAAATTCGGTTTCGACATCGATCCGGAGACGGGCGCGCAGAGCGGTCTGAGCAGCCGGCCGGAGCACATCAAGCAAGTGGCCGAGGCTTCGCTGAAGCGGCTGAAGACCAACGTCATCGATCTGTTCTATCAGCACCGCGTCGATCCCAACGTGCCGATCGAGGATGTCGCGGGTGCGGTCAAGGATCTCATTCGCGAAGGCAAGGTCAGGCACTTTGGACTCTCCGAGGCCGCCGCGCCGACGATCCGGCGTGCCCATGCCGTGCAGCCGGTCGCAGCCCTGCAGAGCGAGTATTCGCTGTGGTGGCGCGAACCCGAAGAGGTGATCCTGCCGACGCTCGAAGAACTCGGCATCGGCTTCGTTCCCTTCAGCCCGCTCGGCAAGGGGTTCCTCACCGGCGCGATCAGCGAGACGACGACGTTCGACAAATCAGACTTCCGTAACGTGGTGCCGCGGTTCTCGCCGGAAGCGCGCAAAGCCAACCAGGCGTTGGTCGATCTGCTCGGCAATATCGCCAGGGGCAAAAAGGCGACGTCGGCGCAGATCGCGCTCGCCTGGCTGCTGGCGCAGAAGCCGTGGATCGTTCCGATCCCTGGCACCACCAAGCCGCACCGCCTGGAAGAGAACATCGGCGCGGCGGCGGTGACGCTCACTTCAGCCGATCTTGGCAAGATCGAGCGTGCGATCTCTGCCGTCGCGGTGCAGGGCGCGCGGTACCCGGAACATCTGCAGCAGCTGGTAGGCCGCTAAGCGGGCGCGGTTGCGCGGATCGAAACGGGCGTGGCGCCGCGGGCCGAGTTCCCGCGGCCGCAACCTCTCCATGGTACTGCCTTGCTTTGGTCAAACCGGAATGAGGTAAGGGAACGGACGTGTTGGGGAAGTCCGGGGCTGGAAGTCGTCGATCTCACGCAAATCCGCCGGCACCCTTGGGCAAAGTCTCGAGGCAAAGTCTTGGGGCGGATCGAGTACGGAGCGCCGATGCAATTGATGCAGAAACCGAAGCCAACCGATGATCCGCACGATATCCTCGTGGTCGCACCTGATTCCGTCAGGGTCACACCTGATCCCGTCAGGGTCACACCTGATCCCGTCAAGGTAGCGCCAGCGGAGGAAGAGTTTTCCAGCCCGGCGCCGGATGCCGTACGCGCGCCTTCGGGCCCGCATCCTCACATCGAACCGGTATTCCAGGGCGGAGCAGCGGTGCCGCCGGTCAACGCCGCGTTTCGCGCAACCGCCGTGGATGAAATCACGTTTCGCGCCGCCGCCGTCGAAGATGCCCTGATCAAGAGCCGCCGCCGGCCGAGGTCGTCGATAGCGAGGCGCGCGATGCGTGCCGTCACGGCGTTGCTGCTGGCGGGCTGTATCGGCGGCGCCGCCATGGCCTGGCATTACCATGCCGAGGCGGCCCAACGGATAATCGCGGAATGGACGCCGCTGTTTACGCAGAAATCATCGCAGGCGCCGGAAAAAACCGGCCTCACCGCGCAGCCAGTTCTGGCTGCTGCTGATGTCGACACGTCGAATACTTCACCGGCACAACCGGCGCCCCAGGCGCCAGCTGCAGCGCAAGCTGCTGCTGCGCCGGCTGCAGCGGAGGTCGCTGCGACAGCGGCGCCAGCCGCTGCAGCCCCGCCGGCCGCCGCCGCGCCTGATCAGTCGCAATCGCTCGAGACGATGGCGCGCGATCTGGCCAGTGCAAGCCGGGAGATCGAACAGCTCAAGGCCAGCATCGAGCAGCTCAAGGCCAGCCAGCAGCAGCTCGTCGCGATGGTTTCGGAGAAATCTGCCGCGCAAAATGTGCAAGCCAAAAAGCCGCCGGCGCCGCCGCGGCCAGTCGCCGCGATAGCGCCACCAAGGACGCCGGCTCCGCCGCCCGTGCCGCCGCGGCCGGTCCGGCAGCAGGCCATGCCGTCGGCCGCTGCCGCGCCGTTGTCAGCGACTTCGGCACCCTACGTGCCGCGACAGCTTGAGGCGCAATCACCAACCAGCGCTGAAACGCTGAGCGATCCGGAGCTGGCGTCGGTGCCGAGGCCGCCGATGCCGCTGCGTTAAGACCGCATCCGCAGCCTAAGCTCGGAGGTCTCGAAAGGCGTCGTCGAGCCGATCAAGCGCCTCGGTGAGAATCGGACGCGGCGTGGCGAAGTTGAAGCGCAGCCAGGTTTCACCGCCGGGCCCAAACTGCTCGCCGGGGCTGGCAAAAATGCGTGCCCGGTCCTTGACCCGCGCGGCAACGTCCGCAGCCGCTAGTCCCGTTCCGGAGAAATCGACCCAGGCGAGATAGGTCGCATCGAGCCGCATCGAACGTGCGCCGGGCGCGGCTTTTTCTATTCGTGTGGTGAGCGTATCGCGATTGCCGGCGAGATAGGGCAGCAGCGCATCGAGCCAGGCCTCGCCGGTTCGCCAGGCCGCCTCGGTCGCGATCATGCCGAAGGCGTTGTAGGAGGCGAGCCCGCTTGCCGCGATCCGCGCGTCGATCCGCTGCTTCAAAACCGGGTTCGACGTGACGCAGGCGCCGACATGGGCGCCGGCGAGATTGAAGGTCTTGGTCGCGGCAAGGCAGGTGATCAGGCGATCGGCGATCTCGGGGGCGGCTGACAGCGTCGGCGTGTGTTTGACGCCGCCCAGCAACAGGTCGCAATGGATCTCGTCGGAAACCAGAATCAGATTGCGTTCGGCGCAGAAGGCGGCGAGGGCACGGATCTCCTCCGATGACCACACGGTGCCGCCCGGATTGTGCGGGCTGCAGAAGAAGACAATTTTGGTTCGCGGCGTGAGTTGTTTTCCCAGCGCATCGAGGTCCATCTCGTAGCGGCCCTGACGCAGGACCAGCTGCGCATCGAGGATGCGTCGCTCATTGGCGAGAATGATCTTGCGGAAGGCATGATAGGCCGGTGGAAACAGCACGACCTCATCGCCCACTTCGGTGACAGCCTGCAGGATCAGACCGAGGCCCGAGACGACGCCGGGCGTCGGGCTGACCCAGGCCGGGTCGATCGCGAGATCATGCCGGCGCGCCATCCATTCGGCGAGCGCTGCCGCCCAGCTGCCGGTGTCGGCATAATAACCATGGACGCCGCGGATAACGAGCGTGGACAGTGCTTCCGTGACGCCGGGAGGCGCCGCAAAATCCATGTCGGCGACCCACATCGGAATTCCGTCCGCTGCCGTGATCCCCGAATTCTTGGCCATCATGTCCCATTTCGACGCGTGCGTGCCGCGGCGATTAATAACGCGATCGAAATCAGACATCGGGACTGTGGCTCCTGCGTTGGTAGCTCTTGCGGCGCCTGATGCGCCTGGTTGGATGGTGGGATGGCCTATGCCAGCAACACCGCATCGGCGCCGTTGACGGCGTCGGCGCTGTCGATGACGGTCTTTTCCAGCGAGGTGGCCTGCACCGAAATGTTTTCGGCAAAGAACCTCGCCAGCGTGACGTAGCGCTGCGGATCGCCGCTCTCGCCATTGCTCTTGGCGGCGAGCGCCTCGCCGGCCAGCATGCAGCCGCCGAGCGTCGAGCCGAACAGCCGCAAATAGGGTGTCGCACCCGCGAGCGCGTCGTTCGGCGCGGAGGCGACCTTCCCCAGCAGCCATTTGCTGGAGCGCTCCAGCGAGCCGAGCGCGTCGCGCAGTTTTGCGCCCGTGGTGCCGAAGGCCGGATCGTTCGAAAGCTCGACCTGCTTGACGATGCCGGAGAGCTCGTCGATCAGGGCCCAGACCGACGCGCCGCCATTGGCGGCGAGTTTTCGCGTCACGAGGTCGATCGACTGGATGCCGTTGGTGCCCTCATAGATCGAGGTGATGCGCGCGTCGCGATAGTGCTGGGCGGCGCCGGTCTCCTCGATGAAGCCCATGCCGCCGTGAACCTGCACGCCGAGATAGGCCACCTCATTGCCGATATCGGTGGAGAAGGCTTTTGCAATCGGCGTCAGCAGCGCGCCGCGGGCGGCGGCGTCGCTGCGCACCTTGGCGTCCTTGGCGCGCACTGAGACATCGAGCGCCACCGCGGTGGCGTAGCAAATGGTGCGCGCGGCGGCCGTCATGGCGCGCATTTGCAGCAACATGCGCTTGACGTCGGGATGCACAATAATCGCGTCCATCCCGTCGCCCTTGGCGCCGACGGCACGGCCCTGGCGACGCTCCTGCGCATAGGCCAGCGCCTGCTGATAGGCGCGGTCAGCGATGCCGACGCCCTCGAGGCCGACGCCGAGGCGGGCCTGGTTCATCATCGTGAACATGCAGAGCATGCCGCGGTTTTCTTCGCCGATCAAATAACCGATCGCGCCGCCCTTATCGCCCATCGTCATGGTGCAGGTTGGCGAAGCATGCATGCCGAGCTTGTGCTCGACGCCGCTCGGGTAGATGTCGTTCTGCGCGCCGAGCGAGCCGTCGGCATTGACGAGGAATTTTGGAATAAGAAAGAGAGAGATGCCTTTGGTGCCTGCGGGGGCATCGGGCAAACGTGCCAGCACGAAATGCACGATGTTATCGGTCATGTCGTGGTCACCATAGGTGATGAAGATCTTTGTGCCTTTGATGCGATAGCTGCCGTCTGGTGCGCGCTCGGCGCGGGTGCGCAGCGCGCCGACGTCGGAGCCCGCTTGGGGTTCGGTGAGCTGCATGGTGCCGGTCCATTCACCCGACACCAGTTTTTCCAGATAGATCTTTTTCAGCTCCTCGCTGCCATGGGCGTCGAGCGCCTCGATCGCCGAGAGCGTCAGCAGCGGGCAGAGGCCGAAGGCGATGTTCGACGCGCTCCAGATTTCGGTGCAGGCGGCGTTGATCGCCATCGGCAGGCCCTGGCCGCCGAAATCTTCCGGGCCCGACACCGCGTTCCATCCGCCCGCGATCCAGCGCTGGTACGCATCCGGCCAGCCGGGCGCGGTCGTCACCTTGTTGTCGGCGAGCTTGATGCCGTGTTCGTCGCCCACCGTGTTCAGGGGCGCCAGCACGTCGGAAGCGAATTTGCCGGCTTCCTCCAGCACGGCCGCGGTAATATCGCCGTCGAAATCGCCGTAGTGACCGGCCTGCACGGCGGCCTTGAGGCCGGCGCCATGGTTGAGGGCAAGCAGGATGTCGTTGATCGGCGCGCGGTAGGTCATGTCGGTTACTCGCCTCAGTCGGGAAAGCGGGGGGCCGTCTTCCCACGAAACCGGCCTTCTCTCAACTCTCCGATGGGCGGGAGGGGCGGCGGGGCGAGGCCGGGCGGTTTGAGGCCATCGCGAGCCCGGGGCGTCCACATCGGACGAACCCTCAGGCCTATTATAGAGAGTCGTGTTTCCGGAGCCGATTTTGGCCGGAATCCAAAGCCTATCCTTCTGTTTGAGCGTGATCTTTCCGGAAAACTGGCGCCCAACCCGCATCCCGTGCCGGGCATGCCCTTTCGGATCATGCTCTAGCCGGTTGAAATGGCTCACCTCTCCCTATAGACCCACGTTGCCGGAGGGAATCCGCCGCAGGTTTCCTGCCGTGTTCCCGGCCTGTTGGGGCGTAGCCAAGCGGTAAGGCAGCGGATTTTGATTCCGCCATTCGGAGGTTCGATCCCTCCCGCCCCAGCCAAGCAGTCACTCAACCTGAGAGAGTGTTCCATTTTTGGTTGAAAGTGCCGCAATTAATAGGGTTTTCGTGCAGTTGTCTAAAGTCTCTGGTCTTCAGAAAGCGGCAACCCTGGCGAGAATTTGCCGAAAGTCTCCAGCCCAAACCGCAGAAATTACCGTTTTCGTGGAGACGATTGGCGGAGACAGGTTCGAGCACCACTGAGTGGTAGGGTTGGCAGGTGCAGCACAGCTTTTGGCAAATCCAAAGCAGTCTCCGCAACTGTTAGGACACAAATTTCCCGGAACTATCGTCGCCATGAGCGCGTGAGCGAGGATAGAAGGAGCGGCGGCTTGCCTCCTAGTCCGCTTTGGTAGGGCATCGTCCCCAGTACCTTGAGAGAAGACCTTACCATCGCCACCCGAGCTGTTAGCATGGGAACTAGTTGGCTTGCCGCGGGTTTGGAATTGCCGCGCGAAACTCCGGATCCAGTTTATTTCCTGCAGGAACAAAGAGCACCCGTAGTTGAGCGCTTTCAAACAAGAAGCGGGGTCCACACAAGGTGTGGACGAACTGATCCGGCAGCTGCAGGCGCGTGAGGCGGAGCTCGCGCTGATTCATCGTATCGCGGGCGTTGGTGGAGTGGAGGTCGACTTTCGGGCCGGGTTTCGAAATCGCAGGTCGCCCGAATATCTGATGATCCACGGTTTGCCTCCAACAGCGGTCAACGAGTCTCATGATGATTGGGTTGCGCGAATCCATCCGGATGATCGAGTTAGGATAGAGCGTCAATTTCTCGATGCTGTGGACGGCACAACCCGCGACTACTCCGCTGAATACCGCATCATTCGGCCCAGCGACGGACAGACGCGCTGGGTCCGCGTCGCTTCAAGAATCGAACGTGATTCCGACAATCGGCCCATCCGCTTGATCGGCGCACATTTCGACGTAACGGATTCGAAGCTGGCAGAACAGGCTCTCCGGGAAAGCGAGGAACGGTTTCGGATTGTTGCCAACAACGCGCCAATTCCGATGTGGTTGACCAAGCTCGATGGCGAGCGTTTGTTCGCAAATCAAGCGTATCTGGATTTCTTCGAATTAAGTTACGAGGAAGCGCTAAAGCTTGATTGGCGTGGTCGCGTTCACCCGGAGGATGCCGATCGGATTTTGAAGGCCGAGCAACTTCGAAGCCTTGTCCCGGGGAGCACATCATCGAGCAATCTAACGCTTGAGATCAGAATTCTGCGAGTGAGGGATGATTGGCGGTGGATAAGGGCCGTATCTCAACTCAGGTTTAATGAGCGAGGAGAGCACGTCGGCTTTATTGGCGTAGCGCATGATATCACTGCGGCCAAACAAGCGGAGATCGAACTTCGGGCCTCCGAAGAGCGCTTCCGGCTGATGGCTGAGAACGCGCCCGTGATGATTTGGATCAGTGACCAAGATGGTAAGTGTGTCCATCTCAACCAGATGCTCCGCGCTTTCTGGGGTGTCGCGGAGGAGCACGTCGAAGAATTCAATTGGGGCGCTACCCTGCATCCAGAGGACGCTTCGAGCGTCGGCAAGCAAGTGGCCCAGTCCCTTAAGGACCATAGCGACTTCGCGATGAAAGCCCGCTATCTGGACGCCCAGGGACGCTACCGCGTGCTTGAGACGCGCGCTCATCCGCGTTTTTCTCGCGCCGGCGAATTCATCGGAATGATCGGAGCAAATGTCGACATAACCGAACGCGAGGAAGCCGAGAAGGCCCGCGAGTTGCTGGTGGATGAGCTCAATCACCGCGTAAAAAATACGCTCTCGATCGTTCAGGGCATCGCGCATCAGACCTTCAGAAACAATGCGGATCCTGTTGAAGCGCGCCGAGCATTTGAGGGGCGGTTGGGGGCACTCGGCCATGCTCACAATCTGCTCACGCATGCGAATTGGGAGAATGCGTCGCTCGAGGGGCTCGCCGAACTCACGCTTGACACCAAGGGCTCTAACGCGGGCATCATATCACTTAATGGCCCCCGGATTCTGCTCTCCCCTAAACAAGCCGTGTCAATTGCAATGGCTTTGCATGAGCTATGCACCAACGCGAGAAAATACGGAGCACTATCAAAGGAGGAGGGGCAGGTCAGATTAGACTGGTCGCAGACCGACGATGCCCAGCAGCAGCTCTGCATACATTGGCACGAGAGCGGTGGCCCCGCTGTCTCGCCCCCCACACGACGCGGCTTTGGATCTACCCTCCTCGAACGTACTCTCGCTCACGATCTCGAGGGTGAAGTGATGATCAATTTTAAGCCGGAAGGTCTCGTGTGCTGTATCAGTATCCCGCTCGTTCTCCTAGGAGAGGCAACGTGAGCGCTTTGTGGGGCAAACGCATTCTCGTCGTCGAAGACGAGGCCATCATCGCCATCATGGTGGAAGAGATGCTTATAGATCTGGGCGCCTCCGTTGTCGGTCCTGCACAATCGATCCCTATAGCTCGCAACCTCGTCGAAACAGAGTCAATTGATGCAGCCGTACTCGACGTCAACATCCGTTCTGATCGCATCGATCCAATCGCAGAGCTTTTGCGCGCCCGGCGCATTCCATTTGTGTTCGCCACCGGCTATGGCGCCAGCGCATCGAGTGCGAAGCAGGACGAGTTGATCCTCGAGAAGCCGTATACGTCGGATAGACTTTTAGGCGCTTTGACTATCGCGCTTGGCGGTAGGCATTCGGCTGTTGCCAAGTAGGCCGGAGAGATTGTTCGGTGCGTCTTCGAGAGCTGAAGGCGGCTTGTGTTGCCGCGGCAACGGATTAATGGGCTATCCAGCTTAGGTGCCAACTCAATGTTCATTTCGAAGCGTTTCATTGTTCCATTGTCTTTACTTTTGCTCATTGTTGGTTTCGTTACTTTGCTAGCTGTTGTCGGAATGACAGTCAGGCTTGGAGACCGTGCCAACCAACATTTCGATGATGTGATTAAAACACGCGATGTCAGGATATCGGCCGTCGAAATCCAAAACGCCGTGCAGTCCGCAGAATCGAGCCAGCGGGGATTGTTGCTCACGGGCAATGAGATCTATCTGTCACCATATGATGCCGCAAAGGCGTTAGCCATCAGACAACTCGAAAATATGAAACGCACACTTGGTGGTGATGCCCAATTCAAGCTTGTTCTGCAGCGATTAACGGCTTTGCTTTCAGAAAAATTTCAAGAAATGGACAGTACCATCGCTCTGAAGAGTGAGCGAAAAGAGCTCGAGGCCTTGGCTATCATAAATACCAATCGCGGAAAGGCGCTGATGGATGAAGTGAATCTATTTGTGTCTGGCATCGTTCGAACGATGGATAATCGGTTGACGGCCGGCGTAGCCGAGCAACGAGCGAACGCCGCCAATCTGCGGTGGGCATCCATAATCGCAGCCATACTGATCATTTTGGTCGTTGGTGTTGTGGCCGCAACGCTGCTGACTTACACCCGAGAGCTCAATCAAGCTCAAAGTAAAGTAACGGCCCTCAACGCCTCACTAGAGGCAAGGGTGCGTACGCGTACAGCGGCTCTTGCAAGCGCAAATGAGGAGATTCAGCGTTTCACTCATCTATTGTCGCATGACATGCGAGCGCCCCTGGTTAGTATCGTCGGGTTTACAGGCGAATTGGAGGCCAATGTCCAACAACTTCGGAACTATTTTGACAACTCCAATCCAGCACCAGCTGATCCGACCTCTCAGAAGGTTCGCATCGTTACAGACGAGGAAATGCCGGAGGCCATCGGATACATCCGTAAATCAGCGGAGAAAATGGACAAACTACTCAATGCCGTTCTCAAAATATCCCGAGAAGGCAGGCGAGAGCTTCGGGCGGAAGTTGTTGATCTAAACGAACTCATATCGTCTAGTTCGGCCGCAATCTATCATCAGTTGTCGGAGGCTAATGGCCAAATCGACATCAAGATGAGTATTCCCAGTATTGTGACGGATCGGCTCTCGCTTGAGCAAATTATAGGTAACCTATTGGACAATGCTGTAAAGTACCGAGATGTCGAACGCCCCTTACGGCTTCAAGTTCGAGGTCTCGTTTTGCCGAATGATCGGATTGCAATCGAAATTGCTGACAATGGCCGAGGTATCGCTCCGTGCGACATTAGCACGATCTTCGAGCTGTTCCGACGAGTCGGCAAGATCGATCAACCAGGGGAGGGGATTGGGCTCGCTTATGTGCGGACTTTAGTCGGGAATCTCGGAGGTGACATTACTGTTCAATCGGAGTTGAACACGGGAACGACCTTTCGCATGACTCTACCCAGAGAGCTTAACCTTCAATTGTCTTCTGCGGCGTAACGCGTATGAACATGAAAATCCAACGACTAAAGTTAACAACTCTCGCAGCGCTCGCGCTTTTGCTGTCTTTGAACCAGCGGCATGCGTCCGCAGAGGAAGAGCCCAGCGGCATCACTGTGCCTCGTGTCTTTCCGATGTTCGATAGCAATGCACCCACTTGCAATCCACCACCTTCGCTGAAGAAAATCCTCGCGTTTTCACAGGACAATGAGCGCGAGTTCATTCAGGGGATTGGAAGAGGGCTGGCGATGGCGGCAAAGGATCGTGGTTTGGCCTTTTCGATCTCGGTTGCCCAAAGTCAGGGAAAAAGGATGATCGAACAGGTCGAGAGTTTTCGATCGATGAGAGTTGGCGCGCTCGTGGTTGCGCCGGTCGATCCAGCGTCACTAGCGCCCGTTCTGCGCAAGACTATTTGGCAAGGAACTTATGTTGGTGCGGTCGTGCCGCCTCCTGCCACCTCACTGCTCAATGCCCCGCAATACCTGACGGGCAAGACCTTGGGCGACGCTGCTGCAAATTACATACGCGATAAACTGGGAGGCAAAGCGAATGTCGTGTTGTTGACGCACGATAGCCTTCAGTTCCTTTCGCCACGCTTCGTCGCAATGCGCGATTCACTGAGGGATATTCCTGGAGCCGCCATCGTTGCTGATATCTCGCCGACTACCGTGAATAAAGAAGGTGGTTTTGCGATGATGCAAACCATTCTGCTCGCTCATCCTGAAATTGACGTGGTACTCGGCGCGGATACGGTCGTCCTTGGTGCGCTAGACGCCGTAAGGGCAGCCGGCAAGGTCCGGCCAGCTCAATTTTTCGGCGGCATCGACGGCGAGACGGAGGCGGTCGCAGAGATAAAAAACGGCGGTCCCTACAAAGTAAGCGTCAGCTTGGCATCGTCTGTTTTTGGGTATGCGATGGGGCAGCATGCGGCGGATTGGCTTGACGGAAAGAGCATTCCGCAGGCAATGGATATTTTGCCAAGCGCACTAACAAATTCAAATATCGCGCGGTACGAAAGCGACCTGGAAAATCCCGGTGAAGTTTACAGAGATCCCGTCCGTCGCGACACCTATCTCAAGATGTATGGAAACATTTGTTATGATAGTCGAGATCAATATGTGAATTTTCCTTGGTCGTCTGAGCGAAAGTAATTGTGAATATCGAACGTGGGCGCAATTTGCTTCGGCACAAATGGCAAACGTCCGCTTTGCCTGTTTGGCGCTGACGCGCCAATGGCGGGTCACCGTCTCGAAAACGCAGGTGCTAAAACGGTCCTCCGCCGAGGAAAGCGACCTCAACTTCGCATCCGATCAGAAGCGTGGTGCTAACAAACGGAAGCTGACTGCCACGTGTGCCACGCAGTGCTCGAAAAACGGCCACAATTCGTTTTCGTTCCAGATCAGGGGCCAGTCATGAAAGCCGCCATCGCATACACCCGGGTGTCGACCGCACAGCAGGGCAATTCAGGCCTGGGTATGGAAGCGCAGCAGGCGGCACTGGCGCGGTTCGTTGAGGCTGAAGGCTATCGACTCATTGAGACCTTCCAAGAGGTCGAGACGGGCAAGGGCGCCGATGCGCTCGATCGCCGGCCGCAGCTGTCCGCAGCACTCAGGCCGCACGCAAGCACAGGGCGCCGATCATCGTAGCCAAGCTGGATCGCCTTAGCCGCGACGTCCACTTCATCAGCGGCCTGATGGCCCACAAGACGCCATTCATCGTGGCAGAGCTGGGCGCTGATGCGGATCCGTTCATGCTGCACCTATATGCCGCTCTCGCGGAGAAAGAGCGGGCGATGATCTCTCGCCGCACAAAGGACGCTCTGGCCGCCAAGAAGGCTCAGGGCGTGAAGCTGGGTGGGCTGAACGCCAAGGGCATACAGAACCGGGACGAAGCCAGGGAGCGCGCTGAGGCCCTGCGGCCTATCTTCACGGAGCTAGCCGGCAACTCGGCTCGAGCCATCGCCGCGGCGCTAAACGATCGCAAGGTGCCGACGCCATCGGGCAGGCCGTGGTATGCAGCGACCGTCATCCGCGTCCAACAGCGCCTCGGAATGGAATGAACAACCCCGCCGACGACGAGCAGCCCGATCTGGTCGACGAGTATTTCGTCCCTTCGTCAGGGCTCTTGGCAACCTGGTGATTACGTTCGCCTTGGCGGAAGCGAGGGTGCTCGAGATGGTTTCTGAGATGCTGGGGGATAGCGAACGAGAGGCCGTCGCCCTTCTCAAATCGCACGATGCCAAGGATCAGGTTTTGGCCCTCGCACAGTCGCGGGTCTGAGCGGTTTCGACCTTCAAGAATTGCTGACCGCGATTGAATCGTTTTGGAGCGACAAAGCAACGCGCAACCGGCTAATCCATGATGAGTGGTATCCAAGCCCGCTGGAGATCCCCCAGATAGGGACCAGAGGTTTGACCCGCTCGAGGGTGCCGCAAGAGGTTTTTGGGATCGTGGACGTCGGCGAAGTCTGGCAGCTTGCGGGACGCTTTCAGCATTATGGGGATCTGTTTTCGCACCACGCTTACGTGATCCGGCGCGAAAGAGGTCCTAAGCTGTAAATATTTTTGCCCGTCACTTAAACTGCGCTGAACGCACTTCACCGTTGATCATGATTTGGCTGCGCATCCGGCAACAGTCGCCACGTTGCACGCGCGCGGAAACGCATTCATCTGTGGTGAATGCACGACATTCGCAACGCGTTCACGACCACATCACAGCCAGCACCGCACAAGCGGGCTCCCGGCTCGATCACCAATCGTTCGATGGTGACGAACAAGCCATGGGCGCTACCGGGCGTCGATAATCGGCTGCCCCAGGCCAGGCGCTTCCGCGACCTGTGCAAGCAGTTTGCCGAGGAGGCCGGTGGCATCACCGCTCTCAGCGAGGCCGAGAGAGCGCAGGTTAGGCAAGCAGCCCTCCTGACATTGCGCTGTGAAGCGTTGCAGACCGCACAAGTGCTTGGAGAGCGGGTCGATGGTGACGAGGCCATCCGGCTTTCCAGCGAGATCAGGCGCATACTGGCGCCAATCATTGCCAAGGGTGCAGATCGAAAACCCGCGGCGCCGGATTTGCAGAGCTATATCGCGCAGCGCGAGGGTCGTGCTGCGTGAACATTATCGAGGCCCTGGACGATCAGAACTTGTTCGCACCCTGGTTTCCCGGGAAGACGTGGAACGCCTGGCGCGCCATCCTGAAGGCCGCGTTCGCCCTTCCAATGTCCCCCGAGGAGGTCGGGTTCTTTCGTTCAGTGGCCGATCGCGACCCGCCCGCGGAACGGGTGCAGGAGCTGTGGATCATCGCCGGCCGAAGAGGTGGCAAGGATTCCATCGCCAGCGTCATTGCAGCCCACGCAGCCGCGCTATTTCGGGAAAGCGGGCAACTGCGGCCGGGCGAGCGGGCCCTCGTTATGTGCCTCGCAAATGACCGGAGTCAGGGGCAAATCGTCCTGAATTATTGTCGATCGTACTTCACCGACATTCCCCTTCTGCAGGGGATGATCGAGCGAGAGACCGCCTACGGGTTCGAACTCGGCAACAAAATCGACATCGCGGTTGCAACCAACAGCTTCCGGGCTGTCCGAGGTCGACCGGTGCTCTGCGCCATCCTGGACGAGATCGCCTTCTGGCGCGACGACAGCAGCGCAACTCCGGACGTTGAAACCTACAAAGCCCTGAAGCCAGGAACGGCCACGATGCCGGGCTCGATGATTATTGGGATCAGCAGCCCATATCGCAAAGCCGGATTCGAAAGCGAAGTCTATGATGCATCGTTGGCCGCCAGCGACGCATTCCAGGCCCGGAAGCAAGAACTGGAATCGAGCGGGCGCTACACGGCGGCAGGCATCCGCGAGGAACTCAAGAAATTCAATGCCACGCTGGTGGCACCGGTGCTGGAGAAGGCGAAAACCGAACTTCAAGCCGCAAACGAGGCTCTAGCCGCGCGGCGATCCAGCATCAAGCCGGGGACCACCGAACCGAAGTTCTCCGAGATTCAGAGGGCAGAGGCACGTGCGGTGTTGCGGACGATGCCGCACAAAGAGATGGTCTCGCTTCTCGCCGGTACCGAGCCGGATCCGCTGTTCGTCGAAGCCGTGCTCGAGAGCAGGCAGCAGTTGCTCAAGATCAGCCCGGCACTTCGCGCCGAACTCGAGCGGGGCGCACTCCAGAAGCATCATGGACCTGAAATTGAGGAACTGACCGAAATTGAAAGCGCGCTGACGACGGCAGCCCGCGCGGCGCAGGTCGCTGCGGACGATATCGCCCTCGAGCTGCGGGAGGAACCGCCGCAACGGCCGCAATTGGTTCGAACGGCTTAAAGAACGCGCGCTCTCCGGCATCCAACGGACCGAGCGCGAGCCGGGCGACAGTGATCCCTGCTGTCGTCCGGCAACTCATACAACGGAGAAGCAGCATGTCCATTGAACTGAGCAAGGACGACCGCGCGATGATTCGCGCCGGCGCCGGCGACCTCGACACGGCCGGCGTGCAAGCGCTTGAAGCGGGCGTCGTTTCGCGACTAACAAAAATGATCGAGCGCGGCGAAATCTCGCGCGTCACGAGAAACAACATCCGAGCGGCGATCGCGTTGGAGACGGGCCGAGGTAAGTGATGGCCGGGAGTAAAAATCCATTCCTCGCAAAATCGCTCGCCGTCGCAAGAGCCGGCGCGAAACGCGTTAGTCCCTGGATTCTCAAACCGATTGACCGAACGCCGACGCCAAGGAACGCGTCGCTACAGGCGATGAAATCTGCGGATTATGTCGACGAGCAGAATATCTCGCTCTACGAGCGCTTAGACGAAATCACACCCAGCGCCCACGGCAAGATGACCGCGAGAAAGCGGGACGAGTTGCGCAAGAAACATGGATTGCCAACATCCGTTCGAGCTGCGCCTTCTTGCGAGTTGGTGAGGGTGACGATAATGCCGAAGAAATGCGCGCGCTGATCGTGGCAAGGGTCGATGAGATTTTTGACGCCATCCGCGGGCGCCTGATGCCCGATATCGAGATCGAGGCGGCGCAGGCGGGACGGAAGAATTGAATGTCAGGCCTCGCAGCCAAATCGAGGGTCGCTACCCCGCCCCAGAGCGAAGCCGTGATGCGTTTCCCAAGCCAGCGGGTACGCAAGGCCGTCACAAAGCCGGGCGTGCCAGCGGCGCCCTGGGGCCCATCGTGGACTAAAGAACACAAGTCGGAGCGCGAGCGCTGGGCAGTTAAGCAGTTGGCAGGGCTACTGGCGGAGATGGAGGTGCCCCCGATCGATGAGGCGGTCCGGCAGAGGCTGCAAAGGCTAATTTATTTGCACGGACCGGAGCACGTCACGCTGCTGATCCGCACAATCACCGAGTCCGAAGGAAATGAAGACGCGCTTATCGAGCCGATCATCAATGCCGTGTCTTGGGTGATGGTGCGCCGGCGGGATTGGACTGACAAAGGGCTAGCTTGGCTCGAGGCCCATGACGCCATCCCGCTGCTCGCCATTCTCGAGACAATGCGCGGCCTGGATCTGTTTCAGGAGACGTCGCTGGCGCACCACCTATCGCTGGTCCTCAGCAACAAACTCAGGAAGATCCTCGAGCCGCCGCCACCGCCGCCACCGCCGCCGAAGCCGAAGAGGAAGTACACAAGGCGGAAGCCAAAGGCCGATGGTATCGCCCATGGCCTTGAGCAACCTGATGTCAGCAACGTGATGGACGAGCGCTAGATCTGCAGGGGCAGGGGCAGCTCGGACTGTACCTTTTGGCCTAATCGGTCCAGACGCGTTCTCCGCACTGCTGACAGTCGAACAAATGAATGACAACTCCGCTTTCAGCTTCCATGATCGTTTTAAGAAGCATGAGCCTTCCTCCGCAGAAGCGGCAGTCATGGTTTGATCGGTCCTGAGCAGTGGCAATCTTCTCAGCTCGAAATAGCTCCATGACCCCCTCCCTCCAAAAAGGGTAGGGTCCCGAGCGTCAGTTTCGTGAGGCGCAAATGGGCAACAAGTCTTGCAAAGTCTAAAGACGAAGGTCGGTTGTCCACAGCAATCCAACGACGCGCCGCCGTGGGTTGGGTCTCCGCTGAATCCAGATTGCCCACGCATCCTGTGTTTTAAGCTGGGGTTTATGTTACATTTGGTACAGAGTATCGCCGCGAGCACGGGTAAAGGTCTTGAATGGACGCCCCCGCACCTTATCGAATTTATACCGTGGTGCCCGACGGCGGTGGCCTCGGAAAGTTAGTGGACGAGTGCGATACGTTTTCGGCGGCACTGGCAATCGCTACTGCGGCGCCCGAAAACACAAGGGGTATTGTCCATTTGAGCCACATCGTTTGGCCCCGCAGCATGCGTAGTGACATTTCCAGAGGCTGAACGGCTGGTTGGGTCAATCTTCTAAATCTGCAGCGGTAGCGCCAGCTGCACGCCGATCTTCCGGCCGAACTGGCCCAATAAAATCCTGCAGGCCATCGGAAAGCTCGCGTCCCTCCGATGCAACGCGTCGCTCGAGTTCGCGGGCGATGTCTTCGCTGGCGTCGCGCGACCAGCCCTCTGCCGGATTGAAGGCGACAACCCGCAGCATGCGCGGATAGCCAAGCGGCCCCAGCTCTCCCCATTGCTGGAGCCGTTTCTGGCTTCAGGCCACTGCACAAACCGGGAATGGCTCAAACCGCCTATTACTAAAGTGACAGGGGATTTTCGGGAACAAGTGGCAATAACCGGAATTGATGGGTCGTCCGAAAGGACGACATGTTGGTACAAACTTCCGGCCTCCGCGCTTCTTCCCCAAGCGCTGAGGCCGCTTTTTTGAAACTTCTCAACTCCCCAAGAGTCGATTCAACGCTCCGGTTTTCGCGCCACCCTAAAGCCACCAAGGAAATAGCGGCGCGAGAGGCTATCAGACGGGCCAAACAATCATCGCCATCAGATATGCTATCCCGCCGCAAACGATTAGCAGGCCAACAATCAAGAGTGTTCGATCGCTCATTTCCCCTTCGCCTTCAGCCCCAGCTCTTCTTGCCCCGGCTGCTTTGCTCGTTTTCTGTAACGCCGTTGCAATCGAGCATAAACAGCTTGGCGTGTTCGGTTCAGTTCAACAGCTATCTCGGCGGCTTCCTTTCCGGCATCGAGGAGCTCATCAAGCTTCTGCTCTTCTTCAGAGCTCCAACGCCGTATCGCTGGACTCGGAGCTGTCATTTTGTTCGCTTTGGGCTGGACTTTTGGGGGCGGTGGCGCTGCAGCCTCGCGCTCCAGCCGCTCGGCCTTGAGACGCTCTCGGTTTTTTGAGAACGCCTCTTGCGCGATCTCGTGATCGGTTATTGCCTTTTCGGCATCAACTTGGCGGAATGCCTTACGCGCTTCGCGCTCGGCTTTGCTGATCGGCTTCTGTGGTTCAACTTTGCCCGGTGTCTTCGTCATTTTCTTAGCCTTCCGCCAAGATTCTCGACCAGCAAGAGTGCTCCGCAACCACCGTTTGTACTCGGCCGGAGTGGCGCGCTCCTGGTACAGCATCGGCGCGTTTATCTTCTCGATGTGGATCCCGACGCGCCATCAGAGACTTTTGAGCAATTCCTTGTCTGCGTCTGTCCAAACGTTACTGGTGATTTTACGATCCCGCCTCGGTTGCCTTCCTGAGTATAGCGTTTTCCTATTCTGGCCCAAAGGGACGAACCTTCGTTGGATTAGCCCTTCATTGGCGAGTTGGTCTAATTTTGTCTTGATCGACGCGGGCGCCCACACCCCTTCTATTTCCCAGATCGAACGGGCGGATATGGCGTGTTCTTCGCCGACGGGCACCAGTTGGAGTAGCGCGGCTTGATCCATGGTGGCAGGTCTTATTTCTCGCCCTCAGCCCCCAGTCTGCTTGCGGCCGAACTGAATCCTTTCGCAACCCTCCCGGGGCAGCAAGCGATTAGACGCGCGAAAGCCGCCCACAGGGAACAGGCAAGCAGACCAGTCGCAACGTCAACTGCCGCCGATCCGCGCCCTCATGACGCTCAACAAAATCAGAGAGCGCGGAGGGGAGATCGCGCATCTGCAAATCGCAGCGTCGGCGCAACTCATGAGCGACATCTTCTGAAACGTCTTCGGACCAACGCTCGGCAGTGTTAAAGGCCACGACCCGGATCGGGTTGCTGTATTGGCCGGTGAGCAGGTCCTGGATGACCGTTTCAAAATCGGTCGTCTCATAGTCGGCCTCGACCCATGCGCGGCCAATTTTGCCGAAGTCATTGGCGACCAGATAGATGGTCTGATCCTGATCGTCGGGCACGATCGACGGCGTCCAATTGGACGTACGCATAAAGCAACTCCACGCAACCACATACGGCGGATTCAGTTTAATTGTTAGTGATTCGTTCCTCAAGACGGAACCAGCCCGGTGTCCGCGAAGTTGGATGATCCTCACAGGTCCCGTTCTAAGCGGCCGACTGAGGCCAGCAAGTTAGGGGAGGATAGACGATGGGCATGGCTTCATATGAGATCATTGGCGACGCGGGTGAGTGGAGGATTAGCCATGATGGCAAGGCCGAGAACGTTTATCAAACCAAGGAATCTGCGTTTGAGGCAGCTGTTGCCGCGGCATCGTTAGCGCTCCGTCAAGGGCACGACGTGCGGATCACTGCCCCTGGTCGAGACACTGCCACAGGCGCGGCAAACCCCGGATAGGCTCAAACGGGGGCGGCTGTACATGGCGGTAAGCAGGAATACGACGCACCCGACATCGCTGCAGCAGCGACTGCTTGAATCTGCCAGACAGGCATTCAAGGAGGCGCAGCGAATTGGACCGGGCCCCGCACGAGACAAACTTATCAAGCAGGCGAACAAGGCAAAGTCACTAGCAAAAGCGGCGGCCCGTCTAAACGAGTAATTGCCAGAGGTTCACGCGGTTGCAGCTCCGCCAGGTGTGCTTCCTTATGTGCTGGTCAACGCCTGCGTTGGTGATCGTAGCCCCACAAACACCGCGCCTGTCCACTGGTTGATTGCGTCGGCAGCTGGAGGCCGGCTTGCTGCATAGCGTGTTTCCAGGCCGTCCAGGCGCGCTGACGGCGATGTTCGATAAAGTCGGCCTCGGCGCATCGCGTGCGCACGCGGTGCCCCAAAAGATACGCCGCCGGGCTCGAAATCACTGTCCCGGCGGCGCCCTGTATCAGACTGGGCCCTCTAATCCCCAGCAAGTAATCACTAGCAATCGATGTGCCAAACAGGCGGCCCGTCAGCAAATGCGTGCATGGCTACATAGCAAACAGCAGCATTAAGAAGGTCCCAGCCGATAGGGCCAGCGTGGACACTCCCAGAACCTGAATCCAATCGATCCATGCCATTTTCAGCCCGAGACAACAAACCGCGCGGTGTCGTGACATTTCTCGCATTCGAACGTGCGGTTATCGAATCCCGGTTCGCCGGGCTCAATACAGACAAGCCTCATTGGCTTGCTGCATTTGGCGCAATTGAAAATGCCGATCTCGGAAACGCTGAATGCAGTCTCGGTTTGTGTTGAAGGCACGGGGTGCATCCCTGGGATTGGGCGGGAGCACAACACTCTCAGTCACCGATATGCCGATGGCGGGGCGGTGATTGGGACAATCTGGCATTTCGGTCGCCTCCGCGCTGGTCAAAACAGCTCACTTTGTGAAAATACCAGATGACTCCGAAAAGGAGGGAATCCGCGGCCGCGATTAGACGATTAACTTCGGCATTCCCCGTAAGACAACTGTCGAAGGTATAAAAGCAAGGAGCGCATGTGGACGCCCCTGTCTCCTCGCAAACACGGGTTGGGGAACCTTCGATGCCTAAAGCATTTAGCTCAGGGTTGCTGCGCGTAAATCGAAACAAAGCAAGCGCAGTCTGGAAGGACCCCATGAATGTATTTCTTTTCTGCGCACTGTTATTCGTTTGCTCGTTTGTAGCCATTTGGGCATTTTGGTTTGTTGAGAAACTGCGCGGCGACAGCGCGCCGCAGGTCGTCGATTTGACTGCGCATCGCGCTCGTCGCTAACAGACTACGCGGCAGGCCCGTACAATTCAATCTAGGCGGGGTCGAGCCCCATGGCCCCAGCCCGCCCCTCGACGAGCTGGGGCCAATTCCTTTGCCCGCAGAATGGCGGGAGAGGCGGGGTTTTTGACCTTTACCCAGCTAGGTGACCGGCCGGGCCGGTATGGCCGATCGTCCAGCTTGGATACCAAGCCCTCCAGGCCCATCAAGCAGGCGTGTCGGAAAAATTCGGGACCAATCTCGCCCGCTCGATGTCGGAGAAGATCCCGTCCGCACGCCGTGACAGCAGCCGGGCACAGGCTCACCGGGGTAAGGCGGCTCACCATTGGTTACGATGAGGCCGCCTTAGTTGGCAAGCCAATGCACGCTTGACCAGATCAGGAGCAAGCCAACCCCCACAACGGCGGCGACGAGAGCCCAATCCCACTTCGTCAGAAGCTCAAACTCAAACATCCGCATTCCTTCGAGGGTTTTACTCTCGGGTGGGGGGGGCCTGCAGATGAACCAGCGAAGCTGATGAATGACCTTTGTCGCTGGACATCGTTCCCGCACAAGAAAGTGTCCGAAAGCCCCCGGCAACCATTGCCACCGGACGGGGAAGTATGGAGCGATACGGCCGGATACGGGGACATGAACGGGTTTTTCCTTGCGCTTCGCTGCGCGCCGGGCCGATCGTTTTGTCTAGGAGTCGGTCGGTTCGATATAGTCGCGGTGGAGCGAAGTCGATTGTCGATTGCCATCGAAACGAACAATTACGATGCCGCTGTCGAGCCGTCGTTTGACGACCGCTCCGACCTTGCCTGCAAGCCCCGGGCAGCGCTCCGCGCCGAGCGCGCTCAGCTTAAGACGATCGCCGGTCTGCGGTTTCAGTGGGGCGTCGGACAAGGACTGTCTCCCGCAATCAAGTCGTCAAGGAGGATTCCAACGGCCCCAGCTGGGGCAAGCTGAGGCCGCCTTGAAAGTTTTGCACCCCTGGGGCGGGCTGGGTGCGCTGACCAAATCTTGGCGCGTCGCATTGGTTCCACAACCTTATTTTCAGCAGTTCTGATCAGCCTTTTTTGCTAAAGGGTCAGCGCCATGGCCTTGCTGAGCTGCCGTCGGCTGTCCTTGCATTTGTTTTTGACTGTCCTGGGATGACGTCGCTACGTCTCCTGCCGCACGGTTCATTGAACCTGTCGGCGGGTGCTCGGCGGTAGTCGAGCTGGCACTGCCGATCGTCTGCCCGGTATTACCTGGCGTCGGTCCAGAGCCAGCATCCTGAGGGGATTTGCCACTGGTATTGCAGGGACCGGCTTGCGCGGTTGCAATATTCAACACCATTGCAGCGCAGGTGGCTAGAACGAGAACCCTTGTGATCATTTTTCCTCTCCTTGGGATCATCCTCAACAGTGGTATCCATCGGCCCCACTCAGAAGATTACGAGGAAAAGATGCCGGCAGGGGCAATGTTCCTCAGATCTGTTGTTTTTAGATCCTCCGCACGACGGCGCCCCCCCCGCCAAGCTTGAAATACGTTGCTTGGCGACGAGGGGTTTAGCCTGGATCTCCCAATTCCGCAGCACATCGAGTTACAGTGCGCCTGACGGGGCAGTTTCGATGATCTATGGGCGTACAGCATGGAACTCCGCGACGAGACCGCCACTAAGTGCACAGCATGTGCAGCGGCTGGCCAATACAATCCCGGCCACGCCAGCCGGCGCAGCTGCGCTTATTCAGCATGCCCTCGACGAGGACTTAAGTACCGATGAACGGTGGTGGCATATGACGGCGCTCAGGAGCGCGGTCGCGGCGCTCAACAGTATGGGCGCGTAAGGGCCGCTCGTCGCCCGGCGGGCTTTACGGTAACGACGCGTTAACGGGGAGTTGCCAGATTGGGCCTAGACCTTTCGTGCGAGGGGGCACACGGAAAGCCGTCACCACTCTCAACCCCGGTGGCGGCTTTTTGCTGCTTGGGGCACATCGGCCGATTCAAGGCCAAAGTGCCGAAAACCTGCGTTAAGCCGCGGTCCGTACCTGTTCGTGCTGCTGGATGAGACGCCCTTCAAGGCCGCCAATCGTCATCTTGAGATTGTCTCGCCGCTCGATCAGCGACCTCGCCAGTATCGGATACTTGGCGTTAGCTTGGTCGGAAATTCCGGTGCGCTCTTCTTCGGCTAAGATGTCGGATTCGATCAGTTGAACCGTGCGAACGAGATCAGCGAGTATCTTACGAATTACCGTGACCTCGCGCGTTGTGTCAAAATGGGGCTGCATGTTCATGGGCGTGCTCCGGATGTCTGAGTTCGGCACATCTAGGAATTTCTTGCCGAACAGTTGAAGCATCCATCGCAAGCGGCTTGCCAGTTGCGACCCCGTAAGAAGACGGTCATCTAGGCCCCACCGACCCCCGTTGGAATTTACCATTAACCACCTGCGGGCAGAGTCCCTCAGCGGCGGCTTTTTTCCTGCCTGTGAATTCGACTGCAGCAAGTCGTTGGCGCGGCTATATATATAGGCAAATCGACGCTGTTGGTATCCTGTGGATTTGCTGCGGATAACGGGTTTTCAGTTTGGAACGCGAAGTCCGTCAAATGAGCCTGAATTGGAACACGCGCTCAGGAAGATGTTACTGAAACTCAGAATTGCGTGGCGGGCTCGCACATTCAAGCGGGGGCGTGAGATGGGCATGCCGGTGGAAGAGGCCCGCACATATACTGACTATGAACTTCCTCTGACCGCGGCTGAAGCCGCATATGAGCGCGAGATGGATCGAAAGAGCGAGATCGTCGATCATGGTCGGCTGGCTTAATTTTAATGCCTCGTCCGTCACCAAGATCGGTCCTTGGCCCGCAACATGGCGGGAGAGGCGGGGTTTTTGATCTTTACCCAGTTAGGTGACCGGCCGGGCCGGTAGGGTCGATCGGCGAGCTTCGACACCAAGCCCTCGAGCCCATAAGGCAGGCGTGCCGGAAGAGTTCCGGCCCGATCTCGCCCCGCTCGAAATCGGAAATGAAGATGCCGTCAACACGCCGCGCCAGCAACCGGGCGAGGTTGGTCTTCCGCAGTGTGAGAGGCAGCTTCCGTATATCGTCCCCATCGGTCGCCAGCATGTCGAAGGCGTAGAACTGTACCTCGTCATTGTGCTTGCGGCTGTGCAGGCCGTCGAAGTCGGAGATCCCGTCGACACCGAGCAACACCGCTTCACCATCCAGGACGAAGGACGTCGACCGGATGCGCAGCGCAGCCTCGGTGATCAGCGGATATTTGTCGCTCCAGTCATAGCCATTCCGGGTGAACAGCCGAACCCGCTTGCCCTCGCGGTGCACGATCAGCCGGTAGCCATCGTGCTTGACCTCGTGGATCCAGCTTTTGGAGATAGGAACCTTACTGGCGCGGGTCGGGATGCAGGGTTCGAAAGCACTGGTACGCATGCGGGTTAGATAGGCGAGGGTCATTGAAAACGCGAGTCTACCGCGACTTGGACCAACTAAGGCTCCCCGATCGTCTAGCCGCCGGAATGCCGGCGGGCCCAAATCTTCAGCTAGCTCAGGTCCCATTCGACGTCATCGACAAGGAAGTGCATCAGCGGAAGTAGTTCGGTTGCCAAGTTCATGCTCTCGACAAGAGCTGCTTCATTTTTTGGCTCGCCCAGTGCCTGCCCAGCACGCTCCTGCATCCTCCCTAGTTTTTCCAGCACATCCGGAGCGAGGTTGCCGTTCTTGAGCGTAATAGATGGCGCCGCGAATCGGCGCGCACCTATACGGTGCCACGGTCGTGTGGGGCCTATCGAGGATAGTTGCGCTTCTCCCGGCTATTCACAGTGCCGCCAGCGAGAACAAAGCCTGAAGGCGCCATGCTGTTTCCGTGCTGCTCGGAACCGTTGGTAGTCACCCGTAACTGCTTGATTTCACTTGCACCGTTTAGCAGCGTTTAGCAGCACGGTTTTTGCCAAAAGAACAAACCGGAATTGGCGATAAACCCTTTATTTGCAAGGGTTTTTGGTGGCGATCCCAGCAGGATTCGAACCTGCAACCCACGGAGTAGAAATCCGTTACTCGATCCAAGGCGGGGTCGGTCAAATTGCGTCCCGGGTGTTCCATAACATTCGATACACGCGGTCTGTCGATATTAGTTTAGCCCTTGCTCAATATAGACGCGGTCGAGCAGCCGACCAAAGCGCCTAGCATAGGCTTCAATGTCAGATGCGATGGATTCCATCTGCTCGAGTGTCCAACTCTCCCTGTGTAATTTGACGCAATCCTTGCTCAGTGCGTACAGCCGAAAGTGCACGGATGGAGTTCTGTCGGCATTTGTTAGCATCAAATGTCCGTGCACAAACAAATGGCGATTCTTTTCGTACGATTTGAGCTGGGCAAGCAGCGGTTCAATGTCTTTCCGGTATTTTTCCAACGGCCCAGTCGCCTTAAATAGTACTGTTACCGCTTCGACGCGGGCGGCGGCATTGATCGGGGAACTGACCTTTCAGATCTCGATACGCCGGCCATTCCCAGAATTGCAAGCACATGTCGGCGAGCACAAATTCGATCTGAGCGTAGGCGCCAATAGCTTTGCCTCGCAGAAAGTACGCTTGGTTGGCAATCTGTTGAAGCTCAGGCGATAAACCGGAAGAGGTCTCTGGTGTCAAAGCACTGGTCCCGATGCTGGAAACGTTTGGACGATGATCTTTCCGGGAGCATCATATCCTTCAGGCTTGGGCGCTCCAACGCACGTGCAATCCCTTCGCAGTCGCTCCCAGGTCGTGTTTCTGGGGCTTTGCCTGAGATGCCGATGCCGCAGCCAGCCAAGCCAAATACTAGAAATGTTTTGCCGCTAGAGGCCCAAGAGGAGCCGCCAGAGACCGCGAATACGACGATCCTAAAGGTAATGACAGAACAAGACAGTCTACAGTGGCAATAATCTAAGGAAGCGTAGAAACTGGATAACTTCAATTTTGTTGACGATTCGCAGTAGCCGGGCTCTTGAATGACGATGGAAGTCTCGTGAAGAAAAGCAAGAAGGCCGACGCCAGCCGAGTGACCAAGAAAACCCCGACAAAGAAAGGCAAAAAGTTCTCGGGTTCGGCGATATCGACGTCCTCGCCTCTTGGCATGTTGGCGCTCCATCTTCGCGAACAGTGGAAAAAGTTCGGTCGCGACGGCTTGGTGTTCCTCGCGGAAGACGAGAACCGGGCCGAGCGGCTCGGCGGCATCGTCCATGCACTAGATCCATCGCTCGATGTTCTCGTATTCCCCAGATTGAATACATTGCCGTTCGATGGGCTGGAATCGTCGCGCGAGATCGCAGGCAGGCGGAGTTCGGTCTTGCGACGTCTTGCCAGAAGAAGGAAGCCGATTCTGCTCGTCTCGACGGCAGAGGCTATCATGGAGCGGCTGCCTTTACCGGCGAGTTGGTCGCGCATCAGCCTAAGTCTGAAAGTGCAAGCGTCGTATGCCGAGCGGGACCTCAAGGACCGCATGGAACAATTGGGTTACGATCTCGACGAAGAGGCAGAATATCCGGGCACCGTGCTCTTTCACGGCGCGACATTCGAGATCTTCCCTGCCGGTGCTCTCGGGCCGTACCGGATCGAGCATGCCGGTGGTGCGATCCGCAGAATTGTTGCCGTCGATCCTAATGAGCACGACGTCATATCCGATTTCAAGGAACTGATTGTCGATCCGATGTCGGAGCGCCTTGCGTTGGGCGGCAGCCGGGCGCTGCGGGCTACCTTCCTGGACTATTGCGGTCGGGCACGATGGATCGCGGATGCAAAAGTACCTGTTCACGCTGACAACTGGCTGAGTACGATCGAGGAGGCAGCCGGCCGCAGGGATTCGGAACGCGAGTATCTGGGGCGAGGGGATTGGAAGAAGCTGAAGAAGCGCATGAGCGTGCTTCCTGCTAAGACGGCGTTCGTGGCCACGCCCGATTTCTCGAAGGTTGCGGCACCGAGGAAAGCGTTTCGCGCGTTCGTGGCCAGGGCGGAACGCGCCAGTTCTCGTTTGCTCTTCGTCGCGGCGGTCGAAGACGATCTGCGCGCGATGGAGCGCATGAGTGGGGTCAGGGCGGAGCGTTTCGCCAACTGGGACGAGGCGGTGGAGGCAAGAAGACGCGAGGGCGCGCTGTTGGCCGACTTCGACGCGGGCTTTTTCGTTCCGGGCAAAAAACAGATCTCGGTTGTGACCGCGTCTGATGTGCTTGGTAGCCGTGCCCATCATCCGCAACCGATGGCCAAAGCTTGGACAGTTGCGTTCAATCACCCGGATATTCCCGAGCGCGGGGCGGCCGTCGTTCATCTCCAGCGTGGCTTGGCTCTACTGGATCGTTTGCAGACCCTCAACATGGGGAACGGTACAAACCGCGAGATGATCAGGCTCGAATTCGCGGGCGGTGATGCTGCGCTTGTTCCGCCTGCTGATCTCGCCTTGATCTGGCCGTACGCTGTTGAGCCCGGTAAGCTCACATTGGACAAGGCCGATGGCAGCACGTGGTGGAACAGACGTGGCGAGGCCGAGCAGGAAATCGAAGCAGCGGCCAAACAGCTTGCGAAACATATCGCTCAACGACGGCGCCGGCGTGCTCCCAAGCTGGTCGCTCCAGGGGCGGCCTATGAAAGATTCGTCGCGCGCTTTCCCTGGTTCACGACACCTGATCAGGCCAGCGCAATCCGGGACGTGCTGGACGATCTGGCGGCCGGTCACCCGATGGACCGGGTGGTCTGCGGTGATGTCGGCTTCGGCAAGACCGAGGTCGCCTTGCGGGCGGCGGCGGCTGTCGCGCTGTCAGGAAAACAGGTCGCTGTTGCAGTTCCCACCACCGTCCTGGCCAGACAACATGTCGAGACGTTTCGCAAGCGGTTCGGTCCGCTCGGGATAGAAGTGGCGAATCTGTCGCGGGCAGCAACGGCAGCGGAGATGCGAGATACGAAGGAAAAACTCCGCCGCGGCAAACTGAAAGTCGTAGTCGGCACACAGGCTCTCGCCTCGACCGACGTGAAATTTGCCGACCTCGGCCTCGTCATCATCGACGAAGAGCAGCATTTTGGTGCGGCGGAGAAGGGGAAACTTTCAGGCCTTGCGAAGGGCGTTCATGCCCTTTGGATGAGCGCCACGCCGATACCGCGCACGCTGGCGGCGGGTCTTGCAGGATTCCGGGACCTGAGCATTATTGCAACGCCGCCGGTTCACCGGCTGCCTATCGTCACCAGGGTTGCTCCGCTGTCGGACGCCGCGATCGCCGCGGCTTTGCTGCGTGAGCAGAGACGCCACGGGCAGAGTTTTCTGATTTGCCCCCGTATCCAGGATCTGGAGCCGATGCTGGCAAGAGTGAAGTTGACGGCTCCAGACCTTAGCATCGTATGTCTCCATGGCCGCTTGCCTGATGAGGATATCGACGATCGAATGATGAGCTTCGTCGAAGGTGAAGCTGACGTGCTGCTCGCGACCAATATCGTGGAGAGCGGCCTCGACATCCCCCGGGCGAACACCATCGTCATCTGCTGGCCGGAGAAGTTTGGTCTGTCGCAGCTTCATCAGCTAAGAGGCCGCGTCGGACGAGGCGGCACGCGTGCTTTCGCGTATTTGTTAAACGAGTCGAACTCCGAAAAATCCGAGAAGCGTTTGGCCGTGCTGGAGCAGTTCAGCAAGCCCGGCGCCGGCTTTGCCATCAGCGAGCGTGATCTGGATCTACGGGGCGCCGGAGACCTCTTCTCCGAACAGCAGTCTGGCCATCTGCAGGTATTCGGGCCAATGCTCTATAGCCATCTTCTCAAGCGGGCGTCGGAGAAGGGCGCCGACGGTGGCGCCGAGCTGTGGGTACCTGATCTGAACCTGCCGATCGCCGACATGCTACCCGCGGGCTACGTACAGTCGGACGCTGTTCGCCTGGAAATCTATGGCCGTATTGCCAGATGTCGCACCGAGGATGATCTCGAGGATTTGGAGGACGAAACCGCACGTCGTTTCGGCAGGCTGCCGCCGAAAGCGCGCGACTTTTTCGCGGCCGCAAGGCTCAGGCTCGATTGCAAGCAGCGCGGCATTATGAGGCTCGACGTCGGCCCCGAGGCTGTTGCGGCGACGTTTCTCCCCGGTCGGCTTCGCAAGTCGAGAGCGAAGTCGCTGGAGCGCGATGGCGATCGTGTGGTCTATTTGGGCAATCGCAATGCGAAGCCGTTCGACCGAATAAGCGACTTCCTTGAGTTGCTGGACGAGTAGTTGGCTAGAGCCGTTTCCATAGCGTTCGATCGACGAATTCAGCCGATCATCTCCCGCTGTACGGCCCAAGGTAACGGCAGCGTTTTGGGAATGTCCTTCAGAGCCATTGTGGCCTCGCCATTCAGGACGCTCATCGTCAATTCTGGCGGCAAGAACGCTAATCGCAGGCCTTGGCGAACCACTTTCGGATTGATGTTAGCCGCCGCAGCAAGGTCTTCAACGCACGCGTACCGACCCGCGGCTAGGTCTGCGAGCCACGCGTGAGCCCGGGCGACGGATTTCACAAGTTTTTCGTCGGTTTGGCCCGGCGCGCGCGTGATGGTGGCAACGCCTTTCGGCTTAGGTGACCAAGGAATGTCGATGGTTCGGTGCTTTCGCTTGATATTCCCTGCATCCACACGAATGCAAGCTGCTGATACCATCACTTTTACGATTTGATCGATCGCTATCCCGCGCTCTTCGGCCGCCGCCTTCACGAGATTTTCGACCTCGGGTGCTGATATTCGGGTCACAGTGCCGGCCTTGTGTCGGCGTCCGCGCATCGCAGTACTGACGTAGAATCGATACCGAACGTCGTTCTTGCTGGAAAAGCTGGGTCCCATGCGATTGCCCTTGTCATCGAAGAGCTTGCCTTGCAGCAGCGCGCCGCTTTCTGAAAACGTAACCCTGCGCCTCACAGTGTTGGATTTGAGCAGTTCCTGTACACGGTCGAAGGTTGAGCGGTCCAGGATCGGTTCATGCTCTCCCTTGAACCACTTACCTGCGTAATGGGTTTCGCCGATGTAAATCCTGTTCTTCAAGAAATAGGCGAGGGGTCCGTAGGTGAAGGGAATGCCGCCCCGATACTTTGCCACCTTTACATTGCGTCGCTTGGTGACGATCTTCCGACGGTCGAGTTCGGCAACCAGCTTGCTGAACGATCCCAACTCCAGATAGAGCCCGTAGATCGTTCGAACGGTTTCGGCCTCGGTCTTGTTGATGACGAGCTTCTTATCCCTCGTGCCGTATCCAAGCGGTACGGTCCCGCCGGTCCACTTCCCCTTGCGCCGGCTGGCAGCCACTTTGTCCCGGACCCGCTCGGCAGCTAGCTCCCGTTCGAACTGGGCAAACGACAGAAGTATGTTCAAGGTGAGCCGGCCCATGGACGTAGTCGTGTTGAACTGCTGGGTGATAGCGACAAACGAAACCGATTTGGCGTCGAAGGCCTCTACAAGTTTTGCGAAATCGACGAGCGAGCGGGTGAGGCGATCGATCTTGTAGACCACGACCACATCGACCTTGCCGACCTCAATATCCGCCAGCAGTCTTTTGAGGGCAGGGCGGTCGAGATTGCCCCCGGAGTACGCCGGGTCGTTGTACTGCTGAGGTAGGACTTTCCACCCCAGAAACGCCTGGCTTTTGATGTAGGCCTCGCAAGCTTCGCGCTGAGCGTCCAGCGAGTTGAACTCCTGCTCAAGGCCGTGCTCGGTTGATTTGCGGGTATAGATGGCGCAACGGATGACCTTGGTGTCATTTGCCATTGGAGGCCTCCTGACGCGCTAAAGACCGCAGTCCAAAGAATCGTGGGCCATTCCATTTCGTACCGGTTATCACGAAGGCGATTTCGGAGAGGCTGGTGAAGGTTTTGCCCGCGTGGGAAAATCCTTCAAGGAGCACCGTGACCCGGTAGGTCTTACCGTTCCAAGTCCTGACAAGCTCGGACCCCGGCTTGATCCTTTGGGTCAGCTCCAGGCGGCCTTTGGGCTTTGCCAAGGCGGCTTTCACCATCTGGCCGAGGAGTCGCCGGACGTTTGAGGGAAGGCCACCGTAGGCCTTCTCCTGAATTGTGTGCGCGATGCTGCGGCGCAGGAGATCCGGACCGAACGCCTTTGGTGGTTCGGACCGGAATAGCTCCCGGTAGCGCGTCCGCAGTTCGGCTATTGACGTTGTCGGCAGCTGAGCCAGCTCTGCCTCCACGGCTGGATCGGCTCCCATCGTTCGGATTGCGGATTTCACGATGCGGCGCTCGCCTTGACGATCCGATAGAGGCGCTTGCCGTCCACTTTCTCTGAGGTGAGGTTCAGCTTCAGCTTCTTCTTCACGACACCGGAGAAGAAGCCGCGCACCGAGTGCGGCTGCCATCCGGTGGCCTTAGTGATGGCATCAATGGTGGTACCCTTGGGCAGCCGAAGCAGCGCAAGAACCTTTTCCTGCTTGGACTGGGGACCGCCTTTCGGAGGGGCTTTGGAGTTGCGCTTCGCGCCCTGAGTCTTGCCAGCGGCGGTGCGGGCAAGAATGGACTTCTTCTTCGCCGCCATCTTTAAAGTTTTCGGTTTGGATTTGGCCTTGGCCATCTGGCTCTCCGTTTACAGAGACAGCATTACAGTGCTGCCACTGACACGAGCCCCGCAAAGAGCGGGGCAGGGAGCCGAGTTGCGCTAAACCAACCTTCGCAAAAGTGTCCGTTCTCCTAAGCGGCGCACAGTACCGCTCCAATGAACGCTGAAGTCCAGCGAATTCGCGAGCAATATTCTCGCTCTTTTGCGGGCTAAACGATAACAAGATGCGCAGCCGAGGCCCAAAAAAAGCACCAAAGTCGGTGCTTTTCCTATCTGGTTGCCAGAACGGCTCGCGAATACGACGCGTTCTTATACCCCTCCAGCCACTTAAGTCTGGTCGGGCTTCCACTCGAGCGCCGGACTGCTTTTATCGGTGGTCCTTTTGCTCGAGCTTGTGACCATGTGGGCGCCCATACTGCCGGCGGAGTCGAGTGGAAAGCGAGCAATCTGATCGCGTCTTTGGCGGTATATCGATCATCTTATAACTGGGCCAACCAACGGCGATAGGGCACGTCTGTGTCACCGACCCAGGACATTGTACTGTCGTACTCGTTGTCATCGAATTGATAGGCCAGCGCCTGGGTGATGGAGTCGACAATGTCGTCTGTTTTTGCCTGCGGGAAGCTCAGCAGCTCGGTCCTGAGTTCAGGCAGGTAAGGTGCGGCCCTTGGCAATAGAACTAACCCCTGCGCAAATTTGTCCTGTTGGACGTACAGCCGCTCGACCTTATCGCCCCGGGGTTTGATTGCTCGAGCACTATTAATACCAAAGGCCTGCAGTTCTTGGACCAGCGACGTGCCCGTGGAAGTATCTTCGACCAGGATTCTCTTTGGGTTGTACTTGTTGGCAAGCTCGATAGCTTGTTTGCGCAACTCAGGAAATTCGAAGCGGCTCCGAACCATGTCGACCAGATAGTGTTGCGGCCCTAGCCGTAGCCATGTGGTGCAAACACTGTAGGAGTTCATGATGCCGGTCTTGCTGGCTGTGTCCCATGATTGAATGATGTCGGGACGGCCAGGTATATCAGGAAGGCTGTCGTAATAACGTAGCCATGGTGTCTGAATCATTGATCCACCGGGGGGGACCGGCGTCTGCTGGTACTGAGCGGCGAAGACATCTAATCCAATGCGATGGCGAAACTGCTCGAGGAATTCTAGTGGTTCACGTTCCGGATGGAGAGCCTCGCCGGCTTTTCTAACGTGGAAGCGATCGACGCCGATGGGCACGTGTTCGTCGCTGTCCGCGATCGCCGGAAGCTTCAAAACATCCCAATCATTGAAATTGTCCAGCAGATATCCTGTGAGGTCTTGCATGTGGACCCGCTGCATCACCACTATGATCACGCCGGTCCTTTTGTCGTCCAGCCGCGACATCAGTGTCGAGGGGAACCACTCGTTGGCTTTGTTTCGCTGCAAGTCCGACAAGGCATCCGTTGGCTTTAGCGGATCGTCGATGACGAAAGTGTCCCCGCCCAAGCCTGTAAGGGTGGCTCCAATCGATGTCGCTTTTCGGAACCCTCGCTTCGTCGTGTAGATGTCTGAGTTCGCCGCACGTGCGACTCGCATTCCAGGGAACAGCTGACGATACCATTGTGATTCCACGATAGCTCGAAATTGAGCAGCGTGTTCGGCAGCTAGTTCTTCGCCGTAAGAGATCGCAAACGTCTTGCGGTGTGGAAAGTGACCTAATAAAAACGCCATGAAGGCGACCGTCACGCTCATCGATTTTAGCGAGCGGGGCGGCATGTTAATGATGAGCCGTGTCACCTCACCTCTTAGAACACGGTTCAGACGATGGGCGATCGCTTCAAGGTGCCAGTTCGGCTTGAATTCGGCACCTGGATTTAGCGTGAGAAAGCAGCGGTGCAGGAAGACCATGAAATTGGTTCGCATAGCTGCGTTCAAGAAATCCTGATCCTTGCGTTTCATTCCGGTTCTCCGTTTTGCTTATCGGCAGTGTTCAGCCTTGCGGCAAACGCCTCGAGGACGGCGCGATCATCGTCGCCGAGGTCTTGCGGTGGCAGGTCGCCCGAGACCATGGCCGCGTAACGATTGAGTACGAATGCCGCGGTCTTGGTGTTGCCCTTGAGGGCCTCTTCAACCATTTTCAAGATGATGCCTTCCAACACGGAGATCTTGCGCGTCCGCCCGTTCGAGCGGCTTTCGATCTTGCGCTCAAGAATCTCGCGCACCAGGGTCGACTCGTTCTTGGAACCGCGTGGCCGCCCCTTTGGATTTCCAGATTGACCCGGCTTGAATCGGTGCTGTTGTGGCGGCCGGCCGTATCCAACACTCAGATCCTTCCTCTTGCGGCCGCGGGGGCTCGGATCGGCACTCACGACGTCCTCCGTCGAGCGTAGCCGACTCGGGCTGCGACCTCGTCGAAGGTCTCACCGGTACGCTCAAGGACTGCGTCCTGTTTCGTAAACTGTTGCCAGCGGCGAATGGCGACATCGACGTACAGCGGATCAATCTCGATACCGAAGGCGCGCCGGCTGACCTTCTCAGCGGCGAGGAGGGTAGTTCCTGAGCCCATGAACGGGTCCAGCACGATGTCGCCCCGCCGCGAACAGTCGCGCATGGCATCCGCAACGAGTGCGACGGGCTTGACTGTGGGATGGACGGAAAGGTCGTCCATCCGGCCCGTCCGGAAGGAGTTTACGCCGGCGTAGGTCCAGACGTTCGAGCGGTTGCGGCCATGTTTCCCAAGCTCGACATTGTTGATGTGGGCACCGTCGCCGTTCTTGAAGACGAAGATCAGTTCGTGTTGGGAGCGATAAAGGCTGCCCTGACCGGCGTTGCTCTTTGTCCAGACGATGAGGTTCTTTTGCTCTCCGAACACGGCTTCGCCGGCGGTCACCACCTCGATCGTGTGACGCCAATCCATAAATACAAAATGGATTGAGCCGCGGGCCGAGAATGTCGCGGCGTGCATCATGAAATCCTGCAGGAATTTGGTGAATGATGCTCGCGACTTTTCGCCCGAGGCTTCTTTAAATTCGCGGTGCTTGGTTTTTCCGCGGCCGACGACGTTGCGTATCTTCGTGTTGAACGGCGGGTCCGTGATGACCATGCTTGCTACCTGGTCATGCATCAGTCGCTCGAAGTCGCCGAAGTTGGTGGCATCGCCGCAAACAATGCGATGCGCGCCGCAGCGCCAAACGTCTCCTTTGGTGCTGATGGCGAAATCTTCCGCGGCGACGGCATCGTCGACAGGATCCTCGTCCGGATCCACAAGTTCGCCCATTAGGATATCAATTTCAGGAACCTCAAACCCCGTGAGCTCAATGGAGAGATCAATCTCTGGCAGTATTGTCTGGAGTTCCAGGAGCTCGAGCGCTAATAAGGGGCGGTCCCAAGCGGCAGTCTCCGCCAGCTTGTTGAGAGCGAGTGCTAGGACACGCTTTTTGGTATCGGACAGCCCGGTCAGAACGATGACTGGAACTCGGGTCATCTCTGCCGCTTTTGCTGCTTCAAGTCGCGCGTGTCCGCCTAGAACCCGCAGATTTTCGTCGGTGATGATAGGTTCAACGAAGCTGAATTCCCGGATGTTCTTGGTGAGCTGCGCGATTTTTTTCTTGGAATGTCTGCGCGTCCGGCGCGCGGCGGGCCTCAGCCGATCAATCCGGACGTGTTGCAGTGACCAAGGCAGGTTGGGCGCCGCGGACGATTGCCGTGCCGCGATTGCAATCGGCTCAGCTTCGAGAGCGTGTTTCGTCAAAGGCGACGTACGCGCTTGGCGACGCTTGTGAAGGCCGACGCTTGACGCTTTGATTGACTTTGGGCCTGGCATCTGAGGCTCCTGTTGAAAACGGAGCCCTGAATAAGCATCAAGATTTGGCCTGGCGCATCAAGAGTCGAACAAGTTTAGCAATATCAGTGAGTTAGTGACCGGCTTCCGAGTCCAATGTCGGCTTCCCAGTTAGATATCCCACACCGAGTCGAGCAATCCGGAATCTCATTAGCGCCACTACATTGCGGCGCGCTCCCCAGATCGGGCTGGTGCTCACAGCTAAATGGTCGCGGGATTGCCGGCGCAACTGCCAGAAGCCGGACTTAACCAAGGCGCTCCGAACCGTCTCTTTTGAGAGAGAGGTTGGAAACTCCTCGTACCAAATTGAGCGATCACCAGCTCTGAAATAGCAAATCTCGTAAACCGGAACTTGGCGCCTTGCCATATCCGCCAACGTCTCGTTGACGTACGCATGCAGCGCATCCAGTTTTGGCAGCCGCCCAGCAATGCGTACGTACTCTTCCGAGGAGCGGTTGGCGAAAGTCTCGCCCATCCAATGGGAGATGATGCTTAAAGCAATCCGCTCCTTTGAAGTGACGCCGTGATTCACGCGAGATTTCGTGGGCATCGGTTGGTCTCCTTTCTCCCAAATATAGGGTCGAAAGTTGGACCCGCAAATTCGCGTAATGAGCGGTTATGGAACTGTTGGCTGCCGTAGGCGACGGTTCGTCAACTCCCTAGTCTTCTAAACGTACCCAGGTAAGAGTGGCCAAATACACAAGACATCCTAGTTTCGAGAACCCGGGTGAGTTTTGGACGAAGCCGGATTCTACCGTCCGTAGTTGGCTGCGAAGCTGACTTACCTGGCGTATAACCCCTGCCGCGGGGTTGCTGGCGGAATGCTGACGATAAGCACGGAACGGTGCACGTAGCTCGAACCTGACAAGGTCGGTGCGGCAGGACCACGCTATGCCGATGGCCCATTTAGCAGCGCTCTTGCCGCGCGCAAATCTGGCGCATCGAACCCTTCGGTAAAGCGATTATAGACTCGCGCCAAAGTGCGCCTCACCTCGTCATGGTGACCCTCGGCCGCGCATAACTGGGCACGGCTAAGGGCAATCCGCAGCTCCCAAAACAAGGCGCCCTGCTCACGAGCGATTTCGTTTGCTATCCGAAAGCACTCTTCCGCCTCGATAGCGGGCGAAGTTTTCGACCGCAGCATTAATTCGCCCTTCATACGCATAAGCTCCGCCTTGTACCAACCCTCTTCGTTTTTGCCTGCCCACGCGATTGCACGCTGCAAAGTCGAGCCAGCCTCCTCAAGACGACCAAGCCCGGCCAAGCCTTCTGCAAGACAACTGAGGAACTGGACATAGTGCATCTGCCAACCTGACCGCTCGCAGGCTTCCAATGTCTGCGATATCAACTCAACGCCTCGACCGAATTCACCACGTTCGATCAGCAGCTGTCCTTTCCAGCAGGTCGCCATCATCTTCCACAGAGTTGCATCGAGGCGTGCCGCCCAGTCGCTCATCGCCGCGATAGCGCGTTCGGCGGCTGCAAGATCACCCGTCATCAGCGCGATCGGGCACAACGCATCGTGCACGACCCAGCAGACGGTGATTCCCGCACCGGACGATTGAGCCATCTCGAAGCTGGACCGGGCCTCCGCGTAGGCTCGATCTATGTAGCCACGAAGGCTGAGCACGCGCGCTAGTCTCACGCGCGCTAACACTTGCGGGTCGCGGCGGAACAGCATCGAGTGATGCCCGTCCGAGGGAGCGACATAGAAGTCGACCACGCGCTGGAGGTAGTCTTGTGCGTCGGTCAACTTGCCTGCAAAGAGCAGAGAGGCGCCGAAAATGCGGTCGCCTACTAACTTCATGGTATCGCCGCCGCGTGTTGTGACGGCGGCAAGGTGCTGAGCGGCAGTCAGTGCGGCTTTATGGTGGCCAGACGTGAACTCGAGGGACCATTGCAAGTAGAGTAGGCCTGCCTGTAAATCCAGGTCATCGATGTCCGCAGCGAGATCTATCGCCTTCATGAGCGCAGCGCGAGTGCGCTCGACCGGCGCAAATGTCATTGTGAGCGCCTCTTCGTAGGCAATCCACATGCGAAACTCCGTCGCCTGGCTCAACTGGAGGCCAGGCGACCGCGTCGCCAGCATGCTTTCGACACGGTCGCGACACTCTCCCATCAGCGACAACATCTGCCAGATGGGCGCGAACGCAGCTGTAAGCTTCGCGCCGATTTCGGCATCGCCACCGGGCGAGAACGTCCAGTCGAGCGCAGCGCGGACATTGTCGAGTTCGCGACAGCAGCGCGCTACATCATCGCGACTGAGCCACGCTTTCGCGCCGGCCGCTATTGGAGAAACGAGATCCTGGAGATATTCGGCATGGCACCGCGCGGCGCCCGGATACTCACCATGTTGGGTGAGCTTCTCCAGCGCGTACGCGCGTATCGTCTCGAGCAGGCGCCATCGCATTGGCGGCGTCGAATTGACGCGCTCGCAGAGCGACTTGGACACAAGGCTGGACAACTCCTCGACGATCGACTGACCGGATCGGCCTATAACGCCCACGGCCTCGGCGGCCTCGAACGTAAATCCCGCTGGGAAGACTGCAAGGCGACGCAGCAGGCGTTGCTCTTCCTCCGAGAGTAGCTCGTAGCTCCAGTCAAGCGCGGCGCGCAAGGTTCGATGCCGCGGGATCGCGGTGCGACGTCCACTGGTCAGCAGCGCAAAGCGATTGCGCAGGCCGGCAGCCACCTGTTCGGTTCCGACAAAGGCTGCGCGCGCCGCAGCAAACTCGATGGCGAGCGGAATGCCGTCGAGGTGTCGGCAGATCTCGGCGATCGACAGAAGATCCTCTGGCTGTGGCGAAAAATCGGTGTCCAGTGCCTTTGCCCGGGTGATGAACAGCTCCACGGCACTGTGGCCGAAGATGATGTCGGGTGCCTCTTGGTCAAGCGCGGGCACGTCGAGCGCCGGCACGCGGTAGACGGCCTCACCTTGGATCCGCATGACTTCGCGGCTGGTCGTCAGAACCGTGACGCGCGGGCACAAGCGCACCATGGCCTCTACCAGGTTGGCCACCGCGTCGATCAGATGCTCGCAATTATCGAGCACGAGTAAGAGTTGCCTGTCGCCGATGCCGTGCGCGAGCGACTCCGCCGTGACCCGCTCGCCGCCGAGCTTCAGTTCCAGCACGCCGGCCACCGCGGACGGCGCGAGAGCGGCGTCGGAAAGCGACGCCAGTTCGACGAGCCACGCGCCATTCTCGAAGTCGGTGAGCAAACCGCGGGCGGCCTTAACAGCAAGCACCGTCTTTCCGATCCCCCCCGGTCCGGTCAAGGTCACCACGCGATAGGCGGAGACGAGGTCACGCACGTGCTGCACCGCCGTCGACCGGCCGACGAGCTGGCTGACGATCACTGGGAATTTGGTGGACGGGCGCTCTGCGGATTGGGGGCGGGGCAGGGGCGTCGCCTCGGTCGTCTCGCCGTGCCGAACGGTCCAATCTCCGACCAGTCGGTACCCCCGACCGTGTGACGTCTTCAACATGCCACGATCCCTGCCGAGCGCCTTGCGGACAGCGGATATGTGAACTTGAAGCGTATTGTCCCCGACGATGGCGCCTGGCCAGATGCGCTCCATCAGATCATCTTTGGTGACGAGCTGACCGCCCGCCCGGATCAGGACCTCGACGATCTCAAACGCACGGTTGCCGAGGGCTATGGGCGCACGGCACGACCGAAGCTCACGTCGGCCGAGATCGACCTCCCATGGCTTGCAGGCGTAGATCAGATTTGGAACTACTCCGGACATCCTGAACTCTTGGTGGGGACTGCTCACGCCGCGTACAATTGAAGCTCGAAAGCGGTATCAAAACACCGTTAAGCCAAGCTCCCACCCGTGTCGACGGTTGCCACGACTAGCCCGTGTCGGCCAGATTGCGGACCCGTCCGCGCATTTCGCCCCCGAGATTGAATGCTTAGCAGCTTTGCTGACAACAGGCGGCGGTGCAAGGCGCTGTGCCGGTTCCCCGTGCACCGCCGTTCTGAGGCGGCCGCTTCGCTTAAGAATTCTTAAGCCCCTGCCCAAGGATTGGCTGCAGGCGAACAGATAAACGGGCTTCTCTCTGTGGGGAGTAAGACATGGTTGGATCCGATGCGAACATCAAGTCGCCCATCCTCGGCCCCGCCCGAGGCGGTCTCGCCCCAAGGCAGGTGAAGCGCGCCTGCGAAAGGATTGAGTCCGAGCTCAACGGGAAACTTTCATTGCGAAAGATCGCGGCCGAGTTTGGCCTCTCGGTCAGCCAATTCTCTCGCGCGTTTCGGATTTCTACTGGTCTGCCGCCATACCAGTGGCTACTTGGGCAGCGCATTAGCGCGGTTAAGCAAAGTGAGGCGCGAAAGACAGCGATCCTGAATTCAGCGCTCGACTGTATCATTACGATCGATCACGAGGGATCTATCACTGAGTTCAACCCGGCTGCCGAGCAAACCTTCGGCTATCGCCGGGACGACGTCCTTGGCAAAGATCTGGCCGCCATTATCGTCCCGCCTTCAATGCGGGAGAAACACCAGCATGGGTTAACCCGCCACTTGGTGACCGGTGAGGCGAAAGTCCTCGGAAGGCGCGTCGAGATGACAGCGATCCGCGCCAACGGCAGCGAGTTTCCCGTGGAGTTAGCAATCTCCCGTATCCCGCTGGACGGCCCGCCGTCATTTACGGGCTATCTGCGTGACATCACCGAGCGAAAACAATGGGAAGAAGAACTGCGGCGAAGTGAGGCGTTTCTCAGCGAAGGGCAACGCCTCAGTCGTACGGGCAGTTTCTCATGGTGTTTGGCGACAGGCGACATTATGTGGTCTGATCAAGTTTATCGTATTTTCGAATTTGATCAGGCGGTTCCTGTAACGCCCGAACTGATTGCCACTCGCGTTCACCCAGAAGACGTGCACCTGTTGCGCGACATGATGAACCGGGCGAACAGTGCAGCTGACGGTTTCGAGTACGAACACAGACTCCAGATGCCGGACCATTCGGTGAAGTATCTGCACCTCGTCGCTCACGCGACCCGAAACCAACATGATCAGTTAGAATACATTGGTGCTGTTCAGGATATCACGAAGCGACGCCTCGCGGAAATGGCGCTCGGCGAAGTCAGATCAGAGCTGGCTCACGTCGTGAGGGTCGCAAGCCTTGGTGCATTGACGGCGTCGATCGCGCATGAAGTTAACCAACCTCTGTCGGGTATCCTCACCAATGCCAGCACCTGCCTGCGAATGTTGGCTGCCGACCCTCCCAACGTTGAGGGAGCGCGCGAAACTGTGCGTCGGACGATTCGCGATGGAAAACGAGCGTCGGATGTGATCGTTCGATTGCGAGCGCTATTCGGCAAGAAAAGATTTGCGATCGAATCAATAGATCTGAATGATGCGACGCGAGAAGTGATTGCGCTGTTGTTGGTCGAGCTTCAGAGAAATCGAGTTAGGCTTCAGACGGAGCTTGTTGAAGGCCTTCCGCTAGTTATGGGCGATCGCGTACAGCTTCAGCAGGTCATCCTGAACCTGCTCCGAAATGCGTCAGATGCAATGAGCGCAATAGAGGATCGACCGAGGCAATTGTTCGTCCGAACCATGCGAGACCGTGACGATCATATCTGCGTGACTGTGCAGGATGCCGGTGTGGGTTTTAGATCGCAGGATGCCGGCAAGCTATTTGATGCATTCTATACCACCAAGGCTGGCGGTATGGGGATCGGCCTATCCGTAAGCCGTTCCATTATTGATAGTCACCGTGGCCGGTTGTGGGCGACTGCGAATGAGAATCACGGTGCTTCTTTTTCATTTTCGATTCCAGTGAAACTTGAGAAGGACGGCCTTACTGACCTCAGGTGAGGGAGTAGGTCGTGAGGGGTCCGTGATGTCCGTTCGTTTGCTTGTTGCGGGTGCAACAATGGCCCGGGCCTACTTAGACGGAGCCCCTTCGACACCGGTTTCGTTGGTTTGCCTAAGTGGACAAGCCGAAAGAGCCGAGCGTGTGCTGGAATGTTTCGGCCAGAACAAGTCGAATTTGCTGGCCGTGCGGGAGTGCCCAGTTATCCGCGAGCTCGCCCAGAAGGGTATTAGTTGCCGTCACGACGATGCCTCCCTGCATCATGCGCAAACGAGCGGCATCTTCGGAAATCTGAAAAGGCGAGCCGCCAGCATCGAGGACCGCGTGAACTTCGTAGCCAGCCCGCCGAGCGCTGAGGGCGGTATAGAGCAGGCAGCCGTCATTGGTGGTCCCAGCCATGATCAAGCTATGGCGTCCCGTTGCCTCGACGGCACGGACAAAGTCCGGATCGTTCCAGGAATCGACAATGCCGGTGCGCTTGATCCGGCGCGCATAGGCATCGCGGTTGATCTCTTCCAGACCTGGCATCCACCAGTCCTTGTTGGCGTCCTCGTTGCTGCTGGTCCAGACACTGGGAATGCCGAGGATTTTAGCCGCCTTCACCAGGGCGATGTTGTTGTGCTTGGCGATTTCAAGGGCTTGGGTTTTGATCATGGACATCGAGATGATCTGATGATCGATCAGGATAAGGGCACAATCCTGGGCCTTGAGTGCCTTTGACATATTATTCTCCGGTTTCGTTTGGGTCGAGTGGCCGAAGCAGACGTCCTGAGGCTTATCGGCCAAGTCCGCTTATGACGCGGAACACACGATCGATGCATCACGTTTTTCCCCGCAAATTTCGTTTTCAAGACTGGTTTACAAAAAGGCTTCCGTTGAAAGCCATCTCGATCGCACCACACTAGGTCGCGATACGAATGCGACGTCGGCTTGTGGCACGACGATGAGCCTATGCAGCAACTCCGGTTCGCGCCGAAGAAAGCGGGAGATGTACGGAACGCAGTATGATGAACCTAGTGAAGCAAATCTTTGATGCGTGCACGATATTTCAGTTTCGGCGGGGAGCTCGCCAACGAAGCCGGACTCGATCATGATGTGCTCTCGAGGATGTCTGGCAACAAGCCTTCGACTGCAGGCAAACGACCGCGCACAAATTGCTGCGTGACCCTTGCCACGCGCTCGCCGAGGTATTCGGCGGTCAGAAGATCGGATTCGGGTGGGGCAAAGTCAGGCCCTTGATCGTTGTTCGACTGTGCCGCGGCGCCTAGCCAGAAGCCAAGCCGATTGAGGTCGTGATCTGAGCCGTACGTACTGTTGTTGCCGGACGGAAGACCGAGATTGACCCAATGCATGCGGTGTTGCGCCGCGAAGATGGCGAATTGGGTCAGTGTAGCGAGCTTGTCACCCGACTTTGACCCCGAGTTTGTGAAGCCTGCCGCGATCTTGTCCTTCCACGCGCCCGTAGCGTAGGGTTTTGACGTCGAATCCATGAAGGTTTTGAACCGTCCGGACACGCTTCCCATGTAGGTCGGGGCGCCGAAGATGATTGCGTCTGCAAGTTTAAGGTCATCCAAGCGGCCCTGAGCCTCGTCTGATGTCAAAAAGAGGACAGATGCGCCCGCGACCCGTTCGACACCACGCCGCACGGCTTCTGCCTGCCGAGCAGTGTGGCCAAAGCCGCTGTGAAATAGCACGGCAACCGTTATTGGAATGGCTGGTACTTCGTGGTTCATGGTTGACACCGATCGGAAATGTGTTCTGTCCCCTTTTGGGCTCGGTCAGTGCTTAGTCCGAACAATGCGCGATCGTCTTTCATGTTGTCCGACCAATGTCGAGAATGCACGACCTGCTGTGCTGGACCGATCAACGCCGGCTCGGATGTTACCGAAGCGGTGATGGCAAGTTGCTCCAGCCTGCGCGTCCTGGCCGCTTCGAAACCATGCATGCCTGTCTGCCACTGCAGACCGACGATTGCGCCCTTCGTAGGTTGCAGAAGGCCGAGCGAACTCACGAGAGTTAGTGGTAGCCAGATCAGCGCGTGTAGCCAGTAAGGTGGCGAGTAGGCAACTTCGACGGCCAGAACGGCCGGAACGATAACATGGCCAACCACGATGATGACGAGATAGGCTGGCAAGTCATCGGCACGGTGGTGATGAAATTCTTCGCCGCATTCTTCGCATTGATCAGCAACCTTCAGATATTTGCCGAACAGATGACCTTTGCCACAGTTCGGGCATCTGCAACGAAATCCACGCATCATCGCCTGGTAAAGCGAGGTCGTTTCTTCAGGGCGGGCGGGCGCTGGACTGATTGTCGCCCGCGCCACAGGGATTGTTTGCGTCATCTCGATGCCCTCCTCATTGGCAGCACCCATATCCTCGCCTTCTGATCGAATTTATTCTTCCTGCCTTGAACTGTTTTTTTACATTCGCAGGTCAGTCGGCCGATGGCACTGAAGTCTTGACGACACCTTGGTCCAATAGATTCGCGCTTCGCTTAACATCATCCTTTATCTCACGGTCCCGGTATTCCCCGGCCTCACGAGAGCTATTCTGAATGGATTGAGGGGCTCGGACAGACTATGTTTCGTATGATTGCCGGGTTTCCCCTCTCTGCGTGGGCATTTGCGTTCCGGACGTGGGCCGCCATGGTGACGGCCCTGTATGCGGCTTTCTGGCTGCAGCTCGACAGCGCGTCGTCCGCCGCGGTTACCGTCAGCATTCTCGCCTTACAGACGCGGGGGCAGGTCTATCAAAGGGCGCTATACCGAGTTCTCGCCACTATCATCGGGATTATCGCGTCTATTGTGATTGCTGGATTGTTCGCGCAAACTCGTGAGCTGTTCATAATCGTCTTCGCGGCTTGGCTCGGACTCTGCGTTTACGTCGGCGGGCTTTTGGAGGACAGCAGGGCCTACGGCGCCGTGTTATCCGGTTATACGGTTGCTCTGGTGGCTGTGGTCCAGATCGACTCGCCTCAGAACATCGTCCTGGCCGGCTTTAACCGCGGTGCGGCTATTGTGGTCGGAGTCGCCGCGCTCGCTCTGATCGGCGAAGTATTCGGTGCTCCGAACTTGGATGCGAGTCTGTTGTCCAAGCTCACAACCATCCATCGGCGAATAATTGCCGTTGCACTTGCTATCCTCGGTGGCAAGAGCGCCGACCCGATCCGGTCGGCTAATCTGCTGCGTGAGATCACAGCGCTTCGTCCCGACATCTCGGCCCTTGCGGTCGAATCGGGTCGTGGGTCGGCGCGGCGCGCGGCAGCCCGTAACGCGGCCGTAGCATTGGTCGGTGTAGTCAGCGCCGTAGGCGCATTGGCATCACTCCCCCCGACGACGTTGCGATCTCTCCGAACCGGGCTAGGGGAGGCACTCGACAATGGCCTGGCGGAAGAGAACCGTGTTTTGCCTGGACGCCTGCAACAGCATGCGAATTCCGATAACTTCGACCCGTACGAGGCGATTTTCGTCCGTTACGCTCTAGAATTGCTGGTCGAGAACCAAAGAGCTAAAGACGCTATTGGAGCTCTCCAAGCAGGCCGTCGCCCTACACATGAGTTTGATGCGCCCATCTACCGTTCGAGCCGAGTGGCGGCACGAAACGGGCTGCGCGCGTTTCTGGTAGCGCTGACGATCGCGGCCTTATTGTCCCTTGGCGGCTGGCCGTTCGCATCGCTAGGCATCGCTTTGACAGGAGTGATCATTGCCCTGAGTGCCAACGTTCCGAACTCGGGCGCTTTCGCCACAGCAGCTGTTATCGCTGTACCGATCGCTGTGATGCTTGCGGGTGTAACCGAATTTTTTATTCTGGACGGGGTCGACCAGTTTCCTCTCTTGGCGATCGGTATAGCACCAAGCGTCATTGCCACCGCCCTCCTATGCACGGCGCCCAACCCGAGACTGGCCGTGACCGCGTTCCTTGTGCTGGTTGTCCTTCCCGTGATGCTCTCGCCAACGAATCCGCAGCGTTACGACCCCGAACCCTACCTGTTCTCCAGCCTTATTGCGATCGCATCGGTTATCCTGCTGTTCGTCCTTCTCCGGGTTATCCTTCCAACGTCCGATGCGCTTCGGCGGCACTGGTACCTGATGTCGGCGCAAGCAGAGATGCGCGGACTCCTTACCGATGGCTACTCTCGGCGCCCAAATGAAGAGGCCCTGTTCCGAGACGCGGACCGCATTAGGCAACTCGCAGCGCTGCAACCTTCGTCAGATGGACACCGGGATGACCTCCGTCAGGCTATGGAGTTGTTCGGACGTGCGGCGGCTGTGCGCCGGGTTCGGACAACGCTGACCGAACTAGTTGCTCGAACGGGCTCACGGTTGATGGTCGAGACCAATGCGGCTCTGGCTGCCTGTGATCCCCTTCGCCTTCGCCGAATTGCCGACGATCTCGCAGGCGCGACCGCTGGGTTCAGTCGTGATGACCTGGCCCTCGCTCGCGCGGCCCGCCTGGATCTGATCTGGGCTGCTTCCCTGATCGACCCCACCGCCGCCCTCGGCTTCCATCCGCATGGGTCTTTTGCCTCATGATGCATACCTTCTCTGAATTGGTCCTCGACGGGGTGCTCGTCTCGCCTTTCGTCCTCTATGCAGGTGCCGCCCTTGCAATCTTCGCTGTGCTGCGTCCCTTGCTGTACCTCGTATCGTTCGAACGCGCCTTCAGTAATCCGCCGGCGGCGGAGTTGAGCCTCTACGTCTTGGTTCTCGCGCTTTTGATTGCGGTGTTCTAGAGGGAGAAGGTCTTGCAGCTGCACGATACCATCACAGACGACCGGACGAAGGATAACACAGCCGATACCCGCGCCACGGTGGCTGAGCGCTCTGTGAGTAATGGCGGCCTCGCGCCGGGCGGAGATCAGCCTGGCGTTACCCTTGAACGGAATCTGAGCGTCGAAAGGCCCGTTTTGAAAGGGCAGGTGACTGGGGTTCGAGGCCCTACGGCTCGCTTTGCTCGGGAGGTGTTCAAGCGCGCGACGACGGCGGCCATCCTTGCGCTCGCCGGGTTAGCCGCTCTCCTCATCTGGGACGTTTATGTCAACGCGCCGTGGACGCGAGACGGCCGCATCCGCGTGCAGGTAGCGAGCATTGCGCCTCAGGTGTCGGGGCAAATTACGGAAATCCGAGTCGTCGACAACCAGTTCGTTCGCGAAGGTGACGTGCTCTATGTGATCGATACGTTCGACTTCAAGGTGGCGCTCGACACGAGCCAAGCGATATTGCGTCAGAAAGCCACCGATTTGCAGGTCAAGCGAATCCAATCGGAACGGCGAATGCGGCTCTCCGACCTCGCCACGACACCCGAAGAGCAGCAAGTGTTTGCCGGCAATGCTAACCAGGCGCAGGCGGCCTTCGACGCTGCCCAGCAGCAAGTTGCACAAGCCGACATTAATCTCAAGCGGACGCAGGTGCGCAGTCCCGTCAATGGCTATGTCACCAATCTACTGATGCGGGTCGGAGACTATGCTCACGCTGGCGCGACCAACATTTCGGTCATCGATGCGGATAGTTACTGGATTGACGGCTACTTCGAGGAAACCAAGATGGCTCATGTCTGCGTCGGCATGCATGCCGAAGCGGCACTGATGGGATATCGCGACCCGATCCTGGGGCTGGTCGAGAGTGTGACCCGCGGCATCAGCGTCTCCAACGCCGCACCGAGCACCCAGGGGCTGCCCAGCGTCGATCCGGTCTACACCTGGGTGCGACTGGCGCAACGAGTGCCGGTGCGCCTCAAGATCACCAATGTACCGGCCGGGGTTCCGCTCGTTTCGGGAATGACTGTTACGGTGACGATCCTCGACGAGCGGGCGAGTGACAGTGGTGGCTGGCTTCACCGGCACTTTCATAACCTTACGAATCGCTTGAGTAACGTCATTCACGGTCCGCAGGGTTCACCCGACTGCGCACCCCGCGGTAGGTGACAAGAACTGCGCGATCGCAACCCTTCTTGCTTCAGTGAACAGGAAAGCTAATGCCTTGTCCAAGGAAGACAGTCCAAGGAAGTCACACCAGCCTATCGCGATAGTTCGCGTATGAAGTCAGGGTCCGTTTCCGTGTTCCGCTATGACGTTCTAGCGAAGTCAGGCGCTTTCTCGAATCAAGTCGGAGGCCTTTTCGGCAATCATGATTGTCGCGGCATTGGTGTTGCCGCCGACTATGGTTGGCATGATCGACGCATCAACCACGCGCAACGCGCCAACACCCCGCACGCACAGCTTTGCATCAACCACGGCCGTCGAATCGCTTTCCGGGCCCATTTTACAGGTGCCGATCGGGTGATACTGCGTGTCAGCGCGGCAGCGAATATCCTTCTCCAAGCCGGCGGGATCGTTGGATCGCGTCGGGTACAGCATCTTGCCGCGGAGCCGATCGAAAGGTCGGGATTCGATGATGCGTTGCTGGATCTGGGCTCCCTTGACCAGCAGTTTCAGATCGCGCTCATCTGAAAGGAATTTGGGATCAATTCGGGGAGCATCGCGCGGGTCGGTGCTGTCAAGTCCAACGGTGCCCCGACTGTACGGGCGCAAGACGTCCACATGGCAGGAGATGCCATGACCCATGTGGAGTTTGCGTCCGTGATCGTCAACTATCGCGATGACGAAGATCAACTGCAGATCGGGAGCTGGGGCATCGGGCGACGAACGGATGAATGCGCCGGAAGTGCCATAGGTCGTCGTCACGAGGCCTGTGCGCGCCTTGCGCCATTCGAAGATCGCGCGTGTCAGCTTCAACGCGCCTCGGTGCGAAATGCCAACTGTTTCAGTATCGTTCGGCACGCGCCACGATTGAACGTAGTCAATGTGGTCCTGTAGATTCTTGCCGACGCCAGGCACGTCATTCTCGACTGGAATGTCGAGCTTTTTCAGCTCTTCGCCGGGCCCAATGCCGGAAAGCTGCAGTAGCTGCGGTGAGCCAAAGGTCCCGCCCGCCAGGATCACTTCTCGTCGGGCTCGCACTTCTTTCAATCCGCCTCCTTGGTAGTACATCACGCCACATGCACGGCGATTTTCAAGCAATACCTTCGCCGAGATGGCATGGGTCAAAACCCTGAGATTTTTTCGCGAGAGGTTGGGGGTTATGTACGCCTTGGCAGCGCTCCAGCGCTCGCCGCCCTTGTGAGTGACCTGATATTTGAAGGCGCCCTCTTGTTCGGCTCCATTGTAATCGGGGTTTGGCCGAATCTGGTGCAGGGCAGCGGCCTCTAGAAACAGGTTGGTGAGCGGACTCTGGTGTCGCGGATAGGTAACGTTCAGTGGACCACCCTGTCCGTGGAAGTCATCTTTGAATTCTTCGTTGTTTTCAGCGCGCTTGAACAGCGGCAATACCTCGTCATAAGACCAGCCCGGATTGCCGAGCGATGCCCAGTGGTCGTAATCCCACCTGTTTCCTCGCACATAGAACATCGCATTGATCGAGCTCGAGCCTCCAAGCGTCTTGCCGCGCGGTTGATATCCGCGGCGGCCATTCAGGCCGGACTGAGGTACCGTCTGATATGCATAGTTATTGATTTTGGTTGGCACCATCGCGACGAAGCCAGCCGGCGCATGAATCAAGACGCTGGAATCCCGCCCGCCGGCTTCCAACAGGCAGACCGTAACGTTTGGATCCTCCGTCAGGCGAGAGGCCAATACGCACCCGGCCGAACCGGCGCCAACGACGATGTAGTCAAATTCACAATGGTCCATGGCGCGCTCCCGTCGAGATAAGATGCGTTCTTCAATGAGAGATCGGCTGTCCCAACGCGCGGTTTCACCGACGACCGCTGCTTGGGACTGCCGAGCTTCGATGCCGTTGCGAAACCGCCTCGCATGGAATGGAAGCACCGAAATTGCTGACCTGTGATTACGCAGGATCGAACGTGAATCCATTGCACCTAGGTGTTGTGGGGATTTGCATCCGGTGTTTCTGGATGAGCGATCATCCCGCTCGCGTCCATCAGCGAGCGTCCGACGCTGCCCATAAGTGCTGGATATGTCGGGTGAAAATCGGTTGTGGCTCGGTCGTTGGGCGGAGTATGCTGGCAGAATGTCAACTGCTCAACCGACACCAAGGTATCATCGACCTCTTTTCGCAATTTAGAACACTATCGTATCATGGCGATCGTCGAGAAAGGGTCGACATGAAAGACGATCTTGGTCCCGCTCTTCACACGCTTCCCGGATTGGTGTGGACGACACTGCCTGACGGGCATGTTGATTTCCTCAGCGAGTCTTGGCGTGAGTTCACAGGACTCAGCATTGATGATCTGCTCAGAACGGGGTGGTGCGCGGCAAGCCACCCCGAAGATGTGCCTAAACTGATCGCGTGGTGGAAACCCGGCCTGTCGGTTGCCGAACCGAGGACAATGGAAGCGCGGCTCCGTAGCCGTGATGGGGAGTATCGCTGGTTCGTTTTCCGAATGCGTGCCGTGGTCGATGCGTCTGGAACGGTAACCAAATGGTGCGGATTAGGTTTCGATATTGAAGACCAAAGACAATCAGCAGACCCCTTGGGACCGCGCCATGAGCAACACCGCAATGTCACCGACACAATCCCCGCCTTGATGACGTTCTTGACGCCGGCTGGCGAGATAGAGGATGTCAACCGCCATTATCTGGAATACGTCGGTGCAGATGCAACGCCCCAAACTCTGAATGAATGGAAAACGAGTGATCTGGTTCATCAGGACGATCTTCGCTTTGTGACAGGTGCCTGGGAACGCGCGATAGCCACCGGGGAAACTTACGAAATCGAGCATCGAATACGACGGGCGGACGGCGTCTATCGGTGGTTCCATGTCCGCGGATTGCCTCTTAGGGATGCGCGCGGTCATATCGTTCGTTGGTATGTGCTGCAAACCGATATAGATGACCGAAAGCGAGCTGAGGCGCTGCTCGCCAGCGAGAAGCGGCTTCTTGAGATGGTGGCAGGACGCCAATCATTGTCGGAGATACTTGAAGTGCTCTGCCAGTTGGCCGAAGACACCATGGATGGCTGCTACTGCAGTATCCTGTTGGTCGATGCCACTGGTAACAAGTTCGAGGAAGCGATAGCGCCGAGCCTCGCGGCTGAATTCAACGAGGCAGCGCGCGGCTGGTCCTTGCAGGATAGGGGCGGCCCATGCGTAACGGCCGCGCGGGAAAAGATACAGGTAATCATGTCGGACGTTGCGACCGACACCCGCTGGCGCAATGGATGGCGCGATCTCGCGAAACGCCACGGTCTGATCTCGTGTTGGTCGACGCCGATCGTGTCCTTGACCGGAAAGACTCTGGGGACCTTTGCGCTCTATTATCGCGAGCCGCGATCACCCACGGTGGAACATCAGTCACTTATTGAGCGATTTACGCACATCGCCAGCATCGCCATCGAACGTTCGCAGAGTGACGCGGCGCTGAAGCGAAGTGAGGCACGGAAGACGGCGATCCTCAATTCAGCGATCGACTGCATCATTACCATCGATCATGAGGGATCCATTACCGAGTTCAACCCAGCCGCGGAACGGACTTTTGGCTATCGAAGAAATGCCGTCGTTGGCAAGCAATTGGCCGAAGTTATCGTCCCTCCCTCAATGCGGGAGAAACACCAGCTGGGACTAGCCCGTCATTTGGCGACAGGTGAGTCCAGGTTAATCGGAAAGCGCCTTGAGACGGTCGCGGTGCGCGCTGATGGAAGCGAGTTTCCGGTTGAGTTGACGATCTCTCGTATCCCGCTGGACGGGCCGCCATCGTTCACAGGCTACCTGCGCGACATTATGGAACGAAAACAATGGGAGGAAGAACTACGGCAAAGCGAGGCATTTCTCAGCGAAGGGCAGCGCCTCAGTCGTACGGGTAGCTTCTCATGGTGTTTGGCGACAGGCGACATCATGTGGTCTGATCAGGTCTATCGCATCTTCGAGTTTGATCAGGCGGTTCCTGTAACGGTCGAACTGATTGCCACTCGCGTTCACCCGGATGACATGCACTTGCTGCGCGACATGATGGCCCGGGCGAACAGTGCAGCTGACGGTTTCGAGTACGAACACAGACTCCAGATGCCGGACCATTCGGTAAAGTACCTGCACTTGGTCGCTCACGCGACTCGAAACCAGCATGACCAGCTGGAGTACATTGGTGCTGTCCAGGATATTACGAAGCGCCACCTCGCGGAAATGGCGCTCGGCGAAGTCAGATCAGAGCTGGCTCACGTCGTGAGGGTCGCAAGCCTTGGTGCATTGACGGCGTCGATCGCGCACGAAGTTAACCAACCTCTGTCGGGTATCCTCACCAATGCCAGTACCTGCCTTCGGATGCTGGCCGCCGAGCCCCCCAATGTCGAAGGAGCGCGCGAAACCGCGCGGCGCACGATTCGGGACGGCAACCGCGCATCCGATGTCATCGTTCGGTTGCGTGCGCTCTTTGGCAAGAGGAAGTTCGTATTCGAATCGGTTGACGTGAGTGAAGCCGCGCAGGAGGTGATTGCGCTGTTGTTGGGCGAACTTCAAAAGGACCGCGTCTACATTCAGGCCGAATTTGCAAATGAGCTTCCGCTTGTCATGGGCGATCGAGTTCAGCTGCAGCAGGTTATCCTGAATCTGATCCGAAATGCGTCAGACGCGATGAGAGATGTTGAAGATCGTCCGAGGAAGCTGGTTGTCAGAACCGAGCGAGATCCTGATGATCAGGTTCGTGTGACTGTGCAAGACGCAGGAGCAGGATTCAATCCTCAGGATACCAACAGGCTGTTCGATGCTTTTTACACGACCAAGGCTGGCGGCATGGGGATCGGCTTGTCGGTTAGCCGCTCCATTGTCGAGAATCATCGTGGCCGCCTTTGGGTGACGCCGAACGAAACTCATGGCGTTTCATTTTCGTTTTCCATTCCGCTTGGATTAGAGAGCAACCACAATCAGGAAACGAGCACAAGTCGGACACTCCCGATAAGAAGCTGAGCATGAGAGGCGTTTGAAGGCAATTTCTGGTCGTTGATTGCTGATTGTGACCAGTCGTTGCCTGGACAAAAAAAGCCCGATGACTGTTCAGTCATCGGGCCAGTTCAGGGGGAGGCGTCCATGGAGAGGCCCAGGACGGCGAGGGGCCGATCGGTAATCTCTCCATGACGTCTTCTTCTATCGGATCCAGACGATGGCGTATTTCGCGCGACTCTCGCAATTTACAAAAAGACACGATGCCGTTTGCATTGGCGAGTTGACGGCTCTTACTCAGGTGGCGGTCTACGTGAAGCAACCGATGAAATATTGAAGGCGGAAATGCCGCGGCCGCTCCTAATTATTCTCCCGGCGCAAGATGGAGTGTCGCGGCCATCGCCGCCAAGTCGACGAGAGAGTCGGCCTTCATCTTTTGCATTACCCTGCCTCGATGGGCTTTCACCGTGATCTCGCTGATGCCGAGCTCAAACGCGACCTGCTTGTTTAATTGTCCAGTCACGACCAAGGCCATGACCTCCCGCTCTCGGCGGCTAAGTGACGCGTAACGGTCCCGGATCATTCGCACCTTCGCGCCGTGATCAAGGACGCCGCGGCTGCGCTCGAGCGCGTGTCGAATAGCGTTCAGCAGCACCTCGTCGCTGAATGGCTTCATCAGGAACTCAACCGCTCCCGCCTTCATTGCCTGGACGGTCATGGGCACGTCGCCGTGACCCGTAATGAAAATGATTGGCATATCAATCCGGTCGGCAGCGATGCGCTTTTGCAGGTCGAGGCCGTTGAGGCCCGGAAGGCTGACGTCCAGCACCAGGCAGTTCGGGACGACAGCCGGGGCGCGCGACAGAAACTCCTGCGCCGATACGAATGTCTCCGGCTCCCAACCCGCAAATCGAATCAATGCTTCCAACGATTCGCGAACGGATATGTCATCGTCGACAACGAACACAATTGGCGTGGCGAGTGACATGAGTACCGACCCCGAGCTATGGCCAGGCGCACTGAATAATTTCATTAGATTCCCTCCCGTGCAATAGTATGCCCTGCCGCTATTTCGTTCCAAGCGCGGCGTTGATTGCCTCCCGGAGAGCCGTGTCGCTGAAGGGCTTGGACAAGCATTCGGTGGCGCCTCGCTCGAGTAATTGCGGACGGATGGCTTCGCATTCCTGGGCGGTAATGAAGACGATCGGTATTTTCTTCTGACGTTGCAGTAACTCCTGTTGCACGGCAGGCCCGCTCATGCCGGGCATTGCGATGTCCAGGATCAGGCACGCCGTCTCGGAGACGTATTGAGACGCGAGGAACTCTTCGCCCGAAGAGAACGTCTGCACGGAGAGGCCGAATTCCTTCAGCAGATCTGGCAACGACTCGCGGACCGACTCGTCGTCGTCGACGACCGATACAAGCGGGCGCTTGGTAATCACGAGTTCCTCATAACGCACTGCGTATCTGCCGCCATCGTTGCCGGTCACCATCACGGACTCTGCGCCAATCTACGGGTCAAGGTCGATCATACCTTGGTGTCGGTTTGGGGGGGCTTCATTGAAGGCCCCCAATCGCATTCCAGGTCCTCAGACCGGAGAACTCGTAGCGGGACCGCCTCCGCTGCCTCGGTAACCGTCTCGAAGGAACGCCGGCGATTGGGCTGGGTACGTTCTCCAAGCGCAGGGATGCCGGCACAGCACGGACTACCGAAAAGTATCGACGACACCATGGTGTAATAGATTCGCGTGTGCGCTTCCCGCATCGTGCGATCGCAAGCGAAAGTCGATCAAGGTGAGAAAAGGTCAGTTCAGTTCAAGATTCAGGCTAATCGCACAAACCCACAAATTATTCAGGATTACGCTATGCGGGCGATCCGATTACAAAATGAAGTCGCGGACGTTGTTGCGTCCAGTGAGCCGATGAAGACGAGCGAGTATCTCCTGGTTCGCGAGCTCGCACATCGAATCAACAATGAGTACGCCTCCCTTATTGGAGTTTCGTCAAGGATGGCCTCGCGCTCGAGCAGCGATGAGGTGAAGGCGGCGTTGCTCGAAGTGATAAATCTCTTGCATAATTATGCCGACATGCATCGGGCCCTTCAAATTCCGACATACAGTTCAGGTGTCGATGCATCCAAGTACATCCGTACACTTTGCCAATCGATCAAGCGTGCCGTCCTGGATCGACGAGGGATCGAGATGGTGCTGTCCGAGTCTGCTCTCCATCTGGACGCCGAGAAATGCTGGAAGCTTGGTATGATGATCTCCGAGTTGATCACAAACTCTGCTCGGCACGCTTTCGGCGACCGAGGAGGAACAATTAGAATCGAATTGTCGAGCTTCGGACCATTTGCGCAATGCAGCTTCATGGACAATGGGTCGTCAAGGCATTCATCTACCCCGGGTCAAGGATTGAAAATCATGGCGGCCCTAGCGAGCGGGTTGAATGGAGAGATCGTTCATCGATTTGGGGCGGAGGGCGCCACTTCAGTACTTATATTTCCGATCGACGATAACACTCTGCAGACGCGCAGCGATCTGCAGTTGGATGGCTGTGATTGGATTGCTGCAAACGCCGAGGCAGCCGGCGCCACTGCGTCTGCGAAACAAGTTTCAGATACAGCCAGTACTAAATGATTCTCGGGGGGGCGTTTCGGCAATCAGACGCGCGGGCAGCCGGTAATGGGCCGCGCAGCTCACGCCGCAATTCGATGGAAGAAAAAGATGTCCTGCCAGACGGTTAGGGTCAGACCTGATATCCAGCGAGCCGCAACCCATCGCGCGTTACAGGCTGCGGAAGGGCATCACATAACGCGTCGAGGCCTTTATGAGGAGCGAGTTTGGCGTTGCCCGGGTGCTATCGACGAACGGCCGCGCGAACAGGACATTCTGATATCGCGCTGGATCGATCGCAGGAGCCTTCGTCGTTGCGAGAATGCGGTGTCGCCCACCGAGCGGTATGTTATTGGCGTTGCGTTGAAGACAACGCGTCTCAAGTTCATGAGAGGTCCACATACTATATATGACGGCATTATGCCTGCCGGGACGCTGCACGTCACCGGTCCGGGTCAGTTATTGACCGCCGAGTTTTTTGAGCCATGCGACTTCATCCATTTCCACGTATTGAGCGGCTATCTTCGAGACCGCCAAAATGCAGCGGGGGTTGAGCCAACAAAGGCGACGTCGAACCCGAATGACCTTATTATTCGCGATCCCCTAGCGGATTTGCTGGGCCGCACGTTGGTCGAGGACAACAATACGAGCGATGAGTGTTATGTTGATAGCGTAGGCCAAACGCTTGTAATGCATATAGCTCGAATGGAATTGTCGCCGCCAACGACAAATGTGCTACCCAAGTGGCGACTGAAGCGCGTGCAGGACTATGTTGAGGCGCACTCTGACAAGGCCTTGACTCTCGCGGATCTTGCCGCGGTTGCTGGATTGTCGCGGATGTATTTCGCTGGACAGTTTCGAGCCGCGACCGGATTGCGTCCCCACGATTATCTGCTCCATCAACGCATCGAACGCGCGAAGTCCATACTATTAGGCACGGATATGGGGCTGGCAGAGGTGGCGCTTACGGTCGGTTTCCAGGCTCAATCTCATTTCTCGACCGTCTTCAAACGCCTCACTGGCCAAAGCCCAGCGCGCTGGCGGCTTGTTGTTAGGAGCGAACGCCAAATTCCCGCCGCGCCCGTGTCCCGGGAAGAACCGGGGCGGCCCCAAAGTGCCACGTGCTCTCCATCTTGGTCCGGCGTCTGAATGATTTCGGATTTGAGTATCGACCCCCGCCGAGTGGCCTACACCCGCGGGGCAATGGCTAGGTGCAGCATCTTATCTATTTCCTCGGGGACGCGTATCGCCTGTGCTATTGCCGGAGTACCCACGCAACGTGGGCGCAATAGTCTGCGGTTTGGCATAGCCGGGTGATGGCGCCGGAATTTGTGGGCCGGCGCGCAAATCGTGCCAGGCCTCCGTCCACCTCCTCCGATCGGAACTGGCGTTCGGACTGACCGGCTTAGGCCGCGGATTTGTCGGCAGGCACGGAGCGTCTGATTGCCGATACCAGCTCGGCCGTCGTCAAAATCTCATGAGCAAAGGTCGGGCCGTCGATGTTGAGTGCAGCATGCAGGGCTTCATGCGAGCGGGCCGCTGTGCCGTCTCGAACCAGCGTGACGTGGAAGCCGAGTTCCATTCCGACGCGTGCTGTGGCTTCAAGGCAGGTGTTCGCAAGCAGGCCTGTGCAGATGATCTTTTCCTTGCCGTACCGCTTGAGCTTGTGTTCGAGGTCTGTATTCGGAAAACCGCTTGATGCCCAGTGTTCGGTGGCAATGATGTCGCCCGGCTGAACCTGGAAGTCGTCATGCAACGTCCCACCCCAAGTGTCCTTCGCAAAGGCCTGGCGCTCTGCGGCGCCGAGCTGATAGGGAGAGGGGTATTTCCAGTCCACATAGTCGCCTGGTTCCCAGCGATGATGCGGAACGTGATAAATTGCGATTTCCGCCTCGCGGGCTGCCCGTACGATCGTGCGAAGATTGTCGAGCAGGTTGACCTCCTCAGCGATGTCCTTGACCCACGGCCAGAGTTTCCCGCCTGCGCTCAGGAAGTCGTTGTAGAAGTCGATGCACAGCAGCGCGGTAATCTTCGGGTCGTAAGTGGCCGTCATCGAACTCTCCTTGCTTAACCAAACAAAGGTAACTTCGCCTATGCGGCATTCTCCGCCTTGACGGCAGCAGCGGGCGGCGTACGGAACGCAATCGACAAGCGATTGAACACGTTAATCAAGCTGATTGCGTATGTTAGATCTGCAAGATCTTTGTCGCGGAATACGGCCTTGGCCGCTTGGTAGTCAGCATCGGGAATGTTGGTTTCGGCCACGCGGGTTACGGTTTCCGCCCAAGCAAGCGCGGCGCATTCGCGGGCACTGAAAAGCGCGCCGGCGTCCCGCCAAACCGGTACGAGTACGAGCTTGTCTACGGTAACGCCGAGCTTGAGGAGGTCGCGGGAATGCATGTCGATGCAGAATGCGCAGCCGTTTATATGCGAAACCCGCAGGTAGACGAGATTGACGAGTTCTTTCTCGAGGCTGCTGTTTTGAAGATGAACGTACACGCCGCCGAAAGCTTTGTATCCTGCGGGCGAAGCCTTGGCGTAGTCGATGCGATTGCTCATGATGACTCCCTGGATTGACGGTTTCGATAGCGCCTGAACGGTCTTTGACGACGACTGCAAGCGCAGAAGGCGTTCGCTCTGGCGCTTCAAAGGAAATGGTCGTCCATCACGAGACGTCCATTGTCCTTTGGTGTCGGAGCGCCGGCAGCATCGAGCATCTTCGCGGATGGCGCTCTTGCCGGCTGGCCTCACCTGTACGGATTAGCGGCGCTGAATTGGTTCGCGCAAACCGATCCCAAGGTATCGGCGACACCTAGGTCTGATAGAGCGGTCTCGAATTTGCTGTCATCAGGGTGCGAGGATAACGGGCTCTCGCGAGCCCGCATCGCAGCCACGCCGACCATGTTCGCGGCTGCTTGATCCTGGTGCAGCAAGGAGAGAGCCATGAGAGAATTCAAGCTACTTATCGACGGCAAACTGGTGTCGGGCGCCGCAAGGCTTGATGTCATCAATCCCGCGACCGAGGAAGTGCTGGCGGAGGCCCCGCGCGCCGATCGTGCGCAGCTTGACGAAGCGGTCGCGGCCGCCAAGACAGCGTTCCCCGCCTGGTCGGCCAAGCCGGTTCGCGAGCGTGGTGCGCTGTTGGTCAGGTTAGCCGACGCGCTCGAAGCAAGAAAGGATGAGTTCGCGCGGTTGTTGACTCAAGAGCAAGGTAAGCCGCTTTCTGAGGCGCACTGGGAGATCGGCTTTACCGTCGGTATTATTCGTTACCACGCAACGCTCGACCTGCCGTTCGAAGTCTTGAAGGACGACGCTACGAGGAAAATCGTACGGCAGCACACCCCGCTTGGCGTGGTTGCGGCGATAGTGCCGTGGAATTTCCCGATGCTCCTTCTCGTCATCAAGGTGGCGCCGGCGCTGCTGGCCGGCGACACCCTGGTCGCGAAACCGGCGCCAACGACACCTCTAACGACGCTGCTGTTCGGGGAGGTCTGCGGCGAGATCTTGCCCGCCGGCGTGTTTAACGTCATCGTCGACCAAAATGATCTGGGTGATGCGCTCTCGAGCCACGTTGACGTGGCCAAGGTCACCTTCACTGGCTCGACCGCGACCGGCAAGAAGGTGATGGGCAGTGTGACTGGCACGTTAAAGCGGCTTACCCTGGAACTGGGCGGTAACGACGCCGCGATTGTGCTCGATGACGTCGATCCGATCGAGGTGGCCCCCAAGGTGTTCGGCGCCGCCATGATGAACGCCGGACAAATCTGCCTCGGGGCCAAGCGGATCTACGTGCACGATTCGCAGTACGAGCAGATTTGCGATGAACTGGGACGCCTGGCGCGCGAGTCAGTGGTCGATGATGGGCTGAAGCAGGGGACGCAGATGGGTCCGCTGCAGAACAAGGCGCAGTTCGAGAAGGTTAAGGGCTTTCTCGAGGATGCAAGGCGGAACGGCAAGATCGTGGCGGGGGGCGAGGTGCTCAACCGCAAGGGCTACTTCATCCGGCCAACGATTGTCCGGGATATCCCCGACGATGCGCGGCTGGTGAGCGAGGAACAGTTTGGCCCTGTTGTTCCGGTGCTGCGCTATTCTGACATCGACGACGCGATCGCGCGTGCCAACGACTCGGAATATGGGCTCGGTGGAACGGTATGGGCAAAGGATCTCGATCGGGCGTTCCGCGTCGCAGCCAGGATTGATTCAGGCATTGTCTGGATCAACACGTTTCTTGATGTGTCGCCCGATATTTCCTTTGGTGCCGCCAAGCAATCGGGTATCGGCACCCAGCTGGGTCCGGAAGGGCTTGAAGAATTCACCCAGGTCAAGACCATCACGATGCTGAAGTAGCGGGCGCTTGGCACGTGGGAAGGTTTAACCTTCGCACGTGCCGCAAATGGGAGAGTCGATCAGGGTTGAGAGTCGGGGGCGAGGGCAAGCTGGACAGAGCCGATCGCGGCGAAATCATCGTTCATGATTGAAGCGTCGCATCTAGTGTTATTGTGGCATTGAGCAGCTTTGACACAGGACAACCGATCTTTGCCTTGCCGGAGAGATCTTCGAAGGTGCTTTGGTCGATGCCGGGAATTTTGGCCTTCAATGTCAAATGTACTGCGGTGATAGCGAAACCATCGGCGACTTTTTCGAGCGTGACCTCGGCCGTGGTATCCATCTGGTCTGCTACAAAATTTGCCTCACCCAGGATCAGCGAAAGTGCCATGGTAAAGCAACCGGCGTGGGCCGCCCCAATCAGTTCTTCCGGGTTGGTGCCGGGCTTCCCTTCAAATCGACTGCCGAAGCCGTAAGGGTATCTTGTCAGCGCGCCGCTCTTGGTCGAGATAGCGCCCTTGCCGTCCTTAATGCCGCCGTTCCAGCTTGCTGTGCCCTGCGTTTTCATCAGATTCTCCTACCTTTTGTCTATTAACGCTACTGTTCATGACGCTTGAAGAGATGTTTTTCACTAAGTTTCAGATCATTCCCATTCAGCCATAGGCGCCGTCTTTCTAATCTGCCCCCCCTTGCGTAATCGCACGCGGGCATAATTGGTGCGCTTGCTACTGAGGCACAGTTCCTATTGCTCTTGGAATTGGGTTGCGGATCACCGTCGTAGGAAACCACGCCGTGCGGTCTCAAACAAATCGAAGACGTAGATCGTCCCTCTGCAGTGACACCATGCGGCGGATCCGCTGACTTTCAGCTTTGACAGCCGTGCATTCCGGAAAAGCATCTGCCTCTTTCGAAAGATGCAGCGCGTCATGGGTGTCATTCTGCGTCTAACACGCCGGCTTGATTATGAAGGAAGACACCCAATGGACTCAAAATTTGCTCAGATTATGCCCGTGGTCGCCGCGTACCTCATCGGGAGCGCAAACATCGCACTCGCTGATACCAGCGACGTCAAGGGCCCAGCGCCGGTGATTGTGGCAAAATCCGGCAAGCACTGCAAAGATGATCCAAATTGCTTTAACCGGATTCATTATGCGGTCAAGCCAGTCGCTCGCGTGAAGCCCGGTCAGAAATTCATACTCGAGACGCGCGATGGTTTGGATTCGGAGCTCGACTTCAATTCGACGTCGGCGGATGTGGCGGCGATCAATTTGAATCTTTGTCATCCACTGACCGGGCCAGTTTACATCGAAGGGACGAAGCGTGGTGACGCCATTGCGATAACCGTGGTGGACATCGCGCCCGACGAGTTTGGTTCCACCACTATCGTGCCGGGATTTGGGTTCCTGCGAGATTTGTTTCCCGATCCTTACATCGTCCGCTGGGAGCTGAATCGGCTTGAAGCTCGCTCGAAAGACATGCCGGGAATTGCGATTCCCAACAACGCCTTTATGGGCACCATTGGAGTGCTCCCGGACAAATCAGAGCTCGACAAATGGCTGAAGCGGGAGCAAGCGCTGGCTGATGCGGGTGGCGCGGTGCTGACGCCCCAGCCGGTGGACGCCCTGCCATTGGACCTTTGCGGCGTCGATGGCACAGCGAAGGCCGAATGCGTGCGGACCGTTCCGCCGCGTGAGAATGGCGGTAACGTCGACGCCAAGGAGACCGTCGTCGGTACTACGGTGCTGTTGCCTTGCTTCATTGATGGATGCGGGCTCTTCGCCGGTGATGTGCATTACGCCATGGGAGGCGGCGAGGTGGCCGGCACGACCATCGAGACGGGCGCCAAGGTGACGCTTCAGGCCAGGGTGATCCCGGGTGGGGCTCCACTCATCTCAACCATGCACTTCGAAGGCGGCTCGCAGCTCAAGAAGCTCGCCCCGTCGAGTTTTTACGCGGTCACGGGACTTCCGCTCAAGCCCGAAGGCGAGGTGCCGTTGTATTCGACCTACCTTGGCGGACAGAAAATTGCCCCGCTCGCTAACCTCTCTGAAGACCTCACCCTGGCGGCTCGAAACGCCACCATCAATATGATCGATTTTCTGGTCAAGACGAAGGGGCTGACCCGCGAGCAGGCCTACGTGCTAGTCAGTGTGGCCGTCGATCTCAACATCTCGCAAGTTGTTAATTTTCCGAACGTCGGTGTCACCGCGATCCTGAATCGCGACGTATTCAAGCCGGAACAGTAACGGAGGCGACAATGAAGCGACGTGACCTGCTAACATTTGGCGTGAGTGCCGCGGCGTTTTTTCTCGCCGGGCAAAGTCCGGCTATCGCCGATCTAGAGCCGGACGGTATGTGGTCGATCTATCGGCGCTATCGCCTTCTGATTGTCGGCCAGCGCGACGATGAAATCGCCAATGCCTTCGCCAGGGCGGTTGTCGATGTGCTGGCTCGCTCTCTGCCCACCTCACGCGCCCAGCTGGCCCGCGCAGTGGACACCCGACGCGTTGGCGTGCTCATTGGCACGCAGCAACAGGACGTCGCTATCATGACAGCGGAGAGCGCCGAGGCCCTCTTTCTCGCCAAGCCGCCCTTCGATGATATCCGTAACGTCCCGTTAAGGCTCATTGTCTCATTCGGGAGCCACGTCCTGGTGTGCCGGCCGGATTTCCTGGCCGGCCATGCCTATCTCCTCGCGCAGACGCTAGCTGAGCAAAAGGACGCGTTGCCCGCACCCGCAGGTGCCCCTGACGGAATTGTTCCGGCTCACCGAGGATCGTACGCGTTCTTCGCCGGCGAAGGGGCGCCCAATGATTGATGACATAGTCATGGTGTCAGCGTGCCGCAAACCTTTACGCCCGTCCAAATTTCTGGCCGTGCATGCCGGAAAAAATGGCCACCTTGGTGGAAGATGGGGTCCAGCGTCGCAACTACTGATGTAAGTCATGAGATTGTAGAACGTGATGGCGTTCTGATTGGACCAGAACAGATGGAACTCTGCAGGACCACTTTGGGCACCTTACCAAAATCACCTCATTTTGTCGAACAACAGGTTTGAGTGGTGCCACATGTGGAGACGCCAGACACGTGGAACGGCGAGGGGATGTTGTGAAACTGCGCACGGTCATCTGGGGTATCGTGATGGTGGCCGTCTGCTGCGCGCTTGTCGCGGAAATATCGAGCAGCCGCCGATCTCGGATCGGATCAAGGCACTTGCGGCAAAGGGTGCTCGTGCTGTGGTGACGGAGGGCCGCCAAACTTGGCTATCAAGAAGGGCGTAGCGACTTAATCGGACCGCCTCGACGAACTGGGGTCGCTACACGGAAAGCTGTCTTGTAGGGCAACGTCGAGCCAATAGTCCTCCGCGGAAACCTGCTTGCTGTTGGAGGCCGCGCGCTGCGTTGCGGAGGGTGGATGCTTATCGACATTCCTTTGCTGAGCAGACATCGTCATCGCCCTTCTGGCCTATCTAATCGGGCCATTGTGATCCAAGAATGATGCTGCAAAAATTCATCCTTCTGTATGTCGGATCTTTGAGGGCAAGCACGTCGGCCTTGACGTTTCCGAAGGTCGTCAAGGGCTTTCGTATGATACCGTTGGCGAAGTGATCGATTATGTTTTCTTTGAAATGCGCCTCGCGCGGATGACATGCGCAGACCTGATGGCGATGTTCCTGGGAAAAATCGTCGTATGCGATGCCGAGCACGTCCATCTCAACGCCGGCTGTCACCAGTGCGATGGTGGGGCGCATATGCTGAGGAATGCCTGGTGTGGTGTGGAGCGCGATTGCGATCCATACGTCTTCGATATCGCGCTCGGGCACGCCATAGGATTTGAGAAAATCGCGCGCGGTGTTGGCGCCGTCGACCTCGAAGCGCTGATCGGTGCTTGAATAGCGCTCGGTCAAACCCATGTCATGGAACATTGCGCCCATGTAAAGCAGTCGGGGTCGTATTTCAGGCCACGTCGCTCGCCGGTCAATGCTGCCCAGAAAAACACCCGACGGCTGTGATTATAGAGCAAGTCATCCTCCGTATCTCGGACAAGTTCGGTGGCGGCCCTGACGATGGCGCTGTCGGGCACTGGAATTCCAGCGATGATTTGGGTCATTTCAAAGCTCTCTTTTACGAAGCCTGCGAAGAGCCGCCATGGGCTGCATGGAAGATGGAAACTGGACGGAGAGACTCGCAGATTCCCCTCGGATATCGAGATAAAGGGGGGCCGTCCGAGGGACAGGGAATGGGACGGCCCCGGGGCTCGGTTGTCCGGGGGAAACAATACGAGCCCGATCAAGTCTTCGTGGGAAGCTCAAAGTCCTTCAGTGGTTGAACGAAAGTCAGGATGACAAATCCAGCGGAGAAAATCTTTCGTGGGCGCACGACGTTTTCACTTTCGCCGGAGGACTTTGCGGTCGAAGCGCGCTTGTAGTATTGGCTCTCCTTGTCGGCTACATACGTCACTAGCTTCTTCAATCGTACTTGGAGAGGCCAAAAATGGATGAATTGCTCAGGTGGCTTTCGGGCCAGCACCACGGGTTGCACACGTTCCGAGCGTTCCAGCTCAGGCTTGCAGAGCTGTGCAAGGATGAACCGGAGCAGAAAGCTTTGTTCGGTCTGCTGAACCGGCTCCTTGATAACTATGTCCAGGAGTTTGACGAAGAACCGTTACCAGTTGCGGTGGCAGACCGCGCCTATGATTGCCTCTTGAAGCTACTAACAAGTCTCGATCTACGAGCTAACGCGGACCGGCGTTTGGCGGACCTCAATCGTGTTGCTTCTAGTGATCTCTGGCAGTGACCGGATAAGATGAACCGTGTGGCAGTTCTGCCCATTGCATTTTCACTTGGAACTGCTCGTGCGTTCGGTCGCACTTTTGGTGGCCGCGCTCATGCCACTCTCTGCTTGGGTGATGCCAACCGTATCAAAGTAGAGCGAAATGCTGAGGAGCAAACGGGCACGAGCCCCTAATCGAGCTTCTGTATCGATAGTCAGGTATCGTGACGCCAGGCAGCTTCGTTCGAACCGTTCCCCTGCACGTAATGGTGGGATCCACAGAAAATGGAAACGGTCACTCGTTCAATCTCGCGATCACGAACTTGCTTCGATGATTGAGCATTGGTGGTGTTTGAGCGGATCTTTGTGTTCGATTTTGCAATACTAGTCGACATTTGAAAGATAGTTGACGGTGGTCGTCTTACGCTCATCACCAAATCTCGCCTGGCTAAAACGTCCGGCTAACCAACGGACCAATTACATGACATGGGCTCTACTTGGCATCGCAGGCATTCTCGAAATTGCCTTCGCCCTCTGCATGAAGTGGTCTGAAGGTTTTACGAGATTGATGCCTGGACTGCTTACGGTCGCCGCCGGTCTGTCGAGCGTCTTTCTTCTTTCCGTCTCACTCCGCACGTTGCCGGTGGGAACTGGCTATGCGGTGTGGACCGGTATCGGTGCCGCTGGGACCGCGATTCTAGGAATGGTCTTGCTGGGAGACCCAGTAGCGCCGACGAGGATACTCTGCATCGGTCTCATTTTGGCAGGCGTGATCGGACTTAGACTGGTCTCCTGATACGGAGACCGCACGATGTTGACATTGAATGCTCGTGATCCCGTCTTTTTACAGCCGATGCGATTGCAGCCGTTCGACCAGTAGATTTCCGGTCCCCAGAATATGCTGGTTTAGCAGCTTGCATGCCCCCTCGACATCGCGCGCGGTGCACAAGTCCAGAATCTGCCGGTGTTCCCTTTGCGATTGATCGAGGTGGTGCGTTTCCTGCCATGTGAACCGCAGATAGCGTTCGAAGTTCAATCGCAGATTGGCAATCATTGCCAGCGTCCGGTCCTTGCGGGCAGGGGCGTAGAGCGTTTCGTGGAAACGAGCGTTCAGCGCAATGATGCGGTCGGTCGATTTGGCCTTGTCGAGCTCGGAAAGGATGCGCGCTGCCGTCTCCAGATCGGATTTCGACATCTGCGGAATGGCCCATGCAAGCGCTTTGGCTTCGATTAGGCTGCGCAGCTCGGTCATTTCTTCAGCCTCGTCAGCCGTCAAATGGGCGACGCTGACGCCACGGCGTGGCTCTGCCCTTAGGAAGCCCTCGGTGACCAACTGCCTGAACGCCTCCCGCACGATCATTTGACTAACACCGAAACGGGTAGCGATCGCGTCCTGCCGCAGGCGCTCGCCTCCCGGCAGGGTGCCGTGAAGGATCCCTTCGCGGAGCGCGGCGGTCACGACCGCCGATGCGGATCGGCTTTCGACGGCTTCGTCTGAGGCTGGTTTCGATGGTGATCGCAGCACGGTTTTCCTCTGGCAGTCGGGCACTGATTCTCGGCGCGCCGTTCCCGATCTTATGGCCTCTCGCCGAACAGCACGACAGCGTCAGTTGCGGCTGGCGGAACCGATATCAAGGTATCATTGACACACTAACGATAAGCGATTATCGCTAATACTGCAATCGTGGATTTGAGGAAAACATGACGCTGAGCCTCTCTGATTTCGACGCAGTGACCTTCGACGTTTACGGGACCTTGATCGATTGGGAGCCCGCCATTATCGGCTTTCTGCGCGATTGGGCGGACCGAAACTCCATTTCCCCGCGCGCGCAGGATCTGCTCATGGCGTTCGACTTGGCGCGAGCAGAGATCCAGAAGGAGCGTCCCGCGCACCTTTATCCCGACGTGCTGCGCCGCTGTTTCGACCGTATTTCTGCTGCCTTCGGCGTAGCTGTTGATTCGCGGGAGCGTGAGGCCTTTGCTGCCACGCCGCATCAATGGCCGGCCTATCCCGACAGTCATGCCGGCCTGAAGGCTCTGCAGGCGCAAGCCCGGGTCGGGGCGTTGAGCAACATCGACAATGCGTCGCTCGAAAGTTCATGCCGCGCACTCGGCTTCCGCTTCGATGTCATCGTGACGGCTGAACGCGTCGGGGCTTACAAGCCGGACATGCCGCACTTTGAGGTCGGCATCGCAGATCTCGCAGCAATCGGTATTCCCCGCGAACGCATTCTCCACGTCGGACAAAGCCTGCGGGCAGACATCACCCCCGCCAATCGATTGGGTTTGAAATGCGCCTGGATCAATCGTCCAGGCCGGCTGCTCGGCCTCTCTGGTGACGGCGCCGCCGAAGCAAAACCGGACCTGACCGTCTCAAGTCTTCAGGAACTCGTTACAGCCATCACGGCGAACGGTCGGGCGGTCGCCTGATCGCGCCATAAACTCTGCGGAGGCAAATCATGCGCAAGATATTTTGGATGGCAGCGGCCCTGCTCGCGGCGAATATCACCGCTGCGCAAGCCCAATCCAGCGACCCTATTCTCAATCGCATCAAGCAGAAAAAGCAAATTTCGATCGGTTACCGCGAAGCCTCCATTCCGTTCTCGTTCCTGAACGATGAACGCAAGCCCGTAGGATATGCGCTCGACATCTGCACAAAGGTCGTCGACGCCGTGAAGCAGAAGCTCGAACTGCCTGATCTCGCGGTCAACTACATTGCAGTGAATCCGCAGAACCGGATTGCTCTCGTCGCAAATGGCACGGTCGATATCGAATGCGGTTCGACCGTCAATACTATCTCCAGGCAGTCACAGGCCGATTTTAGCACAGCGCATTTCATCTCCGCCACGCGCCTTCTGGTGAAAACAAGTTCCGGCCTTCAGGAGGTAGAGGATATCGACGGCAAGGCGATTGCATTGCCGATCAACACTACGCCGGAACGGCTGATCAAGAGATTGATCGAAGAGAAGAAGCTGAAAGTGAAGATCGTGCCGGTGCGCGACAATTCGGAAGGCTTCCTCGCGTTGTCCACCGGGCGCGCCGATGCCTTTTCCACCGACGACATTTTGTTGTTTGGCCTGCGCAATTCCGCGCCCAATCCGTCCGACTACGAAGTGGTCGGCCGCCCGCTGTCATTCGATCCCTATGGTCTCATGGTGCAGAAGAACAGCACCGTGTTTCTCAGCACCGTCAACGCGACGATCGCGCGGTTGATCCGTTCGGGCGAGATGCAGGCGCTGTATGCAAAATGGTTCACGCCGCTTTCGGTGGAACTGGCGCCGGATCTAGCCGCCGCCTTCAAGCTTGGGGCCACACCAGAATAGCAGCCTTGTTCATCGGAGTGCATGCCATGAACTATTCCTGGAACTGGTCGATCCTGATCCAACCGCCTTACCTTGGCTGGCTTGCCTCCGGCCTGGAGTTGACGCTCGTGATCTCGATCTCGGCATGGATCCTGGCCTTGATCGCCGGCACCCTGGTTGGGGTCGTCGGAACATTGCCCCATCGTATTCCACGGATGCTGGCTGCAACCTATGTCGGCATGTTTCGCAATATTCCCCTGCTGCTTCAGCTCTTTCTGTGGTTTTTTGTCGTCCCAGAACTGCTGCCCAGCGGATGGGGCTTTTGGCTGAAGCGCGATCTGCCGTTTCCAGAGTTATGGACATCGATGCTGGCGCTCGGCCTGTTCACCTCTGCCCGCGTCGCGGTTCAGGTCGGATCTGGCATCACGGCGGTGTCTAGCGGCCAACGGATGGCGGCAGTCGCCAGCGGCATGAGCCCAGCGCAAGCTTATCGGCTGGTGCTGTTGCCGCAGGCCTTCCGGATCGTGCTGCCGCCGCTGACGTCGGATTTTCTCACCGTTTTCAAGAATTCGGCGCTGGCGCTGACAATCGGGGTCTTCGAACTGACCGCGCAAACCCGGCAAATCGAGAGTTTCACGTTTCAGGGATTTGAAGCCTTCACCGCCGCAACGATCGTCTATCTCGTGATCGCACTCCTAGTGACCTTCTTCATGCGCACGTTGGAACGACGGGTAGCCTTGCCGGATACCATGGGAGCCGCGTCATGACGGGGCTTGATTTCGGCGTCATTCAACGTGCGTTGCCATTCCTGCTCGAAGGCCTTGCCCTCAGCTTCTTTCTGACTGCTGTCGCGATGCTTGGTGGCGTCATACTCGGGCTCGGGCTCGCCGTAATACGCCTGTCGCGCTGGAAGGCGCTATCCATCCTTGCTGCCGGCTACGTCAACGGCTTCCGGGCCATCCCGCTCGTGCTCGTGATCTTCTGGTTCTACTTTCTGGTGCCGCTGGCGCTCGGCCGATCCGTAAGCGCGCTGCAATCGGTCGTCATCGCCTTCGTGTTGTTCGAGGCCGCCTATTACTCTGAAATATTCCGGGCCGGTCTGCAAAGTATCCGGCCTGGTCAGTGGCAGGCAGCCTATGCTTGCGGCCTCGGCTATTTCCAGACGCTGCGACTTGTTGTTCTGCCGCAGGCGCTACGCAATATGCTGCCGCTGATGATCACGCAGGCGGTTGTGCTGTTCCAGGATACCTCGCTCGTCTACGTGATTTCGCTGCGCGACTTCATGACTTCCGCGAGCATTGTCGCCAACCGCGATAACCGGTTGATCGAAACCTACCTGGTCGCCGCTCTTGTCTATTTCGTCATTTGCTCAATCGGCGCGGCATCCGCAAGCAGGCTGAGCGCACGATGGAGGCCTGCATGACCAAAGCGCACATTCAAGCCTCTCGCACGCCTGCAGAAATCGTTGAAATGCCAGCCTCGGTTCGCGTCGTTCCGATTTCCCAAGGTCGCAAACCGATGGTCGAGATATCGAAGCTCTACAAGAGTTACGGACCAATCGAGGTACTCAAGGGCTGCGATCTCGTTGTGGAGCGCGGCGAGGTCGTGGTGATTTGCGGACCGTCTGGCTCCGGCAAGAGCACCCTGATCAAATGCGTAAATGGCCTTGAGCGGTTCGATCGCGGAGCGCTGGTGGTCGATGGGGTCAGAGTCGGCGAGCGCGCCTCCGACATGACGAGTTTGCGGGCGCGCATCGGCATGGTGTCCCAGCATTTCGAACTGTACCCGCATCTCACCGTGTTGCAGAACATCTGCCTCGCACAGGTTCATGTTCTGAAGCGTAGCAAGGTGGAGGCGCAAGCCAAGGCGCGCGCGCTTCTCGCTCGGGTTGGTCTTCCGGACAAGGAGGGCGCTTATCCCGCACAGCTTTCCGGTGGGCAGCAGCAACGCGTCGCAATCGCGCGGGCGCTGGCGATGGATCCGGTGGCGATGCTGTTCGACGAACCGACTTCCGCGCTCGATCCGGAAATGATCGGGGAGGTGCTTGCCGTCATGCTCGAATTGGCGCGGGACGGCATGACCATGATCGTCGTCACTCATGAAATGGGGTTTGCGCGCAAGGCCGCTGATCGGGTGGTCTTCATGGATAAGGGGGCGATCGTCGAAACCGCGCCGACGCAGCAGTTCTTTGATGAGCCGCGGGCGGAGCGCGCAAAGCTCTTCCTCTCCCGCATTCTCTCGCAATGAAAGAGAGCCGATTATGAATTTGAGACGCCCCGAACCGGCAGACGTTCTCGACGCGCACGAACGTCTGGAGGGCATCGCCATTCGCACGCCGTTGCTTCGTTCAGACGAACTCGATGCCCGCGCAGGCGGCAAGGTCTTTGTCAAATGCGAAAACCTGCAGCGTTCCGGCGCGTTCAAGTTTCGCGGCGCCTATAATTGCCTGTCGAGGCTGGACCGCCAGGCCTATCCGGGAGGCGTGGTCGCCTATTCGACCGGGAATCACGGACAGGCGGTCGCGACCGTTGGGCGCATGCTCGGCATAACCTCGACCATCGTCATGCCGTATGATGCGCCTTCGGTGAAAATTGCAAAAGCGCGGGCGCAGGGCGCGCAGGTGGTACTTTACGACCGGCACACCGAGCAACGCGAAAAGATTGCGGCGCGTATCGCCGGTGCAAACCCGGTGGCGATCATCCCGCCCGGCGACGATCCCTTCGTGATTGCCGGACAGGGCACCGCGGCCGGCGAAGCGCTGCAGGCGCTATCGGGAACGAATGTGGACGTCGTGCTGGTGCCCTGCGGTGGCGGCGGTCTTGCCGCAGGCACTTGCCTTGCGGTCGAGGCGTTCCGCTCAAGAGCGGAGGTCTGGGCGGCCGAGCCGCTCGCCTTCAATGATACGAAGCGCTCTCTCGCTTCCGGGCAACGCGAGAAAAACCCGCGGCTCGACGGCTCGATCTGCGACGCATTGCTGGCGCCGACGCCAGCGGTTCTTCCTTTCGCGATCAATCGAGAGCGATTGGCCCGTGTACTGGTCGCCGATGATCGGCAGGTGCTGGAGGCGATGCGGTTTGCCTATGAGGAACTGCGGGTGGTGGTGGAGCCGGGTGGCGCCGTCGGCCTTGCCGCACTGCTGGCAAACCCTGAGGCGCTGCGCGGCCGCACTGCCGTCGTGGTCGCGTCCGGCGGCAACGTCGATACCGGCCTGTTCATGCGGGCGCTGCAATCCGCCGGCAATCGTGTCGCGGCCTGAGTCTCATACGCACAACCCTTAAAAGTAAGGATGGAAATGTCACAGTCTCGCTTTTCGAAATCCACGCAGGCTCCGGCGCGCTTACAGCGTCTCGAACTGCCCGAGCGCGTTCCGATTGCCGGAACCAGCGCTAGGCGCGCGGACATCGCGCTGCTCGCAAAGGCGCCGCCCGATTTTCTCGACACCACGCATTTCGACACCGTGCGTTTTCCGCCGCCGCCATGGGCCGTCGAGCAGTTCGCCCGTGCCGCCGCCGACGGTGCATTGGCCTATACCGGCTATCGCGGCAACAGCAAAGTGCTCACTGTGCTTGCTGAATCCGTCGGCGGCCTTCTCGATCTGCCGCTGGACTCTCAACAACATCTGATCCTGACGCCGGGCACCCAGGCAGGTCTGTTTGCGAGTCTGGCTTCCCTGATCGAGGAGGGCGATCGCGTCGCCCTGATTGACCCAGATTATCTGTTTAGTGCACGCATCTTGCGCTTTTTCGGGGCCGATATCGGGCATGTCCCACTGCGCTTCACGGCGGACGGACCGTGCCCGGATTTCGATGTGTTGGAGATGGAGTTCAAGCGCAAAGGCGCGCGCCATCTGGTTTTCTCGCACCCGAACAATCCAACCGGAGCGGTGTTCTCGGCCGAAGTCATTGCGCGGATCGCCCGGCTTGCGAATACTTATGACATCACCGTTCTCGTCGACGAACTCTATGCTCGGCTCATTCATGACGGGCGAACCTTTCCGCACCTCGCGGCCGAACCCGAAATGTTCGGTCGCACCGTGACGCTGCTCGGACCAAGCAAGACAGAATCGCTGAGCGGTTACAGGCTGGGGGTCGTCGTGGCATCCTCAGAAATCATCAGCCGCGTGGAAAACGTCCTCTCGATCATGGCGCTACGCGCGCCCGCTTACGCCCAGCATGTTCTACTACCTTGGCTACGGGATGACCAAGACTGGCTTGCTCAGCGATTGACGGAATTCACCGCGCTCAGGACGTTAACGGTCGAAAGTCTTCGTCGCCTTCCTTGGCTGAAGCTGCAGCCGCAGGCCGCCACCGCCTATGTCTGGCCGGATGTTTCCGCACTCGGTCTTTCCGGTCCCATCATCGCCGAGGCGCTATTGTGCGAGGCTGGCGTGCTGGTGAGCCCTGGCTATCAATTTGGACCCTCTTCCGGCGGGCACTTCCGCCTGTGCTATGCGCGCGACGAAGCGGAGTGGGCGCTCGCGCTCGACCGGATGGTTGGGGTTCTCGACAGGCTAGCGCGGCGCCACGGCCTTCCGGAGCGGGCGGCATGACCAAGAGCCGCGGGGCTACCCTTCTTTGTGGTCGTGGCCAAATACGCGTCACCGAAAGAGATCTGGAGAACCCTCTGATATATCCTGGCGGTTCCCTGTTAGGCGCCCTACGTCGCTTAACGAGTAGGTCGCTCCAGAAGCAGTTTGGAGAGGGCACATAGCCGGCAACCGAAAAAGTACCGCCGCGAGTGCGGGTAGGGTTCCGCAATTGCGCTCGCGTGGCGTCGGTCCATTCGAGCTTGGCGCCTGCGTTTGGTGGTGTTCTCGGCGAGCTGGGTAATCGCGCACCGCCTCTGCCGGTTGGCTAAGGAAAAAATGTCCGGACGAGATCATCGAGCAGGTCAGATAGACTGGCGGCTCGATCGCGTCGAGCTCGCTGAGATTGTAGCCCGACATGTCGGAAAGATTCGCCCTTCGGAAGCACCGAGCCGCCGACGCCGGCAATGATGTTTGCTACAACGTCCGCTTCGAGCACGACGTTCGGCGAGAGCGTTGCTGTCGCGAATGCGATCGAGCGCGGTACGCATTATGTTAGGAGAAGGCGCGAGGATCAACGGCCGCGATGCCTGATCGGCGAGCTGCGCCGGCTTACCTTTGGACGCCGCTGTGACGGGGGATCAGAAACAGCCGCTGGGATCAGCGGCATGCGCGCGAAGCGGGGAGCAAGCTCGTCCTCCAGCACCAGTCCTCGGTCGTGAAACACGAGCAGTTGTCGAATTTCTGCGATCTTCCGCCGGGTAAGCAGCCCGCTAGTCAGCTTCAGTGAAGTAGCGGCGGGTCGAGCGCAATCATGACCCAGTGGAAATTTCCATTCATGGACCTATGATGAAATCATGAGATTGATAGTGACTTAGTGATCGTGTGTCGGGCGATTTGTAAATTCTCTGCACAAATGCCGTTGCTAGCCGACGAGGATGACGTCAATGAAACTGCTCCATCTCGATTCCAGCCTGCTCGGACCGCATTCGGTTAGCCGGCAGCTGTCCGCTGCCATCGTTCAGCGCCTGAAGACTGTGACGCCGGGCCTCGAGATCACCTATCGCGACCTTGCCGCCAATCCACTGGGGCACCTATCAGGTTCTCATCTCGCCGCAGCACAGGACGTCGAGTCTGACGCGGCGACTACGCATGATCTCGCCGCCGGGCAAACCTCATTGAACGAATTTCTCGCCGCCGACGTCGTTGTGTTAGGCGCGGCGATGTACAATTTCACCATCGCAAGCCAGCTCAAGGCCTGGATCGACCGCATTCTGGTCGTCGGCAAGACATTCCAATACGGCGAAAAGGGTCTCGAAGGTCTCGCAGCCAACAAGCGCGTAATCATCGCGGTGGCACGCGGTCTTCTGTACGGCAGCGGCACACCGAACGCTCCCGGCGAGCATCTCGTAGCCTATCTGAGTTGGATATTCGGCTACATGGGCATCGCCAACCCCGAATTTATCGTTGCCGAAGGCACCCGCCTAGGTCCGGAGAACCGCGAAAAATCGATCGAAGGCGCCTTGCAGGCCGCGGCTGCGCTTCGCGCCGTCTAGCTCAGACGTCGGAGTGTCAAGCGAAGCAGGCCAGCTAAGGCTGGCTCATAAACCTGCGGCTCCAATTTAAAAAGCTGGATCGCTCCTTGGGCGGCCAGGCCACATAACCGGAAGGACAACACTTGAGTACACCGAACGCCTACAAGAGGTCGCCTGCGTTAGCCAATTCGACGTGGTACAAAGGTATTCTTACTAGCAAGATGGCGGGCGCTTCCGATAATAACCGAGAGTTTGACGTTAGTGTCATCAAGATGAGACGAGGCACCGAGCCGCCACCGCATGTCCATTCGCGGGAAGACGAGCTGTTCTACATCTTGTCGGGTGAGATGACTGTGTATGTCGAGAGCGAAGTCTTCCAATTGACCGCCGGAGAATACATGTTTCTTCCTCGCGGAAAAGCTCATGCGTTCTCTATAACCTCTGATGAGGGCCACTGGGTCTGCTTTATCACTCCTGGCGGTTTCTTCGAGGCAGTCGGCAAGATGGACGTTCCAGCATTGAAGATGGAGGTGCCGTCTGATGCCGATACCGCGACCTATGCGAATGCGGACCTCACGGAGACCATCAAGATGTTTGAGCAGTATGGATTACGGTTCCTAACTGCGGATGAGATACGCACAGTGATGCCGCAATACCCACTCTAGGTCTTGAAAAGTAAAGCGCGGGCAGCCTGTGAAGTTGACCTCGCAATAGAGCTGGCTGGGCGCTCGCCGGCGGCAGCACCAATCTACCAACGACGGCAGTGGCCGCTCCGACCTGTTCCGGACCGGACGCCTTCGTGCGGCACAATGTGGGGTGGCCTGCATCAGCGTCGCGTTCGCTGGCGGAACCGGCTCGGCGCAGGCGGATGTCGAGGGCGCTGACCACCGCCTCCGCAAGCTGAACGGCGTCCCGGTCGCCGCAACCTTCGAGGAACGAAATCTCTGGCGTCGAGGCGCGGCGGACCTTCAATAACGCGTTCAAGAACATGTCTGCCAAAGGCCGTCATGACGAGTTGGGACGCCTGTCTTTTTCGGCGCGCACATCATGACTGCAATGCAACATGTAGAGCAGACCCCACGTGGACATGGGTGGTGATTTTTTGTGCGGCCTGTAAAAGGATTCGCCAATCGGATTTCCTGCCTGATGTTGCCATCGCCCTCAGATTCGGTTGAAACCAAGGCCTCGTGGGCCGTCGCCTCGGTAGCGCTGGCGATCCTTGGTATGTCGTTCGGCGCGGGATGGATCACCGCGGTGGCGCTCAAGGACATCGCCAGCGAGGTTGACGGGTCGCGTTCCGTTCCAGCGCTTGCCGGCGCGCTGGCGTGGCTCGGATCCGGAATCGGCGGCATCCTGATGTCGCGAATAGCCGAGCGGGTTGGCACGCGCCCGACGGTGATCTTCGGTTCGCTAATGATCGGCCTTGGCCTCTCCATCTCGACCTTTGGGCCGCCCTGGCCGCTGTGGATCGGCCACGGACTGTTTATCGGTCTGATCGGATTGGGCGGCATCAACGCTCCCTTGTACATTTACGTCAGCCGCTGGTTCGACCGCCGGCGCGGTTCGGCGCTGGCACTGATCTCGAGCGGCACCTATGTCGCCGGAGCGTTCTGGCCGCCGATATTCGAGCAAGTGATTGCCAATTACGGCTGGCGGCAGGCGATGCTGTGGTATGCGCTCCTCGAGATAGTTGTCGTCGCTCCGCTGGCCGCAATTTACTTCCGGACGCCACCCGAAGTGGTTCTACCGGCGGCGGCGTCCGGCGCCGGTTCAAACAAGGCGCGCGTCCTCGGATGGCCGCCCAATGCCGTTTTCGCGTTGATGTGCTGCGCCGCCATACTGTGCTGCATTCCCATGGCGATGCCGCAGGGCCACCTGGTCGCCTTTTGCAGCGATCTCGGGATCAGTCGATCGATGGGCGCCCTGATGCTGTCGGTATTGCTCGGCACCGCGTTTCTGAGCCGGCAAATCTGGGGCGTGATCTCCGATCGTATAGGCGGGCTCGCCACCGTCCTGACCGGATCAGCCTGGCAGGCCGCATCGATGACGGCCTTTCTGCTGACACAGAACGAAGCCGGCCTTTTCACGGTGGCCGCCGCTTTCGGGCTCGGCTTTTCCGGCATCATACCGGCTTATGTCCTGGCAGTGCGTGAACTTTTTCCAGCATCGGAAGCCTCCTGGAGAATCCCGACACTATTGCTGTTCAGCGGCGGAGGCATGGCCGCCGGCAGCTGGCTCGCCGGCCTGCTCTACGATCGTCTCGGTCATTATGAGCCCGCGTTCGCCGTCGGCATCGGTGCCAACATTCTCAATGTGCTCATCATCAGTGTGCTGGTCGCGCGAAAGCGCCACCACACGGCCGCGTACAGACCGGTTCTTTAGTTGAACAGCACCGCTGGCTGTAGGGTCGCTTCTGGCGCAAACCGGACGTTCGTTTGGATCTCATTGAAGAAGTCCGCTACCTAACAATTTAAGGGGTGGCGGCATATGCGCAGCGCCAGCCACCGAGCAAACCCGGGTTTCGATACGGGGCAACTAGCATCTCCCGCGAGTAGGTCGGTATCTGGATTTTGCTTGCGGCGCCATCGCCATGATGCAACGCGCGCCCTCGGACATCGTCGCGGGATAGGGATAGCGGACGAGAGCCATGGCAGGCATCCTCCTCTAAGAAACGCGTTAGAGGCCCGGGGCGGACGCGGACAGTCCGCCGTCGACAGTGACCACTGAACCGCTGGTGTAGGACGACATTGGAGAGGCGAGGAACGCGACTGTCGCGCCGATCTCCTCCACGCTTGCGGGGCGTGCCCAGGGCAGCAACGCGGCCGCATTAAACTTCTGAGTGTCCTGGACGCTGGCGGCCGCCTTGAGCCGCTCGGTTGCGACGGGGCCGGGGTTCACCGCGACCTCGCGTATATTGTCCCGGTGGCTCCCACTGCCGAGCGTTTGGCTCATGACGATGATGGCCGCAGTGCCGGCCGCGATACAGATCGCCGCCGGGCTTTTGACTATCGCGCCGATTCCGGCGATGTTGACGATCGTCCCGCCGCCGCGACCGACCATCAGCGGGTAAAAGGTGCGGCACATGTTAATGTAGCCGAACACCTTTAGGTCCCACCCAGAGCGCCACCGCGCTTCGTCGACGTCGAACAGCGACCCGCTGGGAACCGCGCCAGCGTTGTTGACCAGGATGTCGATTCGGGAAAACGCCCACCTAGCTGCTCCGCCGCACCTTGCTGCGACAGGTCGAGATTGACGGCCGTGATCGGGCGACCGACCTTCTTACTCGCCTCGCCCTCGTCGATGTCGCGCGAGACAAGGATCAGTTCCGCGCCCTCGGCGGCGAACGCCGTGGCGATGCCCATCCCGATGCCTTTGAGCCGCCCGTCACCAGCACTCTCTTGCCGCTCAGATTCAAATTCATGATCAACCTTCCGTTCCTTGATACTTTCGACGTCTCGGTGAGCAATCATTTACAAACCTCATGACAGACATCCATGGTCCATGAATGGAAATTGCAATTGGTCCATTATTGCGGTGGTGACTCTTCAACCTCGGGGCGTTGCAGCACACACAAACGGTTGATCAAAAGTGACTGCCGCTCTGGGACATTATGGTATAATCACTTTCGGCTCACCGGCAGAGTGGGCTAGACCATGACCGTCGCGGCCAGCAAGATTTCGCCGTTGGATCCAACGGCTGCTGAACCTTTTTATCGCCAGATCTACGATCGGTTTCGCGGCGCTATTGCGAGCGGATTGTTGAAGCCAGGTGACCGCATACCCTCGGCACGTGCGCTGACCAAGGAATTGGGTCTGGCAAGGGGCACGATTGAAGCAGCTTATTCCTTGTTGGCTGCCGAGGGGTACATTCTAGCCCGCGGTCAGGCAGGGACCATCGTGACGCCGGGCCTCAAGCCGCGAGCGCCTGTTGCAATTCCGACGCCCCAGTCCAGAAGCGGCATTGCTGCGGCCAGTTTTCGTCCAGATTCGATTTTGCCGTTCCAAATGGGTTTGCCTGCCCTGGATATGTTTCCCCGAAAGATCTGGGCACGCCTGGGCGCGCGGTGTGTGCGTGCGATGCAACCATCGGACATGGTGCATCCCTCTGTATACGGCTTGCCAGCACTGCGTGCCGAGATCGCCGCATATCTCCAGGTTTCGCGCGGGATCAACTGCTCCCCATCTCAGATATTCGTCACATCGGGATATCGCCACACCATCGAGTTGATCGGTCATGCACTGTTGAAGGCGGGAGATCGCGTTTGGCTTGAAAACCCTGGATATCCGCCGACGCGAGAACTGCTGGGACACATGAATATTGCAGCCGTTCCCGTGCCGGTTGATCGGGAGGGCATCGACGTTTCCGATGGAATTAAGCTGGCGCTGCGCGCGCGTGCAGCTGTGGTTACGCCTGCGCATCAGAGTCCGCTATGCGTGTCTTTATCCCTGGCCCGCCGCCTGGCGCTGTTGGACTGGGCCGCGCGAAACAACGCATGGGTCATTGAGGACGATTACGACGGCGAGTACCGGTATGTCAGTCGCCCTCTGCCTGCTTTGAAGAGCCTGGATCGCGATGGGCGCGTGCTCTACGCTGGGACCTTCAGCAAGGTGCTTTTACCGAGCATTCGGCTTGCATATCTCGTCGTGCCGGAAACCGAGATCGAGCGGTTTGAACAGATCACTCAAGCCCTTGCAGGTGGCAGTCCCGAGCTTACGCAAGCTCTCGTCACTGCCTTCATCAGGGAAGGGCACTTCGCGCGCCATATCCAGCGGATGCGGAAACTTTATGCCGAGCGTAGGGAAGCGACAGCAGCAGGTCTGGATAGCGTGCTGGGGAAACACATGCGAATTGATTCACAGCCGGGCGGAATGCACTTGGTCTTGCGGCCGCAAGCCCGACGCTCAGATCGCCGGCTTGTTTCGCGCATGCAGGAAGAGGGGCTGTACGGAGAAGCATTAACGGATTGGACGATGGGTGGTGATGGAGCCTCTGCCCTGCTTCTCAATTTCACAAATATTGTCTCTCAGCGCACCGCCGAGATTCTCGGAAGGCGTATCCTGAGGCTGATATAACGGTGGCGATAGCTCACCGTTTCTAACTAAGCTGGAACGATCATGGCCTAGTACTTCGGACGGATGATGGACCTTTCTGGCACGCCTCCAGTTTGTGTTACCGAGCAAGCGCTGTTGATCAGCAGGACTTGCCCAGAAATGTAGAGAACCCTGCGGGAGACGCGACCGGAATATCGAACGCATTCTAAGGACCTAACAAATAATCGATTCCTGCATAGCTGAGATCCTCGCGACAAAGCGTTGTACCCCTCCTTGAGATCGGACGGCCTGAATTTTTCGCTCGGTCGTTGAGGCCTTTGCGCCGAGATAAGGGTCATGGCCCAGTGCACAAGGCAGATCATGGACCTTCTAAGGTAGGCCAACATGCAGCACATAGAGTCCTCCAGCCGCTGAAGGACTCATCATGAGCAATCGTATCGACTACGACAAGGCGTCGTCTGCAGGTTTCGAGGCTTTCGGAGGGGTGCACCTCTATCTTCAAAACTGCAGCGTTCCAAAAGAGCTGACCTATCTCGTCTATCTGCGGGTTTCGCAGATAAATGGCTGTGCATATTGCATCGACATGCATTCTCGCGATCTGCTCAAGCTCGATGTTGCGGTCAACAAACTCGTACTGGTTCCGGTTTGGCGCGAAGCGGGTGAAGTATTCTGCGAACGCGTCGCGCTCGCTTGGGCGGAAACCATAACATGCGTTGCCGAAACCCACGTTCCTGACGCGGACTATGAAGCCGCTGCCGCCGAATTTGGCGACGAAGAACTCGCTGATCTGACCTATGCGATCGGATTGATGAACGCCTTCAATCGATTTGATGAACGCCTTCAATCGATTTGGAATTGCGTTCCGCACGCTCCCCGCTGCTGGAACCAGGGCCTGAAATCACGATAAGCGAGTGCTTTGCGCACGGAAATCAGTTCGTCAACGTTCACTTCCTAAACGCGCGCCCGGCTTCGCAGCTGTTCTGTCCCGCATTCGAGTCGCCGCATCGAACTGGACGTCGGTCCCTCGCTGACAATAAAGCTCTCGTCAAACCTCGCCCCGGTCGTGCCGGCTGGCGAAGAAACAACGGATCTTCAAACATGGCATGGACACTACTGAGCCTCGCTGGCTTTCTCGAAATCGCATTCGCGTTCTGCATGAAGTGGTCTCAAGGCTTCACGCGATTGATACCTGCGCTGCTTACAGTCGTCACCGGCTTGTCGAGTGTTTTTCTTCTTTCACTCTCGCTCCGTACGCTGCCGGTCGGGACTGGCTATGCGGTCTGGACCGGTATCGGCGCGGCGGGCACCGCGATACTGGGAATCGCAGTTCTGGGCGACTCCGCTGCGCCGCTGAGGGTTTTCTGCATTGTTCTCATTTTGGGAGGCGTCATCGGGCTCAGGCTGGTCTCGGGAAACTGAGGGTAATTGCCGGTCGAGCCACACGGAATCCCATTCTGTCATTGAACATCGCGAAACCCGCTGGTCGGCATCCCACTGCGGCGGTAGGCCCAATGCCCGACACGGGCAAAAGCTGACTTGGGGTAATAGCCGCTTCTGGCGCACCTGCATGCAGCGGTGCACCGTGCGGCTATCGCGGCTGGGTTTGTGTGCAAGAAGGCGCCCGGCTAAAACATGGGGTGCACAGCTATGGCCAGTCGGTCCGCGAGAACGGAATTACGATCGAGTATCGATCCGGGCCTTTAACCCGCTGATCAGCAGATCGAGTCCTGCTTCGAAGCGATCGTCAAGATCGTTGTCGAACATACGGTGCAAAGCCGCGTGGATGCTTGGGTACTTCATTGCCGCAAGGTTCGCGAACTCCGCTTGCCGGTTCGCGAGATCGAGCGGGCCGCCTGTTCGCGGATCCAGTCCCTGTTCCTCCATCGTGAAACCTAGCACGTAATAGACGAGGCTGAAGGCTGCGTCGGATGAAAGCTTTGGCGAAGCGCCAGCTTCCTGCATTAGTGCCATCATGGCTTCGACGATTCGAAGCACGTTGTCGGTAGGAACATACGTGCCAGCGAAGACACGAGCACCGTCCCGGTGGGCGAGAAAAGCCCTCCGGATGGCACGGAAAACCACCTTCAGCCGCACATCCCAGGTCTTCCCCTTGAGATTCCGCGGCAGCGACACTGCGCCAAAGATGGCATCCGCCATGCCGTCCAGCAACGCCTGCTTGTTGGGAAAATGCCAATACAGCGAAGGCGCCTGAATCTTCAAGGCAGCGGCGAGCCGCCGCATCGTGAGGCCCTCCAGCCCAACCTCATCAAGCAAGGTTAGCGCCGCCCGTACGATCACCTCTTGTTGAATGCCCACACCGGCTGCCACCGCTTGAACTCCCTAACATCGTTAGATTATGTCTAACATCGTAAGATATGTGGTGAGATGATCATGATCAATGAATTTGACGTCGTCGTAATTGGCGGCGGACCGGTGGGACTGTGGCTTGCGTGTGAGCTGGCGCTGGCAAGAGTGAAAGTCCTCGTTCTGGAACGGCGCGCCGAACGCGTCACCCAATCCCGCGCATTGACGCTCCACGGTCGAACTCTGGAGGTGTTCGCCCTGCGTGGGATCGCGGAACGCTTCCTCTCACAAGGTCGTCCGAACCCTGGGTTTTTCTTCGGAGGGCTGGATACGCTGCTTGATTTCTCGACATTGGAATCGCGCTTTCCTTTCACGCTGTTCCTGCCGCAAGCGACGACTGAAAAGCTCATCGAGGAGCGTGCACTGGAGTTGGGTGTGGACATCAGGCGTGGCCACCTTGTGGAACAGGTTGAGCAGAATGCCGAAAGCGTCATCGTACGGGGCCGGAACGGCGAGACACCATTCGGCTTTGCCGCTCACTACGCCGCTGGCGCCGATGGCGCTCGCAGTATGGTAAGGCAAGCCTTAGCCATCGATTTTGTCGGTCATCCGGCACGGCATGCAATGACATTGGCAGACGTCGCGCTTGATGCGCCCCCAGAGAAACCGGTCCTGACGCTCGTCAACGAGGCTGGTGGTTTGGTTCTCGCGCCACGTGGCGATGGCGTTCATCACAGAATTGGCGTTATTGATGCATCGGCACCTTATTTGGAACCCTCCGCGCCGGTATCGCTCGCCGAGGTCGCGGCTTGCGCGGCCCGCATTTACGGCAGGGATCTCCGTCCGCGCGATCCTGTTTGGATATCGCGCTTCACAGATGAATCGCGCCTCGCCGAGTGCTATCGGAAAGGGCGGATTTTCCTAGCTGGCGATGCCGCTCACATTAACCCGCCGATGGGCGGTCAGGGCATGAACGTCGGCATCCAGGACGCCATGAATCTCGGCTGGAAACTGGCGAGTGTTATACACGGTACCGCGTCTGATGAGATACTCGATAGCTATCAGTCGGAACGTAGACCGATCGGCGAGGCGCTTCAGAACGACACGCTTGCGCAATTCGCGCTGTTCTCCGCATTTGATCCTCCGGCATTGGCTCTGCGGCGTATGCTCAGCGGCTTTCTTCGTGTGCCGGAGGTCAACCGCCAACTCGCGGACCAACTCTCCGGCTTTGGTGTCGCCTATCCAGAACCGCTGTTTAAGGCGGAGCACAATTGGGACCATCTGAAAGGTGTGAGCGGGCATCGTCTTTCCGACGGCGATCTTGTGTTGAGGGACGGCTCGCGAACGACGCTCTACCGCTATTTCCAAGAAGGTCGCTGGGTCCTGTTGCAAGTCGCTACGGAGAGCGACGCAACGCCCGTCAGGGACGCAATCAACCTCGTCAGCCTGGCACCTGGCGCCAACGACGGCCTGCTCGGCAACTTCGCTTCAATGCTTGTCCGTCCGGACGGCTACGTCGCCCACGTACGCACCGTAGACGACGCAGGCGGCATCGAGTTCGCCGCCTGACTGCCCGCGCTAGCCCGTGTTCAGGATCACAAACGCCTCTGCCCGAGCGACAGCAGGACGGCGCCCGTGCAATCGATATGCGACACACGCATCATCGACGCTTACCACGCTTGTAGTTGCCACAAAACCCTTTCTGGCAGGTCCAAAAAGGCAGCCCGCGGCCGACCGGTCTTGGCGCAAAGCTGCCGTTCGGAGGAATGTCTGCTCCTGGGGGTAGAACGGACATGCCGCACTGGCGGATTGAGGTCTCAGTTTGACCCAAAGCGGACATCGGGTCGCAGTTCTGGAACTTGTTGCCCTTCCCTTTCTCACTCGCCGTCCCGTCTTGAAGTGCTAGACTTCGACACGAACGAGGCGTTCTCCATTGGAGGCCCAATGAGACGGCGCGAATTCATCATGCTTCTCGGCGGCACCGCTGCGGCGTGGCCGCTTCCCTCGCGCGCGCAACATCGCAAAGCAATGCCGCGCGTCGGCGTGCTGTGGCACGCCGCCAACGCCAAGGAGGAAGCGGAATATCTGGGCGCGCTGACCAAGGCGTTTCAGGAGCTTGGTTATTTCGAAGGCAAGAACATCGAGCTGCACCACCGTTTTCCTGCTGAACGACCTGAGCGGTTTCGCGCGCTGGCGGAGGAACTTGCCGAAAGCAAAGTCGATGTGATCGTGGCTGTGACCGGACTTGGCGCGAAAGAGGCTAAACGAGCCACCGCCACCATTCCCATTGTCATTGTCGCCGATAATGACCCGGTTGGTAACGGACTTGTCGAGAGTCTGGCGCACCCTGGTGGCAACGTCACAGGCCTCTCGCTGATGGTCACTGACCTTGCAGGCAAGCGGTTCGCGCTATTGAAGGAAATCGTTCCGAAACTGGCCCGCGTGGCCTTCGTACTCGATCCCCGAGATGCTATTTCCAAGTCTGCCGTCATCGCTAACGGAAGAGCGGCGAAAGCTGCTGGGATTTTGATCCAAACATTCGATGTCACGACACCTGATGAAATCGAAAAGGCGTTTTCGGACATTGCCCGTGACGGCTTCGATGCCGCATACGTGGTTGGACCGCCACTGTACAATGAACGGGTGCAAGTGGGCGCATCAACTATAGCGCACAAGGTGCCGACCATTACAGGGAATGCTGAACAGGTCCCTTACGGCCTGCTGCTGTCCTACGGACCGGATTTTCTCGATCATTTCCGCCGCGCGGTCGGCTATGTCGACAAGATCCTGAAAGGCGCAAAGCCCGGCGATCTGCCGATCCAACAACCCACGCGCTTCAAATTGGTAATCAACCTCAAGACCGCCAAAGCCCTCGGCCTCTCCGTTCCGCCTTCGCTGCTGGCCACGGCCGACGAAGTCATTGAGTGACGCGGCGGACTTCTGCTGTTGGCACTTTTGAGACATGCCGACCGGCCCTGACGATGTCCGTTCACCGGGGTACATCGGAAGTCTTCGGCGGACGGTGAAAACGACGCTTTTGACCCGAAGCGGACCTCGGCGGCTGGCCGCACTCACCGATGCTGCGGAATAGCCGCCGAGCCACAAATTATTCGGCCTTTGCGCGCAAGAACTTCGCTACCTTTGCCCATTTTTCGGTTTCTTCGGCCATGAATCTTGCAAACTCGGCAGGTGAGCCCGCGACTACCGTTGCGCCCAGGTTGCCGAGGCGAGCCTTCACATTGGGATCAGCGAGAGCCGTGTTGATCTCCTTGTTGAGCTTGTCGACTATCTCGGGTGGGGTGCTCTTTGGCGCGCCGACGCCGTACCATCCGTTAGCCTCATAGCCCGGTACGAAATCGCCCATAGTCGGAATATCTGGCAGCGTTTCCGAGCGCGCGGCAGTGGTCACCGCCAGTGCCCGCAGCTTGCCAGCCCTGATGTACTCGATCGACGCGGTCGTAGTATCAAACGCGACTTGCACCTGACCGCCCATCAGGTCGCTCAGTGCAGGCGCCGACCCACGGTAGGGGACATGGGTCATGTCGATACCAGCCATCATCTTGAATAGCTCACCGGAAACATGATGCGGAGTTCCATTGCCGGGCGAAGCCATATTGAGCTTGCCCGGATGAGTCTTGGCATAGGCTATGAATTCGGGAACCGTTTTGATTGGATCCGAGGGATTCACCAGCATCACTAGGGGCACCCGGACGATACCTGCAACGGCCGTGATGTCACGAAGAAACACGAAACTGAGCTTATCGTAGAACGTCTCGTTGATCGTGTTGCCGGCATTCACCAGCAGGAGTGTATGGCCGTCGGGCGCCGCCCTAACGACCGCCTCGGTGCCGATATTTCCACTGGCCCCCGGACGATTCTCTATGACAAATGGCTGGCCTAACCGCTCAGACAGCCATTGGGCAATCAGACGTGCAATGATGTCAGTTGCCCCGCCGGGAGGATAGCCCACGATCCACCGCACGGGCCGCGTCGGATAGGTTTGTGCCCATGCGATGGGCGATAAGACCGAAAGAGTAGCAGCACTCGCTGCCAGATGCAGAAAATGACGGCGTGGAAGTTTCATGTGCTGTCCTCCCAATTGAAATCGAACCGCTTGCAGTTGGCCTAGGGGATGCTGCTCTGCCCCCGAGAACTCGGCACCTTCGCTCCCCTCTTGCGTTCTTTAGGGAAGAGGCGCCGCTTCGATGTCGAGGCTCTGAACACGCTGCTGTATAGCACTTTCGAGAAAGTCCATCTATTATATGGCCATGGCAAAATTCATATCAGCGGGGATATGAATATGGAGCTGAGACACCTTCGGTATTTCATCGCCGTTGCGGAGGAAGGGCACATTACGAGGGCCGCTGAGCGGCTTGGCATGCAGCAACCGCCGCTTAGTCAGCGGATTAAGGCCATCGAACGCGAGCTTGATGTGCAATTATTTCGCCGCAAGGCGCGCGGTGTTGAGCTGACCGATGCCGGGCGTGCCTTCCTCGATAATGCCCGCGCGACGCTCGCGCACCTCGACCACACATTTGATGCAACACGGCGTACGGCGCGAGGCGAGCAAGGCAGAATCCGCGTAGGTGTTACGCCGACGAGTCCGTTTCATCCGTTTGTGCCACGTATCATTCGCGCGTTTCGCGAAGCTTATCCGCTGGTTTTCTTACGACTGGAGGAAAGGCTCGGCAATGAACTGATCGAACAGCTTCGAAATGAACGGATTGATGTGGCTTTCATCCGAACGCCCCTTGCCGATCCAGAAGGGCTTGCCGTCACGCCGTTGGTGGAGGAACCGATGCTGGTGGCGTTACCCCGCGCGCATCCGCTGGCTCGGGGCAGCGGCGGCAATGAGCCAGGACTTGCGTTGAAGCGCCTTGCGCGCGAAACTTTCATTGTTTACGGCCCGCCGGGGACGGCATTTCATGACTTGACGATGGCGGCATGCCGCGCGGCAGGTTTCAGTCCTCGCGTCGGGCAGGAAGCGCCTCGCATGACGTCGTCGCTTAACCTCGTCGCTGTCGGACTCGGCATTTCTCTCGTTCCGGCCTCCCTGCAGCATGTGCATATGGACGGCGTCGTCTATTGTCGTCTTAAGGGTCCCAACCAACCGAAGGCCATTCTGAACCTCGCATCGCGCCGCGGCGACCCTTCAGCCGTGGTTCGACATTTCTTGAATCTGGTTAGAGAAGCAGCGAAGAAAGAATAGTCCCAGGTCCGCATGTCCGGCTGCACCGCAGCAATTTGACAACTTTCTGGGGTTCTGCTGACGCCGTTCGGCCGGGCACGGAAACGGCGATGTGGTTCGAACATCGGTCGGTATAGTGTGTGCCGCCCTGGTGTGTAAGATTCCTTGATCGGCCGCCATTCCTTATGTGAGGCGTCCTCGTGTCATCATCAATGCCGAGACCGGCCAGCCGTTTACGTACACGGACCCTTGCGTGAAGACCGATCCCCATATCGGCTACAACGAGGCCGCTGCAATTGCGACCCGCGAGGCGGTGAAGGTGCTCTTGCAGACAGTGTTCAGGCTCCAATGAGGCGCTGAGTAAAGGCCGAGGTCCGGAATTGGCACTTTTGCGACATGGCGGGATGGTCCGGCAATGTCCGTTGTTCGGAGTAGACCGGAAGTCACCGGCTGATGGCCAAACCGACGTGAAGGCAGAGCCCAAAAGGCCGTTGGTGCTCGGGTCCTAGGACCCGACTGGGAAGAGAAGGTCAAGAAGGGCGTTAACTTCTGCTTATAGCCTGAGACGCGCGTGGCTCAGGTATTGCCGGGAGCGCTGAGGCGCTGCAGTAGCCGAGCAGCGAGGCGCCTAAAGGGCCTCGAATTTGAAGTTCGTTTGGCGAGTTTCTGAGATTAGGGGTCCCGCACAAAAGGGGACCCGTTTCTAGAAGTGACATACGGACGGGCGCCTGGGTCTCAGATGGCGTAACGTACGATCAGCACCGCAGCGCCAAGCAGCACTGACCCCGCCACCGGCACTCAAGCGCCACCGAGACGCACCCGGCCACCATCATCATGTGAGCTACTGCTAGGGTCATGGTGCGTTACCGGTTGCCGAACGGTCAAGGAGGTTCTTCACACTCATGGCGTGCCACTCGCCGCCTCGGGCCGTTGGGACACCTCTGGCATTCAAATCAAGCAGCAAACGCGCCTTTACTCGGCGAATCTTAAATCGATTTGGGGGACAACGCCGAAATAGGGGTCCCGCAGAATAGGGGACCCATTGGCGATTGGAAGTAACCAATGTCGGGTGTCGAGGGGCAAAGCGGACGTTCCGGCTATCTGCCTCGAAGACCGCCTTTCACCGGATTCGGACATAGGCACCTGGATTACTGCCGTCACCCCGAGGGATTACTTTGTCGGCCCGTGTGGTGCGGGCACGTGACCGCTTTTCGACCCGAGAAAGCACCTAGCGGAACAACCCATTGGTGTGATCTGATGCCATCGAATTGATCTTGAACATGGGGAGCGGCCTTGCCCGAAGAGCGTGTTCAACGGCGATTGGCGGCAATCTTGGCGGCCGATGTGGTCGGCTACTCTGCGATGATGCAACGTGCGGAGGAAGCCACCTACGCCGAGTTCGAGCGGCTCAAGCGGGACTTGATCGCGCCGAGCCTCTCCCGACACGACGGCCGACTGATCAAGACAACGGGTGATGGCGCGCTCGCCGAATTCGCGAGTCCCTTAGCCGCCGTGAGATGCGCGACTGAGATGCAGGATCATCTCGCCGAGGGGAGCGGTCCATTCAAGCTACGCATCGGGCTCAACCTTGGTGACGTGATCGTTGGGCAGGACGGCGACCTCTATGGCGACGGGATCAACATTGCTGTCCGGCTGGAGGGGATCGCCGATCCGGGCGGCATCCTGATGTCTGAAAAGGTCTACAGCGAGGTCGAAGGCAAGCTGGACGTTGGCTTCGAGGATCGCGGCGAGCAGCAGCTCAAGAACATCTCCAAACCGGTCCGAGCTTACGCCGTCCGCGCGGGAGCGTATAGCGCGCCGACCGAAAGGCTAAGTGCGGCCCCTCCGCTCGCCGACAAGCTTTCCATCGCCATCGCCGTACTTCCGTTTGAGAACATGTCCGGCGATCCCGAGCAGGAGTATTTTGCGGACGGGATGGTTGAGGAGATCACTACGGCGCTTTCGCGGTTCAAGTGGTTGATTGTCATTGCTCGCAATTCGAGCTTCACGCTCAAAGGCAAAGCCGTCGATGTGAAGGAGATTGGGCGCAGGCTTGGCGTGCGCTATATCCTTGAGGGGTCTGTGCGCAAGGCAGCGGGGAAAGTTCGCATCGCAGGGCAGTTGATTGACGCGGTGACCGGCGCGCTCATCTGGGCGGATCGGTTCGAGCGCGACTTGACAGACGTTTTCGCGCTTCAGGACGAAGTGACGGTCGCCGTTGTCTCAGCTATTCAGCCAAAGATTATTCAAACAGAAATCGCAATGGCTGCGCGGCGGCGACCTGAGAACCTCACCGCCTATGATTTTTGGCTCCGCGCCATTCAGCAGTCTAGCCTAACGACCCGCGAAGGGTTGGCCGAGGCGATAAGGCTGGCCTGTCGCGCTTTGGAGCTGGACCCCGGGTTTGGCCGAGCCGCTTCTCTGGCAAGCGTCTTTCACCTGAGCAACGTCGTTTTGGGGTATTCTACCGATCCTCAATTCGAGTGCGAGGAAGCAGTGCGGCTTTCTCGCCTGGCATTGCGCATAGACGATGGTGATCCGAACACGTTAGCAAGGGCTAGCCTAGTCTCGGCGCTTGTGGTCGGCGATAGTGAAAGTGCGCTCGAAATGGCAGACCGGGCGGTCGCGCTCAACTCCAATTCATTTGACGCATGGTCCGCCAGAGGCTGGGTCTGTAGAGCTGCGGGGCTACCGCAGGAAGCGGTTCGGAGCTTTGAACGTGGCATTCGCATGAGCCCGATAGACCCCGCGATGTTTGCTGGGATGGGGATGGCCCTTGTTGAGCTTCGTCGCTTTGACGAGGCCATCGTCGCAGGAAGGAAAGCTCAGCGTCACAACCCGTCCCATCCGTTGGCTTACCTCTGCCTCGCGTCCGCTTTCGCCCATCTCGGACGCGACGCGGAGGCGCGTGAGGCGGCGGCGCGTCTGCTTGAGGTCAATCCCGCCGTTACAATATCTGGATGGATCGCTTGGGGCGGGCAATCAAACGCGCAGTTGGTGACTGATGGTCTTCGGAAGGCGGGGTTGCCCGAATGAACCTACGCGCACCCGCGCCGACGCGGTGATCGAACATTGACCGGTTTTTGTGCGGTGCATGAGTCCGAAACTGGCACAAAGCGTCAGTTTGCGCGGTGCAGGGCAATGTCCGGACTTGGGGGTAAAGCCGACTTGCCGGTTGCACGCCCGGACTTCTCGGTTTGACCAAGAACGGACTACGTGGCCCAAGCTCCGCTATCCGACTTGGGCTACTAATTCGGAACCCGAACGCCCCGCAGCCCGGCTTCGGCAATCGCTTTCTCTACCGTGCCATCGGACCGCATTCCGTTCACGAGTTCATCGACGGCGGGAAGCGCCGAGGCGGCTCGCTTGCGCACTCCGATTGCCATTTGCACGACGTTGAAACGTCCGGGCAACACGTGTGCTCCAGGCAAGGCTTCAGCAATGCGATGGGCGAGGTGCAGGTTCTCACCGTAGACGTCGGCTTTGCCTGTTGCCAACGCCTCGCGAGCCGGTTCGAACCCGCCGGGCACCTGTATGATCTCTGCATTCTTGATAAGGCGTGTCAAAACGGCGTGTGGCGCGCTTCCTTGCGCGACGGCGACCTTGACGCCTGCACGGTCAACCTCCTCTGCGGTGGTCGGTGTTGCTCCTGCGCGCGCGACATAGCCGTTGTCTACTTCCATGAATGTCACGCTAAAAGCGAGGTATTCTGCGCGAGATGGATCGCGTGCAGCAAGCCCGATGTCCCAGTCATCGCTCGCGAGACTTTCGTTGTAACGCAGGGGATTGTCGTAGGGCTTGAGTTCGACCGGTACGCCGAGACGTGCAGCGAGCGTGCGGGCAACGGAGACGGAAACACCGCCGAGCGAGCCGTCGGTACCGCGGGTCACCAGAACAGGATTGGAGGCAATAAGAGCAACGCGCAGTTTGCCGGTCGGAGATAGTGTGGCAGGCGCGGATGGGGCTTGAGCCCATGCGAACTGCGATGCAGCAGGCAGCCCGGCAGTGCCCACCGCCAGATGAAGGAAACGTCTGCGAGATAGTCTCATTGTTGGTCCCTCTCTCTCAAATGTTGAGAACAAACCCGACTGCTCTGCCTTCGAGAGTAAGACGCCAGTTTACCCTACACGTTTTGAGACTTTTGCTCCAGCGTCGAAGGGGTGAGAGAGCGCGGTGATCATGTCGCCTTGTGGCACAAAACGGACATCCCGGAGTCGGCGGCCAATGTCCGATGTTGAGGGCACATCGGACATCCTTGGACCACTATAAATTTCCCAGAAGTGACACGCCCGTTCGACGGGCCTTCAACACCTCAGTCGCCATCGCAAGCAGCACACAACAGATCGAAAGACCAGCGAAACTCCCTGTTACGTTGCGAGGATAGCCCTGTTAGGCCAGAAAAATTCCCTGCTAATTGGAGTAGGGAATTGACCCAGAAAACGGCTGTAGTGCAGCGGTTTCTGACTACTTGTCATGTCTCCGAGCCTCCCATACCGCTAGATTCCTTGTAAAATTCCCTGTTAGCAGGGAATCTGCGCGGAGACAGGTGCGATCAGCACTGCGTCGCCAGCCAGCGCTTAAGCTGCTGAGTTCGTTATGCAAGCAGCGCTATTTCCGCCAAATTTTTTGGGCGCGTTTGCCCAGCGGATAACTTCGGGGTTCTAATCGCTGTCCCGCCACCAAATTTGCGGTTGTTCGGCGCTCAGGGCACCTTGATCCCGGCACGCTCGATCACACGTGCGTACCCCGCACGCTCCTTGGCGAGCGCCTCGGCGTAGGCCGGACCGGGCAGTTCGGTCTGGAGTACACCGAACTTTTCGAGTGCGGTGCGGACTTCAGGGATCTTGCCGACCGCGACCAGCTCTTCAATGAGCTTCTTCACGATGTCGGGCGGCATGTTGGCGGGGCCGACCCAGCCGAATGCCGGCATCAGTTCGAAGCCCGGTACGGTCGCGGCTGTCGGCGCGATCTCCTTGGCGAGCGGATAGGGCCCAAGCGACGTGACCGAGACGGCACGCAGCGTGCCCGCTTTCACCTGCTCGTATGCCACGGCGAAGTTGTCGCAGGCGAGCTTGATTTGACCACCAATCAGATCCTGGATGCTGAGGTTTGATGCGCGGTAGGTGACGGGCGTCATCTTGAGTCCCGCGGCGTCCTCCAGCATCACGCCGCAGATATGTTGCGTGGTGCCGGGGCCGGATGTCGCATACGGCGTCTCCGGGTTCGCCTTCAACCAGGCGATCAGCTCCGCCATGGTTTTGGCCGGGACGGACGGATTGACGATCCAGATGTTCGGCTGCGCCGCCATGCCATAGAGGTAGGTGAAGTCTTTCTCGACGTTGTAGGGGATCTTGTCCTTGATCAGTATCGGGTTGATGGCGATTCCACCGGAGGTTGCCACCGCAACGGTGTAGCCGTCCGGCGCCGCGCGCGTCATCGCGTGCAGCCCGTTGACCCCGCCCGCACCGGGCCTGTTTTCGACGACGAACTGCTGGCCGAGCCGCTTCGTCAGATGGTCTGCAAAAATGCGGGCCATGACGTCCGTGTTGCCGCCGGCGGCGAACGGCACGATGATCGTCACGGGCCTCGATGGCCACTTTTCTTGCGCCGTCGTAGCACCAGTGAGCAAGCCGAGCGTCACGGCCACCACAGCAAGCCTTGCGAGAATACGAGACGGCATTTCGTTCTCCGGTCTCTGACGAGTGGTATTGCAGCAAGAAAGTCGGTCAGCCCGAGGCTTCTGGCCGTTGTAATGTCGGTAAGAAGCATACAGTTGTATAAAAAGTTTGGCTACCGCCCGAGTAAGCGAATCCCCAGCGCGCGCGATCTGGACGCGCTCTCCCTCAGGCCCCGGAGAGCATGTAAGGGCTCTGGTTCCGCTAAGAGATGCGGCTGCTTCGCTCAGGGGACGGCGAATGCTGCGAAATTTGATTAACTCGGTGAACCGCTCAGGAGCGGCGTGCCGCAAGTTTGCCTGCGTTCAAGGAATTTGTTCGACTAGCGACTGCACTGTCTCGAGACAGTTCTTTTTCTGGTCGTCCCAACCTTCTTGAATGTCGAGTTCAGCCAACTCTGCCTGCAGGAATTTGGGATCAATGGCGTCCAGCCGCTTGCGTAGTGCGTTCTGCTTGTCCGAGATCTCGTGCAAATTGCCAACCAAGGCCTCGTGGTCGATGGAGTCGGCCACTGCGATGTCGAAGATGTCGCGGGACTTCAGCATCGTCGGACGGTAGTGCATTTTTTTTTGAGAGCGATCTCCGCCGGATGCTCGATTTCCGAAAGGAAGCCGACAACGCTGTTCCGGCCCGCCACCGTCACCGACCGCTCGGATGGCAAGATCGCTCATCTCGACGGGCTCAATCTCAGCCGGGCCTGGTGCTGGCACTCACTCGGCAATGCCTTGCCGGTAGACGATGATCGGCGCGCGCTTGTCCTTGAGGCCGCCGAAAATCATCTGACCGCAGGTCTTCCCCATATTGCCGGCGACTACATGGGCGAGCATTGGCTTGCGAGCTTCGCTGTTCTCGCACTCGATCACGAGGATTGAGCGTACCCGTGCGGGAGGCGATGCAGTAGCCAATCTCGGCCGTCCGACACTGTCGTTAGGCGTCAGCTGGCCGGCGCACGAAAGATGGCCCGGTAATGCGCCGGACTGGTGCCAAGCCGCTCCCTGAAATGATGTCGCATGGCATTTGCGGAGCCGAAGCCGGTCTCTGTCGCGACGCCTTCGATCGGGATTTGCGTTGCCTCCAGCAACTCGCGCGCTTTCGAGACCCGCGCTTGCACCACCCATTCGCCGGGCGACATTCCAGTCGCATCCTCGAAACGGCGGATAAAGGTGCGCCGGCTCATCCGCGCTCGGGAGGCGAGACTAGCGATCGTCAGATCGCGATCCAGATGGCGTTGCGCCCACACAAAAACGGACGCGAGGGCGTCGCCTTCGGTCTTGGGAACCGGTTGCGGAATATATTGCGCCTGGCCACCTTCGCGATGTGGTGCGATGACCAGCCGACGCGCCGCAAAGCGGACATTCGCTTAAGAGCGGTCATGGGATGAACGGGTTAAACTTTGAACATCCGTCGCAAGAAATTCGAGAAAGACCAAGGTGCAACGCTTATGCGGCCTCCCAGCTCAGCTCTTCAGATTCTTCGCATTGACCGCGATCGCAGCCGCCGCGGTGCGGTTCTCGACGCCGAGCTTGGAATAGATCTGCTCGAGATGCTTGTCGACGGTGCGGGGCGAGAGGCCTAGAATTTGCGCGATGTCGCGATTGGTCTTTCCTTTCGACAGCCACGACAGAACCTCGCCCTCGCGCGTGGTCAGTCCCAATTCGCTGGAGAACTCCGCCGGCGTATCGGCGCCGGAATCCTTGGCGAGCCGCAGCAGGAACTCGTTCGGCCCGAGCTTGCCCATATATTGCAGCTTGAGCAGCTCGTTGCCGGGGAACGCTGCCATCACCGACGCCTTCGACCCGGCCTTGCCCTTCTGCACCTGTTCCAGCCATTGCGGCATCGGATCCGGCAGCACGAAATTGTCGTCGGCGTCGGCGCTAAGCGTATCCGATAACAGCTTCTGCGCCTGCGGCGTCGCCCACATGATCTTGCCGACGCCGTTCACGGCGAGCAGATAGCGGCCGGAGACGTCGAGTGCGGCGCGGGCGCTCTGGGTCAGCCGGGCATTGGCGAGGTGCACCCGAATCCGCGCCAGCATCTCCTCGATCGCGATCGGTTTTGTCACGTAATCCACGCCGCCGGCCTCCAGCCCGCGGACGATGTGTTCGGTTTCTGCAAGGCCGGTCATGAAGATGATGGGAACGTTGACGAGACCCGCATCGCGTTTCAGCCGTTTGCAGGTCTCAAATCCGTCCATGCCGGGCATCACGGCGTCGAGCAGCACGATGTCAGGCGTGATCTGATCGACGATCCGCATCGCCGAGGCGCCGTCGAGAGCGACCATGACCGTCATGCCCGCGCCATCGAGCGCGTCGGTGAGCAGCCGCAGGGTTTCCGGGGAATCGTCGACGACGAGGGCGACGTCGCGCTTTTTTTGTTCAATGATCATAGCTGTGCAACGTCTTCAGGGTCGCCATGTATTGATCGAGATCGAAGCGATCGATCAGGGCGCGCATTTGGGTGACGAAGTCGGAATGTTCGGGGTGATCGTTGCCGATCTCCTCGAGCTTGAGCTGGATGGCGCGGATGTAACCCAATTTCCCGAGTCCGATGAGTTCCTCGACGTGCTTCACCGACGGCCGCGAGCCGGTCTCGGGCTTCCAGCTCGGAACGGCGATCTGGTCGACCTCATATTCCCAGTCGAGCTTGAGTAATTGGCGAATGGTTTCCAGCAGCCGCGGAATATCGATCGGCTTCATCAGGTAGCCGTCGTGGAAGGGCTGCGCCAGCGGCGCGCCATGCGCCTCCAGTGCGCTCGCCGACACCATCAGGATGCGCGCCTGATGGTGGCCGGTCTTGCGCAGGGTTTCCGCGATCGTCCAGCCGTCCATCCCGGCCATCGAGATGTCGAGCAGAAACAGATCGGGCCGGCAATGCTGGGCCAACTCCAGGCAGCCGGGGCCATCGGGCGCGCTGAGCAAGATGAAGCCGAGCGGCGTAAAGACCTCGCGCAGGAGATCGCGATGGGTCGGATCGTCGTCGGTGATCAGGATCGTCTTGCGCGGGCCGTGATAGCCGAAGATCGGCGCCCCGACCGGCGCGATCCGCGTCGGGTTGGTGACTTCCGAAAGCAGGATCTTCATGCGGAAGTTGCTGCCGGTCCCGACCGTGCTGGTGACCTTGATGTCGCCGCCCATGACGCCGGCCAGCAGCCGGCTGATGGTCAGGCCAAGACCGGTTCCGGTCTGGGGTTGGGAGACGCCGAGCGCGCCGCGTTCGAACGGCGCGAAAATGCGTTCGAGGTCGTCGGCCTGAATGCCCGGGCCGGTGTCGATCACCTCGAACTCCGCCACCGGGCTGCGGTAATGCACCACGAACTGCACGCTGCCGGCCTGGGTGAACTTGATGGCGTTCGACAACAGGTTGATCAGGATCTGGCGCAGCCGCTTCTCGTCGGCAAAGACCACGACCGGCAGCACCGCCGGCCGCTTGAAGACAAAATCGGTACCCTTGGCGGCGGCTTGCAGGCGGAACATGCCGACCAGCTGATCGAGGAAATCGCTCAACCGCACCTCGTCGCGCGACAGGTACAACCGGCCGGCTTCGATCTTGGAGATGTCCAGAATGCCGTCGATCAGGCCCGAAAGATGGTCTGCGCTGCGGCGGACCACGCGCACCTGATCGCGCGGTTTTGTCTGCAGGCTGGAATCCTGTTCGAGCAATTGCGCGTAGCCACTTATGGCGTTGAGGGGTGAACGCAGTTCGTGACTCAACCCGACAACGTAGCGGCTCTTGGCCAGATTAGCGGATTCGGCGACCTCCTTGGCACGCTGCAGTTCGGCATCGGTACGCTTGTGCGCGTCGATTTCCTGAATCAGCAATGTGGTCTGGCGTCGGGTTTCGGCTTCCGCCGCGCGGCGGCTCTGCTGCGCCAGCACGAACAGCCACGCCACGACGCCGATAATGATGGTCAGAGCGAAGAACACCTTCCACAGCACGTCCGACAGCTGGAGATCGTCGACCGGAATCGTCGCCGACGTCTGAAGATAGATCAGCGCGAGCGTCAGCCCGACCAGGCCCGCGGACACCACGAACACGCCGAGATAGTGCCCGACCTGGGAGTTGATCCGGGCATAGATCGGCTGAGGCAGTGCCTTGGCCAGCGCGTCCGAAACCTGCGCCTGAATCCGCGCATGCGGCTTGCAGAGATCATGGCAGCGCGCGTCCAGCGAACAGCATAGCGAACAGATCGGGCCGGCATAGGCCGGGCAGGAGGCCATATCCTCCGGCTCGAACGAATGCTCGCAGATACAGCACTGGATCGATTCCAGATTCTGCCAGCTCCGCTTCGGCTTGCGGGCGATGTAATATTTGCCGTCGGTGGCCCAGGCGATCAAAGGCGCGGTGACAAAGGCGACGGCGAGCGCGACGAACGGCGACAACGCCTTCGGCGTCGGTCCGAACAGGCCATAGAACGCGCTGATCGAGACGATGGTCGCGATCGTCATCGAGCCGACGCCGACCGGATTGATATCGTAGAGATGCGCGCGCTTGAACTCGATGTGCTGCGGCCGCAGACCGAGCGGCTTGTTGACCACGAGATCGGCGACCAGCGCGCCGACCCAGGCGATGGCGACGTTGGAATAAAGCGCCAGCGTCTGCTCCAGCGCCTTGTAGACGCCGATTTCCATCAAAAGCAGCGCGACCAGCACGTTGAAGACGAGCCAGACCACGCGGCCCGGATGGCTGTGGGTCAGCCGCGAGAAGAAGTTCGACCAGGCGATCGAGCCGGCATAGGCGTTGGTGACGTTGATCTTGATCTGCGAGAGAATGACGAAGGTGCCGGTCAGCGCCAGCACCAGATCGGGCTGCGACAGCACATAACGGAACGCTTCGAGATACATGTGCGCGGGCTCAGCCGCATGCTCGGTGGAAACGCCGTGGCTGAGCGCGAAGTAGGCGAGGAACGAGCCCAACAGCAGTTTTAGCGCGCCAAAGATGATCCAGCCGGGGCCGGCGCTGAGCATCGCGATCCACCACGACGTCCGTGAGGTCCGGCGGTCGCGCGGCAGGAACCGCAGGAAGTCGACCTGTTCGCCGATCTGCGCCACCAGCGAAAACACCACCGAGGCGGCGGTGCCGAACAATAGCAGATCGAGATTCCCGCCGACGTCGCCATGCTCGCCGGAGAATTTGCGCCACTCCGCAAACGATTGCGGGTTGGCGTAGGCGATCGCGACAAAAGGAAGGATGTGCAGGATGATCCAGATCGGCTGCGTCCACAGTTGGAAGCGGCTGATCAGCGTGATGCCGTACGTCACCAGCGGAATGATGACGACCGCGCTGATGAGATAGCCGATCGGACGCGGGATGCCAAAGCACATCTCCAGTGCGCTGGCGAGAATGACCGCCTCGAGCGCGAAGAAGATGAAGGTGAAGGAGGCATAGATCAGCGACGTGATGGTCGAACCGATATAACCGAACCCCGCGCCGCGGGTCAGCAGGTCGATGTCGATGCCGCATTTGGCGGCGTGATAGGCAATCGGCAGTCCGCAAAGGAAGATGATGACGCTCACGACCAGAATGGCGGCGACCGCATTGGTAGCGCCGTAATTCAGCGTAATGGTGCCGCCGATGGCTTCCAGCGCCAGGAACGAGATGGCGCCGAGCGCGGTGTTGGCGACGCGGGCGGCGGACCATCGCCGTGCGCTCTTGGCGGTAAAGCGCAGCGCGTAGTCTTCCAGCGTCTGGTTTGCAACCCATTGATTGTATTGGCGCCTGACGCGGTCGATCCGCTGCCGCCCTGCCACTTTGTTGCTCCTGACCGCTGACGACCGAGCCCTTCGTGGCTCATCCAACACCCTGCAATCTGCGTACCGCAAACCGCGTACCGCAGACTCCGTACCAAAATCTACGTCGCTATTTTGCGGTGCAGTATACGCAATCTTGCGTATCTGTGCAGTGCACAAAACTGAGCATGCTTGCCTCACCAATAAGCGCGTTCTCGAACAAAATGGGGTGCTCATGTCAAACGAAATCAAACGGGGCCTGCAGTCTCCGCTGCGACGTAAACTGCTGATGGGAGCGGCAGTCTTGCCGGCGATGGCGCTGCTGCCGCGCTTGGCATTCGGCGCCGGACCGCCGACTGCGGCGGTCAACACGACGGGATTGGCCGTGACCGACACCGAAGTGACGGTCGGCATCCTGCATTCCGCCACCGGCACGATGGCGATCTCCGAAACCGGTTCGATTCAGGCCGAAAAGCTCGCCATCGAGCAGATCAACGCCATGGGCGGTGTGCTTGGCCGCAAGATCAAGGTCATCCAGGAAGACGGCGCCAGCGACTGGCCGACTTTCGCGGAGAAGGCCAAGAAGCTGCTGGTCAACGACAAGGTGGCCTCGATTATGGGCTGCTGGACCTCGGCGTCGCGCAAGGCGGTGCTGCCTGTCATGGAGCAGTACAACGGCATGCTCTATTACCCGACCTTCTATGAAGGGCTCGAGCAGTCCAAGAACGTGATCTACACCGGGCAGGAGGCGACCCAGCAGATTCTCGCCGGCATCGACTGGATCACCAAGGAGAAGAACGCCAAATCGTTCTACTTCATCGGCTCCGACTACATCTGGCCGCGTACCTCGAACAAGATCGCGCGCAAGCACATCGAGAATTTCCTGAAGCTGAAGGTCGTCGGCGAGGAATACTTTCCGCTCGGCCACACCCAGTTCAACTCCGTCATCAACAAGCTGAAGCTGACCAAGCCCGACGTGATCTTTACCGACGTCGTCGGCGGTTCGAACGTCGCGTTCTACAAGCAGCTCAAGGCCGCCGGCATCGACCTGTCGAAGCAGACCCTGCTGACCATCTCGGTGACCGAGGACGAGATCGACGGCATCGGCGGCGAGAACATCGCCGGCGCCTACGCCTGCATGAAGTACTTCCAGTCGCTGAAGAACGAGAACAACGAAAAGTTCGTGACTGCGTTCAAGAAGATGTGGGGCGACAAGACTGTCATCGGCGACGTGACACAGGCAGCTTATCTCGGCCCGTGGCTGTGGAAAGCGACCGTCGAGAAGGCGGGCTCCTTCGACGTCGACAAGGTTGCGGCAGCTTCGCCCGGCATCGAGTTCAAGGGTGCGCCGGAAGGCTATGTCCGGATCCACGAAAACCACCATCTGTGGTCGAAGACCCGCGTCGGCAAGGCCAAGCTGGATGGACAGTTCGACATGGTGTTCGAGACCGCCGACCTGATCCAGCCGGACCCGTTCCCCAAGGGATATCAATAAAGGCGCGCGGACAACTCCCGCAATTCCCCAAGCGTCTTCTCAAGAGTCTCCCTGGCGTGGACCGTCAATCCGCGTCCAACACCCCCGCGTCGCGAGCTTGCTCGCGACGCGGGACTTCCCCCACGGAGAAACATCGATGCTCGGCGACTATTCGATTGGCGATCTCGGTTCGATTTTCGTCATGCAGGGCTTTGCGGGCCTGATCCTGTTTTCCGTCTATGTGCTGATGGCGCTGGGTCTTGCGATCATCTTCGGCCAAATGGGCGTCATTAACATGGCGCATGGCGAGTTCATGATCCTCGGCGCCTACGTCACCTGGCTCACCTCCAGCGCCTTTCAGCATTACCTGCCGGCGTTGTTTCCCGGCTACTTCTTTCTCGCGATGGTGCTCGCTTTCATAGCCTCCGGCGCGCTCGGCATGCTGGTCGAATGGGGGCTGATACGCCACCTCTACAAGCGCCCGCTGGATACGCTGCTGGCGACCTGGGGCCTCAGCCTCATCCTGCAGCAGACCTATCGCTCGGTATTCGGAGCACGCGAGGTCGGCGTCGAGCTGCCGCAATGGATGCTCGGCTCCAAGCAGATCACCGACACCATCGAAGTCCCGATCAATGGCATCTTCGTGATGTGTCTGACCGTGCTGATCACGGTCGCGGTGGCCTGGATCATGTACAAGTCGCGCTGGGGCCGCCAGGTCCGTGCCGTCGTGCAGAACCGCATTATGGCCGGCGCGGTCGGCATCAACACCGAGAAGGTCGATCGCTATACCTTCGGCCTCGGCTGCGGCATCGCCGGCGTCGCCGGCAGCGCCTTCACCATGATCGGCTCGACCGGGCCGACCTCCGGCCAGCTCTACATCGTCGATACCTTCCTCGTGGTCGTGTTCGGCGGCGCCGCCAGCCTGCTCGGCACCATCGCGTCGGCCTTCAGCATCTCGCAGACGCAGTCGACGCTCGAATTCTTCATGTCGGGGTCTATGGCGAAGGTGCTGACGCTGCTCGCCATTGTCGGAATTCTGATGCTGCGGCCGCAGGGGCTGTTCGCCCTCAAGGTCCGGAAATAACAAAAAGCAGGCACGGTCATGATCATCAACTCACGCTTCTTCAATCGATCCGAGCTCATCGGTTTCGTTGCGCTGGCCGCCCTGCTGTTCGTGATCCTGCCGCTGTCGCTGGATGTGTTTCGCCTCAATCTGGTCGCCAAGTACCTGACCTACGCTTTCGTCGGGATCGGGCTGGTGCTGTGCTGGGGTTATGGCGGCATTCTCAGTCTGGGGCAGGGGGTGTTCTTCGGCCTCGGCGGCTACTGCATGGCGATGTTCCTCAAGCTCGAGGCGTCGAGCCCGGAAAACACCAAGATCCAGTCCACCCCCGGCATCCCTGATTTCATGGACTGGAATCAGATCACGTCACTGCCCCTGTTCTGGCAACCGTTCCACAGTCTCACCCTTACCATTCTCGCCATCATCCTGGTGCCCGGCCTGTTCGCCCTGATCATCGGCACCGCGATGTTCAAGCGCCGCGTCGGCGGCACTTATTTTGCGATCATCACGCAAGCCGTTGCGGCCATCCTGACCATCCTGATCGTCGGGCAGCAGGGCTATACCGGCGGCATCAACGGCATGACCGACCTGCGCACCCTGAAGGGGTGGGACATCCGGCCGGATCACGCCAAGGTCATACTCTACTTCTTTGAAGTGTTCCTGCTGTTCGGCTGCATCCTGCTGGCGCAGTTCATCCGCCTGACCAAGCTCGGCCGCATCCTGGTGGCGATGCGCGAACAGGAAGACCGCGTCCGGTTCTCCGGCTACAGCGTCGCCAACTTCAAGATCTTCGCCTTCTGCATGGCCGCAATCTTCGCCGCGATCGGCGGCGCCATGTTCGCGCTCAATGTCGGTTTCATGTCGCCGTCCTTTGTCGGCATCGTGCCGTCGATCGAGATGGTGATCTACACCGCGGTCGGCGGGCGGATGTCGATCTTCGGCGCGGTGTGGGGTTCGCTGCTGGTGAACGTCGCGAAGACCGGCCTGTCTGAATCCTTCCCGCAGCTCTGGCTGTTTGGCCTCGGCGGGCTGTTCATCGCGGTGGTGCTGGCGTTCCCGAACGGCTTGTCCGGGATCTGGGCGGATTACGTCCAGCCTCGCATCGATCGCCTACTGGCGTGGCGCAAACCAAAACCCGCCAAGGCGTGGACCGACAGTTCGGTCGCCGACGGCGCCCCGGCGGAATGAGGAATTAGATCATGCTCATCGGTCACCACACCGGCAGAATGAGGAGTTAGATCATGCTCATCGGTCACCAGCCCAAGGAATTCCTGCTCGCGGTCGAGGCGCTCACGGTGTCCTTTGACGGCTTCAAGGCGGTCAACGATCTCTCCTTCTATGTCGAGGAGAACGAGATCAGGGTCATCATCGGCCCCAACGGCGCCGGCAAGACCACAGTGCTCGATCTGATCTGCGGCAAGACCAAGGCGACGTCGGGCTCGATCCAGTTTCGCGGTCAGGAGCTGACCCGGATGAAAGAGAACCAGATCGTGCAGACCGGCGTCGGCCGCAAATTCCAGACGCCGTCGGTGTTCGTTGATCTCACGGTGTTCGAGAATTTGGAGATTTCCTACCCGCGCGGCCGCACCGTGTTCGGCTCGCTGGCTTTCCAGCGCGACGCCGCGGTGCGCGACCGCGTCGAGGAAGTCGCCGAGATGATCTTCCTGAAGGATCGCCTCGACACCTATGCCGATGAGCTCAGCCACGGCCAGAAGCAATGGCTCGAGATCGGCATGCTGCTGATCCAGGACCCGGACCTGCTGATGCTCGACGAGCCGGTGGCCGGCATGAGCGTCAGCGAGCGAGCCAAGACCGCCGAACTGCTCAACCGCATCATCAAGGGCCGCTCAGTGCTGGTGATCGAGCACGACATGAAGTTCGTCGAGGACATCGCCCACAAGGTCACGGTGCTGCATCAGGGCCAGATCCTGTCGGAAGGCACGATGGAGCACGTCAAGAACGATCCGAAGGTCATCGAAGTTTATCTGGGTCACTAGCGCATGAACCCGGAAAGTGGCGTCCGGTTTCCGGACGAGTTCATGCGCCAGGGAAGAGATTGAGAGGATACGTCGATGCTGGCTATTTCTGATCTTCATGTCGCCTACGGCCAGAGCGAGGTGCTGCATGGCCTTAACGTGTCGGTCGCGCCCAACGAGATTGTGGCGATCATGGGCCGCAACGGCATGGGCAAGACCACGCTGATGAAATCGCTGATGGGCATCCTGCCCGCCAAGAGCGGCTCAGTGACGATGGCAGGCACGGAACTGAGCCAACTGCCGAGCTACGAACGCGTCGCCAGGGGCCTCGCCTACGTGCCGCAGGGCCGCATGATCTTCTCCACCATGACGGTGAAGGAGAACATCGAGACCGGTCTCGTCGTGTCCGGTGAGAAGGATGTCCCGGGCAGCATCTATGAGCTGTTTCCGGTGTTGCTGGAAATGAAGAACCGCCGCGGCGGCAATCTCTCCGGTGGACAGCAGCAGCAGCTCGCGATTGCGCGCGCGCTCGCCACCAAGCCGAAAGTGCTGCTGCTGGACGAGCCGACCGAAGGCATCCAGCCGTCGATCATCAAGGACATGGCGCGCACCCTGAAGCGGATTCGCGACGAGCGTGGCCTGTCGATCGTGGTTTCCGAACAGGTGCTGAGCTTTGCGCTCGATGTCGCCGACCGCGTGCTTGTCATCGAGAACGGCGAGATCGTCCGTGATGACCCGCGCGACGGCGTCGATGCCGCGCAGATCTCGAAATATCTGTCCGTTTGAACCGTAGCCTTCAAGTCTGTAGAAAAGGGGAGCTTGCAATGCCAGATACACTGATCAAGGTCGATCTTTCGAAATCGGCCTACGAAAACGACAAGATCCACAACCGCTGGCACCCCGAGATCCCGATCGTGGAATGGGTCAGCCCCGGCGACGACTTCATCATCGAAACCGTCGACTGGACCGGCGGCTTCATCAAGAACAACGATTCGGCCGACGACGTGCGCGATATCGATCTGTCGATCGTGCACTTCCTGTCCGGCCCGATCGGCGTCAAGGGCGCCGAGCCCGGCGATCTGCTGGTAGTCGATCTGCTCGACGTCGGTCCGCTGAAGGAGAGCCTGTGGGGTTTCAACGGCTTCTTCTCCAAGAAGAACGGCGGCGGCTTCCTGACCGATCACTTCCCGCTGGCGCAGAAATCGATCTGGGACATCAAGGGTCTTTACACGTCGTCGCGCCACATTCCCGGCGTCAATTTCGCGGGGCTCATTCACCCCGGCCTGATCGGCTGCCTGCCCGATCCGAAGATGCTGGCGACCTGGAACGCGCGTGAAGCCGAGCTGATCGCAACCAACCCGACCCGCGTACCCGGATTGGCCAACCCACCATTCGCGCCGACCACGCATGCCGGTCAGGCCAAGGGCGACGCCAAGGCCAAGATCGCCGCGGAGGGCGCCCGCACCGTGCCGCCGCGCGAACATGGCGGCAATTGCGACATCAAGGACCTGTCGCGCGGCTCGAAAATCTACTTCCCGGTCTATGTGCCCGGTGCCGGTCTCTCGATGGGCGATCTGCATTTCAGCCAAGGCGATGGCGAGATCACCTTCTGCGGCGCGATCGAAATGGCCGGCTGGCTGCACATCAAGGTTGATCTCATCAAGGACGGCGTCGCCAAGTACGGCATCAAGAACCCCTTGTTCAAGCCGTCGCCGATCACGCCGAACTACAAGGACTACCTGATCTTCGAAGGCATCTCGGTCGACGAGCAAGGTAAGCAGCACTACCTCGACGTACACATCGCTTACCGGCAGGCCTGCCTGAACGCGATCGAGTACCTGAAGAAGTTCGGCTATTCCGGCGCACAGGCCTATTCCATCCTGGGCACGGCGCCGTGCCAGGGCCACATCTCCGGCGTCGTCGACGTGCCGAACGCCTGCGCCACGCTGTGGCTGCCGACCGAGATCTTCGACTTCGACATCATGCCGTCGTCGGCGGGACCGATCAAACACATCAAGGGCGACATCCAGATGCCGCTGTCACAGGACAAGTAATCCCTGCGCGACGGGATGCGGGACGGTGTGTGTATCTGCCGCCCCGCATCCATCGTCGCGTGCTATTTGCGCGAGGATATTGAAATGCCGGTTTACGAATATCTCTGCAACGATTGCGGCCCGTTCACCGACATGCGGCCGATGGCCGAATGCGATGCGCCGCAGGATTGCCCGCAATGCGAAACCGAATCGCCGCGCGTGATCCTGACCGCGCCGGCGTTCTTCTGCATGCCGTCGGACAAGCGCAAGGCCCATGCCACCAACGAGCGCAGCGCCAACGCGCCCAAAACCCTCGATCAGTACAAGGCCTCGCATGGTCCCGGCTGCGGCTGCTGTTCAAGCAAGAAACCGGCGCGGCTGGTGACCAGGACAAGAAGCGGCGCCAAGAGTTTCCCGACCGCGCGGCCGTGGATGATCAGCCACTGATGCAGTGACGGCAGAGTTGAACCAGAACAGGAGGGGCGAACCCCATGCTTCACGGTGACATTTCCTCGAGCAACGACACGGTCGGCGTCGCCGTCGTCAACTACAAAATGCCGCGCCTGCACACCAAGGCGGAGGTGCTCGACAACGCCCGCAAGATCGCCGACATGGTGGTGGGCATGAAGCTCGGCCTGCCGGGCATGGATCTGGTGATCTTCCCGGAATATTCCACCCACGGCATCATGTACGACTCCAAGGAGATGTACGAGACCGCATCCGTCGTGCCCGGCGAGGAAACCGCGATCTTCGCCGAAGCCTGCCGCAAGGCGAAAGTGTGGGGCGTGTTCTCGCTCACCGGCGAGCGTCACGAGGAGCATCCGCACAAGGCGCCCTACAACACCCTGATTCTGATGAACGACAAGGGCGAGATTGTCCAGAAGTACCGTAAGATCATGCCGTGGGTGCCGATCGAAGGCTGGTATCCCGGCAACTGCACTTACGTTTCCGACGGACCAAAGGGCATGAAGGTCAGCCTGATCATCTGCGACGACGGCAATTTTCCGGAAATCTGGCGCGATTGCGCCATGAAGGGCGCGGAACTGATCGTGCGCTGCCAGGGCTACATGTATCCGGCCAAGGAACAGCAGATCCTGATTTCCAAGGCGATGGCTTGGGCCAACAATGTCTATGTGGCGGTCGCCAATGCCGCCGGCTTTGACGGCGTCTATTCCTATTTCGGCCACTCCGCGATCATCGGCTTCGATGGCCGCACGCTGGGCGAGACCGGCGAAGAGGAATACGGCATCCAGTATGCGGCGCTGTCGAAGAACCTGATCCGCGACGCCCGCCGCACCAACCAGTCGCAGAACCATCTCTACAAGCTGGTGCATCGCGGCTACACCGGCATGATCAATTCCGGCGAAAGCGCCAAGGGCCTGGCGACATGCCCCTACGACTTCTACTCGAAATGGATCGCCGATCCCGAAGGCACCCGCGAAATGGTCGAGGCGATGACCCGCCCGACCGCGGGCACTGCTGAATGCCCCATCGACGGCATCCCGAATGAAACATCCGGGACCAACTACTAAGCGACGCGCGTGCTCGCTGGTCAAGAAAGCCCCGCGCAACACATTTTCAACACGACGAACCTAAGCTATCGATCTTGTTAAGGTGAAAAAGGTTTCCCAAACCGTAGGTCTTCGTTGGTATCTACGGGGGTAGCTGAGCCGGCCGAAATGTACGAGGCGGTCGCAACTTTGCCGACAATCGGCGTAGGCGGTCGATCGACAAAGTCGACGAATAGTCGACTTTGTGGGGGCAGCAAGCGCGCGTCGTCTGGCGAGACAACTCACATACCCGCGCGTTCGGTAGGAGGAGGCGCGAAGCCCACTCTCCCTTCGCCATACACTCATCCATCGCTGCCCCTTCGTCCGCGCTGGTAGATCGAATGTGACGAACCGACTTTGAAGCGTCAACGTGGGTTTGGTTTATCAACCTGTCGCAACGGTACGATTGACGCGGGATGGGCTCCGATGTCTGCTTTGGGTCAAGGTGGAAATGGCCTGAACGTCCGCTACTGGCGGCGGGTTCAACTGATCGCCGCAACACATGCTGCGAACTTGTCTGCTGGGGTTTGATATACGGCGGGATGGTGAGGTCATGCCTGAAGTCGTGGCCATCCCCAAGCGCCCTGAATGCCTTCCAGGCGCTGATGCCGCAGCTGATCTACAAGAACGAGCGATTGGCAATCCGGGAGTCCCGGCCGACACCCGCTAGAGCTCCCGTCGCGATCTCGGCGATCGGCACGAAATCCTTCCTCGGGATCGTAGGGCATCGTTGGGCCGCGGCCAGAAGCCCCAGCACCGTGCGGCGTGTGCAAACTGCGGAATCGATTGCCGCGATATCCCTCTTCATGCCGGCAGGTGGTCTGGCCCGGGGGCGTCTTAGCGGCGCGATCGACAGAATACTTGCGAACCGGAGTGGGTGCGGTCCTGGAGGCTGGGATGAATGTGCGGAGGCGACGGTCGTACGGCGCTTGCACATCAAAGGCAAGGGATCTCCGGGTTGCAGCGCCATCGCTACCTTTCGCCGAGCGCGGCGAGAGCCGTCGTCAGGACCGATCGCAGCAAATCGAGTTTCGATTTCGATTGGCCTTCAAAAATCGTTTGCTCAAGCTTCGATACGATAATATCGCCTCGCTGGCACGCTGCCTCTCCCACCTTCGTCAGGCTCAGGAGCATCGCCCTCTTGTTCGACGGATCCTCGCGACGTTCGATCAGGCCCTTTCGTTCCAGTAATTGTATGATTTCTCCCATCGCCTGTGGCGTTACATAGAACCTCCGCGAAAGCCGCGCCGACGATAGTCCGGCATTATGCGCCAATACGCTTAGAATTGTGTAGTGAAAGGACGATAGCTCCAGGGGGCGCAGTGCTTCGTCGAGTCTTGTGCGCGTGGCATGCGTCAGCACATGCATAAGATACAACGTTCCAGCGTGCGACGATGATGACTTTGTCACGTACGTTCCCTATTGACGAGTAGCTTCCAATATGGAAGGTTACCTTATATAAGGCAACCTGTCATTATGACGGCAGTTGTGGCCCACAGCGGGTCCCCATTGACGACATTGGCGGGGTGGTGTCCAGCGTCGCTGGCGCTGGTCGAATTATCGTTCACCTCTACGCGATCCAAATGTCCGCAATCAAAGGATGCTCGAAATGACCGCTCAAAATCACCGACCGGCTCCAGGCGGAGAGAACGTGAAGGTTGAGTTTGACGACGGGATTGCGTGGTTGAAGCTCAATCGTCCGGGCAAACGCAACGCGATGAGTGTGGCGATGGCCACCGAGATGAATCAGGTGCTTGACGAACTGGAACTCGACGATCGCTGTGGCGTCGTTGTTCTGACCGGCGAGGGAGATGCGTTTTCAGCCGGCATGGATCTGAAGGATTTTTTCCGGGCAACCGATAACAAGCCCGATATCGAAAGGCATCGGGCGTATCGGGAAACTCGCAATTGGCAGTGGCGTAAACTGATGTTCTACGGCAAACCTACCATCGCTATGGTCAATGGTTGGTGCTTTGGCGGTGCATTTACGCCACTGGTCTGCTGTGACCTCGCCATTGCCGCGGACGAGGCTGTGTTCGGGCTTTCCGAGATCAATTGGGGAATCATCCCTGGTGGTGTTGTTCCGAAGGCACTCTCGACGCTCGTGAACGATCGCAAGTCACTTTACTACATCATGACTGGCGAGCAGTTCGGCGGAAAGGCCGCGGTAGAGATGGGGCTCGTCAACGAGTCCGTACCGTCCGACCAGCTGATGGGTCGCACCCGTGAGTTGGCCAAGACACTGCTCGCAAAGAATCCGACGGTGCTGCGTGCGGCAAAAAACTCGTACAAATTCGTCCGGGAAATGACTTGGGAAGAATCTGCAGAATATCTTACGGCTAAGCTTGACCAGACCACCATGGTCGACCCGGAGCGAGGACGCGCGAAGGGTATGGGTCAGTTTCTTGACGAGAAATCGTACAAGCCCGGCCTCGATAACTATCCACGCTGATCGCTAAGAGCGGTTTCGTTGGAGAATGCGACAGTGACCAAGTCGACTGCATCCGAGAGCTCGTACGACCGGGACTTACCGCAGCGATCGCCTATAGAGCGTTTGCTTAATCCTCGGTCGGTGGCGATCGCCGGAGTTTCAGCGACACCCGGATCACTGGCCGCCATTGTTCTCGACAATCTTGAGCGCTTTGCGTTCTCTGGCGATATCCATCTGCTTCATCCCAAGCAGGCCAGAATTCGCGGGCGGTCCTGCGTAAAGCACGCGTCGGAGTTGCCTTACGGCGTCGATTGCGTGGTTCTTGCGATCCCCGCTGCGGCGGTACTTGATGCGGTCAAGGGCTGTGCAGAGCGCGGTGTCGGCGGCATCGTGATTTTTTCCGCCGGTTTTGCCGAGCTTGGTGCCGAAGGCAGGGCGGCTCAGGACGAAATTGCGGCCATCGCGCGTTCGAACAACATCGCTATTGAGGGGCCGAATTGTCTCGGCTTCGTCAATGATGCGGATGGCGTCGCCCTGACCTTTGCGGTGGCCGAACCGCGTCCGATGACCGGACCTGGGATCGCTGTGATTTCCCAGAGCGGCGCCATGGCGGCCGTCGTTCGGGCGGCCCTGGACAGTCGCGCCCTAAATGTATCCGTTTCGATTTCGACCGGGAACGAAGCAGCCAATGGCATCGAGGATTTTATCGCGTATGCGCTCAAGACCGGTCAGACCCGCGCGATTGCGATGGTCGTCGAGCATATTCGAAGGCCGCGCGAGTTTCTCGAATTGGCCAGGCGTGCGAGGGCTCTTGGCGTCGTGTTGGTTATGCTTCATCCCGGCCGCTCGGGCGCAGCGCGGGAATCGGCGCGGACGCACACGGGAGCCCTGACCGGCGACTACGAGGTCATGCAGGCGATCGTGGAGCGCGCAGGCGTCATGATCGTCGAGACGCTCGAGGAGCTCATCGACATTTCCGACTGCGTGATGCGCTGCGCACACCGACCGTTCGGCGGCGTAGCCATTCTTGGCGAATCCGGCGCTTACAAGGCAATCGCGCTAGACTATTGCGAGACGCTCGGTGTTCCGCTGCCCCAGCCCACAGGCGAGGCCGCCACTCGGCTCAACGCGGTCGCCCCGGGCTTTATTGTGGCCAGCAATCCTCTCGACCTTACAGCGCAAGCCTTGGTTGATCCCGGGCTCTATATGCGCGCTCTTGAAGATCTGATGGCGCATCCGGACTGCGGCAGCCTGCTGGTGACGATCATTCTTTCCAGTTCGCAAATGGCGTCGCGCAAGATGCCGCCCGTGCTGGAGGCTCTGCGTCACTGGTCGAAAAGGCGTGCGGTCTTGTTTGCAATGCTTGGTGACGAAACTCAAATTCCGGGAGAAATCATAACTGCCGTTCGCGAGGCCGGCGTTCCATTCTTTCGGTCGCCTGAAAGAGCGGTCCGTGCGCTTGCGCGCTATGCACGATGGGCCGACTCGAACGTTCGTAATTCGGCTTTGTCCGAGGAGATCGAGGTATCCAAGCGCCTGCCGGTCGGCATAATTCCGGAATACGCGGCGAAGGATATTCTCGAACAGGCCGGATTGCCAATGCCTGCGCGACGCCTGGTCGCCGATGTCGAGGCTGCTGCGTCTGCTGCTCGCGCAATCGGTTATCCCGTGGCCCTGAAAATTCAATCCGCTGCGCTACCGCACAAGACGGAGGTCGGAGGGGTCGTTCTCAATCTCGCTAACGAAGAGGAATTGCGCTCGGGATGGGATAGGTTGTACCGCAACCTTGGTGCCGCTGCCGAACTCCCGATCGACGGCGTGCTGGTCGAACGGATGTCCGGCGCGGGACTTGAGTTGATTCTGGGGGCACGGACCGATCCTGAATGGGGGCCGGTGCTGGTGGTTGGGCTCGGCGGAATTCTTGCCGAGGCGCTGAAGGATGTGCGCGTCCTGCCGGCAGACGCTACAGCAGATGAAATCAAGGCCGCCCTGCGTGCGTTGAAGGGAGCCGCGTTGCTCGGTCCTTTTCGCGGAAAGCCAGTTCGGGATATCGATGCCCTCGTGTCGGCGGTCAGCATGCTCGGCTCCTTCGTCCGCGCCCATCCGGAAGTCAGCGAGATTGACGTCAATCCACTGATCGTGTTCGCGGAAGGCGAGGGTGTCTTGGCGCTCGATGCGCTGATCTCGTGTCGCTGAACCGGACCGAGGAGGCAACCGGAACGCGCTTGCATGTCGACAATAGCGAGCCTGGGTATGTCACACGATGAATTCCGGTCGTAGGGAAGATCTACGTCTCGTCCGAGGCAAGGGCTGTTACGCCGACGACCTCGAGTTTTCAGGGATGGCGCGCGCCCTCATGGTCCGCTCACCGCACGCCCATGCGAAGATGAGAAAGATCGACGTCGCCGCGGCAATGGCGCTGCCGGGCGTAATCGCCGTGCTGACCGGCGCGGACGCATTGGCGGACGGTCTGGGACCAATTCCTCATGCGACCGGAAGCTCGAAGACAGGCTCCGACATTCGGTTGGCCAACCGCGACGGGACCGAACGGAGGATCACGCAGCAATTCGCGCTGCCCTTGGATCGCGTCCGCTATGTCGGCGAGGGGGTCGTTCTGGTGGTCGCCGAGACCTTAGCGCAGGCCCGCGATGCCGCCGAGGCCGTCGCGATCGATTGGGAGCCGCTGCCGGCCGTGGTTCATGCGACCGCTGCGCTCGCGCACGGTGCGCCGCAGCTCTGGGACCATATTCCCGGCAACTGCACGCTGGAAGCAGATTTGGGAAACCCGACGGCGACGGCCGCGGTATTCGCGGGTGCCGCGCATTGCGTGCGGCTGAACAGCTGGATTCAACGAGTGACTGGCGTTCATATGGAGCCTCGCGCCGTCGCGGCGACCTGGGATGAAGCCTCGGCAATGTACACTGTCCACGCCTCGCACGGCCTCGGGGTGGTCCAGATGCGCAACGAACTCGCGAGCGTGCTCGGTGTCGCCGTTGACCAGATTCGCGTCGTCGCGCCGCAAGATGTCGGCGGAAATTTTGGGACACGCAACGCGACCTACCCTGAGTTCGCCCTGGTGGCGTGGGCTGCACGACGGTTACATCGGTCGGTAGCTTTCAAGGTTGAGCGCAGCGAGGCCTTCCTGTCTGATTATCAGGGGCGGGATCTACACGTCGACGCGGAGCTTGCTCTCGATGCCTTCGGAAATTTCCTGGCACTGCGTTCGGTCAACACCGGCAACAACGGGGCCTACACGACGTCGTTCATACCCCTGAACAAGGGGGCGCAGCTGATGCCGAGCCTTTACCGTATTCCGGTGGCGCATGTGGTGGCGCGGGCAGCCGTAACCAATACGCCGGCAACGATTCCGTATCGTAGCGCCGGACGGCCGGAGGCGATCTATGTCATCGAGAGGCTTATCGATTTGGCCGCGCAACAATGTGGCTTCGATCGTCTCGAGTTGCGCCGCCGAAACATGATATCGCCACTGGAACAGCCCTATCGAAATCCGCTGGGAGTGACCTACGATAACGGCGACTACAATGGGGTCATGGAGCGCGCGATCGATCTGGCCGATTGGGCCGGGTTCTTGCATCGCCGGCGCGCTTCCCGTACGCGAGGCCGTTGCCGCGGAATCGCCGTCGGAAATTACATCGAGACGACCAGTGGGGCTCCGCGCGAACGAGCAGAGATCCTCGTCCGTCCAGAGGGCAAGATCGAGATCATCGTGGGTACGCAGAGTACGGGGCAGGGCCACGAGACAGCATTTCCTGAACTCGTGGCCGGATGGTTCGGCGTGCCACGCGACTTGGTCGCTTTGCGGACGGGTGACACCGATTTTGTGAAAGCCGGCGGTGGGACCCATTCGGGAAGATCACTGCGGATGGCAAGCCTGGTAATGCACCATGCGACTGTCGAGATCATCGAAAAAGGTCGCCGGATCGCTGCAGTTCTTTTTGAGGCAGACATCACCGATGTGACCTTTGAAAATGGAGGTTTCGTCATCAAAGGAACTGATCGCGGGCACAGCATCTTTGAGATTGCGCAAATGGCCCTGGACGATGGCAGAGTATCGAGCGAGTTGGGCGGACCTCTTGCCGCGACATCCGATCAGGTCATTTCCGGACTCGCCTTTCCTTACGGTACGGCCGTTTGCGAAGTGGAGATTGATCCCGAGACCGGAGAACTCGAGATCCAGCGTTACACGTCAGTGGATGATGTCGGGCGAGCGCTGAATCCGATGATATTGCACGGGCAGACCCATGGGGCGATCGCGCAGGGGGTGGGGCAGGCTCTCCTGGAGCAATGCGTGTTCGAGCCCGAGACCGGGCAAAACCTTTCAGGGTCCTTCATGGACTACGCGATTCCTCGTGCGACCGATCTGCCGTCGCTGACGACGGCGTTGAGCGAAGTACCTGCCACTAGTCATCCGCTCGGATTTCGCCCAGGCAGCGAAGGGGGGACGACCCCGGCACTGGGGGTGACGATCAACGCGATCGTCCATGCGCTTTCCGAATTCGGCATCACGCACATCGAGATGCCGGCTACTTCATCTAGAATTTGGCAGGCCATTTCCGAAGCTAAAATGGCGATGTCCCGACCCCGCATTCCCGATTACGCCAATACAGGCCGAAAAGCAGCGATCTCCGGAGATACTCGATGACTGATAGTGTACGAATTGTGCCCCGCCAAGACGCCATTCTCGAAGTCGTACTGGCAAGTCCCGCCTCCGGAAATCTGCTTAGTCCTTCCATGGTCGATGCCATCGTTCAGGCCTTCGAGGCGATGTCCCCGACGACGCGGGCTGTCTACTTGCACGCCGACGGGCCGGATTTTTGTACCGGTCGCACGTCGGTCATACCTCCGCCCGGTACACGGGCGACGGCCCTGGATCTTCGCCACTCGATCGCGGACCCCATTCTCGATTTCTATCAATGTGTGCGAGATCTCAACGTTCCGCTCATCATATCAGTGCGGGGAAAGGCTGCAGGGGTAGGGTGCGCGCTCGCCGGTCTCGCGGATGTCTGCATAGCATCCGAGGATGCGAAATTTTCCGTGCCGGAGATGGACAAAGATATCGCGCCGACCCTCGTCATGGCTGCATTGTCCGATCGGCTTTCGCGCGCGGCACTGGCACGGCTTATCTTCACGCGCGATTCATTAGCCGCATCGGAAGCCCAGGCGATCGGCCTCGTGAGCATGACATGCCCCTCAGATCAGATCGAAGGGCATGTCGCGGCGTTATTGGCAAAGTTGGCCCGGAACTCGGTGCCCACGTTGCGCGGGGTGAAATCATTCCTGAAACATCACCCGGAAACATCGTTTGCAGCAAGGCGCGATGCGGCCGCGCTGATCAATTGCGTGGTCATGGCTGAGAAGTATCGCTGAAGCTCTCGCTGCATCAGGAACCCCGGTGGGGTTACGTACGCAACATCGCCTCAGTTCGCTTTTCCAGTGGACTTTGCGACGACCTTCTCCCATTTGGCCGCCTCACTGGCAATAAAAGCCTGAAATTCGTCGGGACTCATCGGCATCGGTACTGAGCCGAGCGCGCGGATCTTGTCGACGACTCCCGGATCGGCCAATGCCGTCACGAAGGCCTTGTTGAGTTTGGCGACCAGATCGGCTGGAGTTCCGGCCGGGGCGACAATGCCAAACCAGCCGATCGACTCGAAATCCGGCAAGCCCGACTCGGCGAATGTAGGAATTGTGGGCAAGCGGGCAAATCGTTGAGCGGAAGAAACCGCGACCGTTGTGATCATACCACTCTCGATCGCCTGCAAGGCGGATGGCGGATCAACTATACCGAGGTCGATATGTCCTCCGATCAGGTCATTCACGACAGGCGCGATACCGCGATAGGGCACGAAATCAATCTTGATAGCAGCGGTCTGGTTTAACATTTCGGCCGTCAAATGCATCATCGTGCCATTGCCGCCGTGACCGAGAGCGAGCGGCTGCTTCGAGTCCTTGGCAAGTGCGATAATATCGCGAAGGGATTTTCCCTTATGCGATGACGATGCCGCCAGGATGAAGGGTACCGAGGCGAGTCCTGTCACCGGTCTGAGGTCCTTGCGGGGGTCGTAAGGCGGCTTTTCCTGAAGGCCCAGATTGATGCCGAGTGCGCCTGCGCCTCCCAGTCCAATCAGGTATCCATCCGGCGGCGCCTTTGCGACCATGTCGATTCCCAATGCGCCGCCCGCACCGGGCTTGTTTTCGATCACGATCGGCTGCCCCAGTTGCTTCTCGGCAGCTTGTTGTACGATTCGGGCAATCGCATCGGAGCTGCCGCCGGCAGGGAAACTCACGACAAGACGAATGGGACGGTCGGGATATGCCCAGGAGGCAGACCCGCTCACGATGACTGTTCCCAGGCACGCGAGGATCGCAAACGCCACGGTGATTACCGCTTGTTTCATAGTCGCTCCCTCTCCCATTCAACCAACTTCTTATCGTCAGCAGCGAAAACTGCATGCGACGGCATCGCCGCTGTGGCCATCCAACATTATAAAATCAGATTTGACAAACTTAATACAGCAATTATGAATTGTTCAATCCTAATTGCTGAGGTGCGCCTTGCGAGCGATCATTGTGGGAGCTGGAATTGGTGGGTTGACCGCCGCCCTTGCATGTCTGCGTCGCGGTATCGACGTCGAGGTGTTCGAGCAGGCCCCTGCCTTCGCCGAGGTCGGTGCAGGCGTTCAGATTTCGGCCAACGGATCCCGAGTCCTTCTCGCACTCGGCCTTGAACCGGCGCTGCAACCCCTTTGGGTCGAACCGGCCGGCAAGGAGATCCGCCTCTGGAATACCGGCGAGACGTGGAAGCTGTTTGATCTCGGCGTAGTGTCTCGCGAGCGGTATGGCGCGCCATACTTCATGATCCATCGCGCGGACCTGCATCGAGCGTTGGTTGATGCGGTAACGGCCCTAAAGGCGGATGCCGTGCGCCTGAACTCTCGGTACTTGAAGTTTGAGCAGGACGAGACCGGGGTGCAGATCACGTTGCAGGACGGCGCGCGTAGCCGGGGCGACGTCCTGATTGGAGCCGATGGCGTACACTCGCAGATCCGCAGCCAGTTGGCCGGTGCCGATCGAGCGCATTTCACCGGATGTGTTGCATGGAGGGGGTTGATCCACGCGAGCTTGCTACCTTCGAAATTCTCGCGCCCTGTTGGCACCAACTGGGTGGGGAGCGGCGGACATGTAGTCACATACCCTGTTCGCGGACTGGAGAGCTTCAATTTCGTTGGCATTGTCGAGCGTGACGATTGGCAAGTCGAATCCTGGACCGAGCGAGGTACGCATGACGAGTGCGCGGCCGACTTCGAGGGATGGCACCCAGACATCCACGAAATCATCCGCAACATCGACGTACCCTACAAGTGGGCGCTGCTCGGACGCCAGCCGCTGACACGCTGGAGTTTCGGGCGCGTGACTTTGCTCGGAGATGCGGCCCATCCGACGCTTCCGACGCTCGCTCAGGGTGCGAACATGGCGATCGAGGACGGAGCCGTGTTGGCCCAATGCCTGTCCGAGAATGCCGATTTTCCGCAAGCGTTGTCCCGATATGAAAGCCTACGGATCGGTCGGACGACAAAATTGGTGAACGGCGCTCTCGATAACTCGAAACGCTTCCATAATCCGGCCTTGGCGGATGCTGTCGGGGCGAAACGATATGTCGAAAACGAGTGGCGGGAAGACAAGGTCAAGCAGCGCTACGACTGGATATTCGAGTACGACGCGCTGCGCGCTGATGCGATGCCGCGTATGCCTGCGGTATCCGCAGCGATCTAGGTACGGAAAAGACGGGCTGCGTCAAGGCGGCTTCGCCTTGAGAATACTTCATCGCGTCATGCCGGGAGACTGATGAGACGTGCTTCTACTTCTGGACTGCGGCCAACGGCTTTGGGTCGTTCGTGATCGGCGAACCGGTATCTGGTCGTACAGCGCGGCATTCAATGTGTCTTGGCCAGTCAAGCCGCGGTCAGAGCGGACCTTGATGGCATTATGATCTGTTGTAGCTGCTGCATTCCGGCTAAACATTTCATCTGCAGCGCAGGAACGTGGCATGATGCGAGATCAGACCGATAGAGACCAAAGCGATAGGGGCCAACGCAACATCCAGGCTGTAGAGGTGGGATTCCGGCTCATTCGAGCGCTTGAGGAGGCCCCCGGTCCGATGTCGTTGAAGTCCCTCTCGGCGGCTGCAGGGATGTCGGCAAGCAAGGCCCATCTCTATCTCGTGAGCTTTTGCAATCTCGGCCTCGTGGTCCAGGAATCCGAAACCGGGTACTATGCCCTCGGTCCCTACGCCCTTCAGTTGGGACTCACTGCTCTCTCCAAGATCGACCTGGTCCATCAAGCGCGAAAAACTCTTTACGACTTGCGGGATGTAACGGGGGAGGCGGCGTATCTCTCTATCCATGGAAATGTCGGGCCGTGTATTGTCGCGAAAGTGGATGGACTAAAGGAAGTCCCACTGGTCGTCAGGGTTGGCTTCACGCTGCCGCTGACTTCGTCTGCAACAGGGCGGATCTACCTCGCGTTCGCGAACCCGGAATGGGTCAAGCGCTGCGTTGAAATTGAGCGGCAAATGGCTCGAACATCCTCCAAGTTCAAGTTCACTGCCGCCGAACTTGGCGAGATAGTAAAAGCCGTAAAGGCACGAGGCTATGCCAAGACCGAGAGCCTGCTCAATATCGGCCATGCCGCCATGTCGTCTCCGGTCTTTGACTACGAAGGAAGGCTCGCAGGCGCGCTGACCCTTCTAGGTCCGGCAAACGATTTTGATCGCGAAACCGAACTACGATTTAGCAAACTCCTGCTGAGTCATGCGAACGCGCTTTCGTCGTCGATAGGTCACCGAGGCGGATAGCCGCGGCATTCAATTTAGTAAAATCAAATTTGATTGAATTTTACAGAATACGGTCGACCCAACGAAAGCTTGGTTGGGGGGTGAACGATCCTCCGCGCAATAGTGATAGCTTCGTCCAGGGGTACTTCGGACTCGGGCGGCAGCGCGATGACAAACCGACATGGCACCTTGGGGCTTACGAATGCGCTCCGATACTGGTGTCCAAATCTTGCGGATCTCGGTCATGTCGAGCGCGTGAGCCAGAACGGCAGGGTCGCGAAATTCCTCAGCGACGTTAGGCGGCAGCAGCACTTCTAAATGAGCGAGATCATCGTGCAGATGCGAGTAGTCGAATGGAACGTCGTGCCGCGGATCCATCATGACGGTTCGGTCCGTATAGGCGAATTCTCGCGTCACACCGGCGTTCTCGGTGATATGGATCGGCTTTGCTCTCGAAAATGCGATTGCCAATGAAGTGCGCTTTCCGCATTTAATATTGAGCGTTCCGTGTTTCAGGGGCCGTCTCTGCCGACGTGGCGGCGATTGCGGTGCCGGCCGAGGAAGAGCAGGGGCAGGCCTGACACGGCGGTTCTGGAAGGGCAGTCTATTGCCACGGCGACGGCGACGTTGTGCTCGTCCTCTGGTTTCCCGCGCCGCCCCACCTGACTGTCGCGTTAGGAGTGCGCAAGCGGTCTGTGACCTAAATAGTGAGACGAGTTGGCGTGCCTGTGTCCGATGTCGTTGACCGCTCACAAGAGTAAAATGACAAAGTTCGGCGAACTTGCGGGATGCTGCACTGAGGTGCTACACACGCATCGTCGCTCCGGTTTTGTGAGTTATTTCAATCGGTTGTGATCGGCACGGTTCTGGCTGAGTACCCTCCCGCCGCAGTCAGGACTCAAATTACTGAGTTCGTTATAGAAACCGCTCTGTTTCCGTCCAAGTTTGGAAATCAGGTTTAGAAGCTCGGTCGAGAATTGCTGCTGGCGCGCCGGGTTGAGAGCATCACTTTCGGTATCGATCTCTCATCGCGGCATCGGGGGCCCCTATCGCCTGGACCAGCTGCCGCCGTAACTCTGTTTTCAACACCTTCCCGGCCGCGTTGCGGGGAAGTGCCCCGATCAGTTCCAGCCGTCGAGGCATCTTGTATCGGCCAAGCGATTTGCTCGCGAAGTCTCTCAGCTCTTCGAGTGTCAGTGTTGACCCGGGCTTAAGCGTCACGACCGCGGTGACGGCTTCGCCCCACTTGTCGTCGGGCACTCCGATCACAGCGACTTCGGCGATAGAGAGATGTTTGGAAAGTGCGCTTTCAACCTCTGCCGGATAAATATTCTCACCACCGCTGATGATCATGTCCTTCAGACGATCGCAGACATAGAGAAACCCTTCATCGTCGGTGTAGCCAATATCGCCTGTTCGAAACCAACCCTCGCGATCAATCACCTCCGCGGTCGCGTCGGGACGGTTCCAGTAGCCCAACATGACGTTCGGTCCTCGAACCTGAATTTCGCCCATGATGTTCGGTCCCGTAACAATTGAACCATCGGAATGGGCAAGCCTTAGCTCGGTAAACAGGGGTGGGCGACCAGACGAGCCGAGCTTCGAGATGCTGTATTCCGATGACAGAAACGTGCACATCGGCGCCGTTTCTGTCAGCCCATAACCCTGTTGGATCGCTATGCCTCGCGCTTCATAGATCTGCAGGAGGGGCATGGGACAAGGTGCGCCGCCACAGATAAGCATCCGTACCGCGGAGAGATCGGTTTTCTCGAAATTCGGATGCTGTGCCATGGATTGGAACATGGCCGGGACACCGAACATCGTCGAGACGCGATGTTGCGATAATGCAGCGAGTGCCGCGCCGGGATCGAACGATCGATGCAAGACCACTTCGCCGCCTTTCTGAAGTGTCAGGAGAGTAACAGCGTTCAACCCTGCGATATGAAAGAGTGGCGCAACGGCCAACGTAACGTCATCCTGTGATGCGTCCTGACTGAAGACGGCATTTATGTTATTCCACCACAGGTTCGCATGCGTCAGGATCGCCCCCTTCGGCGTTCCAGTGGTTCCGGATGTGTACATGATCAGCGCCGCCGCATCGGGATCTACTCGGACGCCATGATCAATCGCTGGTTCCGCTCCTTCGATCGATAACCATTGACCGGCTGCTTCCGTGGTGAGGTAGGATGAAACTGTGGTGAGCTCGTCGCGTATCCTATCGATGAGCCCGCGATGTTGTGTGTCTACGACCATTGCGCAAGCGCCCGCATCGTTGGCGATGAAGACGAGCTCGGGTCCGGTAAGCCGGAAATTCAATGGCACAAACGCCGCACCGAGCCGTGCAGCCGCGAACATGACGACAAGGAAAAGGGGTTGGTTGAGGCCGAGAAAGGCGACGCGATCGCCGCTGTGGACGCCGAGCTTCCTTAGGCGACCGGCCAGAGCGTCGATTCGGCGCTGCACCTCGCGATAGGTCCACGTAACGCCTTCGAAAGTAAGTGCCTTTCTTTCCGGCGTACGTTGCGCGCGCTGGTAGAACCAATTTGCAAGACCGATATCGGGGCTCATGACATTCTCCCATCGTTAACGCAACGTCGCATCTTCCCGACGGCACCTAACCGGTCCGGGCGTTGAAGTCCTCTGCAAATCGTCAAACCTCGAGCCATTCGCGGCGGATCGCGCCGTTGGCCTTGAGATCGGCCGGCGTGCCCTCGAACACGATGCGACCGTGGCCCATCACATAGAGCCGGTGCGAGATACGCATCGCGATCGACAGCTTCTGCTCGACCAGCAATATCGCGACGCCGCGGCGGGCAATTTCGGCTATGAGATCGCCGACCTGTTGCACGATAATGGGCGCCAGCCCCTCGGTCGGCTCGTCGATCATGACAAGCTCGGGGTCGCCCATCAGCGTGCGGCAAATCGTCAGCATCTGCTTTTCACCGCCGGACATCACGCCAGCCGCCGTATCGGCGCGCGCAGCGAGATTGGGGAACATCTCCAGCATGTCTTCCAACCGCCACTTACCCGGCTTGCGGGGATCCTTGATGCCGAGCATCAGGTTTTGCCGTACAGTGAGCCCGGGAAAAATGTCGCGATGCTCGGGTACGTAGCCGAGGCCAAGATGGGCGATCTTGTGACTGGGCAGGCCCGCGATATTGTGGCCCTTGAACAGGATGCTGCCATGCGGCTGCACCTCGCCGATGATGGCCTTGACGGTCGTCGAGCGGCCGACGCCGTTGCGGCCGAGCAGGCTGACCACCTCGCCCGCATCGATACGCATACCGACGCCTTGCAGGATGTGGCTCTTGCCGTAATAGGCGTGCAGATCCCTGACCTCCAGCATCAGGCGGCCTCCTCACCGAGATAGGCTTCCTTGACCTTTGGATTGCCGCGAATCTCCTCCGGCGATCCGGAAGCTATGATCTGGCCGTACACCAGCACCGAAATTCGGTCGGCGAGACCGAACACCACGCTCATGTCATGCTCGACGATGAGGAGGGTGCGGTCTTCCGTCAGGCGGCGGATCAGCGCCACAGCCCGTTCTGTTTCGGCATGGCTCATGCCGGCGGTCGGCTCGTCGAGCAGAATGACATCGGCGCCGCCGGCGATGGTGATGCCGATCTCAAGGGCGCGCTGCTCCGCATAGGTCAGTAGACCGGCAGGAACGCCGCGCCGGGCAGTGAGGCCGATATTCTCGAGAACCCTGGTGGTCCGCTGGCGCACGTCGGGCAGGTTGTCGATGTTCTTCCAGAACGCATAGCGGTAACCGGTCGCCCAGAGCACAGCGCAACGGAGGTTCTCCCACACGCTCATACTGGCAAAGACGTTGGTCACCTGAAAACTGCGTGACAGCCCGCGGCGGTTGATCTGGTACGGCGGCAGGCCGGAGATCACCTGGTCACGCAGCAGGATGCTGCCGGCGGTCGGTTTCATGTAGCCGCTAATCAGATTGAACAGGGTGGATTTGCCGGCCCCGTTCGGACCGATCAAGGCATGGCGCTCGCCCGGCGCGACCGTCAGGTTGACGTTGCGGATCACCGATGTGTTGCCGAATCTCTTCTCGACCGCGCGCAATTCGATCGCGGAGCTCATGCGGGGATTCCTTGTTCGCGCGCTGCGCCGGTCGCATCATCCCAGGCGTGCCGGACGCGTGTCCAGGTCCTGCGCGCGACCAGAAAGCCGCCGATCAAGAGCACCGCCGACATCGCCCAGACATACCGGCTCGCCGCGTCGAAACTGACGCCGAATGCCTTGATGCGAGAATCGTCGCCGGAGTTGACAGCGTAGTGCACCGTTACCTCGATCGCGACGATGAAGCCGGTCAGCATCGCCGCCGTGGGCACAAAGGCGATGAAATAACTGGGCAGCACCCTGCCGAGCGTGCCGGCCTCCAGCAGCGGACGATGCATCATCAACAGTCCGGTGATGCCGCCCGGCGCGAACATCACCACCGCAATGAAGATCAATCCGAAATAGAGCTGCCACACAGCCGTCAGATCGCTGAGGCCGAGCGAAAGGAGCGTGACAAAGACCGCGCCGACGATCGGACCGATAAAGAAGCCGACGCCGCCAATATAGGTGGCGAACAGCACCGTTCCCGACTGCACGGCGCCAAGGTAGGCCGAATTGGCGATCTCGAAGCAGATCGCGGCAAGCGCGCCCGCGATACCGGCAAAGAAACCGGAAAAGCAGAACGCCAGATAGCGCACGACGTGCGGATCGTAGCCGACGAACTGCACCCGTTCCGGATTGTCGCGTACCGCGTTGCACATTCGGCCCAATGGCGTGCGGGTGAGGGCGTACATGGCGATGACGGCGATCAGCATCCACGCCGCGACCAGATAGTAGATCTGGACCTGCGGCCCGAAACTCCAGTCGAATACGCGGAACAGCCTGGTGCGGTTGGCGGAGATGCCGGATTCGCCACCGAAGAATGTACGCAGGATCAGCGCCGACGAAGCGACCAGTTCGGCGACACCGAGCGAGATCATCGCAAAGGCGGTCCCGCTACGCCGGGTTGAGACCCAGCCGAGCACGACCGCAAACAGCAATCCGGTCAATCCGCCGATCAACGGCACCACCGGCAGCGGGATCGGCAGCTTGTTGGTGCCGATGATGTTGATGGCATGAATCGCCAGGAAACCACCGATGCCGTAATAGACCGCGTGGCCGAACGACAGCATTCCGGTTTGACCCAGCAGCATGTTGTAGGACATCGAGAAGATGATGGAGATGCCGACCAGACTGAACGTGGTCAGCGATCCACCGGAGCTGAACAATTTTGGCAGGATCAGCAACGCGATCGCGACTGCAAACAACAATCCACGGAATTTGAGCTTGTCGGCGGCGGCCGGATAAAGAGGCACTGTGCTTGAGATCGTCTCTCTCATGTATCGCGTGTCCCTAGCAGGCCCATAGGGCGGAAGATCAGGATCAGCACCAGCAGCGCGTAGGGTATCACCGGTGCGATCTGCGCGATGGTTACCCCCCAGATATCGGCAAGCCACGTGGGCTCATCGGCGGCACCGAGCGGGCCGAAGGCGCCGGCCAATGAGCCGTTCATCGAGACGGCAAACGTCTGGATCAGGCCGATCAACAACGATGCGACGAAGGCGCCAGGCAGAGAGCCGAGCCCGCCGACCACGACCACCACGAACAAAATGGGTCCAAGCGATCCGGCCATGTTCGACTGCGTTACCAGCGCGGGGCCGGCGATGACACCAGCGACGGCCGCAAGTGCGGTGCCGATGCCAAACACCAGCATGAAGATGCGTCCGACGTTGTGGCCGAGATGGCCGACCATATGCGGGTGCGTCAACGCCGCTTGCACGATCAGGCCGATCCGCGTCTTCTTGAGCGTGATGAGCAAGGCGGTGAAGATCGCGACGGAGACCAGCAACATGAACATCTTGTAGACGGGGTAGTTGGTGGAGAAGATCGTGAAGGCCGGAAAGTCCAGCGAGGGTGGTACGCGGAAGTCCACCGGGCTCTTGCCCCAGATGATCTGGACGAGTTCTTCGATTGCGAACGCCAGGCCGAACGTGAACAGCAGTTCGGCGACATGGCCGCTGTTGTGCACACGGCGCAGGCCAAAGCGCTCGACGCCGGCGCCGATCGCTCCGGCCAGCAACGGCGCGATCAGCAGGGCAGGCCAGAAGCCGAACCATCGGCTGATCTGATATCCGAAGAATGCACCGAGCATGTAGAAGCTGGCGTGCGCGAGATTCAGCACTCCGAGCATACTGAAGATGACGGTAAGGCCGCTCGCCATCAAGAACAGCTGCATGCCGGACAGCACACCATTGAGCGTGGAGATGACAATCAGTTCAAGCACGACACCCCGCCTGGAGATTGGTATCCGCGTCCGCCCACGGAGTGGTTCGGGGCGAACGAGCTACACGCGAGCGATCAATTCGGCCGTTCCATCTTGCAGGTGGTCGGAAGCATGGTTTGGGCGACCGGGATCATGGCCACCGTTTTCCAGCCCCAGCCGGTGTTCTCCTCATCGTACTTGGTGGCCTCCGACACCCGCGTGAAGGAATAGACGTAGAGGTCCTGCATGTACTGGTGATCGGCTGGCCGCATGAGACCTTCCGCGCCCAGTGCAGAGCGATGCTTCATGGCATGGAGGCGCTCGGCGATCGTCGTGGCGCTGGGCTCCTTTGTTTCGTTGATGGCCCGAACCAGCATCTCCACGACATTGCGAATGTTGAGGTACCGCCAGTCATGTCCGTACTTCGCCTTGAATTCGGCTGCGAAACGCTCCATCTCGGCGTTGGGCACATTCTGGTGCCATTCGCCAATGTTGAAGACGCGTCCGTCCAATCCCGTCCGCATCACGGCTGTCGGGCCGCCTGCGCTGCCGGCGTAGTAAGTAAACCAATCGGCCTTCAGGCCGGCGTCGGCGGCTGCCTTGAGCAAGAGTGCAAAATCGTTACCCCAATTGGCCGTGATTACGGTGTCCGCGCCGGAGGCCCGGATCTTGGCAATGTAGGGAGAAAAATCAGTAATCTTCGCGAGTGGGTGCAATTCGTCGCCGACGATCTCGATGTCCGGTCGCTTCGACTGCAGCATCGTTCGCGCCGTTTGCCTCACCGACTGTCCCAGTGAGTAATCCTGATTGATAAGATAGAGTTTCTTGATCGGCGGGCGGTCTTTCATGAAGTTGGTCAGGGCTTCCATCTTCATGTTCGAATGGGCGTCGAAACGGAAGTGCCAGTAGCTGCACTTCTCATTCGTCAGAACCGGATCGATTGCAGCATAGTTCAGGTACACGACATTCTTGCCGGGGTTGCGCTCGTTGTGCTTGTTCACGAAGTCGCTTATCGCGGCGGCTACAGTGGAGCCATTTCCCTGGATGACGATCTCGGCGCCTGCGTCGATTGCTTTCTGAACCTGGATCACGCTGTCCTGCGTGGAGAGCTTGTTGTCATAGGTATCCAACTGGAGACGGTGTTCACCCAGCGCGGCAGTCGCATTGGCCTTGTCAATGAGAAACCGGAAGTGGTTCAGCGCAGCTTCCGTAATGCTGGCCATGCCGCCCGAGAGCGGATCGATGAAGGCAAGCTTGATGGTCCGGGCGTGGGTTTCGGTTGATCCCATGGCAATCGCTGCGACCGTGGCGACCACTGCGCATACAAGTTGACGACGCATCGTGTATCCTTTCTCGGTTCAATGGGTATCAGCGAGCCAGGCCCGCCTGAACATTGGGATAGCGGGGCGCCCAATCGAGCGTCTCGCGGAGGCGACGATTGCTGGCCCGAAAGGAGGGCAGCGTGACTGGCCCCCCGAGGGGAGGGACGGCGGCCTGCACCGTCGCGGCGGCGTAGGTCAGGAGATCGCGCCAGGAAGACGGATGATCGTCGCCTACAAGAAACGTGCTTCGCGGGGCCGCTCGCTCGACCGCCACAGCTGTTGCATCAGCCATGTCGGCGACATGAATGAGCGAGGCGAATTCGGTGCCGTCGCCAGGGATCTTCAGCGTTCCTTCCGTTGCTCGCGCGAACCAGTCATCCTCCCGGCCTGTTCCGGGACCATAGAACAGGCCGCCGCGCAGGATGATCCATTGACGATCGGAAGCGGTCACCAATGCTTCCATATCGACGGCGGATTGCGTGATTGAAGTCGGTCGGACAGCTGACGATTCGTCGATCCAGCTGTCTCCGGCACCAGCGTGAATCATCGCTATGCTCTGCTGAACGAGCCGGCCTATGCCGGCAGCGCAACAGGCGTCGATCACGGCACGCGTTCCTTCGCGACGAATGCGATCGTTCAGCGCAAAGTCGGGCGTCTGGCCGGGACGCGGAACGGACGTGGCGAGATTGATGACGGCATCACAGCCGGCAAAAGCCACCCGGAGCGAGTCAGGATCAAAGACGTCTGCGCCCCGCACTTCAGCACCGCAATGTGCGAGGGATGCGGCATTCTCGGGCCTGCGTATCAACGCGCGGACGCGATGTCCCCTCGCGATGAGGCGAGGCAGGAGATGGCGTCCGTAGACGCCACTTGCGCCAACGACTGCGATCACCAAACTCACGCGGCTTCGCCCATATACGGCTTGCGGTTTGGTTGACCCAGATGTTCCAGCAACTCATCAAGGCTGTAATAGAAGCGCTCTCCCATCATGAGACCGTCTTTAAACGAGACGATCACGACGAAGCGAAGTTTGAATATGCGCTGGGTGGCGGGGACCCCCAGGAATGGACCGATATGGCGGCACGAGAACCCGGTTTCGGCGATCAGCGATCCGTCGTCTGCCCAGGCGCGCCGTCCACTTTCCACCGTGGTGTCGAGGCCGTTCCACCATTCGTGATAATGATCCCTTGCGCCTTCGTGGCCACGCCATACCCGCCCCATCGCCAGATCTTCGAACACGCATTCCGGATGCAGCGTCGCCAGCGTGCCGGCCATGTCGTGCGCGCTTTCGGCCGCTACGTGCCGGGCAACCAGTTCGCCGCGAGTCTTCAGGTCCATCCATCGCTCCCGTTTTGAGAATGAGGCTGGACAGTAGCGATTTATTGGGTCAGCCTATTGTGCCATTTTGTTCAGTTTAATTGGACCATTATGACGAAGGTAAAATCCGGTGGACGGGCCCTCCACCTCGCTGCCGCCGCACAGGGGCAGGGCAGATTTGCGACGCTGTACGCCTCGTTACGGCAAGCGATCGCCGAAGGGCGTCTGCCTGCCGGTGCGCGGCTGCCATCGACACGGGATCTGGCGAAGCAGGAAGCGGTCGCCCGAGGCACCGTCATTGCTGTTTTCGAGCAACTTAGCGCAGACGGGTTCTTGACCTCGCGGACCGGCGACGGGACCTACGTGCGCGCAGCCCCGGTACAGATCCTGAAACCTGCAGCCGACCACCGGGGCGGCTTCAGGAAGCCGTCGATCCGAACACCCCAGAGCAGTCCCTTTCCGGTCGGGGCAAGCGAACCGCGTCCCTTTCGCGCCAACGTTCCCGCTATAGATCTCTTTCCCCGCGCGATCTGGGGGCGGCTTGCGGGGCGTTATTGGCGCGAAGTTTCGCCTCGAAAACTGGGCGACAGCGACCCCAGGGGGCACATCGGGTTACGCGAGGCCTTGGTAGAATATTTGGCTGTGAGCCGAGGCGTTCGCAGCGAAGCCGGACGCGTATTCATTGTCCCGGGCACGCAGGCGGCACTCGATCTGATATGTCGCGCCGTCCTCGAGCCCAACGGCACGGTCTGGGTTGAAGATCCCGGCTATGTCGGTGCGCGGCAGCTCGTCAGGCAATGGGGTGCAACCGTTGTTCCCATTCCCGTCGACGACGAGGGAATGCGCGTGCCAAAGGACGTGCCTGTGTCGCAACGGCCCCGGCTGGTTCTCGTTACACCGGCGCATCAAAGCCCACTTGGCGTTACGATGTCCTTGCCCCGCCGCCACGCGTTGCTTGATCAGGCAAGACGCGCCGGGGCATGGATCTTTGAAGACGACTACGATGGCGAACTGCGATACGGCCTGCGACCGCTCAGTGCCTTGCAGGGCATCGACCTCGACGGATGTGTGATCCATGCGGGCACGTTCAGTAAAACGCTGCTTCCTTCACTGCGACTGGGTTACATGGTGGTGCCGGATCGCCTCGTGGAACCGCTGATGTCGATGATGTCGCTGACGTTGCGGTTCGTTGCGCCGATGGAGCAGGCAGTACTCGCCGAGTTTATCAGCCTCGGGCATTTTGGCCGCCATATTCGACGCCTGCAGGAGGCTTACGCGACGCGGCATGCGATGCTGCGAAGCGAATGCAACCGTCTTTTGTCCGGCTCAATCGAACTCAGCACCGCGGCGGCAGGCCTGGATGTGGTCGGTTGGTTGCCGCGTGGAACGTCCGACGTTGCCGTTTCCCGCACATTGATGTCGAGTGGAATTGAAGCGCGGCCGCTCTCCCACTATCGCGTCCGGCGAGGAAGACCGGGTTTGTTGTTGGGTGCGGCTGCGTTCGACGAGGTTGCCATTCGGGGCGCGGTCAGTCGTATGGCGGCGGCACTCGAAAACTCTGACCGCTGATGATCCCGTGCCTGGGTTATCTGCCGGGCATATGCCGGGTCGATAAAAACGTCGATCGGGTGATTGGCAGCCTTTCTGCAAATCTCGGCATCGAACCTCCTGACCTCTGTTGCCGGATCCTATCTCGCGCTGTCTGTCGTTGCCTCGCGGTCTACCTGGTGTTCGGCGTCAATGCAGCATTTGCGCATTGGAGTGGATCGTCGCCATACCACCGTGGGTTATGGCAGATCCCCCGCTCGGGACTGAGTGAGGACGGATCGCGCGATCGTGACCAAGGCTTTCGCTGCTGGCGACAGCGTTCTGCCTGTACGTTGCAGTAGCGACACCTGTCGCGTGATGGCTGGTCGCGTAAGGGGCTTTGCGATCAGCATCGGAAACTGGTCGGCCGGCAGCATTGTCGCCGGAAGAATGGCGAGCCCAAGTCCCTGCGCAGTCATCGCAAGCGCGGTGTTTATCAAAGTTACCTCATAGGTCGGGACCAGTCGCTTGCCTTGCTGTCCCAACGCCTGATCGATCTGCATGCGAATTCGCGTTTCGCGTCGCATCGCGATCGTTGGTTGGCGCGCTAGCTCATCCCATGTCAGGGAACGCCGCGCGGCGAACTCAGCCGTGTGACGACCGATGGCGCTGAGGCGCCCGCCGACCAGCGCTTCGATCTTCATTTCCGCAATTTCGCCCTCGACGCTGCCGATCGCAAACTCCGCATCCGTGGCGATCATGCGCGGTACGAGATCGTCGGCTGCGACGTCGCGCATGTCGATCTCGACGTCGGGATAGACGGCGCGAAATCTGGCAAGCACCCGTGGCATCAGCGCGGACGCGGCGCCGGCCGATGCGAGGAACGCGACGCGGCCGGCGCGCGCCTCGGCAAGATCGCGCATGCGCCGCGACAGCCCCTGCGCATCGCCGAGCATGCGATCGGCGGCATGAATGGCCTCATGCGCAGCCAGGGTCGGCTGCACCGCGCGTGTGGTGCGATCGAACAGCTTCACGCCGAGCTGGGCCTCGAGCTGCTGTATCAGCAGGCTCGTCGCCGACTGCGTGATCCCGAGCTCGCGCGCGGCCCGGGTAATGCTGCGCGCGCGATAGACGCCGGTGAAAGCCCGCAATTGCCGCAAGGTGACATTCATATGGAAATCTCATGAATTGATAAATTCTTTCAGGCTTATCTCATAAACGAAACCATCCTAGAATGCACCCTGGTCCGCACCGACGGGCAGCGGCAGTCAAAAGAGACGAGGGGGGCGGATGAGGACGCAGGTACTGGTGGTGGGCGCGGGACCGGTGGGACTCACCGCGGCCATGGATCTGGCGTCGCGCGGCGTCGATGTCGTGGTGGCCGAGATCCGGCACGCCGGCGACCCGCCCAGCGTCAAGTGCAATCACGTCTCGGCGCGCTCAATGGAGGTATTCCGCCGGCTTGGCGTCGCCGCAAAACTCCGCGACGCGGGGTTGCCCGCAGACTTCCCGAACGACTGCGCCTATCGGACCACGGCCACGGGCATCGAACTGTGCCGCATCGAAATTCCCGGCCGCTCGACCCGCTACAGCGCAACCGGTGGCCCCGATACGTGGTGGCCGACGCCCGAGCCGCCGCACCGGATTAACCAGGTTTATCTCGAACCGATCCTGTTCAGCCACGCCGCCGCCCAGCCGCGCATCACGATCCTGGCGCGGACCGAGATCGTTGAGATCGCGCAGGATGACCGGGAGGTGGTTGCGCTGGCCCTCGATCTCGACAGCGGCAAGTCGTTCCGTATCGCGGCATCCTTTGCCATCGGATGCGACGGCAGCCGTTCTCTCGTGCGCAAGTCGATCGGCGCGAACCTGTCGGGGACACCGGTCATCCAGCGTGTGCAGTCGACCTATGTCGAGGCCCCGCAGCTCAAGGACCTGATGGGCGCGCACAAGCCAGCGTGGATGGTGCTCTCGCTCAACCCGCGCCGCTCGGGCACCACGGTTGCGATCGACGGTCATGACCGGTGGCTGATCCACAATCATCTGAGGCCCGACGAACCGGAGTTCGACTCAGTCGACCGCGACTGGGCAATCCGCAGCATCCTCGGCGTCGACGAGCGTTTCACGTACAGGATCCTGAGCAAGGAGGACTGGGTCGGACGCCGACTGGTAGCCGATCGCTTCCGTGACCGGCGAGTCTTCATCTGCGGCGACGCCGCGCATCTGTGGATGCCCTATGCGGGCTATGGCATGAATGCCGGGATCGCCGACGCCGTCGACCTCTGCTGGCAACTGGCCGCCCATTTGAACGGATGGGCGCCGGCCGCGATTCTCGATGCGTATGGGGCGGAGCGCCAGCCGATCACCGAACAGGTGTCTCGCTTTGCGATGGACCACGCCGTCGCCATGATGGCGCAGCGAGGCGGTGTATCCAACGAGATCGAGGATGATACGCCGCGCGGGCAGGCGGCGCGTGCAACGCTTGCCAAGGCGGCCTATGATCTCAACGTCCAGCAATATTGCTGCGCCGGGTTGAATTTCGGCTACTACTATGATGTCTCGCCGATTATCGCCTATGACGGCGAAACCCCGCCGCCCTATACGATGGGCAACTTCACGCCGTCTGCGGTTCCCGGCGCGCGCGCGCCGCATCTGTTTCTGCGCGACGGAACGTCGCTCTATGATTCATTCGGTCCGGGCTACACCTTGATGCGGTTCGATCCGACGATCGATGTCACGCGGTTGCTCTCCGCCGCAGAGGAACGAGGCGTTCCGCTCGCGGTGGTCGAGCTGTCGATTGATGAAGCGAACGGAGCCTATGGCGAGAAGCTGATGCTGGTGCGGCCGGATCAGCATATCGCCTGGCGCGGTCAGGTTGTGCCCGAAAATCCGGAAGCGTTGATTGCACGCATCACCGGTGCGGCCGGCGCGAACGTTAGAATGGCTGACATAGCACTGCCGGCCTGACTGCGGCGCCGATCGCAGCGATCGGAAGTTTGCTGCTGGAAGAACAGCTTGGGGACGAAACATGTTTCACAGCGGAAAGAATCGTATCCTGGCCGCGCTGGCCGGCGCGGCGCTAGCAGTCCTGCCGTCGCAGGCCGGCCATGCGGCCTACCCGGAGCAACTGATCAAGATCATCGTGACGTTCCCGCCCGGTGGCAGCGCCGATATCGTCATCCGCGCGCTCGAACCGCTGGTTTCGGCCGACCTCAAGCAGGGCCTCGTCATCGAGAACCGTGCCGGGGCCGGGGGCAACATCGGCATGACTGCGGTCGCTCAAGCCAAGCCGGATGGCTACACACTCGGCGTGGCGCCGGCCGGCGCGCTGACGGTGAATCCGCACCTTGGCCCGACGATGCCTTTCGATCCGAAAGACCTTGTTCCTGTTACCCTGCTCGCCGAGATCCCCTTCGTGCTGGTGGCCTCGGAGAAGGTGCCCGCGCGCACGGTGGCGGAGACGATCGCGCTCGCCAGTGCGAAGCCGGGCGAGTTGTCGATTGGTCACGGCGGCAACTCGACCGCAATGCATCTAACCGCGGCCTTGTTCGCGCAGAAGGCCGGCGTTCGGATGGGACTCGTGCCGTATCGCGGGACCGCGCCGGCAACGGTCGATGTGCTGGCGGGGCACGTACCCTTTGCGGTACTCGACATCCCGGCGTCCCGGCAGCTTATCCTCGAAGGCAAGCTCAACGCGATCGGTGTTTCGTCCGCGCGACGTATTCCGTCGTTGTCCGGTGTGCCGACGCTTGTCGAGGGTGGCATTGCCGGCTTCGAAGCCGTCGGTTGGTTCGGACTGGTCGCGCCAGCTGGCACACCTGCGGACATCGTGGCCAGGCTGAACGAGGCGTTCGTGAAAGCGTTAAAGGATCCGTCGGTTATCGAGAAGATCCAGTCTCTTGGCGCCGAGCCCGCGCCAACGTCGCCAGAGCAATTTGCACGCTTCATTCAAAGCGAAAGCGCAAAATGGGGCAAGCTCGTCAGCGAGGCTGGAATCAAGGCCAACTAGCAGCAACGAGCCCAGGAAGGTCCTGCTCGATCGCGGTCCCCGGCAGGCATCATTTGGCCAGCGTCTGCTGGGCTATCCCGAACGTAATGTGTGCAATGGCGCCTCAAGCCATATCTATTTCTTCCCCGCCTTTGCGACGACCGTTCCCCATTTCTGCACCTCGTTCTCGATAAATCGTGCAAATTCATCCGGCGCCATTGGCAACGGATCAGAGCCCAGCGCGCGGATTCGCTCGACGATTGCCGGATCCTTCAGCGCTTTCACAAACGCCGCGTTGATTCTCGCGATTGCATCGGCTGGAGTTCCGGCCGGCGCCACGATGCCGAACCAGCCTGTAGCTTCAAAACCCGGGACCCCCTGTTCGGCAAATGTCGGAATATTTGGAAGACGTTGATATCGATGCGCCGAAGAGACGGCGATAGGCGTGATGAGACCGCCCTCGATCGCCGCTATCGCCGATGGAGGATCGATCACCCCGAGCGACATATGACCGCCGATCAGATCGGTAACTACCGGAGCCATACCGCGATAGGGCACCAGTTCCAGCCTGGTATCGGCCATCTGATTCAACATCTCGGTTGTCAGGTGCATCAACGTGCCGTTGCCCCCGTGACCGATTGCAAGCTGGTTTGGCTGCTTTGCCATGGCGACGATGTCGCGAAGCGTCTTTCCCCGCAGCGAATTGGAAGCGGCGAGGATGAAAGGCACTGACGCGAGACCGGTAACGGGCGCAAGGTCCTTGCGCGGGTCATAGCCCGTGTTCTCCTGGACGCCGAGGCTGACGCCGAGACCCGCCGCGCCGCCTAGTCCGATCAGATAACCGTCAGGCGGCGCCTTGGCGACCATTCCGATGGCGATCACGCCGCCTGCACCCGGACGATTTTCAATCACCAGCGTCTGCCCTAATTGCTGTTCGACGGTCGGCTGTACGATGCGTGCGATTGCATCGGAACTTCCGCCGGCGGGAAACCCGACGACGAGGCGGATCGCACGTTCGGGGTAGGCGCTCGCAGCCATGCCATTCCCAGCCGCGGCCCACTGGCATGCGAGTACGATCGCTATCACTCCCCTTGATACGCTTCTCATGATCCCTCCCGATGTCTGTTATGAGGCCCGCACGCCAGCCAACCGATTTGGATCGTCCTTGTGCCGGCAGCCCGTACATGACGGTCTACTGGGTTATCTTGATATTGCCGGCGCGGGCGACCGCTCTCCAGCGTTCGAGATCCGTCGCGATGATGCGAGAAAATTCCTCCGACGAATTGCCGACGGATTCGATGTTGAGCGCCTGCAGGCGGGAAATTACGTCCGGCAAGCGCGCGATGCGGACGAATTCGGCCTCCAGCTTCCTGACAATGTCGGGTGGCGTCGCGGCGGGCACGAATATGCCGCTCCACAACACCGCTTCGACGTCAGCGCCCGCTTCCTTCATCGTTGGCACATCGGGCAAGCCGTCCATCCGCTTCGGTGCGGCAACTGCCAGCGCGCGGGCGAGGCCGCCATTGACCTGGCTGGTCACCGGTCCAGAATCGGCGATCGTCGCGGTCACCTCGCCGGAGATCACAGCGGTAACGGAATCGTTGGCGCCCTTGTAGGGGATCATCTGCATCGGCGCGCCGGTCTTCTGCTTGAATAGCTCGGTCGCGAGTTGGAAGGCGGCGGAGGAACTCGAATAATTCGCCTTGTCCGGATTCGCTTTGGCGTAGGTGACGAGATCGGCCAACGACTTGAACGGCGACGCCGCGTTGACGATCAGGATCAGTGGAAACGAGCCAAGCTCGGACACCGGGGTGAAATCCCGCATCGTGTCGTAACTCAGCTTCTCGTAGACTGCCGGGTTGATCACCATGGCGCCGCTGGCACCGACCAGCAGCGTATAGCCATCGGGTGCAGACCGCGCGACGTATTCGGTGGCAAGGATCGCACCCGCGCCGGGCTTGTTTTCAATGACGACCGGCTGGCCGAGATTTTCCGACAGTTTCTGTCCGACGATGCGGGCGATGATGTCGTTGCCGCCGCCCGCCGTGAAGCCGACGACGATGCGAATAGCGCGGGTCGGATATTTCACCTCGTCGGCAGCTTGCGCGAAACCGGAATAGCTTAAGCAGATGGCGGCAAGCGCTACGCGGCGGAAGTTTTTCATGATTTCAATCCTTCCAAGACAGAGTGCATGAAATGCGCAATTTGGTGCATGGCGAACAAACCTGGATTGCCGCTAGAGCGGCGTGATTTCGACATGCAGGACGGCGGAGATGCCACCGTCGACGGCAGCGAGGCAGCGATCGACCGCGGCGGCGAGTTCATCCGGCTCGCTGACGAATTCGCCATGTGCGCCGAAGGCACGGCCAATATCGGAGAAGCGTCGTTGCTCGCCCTGCCGGCCTGAGCGCAGTTGCGATTGAAACGAACCGGTCTGGGCGGCGACGCCCTTCGGATAAACGCGCTGTACCGATGATTTCACCGCCTGCCAGCCGCCATTGTCGAGCACCACCGTCAGGATCGGAATTTGATATTGCTGGGCGACCGCGAATACCGAGTCCGGCGACGAGAAGTGAAACGCGCCGTCGCCGATAATCTGCACGATGCGGCGCTCCGGCTGCGCCAGCTTCAGCCCCAACGCCATGCCGCCGCTAAAGCCGAGCCCTCCACCGGCAAGGCCGACATAGCTGTGCGGCTGCGTGCGCCGGATCTGCTCCTGCACCAGCGGCGCATTGCGGATCGCTTCGTTGACGACGATATCGTCCTGCGACAACGCACGGTTCAAGGTTGCGAACAGATAGGCGGCGCTGAGTGCGCCGGGCAGGCCCTTGTTCTCAGCCACAGTTGCGCGGCGCCTCGCCGCTGCATCGCGGGTAGCGCTCCAGCCGGCGATGCGCTCGGTGACGCGCTTGCGATAGAGGTCATCGGCGCGCGCCTCGACCACCTCGAGCACCTGCCGCAGAACAGTCGCGCAATCGGCTTGAATCCTGATGTCGGTCGGGAATCCCCACATCGGGAAATCCGACTTCAGCGGATCGATGTCGATCTGGATCCAGTCGATGGCTTCGATGCGCTTGGCGTATTGCGGCACAAAAGGCACGTCGGTATCGAGCAGCAGCCCGACGTCGGCCTGTTCCAGCAGAGGCATCGGATCGAAGCCGGCAAAGCAGGGCGAATCCTGCGAGACGTTGAGATCGATCGAGTTGAACTCCGCGATCCGGATGCCGCAGGCCAGCGCGAGGCGTTCCAGCGCCGATACTGCGTCCGCATTACGCCCGAGATAGGCCGTCAGTGCGATCGGATTTTCTGCCGCCATCAGCCGGGTGGCGATGGCCTCGACGCGGGCCTGCTCGATACCGCCGACCGTCACGCAGCCATAGCGCGCGGGGCGATAGGCCGGCATCTGCGCCTCGTCCCATTCCTCGGCCAGCGTCTCGCGCGGCAGCATCATGTAGACGGGCCCCGGTGGATCGCTGTGCATGAAGGCGCCGGCGCGGGCCAGCGCTTCCTTCACGACGACACCCGACGGCAACGAGTATTCCCATTTGACATAGGGCCGCACGATGCTGGCGATGTCGAAGGGATCCTGCACGAAGTGCACATAGGTGTCGCGCGATCCGGTCAATTCGCCATGCAGCGTGTAGGGCGCACGCCCGGCGAACAGCATCACCGGCAGCCGGTAACGAAACAGGTTCTGAATGGCCATGCAGGCATTGGCAGTTCCGGCATCGACATGCACGAACACCGCCTGACCCTTGCCGGTGGCCAGTGCGTAGCCTCCAGCCATATGAACGGCGACGATCTCATGCGGGCAGAGGATGATCTCGGGGTGCTTGCGGCCTTCGCGGTCCCATCGCGCGATCTCCTCGATCAGCGAGACATGGTCGGTGCCGAGGTTGGCGAAGATATACTCAACGCCGAGGTCGACGAGTCCTTCGAGGAAATAATGCGCGGCACTGTGACGGCTCATACCCTTGATTCCCTGTGTTTCCTTGCCGGCTTTCGGCTTTTTGTTTTCTTGTTTGACGACGGAGCTGGCGCAGGCGTCAGGGGTGGCCGCCGATCATGCGGCGGACAATACTGGCGGCGTCCGTCACCTCACCGTCCGATGTCCAGGCAATGAATTGATCGGGCCGGACCAGGACCAGCGTCGCCTGGTAGAATTCCCGGCCTTCCGCGCTGGCGTCCCTGATCAGCTTGAGCGGCACTCCGCTGGCCTCGGCGGCGCGCTGGATTTCAGCGACAGCGACGTCCGGCGCGCCGAAATCGAGCAGCGTAAAACCGGCGCCCAGCTCCTCGAAGACGTTGCGGCCCGACCCGAGCTGGCGCGGCGCCAGGTGATGTCCGGCCCGGGCTGCGAATTCATGCGAGCCGATCGCGCTGCAGCTGGCGCCGGGCGGACCTGCGACGATCGACGATCCCTCGTAGTTCGGCTCGAACGAACTGACCTCGGAACGCGCACCGGATGAGCGCGCCTGCCATTCGGCTTCGAATGCATCCCTATCGATCGCGGGGTCGAACTTGGCCAGGAAATCCTTGTCGCTCTGGATCGCCTTTTCGATGAAGTCCCGTGCGGTCGACACGAACACCGGCCGCCGTTCCTCGCCGTAGGTATCCAGCAGATCTGCTCCGGCCCAGCCCTGCAGTGCTGCGGCAAGCTTCCAGCCGAGATTGGCGGCGTCTTCCAAACCGGTGTTAATGCCGTAGCCGCCATAGGGCGGATGGCCATGCGCGGCGTCGCCGGCGATAAAGACGCGCCCGATGCGATACTGATCTGATATTGCGACGCGCAGATCCCAAAAGCCGGTGTGTTCGAACTCGACGTCGAATTCCTCACCGACCGCTGAATACAGATAGCGGCGGAAATCGAAATTGTCCCTGGTGGTGCCGAGAGGCACCGGCGCATGGAAGAACCAGGTGGTGCCAAGGTCGACGCGCCCGAAGAATTGCCAATAGCCCTTCAGATCGGGATGCAGCACATTGTAGAATGACTTGTTGGGGAAGCGTTCGAGCAGCCTGTGCAGGCCGGTCGAACGGAATACCAGCAGCACCATCAGCCGGTCGTGGTCGGACAGGGTCTGGGTGATGCCTGCCGCGTCGCGTACCAAAGAGCGACTGCCGTCACAGCCGACCACATAGTCTGCCTGCAACGTGCGACGACGATCGCTGCTGCGCTCGGTTATCGTCACCCGCACGCCATCTGTGTCCTGCTCGATGCCGGCGGCGCTCCAGCCGAAGAGTGTCTCGACGCTTTGCAGCTGGCTCAGGCGATGCCGCAACACCTCTTCGGTGGCATATTGCGGCAGCCGTTCGTTGTCGGTGAAGTAATAGGGCCGCACCAACTCGCGCTGCAGCCAATCATATTTGTAACCGCTCAGCAGCGTGCCGTAGGAGGTCATGCCGCCGATGCCGTAGTCGCGCGGTATGGTCCGCGCAGCACGAAGTTCCGGCTCCGCGCCCCAGAAGTAGAAGTGCTCCAGCGTGCGCTGGGTCAGGTTCTGTCCCTTCGGGATCTGCTGCGGACTGCTATAGCGCTCGACCAGAATGCACCTTACGCCGCGCTGGCCGAGTTCGATCGCAAGACCAAGACCAACGGGCCCGCCGCCGACAATGACGACTTGCGTTGTGACGGCGGCGGGCTTGTTCATCCTGGCTTCTTGCTATTGGCGTGAATTCTTTACCCGCCGAGCGCGAGGCGGGCGTGCAAAATGAGAACAGGACTGTCGCCAAGTCAAGGATAATCTCACAATATAAGATTATGGTCTAGTTTTTTGGCTGTGCCGGGGCCTGATCGGCCGAGATCTGGAGCGCCACGCGGCGGACCTCGGCACCGATCTGATCGATCAAGGCGCCGGTCACCAGGCTGCCGGAAATGGTGACGCAGACGCTGGCGATCGGATAACGGCGGTCGTCGAAGATCGGCGCGGCGATGCCGACCGCGCCGGGCGTGACCTCGCCATAGGCGACGGAAAATCCGGCTTTGCGAACCTTCTTCAGGCTTTTCAGGACGTCCTCGGCGTCGTCGCCGAGGCCGACCGAGCGTAGGTCGGCGAGGTTGCGCTCGACCAGCGGCAGCAGCTGCGGTCGCGGCAGAAACGCCATGATTGAGCGTGCGATCGCGCCGCGCCCGAGCGGCATCGGTCGTCCGCGGGGATAGGAGCTGATCGGGTTTTTGGCGGAAGATTCAGAGACCACGCACAGAATCTTGTTGCCGTACCAGCGTAAAACCATGGCGGTGCAGGAATAAGCCGCAGTCAGTTCTTTCAGATGGGCCACACCGTGCAGCACCAGCGCGTCGGAGCGGCGCGTCAGGTAGTCCATCTCGACGACCTTGGGCCCCAGCGTGACCCCGGAGTTGCGGCTCGACATCAGGAAGCCGGCGTCCTTCAGGATCTTCAGATAGCGGTACAGCGTCGGCCGGCTATAGCCGAGCTCGCGCATCAGATCCTCGGGCATCCATTCCAGCCGTTCCTCGGAAAACACCTCAAGAACCGCCAGTACCCGTTCCAGACTGTTCGTTGGCTTCATGCCTCGGGCCGCATGGTCTGACATCGCTCCAATTTAGGCCAGCGGCCCGCCGCGCTTTGCTCCGCTCACATCAGATACTTTTTCCGGTTTGGCGGAATCAAGCTTGAACTGGCAGATTATCGGTTCATAATCTCATAATAAGAGATTTTATGCCAGAGGCCGCCCGTTGGCGTGGATGGGGAAACATCGTGACGATCTATTCTGCAGGCTGGACGCCTTCACGCCGCACAATCCTGGGAATTCTGGTCACGGCCCTGGCCCCGCTAAACGTGGCGCATGGGCAGTCGCAACAAACAATCCGGGTCAACGTTCCGTTCTCGCCAGGCACAGGTCCCGATCTGCTCGCGCGCATTCTCAGTGAAGAATTGCGGCAGCGATGGAATCAACCCGTCATCGTCGAGAACAAGCCGGGTGCAAGTGGCAACATTGGCACAGATGCAGCCGCACGCGCAGCTCCCGACGGCCACACCCTTCTGGTCACCGTCAATACTTTCGTGATGAATGCAAGCCTCTATCGCTCGATCCCCTACGACCCCGAGAAGAGTTTTGAACCGATCGCGGAGATCGCGACCGGCGTACTTGCGCTCGTTGTTCATCCTTCGCTCAACGTCGCCACGTTCCCGGAACTAATCGCACTTGCTCGCAGCAAGCCGGGGGAAATCAATTATGCTTCCCCCGGCCGAGGCACACCACAACATCTCGCCATGGAGTTGTTGAAGCTGACGGCGAAGATCAACCTGACACACATTCCGTACCCCGGCTCCGCCGGCGCCGTGAAAGACCTCGCGGGCGGACACGTCTCGGCGATGTTCATACCGATCCATACCGCGCTTCCTCTCGCGGAAGCGGGGCAAATTCGCATCCTCGCCGTCGGCAGCCAGGCTCGGGCGCAGCGTGCGGCGCAGGTGCCGACGCTTGCCGAACTTGGCGTCACCGATTTCGACGTCGATTTGTGGTATGGGGTGCTGGCCCCGGCCGGTACACCGAAGGCGATCGTTGACCGCTATAATGCGGTTTTCAATGAGATACTGGCCCAACCGGGCGTACGCGAAGTGCTCGACCGACAAGGCTTGATCGCTCAAGGCGGTCCGCCTGAACGATTGGCAGAGTTGATCGCCAAAGATCGCCTGCGCTGGGCCAAGGTCGTGAAGGATGCCCAGATCACTTCGGAATAGCTTTGAACGAGATCCACCAAGGCTTTCTCGCGTAGGCTTTGAGGCAAAGTCGCCTCAGGAGAACGACTGCTCTGGCGCAAAGGCATCCATATAAAAAGGTAGCAAGCTGTGAGAAATGCCGGAAAACCCAAGATCATCGTCGCCGGCGGCGGCATAGGCGGGTTGACGGCAGCGCTTTCGCTCATCAAGCGCGGCTTCGAGGTCGAGATTTACGAGCAGGCGCCGATCCTTCAGGAGATCGGGGCCGGTGTGCAGATCAGCTCCAACGGCATGCTTGTCTTTCACGAACTCGGCCTCGCTACCCGCGTCATGGAAGAGGCCGCGCATCCGGAGCGGCGTGAGATTCGGATGTGGAATACCGGCCAGGCCTGGACCGCTTTCGATCTCGGGACCGTGTCGGTGCAGAACTATGGTCACCCCTACGTCACCATGTTCCGGCCGGACCTGCTGGGTATCCTGTCGAATGCGGTGACGATTGCTGCTCCCGGCGCGCTTCGTCTGGGGCGTAGGGCCGTGGGATGCGAGACCGCAGGAGACCGCGTCATCCTGCGGTTCGACGACGGCAGCACCGCCGAAGGCGACGCGCTGATCGGCGCCGACGGAATCCACTCCGTGATCCGTGCAGGACTGCATGGTTCGGACAACGCCGAATTTACGGGCCTCGTTGCGTGGCGTGGCGCCATCCCGATGGCGAACCTGCCGCCTCGCCTGGCACGTTCGGTTTCGTCGAACTGGGTCGGGCCCGGCCGTCACATCGTACAGTATCCCTTGCGTCGCGGAACGCTGATGAACTTCGTCGGCGTGGTCGAACGCGAGGATTGGCACGAAGAGTCCTGGACGACACCGGGTTCGCATGCGGACATGCTCGCCGACTTCGCCGGGTGGCATGAAGACGTGCAGACGGTTATCGCAGCCATTCCCCAACCGTATCTCTGGGCATTGAAACTGCGCCATCCGCTTCCGTCATGGTCGGTGGGGCGGATCACGCTGCTCGGCGACGCCTGCCACCCGACGCTGCCATTCCTCGCGCAAGGCGCCGTCATGGCGATCGAGGACGGCTACATCCTGTCCCGCGCGCTGGAGGCGCACGGTACGGACGTCGCCGCGGCCTTCCGCGCCTATGAATCGGCCAGGTACGAACGCACGTCCCGCGTCGTCAACGGATCGGCCGAGAACACGAAACGCTTTCACAACCCGTTGCTGGGAGATCCGGCGACGGCACAGGCCTATGTGGAGCGCGAGTGGGCAGAAGACCGTCTGCGAGAGCGATACGACTGGTTGTACAGATACGACGCTACCGCCGTCGTGGTGTGATGACGTCGACCGAACCGGTCCAGCCAAATGCGAGGACACTCGTGGGCGGACATGCCGCCGAGATCGGTGATCCCGCCGCCGGTCACGGGCGCCAATCCGGGCAACTGCCGGAAATGTCGCTCAACACCGCTCCGGACGACTTACAGACCAAGCAGGCACTCGTGAGATATGACGGCATGCCCTGGAACCGGTCGGTTCTCGGCTGTCCATCGCTGCGTCCGTATTTCTACGGGAATGATGTGGCCCGCAAACCACAATTGCCGTGCGAGCGCTCAACACAGTCGCCCCCGCGATTGCGGCGAACCGAACGAATCAACTAGACCGCAAACGGGGCTGGGAAGCGGAGTAGGAGTATGAGAGTAGCTTCCCTAGAAAGTATCTTGACGGCGGCCACGCTGGTATCGGCCGTCGTTGTCGTGGTGTGGGGGATGAAGATTTTCTACGGCACGTAGGCGTGAACTACCGTCCGACAAGCGACCTCCGGCCAAGAAGAGGTTCGTGGCAATGACATTACTTCCGCGGCGGCGGAAGCTTCCTTTTCGAACTGCCAACCATTTGTAGGGCAGCGTGACGTACTGATCCTTGTTCGAAGTCTTCTTGCGAGAACAATCAGTTCAAGAGGGCTTTCTGGTTTTAACCCTCATGCATTTCAGCTCCTTTTTGATGATCGTGGCCTTGGCCGTGTTGGGCGTACAGCTGGCCTTTGCGCTGTATCAACTGGTCACGTTCGTGATCTGATCGGAAATTGCAAGGCAGCTCCGCAGGTATGGCGGAACAGGCCATTGTCGGATGTCTTCCATGACGCCTCATATCTGTCGGTCGCGTTCGCGGCGTCAATCACGCTTCGTACGCCCCGATTGCCGGTCCAGGCGAAGTCGTTGCGCCTTCATGCGCTTTATCTCTTCATCGAGAGCGTCCATTTCCTCAGTGCGTCGCACGTCCTTCGATTTCTGCGCATCGGCGCTGCGCAGTTTCTCGAGTGCTTTCTCGACGGAGAGTTTAGGTGTCTCAGCCATGGCTAACCCCATATCCGGGCGACAGTTTATCGCGTCGATCGATGGCGAAGCGTACTGCCTTAAGTCCAGCGCAGGGATTGATTTAGATCAACATGAATTGTGGAGCCGCTGGTGCGGCTTGCGCGCAATGTCCGCTGCCTGAAGGGCTCGGCTCCGCCTAATTCCTTGATGTAAATCAACAGGTCCGCAGTCAAATGTCTCCATTTGCTTGGAAAAAGGAGAATGGCCTATGAGTGACCTCGTCGTGATTGCGTTTCCGACGGAAGCAAAGGCAGAGGAAGTTCGGCAGAAACTGCTGGCCATGCAGAAGGAGTATCTGATCGAATTGGGCGATGCGGCGATTGCGGTGAAGGATGCCCAGGGACGCATCAAGCTCAATCAACTGATCAACACCACCGCTGCCGGCGCGGTCTCCGGCACGTTTTGGGGTACCCTCATTGGCCTGATCTTTCTGATGCCGCTGGCCGGTGCCGCCCTTGGCGCAGCCTCGGGCACGCTTGGCGGATATCTGACCGATGTTGGCATCGACGACAAATGGATGAAGGAAACCGCGGCTGCCATTCAGCCCGGGACGGCGGCGCTGTTCGTGCTGGTGCGGAAGGTCACCGCGGACAAAGTACTCGAGGGGCTCAAGGGTGAAGGTGGCACGGTACTGAAGACGTCCCTTGACCATACCAAGGAAGCGGCGCTGCAGGCGGCCCTGGCCGGAGTCCTGGCGGCTGCTCCGCCAGCGCCTTCCTGAGCGCATGACAGGCGTGGCATGCGACTGAATTTCCGCGGCTGGTCTGTTGCGGTTCTGGCTCTTGTTTCTTGTGCGTCACCGGGAGCGATGGCGCAGGTCCTTACGCCGTTCCGAAGTGAATCCCAGGCGCAGCGCCATTGTCCGGGGGAGACGATCGTCTGGCTCGATTTCGGAAGAGGGCGCTATTACTCCAAAGGCCAGAGGCGCTACGCGTCGGGAACGACCGGCAGCTTCGTATGCCGGCATGAAGCCCGGGATAGCGGCTATCGACGTTCGCGCCTGGGATTGAGATAGGCTCTGCGCCGCAGCTCGCCACGTGTCCTGAAACCAGTTTCCACGCGGCGCCGCGGTGCGTGATCCCTAAGCGAACTTCAGCGACAGATGGATTACCTGCGGGTCTCGGCGCGAGCCCGGCTTGAAGCCGAATTTTCCGAATACTTTTATCATCGCCGCGTTTTCGGGCAGAACTTCTGCCGTCAATTCCTGCAATCCGCCATCTCTGGCGAGCTTGACGAGATGACGCATCAGGATCGAGCCGACGCCGCGTCCCTGCCAGGCATCAATGACAACAAACGCCATCTCGGCGCACCCCGGTTCGAAGACAATGTACCGGCCGCCCCCGACGACGGCCTTGCGACCTGCTTCTTCGGCGAGCGCGACAATTGCGACGTGATTCTTGAAATCGATGTCCATGAAGAAGGCGCGCTCCTTGTCCGAGAAGTGGCGCTTCATCACGAAGAAGCGACGCTGCAGCGATTGGGCGCTGGTGTTTCCGACCGCAGCGAGCATGTCGGCTTCATCCTCCCGCCGAAGGGCGCGGATTTCGATTTCGCCGCCGTCGCGGAGAAGCTCACGTGCGGCGTAGTTGATGGCTTCGGACATGGCGCCTCGCATGCTGGCGGACAAGGTATCCGTCCCGTCTGACGATGCAGCCATCACTGGCCTACATTGGTTTGATCTGGATCAAGACTATTGCGCAGGCGTGGCCGGTAGGTTCAGGGCGCGTGCTCGCTCCCAGATGAAGGCGCATTCTTGAAAACCCTTCGCCAGTATTTGCCCGGAGATGATGTCATCCAGCTCGTGATCCGGCTTGGATTGCTTGCCTTCCTGATCTACTGGACCTTCGTTCTGATCCGTCCCTTCGTGCCGATCCTGACATGGAGTATTGTCCTCGCCGTCGCGCTCTACCCCGTCTTTGGCGCACTTTCCAGATTTCTCGGGGGGCGCCCGAGGCTCGCGGCGACAATTCTCACCCTGATCAATCTCGGCATCGTTATTGGGCCGGCGACCTGGCTTGGTCTGAGTGCCCTCGACGGAGTGAGGGAGTTCGCTGGAGGTCTGGGTGCTGGTAACCTGGTGGTTCCAACGCCGCCGGCGGCCGTCAAGGATTGGCCGCTCATCGGTCCCCAGCTTTACGAACTCTGGGCCCAGGCTTCCAACAACATTCGATCAGCGCTGCGCGAGGTTGCTCCCCATCTGAAGCCGGTGGCCGGCACGTTGCTCGCGTTCGCCGGCAATGCTGGTGTGGGTACGCTACAGTTCCTCCTCTCCGTGTTGCTGGCCGGGTTTCTGTTCCCCTACGGCTCGCAGCTCGTGGCGGCGGGCAGGGGATTTCTGTTTCGCATCGTGCCCGAGCAGAGCGAGCATTTCCTGGAACTGGCGGGGGCGACCATCCGCGCGGTATCCCAGGGCGTCATCGGCGTCGCCATCGTCCAGTCCTTGCTGGCCGGCATCGGATTCAAGCTGGCGGGCGTTCCAAGCGCGGGCCTGCTGGCTTTCGTGGTGATGCTCCTGACGATCGTGCAGATCGGTGCGGCAATCGTCCTGCTTCCTGTCATCATCTGGATCTGGTTCGACAAGGATTTCACCACGGCGCTACTGCTGACGCTGTTTCTCGGCATCGTCGGCGTGCTCGACAACATCCTGAGACCGCTGGTGATGGGGCGGGGCCTGACAACGCCGACACTCGTCATCTTCGTCGGGGTGATCGGGGGAACGCTCGCGCACGGAATTGTCGGCCTCTTTATCGGACCGATCATTCTCTCGCTCGCCTGGGAACTGACGGTGGCCTGGATACACGCCGATCGCGCGGCCGCAGCGTCATCGCCGGCTGATCGTCGAACGTTGACCTAAATCAACGTTCCCTGGCGCAAGACCCGTTGAATGAAGCAGACAATGAGGTCCGAACATGTCGACAGACACTGCAACGTCAGCTGGCGGCCCCATCTCAGGGGTTGTCGCTTCAGCCGTAGAATACATGGTCGATGCCGGACAAAGGAGCGTTCTCTTCCTTGACGTCATGCGTCAGCGGGGCGACCAGTACCGGGAACACCTTGCCCAAACCGCACCGCATGTTCTGCAATATTCGGCTGAACTGATCATCGACGGCCGCAAGCTCGATGAGCCGGTAAATTATGCGCTCGTGCGCATCATTCCGCCCAAAGACGTCGAGATCGATCTCGACCGCCGACCGTTCATCGTGGTCGATCCGCGCGCCGGGCATGGTCCGGGAATTGGCGGGTTCAAAGCGGACAGCGAAATCGGCGTCGCGATGAAGGCGGGTCATCCCTGCTATTTCATCGGCTTCCTGCCGGAACCGATGCCTGGACAGACAATCGAGCGTATCGCGCGCGCCGAGGCTGTCTTTATCGAGCAAGTCATCAGCCGACATCCGCAAGCCGACGGCAAGCCGTGCGTGATCGGCAACTGCCAGGCCGGCTGGGCCGTCATGATCCTGGCGTCGCTGCGGCCGGAGCTGTTCGGGCCCGTGATCATCGCTGGTGCGCCGCTTGCCTATTGGGCGGGCGTGCACGGCAAATATCCGATGCGCTACTCCGGCGGCCTTTTGGGAGGAAGCTGGCTGACCGCGCTGACGAGCGATCTCGGAGCCGGCAAGTTCGACGGCGCCTGGCTGGTGCAAAATTTCGAAAGCCAAAATCCGTCCAACACGCTGTGGACCAAGCAGTACAACGTCTACTCGAAGGTCGATACCGAGGCCGAGCGATACCTCGAATTCGAGCGCTGGTGGGGTGGACACGTCAACCTGAATGCCGAGGAGATCCAGTTCATCGTCGATGAACTGTTCGTCGGCAACAACCTCGCCGCCGGCCGGATTCAAATGTCCGACGGACAGATGGTCGATCTGCGCAATATCCGATCACCGATCCTGGTCTTCTGCTCCAAGGGCGACAACATCACGCCGCCGCAGCAGGCGCTGGACTGGATCCTCGATCTCTATGCCGACGTCGATGAAATCCGGACCTACGGGCAGACGATCGTCTATACGGTTCACGAAAGTGTCGGCCATCTCGGCATCTTCGTTTCCGGCGGCATTGCCAAGAAGGAGCACGCGGAGTTCTCCAGCAACATCGACCTGATCGACGTGCTGCCGCCCGGGCTCTATGAGGCAACTTTCGAGGCCAAGGGTGACGATACCACAAGCGCCGATATGGTCGTCGGTCAATGGGTGATGCGCTGTGAGGCGCGGACGCTTGACGACATCCGCGCCATGGGCGGCAATTCGCCCGAGGATGAGCGGCGTTTTGCTGCAGCCAAACGCGTGTCCGAGATCAATCTCGCCGCCTACCAGAAGTTCCTCCAGCCGTTGATCAAGCGCCTGGTGACACCACAGATGGCGGAGACGATGCGCAATTTGCACCCTCTGCGGATGCAGTATGAGGCTTTCAGCAGCCTGAATCCTTTCATGTCCGCGATCAAGTCGCTTGCGGAGAGGGCGACTGAGGAGCGCAAGCCGGTGTCGACGGACAATCCGTTCATGGCGTTCCAGGAGCAAGTCTCCAAGCAGATCGTTCATGCGCTCGACAGCTGGCGTGATTCGCAGGAGGCGCTCAGCGAGGCGATCTTCCTTGCCGTCTATGGCTCGCCGGGGGTTCAAGCGGCCGTCGGTATCGATCCGCAGTCGGTACCGTCGCGGCGGCAGGAAATGTCGGCCAAGCACCGCCAGATGCTGGAGGCCCGGATCGCCGAACTGAAATCCAGGATCGGCGAAGGAGGTCTTCGAGAAGCGGCGCTTCGGGGCCTGCTCTATGTCGGGTCGGCGCGAGGCATGGTGGACGAGCGCAGCCTTGAAGCGCTGCGTAACGTTCGCCGGAACGACAAGGGTGCGCGGCTGACGCTGTCCGAGTTCAAGACACTGGTCCGCGAGCAGTTCTTCATGTTGCTGCTGGATCGTGAGAATGCGTTGGCCGCCATCCCGAAAATGTTGCCTGATAACGCCGACGCCCGGCGTGCGGCCTTCGCCGCGATCCGCGAAGTGCTGTCCGCCAGCGCCGCGATATCGGGTGAGGTCGCCAGCCGCCTGCAGCGTGTCGCCGAACTGTTCGGCGTCGACGCCACGGAAATGTTGGAGAGGACCTCCAACGTTGCCCCTTTCGATCCCAAGGCGAAGGCCTCGTAGCGAAGGTTGGACGAGATCGGAGCAGCACCATGAGCGTCACGGCGGCCGATTCGAGCGGAGCGCGGTCTCCCAGCAAATATGACCGCTTGATCGTAGCGGCCCAGGCTGTGCCGGCCGCTCGGACCATCGTTGTGCATCCCTGCGATGAAACCTCGCTACGCGGCGTCACCGACAGCGCGGCAGCGGGCATCATCCTGCCGGTGTTGGTCGGTCCCGAAAAGAAAATCAGGGATACGGCCAGCAAGAGCGGCCTCGACATTTCCAACTTCGAGCTCGTCGATGCCGCACATAGCGAGGAGGCCGCGGCAAAGGGCGTCGAACTCATTCATGCGGCCAAGGGCGAAATGCTCATGAAGGGCAGCCTGCATACCGACGAACTGATGCGCAGCGTCACGGCCAAGGTGGGTGGCCTGCGAACCGACCGCCGGATCAGCCATGTCTTCGTGATGGACGTGCCGGCCTATGCCGAGACGCTGTTTGTAACCGACGCGGCCATCAACATCTTTCCCGACCTCGATGCCAAGCGGGACATCATCCAGAACGCCATCGATCTCTATACGCAAGCCGGCTTCGGCAGGTCACCGCGTGTGGCGATCCTGTCGGCGGTCGAAACCGTCACCGGCAAGATCCCGTCGACGATCGAGGCCGCGGCGCTCTGCAAGATGGCGGATCGCGGGCAGATCACCGGCGGCGTGCTCGACGGACCGCTTGCCTTCGACAACGCGATCGACATGGAAGCGGCTCGGATCAAGGGGATCAAATCCAAGGTCGCCGGCCGGGCGCAGATCCTGCTCGTTCCCGATCTCGAAGCCGGCAACATGCTGGCAAAGAATCTGGCTTACTTCGCCAAGGCGGATAGTGCCGGTATCGTGCTCGGCGCCCGGGTGCCGGTCGTCCTGACGTCGCGTGCGGACACAGCGCGCGCGCGAATGGCTTCCTGCGCGGTGGCCGCGCTTTATGCACATGCAAGGCGCCAACATGCGCCGACAGTTGCCGCGTGATCGCCATGGACACGATCCTTGTCGTCAATGCAGGCTCCTCCAGCGTCAAGTTCCAGATATTTTCGGTCGAGGGAGAGGGAAGACTACAGCGGCAGATCAAGGGCCAGGTGGATGGCATTGGCAGCCGTCCGCGACTTCGAGCGAGCGGCGCGAATGGCGATTCGCTGGCCGACCGCGCTTACCCGATCGAGAGCATGCCGGACGTTCCAGCCGCGTTGGCTACCGCGGGTGACTGGTTGCGGAATGAACTTCGCATCAATCCTATGGCGGTCGGACATCGTGTCGTTCATGGCGGTCCGGACCATGACCGGCCGGTGTTGATCGACCATGGTGTCGTGTCTCGGCTGGAGCGGTTCATTGCCCTGGCCCCGCTTCATCAGCCGCACAATTTGGCGCCGATCCGCTCGCTTCTCACCAATTTTCCAGCTCTTCCGCAGGTGGCCTGTTTCGACACCGCGTTTCATCGTACCCATGACGCGGTCGCCGACCACTATGCGATCCCGCATCAGCTGTACACGGAGGGCGTGCGACGTTATGGATTTCACGGTCTTTCCTACGAATACATCGCGAAAGCGCTGCCGCAAATCGCGCCTGATATCGCCAAGGGGCGGGTGATCGTCGCGCATCTCGGAAGCGGCGCTTCAATGTGCGCGCTGAAGCAAGGACGCAGCGCCGAAAGCACCATGGGATTCACGGCCCTCGACGGGCTTTCCATGGGAACGCGCCCGGGACAGATCGATCCCGGCGTCGTGCTCTATCTCATCAGCGAAAAGGGAATGTCGGCATCCAACGTCCAGGATTTTCTGTATCGCGATTGCGGCTTGAAGGGCCTTTCCGGCATCAGCAACGATATGCGCGAGCTGGAGGGAAATCCAGATCCACGTGCAAAGCTGGCGGTCGACTATTTCGTATACCGGATCGGTCTCAATGCCGGCATGCTTGCCGCCGCATTGCAGGGCGTGGACGCTTTCGTCTTCACCGCCGGTATCGGGGAAAATTCGGCTCGAATTCGGGCCAGTATCGTCAACCAGCTTGGATGGCTCGGCGTCGTGCTCGATCCGGCCGAGAACTCCCGCCACGCGCGGCTGATCTCGCGGTCCGACAGCCGCATTCCGGTCTATGTCGTGCCGACCGACGAGGAGTTGATGATCGCGCAGCACACCTTGTCCCTGCTGTTGAACAGGCCGTCGCCCAACCCCAGACATGAGAGGGTGTCATGATCCCCGTATTTCCGGATTCCAAGGTTGCCCTGAAGGGCAAGAAAGGCCTGATCGTCGGCATCGCCAACGACCAGTCGATCGCCTGGGGATGCGCGAAGGCATTTCGTGCGCTCGGGGCGGAGCTCGCCGTCACCTATTTGAACGATCGCGCGAAGAAGCACGTCGAGCCGCTTGCACAGGCGTTGGAGGCGCCGATCTTCATGCCCATGGACGTCATGGTCGAAGGCCAGACGGAGCAGGTGTTCGAACGGATCGGGAAGGAATGGGGTCAGCTCGATTTCCTGCTGCACTCGATCGCCTTCTCACCCAAGGAGGCACTTCACGGACGCGTCGTGGACGTCAACCGCGACGGCTTCCTCAAGACGATGGACGTCTCGTGCTGGTCGTTCCTGCGAATGGCCCATCTGGCCGAACCTTTGATGAAGAATGGTGGAACCATGTTCACCATGACTTATTATGGCAGCCAGATGGTGGTCGAGAACTACAACGTGATGGGCGTGGCGAAGGCCGCGCTTGAAGCTGCCGTCCGCTACGCGGCTGCGGAACTGGGCCCGAAAGGCATCCGGGTTCACGCGATCTCTCCGGGGCCGCTCGCCACGCGCGCCGCATCGGGGATTCCCGAGTTCGACGAGCTGATGGACAAGGCGCAATCCAAGGCGCCGGCGCGCAGTCTCGTCAGCATCGACGATGTCGGCAACGCCACCGCGTTCCTGGCGCTCGATGGCGCCAAGCTGATCACGGGTGGTGTCCTTTACATCGACGGCGGCTACAACATCATCGATTGAGCGCGATCGTACCGGCGCACTATCTAGCGATAGTGCAGGGCAATCAGCTCGGCGACGCAGGCCGGGCGCTTGCCGCCTTCGATCTCGATCACGAGGTGATAGTTGACGCGCAGCCCGTCCGGCGGCACGTCCTCCGCTTCGGCGACCGTGACACGGCCACGCAACCTCGAGCCCGCCGGGACGGGTGACAGATACCGTATCCTGTCCGCACCGTAGTTCAGCGTATTACGCAAGCCCTTCAGGCCAATGACCGACCGAATGAAGAGCGGCGCGAGCGCGAGCGACAACAGCCCGTGGGCGATGGTGGTGCCACCAGGCAATTCCTTCTTCGCACGTTCCTGGTCGACATGGATCCACTGCTCGTCACAAGTTGCTTCCGCAAACTGGTTGATTCGCTCTTGCGTGATCTCGATCCAGTCGCTGGCGCCGATCTCGGTGCCGATAGTGGATTTGATCTCGCTGAAGTCGCTGAATATCCGCATCTCCTGCCTCGTCAGATCTGCATTTCCGGAACGGCGTTGGGAATGACGAGATCGGCCTCGGTGACGGCCACGACTTCGCCGACGCTGACGCCTGGCGCGGTTTCCACCAGGGTCGCCTTGCCGTCCGCGAAGGCGATCACCGCCATGTCGGTCACGACCAGGTGGACCGGTCTTGCCGAGGTCAATGGCAGGGTGCATTTGGCGACGATCTTCGATTTCCCCTTCGCGGCGTGCTGCATGGCGACGATGACCCGCTTGGCGCCGCTGACGAGATCCATTGCTCCGCCCATTCCCGGGACCATCTTCCCGGGGATCATCCAGTTGGCGAGAAGTCCGTGCGCGTCGACCTGCAGGCCGCCCAGCACCGTCACATCGACATGGCCGCCGCGGATCAATCCAAAGGACATCGCGCTGTCAAAAGTGCTGGCGCCCGGCAGCGCGCTGATCGGTCGGCCGCCGGCATCGGTCAGCAGCGGATGAGCCAACCCTTGCTCCGGTATGGGGCCGGTGCCGATCAATCCGTTTTCCGACTGGAAGAAGACCTTGAGCCCGGCCGGAACGTAGTTGGCGACCAGCGTCGGAATACCGATCCCCAGGTTCACAAGGTCGCCGCTACGGAGTTCCTGTGCGACACGCCGGGCGATGATTGCTTGTGCATCCATGGTTCACCCGTTCGTAATGAGGTAGTCGACGAGCGGCGCCGGGGTCACGACGTGGTCGGGTGCGATGACGCCAACGGGCACGATGTGTTCTGCCGTCACGATCACGGTGTCGGCGGCCATCGCCATGATGGGATTGAAGTTGCGTGCCGTCAGCGCGTAGGTGAGGTTGCCGAGGTAGTCCGCCAGGAAAGCGTGAACCAGGGCGAACTTTGCGCGCAGCGCGGTTTCGAGCAGAAACGTCGTTCCGGCGACCTCGATCTGGCGTTTGCCTTCGGCAACCAGCGTGCCGACGCCGGTCGGCGTGAGCACACCTCCGAGGCCGCAACCACCGGCACGAATGCGCTCGACAAAGGTCCCCTGGGGTACGAGGTCGATGGCGACCTGCTTGGCCAGCATCTGCTGCTGCGCCTTCGGGTTGAGACCGATATGGGTCGCGGTGAGGCGCGATACGAGCATCGCATCGAACAGTTTGCCAACGCCTTTCCCGGGGACGGCTGCGTCGTTGCTGATCACCTCAAGGTCGGTCTTGTTCTGTCTGACGACTTCGTCGAGCAGGCGTTCCGGCGTTCCGACACCCATGAATCCGCCAACCATGATGCTTGCGCCGGGGGGGATCATCGCAACGGCTTCTTCAACGGAAACGGCCCTCATGATGAAACTCCGATCAGCAAGCGATCCATGAAAGGGCGGACGCAACGGTGATGTTGATGACGGCCGCCAGCGCTCCTTTGATCTGCATCAAGGCTTTCCGCTATTCCGCGCGGTGGATGGTGATACCGACGCTTTCGAGCGCTTCCGCCCATAGCTTGCCAATCTCGGCATGACGCCGTTCAAGGGCTGCGCTCACGGTGTCGCGAAACGGTGCGAGCTCGACACCCTTCAGGAAGACGATCTGCGCCTGCAGCAGGCGGCTGCTTTCGAATTCGATGCGGCGCAGCGCCATCACGAAGGGATCGTCGGCGTTGGCTTCCACCGGGAGCAGGGCGGCCGGCCGAATGCCGGCATGCACGGCATGCGCGAGCGTCGCAAGGCCGGTCGCTGCCGCCAACGTACGGTCCGAGATCCCTTCGATCGGCGCCGGAAGCCATGCCGTCTCCCAGGCCGCCGCCATGTAACCCACGGCCAGGTCCGGCACCCACGAGGTCGCGCGCAGCAGCAGCGAAATGATTTCGGTCTCGCGATAGAGCTGCGCATTCAATTCGGTTTGCCACGCGGACTCGAGTTTCGTCGGCAGGCTAAACGCGAACTGCCTCGCCAATGCGCCGTGAGCGCAGATCAGGAACGTCGCGACCCGCGTCTGCTGACGCGGCGGCACACGGCCGCCGGGGTCGAGTGGTCCGAAGAACCCGCTCATGATGTCGGCCTCGGCGTAGGGATCGCGCGCAGATGATCGTAACCGGGCGGAAACGGCTCAAGCACGCCACCTGCTTCCTCGGGGGCGATCCACACGGCCTTGTTGCCGTGCCAACGGCCGGCAAGGACGTCCTCGGCAAAACGCGCGAGCAGATCTGCCGTAAGCGCCGGCTTCTCCAGGGTGAAGGCGTGATAGGCGCGAGGTATGATCACGAGCGAGCTGTTGGGAATGTGGACGCGCAGGGTTTCGTGCAGGGCGCGTGGCGTCAGAAAGTCGAACTCACCGTTCAGGATCATGGTCGGCACCGCGATTGAAGCAAGCTGCGGCGTCAACGGCTCGAAATCGAGGAAGGATTCCATCAGGTTCTGCAGGGCGTAGACGTCGTTGACCAGCCAACCCTGTCGCTTGACGCTGTCGAGCTTGTCCAGCAGCGGCTTCAACCATTGGTCCGACAGGTTCATCGGCAGCAGAAGATCCTGAAGATAGCTGGTGCCGCCGAGGATCAGCCCGGTGCGCATGGCGTTGCCGAGCAGAAGAAGCTGCGGCGAGAGTTCTGCAAAGCAGCTCATCGGCACCAGTCCGGAGAGCCGCTTGCCATGCGTAATGGCATAGCGTAGCGCGATCAGGCCACCGAAGCTGATGCCGCTGAGAAAGACAGGACCGTCGCCGAGCTCGCCGATCAGGAGAGCAAGGGCCGCGACCTGGTCATTCTGGCTGATGAACAGGGCCGGCTTGTCTGAAGTACCCTGGCCGAGGAGGTCGAATGTTGCGACGCGAAATCGCCTCGCGACCAGCGCGTCGCGATAGGCTGCCCACAGCTCGGCATATTGCGTGAGCCCATTCACCAGAACATAGGCGGGGGCGTTGGCGGGGCCGTCGAGCTCGTAGCGGATTCGATACGATCCGTGGCGGAGGAAGGGCATCGCTGCGACCCGGTGCGAGTTTGTGCTGGCAGGGTTACCCGCCGCGTCTCAATTCCCTTGAGTTAAATCAAGGAACGCGCGGCCACCGCACCTAGCTTCCCAGCAAGGACTGATTGGGAGGAATGAGCCATGATCGGGAAACAAGCTTTGCGCAGATGCTTCATCAGCCTGCTATTGCTTCTGGTCGGTACCTCGCTCGCTGTCGCACAGCCTTTTACGCGGCGTTCGTCGCAAGTGCAGCACGATGGGTTGAAGAAATATTACGAGATCAGCGACTTCAAGCTCGGCGGCAAATACGACCTTGCCAATCCCTCGAAATGGGAAAACGGCGGCGAGGGCGGCGTAACGCTGGAATCGCTCGGCGGCGGCAAGCTGCGTACCGCCTACATCGCGATCGGCACGCCGCGCCGCAACACCGCGGGCGAGATCACCAATGCGGTCGTCATCAGCTCCTATTATTCCGGCGACTCCACCGACATGTACGAACAGTGGGTGAAGGGCGCCGCGCTCTCCGGGACCACGCCGATCATCGGGCCGGGCCGACCGATCGATACCGATCGCTATTATGTCGTGATGGTCGACCCGCTCGGCACCTGGGGCGCCAGCAAACCGTCCGACGGGCTGGGGATCAAGTTTCCGCAATACACCTATTTCGACATGGTGCAGGCGAATTATCGCATGCTGCGCGACCATCTGAAGGTGGTGAAGGTGGCGCTGGCCGCCGGTGTCTCGATGGGCGGCACCCAGACCTACGTCTGGGGCGTGATGCACCCGCAATATGTCGGCGCCATCATGCCGATTGGCGGCACCACGCAATCGGACGCCGGCGATCCCGTCGGCAACTGGACCTTCCAGCTGATGACAGCCGCGATCGAGTCCGATCCGGTCTGGCAGCAGACCAAGGGCGATTACTACAAGATGCCGAAGGAAAAGCACCCGCTGATGGGCATGGCGTTCGGCTGGTCGGTTCTCGGCTTGACCGGGTATGACTTCGAATACCGGACCTCGCAGGCCTTCACCTCCGTGCAGCCGGAAATCTTCTACTGGAATCCTCCGAACGAGAAGGCCGGATTGAACGTGATCAACCGGTCCAAGATGTACGACGCGGTCGATCTGGTCTGGCGCAACCGCGTCGGAGAGCTTCACAACATCAATGACCAACTCGGCCGCATCCAGGCGCGGACCATGGTGATGCACATCACCAACGACCTTTGGCTCAACTTCAAGCTCGCGGAAAAGGCGGTCGACCGCATCCCGGGTGCCGACCTGATCGCCGAAGAGAGCCCGGTCGCGCACTACGGCGTGTTCTCGATCATCAACCGCCGAAAGAATGATCCGAAATTCGTCTCGTTCATGGATGACGTGGCGAGCCTCGACAGGGCGCAGCAGTTCGCCGACAAGAACTACCGCGTACCCGGCGTTGCGTCGGACATCGATCCGAAGAAGTCGTTCTGGAAGGATTTTGTGACCTACCCCTACCCGGTCAAGTACGCCACCGCAAAGGACAGCCGCGGCACGTCCTGGCAGATCGGCTACATGGACGAGTACAGCGGCACCGACAAGGATCCGAAGGTTCTCGTTATCGTCCACGGCAAGGGCGCGTTCGCCGGCCATTACGGCAACATCATGCAGTATGCGCTGCGTAGCGGCCTGCGCGTGATTGCGCCCGATCTGCCGCATTACGGCATGTCCGGTCCGGGCAATATCGACAAGAGCCCGGCGCGAACCATGCAGGACATGCGTGAGGTCGTCCACGACCTGGTGGTCAACCAGCTCAAGGTCGGCAAAGCCGCCTATCTCGGCCACTCGCTTGGCGGCCAGCTCATCATGGGTTACGCGCTGACCTATCCGGACGCAGTGCAGAGCCTGATCCTCGAGGCGCCAGCGGGGCTCGAGGAATATCCGCGCGAGGTCACGATCGCGCCCGGCAAGACCGCGAAGTTGTTCGACGCCTCCCTGGCGCGGGACTTCGACAAGTGGAAGGACGTCTGGGGGCCGACCCAGGTACTTGCGAGCGAAATGGCCCGGCCGGAGCAGAACATTCGCGAGTTCTTCTACTTCAAGAAGCGCGATCCGGTCACCGGCGTGGTCGGACGCAGCAAGAGCGGCTACTTCATGAACGACAGCCAGTATGCGCGGCTGCACACCGAACAGCGTGTCGGCCTGACCAGGGGCAACCCGAAGGAGCTGGAGCAGTGGACCAATGTGTACATCTTCGACATCTACGGCATGGTGTCGGAGTTGCAGCAGGATGATCCCAAGAACCTCTATCGCCGCCTGACGGAGATCAAGGCGCCGATCTTCCTGGCCTTCGGCGACAAGGAGCCCTTTATCCCCGGCACGGCATTCAATGGGCTGAAAGACCTTGGCCGCGACATCATCACGCCGTTCATGACACGGATGACGGGCGCCAATAACCGCCCGATCCTGAAGATCTATCCGGACACCGGACATTTCATCCATACCGACAATCCGGTGGAGTTTTCGGCCGACGTCACCGACTTCGTATCCACGGGCTATCTCGACACCAGTTCGCCGGTCGAGATCGACCGCGTGATCAACGGCGTAGTCGCTTCGGCGATGCCGGAGGCACCGACGCCGAGCGGGCCGAACCCGACGGCCGGCCTGAACAAATAGAGCTGTCATGGCGCGGGTACGGGCAGGCGAGGTCCAGCTGGGCTGGCGAGAGTGGGGTGGAGGCGACGTTACCGTCGTCTTCATCCACGGCAATCTCGCCAGCAAGGACTGGATCGAACTGGCCGCGCCTTTATTTCCCAGCGGCCTGCGTGTGATCGGGATCGACTGGCGCGGCTGCGGCGAAAGCGACCGCCCGAAGCCTGCGGTGGGCTATTCCAACTACTCGATGCAGCAGCATGCGCAGGACATGCTGGCTGCACTCGATGCGCTCGACATCAATTTCTGTCATTTGGCGACCCATTCGACCGGCGGCATCATCGCCGCGCGGATGCTGCTGATGCAGCCGCAGCGGTTCGGACGGGTGTTCGCCCTCGATCCGGTTACGCCGCTCGGCATGGCGTTCAATGCCGATCAGATCGGTCTCTTCCGTTCGATGATGGCGAGCAGGAAGTTGACCCGGGAAATCATGGCGACTGCGGCGGCCTCGCTGTTCGTGCCGGATAGCCTTGCGCCGAACACCGTCCCGCGCTTCCGCGTTGGACTTGGAGAGATCGAAGCGCTGTTCGAACGGATCCTGGAGCAGACCTTTGGCGTCTCCGAAGGAATCTGGATCGGGACCCCCGTCAATCTCACCCACGAACGGGAAAGCGGCGAGCTGGAGCGCCGAATGCCCGAGATCCGACATCCGCATCTGGTGCTGTGGGGCGAGTGGGACGGCTGGATTCCAACAAGCGACCTTCGGACGATGGCGGCTGCAATGCCGGATTGCCGCCTGGTGGTTGTGCCCGGCATCGGGCATTCGATGAATCTCGAATTGCCTGCGCTCTACGCCGGCTATTTCGGCGCCTGGTTTGGCGGCTTGCGCGATAAGGTTTAGTCCGTTCTCTCACAAGGAGCAGTGTCATGGCCGATATCAATCCCTCCGCTGACAGCGTTCGCGCGATGCTTTCCGAAGCCAACGGCCGCATTCGAAAGGCCATGGTGGAGTATTTTGAATTGCTCGAGAAGGGCGCTTCGCAGCTGCCGGCTTCCGATCAGGTCAAGCAGTTCTGCAGTCAGGTGCAGCGTAATGTGACTGCGACATTCGATCTCGGCGATAGGCTGATTCAAGCCAAGGATGCGCAGGACGCTTTCAAGATCCAGTCCGAGTTCTACCAGGACCAGATGCGGGCGCTGACCGAGCAGGCCAGGAGCATGGGTGAATCCGCCATGAAGGCGGCGACCAGCGCATTCACGCCGAAGAGCTGAGATCGGCTGCACTGTAATCAGAGGATGGGTCGCGCCTCTGCCGATCCAAGAGACGGCGATGGCGCTTGAATTGCTGGTAGGCTTCGTCGTCAGCGTGCTCAACATCATGATCCATGCGCTGGTGACCGTCGGCGCGGCCGGCATTGCCCGCGCCGCCGGGCAGCGGCACATGAGGTGGCCGAGAGTGCACCTGATGGCCGTGATGGTCGCGACTGCGGTGGCCCTGATGGTGGCGCACACGCTGGAGATCTTTGTTTGGGCGCTGGCCTACGCGATCGTCGGTGCAGCGCCTGCCGGCAGCGATCTGCTTTATTTTTCTTTCGTCAATTATACCACGCTCGGCTACGGTGACATCACGCCCGTGCAGGCGTGGCGGCTGAGCGGACCGATGACCGCGATGAACGGCATCCTGATGTTCGGCTGGTCGACCGCCGTCCTGTTCGAGGTGCTGCGCAAGACGCACGAGCATCTCGCCTCAACCGGCGCACCGGGGTTCAGTGCTGCAGGTCGAGATTGGCCAGCTCCTGGCGGTCCATAAGCACGATCTGGCGCTGATTGGTGCCGATGAAGCCGATGATGCCGAGCTCATGCAGCCGCGACAGCGCACGCGAGACCGTTTCGAGCGTCAGGCCGAGATAATCTGCAATGTCGCGGCGCGACATCGGTAGCGGCATGACGCCCGCCGCCGTAAGCCGTCGATCCATCTCGATCAGGAAGGCGGCGACCCGCTCCAGCGAAGTCTTGCGGCCGAGCAACAGCATATGGTCCTCGGCATGCTGCAGGTTGCTCGTGGTCATGCTGAGCAGGTTGCGCGAGACCATCGCATCGCTCTCGGCCACGATCTCAAGGCTGCGCCGCTTGATCAGGCGAACCGTGGTGTTCACGATCGCCTCCGCGGTAAACCGGTGTTCGCTTCCGTTCTCGAGTCCAAAGATGTCGCCCACAAGGTGAAACGCGCCGATCTGGCGACGGCCGTCCGAAAGCAACTTGTAGCTCCGCACCGCACCGGCTTTCACCTGATAGACGTATTCCGCAGGCTCTTTCTCTCCGAATATTTCGGTCCCTTTTTTGTAATTGAATTCGCTTAAACTAACGAGCGGATTTGAATAGCTCTCCATGCCGAGCGCATCGAGCGTGTTGGGACGGGACGCCGAATCGGCCGTGATCCGCACAAACATGGGCCAACTCCTGTACTGGGCGCTACGTGGTGCCACGTTTGGGTGAAGCAGTTCGTCGCAGAGAATGCGGGCATTGCCCTTCGTTTTCGACCGCAGTTCACCTTGGACGAAAGCCCTACCTGAAACTATTGTCCCAATGTTCATTGTACCAAAGGACAACCGGCAGTATGTTGCTGCCATTGAGACGCGCACATTGCCGCGCCAAACCATATGTCCGCTAGGGGGCATTTGCACATTGATTGCGAAGTTGCTTGAACCCGTTCGGATCGCCGGGTTTGGTTCGGCGGCTAGGAGGGGAAATGCCTGGCCTTGTTCACGTGGTCGATGACGACGCCTCGTTTCGAACGGCGATCGAACGGCGCCTGAGGCATGCGGGCTATCTAGTAGAAACCCACTCATCGGCGCAGCATTTGTTGGATTGCCTGCCGGGCAGCGCAGAAATACCGGGATGTATCCTGCTCGATGTACAGATGCCGGGGGTGAGCGGTCTTGAGCTGCAAAATCGTCTCGTCGAACTCGGATCGATCCTGCCCATCGTGTTCGTCACCGGACATTCCGATATCCCGACGACCGTGCGAGCCATCAAGGCGGGGGCTGAGGATTTTCTGACCAAGCCGATACCGTCAGAACAAATGATTGGCGCAATCGAGCGTGCTTTGGCTCGTTGCGACCTGGCCCGCAGCCAACAGACTGACCTCGATTCCTTTCTCGCCCTCGTTGCAACACTGACTCCGCGCGAGCGACAGGTGTTCGATTTGATCGTGCGCGGCAAGATGAACAAGCAGATTGCCAACGATCTCGGAACGACCGAACGCACCGTGAAAGCGCACCGCCATCAGGTGATGGAAAAGCTGCAAGCGCATTCGCTTGCGGAATTGGTTTCGAGGGCGGTGCGGATGGGCGTGCTGCTTCCGGACACCAACTCCGGCAAATAGGCAGATTGGGGTACCGCTGGATCCCGTTCCGACCACCTTGCACATGAGGACAATATGAAAGTTTGCGGGCGGATGTCTAACTAGGGATGCCCCAGTGGCGCTCGCGCGGCTTACTCATACTTCCGTATACTTGGCGCGGTCGCCGAATGGTTTTGAATTGTATGAAACCTGAAGGCCGAGCACTGTGTCGATCCGCAAGTCAATTTTCGTGGTTGATGATGATTCTTCAATGCGCGAGGGCATGAAGCGGTTGCTGAGCAAGCACGGCTTCAACGCAATCCTCTTCGAGTCTGGTGCGGAGCTGCTCAGTTACGCGGATTTCGGCGCAGCATTTTGTATTGTCCTGGATATCGACCTGAAGGGGGAATCCGGCATCGCGTTGCGGCGTTACCTCGCCGACAATGGGTGCGTCCTGCCAGTTATTTACATCACCGGAAACGATAGTGAGGCGAACCGCGCAGCGGCAATAGGGTCGGGCTGCATCGCATACCTGATCAAGCCGTTTACCGCATCTTCGCTCATCGAGCCCATCCAAAAAGTAAGCGCTGCCGCTTAGGCAAACTTGTCTCATTCATCGATGTCCTGTTCGAACGTCTGCGCCGGCGCACCTTTGTGGATGGACGCGAACTGGCCGAGCGGGAGCGACGTCGAGACCGACAGCAGGCCTGAATCAACGAATTCCAGCCGCAGCATTTGCCCTGAACTCATTTCCTGGACCATCTTCGGGTCTGCCGCGGCGCCTGCGATGCAGGCATTGGTGAGGCACCAGGTATAGGGCACATCATGAGGCTTGCCCTGGTCGATCGTAAGCGTGGCCGGCTTCGGCAGATACATGCCCACGGGGCAGAACACCTGCAGCCGCGCCGTGGCGTCGCCTTCACGCTCGATGATATCGACGCGGACCGCCATTTGACCGGTCGGGAACGTTCCGGTGATCGAGGTCCGGCAGATCATTTTCGCGCCGCCGGGCCTGAAGCAGAGCTTCTTCCAGTCACTATAGGTGAGATCCTTGACTTCGCGCTGCCCACGGGGCGCGATTTCGGTCCCCGCCGGCGCGGTCGTCGATGATTGTTGTGATACGGCTGACTGGCCGAACGCGGTGCTCGCGACCGCCGCCAGAACAAGCAGTCTAAAGCAGGGCTTCGCATAATTGAACCGCGATTCGGCGCGATGTGAGCTCGTCATTGATGCTCCTCCAGGCTATGGCCGTTCCCTACCTTTGTTCATTCAGAAATTTCGACACGATCGGGGACCAGATCGGGATGGCGTCGGCAGACCCAATAAAGAAATGTCCATCACCACCGAACGGCGGTACCAAATGGTATTCGGCCTTGCCGCCTGCCGCGCTAAAGGCCTCGTGCATGCGTTTCGACAGGGCGGGGCCAAAGAAGGTATCGTTCTCGATATAGATCCACAGCATCGGCACCCGCGATGTGCGGCCGAACTCGCCGGTTGCTTCGACCAGTTTGTCGGGCGCGCAATTGTTGTTCGGCTTGCCGTCGACGCGGCCGCCTCGGCCCGCGGCAAAGGTGATGATTGCCTTGACCTGGGGCGGGTTCAGGCTTGAAAGCGCGATCGAGGCCCAGCCGCCGGCGGACTGCCCGACGATGATGACGTCCTTGGGCAGGGTGCGTTTCTCGGCCGCCATATAGTCGATGATCCAGAGGTCGACTTGAGCGACCGCAAGGCCGGGAGCGTGGAAGTTGGGATTGCTGCACTTTCCGACTTTCGAGAAGAACGGGCCGTAGAGCCCATGCTCGGGGATGTCGATGGCGGCCGCGCCGTATCCGGTGCCGACGGGGGCCACCACGAGATAGCCGCGTTGGGCAAACCACTTGGCGGCGTCGCGAAATTCCACAAGCGGGAAAAAGCTGCGGCCGGTCGCAGTCATTGAGACGCCGTGGTTCATGATCGCAAGCGGGAACGGCCCGTCACCGACCGGCCGCACCACATAGGCGAACATCGGGAGCGGCAGCGGCAGCGCCCAGACCTCTTCCTGGATTGGACGGGATGCGGCGGCCTGATCTTCGGCGTGCGACGGCGTGATCAGGGTAGCGAATAGCAGCAATAGCGCGGCGATCAGGCTACGTAAGCTTTGCTGACTCATGGCGCGTCTCCCTCGATGTAGCACCTGAAGCAAATGCTCAACCAACGAAGGTTCAGATGGCCGACGTCGGTACGCGCAAGGAGAAGAACGCGAGTCTCCGCCGGCAGCAGAGAGCTTTCCGGGACGGTGATCCCGCTGACACTGGCCATTCTCGCATTCCCGGGCACACGGTTCGATTGCGTACCGAGTTGATTGCCGGGAACTCCCTGAAGGCTTGATCCAGATCAAGCCCCGTCGGGGTTGAGGCGTTGCCTATCGAGCAGAGCCGGACCCGCGACAAGCCCGCGTATTGACATGACTTCAATGGATATCGCCGCAAGTCCGCCGATACGCCGCGACGAAACGGTGCAGGTCGCGCTGCTGCTTGCCTTCGCCGGCGGCTATCTCGACGCCTATACGTGGATCATCCACGGCGTGATGGCCAACGCGCAGACGGCGAACCTCGTCCTGCTCTGGGTTTATGGCACCACGGGCGAATGGGCGCGGGCGCTTCACTTTGTTCCTCCGATGCTGGCATTCGCGGTGGGGATCGTGATGGCCACATTTCTGCGCAGCGCGACAGGAGAGCGTGCCAGTGCGATCAGCACGCTTATCGAGATTGTGATGCTTATCACGGTCGGCATCCTGCACAATCGCTTGCCGGATCTGGCGGGCACGCTTGGCATTTCGTTCGTTGCCGCCATGCAAGCCGCGATCTTCACCAAGGTCGAAGGCGTGATCTACAGCTCGGTGATGATAACGGGCAATCTTCGCCAGGCGATTGAGGGACTGTTCGCCGTGGTGTCCGGACAATTTGGCTCGCTTCGCCGCCCGGGTATCTTCGCCGCGCTGTGCGTCGCCTTTGGCGTAGGGGCGGCGGTCGGCGCCTATGCAACGAAGTTCATCCCGGACCTCGCGCTTGGCTTGCCGGTAGTCGCACTGCTGATCGTTTTGCTTCGCTGCGAGATTCGCCCCAACGAGGAGCGTCCATGAAACCATGCTCGTCTCAGCGAACGGGCTGGATACGGATTTTTCCTCCGTCGATCTGGCTTGCCGAGTATCAGCCGTCCTGGCTGCGCCACGATGCGATTGCCGGTGTGACGCTCGCCGCCTATGCGATCCCGGTATCGCTGGCCTATGCAGGCCTGGCCGGGTTGCCGCCGCAGGTCGGCATTTACGGCTATATGCTCGGAGGCATCGGCTATGCTTTGCTCGGTTCGTCGCGCCAGCTCGCGGTCGGCCCGACCTCCGCGATCTCGCTGATGATTGCCGGCACCGTTGGGTCCCTGGCTGGGGGCGACGCGGTTCGATTCGCGCAGATCGCCAGCCTTGCAGCCTGCGCTGTGGCGCTGCTTTGCCTGATTGCCTGGCTTTTCAAACTCAGCATTCTCGTCCGCCTGGTCAGCGACAGTATCCTTGTCGGCTTCAAGGCAGGGGCCGGACTGACAATCATCATGAGTCAGTTGCCGAGCCTGTTCGGCGTAGCGGGCGGAGGCCACAACTTCTTCGACCGGGCCATCCGGCTTGCAAGTCAACTCGGCGACAGCAATCTGCTCGTATTGGCAATTGGGGTTGCTGCAATCCTGTTCTTGCTCCTCGGCGGCCGGTTTCTGCCGGGCAGGCCGGTCGGATTGACCGTGGTGGCACTGTCAATTTTCCTGGCAACCTTGTTCGGTCTTCCGTCGCTGGGCATACAAGTTACCGGCAGCATTCCGGAAGGACTGCCGGCTTTCCAGGTGCCGACTTTCGGGATGCTCGAATTCCAGGAGCTATTTCCATTAGCGGCCGGGTGTCTGCTGCTGGCCTACATAGAAGGTGTTTCGGCGGCCCGGAGTTTTGCAGCGAAGCATGGATACAGCCTTGATGTGCGGCAGGAATTCCTGGGCCTGGGCGCCGCTAACCTCGCAGTCGCGTTTGGCCATGGCTATCCCGTCGCCGGCGGGTTGTCGCAATCCGCCGTCAACGACTCGGGAGGAGCGCGCACGCCGCTGGCACTGGTGGTTTGCTCGTTTGCCCTTGCGCTTTGCCTGCTGTTCTTTACGGGATTGTTGACCAATCTTCCCAAAGCAGTGTTGGCCGGCATTGTCCTGGTTGCCGTTTACAAGCTGGTCGACGTCCGCGCGCTGATCTGGATGTGGAGGGTCAGCAGGATCGACTTCTACGCCGCGGCGACCGCGCTGGTCTCCGTGCTGCTGCTCGGAATCCTGCAAGGTGTGCTGCTTGCCGCCCTTGCATCCATCTTCCTGCTGCTTGCCCGTGCGTCGCGGCCCAACATCGCGTTTCTCGGGCGGCTTCCCGGGACCGGCCGCTATTCCGACAGCGCCAGGCACGAAGGCGTGGAGCCGCTGGTCGGTGTTATCGCTTTCCGGCCTGAAGCCTCGCTGCTCTACATCAATGCCGAGACGATACTGGATACGGTTGTGACGGCGTTCCGAAAATCGCCTGACGTCAGGCTGGTTGCCTGCGATCTCTCGGCGTCCCCCTACATCGATCTCGCCGGGGCGCGCATGTTGCTTGACCTCCATGACGAGCTGGCATCGCGTCATGTGACGTTCTGCATCGTCGGCGCTCATGCGCAGCTGCGCGATCTGTTAAGGGCGGAAGGGTTGGCGGACAAAACGGACAGCGGCGCATGGCTCCGGACGCTCGACAGCGTGCTGGAAGAGAGCAAGGCCGGGGAACGAACCGATTTCCCGTTGGAGCGGCCGACTGCACCGTAAAGAGCGGGCGGCTGGGCACCGATCCAGGCGAGGCGGTGCTGATACCAAAGTCACAACCTGACCCGCCCATCGCGTTGCGACACGCGGCATTCGTGGCTGCTTGAAGAGTCCGTGAGCGTCCGACCCTTGACTTGGATCAAGGGAGTGGACGGGCAGGCCGGGCACGTTCCCAAGAGCCATCACCCCTGCAAGGATCGGGAGAAGAGTATGTCGAAGGACACCAAGCCCGCACAGAAGCGCATCGATCAGTTCCTTTCCGGGCCCGGTGGACGGGCGGACGACTGGCGTGATCTGGTCGAAGGCGCCAAGGTGTGGGCTCGAGGCGGGGATCGAGCGAACTACGATGCCGCGCTGGCCGTTCTGTCGGTGACGGAGGAGTTTCACGGTTATCCCGGCCTGCGACTGATGGCGACGTTGCGGGAAGCCGCTTCGGCCGGAGACGCGGCGGCCTCGCTCGCCTTGGCGACACGGATCATGCAGGCCCTGACGACGAGGTCGTTCCGTCAGCACGCCAGCGACTGGAGCCTGAAAGATGACGGCAACGGCGAGGATCCCGACCTGGTGCCGACGGCATTCGTGCAGCAAGCCGGCCGCCGTCCCTATTTCGAAACATTGATCGTCACCGGTCTTTCAACCAGCGACTGGCCGGCGCTTGCGACCGAATGGCGCAAGCTGCGTCGTTCAGTCGATGCGTTCATCTATGAGCCGGTCATCGTCGGCAGCCTGGAAGACGCCTTCTGCGCCGTGATGCTGAATCCCAACATCGCGTCCGTCGTCATCAATGAAGGCTTTGCCCTTCGCTCGCGCCATGACGCGTCCGTGCTCCGCCCCATGATGACTGCCATCGGCCTCAACGAAGAGTCGGATGCATCAGCGCTGCGGCTCGCCCATATCATCAACCAGGTGCGACCCGAGCTTGACCTGTATCTGATGTCCAATCGAGATGTCGAGCAGATGGCTGGAAGCCCCGACGCCAACGTGTTCCGGCGGATCTTCTATTCGATCGAGGAGCTTCTGGAGCTCCATCTGTCGATTCTGGAAGGAATCCAGGATCGCTTCGACACCCCGTTCTTCGACAATCTCAAGAAATATGCGCAGCGCCCGATCGGGACGTTCCATGCGTTGCCGATCGCGCGCGGCAAGTCCGTCTTCAGATCGGACTGGATCCGGGATATGGGCGAGTTCTATGGCCTGAACCTGTTCCTGGCCGAGAGCAGTGCGACCACGGGCGGTCTCGATAGCCTGCTGGAGCCGACCGGCAACATCAAGAAGGCGCAGGACAAGGCGGCCCGCGCGCTCGGCGCGGATCGCGTCTTCTTCGTGACCAACGGCACCTCGACGTCGAACAAGATGGCCGTTCAGGCGCTGCTCGCGCCGGGCGACATTGCGATCGTCGATCGCAACTGCCACAAATCGCACCACTACGGCATGGTTCTGGCAGGCGCGCAGCCGCTCTATGTCGAGGCGTTCCCGATGACGGAATATTCGATGTATGGCGCGGTGCCGCTGAACACCATCAAGCACGCGCTGCTGAATGCCAAGGCCGACGGCCGGCTCGATCGGGTCAAGATGCTTGATCTGACCAACTGCACCTTCGACGGCCATATCTACAATACCCGCCGGGTGATGGAGGAATGTCTCGCGATCAAGCCCGACCTGATCTTCCTGTGGGATGAGGCCTGGTTCGGCTTCGCGCGGTTTTCGCCGTTCCTGAGGCGGCGCACCGGACTGGGGGCCGCCAACGAGATCGAGGCGTGGATGCACGACCCGAAATCGGTTGCGGCTTATGAAAAGCAGCAGTCCGAACTTGGCAAGAATCCGTCGAACGAAGTGCTGCTCAAGACCCGGCTGATCCCCGACCCGCGGCAGATCCGGCTACGCGTCTACCAGACCAATTCGACGCACAAGTCGATGTCGGCGATCCGGCAGGGCTCGATGCTGTCGGTCAAGGACGTCGAATTCCACACCGTCGAGCAGCAATTCAAGGAGGCGGTATTCACGCATGCTTCGACCAGTCCAAACCAGCAGCTCATCGCAAGCCTCGACGTCTCGAGACGCCAGATGGAGCTCGAGGGCTATGGGCTCGTGGCCAATGCGATCGAGATCGCGGTCGCCATTCGCCGGGCGGTCAACACCAATCCGCTGATCTCGAAATATTTCCGGATTCTGGGTGCGGACGCCATGGTGCCTGCGCAATACCGGCAAAGCGGCTTCAAAGACTATCTGGACCCGAGCGCGAACTGGGCAACCGCCCTGAAGAGCCTGGATGACGACGAGTTCTGCCTCGATCCGACCCGCATGACCCTGGTCTGTGGCATGGCTGGATTCGACGGGACGCAATTCAAGGGCATTCTGGCGAGCGAGTACAACATCCAGATCAACAAGACGTCCCGCAACTCGGTTCTGCTTCAGTCCAACATCAACAACACGCGCAGCGACGTGGCTCACCTCGTGCGGGTGCTCGCGGAGATCGCCGGTGAAGTGGACCGCGGCCTGACGCAGGGCGGCGCCAATGCGAAGAAGACGTTCGAGGCGCGGGTGAAGAGCCTGATGACCGATGTGCCCGACTTGCCGAACTTCTCGCATTTCCATCCGAGCTTCCGCGGCGATGCGGGCGCCAAGACAAACGAGGGCGACATCCGCAGCGGCTTCTATGCGGCGTATGACGCTCCAGGCTGCGAATACATCCGCCTCGGCGACGCCGAGATCGACCGGCGCCTGAAGGCGGGTCCCGATCTCGTCTCCGCCAGTTTCGTGATCCCGTATCCGCCGGGCTTCCCGATCATGGTGCCGGGCCAGGTCATTACCCAGGAAACCATCGACTTCATGCGCAAGCTCGATGTGAAGGAAATCCACGGCTACGACGCCAAGGAAGGCCTGAAGCTGGTGCGCACCGAAGCCCTGGCGAAGATCGGCAGGCCGAAGCCTGGCGCCGCACCGAAACTGAAAGCTGCGTCATAACAAGGGACGACGACCATGCAGGGCTTTTTCACATTCCTGCAGCAGAATCCTTATCTGCTGCTGTTCTTTGTTGTCGGCCTCGCCGTCTGGATCGGGCGCGCCAACATCAAGGGTTATGGCCTTGGCATGGTTGCCGGCGCCATCGTGGTTGGTGCGGCGCTGTCGGTGACGGCGTCGCTATATGGTGTGAAGCTGGAGCTGAACAATTTTGCCAAGAGCCTGTTCTATTACCTGTTCATGTATGGCGTCGGCCTGCGCGTCGGGCCGTCCTTCGTCAACAGCCTGAGGGGAGACGGTCTCAAGTTTTGCATTCTCGCAGTGGTGTCGAGCGTGCTCGGGCTTGCGCTTGTCGTCCTCGGTGCAAAGTTGTTCGCGCTGCCGCCCGGCGCGGCCGGCGGCATGCTTGCGGGTTCACAGACCATGTCTGCCGCGATCGGCTCGGCGGAGCAGGCCATCACATCGGGCGTCGTCAAGTTGCCGGCGGGCGTGAAGCCCGAGGACGCCACCGGCATGATCGCGCTGTCCTACGGCATCACCTATATCTGGGGTACCGTCGGCATCATCCTGATCTGCAAATATTTGCCGCGCTGGTGGGGTGTCGATGCCAAGGCGGCGGCAAAGCAATATGAAACCGAGTTCGGCGTCAGAGATCTCGAAGGCGGTGGTCTGACCGGGTTCCGGCAGTTTGGCCTTCGTGCCTACCGGCTGGAGAATCAGGCTCAGGTCGGCATGAGTATTGCCAAGTTTCGCGTCAGCAATCCCGAATATCGTATCGTCAATGTGTCCCGCGGCGGCGAACAGCTCGGCGCCGATCCCGATCTCGTGCTCAAGAAAGGCGATATCGTCGCGCTTGGTGGTGCGACCGGACACCTGACCGAGAAGATGGGGCTGATCGGCCCGGAGGTTGCCGACGCCAAGACGCTCGGCATTCCCCTGGACCAGGCCGAAATCCTCGTCACCAACAAGGCGGTCGTCGGGCGCACGTTCGAATCGTTCCGCAGCGAAGCCATGGCAGGTCAGCTTCAGGTCACCAAGGTCGAGCGTGGTGGCGTGCCGATTCCGGCCGGACTGAAGACCGAACTGCAGCGGATGGATATCGTCTCGGTCGTCGGCTTGAAATCCGCCGTGAATGAACTCGCTGAAATGTGGGGCCGTGTCGCCAGGACCAATACGGCCACCGACCTCCTCACACTCGCCGCAGGTTTGATTCTGGGACTTCTGATCGGTATGATTTCGTTTCCGGCGTTCGGCGCCTCGATCGGCCTCGGAAACGCCGGTGGCCTGCTGCTGTCCGGTGTGATCGTGTCGTCCGTCGTCTCGCGGCTGCGTTTCTTCGGCAACACGCCAAACGCGGCACGCAACGTGCTGGAGGATCTCGGCCTCGTCGTCTTCGTCGCCATCGTCGGCGTCAATGCCGGAGCCGGACTGTTGGCGCAACTGACCGGGGCGCTCGCACTGAAGATCTTCCTCGTCGGGTTCATCGCCTGCACGATCCCGCCGTTCATCGTGTGGGCGATCGGTTATCACGTCTTCAAGATCAACCCGGCCGTACTGATGGGCGGCGTTGCCGGTGCGCGCTCGCACTCCGGTCCTTGCCGCGAAGCCGCCGTGGAAATCCAGAGCAGCGTGCCCTGGATCGGGTTCCCGGTCGCCTACGCCGTATCAGGAATATTGCTCACGGTGTTCGGATATTTCGCGATGCTCCTGGCCCAATAGTGCGTGTTGCACTGCGTCTCACGAGAGGAAGAAACATGAGAAGGTTTAGCCTCAGCGTTGCGTTGATTGCCCTTGCCGTTGGCGTGGCAGGTCTCAGTACGCCCTCGCGGGCCGAGACCGGCCAGGTCGCCGTCGTCTTCACCAAGGGCGGGTTCATCGTTGGGGTAGGTGGCGGCGAGGGCGTGCTGGTTCTCCGCGGCAAGCGCTATCCGTTCACCGTATCGGGCATGAGCGTCGGCTTTACGATCGGCGCCTCGACCACCAAGTTTGTCGGTCGGGCGCTCAATCTGAAAGGACCAGCTTCGATCGAAGGCGCCTACAGCGCGGTCGGAGCCGGCGGGGCCGTCGCGGCCGGTGCGGGGAGCGTTCAACTGCGCAACGCCAACGGCGTGATCCTGCAACTCAGTGGCCCGAGGGTCGGCGCTGAAGTATCGGCTGCGGTCGGCGGGGTGACGGTACGCCTGAAGTAGTGTTTCGAGAATGAAATTTGAACGGATCGGGCCGCGCCAAAGCGCGCCCGATCCGTTCAGTACCGTTCCGCAACGAACTTCATCCCCCGCAGCCCGGTCTGGTCGTTATAGCGCCCCTTGTCGGAACGCTTCGGCAGCTCGACCTTGGCTCTTTTCACGCGCTTGTGCGGGATCATTTTCAGCAGATGTGCGATGCAGTTCAGGCGTGCCCGGCGCTTGTCATTGGAGCGAATGATGTACCAAGGCGCGTGTTTGGTGTTGGTGGCCTTGAGCATCAGGTCTCGCGCCCGCGAATAATCGTACCATCGCTGGTACGATTCCGTATCCATCGGGCTCAGCTTCCATTGCCGTAGCGGATCATCGATGCGGGCCCTGAAACGGCGCTCCTGCTCGTCCATTCCGACCTCGAGCCAGAGTTTAATCAGGATGATGCCGCCTTCGATGACGTATTTCTCCATCTGAGGACACAGTGAAAGAAATCGCTTGTGTTCTGCCGGCGTACAGAAACCCATCACATATTCGACGCCGGCGCGATTGTACCAGCTCCGGTCGAAGATGACGATTTCGCCCGCCGCCGGAAAATGCAGCATGTACCGCTGAAGGAACAGTTGCGTCTTCTCACGGTCCGACGGTGCGGGCAGGGCGACCACCCGAAACACGCGAGGACTGACCTTTTCGGTGATCGCCTTGATCGTGCCGCCCTTGCCGGCGGCATCCCGGCCTTCGAACAGGACGATGACCCGAAGATTGTTCGCCTTCACCCATTCCTGGAGTTGGCAAAGTTCGACCTGGAGCTTTCCCAGCTCTTTCTCATAGGCCTTGCGTTTCATCCCCGCGGTGGGCGCCTTGGCTGACATACCAACCTGCCGTCAGATCAGATCTGTTCGAGTTACCGTCAGTCGCCCCAGGCGATGGTGATGCCGATGTCGCCCGGCACACCTCCCGGGTAGTCAATGATCTGGTAGCTGATGCGATAGCCGCGCGGTTGCAGGTAGTCGGTCCAGAGTTGGAATATTTCCTTTGGAATCCCCGTCAACGTGTTCTCCCAACCCCGCTCCTGCTGATTGATCGCGCGCCCCTTGTCGGTGCATAGCGAGTTGGGGAATCGATACACCTGCACTTCCGTCAGTCCGTTTCGCACCGCCCGCTGGATAATGGTCGAAGCAAGCTGAACCTTCTCTTCCTCGGACTTGCCTGACGGTCGGGCAAGCCGCTCGATCAGCGCCCGCTTCTCGGCTTCGGCCGCAGCCGCAAGTCGCGCGTACTGCTCTGCCTTTTCGGCCTCCTTGAGGGCGGCTTCCTGCTGGATCTTCTTCGCACTGGGAATCAGGTCATCGATGTTGCGCGACATGGCCGAGGCTCCTGAACGGCTATCTTGGATCAGCGCTCTGAAGGCTAGGCGGCGTCGACATCGTTTCCTTGATTCAAATCAAGCAATCGGCAGCCGGCATACGCACGTTGCACGGGATATCTCGAGCTGCCTGGGTCGTTTCGGGGAGAGAACATTGAACGCGCAGTTTCAACTGATGGGCAAGCATCATCTGCCCTTCTATTGAGCGGCCACTGATTGGGATTCAAGGGGAAGCCGATGGCTGCACTTCGAAAGCTCATGCTTGCCACGGCGATCACGGCCGGCGCCGGCTTATTGTCGCCGCAGGAGGTGAAGGCGTTCGAACTAACCGGCGCATGGGCTACCAGTGCGGAGCAATGCAAAAAAGTGTTCGCCCGGAAAGGTCGCGCGAACCAGGTCACCTTTACGAACTTTTCCGGCGTCTACGGCGGCGGCTTCATCGTCGAGGCCAATCGCCTGAGGGGAAAGTTCGAGAAATGCTCGATCAAGTCGAAGAAGGAAACCAGTCAAAGCGTCAATATGGTCGCCGCTTGTGCCTCAGGCATCTTGCTTTCAAACGTCCAGTTTTTCCTGAAAATACTCGATGACAACACCATCTCCCGGCAGTTTCCGGGGATGGAAGAAATGGAAGTAAAATATCACCGCTGTCAGATCTAGGGTGCAACGTCCCGATCACGACGCGTTGCAGAAGGCAGCGTTTCCACTCGGGTGAGACCGTCCGCTGCAGTATGATTCGTGCTCGAATTGTGCTCGAATGCACCGCTCGGACTACCGGGGGTAACAGCATGAGTGGACGCCTCCAGATCGGAGCGATCTGGCCAGTCCTGGCCGTTCGTCTATGCGTCTGTCTCTTGGTTCTGGCTGCGATGTTGCCTGGATCGGCTCGCAGTGCGCCGCAGGGCGAACCCAAACGCGTCCTGATGTTGCATTCTTTCGGACACGACTTTCGGCCTTGGAGCGCATATGCCCTAAGCATCAAAGGGGCGCTCGAGCAGCAATCGCCATGGCCGCTGGATATTCAGGAGCATAGTTTGCTGACGGCACGGTTTAAAAACCCGGGACCGGAAGCACCGTTTGTCGACTATCTACGGTCGCTGTACGCTGGCCGTCAGCCGGATATCGTGCTGAGCATTGGGGCGCCCGCGGCCCGATTCGTCCAGAAATATCGCGGACAGCTTTTCCCTGACGCACCCATGGTGCTGACGGCGATCGAGCAGCGACTGGTTGATCGCTCGTTGCTGACCGACAACGATACGGTCGTCTCGGTCTATAACGACTTCTCAGCCTTTTTCAGCAGCATTCTTCAGGTCCTGCCGGACACACAGACGATTGCCGTCGTCATCGGTGCGTCGCCGCTGGAGAAGTTCTGGCTCGATGAAGCAAAGCGGGAAGCCAAGGCCTTCGAGAATCGGGTCGGATTCGCCTGGTACGCGGACCTCCCGTTTGAGGAAATTCTGAAGCAGGCAAGAGTGCTCCCACCGCACACGGTCCTGTTCTGGGGCTTGATGTCAGTCGATGCGGCGGGTGTTGCCCATGAAGGCGATCTCGCTTTGCGTAGCCTCCATGCGGTCGCGAACGCTCCGATCTTCTCCTTCCAGGAAGCGTTTTTCGATGGAGCTACCGTTGGCGGTCCGATGCATTCGATCGCCGAATCCAGCCGGCAGACCGCCAGCGCAACGATCCGCATTCTCGGTGGCGAGAAGCCGGGCAATATCAAGGCACAGCCGATCGGTTTTGCGTCTCCGAAGTACGACTGGCGGCAGATGCAGCGCTGGGACATCAGCCGAAGCAATTTGCCCCCAGGGAGCGCGATCCTGTTTCGTGAGCCCAGCATCTGGGAAAAATTTGGCTGGCAATTGGCGTTGATCAGCGGCGTCATCCTGGTCCAGGGCGTATTGATCGGCGGATTGCTCCATGAGCGGCAGCGCCGCCGTCTTGCCGAAGTCGAATCGCGCCAGCGCATGGCCGAGCTTGCGCACGTCAACCGCTATGCGGCAGCTGGAGAATTGACGACATCTCTAGCGCATGAACTGAACCAGCCGCTCGGTTCCATCCTGACCAACACCGAAACGGCAGAAGCGATGCTCAAGGGCGCTTCGCCGAATCTGGATGAGCTCAGGGAGATTCTGGCTGACATCCGGCGTGACGATTTGCGCGCCAGCGAGGTGATACGCCGGCTTCGCGGCGTGCTGAAGAAAACACCGTTCGAAATGATAGAACTCGACGTGAACGAGACGGTTCGGGAAGTTATCGGACTTGTCTCGGCCCTGGCCCATGGGCGCGAAATCCAACTGAGCTATGCCTCAACCTCGGTTGATCTGCGCATCAAGGGCGATCCCGTTCAGCTGCAACAGGTCATTCTGAACCTGATCATCAACGCGATGGACGCCATATCCGAAGCCGAGCCAAGGAAGCGCGAAATCAGCGTAATCACGAACCTCTCCGGCGCCTCCGCGGAAATCCGGGTTGGCGACACCGGCCCCGGTATCGAAGCGGAGAACCTGAAGAAGGTCTTCGATCCGTTTTTCACGACAAAGCCGCAGGGCATGGGCATGGGGCTTGCCATTGTTCGCACCATTGTCGAAGCGCACCAGGGCAAGATTTCGGCTGAGAACCAGCCGGCAGGTGGCACGCTATTCACGATCAGACTGCCGATCGCCCGCGGTCGATCAATTGCGGCCTGACCCAGGCCGGCCGCGCCCCACTCCTCGATTCCTTGATCTTTATCAAAGAACGACCCGGCCCCGGACCGATGCTTGCGGCGATGGATCCCGAAGGAGGGTGTGATGTTTCGCTGCGGCAAGACCCTGATCGCGTTCGTGCTGATGGTGGCGATGCCATTCGCCGTCTCGGCGCAGACGTCGGATAACCCACCTGCCGCCGGCAGTACGGCGCAGCCGGCGGCCGGCCAGCCTCAGCCGACCGCAGAGCTGCTGAAGCCTGCCCAGCTCGAAGCATTGGTGGCACCGATCGCGCTCTATCCCGACGAACTGCTGGCGAATGTGCTGGCGGCGTCGACCTACCCGCTGGAAGTGGTGCAGGCCGATCGCTGGCTGAAGGAGCGCAAGACGCTGAAGGGCGATGCCCTGAAAAAGGAAGTCGACAAGCAATCCTGGGATGACAGCGTCAAGGCACTTGCCAGCACGCCGGCCGTGATTTCGATGATGAGCGACAAGGTCGACTGGACCAAGAGTCTTGGCGATGCCGTGCTCGCGCAGCAACCGGATGTGATGGACGCGATCCAGCGCCTTCGTTCCAAGGCCTATGACAACAAGAAGCTGGTCACCACAAAGCAACAGAAGGTCAGCGTTCAGACACAGGAGAACAAGCAGGCGATTGTCATCGAGTCGGCCGATCCAAATACGATGTATGTGCCGTACTACGAACCGGCGGCGGTCTACGGAGACTGGCCCTACGCGGAATATCCGCCGTACTATTTCGGCTATCCGTCCTATATCGGCGCGGGCGTCATCGCGACGGGTCTTGCCTTCGGCGCGGCCTGGGCCATCGGCCGCTGGGGCAATTACTGGGGCGGCGGATTCAACTGGGGCAACCGCAATCTCTACGTCAACCATTTCAACAGGACCACCAACATCGGAAATAGCTGGCAGCACAATCCGGCGCATCGCCAGGGCGTGCGGTACAACAACGTCAATGTTCAGCAGCGCTTCGGCAACAACAATCTGAAGGCCGGTGCCTCGAACCGCATGGATTTCCGCGGTCGCGACGGGCAGCAGGTGATTCGACCGGGGCAGGACCGTCCGGGCGGCGGCGATCGCGTGGGAGATCGCGCCGGTGATCGTGCCGGTGACCGGGTCGGGGATCGTGCAGGTGATCGTACTGGCGACCGCGCGGGCACGCGTGATCGGCCGGCCGGTGATCGTGCCAAGGGCGGCGGCGATCGTGCCAAGGCCGCCAAGGGTGGCGGCGATCGTGCTAAGGCCGCCAAGGCTGGCGGAGATCGTGCCAAGGCAGCCAATCGCGGAGGTGGAGGCGCTCGCGGCGGGGCAATGAATGTGTCGTCGGGCAGGGCCGCCGCTGCGCAAGCGGCCCGCGGCCGGGCCAGCATGGCGAGCATGGGCCCGCGCGGTGGCGGTGCGAGCTTTGCTGGAGGCGGCGGAGGCGGCTTTGGCGGCAGGGCCGCCATGGGAGGCGGCGGCGGGTTCCGCGGCGGTGGCGGCGGTGGTGGCTTCCGTGGTGGCGGCGGCGGAGGACGGCGCTCGGATATCGCTTTAAAGCACGATGTCGTGTTGCTCGGTCATCTCGCCAACGGTCTCGGCTACTACCGCTTCAGCTATCTCGGCAGCACCAAGCCCTATGTCGGCGTCATCGCGCAGGAAGTGCAGAGCCTGATGCCGGAAGCGGTGACCCGCGGCCGGGACGGCTATCTGCGCGTCTACTATGAACAGCTGGGATTGAAATTCGGCTCCTACACCGACTGGCTTGCCGGCGGCGCAAGGATTCCCACGCCACGGGAGGTCTTGCCATGATCATCCGCAAATCGCTCTGTCGGATAACTTCGGCGGTTCTCGGCACAATCGTGGCGGTGACGCTGCTGTCTTCGGCATCTCAGGCGCAACAGGCCTATCCCACGCCGGAGAACGCTGCGGCGGCTTTGGTTGCAGCGGTCAAGACCGGCACCAAGAGCGCTATTCTGAAGGTCCTTGGCAATGCCGGGGCCGACATTGTCGAGTCCGGCGATGATGTTGCGGACGCGGAGATGCGCCAGCGTTTTCTGTCGGCCTATGACGCCAGGAATTCCATTCGGACCGAGGGGAACAAGAAAGCAACGCTGATACTGGGCGCAGATGATTTTCCATTCCCGATTCCGTTGGTCAATGGCAGGACTGGCTGGGAGTTCGACACGGCTGCCGGGCGTCGTGAAGTTCTATACCGTCGTATCGGACGCAATGAACTGGACGCGATCCAGACCAGCCTGGCCTTTGTGGATGCCCAGAACGAGTATGCCGAAAAGGATCGCACCGGCGAGGGAGCAGGCGTTTACGCGCAACGTGTTGTCAGTAGCCCTGGCAAGAAGGATGGGCTGTTCTGGCGCGACGACAGCGACCCCAGCCCGCTTGGCGAACTGATGGCGCAAGCCTCTGCCGAGGGATACAAGGCGGAGCAGGCGGAGCCCTATCACGGATACTATTTTCGAATTTTGCGGGGACAGGGGTCGGATGCGCCGGGCGGTGCGTTCAATTATGTCGTCAAGGGCAAAATGATCGGCGGCTTCGCGCTGATCGCATATCCCGCAGAGTATGGAAATTCCGGCGTTATGACCTTCATGGTCAATCATGCCGGTACCGTCTACCAGAAGGACCTTGGAGATCGGACGTTGAGGATCGTCGCGCGCATCATCCTGTTTGATCCGGATCAGACCTGGAAGAAGGTGGATGTGGCGGCCCCTTGAGCGGAGGAAGGTTGGAGCAATGCCGTCTACAGTCCGGGTCGCCGCGATCGCGGTGTTCGCAATTATCGTTTCGACAACATCATCGCTCGCGCAAGCCTCCGGATATGTCAGGCTCAAGTTCGCCAAGGCAGGTCTGATGCTCGGCGCCGGCGGCGGCAGCGGCGTCCTGAGCTATCGCGGCCGCGACTATCCATTCAGAGTGTCCGGTCTCAGCCTCGGTGTCACGGCGGGAGGATCTGTCAATCGTCTCGAAGGTTGGGCGTCAGGCATCAAGCAGGTCGGCGATTTTGCCGGTACCTACAGCTCCATAGGGGCCGGCGGCGCCTTCGTTGGTGGCGCCGGAGGCGTCCAACTCGGGAATGAGAAGGGCGTGGTCCTCGCGCTGCGAGGTCCAAAGGCGGGAATGGAGTTCGCCGCCAACGTCAGCAGGATTGCGATCTCGCTGAAGTGAGCCGGCTTTTCGAACAGCTTGGAGACCAGCCACCCGGTGCCTTCAAGACTCCGCGGGTTGCCTTGATCTAGATCAAAGCTAGTCACCCTCGGCGCGCCATGCTGGGTGCCGGCAGCGGCCCCGATGCCGCCAATCCTAAAAATCCTGAGTGGGATCACGCATGTCTTTGGCGAGCGATGACACGAGCGGACGTTCGCGCCGCAGGCGCATGGAAATCTTCGCGTTTCTATTTCTGACCGCCGTGCTGATGCCCGCGCTGACCGTCGCCGTTGTCGGCAGTTATGGGCTCGCGGTTTGGATCACTCAGATCGTTACGGGCCCGCCGGGCCCACCGGATCGATGACTCCCGGGTTTTCGGAGGTAGGTACATGGCCACGTCTCACTCCGCTATCGACCGCCGTGCACTGATGACCGGCCGACTGATCAAGCCGGACCGCGTGATAGCGCCGCCCGGTGGCGAAATCGCCGGCATTCTGGTGCAGGCCCGGCCGGAGCGCCTGGCGGCCGTGGAGGCTGCCATCCTGACCATGGAGGGATGCGAGATCCATGGCCGTGATCCCATAGGCAAGCTCGTCGTCGTGATCGATTCGCCGGAGTCCAGCTCACTCGGGACCACGCTCAACAACATCGCACGGCTGCCCGACGTTTACTCCGCCTCGCTCGTTTTCCACGCGCTCGACGCGACCTCCTGATTGCGGAAGGACCGTCATGACCGAATCCAGGCTGAACCGCCGTCAGGTTCTCAAGCTCGAGGCAGCAGCGATGGCCGCTCTCGCCGGCGGGATGCCTGCCGCCGCTGCCGCCGCCAACCTCGTCACCGACCGTGGCGTAAGCGAATTGAAGTGGGAAAAGGCAGCATGCCGGTTCTGCGGCACCGGATGCAGCGTCATGGTGGCGACCAAGGATAACCGCGTGGTCGCAACCCACGGCGACATCAAATCGGAGGTCAATCGCGGGCTGAACTGTGTGAAAGGCTACTTTCTTTCAAAGATCATGTACGGCCATGACCGCCTGACCAGACCGATGCTGCGCAAGACCAACGGCAAATTCGACAAGAACGGCGAGTTCGAGCCGGTGTCCTGGGATGAAGCCTTCGACATCATGGCGGAGAAGTATAAGGACGCCCTGAAAAAGCGCGGGCCGAGCGGTGTCGGCATGTTCGGCTCCGGGCAATGGACGATCTGGGAAGGCTACGCCGCGGCCAAGCTGTTCAAGGCTGGTTTGCGCAGCAACAACATCGACCCCAATGCAAGGCACTGCATGGCGTCGGCGGTGGCCGGCATGATGCGTACCTTTGGCATCGACGAGCCGATGGGCTGCTACGACGATATCGAGGCTGCGGACGCTTTCGTGCTGTGGGGCTCCAATATGGCCGAGATGCATCCGATCCTGTGGACGCGCATAGCAGACCGTCGGCTGAGCGCGCCGCATGTTCGCGTCGCCGTGTTGTCGGCGTTCGAACACCGCTCGTTCGACCTCGCCGATATTGGCATGGTGTTCAAACCACAGACTGACCTTTATCTGCTCAATGCCGTTGCCAACCACATCATCAAGACCGGCCGGGTGAACAAGGACTTCGTTGCGAAGCATACGGTTTTCAAACGCGGCCAGACCGACATCGGCTACGGCCTTCGCCCCGAACATCCGTTGCAGAAAAAAGCAACTGGCGCGGCCAAGGCCAATGACGCGACCGACATGACCTTCGAGGAATACGCCAAGTTCGTCTCCGACTACACGCTGGAGAAAGCGGCCGAGATGTCGGGCGTGCCGGTCAACCGGATTGAGGCGCTGGCCGAACTCTATGCCGATCCGAAGATCAAGGTCACGAGCTTCTGGACCATGGGCTTCAATCAGCACACCCGCGGCGTTTGGTGCAATAACCTCGTCTACAATATCCATTTGCTGACGGGGAAAATCTCCGAGCCCGGCAACAGCCCGTTCTCGCTCACCGGCCAGCCCTCGGCGTGCGGCACCGCCCGTGAAGTCGGCACGTTCTCGCATCGCCTGCCGGCCGATATGGTCGTGAACAACAAGGCGCATCGGGACATCGCCGAACGGATCTGGAAGCTGCCGGAGGGCACCATTCCGGACAAGCCAGGCTATCACGCGGTGCTGCAGAGCCGGATGCTCAAGGACGGGCTGCTCAATGCCTATTGGGTTCAGGTCAACAACAATTTGCAGGCCGGGCCTAACGTCAACGAGGAAACCTATCCCGGCTTCCGCAATCCCGATAACTTCATCGTGGTCAGCGACGCCTATCCGTCGGTGACGGCGCTTGCCGCCGACCTAATCCTGCCGACCGCGATGTGGGTCGAAAAGGAAGGGGCCTACGGCAACGCCGAGCGGCGCACACAGTTCTGGCACCAGATGGTCACCGCGCCGGGTGAGTCGCGATCGGACCTCTGGCAGTTAATGGAGTTCTCCAAACGCTTCAAAATCGAGGAAGTGTGGCCCGAGGAGCTCATTGCCAATAAGCCCGAATACCGCGGCAAGACGCTGTTTGACGTGCTCTATGCCAACGGACAGATCGACAAGTTCCCGGTGTCCGATATCGAGGACGGTTATCTGAACGACGAGTCGAAGGCGTTCGGTTTCTACGTCCAGAAGGGCATGTTCGAGGAATATGCCGGCTTTGGCCGCGGTCACGGGCACGATCTGGCGCCGTTCGACACTTATCATCAGGTACGCGGCCTGCGCTGGCCGGTGGTCAACGGCCAGGAGACCAAATGGCGCTTCCGCGAGGGTAGCGATTCCTATGTGAAGAACGGCAAGGGCGTCGAGTTCTACGGTTTTCCCGACGGCAAGGCGCGCATCTTCGCGCTGCCCTATGAACCACCGCCGGAAGTGCCTGATAGCGAATACCCCTTCTGGCTCTCCACCGGCCGCGTGCTGGAGCACTGGCATTCGGGCACCATGACGCGCCGCGTCCCTGAACTCTACAAGGCGTTCCCGGAAGCCGTGTGCTTCATGCACCCGGACGACGCAGCCGAACTGAAGCTGCGGCGTGGCGACGAAGTGAAAGTGCAATCCCGCCGCGGCTACATCCGGACGCGCCTCGAAACGCGCGGCCGCGACAAGCCGCCGCGCGGGCTGGTGTTCGTGCCCTGGTTTGACGAAGCGCAGATGATCAACAAGGTGACGCTGGACGCTACCGATCCGATTTCGCTGCAGACCGATTTCAAGAAATGCGCGGTGCGTATCGAGCGGGTGCAAAGCACATGACCGGAAAACACTGGCTTGTGGCACTGGCCGTTCTCTCCGCCAGCGCCTCGACTTCGCTGGTCGCGCAAACCGTCAGTTCCGGGCTGCGTGGCTCGACGCCGCTCAATGAAGAGGGGCCGGCGGCGCCGATGACGCCGTTGCGCAACACCACCGAGAAGGAGGTGCGAAACTATCCCGAGCAGCCGCCGGTGATCCCCCATACCACCGACGGCTATCAGATCGATATGAACGGAAACAAGTGCCTTTCCTGTCACGCCCGAGCGCGGACCGGAGAGTCGCAGGCCCCGATGGTCAGCATCACCCACTTCATGGATCGGGACGGCCAGTTCCTTGCCTCGGTGTCGCCGCGGCGCTTCTTCTGCACCGAGTGCCACGTTCCGCAGAATGTGGTGAAGCCGCCAGTCGACAATGATTTCGTCGATATCGACACCCTGCTCAGCCGCGCCGCACCCGGGGGGCGGCGATGAGCGCTGCTGACCAAGGCGTGTCGCGACGATCCTGGCTCGCCCGGTTTTGGGCCTTTGTCGTCGAACTGTGGGAGGTCCTGCGACGGCCGAGTTCGGTGTTCGGCCTTGGCGTGCTGGTGTTCGCCGGCTTCGTCGCCGGCGTGGTGTTTTGGGGCGGCTTCAATACCGCGCTGGAATTGACCAACACCGAGAAGTTCTGCACCAGCTGCCATGAGATGCGCGACAACGTGTTTGCGGAACTGAAGACCACGATCCATTTCTCCAACCGCTCCGGCGTGCGCGCGACCTGCCCGGATTGCCACGTGCCGCACGACTGGACCGACAAGATCGCGCGCAAAATGCAGGCCTCCAAGGAGGTCTGGGGTCATCTGTTCGGCAGGATCAATACGCGAGAGAAGTTCGTCGATCACCGGCTCGAACTGGCCCTGCACGAATGGGCGCGCCTGAAGGCCAATGATTCGCTGGAATGCCGCAACTGCCACAGCGCCGAGTCCATGGACATCACCCGGCAATCGCCACGCGCGGCCACCGCGCATCAGCGCTTTCTGTTCACGAACGAGAAAACCTGCATCGACTGCCACAAGGGTATCGCCCACCATCTACCCGACATGCGCGGCGTTCCAGGCTGGCAATAGCCAAATCGCCCGGCTTATTGAATGGATGCAAACTGAGCTGCCTACTTTCGTGGTCTGCCGCGCTTTGGCAACAGCGGACGTTGGAGATCGGCGGCCTTGCGCAGAATGCCGGCTTTCTTCAATGCCTCTGTTCGATCTGGTCCGGGCGGGAGGTTGCGGGCTTCCTCCAGTGCCGCAATTGCCTCAGCATCGAGATTGCTCACATCGACGGGCTCCTTGACTAGGCGCGGCATTATTGGCCCGAAGCTTTTACTTTGGCGGGCTGAGGTCGCCGTTGAGCCAGCCCCTGCTGCCAGCGGATGTCAGCGGGTCCTCGGCTTCCACTTTGTGAACATGCTCGCAGTTGGGGCATTGAAAGGTCCGCAGATCGGAGTGATTGGGGAGGGGCCTGATCCCTGTCAGCACCATGCGACCGGCATGGCACCTCGAACAGCGCGGGCGCTCGATGGCAAGAAGCAATGGTGCCGGACGCGCACGAGAGTCGGGCATGTGATGCACCGGGGACGCTAGCGCATGAAAAGCACGGCGAATGTCAGTGCGATCGGCACCAACCCCAGCCCGATGACGCCAATCTGGAATGCGCGATCGTCTCTCATAAGACCTGTCAGAATATGCCCGGATCAGCGGGCCGCCCAGTGCAGTTTGTGCCACGGCCCAGATTATTGGGACCGTCAGGAGAGGCGGCCGACGAGGCTCTATCGTGTGAACACCCAAACCGCGAGCGGGATGGCCAATACGCTCGAAATGAGAAGCGCCAGCGCCACCATTTTAGTCCATTCCCAAACAGTCAATGCGCGAATTTCCGGTCGGCCCCACGCCGCAGCGCATCATCGGCGTCAGGAGAGGCTCTGACCACTCCTGCAAGGTCAGGTCAGCCCCGCACAAATCTGGTCAGGGATTCTACGGTGAAGAAGTGTGCACGCGTCGGATCAATCAAGATTTGAGGCCGCCACTAGAGGCATTCGTCCGCGCTGCCCACCACGCCGCTTTGATGATCGCGCTCTGGACTATGCAGTTTGTGCCACTTTGCTGCAGCTTCACTGTTCCCCGCTTTTGATTGATCCAGATCAAGCCGGGGACCTACTGCATCCAAAGACTGACCCCACTGGATTCAAGCCGCCAATGGAGGTCGCCATGAAATCCTTGCGCACGAAGCGGATGCTGCTGGTCGTCGCCGTCCTGGGTTTTGGAATGTTCGGCTCGATCGACTTTTCGTCAGGCGACGGCCCGAAATTATCCATCCAAAGCGCCGAAGCCAGGATAGGACGCCCGGCTACCCCCGCCAGCGTTGCCGGTGTTGCACGCCGAACAACGCGCCGGGCGGTCGTCGGCGGAGCGGCTGTAGGCGCCGCAGCTGCAGGAACCGCTTGCGTCCGCGTTCTTGTCAATGGCCGATACGTGTGTCGCTGACGCAGCTCTTGCCGGTCCCTTCGCTGGCAAGAAGCGTGGATGGCGTCTACCGCGAAAGCAACCTCGTTCGATCGCGGCTTGCGCGAGGATTGCCTGACGACGTGCGCCGTCTGGGCATGAACAGATACTATGACGCTTTCGGGAGCGGTGGGATTTCATGCGAGAGAGCCGCCCGTCTCTATGCCGAGACCGCGCGGCTGACTACCAGGCGCAAATCCAGCACGTTTGTCGTGATGGCTTCAATCTGCCTGGCTTCAGTGCCACCAGCGATATTATTGATGTCGTTTTGAACCTGGCTTTCCATCAAGCGGTGAGATGCTGACCGGCCGAGCGGATCGATGCCGTGGTGCCCGTGCGCGCCTGCAGGCCAAGTTAGCCCTGCTGCCGTTGATCTAGATCAAGCAGCCAACATGAGTGCGCCGCAAGTTCGGCACGTTCGCGTCAAATCGCCATGCGAGGCGAAACGCACCTAGTAGGGAGGAAGCACCATGTTTCGGTTTGCTCTCGCTATACTCGCTGCAATCGTTCTTGTCGCCGCCAGTCTTATTCCCGATGACGCGTTCGCGCGCCGAGGAGGCGGTGGTGCTGGTGTCCGTGGTGGTGGTGGAGGTTTCCACGGGGGTGGCGGTGCTCACTTCCGAGGCGGCGCCGTTCACGCTGGACGTATTCACGCCGGAGGCGTCCGACCGGCGCATCCGATAGCTGGTCGCCCGATAGCTGGCTACCCCGGGCGGTATCCAGGCCGGGTTTATCGCGGTGCGGCTTATGGCGCGGCGGCCGTCGGGGCAGCAGCCGCTGCCGGAGCCTATGGTTACTACGGTGGCTACAACAGCTGCTACTACGATACCTACGGCAACTGGATTTGCCCCGGGCAGTATCAATATCCGTACTGATGTGCGCAGGAAAAAGGCGAGCGGCGGTCTGGACGCTCTTTACCGCCGCCGCTTCGCAGTTCCCGGTTTAGCTGACCGCGAGTTCGTCAGCGAGCGATGTTACCCAACGCGCAGCATTTCATGGACAAAGCTAGATGTGGATCCTGATGTACGTGTTCTCCTACTCGGTCAGTCCGGCCGCTACCAACGACAGGGCGGAATGGAGGCTCCTCCCAACCGTGGTGTTTCAGGAGTTCTCGAATGAAGAGCGATGCAGGGCGGCGAAGTCGACACTCGAGGGCAGCTTGAAGGAAGCGGGAGCCAAGCTGAAAAGTGGTTTGGAAGACTTGAAGAGCATCGGCAAGGGCGACCCGGCGCAGATCATCATTGCCTTCAATGTGGAATGCCTTCCCAAATAAAGTCGGCGAACCGATCTCACCAGCCGCAATAGCGCGCGGCCGCGTAGCCGCCATAGGGCGGGCAATAACCGCCATAGCCGCGTGCCGCCTCTCCCCGATTGTATTTTGCCCGGACGCCGCTACTTCTGGGATCTGGAGAAAGCGGTTTCAAGCACGTCGCCGATCGGTTGCCAGCTACGGCCGTCGAACTGAACCAGTCGCAGGTGCTTGATTGGCCTAAAGTCCCAACGTCCGGTGTTGATCTTGATTCCAGGCAGCAAAATCGAGCTCTGGTAGTTTTCGAGGGCCGCTGCCTGCTTCATGACGTTGTCGCGAGACAGGTCATTGCCGCATTGTTTGAGCACCTGGGCCAGTGTCTCGGCGGCCGCGTATCCGAACACGGCGGCGTTGTCGTCTTTGCCTCCAGCCCGGTTGTATTTTTCGACGAATGTCGGCCAATCCTTGGCGGTTTGCTCGTCCTTCCAGGCCGGATCACTGGCGTCCTTCAGGAAGGTCGCCGTAATCACGCCCAAGGCATTTTCCGGGCCGGCAGGCTTTAGCGCCGTCGCGATCGATGACGACATGTGGTTCAGGATGAACACAGGGTGCCAGTTCAGATCCGCCGCGCTTCGGATGACTTTCGTCAGGTTTGCGGGCGCGCCCGCAAATACAAAAATCTCGGCGCCTGATCGCTTCAGGACCGATACGTGCTTGCCCAGATTATCGTCTGCGGCATCGTGCGCGATGTCGAGCCTGATCATCCGGGCGATGTCACCGAGACCGTCCTGCAGTCCCCTGAATAGTTCACGGCCGAAATGATCGTTCTGCCAAAGCGCAACGATCCGTTTTCCGGGGTAGAACGCCTGGATGTAGTTGGCGTAGATGCGCCCCTCTTCCCGGATCGAGGGCTGCCAGCTCATTGTCCAGGGGAACAGCGATGGATCGCTCAGATGATCGTCTCCGGAGGCGACAAAGAGTTGAGGAATTTGCCGCTCGTTCAAGTATGTGCGGACGGCAAAATTGCCCGGAGTTCCGAACGAACCGAACATCAGGAGGACGTCCTCCTTCTCGATCAGGCCGCGCGTAAGTTCCAGCGCGGTCGACGGATCGGACTTGTCGTCATGGGAGATGAAGCGCACCTTGCGGCCGTTGATCCCGCCACGCTCGTTGATCATCTCAAAATACGCCGCTTCGGCCTTTCCGATCGCTCCGAATGCTTCCAAACTCCCGCTATAGGGCATAACATTGCCGATACGAATTTCGGTGTCGGTCACGCCCGGTTCGCGCACGCGCTCGGTGATCGCGCCCAGCGACGTAAGCGCCACGACGATCGCGATCAACGTTCGAGCAAAGGGTTGCATCGGATGAGCTCGGTGACCAAGGGGATCAGTCTGATTTGGAACCATTGGAGGCATCCGGCTTGATTTACTTGATTTAGATCAAGGTCGGTCGCCCGCGACGACCCGGTTCTTGTCAGAGGCAAGCCTTCTATCGGGAAAATGTTGGTCCTGAGAACGCAAGTTCGGAAGGGAAATGAGGTCCAACCTCATGAGTTCAAATGGATCTGCTGGATTTCGTTCGATCCCGAGTGCCACCGGACGAATCGCTCGCCTGGCATGCGCGCGACTGCGCGAGCAAGACAAGGACGTAAAAACCGTTCTGTCGAAGTCGGGGTTGAGACCTGAGGAGATTACCGATCCAACGGTTCGTCTCGAGGTGCATTCCCAGATCAAGCTCCTGGAACTGGCCGCCGAAGAACTTCGGGATGACCTTCTCGGGTTTCATTTGGCAAGCAGCTTCGACCTGCGCGAGATTGGTTTGGTTTACTATGTGATGGCATCCTCAGAACATCTTGCGGATGCGTTTCGCAACGCTGAACGCTATAGCAGGATCAACACTGACGGAGCGCGCCTGGGCTTCAAACTGGACGGAACGGCGAACATCGCGATCGACTACGTAAACGTAGACCGAGGCTCCGATCGGCATCAGATCGAGTTTTGGCTGGTTGCGCTGATGCGCATATGCCGACAGCTTACCGGCAGTCGAATAGCCGCGCGTCGATTGAAGGTGAGACATGCCAGGGCCGGCTCGCCGGCGGCGTTCAATGCCTTCTTTGGAACCGAAGTGGAATTTGACGCCGATACGGATGTGATAATGCTTCCGGCGCTGGCCGCTTCGATGCCGATTGTCGGACACGATCCTCATCTGAACAATCTGCTGCGGCAGTATGCGGAGGAGGCGCTTGCTCACCGACCGGGATTGCGCGGAAGTAATCATTCACGGGTGGAGGGAATAATACCGCAACTGCTTCCGCACGGGCGAGTCGAACTTTCGGAAGTCGCCCGTCAGCTTGGCATGAGTTCGCGTACGTTATCGAGGAAGCTTCGAGACGAGGGTGTAACCTTCGCCGAAATACTCGACAGGCTGAGATCAGCTCTTGCCCAACGCTATCTCAGTGATCGCGAACTGCCTGTCACTCAAATAGCGTGGCTGTTGGGCTATCAGGAAGTCAGCTCCTTCACTCACGCATTCAAGCGCTGGACAGGAACCACGCCAAGAGAGTTCCGGCTGTCCAATTGCGTTCCGGCGAGAGGCGCACCGATAGCGTTGGAAGCCCGTGAAAAGGCCGACGACGAGCGACAGGGCGACAACTAAGGTCGGGCTGCTCCGACCCCTCATTCAAAGCCACGGGCATCGTTGAAAAGGCATCTTCGCAAAGTTTTCGGCGCGGAATCCCAAGTTCTTGGCGCGCGATAACAAGATTTGCATGGCAGCGCTCCGGTATATCCGCACAGGCGCCGCACCAGGCTGGAATTGCCGGAAGCTTCATGTCACGCGACGATGCATTGTTCTGGTTTTCGATTGTTTGGTTCTTTGGCCTATGCAGTGCCGCTGCATGGGTGCTTCTTGCGTCTTGACCGCGAAATCGTCTCGTGGGCGGCGACTGCCGAAATCAGTAGCCTCGCGATCAGGCCTTCCGGGTCGCCGAATCTTTCGAAGCCCAGATCAATGAGATGAGCGTTATTGCGCAGCACCAGACAATTCCCCACGACGTCCTCGGATTCCTCGAGCGGCAGCTCAAGGTCGGCGTCTGCTGGGTGAATCTCGCAGAGAAGCGAATGGCCTGGTCGGAAGGGATATTCGACCTGTTCGGCTTCGAGCGTAGCGTACGGCCTTCGCGCGAGGCATTGCTGGACAGGATGCATCCCAGGGATCGGCAAGATCGGGAGAGGGTCAATGTCGCCCTGCAGAACCGGATCTCATTTGACGACACCTTTCGCATCATCCTCGGGGACCGCCGGGTTCGCTGGGTGCGCGCGTATGGCGAGTTCCTCGTCGATGACCAGGGACGGGCCAACGCGCTCCTCGTATTGATGGCGGATGCGACCGCGGACCAAAACAGAAACCATTTGCTATGCGCCGGAGCAAGATACCTGCAAGCAATTGCGAGGTTGTCGAAGGCTACCGTAACCGTCGCGGCTCCCGACGGCAAAGTGACCAACGTGCTGTATCAGCAGCCCTTTGGCAGAAGTATGAGCGTCCTGGGTACGCGTTGGATCGATTGGGTCGATCCCGATGACCGCGGCGGCATGCTGAAGATTTGGCGAGACGCGGTAAGCCGTGGAGAGGAATTCAGGACGGAGGTCAGGGTTCGCTTTCCCGATGGGGCGCTGAGTTGGCGTCAAATTCATGTCGCGCCGATCCGATCGGCCGAGGGGGCGATAGCGGAATGGCTTGCCCTCAGCTTCGATATCGACAACGACAGGACGGGCCAGGCATTGCTGAACCCCGCCAGGCCTGCGACGGGAACACAATTGCGGGTGGCACGCACCATGCTGCGCATGTCGGTGCAACGGCTCAGCGAGCTGACGGGAGTGTCGATCGCGGTCATACGCCGCCTGGAGGAGTTGGACGGCATATCGAGAGACGGTTCGGCCGAAAGCGGGCGTCTTCGTGCCGAGCTGGAGGATCGAGGAGCGGTCTTCATCTTTCCGAATAGCCTGAAGCCGACTGTCACGTTCCGATAGAACGGATTCTCCCCGCTTCGATTTGGCCGCGAGGCGCTTCTCAAACAGCAAAATTTGCGGATCAGAGCCGCAGCTTTGTACATCGCGCACAATTTTTGTCGCGGTAAGCGTGCCTTGACCTGCAATGACCGCTAATTCGGTCGCTGTGGTGCAGGATGTGCGCTGAAATCCAGCAAAAACGCTTAATGATTTGAAGATTTGGAATCGGTTTAATTCAACTGAAGACGATTTGCTCCGCTGCCGGATGTCGACCGTCAACGTCCGGGATCAGGCAGGAGACGTTACGCACCGCTTCTTTTGATTGGGGGATACTCATGTTCGGACGCAAAGGCAAGCTCATTGAAAGTGCGCTGGCTCAGGCCAATGCGATCAGCCGATCGCAAGCCGTCATCGAATTCGATCTCGACGGCACGATCGTCGAGGCCAACGAGAACTTTCTTCAAGCCCTCGGATACTCGCTCGCCGAGATCAAGGGCAAGCATCACAGCATCTTTGTGCCGACGGCTGAGCGGGACAGCGCATCCTATCGCGAGTTCTGGACGAAGCTCAATCGAGGCCAGTTTCAATCCGCGCAGTACAAGCGTGTCCGCAAGGACGGAAACGCCATCTGGATTCAGGCGTCCTACAATCCCGTTCTCGACGACAAAGGCAAACCGACCCGGGTAATCAAGTTCGCTACGGATATTACAGTGGAGAGACGCAGAGCGATGGAGGATGCCGGCAAGATCGCCGCGATCGGTCGCGCTCAGGCCATGATAGAGTTCAATCTGGACGGAACGATCATCACCGCAAATGACAACTTTCTGAAAGTCATGGGGTACACACTCGATGAAATCAGGGGCAATCATCACGGCATGTTTGTCGAACCCGGCTTTCGCGCCAGTGCGGCCTATCTGGAGTCGTGGGCGAAGCTCAATCGGGGAGAATTTCTTGCGGGAGAATACAAGCGGTTCGGCAAGGGCGGTAAGGAGGTCTGGATCCTGGCCTCGTATAATCCGATCCTCGACGAGACCGGAGCGCCGTTCAAGGTCGTCAAGTTCGCTTCCGACGTTACGGAACAGAAGTTGCTGGCGGCCGATACGAGGGGGCAAATCGACGCTATCAAGAAATCACAGGCCGTGATCGAATTCCAGATGGACGGCACGATCATACGCGCCAACCAGAACTTCCTCGATGCGATGGGATATTCGTGCGCTGAAATAGAAGGCCGGCACCACAGCATGTTCCTGGCGACGACCGACCGCGCGTCGGCATCGTATGCTCAGTTCTGGCAGGATCTGAACCGCGGTGAATATCAGGCCGGCGAGTACAAGCGCCTGGCCAGAGGCGGGCGCGATATCTGGATAGAAGCGTCCTACAATCCGATTCTCGATTTGAATGGCAAGCCGTTCAAAGTCGTCAAGTACGCGACCGACGTCACGGTGAAGGCCGTCGCCAGGATGAAGGCGGAGGAGGCTCGGGGGTTGATCGAGTCGGTTGCGGCCGGCAGTGAGGAGATGACCGCATCGATACGCGAGATTTCAGAAACGATGGTGAAATCCAAGGACGTCGTGGTTTCCGCCGTCGGCCACGTTGAATCTGCAGACGCTCAGGCCACGCGCCTGAGTGCTGCAGCGGAATCGATGGGAAGCATCATTGAGTTGATCAACGGCATCACCGGCCAGATCAATCTGCTCGCGCTCAACGCAACGATCGAATCGGCGAGGGCTGGCGAAGCCGGCAGGGGATTCGCGGTTGTGGCATCCGAGGTAAAAAGCCTCGCCAACCAGGCCAAACAAGCGACCGACAAAATCCGGACCGAGATCGATGCGCTCAACAGCGTATCCACCGACGTCGTCAGCACTCTGGGTACAATCAAAGCGGCTATTGGACATGTCAATGAATACGTGACGAGTACCGCGGCTGCCGTGAACGAGCAGAGCACGGTGACAGGCGACATGTCGGCCAATATGCAGCGCGCGGCGGCAGCCCTGGCTTGAACGAAAGGATTTGCCATCGAGTCCTGGTTTCCGATGAACTGGCTCAAGCAGTACTTCCGTTACCGCCTGTTGAGGCTGGTTTCGCCATTCGTGGCGGTCGTTCTGCTCCAGGCATTCGTTGCCGGGCTCAGTCTCGATATTCTGTCGGCGGTCAGAGCATACGTCGCGGGCGAGGCAAGCTGGTCGAGGTCGCAGAAGAACGCGGTGTACTTCCTGCATCTTTACTTGCATTCGGGGCGGCAATCTCTTTTTGATGAGTATCGTGCTGCGCTGGCTGTTCCGCTGGGCGATCAGTTGGCGCGACGGGCACTGGAGCAGGACCAGCCAGACCTTGAGGTCGCCAGGGCAGGATTTTTGCAAGGCGCAAATCATCCGGACGACATCTCCGGCATGATCTGGCTGTTTCGGTATTTCGGCCAAATAACGTATTTGAAAAGTGCGATACAGCAATGGGCCGCGACCGACTCCATGCTGCTGGAGCTGGCTATCTTTGGAGATGCCATTCATTCCGAAATGAACGAAGGTCGGCCGACGGACAGTTCCCGGCTTCAGTTTCTCTCGTCACGACTTTACGAACTCAACAGCGAGCTGACTGTTCGGGCCAATGCTTTCTCGGACGTTCTTGGCGCCGGGTCGCGAGCCGTGAAGGTCATGCTGACGTTCGTGAATCTGGCGACGGCAACCCTTCTGGTCTTGCTGATCATCTGGCATACGCGGCGGCTGATACTGCAGCGTCAGGCGTTCGAGGCGGCCTTGTACGCAGAAAAGCGGCGGCTCGCCTGGCAGGCGTCCCATGATCCGCTGACAAACCTGGCGAACAGGCGAGAGTTCGAGGCGCGGCTCAAGGAGCGTCTCGATGGGTTCAGGAACGGCGACGTGGCGCACGCGCTCATCTTCCTCGATCTGGACCAGTTCAAAATAGTGAATGACACATGTGGTCATCTGGCCGGCGATCAGCTGTTGCGCGAGCTGTCGGATATTCTAAAGCAGCAGGTTCGGCCCGACGACGTGCTTGCCCGATTGGGCGGCGACGAATTTGGTCTTTTGCTCCCTCACTGCCAACCAGCACGTGCTACAGAGATCGCCGAAAGTCTGCGCGTGGCCATCGAGACCTTCAGCTTCAGTTGGGAGGGGCGGTCATTTGGCGTGACAGCCAGCATCGGCAGCGCGTGTATCGACGAGCCCGGCGTTTCGGCCGAGGTAGCGTTACGTCAGGCGGACATCGCCTGCTATGGCGCGAAGGAAAAAGGCAAAAATCGCGTACAGGTCTTCCACAGCGGAGACACCGAGCTGCAGCAGCGGGTGGATGAAATGAAGTGGGTTCATCGCATTCAGGAGGCGTTGGAAAACCATCGCTTCTGTCTTTACGAACAGGAGATCATTCCGGTGCGTGAAGGAGACAAGGGTGGCCGGCACCTGGAGTTGCTGTTACGCCTCAAGGATAGATCGGGAAGCATCATTGCGCCGGCAGAGTTTATTCCGCCAGCGGAGCGATATGGCTTGATGCCGCTCATCGACCGCTGGGTTGTCCGGAGCGCCTTCAGCCAGCTGGCGGATCAGTTGACGAGGCGGCGGTCGATGCCGATTTCTCAGTGCAGCATCAACCTCAGCGGCCAGACGTTTGGCGATGACAGCTTCGTTGGATTTGTTCGACGCGAACTGGATGCCCACAGTATTCCGGGCAACGTCGTTTGCTTCGAGATAACGGAAACAAGCGCCATCTCGAATCTGGACAGCGCACGGCGCTTTATTTCGGCGTTGCGAAGCTCGGGTTGCCGCTTTGCGCTGGACGATTTTGGAAGCGGCATGTCGTCATTTGCTTACCTGAAGAACCTGCCGGTCGACTACCTCAAGATCGACGGCGCATTCATAAGAGACATGCTGACCAGTCCCGTCGATCGCGCCATGGTCGAGATGATTGATAAGATCGGGAAAGTCATGGGGATCGCAACGATTGCGGAGTTCGTTGCAACCCCAGCCCTGCTCGAGGCACTTCGTGAGATTGGCGTCGACTACGTCCAGGGTTTCGCCATCAGCAAGCCGCAGCCCTTTGGTGCCTTCGAGTCGCATGGCTGCGGAATCATCGCGTTCCCGGCGGTGATACTCTCGGAAGCCGGAGTGTAGAAGGCGGCGCATTCCACGGAAGGCCGCTTGCCGGCATTGTATTGGTTCGTGCGGCGCGGTGCTGGAATTGCTTCTATCGCGCCGACAGATCGGGCGCGTTCCCGATCTTTTGCACGGCGACGTTGACCGTCATGCCCAGGTAGTCGTTCGCTTCACCAAACCACGAGCCTTCCAGCGGGATTGCTTGCGCCGGATGTCGGGCCACCGCCACCGGAATCAAATCAAAACCGGCACTGATCTGGTTGGTCGGATCGTAGTCCAGCCAGCCGGCACCTGGGAGAAAGACCTGGAGCCAGGCGTGGGTTGCGCCGGACCCGGTCACGCCGACTGCGCCGCCATCCAGCGCCGCATCGTAAAGGTAACCGGTCACAAAGCGGGACGCGAACCCGAGCCGGCGCAAGGCCTCGATCATGAGCCAGGCATAGTCGCGGCAAGTGCCGGATCTGGTGCGCAGGGTTTCACCGGGCGACTGGGTTCCTTCGGCGTCCCTCGGACGATAGGTGAACGTGTCGCGAAAAATGTGCAGCATCCGGTGCAAGACATGGATGGTTCGATCCTGGTCGCCGGCAACGAAGCTCTTGGTCCACGCGGCCAGGGTTGCGTCCGGATCCTCGGCATGAGGGCGCAGATAACCGGCCAGATCGGTCCATTCGTCGGGAGTGTATTGCACCGGCACTTCATCGGCCCGGGATTCGAGCGGAAACGCCTCGATCCCTTTTACGCCGTAGTATACGCCGCGAGCTTCAAAAACGATCGTCAGCTCACTGGCAGGTTCACTGAATTCCATCACCGTTACCGTGTTGGAGCGAGCATCGGTGGTCCAGTGCATTTTCGCAGGAATGCTGCTTGTTGCGGACCAACTGACAAGACGCGCCGATGCGCCGCGCCTTGGCAAGAACATGGCCCGGTGCGTACCGAAGGTAACAGGCTTCGCATACCGGTAAGTGGTGGTGTGGCTTATCTTGCCGAGAACCGCCATTTTTTCGTCCTGCTTTACAGCCGGTGCTTCAGTGCGCGTTTGCCACAAGCGCTTGGCTGCTGGTTTACGAGGCTCTCAACATCGCGGAGGCCGCCCTTGATCTAGATCAAGGGCCGGCTTCCTCACGACGAGTGGGCTGGCTTCGATGCACATTTGATCGCGGTCAGGGAATAAGGTCCTTCATTCGCTCTGCGCTCCGTGACCCGGAGCAGATTCAGGTTTTTGGTACGACCGCGGCGACACATTCGAAGACCGTTCGGCGGCGCTCTTTCTCCTGTTTCTTCAGAAAAGCTCCCTGTTACCGGGAAATATTTCCCTGTTAACTGAAGGGGGAATTGGCCCAAAGGCGGCTGCAGTGCAGCCAGCTGCTGGGCTACTCTCATGTTCACGCTGGTCCCAATATCGTCCGTTTCCCTGTAGAATACCCTGCCAGGAGGGAATTTGCCTGGAGACGGGTGCGATCAGCATTGCGTCGCCAGCCAGCATCAAGTGGGGGCTTTTGGCCTTGAGGACGCATCCAGCGACGACACGCTCTATTCCCTGCTTGCTGGCGGCAATCGCGGCGGTAGTGCTGCTTGCGCTGCCCGCCGTCGCCGCCGAACCCGCGCCGGGGCTCGCCAACGCGGCAAACGCCATTCCACCGGCAGAACTCTATCGCGGGCAGACCATCGTGACGGGGCAGGGCGAGACAAACCGTATCCTCGGCTTCGCATCGTGCCTGGAAGACGTTCTCATCAAGGTAAGCGGCATGCTGCGGCTCGCAGGCGATCCGCGTCTCGACCCATACAAGGCCGATGCTGCAAAACTGGTTCGGGACTTTTCCTACCGCGATGAAAAGGGCGGCAAGCCGAAGAACGACGAGCAGGGCACCCGCGACCGCTCCTTCATTCTGACGGCCGAGTTCGACGAGGCCGCCATCAACGGCATGCTGGCCAAGCTGGGCGTCAAGCCATGGCTTGCCCGCCGCCCGGTGCTTGGCGTCTTCGTGGAGATGCAGCCGGGCGCGCGACGATACGTGGTTGCAGGCGACTCGAAAGAGACGGATCTGCAGCGGGCTGCCCTTCTGGCGGCCGCGGCCAAGCGGGGAATGCCCATCGTGCTGCCCGATGCCGCAGCATTGGCCGGCGTCGGCGCCAATGAGCTTCCGCTTGCGGGCATTGCGCCCGCGAAGATCGCTGAAGCCGTGGCCGGGCGGGGCGGAGAGGTTGTGCTGATCGCCCGCCTCGTCTGGGACGATCAGGAGCTGCGGTGGAACTCGGACTGGCAGCTCGATTGGCAGGGCAGGTCGCAGCAATGGCAGCTTGCGGCTGTCACGTTCGACGAGGCCTTCCGTCAAGGCATCGGGGCTGCCGCGCAAATCCTTGCCGGGCACCAATAACGAGCCGCAATTCGGCAAGGCGGCGGTGGCGCGGATCGATGCGCGCGATAACGGATGCTGTCGACCGAAACGGTTACACCGCCCTCGCCGACGACGTTGTGAGCCAGGCTGCTGTCAGCCGATGCGCCTCACAGAACGAAGCCGGTCAGCGCGACGAGAACACATTCTTCAACTGCACCAGGAATGTCACCAGCCATGCGCACGCAAACATGCCCGCGAGACCAAGCGCCGTTCTGCGATCAATCAAAGACAGGTTGGTCCACCACCATATCCGGTAAAGCCATAACCCTGTCGTGGCGATGCCGAGCAAGCAGACCAGCATCTTGAGAAAGGACGAGTTCGCGACACCTAAAGCGCCAAACAAGAGCGTTGCTGGAATGAGAAACATCGTGCAGGCGGAAATCAAGGTCTCGTTCATGGGTCCTCAAGACATCTACGAATCGCGAGATTACGGATGCAGTTTGCAGCAACCCGTACCCTTCTGGAAGTGACACCATGCGACTGATGTTTGGCTTGCCCGCCTACGATGCAAAGCGGACGTTGACACACGAGGGCAGCCAAGGACCGCAGGAGTGCTCCACTCAGCTAACCGCGGAAACGCCCGTTTTTAGGGAGGCTTTCAACGGAGACAAATTTCGATCCCGCCGAGCGCTGAGCCGGCAGTGGAATCGGGCCGAAGAATTCCCCGATCATGTGATGCCTCTCAATTCGTCGTCGACCGTTTCTCAATGGACAGAGGCAAACCTCACTTACTCACATCCGGATTCGACGCTTACCTGATCACGTGGAGCCGTCGCCGCGTATGTCCGCTGGTGAGGTCGCAAGATTTGCTCATGGATCAGCTGGAACGTCTGCTGTTGACCCGGGCCGACATCGGTCAGGCGCGCGCCTGCTCACGCGCTCACCAAGTGCCTCTATTCAGTCATGCTGATGACGCAATTTCTTTCTTAGTCGGTGGGAAAGACAGCTGTGGAAGGACCACTTTGGTTCCCACAACGGTTCCGTCGCCAGTGTCGGCACGAACCCGCAAAAATCGGCGCAAGCTCGTCAACGCATCCGCGTTCGCTTGACCATTTTCTGTGGGATCGGGAACTGAACGATCCAGAAAATCAATCGAGGAGTTATGATGTTGTTTCGCTCGGGCGCCGCAATTTGCGGTGTCGTAGTGCTGCTTGCCATTTCTGTTACCGTTGCTCGAAGTGAAATGGCTGCAGTTCATTCAAGCGCCGTCGTCAATGCCGCTTCGGGGGATGCGATCGTTGGCGCAGCATCCACGTACAATCCGTTCCGGCCCGGATGGCGGGAGGGCGGCCCGAACACAGCCTCCGGCGAGCGCTATGAGCCCACCGCATGGGCGGCTGCCATCAAGACGAGTTTGCGCCAGAAATTTGGTGGGGTCCGATATGGCGCGAGGCCGAAATATGCCCTCGTTGAGGCTGTAGGCAAGAAGGTCATCGTCAAGATAAATGACGTAGGTCCACTAACGCCTGGCCGCATCATTGACCTCAATGAGCGGACGATGCGCCATTTCGATCCAAGCCTGCAGCTCGGGGTAATTCATGGCGTAAGCGTCAGGCCGCTTTCCGGCGACTATTGGATCCCCGGACCAGTTGGCTGAACGTCGCAAGGCGCCGGCGCGGCGCAACTTGCGTCGCTGCCGCCCTGGTCCGATCCTTAGGTCTCGATGCCCAGTACGGGGCCACCGATTTGCGTCCCGTGAGAGCCGATCGGCGACCTGTGCGGTTCAACGGCAGAGCGCGCGCCGTCAACCAGAACGTCAATTCTTCCCCGCAGATGATCAACCAGATATTCAGCGCCGACAGTCAGGCAGCCGTGATGTCCCCATGGCACCTCGACGACGTCGAGTTGGGAACTGAGATGCCGCCACGCCCGGCCGTCGTGTTCGGCTGCGTAAAAAGTCACGGGGACCTCAAGCGGTGCCGGAAGATATTGCGCCATTGCGGATGAATAAGCGTGCCACAACGCCGGCGGAATCTCGAGCTCGGCGGTCGTAATCGGCGCGCTCGTCGACGCCTTGGCGTAACGCTCCAGCTCCGCCATTTTTTCAAATGCCCGGCTCAGAAGGTAAGGCGGGAGCAGGGGCTTCATCAGCCTGATGATCGCCCGCGGCACCGGACGGGCACTGACGGTCGGCGGGTCGACCATCGCAACCAAATCAACCTTGTGGCCGGCTGCGATCAGCAGGCGGGCCGTTTCAAACGCCACCATGGCGCCGTTGCATTTGCCGCCCAGGAGGAAAGGACCGCTGCTCTGCCTCTCCAGAACAAGCGGCAGGCGGTCGGCGGCCATCTCTTCGATCGACGGCGGAATCCGCTCCCCACGAAGACCATGGGGATCGATGGAAATGATCGGGTAATCGGGCCCGAAAAGCTCGACTATCCGCCGCATACCCGAGTGGCCGGTAACGAGGTTTCCATTGAAGAAGAACAGGGGAGGCCGATCGCCACTGGCACCGAACTGGAAGAACGGCGTCGCCGGGGTGCCTGTTTGCATGGCGATTCTTGGGGCAAGTTGGCGGATCGTTTCTGCCCCGTACAGAATCGTTTCCGGTACGCGCTGGCCGATGAGCCGCTCGAGTTCGATGAGCATTTCCATCGCCAGAAGGGAGTCACCACCGCTGGCGAAAAAATCATCGTCGACCGTCACAGCCTCGGACTTGAGCAGCCTCCGCCACAGGGTCAGCAGTTCAGCTTCCAGATCCAATGGCCCTTTGTTCACAGCAGGCACGGGCATCGCGCCCTGATCGCCCAACAGCCCGTCGAACGACTCGCGCAGCCGTCGCCGCTGAACCTTTCCCGTCGCCCCCTTTGGCAGTTGGTCGAGGATCAGAATGCGCCGCGGAATCTTGAACGAGGCCAACCCGCGTTGCAGGAACTGGCGAAGCTCCGCAGGTGTCGCCTGCGCACCAGGATGGGGAACGATGGCGGCTGCGACGTCCTCGCCAAGGCGTGGATGGGGGATTGCGAAAGCAGCGGCCTCGGCTATGGCGGGATGGCGCAGTAGTGCGGATTCGACCTCAGCAGGGGCGATCTTCTCACCGCCGCGGTTGATCAGTTCGCTCAGGCGCCCGTGCAGCGACAGGAAGCCGTCTTGGTCGAGGCTGCCGATATCGCCCGTGCGAAACCAACCCTCTTTGAACGCAGCTTGATTGAGTTCCGGCGCATTGAGATAGCCAGATATCACGGTGGGGCCACGAACCCAGACCTCGCCCCGCTCGCCAGCTGGTAAAGGATGTCCATCCTCACCAACAATGGCCACGGTATCAGGCCAGGGTTGCCCGCAAGTCCCTGGCCTGTTTGGACCAGGTGGCGGCTGGTTGGTGGCGATTTGCGCGGCTTCGCTGGAGCCATAATGTTCCAGCACCGGCACGCCCAAAATGCGCTGCAGGTCGTTCTGCACCTCGTTCGGAAGCGGCGCGCCGCCCGATACAACGAGCCGCAGAGTGTGCGCAGCCTGCGCATCCTCAAGACCTTTTGCCTTGTCGAGCACAGCCGTGTGGAGCGTGGGACCCGCTGAGTACCAGGTCGGCCGCAGGGCATCGAGCCATTCATCGAGCGCCACGATGGCAAAGTTCGCCGGCACAGCAATGCTGCCGCCCGTCAGCAGTGGTGTGAAGACCGTTACTTTGAGCCCATGGGAGTAATGAGGGGACGACACGCTCAGGCAGCGGTCCTCAGGCGTAAGGCCGAACCAGGCCTGAAGCCGTGCGGCCGCCGCCAGCATATTGCTATGACTGAACGGAATGAGCTTTGGCTGCGCGGTCGTGCCCGACGTCTGCAGGATGAAGGCAGGTGAGCCCGGATCAGGCTCAGCGTCGATCGCAGGGGAGTCGGAGGCCTGCACGGCGATATTTAGTCCAAGCTGACCGTGTCCGATCGGAACGGCTTCGATCACGGTAATCCGTCTCCGCTCGGCCGCGTGACGCGCTTCAAAGGCCCTGCCTTGCGGCGCGAGAAGAGCGTCCAGGCGCAGCATGTCGAGACGTTGATCGAATTCCGCCTCGGACAGTCGCGGATCGAGAGGAACCGCGATGCTGCAGCAGGCCACGGCCACGATGGCGAGAACCGCCTCCGCGCCGTTCGGCATGAGTACCCCGATACGGGCATTGCAATCGAACCCGGCCAAACGAAGCTGCCGTCGGATACCGTCCAACTGGCGCTGAAGATCGCGGTACGTCAGCGGCGCAAACCTGGTGGAGACGATCGCAGGCTGGTCTGGTAACCGGCTGGCAGTCCGACCGATGACCTGGCCCAGCGTGAATTGGAGTTCGGGGTCTGCGCCGTCGCGGACGGACGAGGCTCCCTCGGGCCAGATCACGCGAGCCGAGGTCGCGTTCTCCAGGAGCAAATGCGTCACACGAGCCTCCCGTGACCACAAAATGTGAGCGCTGTGTGCCGCCGCTACACCAAGCCACTGCAATCGCCAGTGGCAAAGATTACACACGCCTCCCAGTTGACTGGACAACTGGCAATGATGAGTACCTCGGACGGGTGGGTGAATTCTGCCTATGGAGTTCTGTATCCGTTGGCAGCGTATCGGGCAGGCGATAGAGCTCTGGTAGGCGCAGGGCCTTACCTGCGAAAATGCTCGCAGGCAGGCGTTGCTTTGCATACGTGCCGACTTCTCCGGGCGAGGATTCGTCATGTAACAGGTGTCGCCGGCCAGGCCCGGATGGGCGCGGATAATTGCTATGTCGCTATTCCGGTTTCACCCGCTACCAGCAGTTCGCAAACGAGGCCTGAGAAGCGCAATACTCGCGGGCCTGGGCCGCGGCACGCATAGCTGGCCGGCTCTTCTTGTGCTGAAGGGGCTCAATGCCGCACTTATGGCGGTATCGAATTTTGTCCTGGCGTATGTGCTGATTCGAACAATTGGCCTCGAGTCGTATGCATTTATTGCGGGCTTGTTGGCGGTCGCTGCTCTTGTGGTGCAATGCGATCTCGGAATTACCGTTCTGACATTTTCCGAACTGCGGTCTCACTACCTGAGCGAGGCTCACAAACGTAAGGCGAGCCGGGGCGACCACGACCTGGTGCGAGCAACCGTGACGATCTACACCGCGATCGCCCCCATCGCCGTCGCAATTCTGGGTGCGGCGTTCATTGCCGGCATTGTTCCTGTCGCACATCACGGCATCGCGTACTTCCTGATTTTCGCCGGAGCCGTCTGTCCCTTGCCGCGTATGCCGCTTCGCGCGGCCATCAACGCCAGGGATGGCTTTGTTTGGACGGAGGGCGTTGATCTGGTGAGACGCGTTGCGATCCTGGCGGTGACGGTCGCGATGCTTTCTGGCCCTTCGTTCGTCGCATATGGCGCGCTGAGCTTGTTCATATGGGTGACGTCGATCGCGGCTCTTGTCTGGCTCGCCCGCCCGCACGGCTTTGCATTGCAGAGTGGAGTGTTTCTCAAGGGTCTGCTTTTCTGAGGAGCAAGTTTCGGAAGGCGCTCGCCCGTCGCGCCAGCATCACCCTTGCGGGGATGGTGCTGATCAGCGCTCTTATGTTCCTGTTTCATTGGAACGTCGACACGTTCATCGTCGCCTATGTGTGTGTCTATGGAGGAGGCGCTTTGCTTTACGCGGCGTGTCTGTATTCGCTAAGCAGATCCTTGTGGGAAAAGAGCTCTCACGCCTTCAAGATGGGAACGTAACGAAGGTATGTGGGTGGATCAAACGGCTCGCATCGGGTCTGCTGTCGGCTCAGATGCGCACTACGGACACTTCGTTCGGGGCGATTGCCAGCTAAGTTTTCCCGCTTTATTTCGGGGTACCTCCTCCGCCGTGTGGACTTTTCGGGAATTTTCGGCAATTTGCTCGTAAGTCAGGATCGATGCTGCGTGTGAACTGGTCATCACCCCGGGGAGGGCGCGGTCAAGATCCTCAAGAAAATTACGAAGGATTTGAGCAAAAAATGAGGGGCGGAACGGCAGAAAACGGGCAGGGTTAGCATTGCAGTGGTCGGAATCGTTTCACTTCAGCCGAAGAACACGTCAGTGACGGTGTCGTTCTCGGTCGAACGCCAGCGCGATCGTTTAGACGAGCGTTGAATTCATGTGAACTGATTTTCGGGTGCAGTCACGCCTGCTCTGCGTCAGCAGAGTTGGGGAGTGAGCATTGGAACGCTTTTTGTTTACGAAGAGTGCGGAGCGGGTCGACTGGCTCCGTATTGTGACGCCCCTCAAGGACATTTCAGCTTCATCGTCTTCTTCAGTCCTCCCAATCGCGTCGTCTGCGGCTGTCGTGAATGATCCGTCAGTGATCGCGCCAGGCAGGGGCGTCGTTTCGCTCCCACCTTCTCCAGAAATCATTGCAAGATTCCAGGCGGCGATCGCGATGTCCGATTCATCGAACAGGCAGGCGACACAGTAATTGCGCGCGAATTGTACCAAATTATTGGAGTATTTTTCATGGCAAGCGCCAGCGGCACCACCACCCTCACAGGCACCAGCGGCAACGACAATTACGTCGGCGGGTCGGGCAACGACAATCTCTCCGGAGGCGCTGGAGATGATCGGCTCAACGGCGGTTCCGGGAGCGATACGCTCGATGGGGGGAGTGGTTTTGACAACGTCCTCGGCGGGTCGGGCGCGGATACGCTTATCTTCAAGGCATACGAGAATGAGTACAAGCTCGGCGGCACATACGTTGCAGGGTCAGGTGCGCTGCCCGGCACTCTCACTGGCGGCGCGCTTTATGACAACGGAGTGCTGCAGAGCGGAATCTCATTCAAGGGATTCGACGATTACGACGGTGGCAACGGTTCGGTGTCGGGCAAAACCGCGGACATCGACACTCTTAAGATTGTCGTCAGCGTTCAACAAAAGAACGACGCCGCGTTCATGCAGGCGCTTAACGACGAAATCAACTACTTCAATACGGTGTGGTATCCGGCTCACAAGAACAATCAGACGGGGCAAGCGGATCAGACCGTCTATGCGTTCAAGAGCATCAACCTGAAGGTTAGTGCGATCGAGAAGATCGCTCCGGTTAGCGTTGACCTGACAACTAACCATGTGCCGGTCGCAAACGCAGATAACCGTGCTGCGACCGAGGACGTTGCAGCCTCTCTGGCTAGCGTGCTTGGCAACGACACGGATTTCGATGGTGGGGATCTGGATGTTGCGGCCGTCAAGGTAGGTATGAACACGATCACCGACGGCGGAGCAGGCGATCTGGATGGAGTCATGAATGGCTCGATCAAGTTCACCACCACGGCGGGTGGAACGGCGACGCTCGATACTGAGACCGGCACTTTCAGCTATGTGCAGAACGGGGTGTTCAACAGTCTCGCCAATGGCCAAACCGGCGCAGATAGCTTCAAGTATGTGACGACCGACGGCATTGCGGCGAGCAGTCTTGCGACGGTGTCGTTGACCGTCACCGGCACCAACGACGCGCCGGTCGCGGTCGCCGACACCAATGCAGGGCTCGAGGACGCCATTATCACCGGCACGGTTGCGACCAATGACAGCGACGTCGATGACGGCGCGATCCTGAGCTATGCGCAGACCAGTGCGATCGCCGGGCTGACCATCAGCGCCGACGGCAGCTACAGCTTCGACGC